>JAMPHD010000010.1 GCA_023663635.1 Acetatifactor muris
ATCTTGCAAAAGGGAAAGGATATGATTATGATAAAGCGGTTTCATTGTTTAATGAAGCAGTCAGCTTAAACAACGAAGCGAAAAATTTGAAGGGATTGAAGAAAGCAGCAGATCACTTTTTGAAAAATTGCAAGATTGCCGGTATTGATTATGGTAATCGGTAGGAAGGGAGATTGTTATGGAGGATCATGTAATTTTAAGCGAACGGTTAGAAGAACAGCTTAAGGCAGTTGAATGGGCGAAAGCGGAGCAGAAAAGAATACTGAAAGAAAAGGGTGAGCGCATATCAAAGGAACTTATGGAAACGATGACTCCATTTATTTTGAAACAACGAAAGGGTAAGTGATTGCGCTGCTATAGGGTATCTATGGAAGGGACCGTCGCGCTAATTATTTAGTGTGACAGTTCCTTTTTTGGAAAACAATTGAATTATCCCGCACAATTTGTTACACTAATATTACTTGTGTATACCAGAGCAACACGGGAGGATATTATGGACGAATGTAAACAGGCAAAGAAAACTTTTTCCAGACTGGGATGGAGTTATATTGCGGGAACGGCGGTGATCTATCTGTTTCAGGCTGTCGGGGTGGGCATGATCTATATTCTGCGACCGGAGTTGATGAACAGCATGGTGGTTCAGCTCCTGCTCTCCGGGATTACGGTATACGCCATTGGGCTGCCTCTGATCCTGCTGTTGACGTGGAAGATGGATACGGAGCCCATACCGCGCCACAAGATGAAGTGGTGGCAGTTTGTGTTGGCGTTGATCATGTGCTATTCCCTGATCTATATCAGCAATTTGTTGGGCACTTCGCTCACCACTTTCATCGGGGCCCTCAAGGGAGGCGAGGTGGAGAACAGTGTCGCGAATATCGTCACCGAGGGCAACCCGATGTTGAATTTTGTGCTGATGGTGATCGTGGCGCCCATCGCGGAGGAGTATGTGTTCCGCAAGGTGCTCGTGGATCGCACCGTGAAATACGGAGAGGGTATGGCCATCATCCTATCCGGGCTGATGTTCGGCCTGTTCCACGGCAATCTGAATCAGTTTGCCTATGCGGTGGGATTGGGCGCTTTCTTTGCCTTTCTGTATATCAGGACGGGCAATATTAAGATCACCATGGTCATGCACGCGATCATCAATTTTATGGGCAGCATCGTGTCGATGAAGTTGTTGGAATTGCTCGATTACAGTGCGTTGGCGGCGTTGGATCCCAATGACACGGACGCGATGATGGAACTGGTGATGGACAATCTTGCCGGTTGGATGCTCTTTTTCCTGTATGCGATGTTTCTGTTGGCCGTGGTCGTCACGGGTGTGGTATTGTTCATCGTGTTTATCAGACGCATGAAACCGAGACCCGGACGGGTGCAGATCCCCAAGGGCAGAAAGTTTAACACATTGATCGTCAACAGCGGTATGCTGACTTTCTGTATCATCTGGGTGGCTCTGATCGTGGTGCAGCTATTCACTTAACGCCACGACATTTACGGGAACATGACGGCGTTTATGAAAACGTCCCGGCACTTATGAAAAATGGAAGACAGGTGAGATCATGTATTTTTTTGACGGAAGGATCCGGTATAGTGAGACAGATCTTGAGGGCCGACTGACCATGGCCTCGCTGATCGATTATTTTCAGGACTGCTCCACCTTTCACTCCGAGGATCTGGGATTGGGAGTGAAATATCTGGCGGACAGGCATCTGGTGTGGGTGCTGTCCTCTTGGCAGATCGCGGTGGAGCGTTATCCGGCTTTGGGAGAACGCGTGAAGATCGGCACGGCGCCCTATGAGTTCAAGGGTTTTCTGGGATCCAGAAATTTTGTGATGTTGGCGGAGGACGGCAGTTATGCGGCCAAGGCCAACTCGCTGTGGTGTCTCCTGAACACGGACACTTGGAAACCCGCGTCTGCGCCGAAAGAGATGCTTGAGGGATATGAGATCTCTCCCAAGTTGGACATGGATTACGCGTCCCGCAAGATCGCTCTGCCGGAGGGCGGAAACGCCGGGGAACCGATCACGGTGCGCAAACACCATTTGGATACCAACAATCATGTGAACAACGGTCAGTATGTGGACATGGCCATGGAGTTTCTCCCGGAGCAGTTCAAGATCCGGCAGATGCGGGCCGAGTACAAAAAACAGGCGCTGTTGGATGATGTGCTGTACCCCTATGTGGTACGGGACGCGGATCGCCAAGTGGTCGCGTTGAATGATGAGAAAGGCAGTCCTTATGCCATAATAGAGTTTATGTGAGCTTGGCGGGATGCAGAGAGGTGGCAATATGATCCGATTAGGAGAAAAGCAGAATCTTGTCATAGTGAAGACGGTGGATTTCGGCGTCTATTTGGCGGTTTCCGCGCAGCGGGCTCAGGAGAGGATCCTGCTCCCGGCCGCGCAGGTGCCGAAGGACAGTAAGCCGGGGGATTCTCTGGAGGTGTTCGTCTACAGGGATTCCGAGGACCGGCTGATCGCCACGACCCGCACGCCTAAGCTTGTCATGGGGCAGGTGGCGGAGTTGACCGTGGCGGACGTGGGCAAGATCGGAGCTTTTCTGGACTGGGGTCTGGAGAAGGATCTGTTCCTGCCGTACAGCCGACAGAGCTACCGCGTGAAGACGGGGGATAGGGTTTTGGTGTCTCTGTATATTGACAAGAGCGACCGGCTCTGCGCCACCACCAACGTGTATGAGAATCTGAGTACGGACAGCCCCTATCAGAGGGATGACCGTGTCAGGGGACGGGTCTATGAGATCAGCGACAACTTCGGGGCCTTTGTGGCGGTGGACAATCAATATTCCGCGCTGATCCCCAAGCGTGAGCTCTATGGGGATGTGACGCCGGGGACCGACATAGAGGCCCGGGTGGTGGAGGTGCTTGAGGACGGCAGACTCACTCTCAGCGTCCGAGAGAAAGCTTATCTGCAGATGGACAGGGACGGAGAGAAACTGTTGGCCCTGCTGGACAGCTATGACGGTGTGCTGCCCTTCACGGAGAAGGCGGACCCGGAGGTGATCCGCAGGGAGACCGGCATGAGCAAAAAGGAGTTCAAGCGCGCCGTGGGGCATCTGTTGAAGGCAGGAGCCATTGAGATCAACGGCAAGGTGATCCGAAAAGTATAGGGAGTTATGGATATGGAACAGAATGAACAGCACAATCCGGTGCACGCGCCGATTCCCGGCTTGGGACTCAGGAGCCTGAAGACGGCTTTTGCAACCATGATCACGGCATTTCTCTATGCACTTTTTCCGGGCAGCAATCCCACATTTGCCTGCATAGGCGCTGTGTTTGGAATGGGAGCGGATATGGAGAGTTCCCGCAGAAGCGGAGGCAATCGTTTTTTCGGAACCATTATCGGAGGTTTTATCGGGTTGGCGCTCTATGGTCTGGAGCATTGGGCTTATCCGGAAGGCAATTATTGGCTGCGGCTTCCTTTGGTGTTTTTGGGAATTGTTATTTTGATCGCCATGTGCGTGCGCTGCCATTGGCCGGGCGGAGTGCAGCCGGGGGGAGTCGTGTTGTGTATCATTCTTTTCAACACGCCGCCCCATTACATTCAGTATGCATTGTACCGCATGATCGACACGGGCATAGGTGTGGTGATCGCCCTGATCGTCAATGATATTTTTTCCAGAAACAGGGTGGAGGAGTGGCTGCACTTAAAACATCAGGAACAGCAGGAGAAAAATTCTTAGGAGAATTTTTCTCCTAGGAAACCCTGATCCCTGCCTTTGTAAATGTTTCCATCAATGATCTGCCGCACATGGAGATATATTCCACTTCCTTCAGGTTGGGAAGCAGCTCAAAGCCCTTCACGCTCTTTACGTCAAACATGTCGGACTCGCCGTCCCAACAGGTCATCATCAGAAAATAAATGTCCTCGCCGCCGTCAAAGACAAGCTTGTCTGCCAATGCCAGATCTTCTTCCGTAAGCCTGAGGTTTTCAAAATATTCGACCATTTCGGGAATGCATTCGTAGCCGTCCCCGTCATAATTTTTCACATATTTTTCCTTCATTTCTTCCAACTCATCTGAGAAACTTGTATCTTTTCCCAAAAGGCTGTCTATGACCACCAATTTAAAGCCGAAATCTTCAAAAGCGCCGCTTTTGTCCTGAAACATAAAATTTCCTCCTGAATTTTCATTTTTTTAATTATAAATTGCTCCGCATACTTCTGTCAATGGCAGGGGATACCGCTCATGACATCATTAAAACCGCTCGTGCCTTTTCGCATTGACTTTCAGCAAGTCGGGCCCATAAGATAGATGATATAGCTTTAATCTTAAGTTTGTGACCGCAAAGAAAAGGAGAAAATATGATGCGAAAGAAATTGTGTTTTATGGGCATGGTGATGTTTATGACGGCGTCCCTCTTAACCGCCTGCGGTGATGACCGACGGAAGAATGATGCGGCATCCCCCGATCAAGCCGCGGAATCCGGGGCCGGGAACGCGGAAAATAACGGCAGCGGGCGCGTGGAAGAGGAGACGGACGTGTCCGAGTTTGAGTATAAGGAAGAGGACGGAAAGATCGTGATCACGGTTCATACGGGCCCCTCTACGGATGTGGTGATTCCGGCGCAGATTGACGGCAAGGATGTGGTGGCGATCGGCAGACAGTGTTTTAAAAATGAGAGTAAACTTACAAGGGTGGTCTGTCCTGAAACATTGATCACCATCGGAGAAGAGGCATTTATAAATTGTACTTCCCTGTCGGAAATCTCTTTGAATGAAGGGCTCCAAGAGATAGGAGTACATGCCTTTCTTCCCTGCCACAGCCTGGAAAAAGTTGATTTTCCAAGCACGTTGACCACTTTGAGTGACAGCTCATTTGGATTGAGCGGTCTCAAGGAAGTTACGATACCGGATACCTTGAGTGAAATTCCGGAAGGATGTTTCTGCTCCACTTATATCACCACGGTGACGATACCGGCGAATATAAAAACAGTGGGAGAAGGCGCGTTTGAAGGCTGTTCAAACTTGGAAAAAGTGGTCATTGAGGAGGGAGTGGAACGGATCGATTCGGATGCGTTCGCGCAATGCAAATTTTTAAAAGAGATCAATATACCGCAGTCGGTTACGGAAATGGGGGAATCTATATTCTGGGCGACGGGAAATGTGGTAGTCACCGTATATCCGGAAAGCGTGGCGGAAACTTATGCCAAAGAAAATTATCTGACGTATGTGAACCCATGACGGAAAAACAGAAAGAATAGAGAAACAAAAAAGAAAGAGAAACAAAAGGAAAAGGGAGAGACCATGAAAAAAATAAACAAAACGAAGATCGCACTTGTATTATGTGTGGCAGCTTTCGCCCTGGGAGCCTGCGAAAAGGCGGAGCAGAACTCCGGCGCGGAACCGGCGCAGGACGCCGGCGCGCGACAAAACACCGACTCATGGCAGGACACTGACTCACGACAGGATGCCGATTCACGGCAGGAAGCTGACGCGGAGATATTTGCCTCCATCCCCGAAAATCCCGCGTCGGATTTTGACTATGATAATGTCGATGGGGAAATCATAATTTACCGATATTTGGGGGAGAGCAAGGAAGTTTCCATACCGGCCCGGATCGACGGTATGGATGTACGCGCTATTGGTGAGTATTGTTTCGTAAATGATGAGATCACGGCAGTAGTATGCCCCGATACTTTGGAGATCATTGGAGCATTTGCATTTACAAACTGCGAGGAGCTTGTCGGGATCCGGTTGAACGAAGGTTTGCAGAGTATAGCAGATCACGCTTTTTTAAATTGCCCGTCCTTGGAATATGTCAGCATACCGGGCACAGTGACTTTTATGGGTGAAAGCGCGTTCTCCATGACAGGTATCAGGGAATTGGAGCTTTTGTGCAGCGCTCCGGAGCTGGGGCAGTCAGTTTTTAGCAGTATCGATGTAGTGGAGCTTACGATTCCCGCAAATCTGAAAACGGTGGGATATATGATGTTTGTGAACAGTCAAGACTTAGAAACCGTGATCATTGAGGACGGCGTAGAGAAAATTGACAAACAGGCATTTGAGAGTTGCGACAGCCTGATCAGCGTGACCATCCCGGCATCCGTGACGGAAATTGGGGAAAAGGCTTTTAAGAAATCTGCTTTTGCCGATAAAAGCCTGGAGTTGGTTCTCACGGTAGAGCCGGGAAGTTACGCGGAGACTTATGCGAAAGAGAACAATATAGCCTATGTAAATCCGTAGCGCATGGGAAAAGTGCCAACGATCACTTGACACAAACAAATTCCCGTTGCCACTGGAAATACGGATCCGAATGTGTTATAATGCAAATGAAGTATCGGCAAAGGAGGTATCGTGATATGGACATAGCAGGAGTGTCGATGGCGCTCTCGGCCAACAAAGTTCAGTCACAGGTGAGCACGATGGTGCTCAGCAAAGCCATGGATACCAATGAGACTTTGGGGGAAGGGCTTGTGCAGATGATTGATGCCGCGGCCATGGAACAGAGCGTGAACCCGGGTGTGGGCGCCAACTTTGACATGCGGGTATGAGGCGGTTTTCCGGTACGGTACGAGAAGAGGGGGTGTTTGGAAATGCTTTCCTGCATCCCCTCTTCTTGTTATGTGTGTCTGAGAATATTCATGACAAAAGTTTTTAATTATTTGTAAATTTGTGAATTTTCTCCGAAAAACTATTGCTTTTTTACCCGTTTTTTTGTACATTTGTGTTAGTATGTTTCAAAGTGAAAGGGAGCGGTTATATGATTTCCAATCAGATATTGCAAAGTACAATCGACGGCCTGAAGGGAATTTCCAGGGTGGAATTCTGCGTGATGGACGCGGACGGCAAGGCGATCGTGTCTACCATGGATGACATGGCGGGCAGCTCTGCCGCCGCCGTGGAATTTGCCGCATCCCCGGCGGATTCTCAGGAGATACAGGGATACCGTTTTTTCAAGATATTTGACGAGCAGCAGTTGGAGTATATCCTCGTGGCGGGAGGCGTCGGAGAGGATGTCTACATGGTCGGCAAGATGGCGGCCTTCCAGATCCAGAATCTCCTGGTGGCGTACAAGGAGCGCTTTGACAAGGACAATTTCATGAAAAACCTGCTGTTGGACAATCTGCTGTTGGTGGACATTTACAGCCGCTCCATGAAACTGCGCATTCAGACGGATGCGCCCCGGGTGGTGATGATCGTGGAATCCGCGGCGGGGAAGGACAACAATGTGTTGGAGATGTCCCGCAGTTGTGTCGGCAACAATGGAAAAGATTTCATCACCGCAGTGGATGAGAAAGATGTTATTATAGTAAAGGAGCTGCCCGACGCGGAGGCGGGCAAAGAGATTGAGAAGACGGCGCGCGCGCTGATCACTTATCTGCAAAAGGAAGGCATTCAGAATGTGCGCATTGCCTACGGCACGGTGATCCGGGAGATCAAGGAGGTGAGCCGCTCCTACAAGGAGGCCAAGATGGCTTTGGATGTCGGCAAGATCTTTTTTGACGACAGGGATCTGATCGCTTACAGCGAATTGGGGATCGGACGTTTGATCTATCAGCTTCCCATTCCGCTGTGCAAGATGTTCATAAGAGAGATCTTTGGCGGCAAGAGTCCGGACGATTTTGACGAGGAGACTCTGGCCACCATATACAAGTTCTTTGAGAACAGTCTGAATGTCTCGGAGACTTCCAGACAGCTCTTCATCCACCGCAACACGCTGGTCTATCGTCTGGATAAACTGCAGAAGAGCACGGGGCTTGATCTGCGCGTGTTTGAGGATGCCATCACTTTTAAGATCGCGCTGATGGTGGTGAAATACATGAAGTACATGGAAACATATGAATATTGACGGCGTCTATATCAGATAGGAACGCTGACAGCAGCCAATTGGAGGACACGAATGACGAGAAAAGAGTTGCGCAGACAGCAAAGAGAGGAATTTATAGAGAAGAACGGCCTGATCTGTCTGGAAAATGTGAGCAAGAGCTACTCCACCGGGGCGCCGGCGCTGAACAATGTGAGTCTCAGCATCCGGCCCGGAGAGTTCGTATTTATCGTGGGAGACAGTGGTTCGGGCAAATCCACACTGATCAAACTTCTGCTGCGGGAGCTTGTGCCTTCCAGCGGCAGTGTTTATGTTATGGGACATGATCTGGGCAGATTGAGCCATAGAAACATTCCGCAGTTTCGACGCAATCTGGGCGTGGTATTTCAGGATTTCCGCCTGCTGAAGGACAGGAATATCTATGAAAATGTGGCATTCGCGCAGCGCATTGTGGAGACGCCCGGAAAGGAGATCCGCAGGAATGTGCCGGCGATCCTGGCCACGGTGGGACTGGCGGGAAAGTATAAGTCCAAGCCCAGACAGCTTTCCGGAGGAGAGCAGCAGCGCGTGGCGCTTGCCAGAGCGTTGGTGAACAATCCGTCCATCCTGTTGGCGGATGAGCCCACGGGCAATCTGGATCCCAACAATTCCTGGGAGATCATGAAACTGTTGGAGGAGATCAACGCGTCCGGCACCACGGTTCTGGTGGTGACGCACAACAGCGAGATCGTGAACGCCATGCGCAAGCGTGTAATTACCCTGAAGAAGGGCGTGATTGTCTGTGACGAGGAGGAGGGTACTTACATCGATGAAGATTAGCACATTGTTATATACCATCAGACAAGGGATCGCGAATATTTTTCGCAACAAGCTGTTCTCACTGGCATCCATCGCCACGATCTCAGCCTGTCTCTTTCTGTTCGGCCTGTTTTATGCCATCATGACCAATTTTGAACATATCGTGCGGACCGCGGAGGAGGGCGTCTCGGTGACGGTGTTCTTCCACCACGAGGACTATGTGGTGTCGGACGGATGTGAGAGCCATGCGGAGGGTCAGATCCCCACTCCGGAGCGCATAGAGGAGATCGGACAGATGATCGCCGCCCGCATGGAGGTCTCCGATGTGGTGTTTGTCTCCGATGAGGAGGCCTGGGAAAATTTTGGACAAAGTTATTTCGGAGAGGACTATCGGGAGGGTTTCCCGGACAATCCGCTGGCCGGAGAGAACAGCTATCATGTGTATCTGAGCGATGTGTCCCTGCAGAGCGCGCTGGTCACATGGTTGGAGTCCCTCCCCGAGATACGGGAAGTGAGATATTCCGCGGTGACGGCCAACACTCTGAGCGGTGTGAATTTGCTGATCGCGTATGTGTCGGTGGGTATCATCGTGGTGCTTTTGGCGGTGAGCGTCTTCCTCATCAGCAATACGGTGATGGTGGGTATCTCCGTGCGCAGGGAGGAGATCTCGATCATGAAATATGTGGGAGCCACGGATTTCTTCGTGCGCGCTCCCTTTGTGTTGGAGGCGATGCTCATCGGTCTGATCGGCGCGGCCATCCCGTTGGGTATGATCTACAGTCTGTACAATTACACTCTGAACTATGTGACGGCCAGATTTGAGATCCTCAGCAGCTTTCTTAATTTCCTGTCCGCGGATGAGGTTTTCGGGGTTCTGACACCTGTGTCACTTATTGTGGGCGTGGGGATTGGGTTCGTGGGCAGTATCTCCACTGTCAGAAAGCATTTGCATGTATGATATTTCCGCCGGGTTGAGAGGTAAAGCATTTTGAGATTGTCCGTGAGAGGTAAAATGACAATTGCATGTGTTCTGACCGCGCTGATGGCGGGAGCGGTATGTCTGCCCGTCCGGGCGACATCTCTGTCCTCCATCACCTCCGACAGCATTCGGGAGAAACAGGATCAGATCGAGCAGATGGAGAAGGACAGGGAAAAATTGGAGAGCAGCCTGACTGATCTGCAGAAGGTCAAGAAGGATCTGGAGACGCAAAAATCCAATCTGAAAGTCTATGTGGCGCAGTTGGATGCCCAACTCGCGGAGATCGAACAGAATATCGCGGATCTGAATCAGCAGATCACGGTGAAGGAGAGCGAGATCGAGACGACACAGATTGAGTTGGACGCGGCTCTGCAGACGGAAGAGGCGCAGCAAAAAGCCATGATAAACCGTATCCGTATGATGTATGAGCAGAGCAACACGCAGATCTTTGACATATTTTTGGCCGCGGACAACTGGGGAGATTTCCTCAGCCGCGCAGATACCATGGAAAAGGTGGCCGCGTATGACAGGCGGATGTATGAGGCCTACAAGGCCAACCGTCAATTTATAGAACTTTGCAAGGAGCAGTTGGAACTGGAGAAGGCCATTTTGGACCAGAGCAAGCTGAATGTGGAGACGGAGCAGGCCAATCTGGAGGATCTGATCCAACAGAAGAACCGGGATATCACCAATTATGAGACGGATATCAACAATAAATCCCAAGCCATCGCGGAGTATGAGCAGATGATCAAGGATCAGGACGCGGAGATCGCTGCGATGGAGGCTGCCATTGCCGAGGAGAAGAAGAGCATTCTGGCGGCCAACGGAAATGTGCTCTCCTATGACGGAGGAGCTTTCAAATTTCCGGTGGCGTCCTACACCAGAGTCTCCGATGAGTATGGTATGCGCATACATCCTACGTTGGGGGTGGAACAGTTCCACAATGGCGTGGATCTGGCCTCGCCGAAGGGCACGGCGATCTACGCGGCCTATGACGGCAAGGTGGTGGCTGCCACCTACAGCGCGACCATGGGAAATTATATTATGTTGGATCATGGAGATGAGCTGTATACCATTTACATGCATGCCTCCGCGCTCTATGTGGAGAAGGGTGATATCGTGGTGCGCGGGGAGACCATTGCCGCGGTGGGCAGCACCGGGCGTTCCACCGGCAACCATCTGCATTTCAGCGTGCGCAAAAACGGCGCTTATGTGTCGCCCTGGGAGTATATCTCCAAGTAGATGTTCGTATGCTTTATAAGATTACCGAGAGAAGTGAAGGAATGAGAGACTATGGAAAATAACAGAAAAGGTTTCGGATCATTTTGTCTGGGTTTGGTGGTCGGACTGTTGACGGCGCTGATCATCACCAGCGTGATCTTCCGGCAGAATGTAAGTCTGTCCGACGACTCTTTTGTGAATCAGAGGGTGTTGGAGAAGATTGAGAATCTTGAGCAGCTGATACACAGGCGTTTTTATCTGTCCGAGATGACGGACGCGGAACTGGAAGAGGGAATGTATCGGGGCATCATGGCCGCGTTAAACGACCCTTATTCCGAGTATTATACCGAGGAGGAACTGGTGGCTCTGTTGGACAGCACGGAGGGGATCTACTATGGGATCGGAGCCTATGTGGGACTGGATCCGGTGACTTCCCTTCCGAAGATCAGCGGTGTGATCAAGGATACACCTGCCCAGGAGGCGGACTTAAGGCCGGATGATCTGATCTATGAGGTGGACGGAAAGACCACCTATGGTCTGAGCCTGACGGAGGCGGTGTCGATGATCAAAGGGCCGGAGGGCACCAAGGTACATCTGACCATCGTTCGTGACGGGGAGACGGATTATCTGGAGTTGGATATCGTCAGGAGAAAGGTGGAGAGCCCCACCGTGGAATTTGAGATGTTGGAGGACGGCATGGCCTATATCCAAATTCTGGAGTTTGACGATGTGACGGTGGATCAGTTTGCGGATGCTTTGGCCATGGCCAAGGGTTCCGATATGGGGGGGCTGATTTTGGATCTGAGAGCCAATCCCGGCGGCAGTCTCACCGCGGTGGTAGAGATCGCTCAAATGCTCCTGCCCGAGGGGCTGATCGTCTACACAGAGGATAAGGCGGGGAAAAAGGCTGAGTATTACAGCGACGGCAGGCGGGAGCTGCAGGTGCCGTTGGTGGTGCTGATCGACGGCAATTCCGCCAGCGCCTCGGAGATTCTGGCCGGAGCCATTCAGGACTATGAGCTTGGCACATTGGTGGGCACCACCACCTTTGGAAAGGGGATCGTGCAGCAGATCATCGCCCTGGACGACGGCTCCGCGGTGAAACTGACGATCAGCAGCTATTTCACGCCCAACGGGCGCAATATTCACGGGACCGGAATTGAGCCTGACGTGGAGTGGGAGTTTGACGGCGAGGCCTATTACAGGACCGAGGATCCCTATGACAATCAGTTGGAGAAGGCGAAGGAAGTCCTGCGGGAAATGATGTGACGGCGGGGGTTTGAAAAAAGCAGGAAAAGGAGTGTTCCGGACAAATGGAATACTCCTTTTTGATATCAGGAAGAGATGCATGGAAAGGAAAGGTTGGAAAAAGAACAAAGGTTCGATTTTGCATCTATACAAAATCCGGAATTTGTGGTAAACTAATAAAGCTTTGATGAGAGCATATGGAGGTTCTTTTCGTGGATCATTTTAAACTTCATTCGGAATATCAGCCCACCGGGGACCAGCCGCAGGCCATCGCGGAGTTGGTGGAGGGATTCAAGGCGGGCAATCAATTTCAGACTTTGCTCGGCGTCACCGGCTCCGGCAAGACATTCACCATGGCCAATGTGATCGCCGCCCTGAACAAGCCCACGCTGGTGATCGCGCACAACAAGACATTGGCGGGGCAGCTCTACGGGGAGTTTAAAGAGTTCTTTCCCGAGAACGCGGTGGAATATTTTGTCAGCTATTATGACTATTATCAGCCGGAGGCGTATGTGCCCTCCTCAGACACCTACATTGCCAAGGATTCGGCTATCAATGACGAGATAGACAAACTGCGCCTGTCGGCCACGGCCTCGCTGACGGAGCGCAGGGATGTGGTCGTGGTGGCCAGTGTGTCCTGCATCTATGGTCTGGGCAGTCCGGACGAGTATCAGGATATGATCGTCTCCCTGCGCCCCGGAATGGAGAAGGACAGGGACAAGGTGCTGCGGGAGTTGGTTGACATTCAATACACCCGCAATGACATGGATATGCAGCGGGGCACCTTCCGGGTGCGGGGCGATGTGTTG
This sequence comes from Acetatifactor muris, assembly GCA_023663635.1. Lineage (GTDB taxonomy): Bacteria > Bacillota > Clostridia > Lachnospirales > Lachnospiraceae > Acetatifactor > Acetatifactor muris_A. The sequence continues at coordinate 12,839 of JAMPHD010000010.1, forward strand.
GAGGTATATCCCGCGGAGGGCGGCGACTATCTGATCCGCATTGAATTTTTCGGAGATGAGATAGATCGCATCGCGCAGGTGGAGCCGCTGACGGGAAAGGTACATGCCACTCTGAATCATGTAGCAATCTTCCCGGCCTCCCATTATGTGGTGTCCCAAGAGAAGATCAAGACGGCCTGTGTCAATATCGAGCGGGAGATGGAGGAGCGGGTGCGTTTCTTTAAGGGCGAGGACAAGCTGATCGAGGCGCAGCGCATCGCGGAGCGGACCAATTTTGATGTGGAGATGCTCAGGGAGACGGGATTCTGTTCCGGCATTGAAAACTATTCCAGACATCTGACGGGAGCGGCTCCCGGGGAACCGCCCATGACGCTGATGGATTTCTTTAAGGATGATTTTCTGATCATCATAGATGAGTCCCATATGACGATCCCTCAGATCAGGGGGATGTTCGCGGGGGACCGCTCCCGCAAGACCACATTAGTGGACTACGGTTTCCGACTGCCCTCGGCGTTGGACAACCGGCCGCTCAACTTTCAGGAATTCGAGGCGCATATAGATCAGATGCTCTTTGTGTCCGCCACGCCCTCGGACTATGAGGAAGAACATGAACTGCTGCGCACGGAACAGATCATCCGTCCCACGGGGCTTTTGGATCCGGAGGTGGATGTGCGCCCGGTGGAAGGGCAGATCGATGATCTGATCGGAGCAGTGAACAGGGAGGTGGAGAGGCACAACAAGGTGTTGGTCACCACCCTCACCAAGCGGATGGCGGAGGATCTGACGGACTATATGAAGGAAGTGGGTGTCAGGGTCAAATATCTGCACTCGGATATCGACACATTGGAACGGGCGGAGATCATTCGGGATATGAGACTGGATGTGTTCGATGTGTTGGTGGGCATCAATCTGCTCAGAGAGGGTCTGGACATACCGGAGATCTCTCTGGTGGCAATCTTGGACGCGGACAAAGAGGGATTCCTGCGGAGCGCCACATCCCTCATACAGACCATCGGGCGCGCGGCCCGGAATGCCGACGGCCATGTGATCATGTACGCGGACACCATCACGGATTCCATGCGGGTCGCGTTGGACGAGACCAATCGCCGGCGTGAGATCCAGATGAAATATAATGAGGAACACGGCATCACGCCGCAGACCATCCGCAAGGCCGTGCGGGATCTCATCAGCATCTCCAAGGTGATCGCCAAGGAGGAGCTGCAGTTTGAGAAGGATCCTGAATCCATGAGCCGCGAAGAGTTGGAGAAACTGATCGCGGACGTGCAGAAGAAGATGCAGAAGGCGGCGGCGGATCTGAACTTCGAGGCGGCGGCGGAGCTGCGGGACAAGATGTTGGAACTCAAGAAAAATCTGAACGAGTTGAAAGAGCAGGACTGAGCATACTACAGTGAAAAGAGGACGGGACAGTGGAAGAAATTAAGAAGATGCGCCCCCGCGAGTATATCAAAGTGCGGGGCGCCAATGAACATAATCTGAAAAATATCGATGTGGACATCCCCAGAAATGAATTGGTGGTTCTGACAGGAATGTCAGGTTCGGGAAAATCGTCTCTGGCATTCGACACCATCTATGCGGAGGGGCAGCGCCGTTATATGGAATCGCTGTCCTCCTATGCGCGGATGTTCCTGGGGCAGATGGAGAAACCCAATGTGGAGCGCATTGACGGTCTTTCCCCCGCGATCTCCATCGACCAGAAATCCACCAACCGCAATCCCCGGTCCACGGTGGGTACGGTGACGGAGATCTACGATTATTTCCGACTGCTCTACGCGCGCATCGGCATTCCCCACTGTCCCAAGTGCGGCAGGGAGATCTCCAGACAGAGCGTGGATCAGATGGTGGACAGGATCATGGAGCTCGGCGAGGGGACAAGGATCCAACTTCTCGCGCCGGTGGTGCGGGGCAGGAAGGGCGAGCATGAGAAAGTGTTGGACCGCGCCCGCAGGAGCGGTTATGTGCGCGTGCGGATCGACGGCAATCTCTATGAGCTCACGGAAGAGATCAAATTAGAAAAAAATATCAAGCACAATATTGAGATCGTGGTGGACAGACTGGTGGTGAAGGAGGGCATTGAGAGGCGTATGACCGACTCCATCGAGAATGCGCTGAATCTGGCGGAGGGCCTCTTGATCGCGGATGTCATAGACGGGGAGAGCCTGACTTTCAGCCAGAGTTTTTCCTGCCCTGATTGCGGCATCAGCATCAGCGAGGTGGAACCCCGCAGTTTTTCCTTTAACAATCCCTTTGGCGCCTGTCCCGGATGCGCGGGCCTGGGCTATAAGATGGAGTTTGACATCGACCTGATGATACCGGATAAGAAACTGAGCATCAGGGAGGGAGCCATTACGGTGACGGGATGGCAGTCCTGCGCGGACAAATCCAGTTTTACCAACGCGATCCTGCAGGCGCTCTGCAAGGAATATCATTTTGACCTGGACACGCCTTTTGAGGAGTATCCGCAGAAGATACAGGATATATTGATCCACGGCACCAAAGGCAAGGAAGTGGATGTGTACTATGTGGGGCAGCGGGGAAGAGGGGTATATCCGGTGGCCTTTGAGGGGTTGATCCGCAATGTGGAGCGCAAGTACAAGGAGACTTTCTCCGAGACGATGAAACAGGAATACGAATCTTTTATGCGCATCACGCCCTGCAAGGAGTGTAAGGGAATGCGCCTGAAGAAGGAATCTCTGGCCGTGACCGTCTGCGACAGGAACATTTTTGAGATCACCTCTCTGCCCATCTGCGATCTGCATACCTTTTTGGGGGAGATGCAACTGACCGAACAGCAGCAGCTCATCGGCAAACAGATCCTGCGGGAGATTCGGGCCAGAGTGAAGTTTCTGGTGGATGTGGGACTGGAATATCTGTCCCTGAGCAGGGGCACGGCGACACTCTCCGGGGGCGAGGCGCAGCGCATCCGTCTGGCGACTCAGATCGGATCCGGACTGGTGGGCGTGTGCTATATTTTGGACGAGCCGAGCATCGGCCTGCATCAGAGAGACAATGACAAGCTGTTGAACACGCTCAAGAGTCTGCGGGATCTGGGCAACACGCTGTTGGTGGTGGAGCATGACGAGGATACCATGCTGGCGGCGGACTATGTGGTGGACATCGGCCCGGGCGCCGGCTCCCACGGCGGGGAGGTGGTGGCCTGCGGCACGGCGGAGGACATCATGAAGGTCCCGGAGTCCGTCACCGGCAAATACCTGAGCGGAGAGCTGCGGATTCCCGTGCCCGAGACCCGGAGGAAACCCACGGGGTGGATCAAGGTGGTGGGAGCGCAGGAGAACAACTTAAAAAACATCAATGTGGAATTTCCGTTGGGCGTTATGACCTGTGTGACGGGTGTATCCGGATCGGGCAAGAGTTCTCTGGTGAACGAGATCTTATACAAGCGTCTGGCGCGGGATCTGAACAGGGCGAGATGCATTCCCGGAAAACACAGAGATATCGTGGGACTGGAGCAGCTTGACAAAGTCATCGCCATCGACCAGTCTCCCATCGGGCGGACGCCCCGATCCAATCCGGCCACATACACGGGCGTGTTCGACCAGATAAGAGATCTGTTCGCCTCCACGGCGGACGCGAAAGCCAGGGGCTACGGCAAAGGAAGGTTCAGCTTTAACGTGAAGGGCGGCCGCTGTGAGGCCTGCGGCGGGGACGGCATCATCAAGATAGAGATGCATTTTCTGCCGGATGTCTATGTCCCCTGTGAGGTGTGCGGCGGCAGACGCTATAACCGGGAGACGTTGGAGGTCAAATACAAGGGAAAGAGCATCTATGATGTGTTGGATATGACGGTGGAGGAGGCCATGCCTTTCTTTGAGAATCTGCCGTCCATCCGCCGTAAGATCGAGACCCTGTACGATGTGGGACTCTCCTATGTAAAATTGGGGCAGCCCTCCACCACTCTCTCCGGCGGTGAGGCGCAGCGCATCAAGCTGGCCACGGAGCTCTCCAGGCGCAGCACGGGCAAGACCATTTATATCTTGGACGAGCCCACCACGGGACTGCACTTCGCGGATGTGCACAAGCTGGTGGAGATCCTACACAGGCTTGCGGACGGAGGAAATACGGTGGTTGTGATCGAACACAATCTTGACGTAATCAAAACTGTGGATTATATTATAGATATAGGCCCTGAGGGCGGCGATAAGGGCGGAACGGTCATCGCGCGGGGCACACCGGAGGAAATTGCCGAGAGTGAGAATTCCTATACGGGAATCTATATCCGCAAGATGTTGGACAGGGACAGGCAGAGCCGGGAACAGCCATAGTGGAGGAGGAAAATACGGATGAGTGCGAAGGAAGGCGGTAAGAATTACAGTATGAACAGGGCGGTCAATGGTTTCGTGATGATCATTGTCGGCATTATCGATCTGATCATGTTTGCGGGGTATATTTCAGACTATGCCAAGCACAACATTGGGATCCTGTTCCTGCTGATGGTCATTGCGGCGGTTTTGGGATCGCTGATCGCAAACGTGGTGGTCTATCTGCGGAATAAGGAGAGCACGGCTTTTAAGCATGTCTCTCTGACGGGATATATCATCGTGTACGCGCTGTGTGTGTTGGGATCCCACAATGATATGGTGTTCTGTATCGCGTTTCCCATCACGGTTCTGTACATTTTATATTTCGACTATAAAATGATCGTGCGGGGCGCCGTCGCCTTTTCGCTCATCAACATCATAGATCTGATCTATGTGATATTTGTACTGGGAGAGCATCGCTCCGGAGTGCCTCTGAACACTACATGTCTGTTGATACAGGGAGCCTGTATCCTGATGTATATGTTTGTGATCTGTAACACGACAAAGATCTCCAATCGCAATAACGCGATCAAGATCGAGAATATCAACAGCGAAAAAGAGAAGAGCGCGGCGATGCTTCAGGATATCCTTCAGGTTGCGGCCGCGGTGCGGGAGAGCTCCAGGGAGGCATGCGGCTATATTCAGGAACTGGGCAAGGATGTGGATATGACCACCAATGCCATGGGGGAGATCGCGCAGGGCAACAGCAACAACGCGGAGAATATCGAGAGGCAGACCGTGATGACGGGCAATATCCAGAGCATGATCCAGGAGACCAAGCAGATGTCGGACGACATGCTGGATCTGTCTGACAGATCGGCTCAGGCGGTGGAGGGCGGCCGGGAGAGCGTCAGGAATCTGGAGGAGAATTCCAAGCGGATCGAGGAGGCCAACCATCAGGTGGAGAGATCCGTTAAGGATTTCATTCAGAACGTGAACGAAGTGCATGAGATCATCTCTCAGATCTTTTCCGTCTCCGATCAGACGAATCTGTTGGCGCTGAACGCCTCCATTGAGAGCGCCAGAGCCGGAGAGGCCGGCAAGGGATTTTCCGTGGTGGCCGAGGAGATCCGCAAACTGGCTGAGGAGACACAGGTGCTCACCGAGAAGATCGAGGGGATCGTGGCGGTATTGCAGAACAACGCGGATGAGGCCGTCAAGACGGTGGACAATGTGTTGAGTACGGCCGAGGAGGAGCACAGGCTGATCGAGAATACCCACAACAAATTCGGCGAGATCGGTCGCAGCATGGACGGGTTGAACGCGAACGTGCGCCAGATCTATCAGAAGATCGAAGATATCATGGAATCCAACAATACTATTGTGGACAGCATCAGTCAGATTTCCGCGGTGAGCGAGGAGGTTGCCGCCAGCACGCAGCAGACCGCGGAGAAGAGCCTGGAGACCAGAGAGAAGGCAACCCGCGCGGAGCAGCTGATGGACGGATTGGTGCAGACGGTGAGTGCCATCGACAAATATATGGAGCAATAAGATTGATTCCATAAAACTTTTTTGAAGTTCAGACTAAAGTATCTGTCGGTTTTGACCGATATAACAGATGGAAAGAGTAATGCAGGGACGCGGAAGAGACTTTTCGGCGTCCCTTTTGTTACATAAAATTTAGTATTTTTTAAAAATTTTATAAACCCCTATGAATTTAGGAACTTTTCGGTTATAATAGATAGTTAGTAATGACTCGATGTACAAAGAAGACCGGAAAGGGGTAGGAATAAATGCAATGCACAGATATCGGAATTGACTTGGGAACGGCCAGTATACTTGTCTACATCAGAGGGAAGGGCGTGGTCCTGAAAGAGCCCTCCGTTGTGGCTTTCGATAGAGATACCAACAAAATTAAAGCGATCGGTGAGGACGCGCGTCTCATGTTGGGCAGAACGCCCGGCAATATTGTGGCGGTGCGCCCCCTGCGTCAGGGAGTGATCTCGGATTACACCGTGACGGAGAAAATGATGAAACATTTCATACAAAAGGCTCTGGGCCGGAGGACTTTCCGGAAACCCCGCATAGCGGTCTGTGTGCCCAGCGGTGTGACCGAGGTGGAGAAGAAAGCCGTGGAGGACGCCACTTATCAGGCGGGCGCCAGAGAGGTATCCATCATTGAGGAGCCCATTGCGGCAGCCATCGGCGCGGGGATCGATATTGCGAAACCCTGCGGCAACATGATCGTGGATATCGGCGGAGGAACCTCCGATATCGCAGTCATCTCTCTGGGAGGCACTGTTGTCAGCGCGTCCATCAAGATCGCGGGGGATGATTTTGATGAGGCGCTTGTCCGCTATATGCGCAAGAAACATAATCTGTTGATCGGTGAGAGGACCGCGGAGGATATCAAGATCAAGATCGGCTCCGCGTACAAGCGTCCCGAAGTGGACTATATGGATGTGAGGGGACGAAATCTGGTCACGGGTCTGCCCAAGACCGTCAAGGTTTCCTCAGAGGAGACGGAGGAAGCGCTGCGAGAGACCACCGCGCAGATCGTGGAGACCATTCACAGTGTGTTGGAGAAGACTCCCCCCGAGTTGGCAGCGGATATTGCGGACAGGGGAATCGTGCTCACGGGCGGCGGCAGTCTTTTGAGAGGATTGGAGGATCTGATCTCCGCCAAGACGGGCATCAATACCATGACCGCGGAGGATCCCATGACCGCGGTGGCCATCGGCACGGGGCAGTATGTGGAGTTTCTGGCGGGATATAGGGAACAGTAAAGAACAGTGAGGTTTGTGAGGCCGGATCGCTTGAGGGTCATTCAAGAGACGGCCAAGAAGGAGGCATCATGTTAAGAGGATTATACACAGGTTGGACGGGTATGGTAAACGAACAGAACCGCATGGACGTTCTGACCAACAATCTGGCCAATGTGTCCACCGTGGGCTACAAGAAAGAAGGAACCACCAGTCAGGCCTTTGACGATGTGCTGACGGTAAAATTAAAAGATGCTTCGGTGGGACTTCAAACCATACAGAGAACGGGTATCCGCAATCCCGGCGTGAAGATCGGGGAGAATTATGTGGATTACAGACAGGGCTCCTTCAGGGAGACGGGCAATACATATGATCTGGCTCTCTCGGGCGACGGATTTTTTGCCATAGAGTTTACCAACAAGGCAGGCGAGACATCCACCATGTTCACCCGCGCGGGTCAGTTTACGTTAAACCGCGAGGGATATCTGGTGACGGAGGAGGGAGATTATCTGTTGGATACACAGAACAGGCGTATCCAATTGGACACTCTGACGGATACCGATATCACCAAAGACGGCAGGATCAGTCAGGACGGCAGAGAGATCGCGCAGATACAGGTGGCTGATTTTGAAGATTATGACTATCTGGAGAGATATGGCGAGACTTATTTCAGACCGTTGGAGGGCGCCAGACAGATTGAGGGAACGGCCACGATCAATTCCGGGTGGCTGGAGATGGCCAATGTGCAGACAGTGTCGGAGATGGTCAATCTGATCGCCATCACCAGAGCATACGAGGCCAATCAGAAGATCATACAGGCCTATGACGACTCCCTTGAGATCGCGGTCACGCAGTTGGGCAGAGTGTCAGGCTGATCGGGCGGATGATATGGAATGAGCTATAAGAGCTATGTTGAGATATGATGGGATATAGAGGAAAGGCAAGGTAAGCATTATGGTCAGAAGTTTATGGACAGCGGCAACGGGTATGATCGCGCAGCAGTTAAATCTGGACACGATCGCGCATAATTTATCCAATGTCAATACCACCGGCTACAAGACGGAGGTAAATGAATTCAAGAGTCTGCTCTATCAGGATATTCAGACCGTGACTACATCGGCTAACGGCGCGAATAAGCCCAGCAGCGCGCAGGTCGGACTGGGTGTGCGCAACGCCTCCATCTCAGCCATCTTTAAGACGGGACCGATGTTGTCGTCTGACAGCGACACCGCTTTTGCGTTGGACGGCAAGGGATTCTTTGCGGTGCGCGGCAGCGATGGGGAGACATATTATACCAGGAACGGTAATTTCCAGTTTACATTGGCCAACGGGGGCAACATGTTGGCCGATTCGGACGGTCTTCCCGTGTTGGACACCGCCGGAAACCCGATCATTCTGGGCGAGCAGTATATCGTGAGCAGGATTCAGGTCAGCTCCGACGGACAGATCTGCTATCCGGATGAGAACGAAAACCCGCAGCCCATCGGCATTCAGATCGGAGTGTTTCAGTTCAACAATCCCAACGGTCTGGAGAGACTCAGCGACAGCCTTTACGGACAGACCGTGGCCAGCGGCGCGCCCATCAACGAGGCCACCAACAATAACGTGCAGAAGTCCAAGGTCATTCAGCATTATCTGGAGGGATCCGGCGTACAGGTTGCCGATGAGATGGTGAACATGATCGTGGCACAGAGAGCCTATGAGCTCAACTCCAAGGCGATCATCGCGTCTGACGAGATGCTGCAGCAGGCCAATAATCTGAGGAGATAAGCAGTCTGAAGAAACCGGCGGTCTGAGGAGATGAGCAATTCGGAGAACCGGCGGTCCGGGCAAGCAAATTTACATTGGAAACGGAGGAAGAATCATGGATATCGGAGGTCTTGGCTCTAACTATAATGACATATATACGACGGCATCCAACGCGGTCGCGTCCAAGTTGGAAGGTCAGCTCAAAACCGACTATTCCAAGGCTACGGACGATGAGCTGATGGATGTCTGCAAGCAGTTTGAGGCATATTTTCTGGAACAGGTTTTCAAGGGAATGATGAAGACGATCCCCCAAAGTGAGGACAGCAGTTCCGCCAACTCCAATCTGGTGGATTATTTCAAGGACGAGATGATACAGAAAGTTGCGGCGGATGCCACGGATCAGAGCGGCCTGGGACTGGCGCAGATGCTTTATGAGCAGATGAAGATCAACTATGGGGCGGGCGTGGACAGTCCTGTATAAAAGAGCTTACGCGGACAGTTTTTCGGACTGTCCGCTCTTTCAATCCGCTCTTTCAATCTTCTTTTTCTATCCGATTCGGAATCATACGCAAAAGGTTAAGAGCATATGGAAACAGTAAACGGGTGTGTGGAGCACATCATTTTCCAAAACAGTGAAAACGGTTATACGGTCATGAGCCTCATGGCAGGAGGAGAGGAGATCACCTGTGTGGGTGTCTGTAACGGCCTGTCGCAGGGGGAGACGATCGCCGCCACGGGAGAATATGTGGAGCATCCTGTCTACGGAAGGCAGTTTAAGATAGCCGACTACCAAACCGTGATGCCCACGGACAGCGTCGGCATGGAGCGCTATCTGGGCAGCGGAGCCGTCAAGGGTGTGGGAGCCGCGTTGGCATCCCGCATCGTCAAAAAATTCGGCGACGACACTTTCCGCATCATTGAGGAGGAGCCTGAGCGTCTGGCGGAGATCAAGGGTATCAGCATACGCAAGGCGCAGGAGATCGCGCTGCAGGTGGAGGAGAAGAGAGATCTGCGGAACGCGATGGTCTATCTGCAGCAGTACGGCATCTCCAACACATTGGCCGTCAAGATCTACAATGCTTACGGTCAGGAACTCTACGGCGTGATGCGGGAGAATCCCTATCGGTTGGCGGAGGATATAAGCGGTGTGGGCTTTAAGATCGCGGATGAGATCGCGTCCCGCATCGGCATTCACACGGACTCGGATTACCGCATCCGAAGCGGCGTGTTTTACACATTGCAGCAGTCCGTGGGGGAGGGGCACTGTTATCTTCCCATGCATCTTTTGTTGGAGCGGGCGCGTATACTGTTGGGTGTGGATGAGGAGTACATCCGCCCCCAGGTGGAGAATCTGGCTATGGACAAAAAACTGGTCATCAAGGGTCAGAAAGTATTCACATCGCACTATTATTACGCGGAGCTGAACTGCGCGGCCATGCTGCACAGACTGAATGTTCCCATGTGGGAGGCGGAGAGCCTTCCCTCCCAACAGGCGGCCTGGCGCAGGACCTTGGAACAGATCATGAGCCGACACGGTATGGAGTTGGACGAACTGCAGTTCCAGGCGGTGATGGCGAGTATCCAAAACGGGCTGTTCATCCTGTCGGGAGGCCCCGGGACCGGCAAGACCACCACCATCAACATGATGCTGCGTTTCTTTGAATCCGAGGGCTTGGATATCCTGTTGGCGGCTCCCACCGGACGGGCCGCGAAACGCATGACGGAGGCCACGGGATTCGAGGCGCGCACCATTCACCGACTGTTGGAGTTAAACGGCGCGCTCTCGGATGAGGATGGGAGAAAAGTGCGGTTTGAGCGCAATGAGCTGACGCCGCTTGAGACGGATGTGCTGATCATAGATGAGATGTCCATGGTGGATATTCAACTCTTCCAATCTCTCCTAAAGGCGGTGCTCCCGGGCACCAGACTGATCCTGGTGGGAGACGTGAATCAGCTTCCCAGTGTGGGGCCGGGGCAGGTGCTGCGGGACATGATCGACAGCCGCAGGTTTCCCATGGTCGTTTTGGAGAAAATATTTCGGCAGGCGGAAGAAAGTGACATTATTGTCAATGCTCACAGGATCAACAGGGGAGAACCCATCGCTACAGACAACAAATCGAGAGATTTTTTCTTTCTGGAAAGAAATGACGTTAATGTCATATACAAACATATGATCCAACTGATACAGGACAAGCTGCCCCGCTATGTCAACGCCTCCTCCATGGACATTCAGGTGCTGACCCCCATGCGGAAGGGCAGTCTGGGATGTGAGACTCTGAACGCTATTTTACAGCGCTATCTGAATCCGCCGGACGCGGGCAAGCGAGAGCATATGGTGGGGGATGTGATCTACCGGGAGGGAGACAAGGTCATGCAGATCCGCAACAATTATCAACTGGAGTGGGAGATCCTCGGGAGATACGGCATACCCATCGACAAGGGCATGGGGATTTTTAACGGCGATATGGGACGGATCGAGGAGATCCGCGAGGCTGCGTCGGAGTTGGTGGTGGAGTATGATGAACACCGGCGCGTGACCTATCCCTTCGCCCTGCTGGAGGAATTGGAACTTTCCTACGCCATCACCATCCACAAGTCTCAGGGCAGCGAGTATCCCGCGGTGATCCTGCCCCTTCTGTCGGGGCCGAGGATGTTGTTCAACCGGAATCTCTTATACACGGCCGTCACCCGGGCGGAGAAATGCGTGACGATCCTGGGCAGCAGCGGCACCGTGCGGGGGATGATAGACAATGTGAGCGAGACAGGCCGCTATACGGGGCTTGAGGAGCGCATCAATGAGATGGCGGATCCGGAAGGGGGAGCCGGATGAAGGATTGGCCGGATACTGTCAAACAGATGCTTTTTCCCCTGCGGTGCCCGGTCTGCGACGGGATCGTCACACCCCGGGGCGCCGGGATCTGTCCGGACTGCGCCCCGCGTCTTAAGCTGCTGACGCCGCCCTATTGTCTCAAATGCGGCAAAAAGCTGCGGGACGAGAGAGAATTTTGTGCGGATTGCAGCGGCGCAAGTCATGTTTTTGACAGAGGGCGGGCACTCTATGAGTACGAGAGCGCGGCGGGGAGCATCTATCGCCTGAAATATGGCGGCAGGCAGGAATACGCGGATTTTCTGGGGGAGGAGATGGCCCGGTATCTGGGAGCATTTGTAGGCGAAACGGCTCCGGACGCGCTGATCCCCATACCGCTTCACCCCGCCAGACAGCGTGGGAGAGGATATAATCAGGCGGCGCTTTTGGCGGAGTCCGTGGGACGGCGGCTCGATGTGCCCGTGAGGGCCAAATATCTGTCCCGGGTGCGCAATACCAAGCCCCTAAAATATTTAAATCCGAAAGAAAGGCAAAATAATTTGAAAAGGGCTTTCAATATTGACCAAAATGATGTAAAATTAAAGACAGTTATACTGGTGGATGATATTTATACGACGGGCAGCACCATGGACGAGGCGGCGGCAACGCTGAAAGCAGGCGGAGTGGAGCGCGTATATTTCATCGCATTGGCCTGTGGTGCGGGCGTCTAGCGAAACGGAGGTTTTCATATGGATGTCAGAACATGTAAAGAATGCAGAAGGATATTCAATTATCTGACCGGGCCGGTGATCTGCCCTTCCTGCAAGGATAAACTGGAAGAAAAGTTCCAGGAAGTCAAGAAGTATGTGGAGGAGCACCCTGGCGTCAATATGCATCAGGTGGCGGAGGAATGTGACGTGGAGGTACAGCAGATCCGCCAATGGCTGAAAGAGGAGCGTCTGGAGTTGACGGAGGGATCCGCTAACTTTTTGACATGCGAGAGCTGCGGCTGCGCGATCCGCAGCGGCAGATACTGCGATAAATGCAGGAATAATCTGGCCAACAATTTCCAGACCATCATCAAGCAGAGCAAACCCGCGCCCGCGGCAGCGCCTGCCAAGAAGGACAAGGAGAACCCTAAAATGAGATTCCTGTGAGGGGGCGGAAGATTCCCGCCGGGAGTTTCGGGGAGGTTGTATGCTGAACGAGGAAAGAGTGATCCTTATGACCAAGATGGCCTCTTACGAGGGGCATGAGGGCAAGAAAAATATGAAGATCGGCAAATATTTTCGCAGTGACTATATTGCCGTGCAGGTGCTGAAGTCTTTTTTCTGTTCCTCCATCGCGTTTGTGCTGATCTTTGCCCTGTTTGTGTTTTATGATCTGGAAGGCTTTATGCAGGATATCTACAAGATGGATCTGGTGAGCTTTGCGCGCAATATATTGATGTACTATGGGATATCGGTGGGCGTTTACTGCGCGGCCACCTATGGAATCTGCGCGTACCGTTACGCCAGGGCGCGCAAGAGCCTGAAACTGTATTATCAGAATCTCAAAAAGCTCACTTCCCTGTACGAGGAGAGCTAATTGGAGGATGGAATGATCGCTTTACTGGAATTGAGAGATAAATTGAAATATATATACAGCAAGAATGAGACGTTCATTCTTCCCGTTGTGAAGTTTGCGGTGGCGTTTCTGGTATTGGCCATGGTGAACTCAAACATGGGATATATGACAAGGCTTGACAATATGGCCTTTGTCCTGATCGCCGCATTGGCCTGTTCCTTTCTTCCCGACGGATGCATCATACTGTTCGCGGCGCTGTTCAGCCTGCTGCATATGTACGCGTTGGCCGCGGAGATCGCGTTGGTGGGACTGATCGTCTATCTGCTGATGTTCCTGCTGTACTTCAGATTCAGCCCCAAAGATTCTCTGGTGGTGGTGCTGACCCCGGTCCTGTGCGCGCTGAAAGTGCCGTACGTCATGCCGGTGGTCATGGGACTTGTGGGCACTCCGGCATCCGCGGTGTCGGTGGGATGCGGCGTGGTGATCTACTATCTGCTTTTGGCGGTGATCTCCAACGCGCCTACCATCAATACCATGAGCGCCGCGGACACCACGGCGAAACTGCGGCTTTTGATCGAGGCATTGATGAAAAATAAGGCGATGATGGTCATGGTCGTGGCCTTTGCCATCACCGTGGTGGCGGTCTATATGATCCGCAGGATGTCCGTGGACTATTCCTGGTCCATCGCCATGATCGCGGGAGTCATCTTAAATCTTGTGATCCTGCTGGTGGGGGATCTGATCTATGAGACCAATATCTCCGTGGGCGGAGCGATCTTGGGCAATCTGTTGGCTCTGGCGGCGGCGAAGGTGATAGAGTTCTTCCGGTTCTGCGTGGATTACAGCAGGACGGAAAAGGTGCAGTTTGAGGATGATGAGTATTATTATTATGTGAAGGCGGTTCCCAAGATGACCGTGGCCGCGCCTACCAAGACGGTCAAGCGCATCAACACTCCCAGAAGGGCATCGGTGAGTTCGGGCAGGGGAGCGTACAGCGCAGGCAGGTCCGGGTCTGCGGAGCACACACAAAGAAGGCCTTCCGGACGCTATGGCGGTTCATCGGGAGGCGGGCGCAATGTGCCGCCCGGCGAAACGGATGAAGAGTATGAGGAGCTGTATTAAAGGAGCTGTATTGAGGGATGCAGGGAATTGACAGGATAGCGGAATATCTGCGAGATTTCAGCATATACGGAACCATAATGGATCTGGGCGATATATTGGAGATTCTGATAATCGCCCTTTTGGTGTATTATGTTCTGGTATGGATGAAGGCCACCAGGGCGTGGACGCTCCTGAAGGGCCTTATTGTGATATTTGTTTTTCTGTTTATCGCGTTAGTCTGCAAGATGAACACCATACTGTGGATCGCGCAGAACGTGTTGGGATTTGCCATCACGGCCCTGGTGGTGATCCTGCAGCCGGAATTGCGCAGGGCTTTGGAGGAGTTGGGCAAGAAAAATATTCTCTCCTCCGTGATTCCCTTTGAGTCTGCCGGAAAAGAGGAGGCGTTTTCCGAGAAGACGATCAACGAGATCGCCAGGGCATGTACGGAGATGGCCAAGGTGCGCACGGGCGCGCTGATCGTCATAGAACAGCAGGTGTCCCTGAAAGATTACGAGCGCACGGGGATCGATGTGGACGGACTGGTGAGCAATCAGCTCCTTATCAATATCTTTGAGCACAATACGCCTCTGCATGACGGGGCCGTCATCATACGCGGGAACCGGATCGTATCGGCTACCTGCTATCTGCCGCTCTCGGACAATCTGGCATTGAGCAAGGAATTGGGGACGAGACACCGCGCGGGAGTGGGTATCTCCGAGGTCACCGATTCCCTGACGGTCATTGTCTCCGAGGAGACCGGCAGGATCAGCGCCGCTTATGAGGGAGAGTTGAAACGCATTCCGGATACGGAGTCACTGAAAAAGTTCCTTCAGCAGATCTTGAATAAGAGCGGTGACGAGAACAGATTGAAACTCAAGCGGAAGGGAAGGAACAGGGCAGACAATGAGAAAAAAACTGCTGAATAATCTGGGGTTGAAACTCATATCTCTGATATTGGCATTCCTTTTGTGGTTTTTGGTGGTACAGTTTGGTGATCCCAAGGATGAGAGAGATATGGGCACCATTCAGGTCAAACTGATAAATACGGAACTGTTGGACAGGGAGAACAAGGTGTATGAGGTGTTGGATGGCACGGACACGGTCCGCGTGAAAGTGTATGCGCCCAAGAGCGTGTTTACGCAGCTGCGCACCAGTGATATCACGGCTGAGGCGGATGTGAGCAAGTTGACGGACATCAATACCGTTCCCATTACGTTCAAGGCGTCCAATGCCAATGTGGTATCCATTGAGGGGAGCCATGATCTGGTGCAGCTCAACGTGGAGGAGAAGGCCGAGAAATATGTGATGTTGGAGACCACCACCGTGGGTACCGTGGCGGAGGGCTATATGGTTGCGTCCATGACGCCGGATCAGAACCGCATTGAGGTGTCGGGACCCAAGTCCGCGGTGGAGCAGGTCAAGAAGGCGGGAGCCGTGATCGATGTGACGGACGCCACCACCAATCTGACGGCGAATGTGGATATCAAACTGTACGACGCGGACGGCAATGAGGTACAGCGGGCAAATCTGGTCAAGAACATGGACTATGTCAGAATGTCGGTGGAGGTACTCGCGACCAGGGAGATTCCCGTGCGATATGCCTATACGGGAATGCCCGCGACGGGATATATGGCCACCGGAGCGATCGCAAGTGATACGGATATGGTGAAGATCGCGGGCAGCGCCTACAATCTCTCCCGCGTCAACGAGATCGTGATCCCCGAGGAAATGTTGGACATTACCGGGGAGAGCGGCGATCTGGTGCGCACAATCGATATTCGGGAGTATCTTCCCGAAAATGTGCGCTTGGCGGACTCCGGATTTAACGGAAGAGTCACGTTCACCGTCTACATTGAGCCGGTGGTGGAGAAGACTTTGCATATATCCGCGCGTGATATTTCGATCGTCAACGTTCCGGACGCGGGAAATCTGACGGTGGAGATCAGTGAGTCCGCGGAGCTGTTGATCCCTGTGGAAGTGGAGGGACTGCGGGACAAGGTGGAGCTGCTGAACGAGGGAAATACGGCCGGAGTGGTGGACGTCGCGGCATGGATGGAGTCGAGACGGATGGAAGATCTGCGCATCGGCAACTATGTGATGCCCGTGACTTTCAGATTGGATGAACAGATCAGTATCAGCAATGAACCTTCAGTGAGGATCACCGTCAAAGAGGCGGAGTGACGAATCATATAAATCAGGTGCGCGGCACCGAAACGGAGGCATTATGTCCAGATTATTTGGTACGGATGGAGTGAGGGGTATCGCGAATGAGGAACTGACCCCTTTGTTGGCCATGCAGCTTGGGCAGGCGGGAGCCTGTGTGCTGACGAAAGAGAAGGAGCACAAGCCGACTCTGATGGTGGGGTGTGACACCCGGATTTCCGGGGATATGTTGGCCAACGCGCTGATGGCGGGAGCCTGTTCCGTGGGAGCCAACTGTGTCTATGTGGGTGTGCTTCCCACGCCGGCCGTGGCATATCTCACCCAAAAGTATAAGGTGGACGCGGGAGTGGTGATCTCTGCGTCCCACAATCCCGTGGAGTTCAACGGCATCAAATTTTTTGACGGCGACGGCTATAAGCTGCCGGATGAGTTGGAGGATGAGATCGAGGAGATGATCCGCGGCAATATGCCCGGCATCAAATTCCCCATCGGGCCCGGAGTGGGCAAGATCAAGTATCGCACGGACGCCCGCGAGGAGTATATCAATCACGCCATGAATTCCGTGAATGTGGATCTGACCGGCTTAAAGATCGTGGTGGACTGTGCGGAGGGCGCCGCGTTCTACACCTCGGTGGAGACGTTGAAGGAACTGGGAGGCAATGTGGTGGCCATACATAATAACCCCGACGGCACCAATATCAACGCCAACTGCGGTTCCACCCATATGGAGGAATTGCAGGCGAGAGTGGTGTACGAGAAGGCCAATGTGGGCCTGGCTTTTGACGGAGACGCAGACCGTCTGTTGGCTGTGGATGAGAACGGACATAAGGTGGACGGCGATCAGATCATGGCCATCATCGGCAATTATATGAAACAGCAGGGCAAACTGGCCGGCGATACCATTGTGGCCACGGTCATGAGCAATCTGGGATTTTTCCTCATGGGAGAGCGCTCCGGGATCACCATGGAGAAGACCAAGGTGGGAGACCGCTATGTGTTGGAACGCATGAAAGAGATCCATGCCAATCTGGGAGGCGAGCAGTCGGGACATATCATCTTTCTGGATGAAAACACCACGGGAGACGGATTGTTGAGCGCCTTGCATCTGCTGCAGGTGATGGTGGATACGGGCAAACCTTTGTCGGAGCTGGCGTCCGTTATGGAGGTATTGCCACAGGCTCTGGTGAACGCCAAGGTGGCCAATCACAAGAAGGACAGATATATGGAATATCCGGAGATCGCCGGCGCCATAGCTGAGTTGGAGAGGAAGTTTGCCGGCGAGGGCAGGGTGTTGATCCGTCCCTCCGGAACAGAACCTCTGGTGCGTGTCATGATCGAGGGCAAGGATCAGAAAGTGATCCGGGAAGAGGCTGAGAAACTGGCCGGACTGATTCAGGACATCATGTTCTGAGGCGCTGCGGAAACATTTTGGAAAAATCTCCAAAATGCGACGGCAAAAAAATGTCTTGTGCTTATAATTTAATCATGCTATATTTAGAATATAGCATCAGTTTTGTGTCGGAGAGAAGGCGGGCGAATGGGGTTGCCCGTGCGGCACGGAAATGGGAGGGTACGCATATGGTAAGTCAGAGAGTCGTGATCAAGAACCCGACCGGATTGCATTTGAGACCGGCAGGTATCCTATGCAAGGAGGCCATGCAGTTTAAATCACTAATTACATTTACATTCCGTGACAGCACGGCCAACGCGAAGAGCGTGTTGAGCGTACTGGGGGCATGTGTCAAGTGTGGAGATGAGATTGAATTTGTGTGCGAGGGCGAAGATGAACAGGAGGCCCTGCGGGCTTTAGTCGCAGCCGTGGAAAGCGGTTTGGGAGAATGATCGACAGCTCATCCTTTGGATGGGCTGTTATTTTGCAGATAAGAGGAAAAGAGGTAGAGGCAATGTTGAATTACAAGAGGTATCAAAAAAATCCGGTGATGGATTATCCCGAGCGGGAGTGGCCCAATAAGGAGATCACCAAAGCTCCGGTCTGGTGCAGCGTGGATCTGCGGGACGGCAATCAGGCGCTGATCGATCCCATGGTGGTGGATGAGAAAGTGGAGATGTTCCGGTTTCTGATCAATCTGGGATTTCGGGAGATCGAGATCGGATTTCCCGCCGCGAGCCAGATTGAATTTGACTTTCTGCGCCAGTTGGTGGACAGGAAACTGATCCCGGACGATGTGGTGGTGCAGGTGCTGACACAGTGCAGAGAGGAGTTGATCGACCGCACTTTTGAGTCCATCGAGGGCTGTAAACAGGCGATCGTACATATCTACAATTCCACCTCTACCCTGCAGAGAGATGTGGTATTCCACAAGGATATGCCGGAGATCACGGAGATCGCGCTGGCGGGCACCCGGATGGTGAAAGAGCGCGCGGCCAAATTCCCGGGCAAGATCATTCTGGAGTATTCTCCCGAGAGCTTTACGGGCACGGAGCCGGAGTACGCGGCAGAGATCTGTAACGCGGTGATCCGCGAGTGGGGTCCCACGCCCGACAATCCCATGATCATCAATCTGCCCTCCACGGTGGAGATGACCACGCCCAATGTGTTCGCGGACCGCATCGAGTGGATGATAAAGCATCTGGAGAACAGGGAGAGCCTGATCATCAGCGTGCATCCGCACAATGACAGAGGTACCGGCGTGGCGACCGCGGAGCTGTCTCTGTTGGCGGGAGCGGACCGCATCGAGGGGACACTCTTTGGAAACGGCGAGCGCACCGGCAATGTGGATGTGTTGAATATTGCCTATAATATGTTTTCTCAGGGCATTGATCCCAAGCTGAACATAGAACGGGTCAACGATATCATAGAAATCTATGAGAGATGCTGCAAACTGCCCATTCATCCCAGACACCCTTACGCCGGCAAATTGGTGTTCACCGCTTTCTCAGGCTCTCATCAGGATGCCATCAACAAGGGTATGCAGGCGATGAAGGAGCGCGGCAGCGAGATCTGGCAGGTGCCCTATCTGCCCATCGATCCCTCCGACATCGGCAGGGATTATGAGCCCATCGTGCGCATCAACTCCCAGTCCGGAAAGGGCGGCGTGGCGTTTATCATGGATACCTATTTTGGATTTAAGCTTCCGAAGGCCATGCACAGAGAATTTGCGGATGTGATCCAGGCGATCTCCGAGCAACAGGGCGAGGTGTCCCCGGAGAGGATCATGGAGAGTTTCAAAGAAGAGTATTTGGACAGAAAGGAGCCCATCCATTTCCGGAAACTGCGCGTGGATGATCTGGGAGGTTCCGTGAAGTCGCAGTTTGACACCAAGGTGACGGTGACCTACACGGATCACGGAGAGGAGAAATGCTTTGAGGCGGTGGGCAACGGGCCCATCGACGCGGTGAAGAGAGGATTGGCGGAGGATCTCAATATCAGCATTAAGGTCTTGGATTACGAGGAGCATGCTCTGCAGAGCGGATCCAACTCTCAGGCCGCCGCGTACATCCATCTGTTGGATGCCAACACCGGCCATGTGACCTACGGAGTGGGCGTGAGTTCCAACATCACCAGAGCCTCCGTGCGGGCGATCTTCTCCGCGGTCAACCGGTTGGGTTTGGGGAACAAATAAATTAACGGAATGTGAAAGAGTCGTTTTCGTTCACGATGCAGATCATGGTCTTGCCCGTGTTCAGAGTGATCTCGTTTCCATAGTCGTCATAATATTTGGTGACGCCATAGTCGCTGTCTTTGGCCCAGTTGACATGGATGCCCCGACCGTTGGTGAAGAACCAGCCGTCTCGGGTGTCGTCATGGCATTGGAGCACCAGATAGCCTTTGTCGTCCAAGGTTTCCTGTTTGGTGTACTGTACCAGAATATTTTTGAATGAGAGCTGCACGCCGTCCGCATCGGTGTGCGGCTCGTCTGTTGCCCCGGAGAGATGCTGAGAGCGGTAATAGAGACCGTCCTCGTCATTGTACTCAAAGTAACAGCGGGTCAGAGGGTAACAGCCCGACATATCGATATAAGCGGCATTGTGGGCATCGCTGCCGTATTGGGCCAGAGTGTTGGGCTCGGCCTTGGTGGCGAAGAGGAAATGAGACTCGTCCGTGAGATCGCGATAGGACAGACTGTAGCCGCGTCTTTCAATCCGGTCCAACAGTTTATCGCCGTCCGCATAGACATTGTGCGGTTCCGGGCGGTCCTTAGAGCGATAGAAAGCGTTGCCGTCCCCGCCGAGGCCGTCAATATTTTCCGTGTATTCCTGATCCATCAGTTCATTGATATAGTATGGGCCGCCGTAATGTACGAAAAACGCGTCCCATTCAAAGGCCCAATAGGCAAAATAGGTTCTGGCGCTGCGGATATTGCCGATGCGCACCAGATCTTCCCAATCCTCAAAGACCGCCATGAGGCGTGTGACCCGGCCCTCCATATTGGCCTCATAGAGAACGGATGCCTTGGAGAGATTATAGTGGGGGATCGCGCCGCTCTCATTGGGCACCATGACCGCGATGGGGCGCGTCTCATTCACCTCTTCATCCACCCATTCGTTGGTGAGACGGCTTCGCACCATACCCTCCCGGGGAGGCAGGGTGTCGTCCTCCGTCACGATCTGAATATCCGTATTGATGCCGGGGCGATCTTCCATATCCGATCCCTGATGATTATTCTCATTGAGATAATCGTTCTCAGACAGGATGGGACCCGGTGTGGCGCCGCGATCGCATCCGCCGAGCAGGATGGCGACGGCTATGAAAAAGATGGATAATTTTCTGAGTTTCATGATTCCTCCCGTTCCGTATATCCATGGAACCTCTGTTGCGCATCCGATCATTTGCGGCATCAGATAAACTGATGCATTCCCGTCGCTACCAGAATGCCCAATATAGCCCCGACTAATACCTGAAGGGGAGTATGTCCCACAAATTCTTTCAGTTTCTCGTTGGCGGACAATTCGCTTCTTCCCATGTCCACGAAGGTCTTTACCAGATCGTTCAGCAGTTTGGCCTGAATCCCGGTCTCTCTGCGCACACCCATGGCATCGTACATCACGATGATGGCCAAAATGAGAGAGATGGTAAACTCAAAGCTGCCGGCTCCGTATTCAAGGGCGGTTGCCGTCGCCAGAGCGCATACGGTGGCGGAATGGGAACTGGGCATACCGCCGCTGCCCACCAGACGCTCCGCGACAAATTTTTTGGTAAACAACATGTGGATCAGCGTTTTGAGGATCTGCGCGACCAGCCATCCCAACGCCGCTGAGAAAAAAATGACATTGCCGGAAAAATCTTGTAAAAATTGCATGTTTCTGCTCCTGTATCAATAGTAGGTATTTTGTGATAAACTAACTTATAGTATATCCTATTTTTGGGAAAAAGTCTATGCCCAAGGGCGATAGAGTGGTTTTCTTCTTGTGTTTCCAATAAAAAGCAATTATAATATATCGCATAAGGACTTGCGGATCTGCAGATGGATCTGCAACAGATCTGCATGGGAAAGAGCGCCTGTTGAGAAAGATCGGAGGGTGATGGCATGAGTGATGTTTTTAACAACCAATTGTTTGAAGCGTTTGCGTCGGCATCTGACAATGTTTATATTTATGTATGTGATATGAGGACGGATATTTCCCGGTGGTCCGGGGCCGCCGTGGATTATTTCGGCCTGGCGGGGGAGTACCTGGAGGACGCGGCGCATGTATGGGCGGAACATGTGCATCCGGATGATCTGAAGGTTTATACGGATGATATCGAAGGCGTGTTTGCCGGCACAAAGAAATATCACAACTGCCAGTACCGGGCGCGGAACGCGTCGGGCGTATATGTGTGGGTGGAGTGTAAGGGCAGCGTAATCCGGGATGCGGAAGGAAATCCCATCATTTTCGCGGGCCTTATGACGAGGATAGACGGGCAGAGCAAATACGATTCTCTGACAGGGCTTTTGACAACGCAGGATATGCACTATCTCGACTTTGACACACAGTCCGGGATCGCCCTGCTGATCGGAATGGACGGATTTCGGAAGATCATCAGCAATTACGGATATAACATCGGGGATGAGATCCTGATCAAATTTTCACGGGAGTTGAGCAGTCTGTCCGATCCCGGGTGGAGGGTATTGCGTTTCAGCGGCGATGAATTTCTTGTGATCGCCTTTGCGTCCGATCTGCGGGAAGTGACGGATTTTTATGAGAAAATACGCCGTGAGACGGATATCATGAATCTGGAAGACGGGCGGAAAGTGGGTATTTCCGTGTCGGCAGGAGGGGTATTTTTCCCGAAGGACGCGGACACCAGAGAGGGCCTTATCAATAAACTGGAGCATTCGTTGGAGTATGCCAAGAATACCCGGAGGGGAAGTCTGGCCTTCTTCTCGGAGGAGATAGCCGCAAAACATGAGAGAGGGCTGATCCTGCGGGAAGACTTAAAGCAGTGTATTAAAAATGATTTCAAAGGGTTTGAACTGTTCTTCCAGCCGTTTATCGATCCGAATACCGGAAGGGTCGCAGGCTGTGAAAGTCTTCTGCGATGGAAGGGAGATCGGATCAGGGATTCCTACCCGATGGAGTTTATCAAGGTGCTGGAAGATTACGGCGATATCCATGAAGTGGGTTTTTGGGTCATGGACCGCGCGATCATGCAGCAGGCGGCATGGCGCGACAGATACGGCGAGCTGCAGGTCAGTTTCAACGTATCCTATCAGCAGTTCCTGGATGACGCCTTTGTGGAGAGGGCGGTCTCCTGTGTGGAAAAGTACGGGGCGAATCCGAAATCCATCATCATAGAGCTCACGGAGAGTTGTGAGGTGGAAAATCCCCAAGAGCTTGCGGCCGTCTTTGGCAGACTGCGGGAGTACGGCTTTAAGATTGCGCTGGACGATTTTGGAACGGCATATGCCTCCATGGAGATGTTAAAATGGCTCCCCGTGGATTATATCAAAGTGGAGCATTCTTTTATCAGGGAGTTGGCGCAGCCGGGACACGACATAGACTATGTGATCGTGGACAGCCTGTTGGGAATGTGCAGACGTTTGGGCTACGCCTCCATCATAGAGGGCGTGGAGAACGGTAAGGTGGCGGATATCGTGGGGGAGTTGAACGCCACGCTGCTGCAGGGATATCATTATTCGCGCCCCGTCTGCAGGGAAGATTTTGAGAAACTGTTGGAGGAGAGAAAAGTATGAGTCTTTTGAGCGTGATCGTTCCATGTTATAACGAGGAGGAGAGCGTGGAGCTGTTTTACAGGGAATTGATCAAAAACGATCCTTTTTTGGAGGAGAAGGGATTGGAGCTGGAGCTGCTCTATATAGACGACGGATCCGCGGACGGCACCGTGCGGGAAGTCAAGAAACTTCGCGGGGAGGATGAGAGGGTGCATCTGATCTCCTTTTCCAGAAATTTTGGCAAGGAGGCCGCCATGTTTGCGGGTTTGGAGAAAGCGAAAGGCGATTATGTGGTCATGATGGATGTGGATCTGCAGGATCCGCCGAGCCTGTTGCCGGAGATGTTCGCGGGTTTGGAGGAGGGCTATGACTCGGTGGCTACCCGCCGCGTCAGCCGCAAAGGGGAGCCGCCCATCCGCAGTTTCTTCGCGAGGAGATTCTATCGTCTCATGAAAAAGATCTCCAAGACGGAGATGATGGACGGCGCCAGGGATTACCGGCTCATGACGAGGCAGATGGTGGATGCCATCCTGTCCATGCGGGAATACAATCGCTTTACCAAGGGAATCTTCGGATGGGTGGGTTTCCGCACCAAGTGGTTGGAGTATGAGAATGTGGAGCGTGCCAGAGGCGAGACAAAGTGGAATTTCTGGAAACTGCTGATGTATTCCTTTGACGGGATCACGGCATTTTCCACGGCGCCGCTGTTGATCTCCTCGCTGATGGGGGTCTTCTTCTGTATCCTGGCCTTCGCCATGATCGTGTTTGTGATCGTGCGCAAGATCCTGTTCGGAGATCCGGTCTCGGGTTGGCCTTCTTTAGTGTGTATCATGCTGCTGACCAGCGGCATACAGTTTTTCTGTACCGGAATTTTGGGACAATATCTGGCCAAAACTTACATGGAAGTAAAAAGGAGGCCCATTTATCTGGTGCGGGAAGAGTTGTAATTTGGCAAAAGTCCACTTTTAGGCACTTTTTTTCGGAAATTCTGTCCAAAGTTGCGATGGAAAGTCCTTTTTTCCGATTCGACATTCATGATAAAATAACCCTAAGCAGTCACAAGAAGGAGCAATACTCGACATGTGAAAGGGGAATTCATTATGGATATTGCGGTTGTAGAGGATTATGAACTGGAGAGATACATTACAGACATTATGTTGGATATAGGAGTGCCGGCACATTTGAAGGGCTATCATTATCTTCGTGATGCCATTCTGCTCTCGGGCAGGGACATGGAGGTGGTGAGCAGTGTGACAAAGCTGCTGTATCCTGCCATTGCGAAGAGATTTAAGACTACGGATCAGAAGGTGGAGCGGGCGATCCGCAATGCCATCGAGGTGTCGTGGAACAGGGGAAATGTGGAGACATTTGAGAAAATGTTCGGATATTCGGTACTCTCGGGCAAAAGCAGACCCACCAACAGCGAGTACATCGCAAGGATTGCGGACAAGGTTCGCCTTGATTTCAAAGCCATGTGACCGGGGATGGCTACATATATGATGCTCTGATGTCCTGTGAATGCTGACGGCCATGATCGCGTTTTAGTGCGATTGTGGCCGGTTTTATGTCACGGGGGTTTGTGTTGTGCAGGTTTTGCGTTGGTCGTTGATATTTCCGCGATAAAATGATATTCTAATAGAAACGGCAAATTGGAGATATTTGGCTACAGTCAGAGAGGCGCGGCGATGGGAGCGTTTTGGTTTGTGCTGTGTATGGCGGGATTTTCCGTTCTGTTGGGAACCGGCGTCACAGGGGTTATATATGGCGGACAGGCCCGCAAACTGCATATGGCGGACAGGATCCTTGTGGGATTTTTGACCCTTTTGGGAGTGGCGGAGGCGGCGCATCTGACGATGCTTTTCGCCGGGCGCTCCTTTGCGGAGGGAATCGCGGTCTTTGCGGCGGGAACGGGGGTGTTGTCGGTCTTCTTAGGGGCGGTATGGCTGTGGCGGAAACGCCGCGCCCCGGGGAGCCGGAAACGGGGCTCCGGATGGCAGGGCAGGGATATCACCCCGCTCGTGGCGGGGCTGCTGCTCGTGTGGACGCTGCTTTTGATCTCTCAGATCGTCACCGTTTGGTCGGGAGAGCATGTATATAGGGCGGGGGACATGACCGTGGAGACCGTGCAGAGTTTCCTGCAGACGGACGGGCTGTGGCAGGTGAATCCGCTCACGGGACAGGCTTATGAGGTTGGTGTGCCCAAGCGGATCCAAATTTTGGGACTGCCCACGTTTTATGGTGTTTTGAGTCGTATATTCGGACTTTCCGCCGCGGAGACGGTGGAGCGGCTGATCCCTCTCTGGGTGCTGTTTATGAGTTATCTGACCTATTGGCTCCTGGCGGGGACGCTTTTTCCCAAGAAACAGGACAGGGTGGGGAGACTGCTCTTCATGGTGATCGTGGCGGCGGTGTTCAGCGTGGGAGACTATCTGTACGGTATGGACGGTTTCGGACTTCTGTACGGCGGATACCGGGGTGTGACGATACGCAACGCGGTGTTGGTTCCCTATACCTTAAGTCTGGCCCTTCGGAACAGATGGCGTTTGGTCTGGCTCTGCATGGCGGCGGAGGTCTGCGTCGTGTGGACTCTGTATGGCTTGGGAGCCTGCGCGGTGGTGGCTTTGGGCATATGGATCCTGTGGCTGTGGCAGAGAAAGCGCATGGAGAGCTTGGGTGAGACCGGAGAGGAGGGCTGAGTATGTGGGAATGGCTGCGCAACGCCCGACTGGGTTGGCTGGATTTTACGGGGGCGGGTAAGCTTGCCGTATTGTTTCTTGCGG
Organism: Acetatifactor muris; assembly: GCA_023663635.1. Classification (GTDB taxonomy): domain Bacteria; phylum Bacillota; class Clostridia; order Lachnospirales; family Lachnospiraceae; genus Acetatifactor; species Acetatifactor muris_A. The sequence goes on from JAMPHD010000010.1 coordinate 39,161, forward strand.
CCTTGCTCTATCTGGTTTTTGCAACCGGGCAGAAAGGCTCGCGCCGCAGGTTGGTGATCTATGCGGCGGTCATGGCCGCGCTGTGTATCTGTCCCGTGACGGCGGCGGTCCTGATGGTATATCAGACGAGATTTTACGACTATCAGTGGATTTGGAGCATGGTTCCCATGACGGCGGTGGCGGCTTTGGGCGGCACCGTATTTCTCACCGGGCAGTGGAAGACCGGTCGGGGATACAGGACGTGGGCGCGTAATGCGGCGGTGACGCTGTGCGTGGCGGCGATCCTTGTGCTCTGCGGAAATATGGGGCAGGCTCAGGCAGAGGATACCTATATAAATTTGGACAGGGAGCGCGCGGAGGCGGTCCTGGAAAAAGCGCGGGAGGTCTGTCCGGGGGAGATCTGCCTGTGGGCGCCCCGGGAAATTCTGGAATATGCCCGCTTGGGCGACGGTTCGATCACATTGCTCTACGGGCGGAATATGTGGGAGGAATCCCTGAACGCGTACAGCTATGACACTTATTCCGGGGAACTGCGCGAATTATATGAATGGATGGAGCAGTTGGAGGAGCGTGGCGGGGAAAGTCTTGTGCAACGGGCTTTTGATCTGGGGGCAGACTGCATTATCCTGCCGAAAGATTTGGGAGAAGGGATCTTGTCCGCCACGAGTGACATAACGGATGTTATTGAATTGGACGAGGGGTATTATCTGCTGAAAATGAGGTGACGGTATGGAGGCGGCAAAACAGGACGGGTTGGTGAGTATCATAGTACCCGTCTATAATGTGGAGAAATATATCGTGGAGGCCATAGAGAGCGTGCGCCGCCAGACCTATGACAATTGGGAACTTCTGTTGGTGGAGGACGGCAGCACGGACGACACCGGGCGGATCATGGAGGAATACGGGGAGAGTGTGCGGGACGACCGTATCCGTATCCTCAGACAGCCTGAGAATCGCGGGGCCGCGGAGGCGCGCAACAGAGGTGTGACCGAGGCGCGGGGGCGCTATATCGCCTATCTGGATTCGGACGATCTCTGGGAGCCTGAGAAGTTGGAGAGGGAGCTTGCTTTTATGCGTGAGAGGCAGGCGGCTTTTGCCTTTACGGGCTATGAGTTCGCGGATGAGAGCGGGAAAGGTATGGGCAAGGTGGTGCATGTGCCCCGGACCCTGAATTATAAACAGGCTCTTCGGAATACCACGATCTTTACCACCACGGTGATGTTTGACACCGCGCGGATTCCCAAAGAGATGCTGCAGATGCCCAAGGTTAAGAGCGAGGACACCGCTCTGTGGTGGAAGGTGCTGCGAAACGGCTATATCGCTTGGGGATTAGACGAAAATCTGGTGAAGTACCGCCGCGCGGGCAGCAGTCTGTCCTCCAATAAACTGGAGGCCGTGCGCCGCATCTGGAATCTCTACCGCAAGGTGGAGGGACTGAGCGTTCCGGTCTGTATGTGGAATTTTGGGTTTTGGGCCGTCAGGGCTGTTTGGCGCCGGGTATAGTTGATGCTTTCTTGGGGCAAATTTTTAATTTATCTTAAGAAACGGGTTTTTTATATACCATCCGGCAAAAATATGGTATAATGTCCGCGTAGGCAATGAGCAGTGCGACCCAAGGCGGCCCCACAGGTCGTCATGCTTGCATGTAACGACCTGTGGGGCCGCCTTGGGTCATAGGGCGACAGTCCGTGAGCCCACAACTGCTGCGCAGTTGCGGGCGGCGCACTGCGAAGGAGCGGCGAGAGGGCGGCAGCCCGTGAGCCCACAACTGCTGCGCAGTTGCGGGCGGCGCACTGCGCAGAGGTAACGGGCGGCGCACTGCGAAGGAGCGGCGAGAGGGCGGCGAGGGAATTGCCAAGCCGGAGGAAATGACTTGAAGGCGAATACCAATGAATACAATTTAAGACGGATGGAAGCTTTTAAGCGTCTGATCAATATAGCGCTGTCCGCGCTGTGTCTGGCCTTGGAGACGGGAATTTTCGCTTATCACTGGCTGGTGCATTTTCAGTACAGCGTGGTGGAATCTCTGCGAAATTTCGGTTACAAAGGACATATCGTGGAGATTGCTTTCTATGGCCTGATCCTCTTTTTCCTGACTACCATGTACGGCGGTATGCGTCTGGGTTATCTGAAGAATGTAGAGTTGATCTTTTCGCAGCTCTTTGCCACGGTGTTGGCCACAATGTTCATCTATGTGGAACTGTCCATCATGGCGCATCAGCCCTTCGTGCCGAAGGTCTTTCTGATGATGCTGACGGAGCAGACGATCACGGTGATCATTTACACCAATATCGCGAATCGGATCTATCGAAATATCTTCCCGCCGAGAAAACTTCTGCTGATCCACGGCGAGAGACCCATTGAGGACATCTACAACAAGTTTGAGAGCCGCAGGGACAAATATATCATTGAGAAGACTCTGTGTATGCGCGAGGGCATGGACAGGATCCGCCAGGAGATCCTCCACAGCTATGAGAAGGGAGAATGCACCGCGGTGGTGGTCTGGGATGTGCCCACGGCGGAGCGCAATCAGATCCTGAAATTCTGCTATGCCCAAAACATCAGGATTTACATCATGCCTAAAATAACAGATGTTATACTTGGCGGCGCGGAGGAGCTGCATATCTTCGATTCTCCCCTGTTGCTGACCAGGGAGTACAGACTCAGTATGGAACAGCGATTTATCAAACGGACTGTTGATATCGTGTGTTCTTTAATTTTGTTGGTACTCACATCGCCGATCATGTTGCTCACCGCTATTGCCATCAAGGCATATGACGGCGGTCCGGTGTTGTATAAGCAGATCCGCTGTACCAGAGGGCGCAGACAATTTTCCATCATGAAATTCCGCAGTATGCGCACGGACGCGGAGAAGGATGGCGTGGCGCGACTGGCGCAGAAGAATGACGACCGCATCACTCCCATCGGCAAATTCATCCGCAAGTGCAGGATTGACGAATTGCCGCAGTTGTTCAATATCCTGCGGGGAGATATGTCCTTCATAGGCCCCAGACCGGAGAGGCCGGAGATCATCCGTCAGTATATGGAGATCATGCCGGAATTTGCGTATCGCACTAAGGTGAAAGCAGGATTGGCGGGATTCGCTCAGGTGTACGGCAAATACAACACTTCACCCTATGATAAATTAAAACTGGATTTAACTTATATCGAACATTATTCGCTCTGGTTGGATCTGAAACTGATGCTTTTGACTCTGAAAGTGCTGTTTTGGCCGGACAGCACGGAGGGGGTGGAGAGCGAGATGGTGACGGCGTTCAAGAAGGAGCATGAGCGCGACGGATTTTCGGAGCAGGATACGGACACGGAGAAGGAGTAATCTATGTGGGAAGGCAGCTATGCGTCCGAGCCCTTTGATCTGCGGCTGACAGCGCTTTGCATGATGCGTGATCTCGGCAGGATCGCGCTGTGTACGCTGTTGGGCACGCTGATATTCGGCGGCGGATATTATGTGAAAAATGTGCTTTTGGGACCGGCGCCCCAATATGAGATGACCCTGACCTGTAAGCTGGAATATACAGACCCCCCGGTGCAGTCAGGGGATTACTATATCAACGAGATGACTTGGAATACCTATCTGGACTCCGAGGAATTCAGACAGATGGTGGAGCTTGCTCAGCCCTTTGTCGGCATGGATGTGACGACGGATATATGGACGGAGAATCCCCTTGGTCTGCAGGAGGCATTGTCCGCCGCGGTGGCATCGGATATCCATGTGCCCTCCTTCACGGTGAGCACTCCCGACGCGGACAAGACCAGGACTCTGTGCGCGGTGGTGCGGGAGGTATTGACGGGAGATTTTGTCGCCGGCATTCCCGAGATCGCCTCCATCCGCGTGTTGGATGAGAGCGGCCCGGTGGCGGTATATCCGGATGTACGGCCCCTGCGGGCGGTGATCCTCAGCGCGCTGCTCTCCTGTTTCTTCACGGTGACGGTGTGGCTCCTTCGGGAGATCGGAGCGGACAGTATCAGACTGCCGGCCACCCTGCGCCGCAGATATGGTCTGAAGGCTCTGGGGACGGTCGAGAGCGCCGAGCTCAAAGAAAACGCAGGGTATTTATTCAAAAATAAAGACAAAATTGCCGTCTGTGCCGTGGATTCAGGCACGGATCCCCAAATTGTGACGGAATCCCTGCAGGAAAAATTGCGGACTCAAGCGGAGTGGATCGCCGTTCCCGCGCCGCTCCTTTGTCCGGAGAGCGCCGAGATATTGCGGGACGCGGACGCGGTATTGCTCGTAGTGGAGGCGGGACTTCACGCGGGCAAGCCCTTGGAACGGGTACTGGAATTTCTAAAGACGCAGGATATCGCCGTGACGGCGACACTTTTGTGGAATGCGGATGAGGCGTTGATCCGCGCCTATTACAGATTGGGGCGATAACGGAAACTTGGACACGGAGGGTTTATATGGGCGTAGAGGTTTTGGTTTCCGTGATGGGTCAGGAACTCGCAGAGTTGGCGGAGAGGATGCGGTTGGATTCGGACGCGGTGATCATCAATCAATGCGACTGCCTTGACTATGCGGAGACGGACCGGGGAGGACACAGGATCCGCTTTTATTCTTTTCCGGAGAGAGGGATTGGCAGGAGTCGCAACGCCGCCATAGAGCGGGCGGAGGGGGATATCTGTCTCTTTTCGGATGAGGACATTGTGTACGAAAAGGGTTACGCGCAGGCCATCGAGAACGAGTTTGAGCGCAATCCCGCGGCGGATATGATCCTGTTCAACATCGAGGTGGAGGAGTCGAGGCGCACCTATCATATTGAGGAGCGCAAACGGGTACACTGGTATAATTGCGGGCGTTACGGCGCGGTGAGTTTCGCCGTCAGGCGGGCCGTGCTGCTTGAATCCGGCGTGCGGTTTTCTTTGCTTTTCGGCGGCGGCGCCAGATTCAGCAACGGGGAGGACAGCCTGTTTCTGAAGGAAATCATGGACCGGGGATGTCGGGTCTATACGGCTCCCGTCACCATCGGCCGCGAGACGGCGGGGGAATCTACCTGGTTTGAGGGATACAATCGGAAATTTTTCCATGACAGAGGCGTGTTGTACCACTATCTGTACGGAGGGATGGCGCTGCCTTTCTCCCTGCGATTTCTGTTGGCCCACAGGGGCAGACTGTGCGTGAGCCTGTCCCTGACACAGGCGTTTCGGTATATGCGGGAGGGCGCGCGGGAGGGGAGACGGCTCGGAAAGGAGGCCCTGCATGGAGAGTAGCGCTCTGGTCTATGTGGGACTGACTATAGTGACGGTATTGCTCGCCTGCCATGTGCAAAGCTTTGTGCAGGTCGGACGGGGAACGAGGGGCTATGCCCGCAGCTCGGTGGCGGAGTTTGCCATCTTCGTCCTGCTCACGGGCGTATCCGCCTGTCGGATCGCGGTGGGCAATGATTACTGGGTGTATCGGTTCAATTTCCGCCTGATCGCGCAGGAGAGGCATGTCTCCTCGGAGTTTGGCTTTAATCTGATCGTCAAATGGATGCAGCAGCTCTTCGGATATGACAATTATCTGCCCATTTTTGCTCTGTTTTCGGCGCTGACGGTGTGGTTCTTCGTGCGGGCGCTGCACGGACAGGCCGCAGATTACGCCTTTTCCTTTTTCCTGCTCATGACGGGCGGGTATTATTTTAACAGCCTCAACACCGTGCGCTATTATCTGGCGCTGGCTGTCGCGCTGTATGCCATGCGGTATGTGCTGCGCGGGGAGTACGGCAAATTTGTGCTGTGGATCCTCTTTGGCAGCCTGTTTCACAAATCCGTCCTGTTGGTGATCCCGGTATATTGGGTGGCGCACCGTCTGGCCTTGGCAAAGCTTAAGACATGGCATTATGTGGCGGAGACTGTCCTGGCAGCCAGTCTGATCTTCGGTCAAAATATCTATCGGGAGATTGTGTTCTTCTTTTATCCGTACTATCGGGATTCCGGCTTTGACGCGGGCAATGTATCTTGGGTCAATGTGGCCAAATGCGTGGGCACGCTGCTGCTCTGCGCGATCTGTTACAGGCGCAGTCTGCGGGAGAACGTGGCGAACAGATTCTACTTTTTCCTGAACGTGGCGGGGCTCATGGTCTATCCCTGCGGGAGCTTTATCCCGGAGGTGTCCCGGGTGGGATATTATATGATCGCCTCTCAGATTTTTTTGATCCCCGCGCTTTTAAAGGATATGCCCAAGGGTTGGTTCCGCAAACTGTGTTATGGGGGAGTGGCGACCTGTTTCGGCGTTTATTTCGTCTTCCTGTTACGGGGGATGTACGCCACGGATATACGGCTTTTGCCCTATTTGAATTGGATCTTTAACTGAGATATCGGGAGAATTCTATGCGGATACTGTGGTTGTGTAATATCATGCTGCCCATGATAGCAAGACAGCTTCATATGGAGGCGAGCAACAAGGAGGGATGGCTCTCCGGGTTGGCGGACGCCGTGCTGACCGCGGATGCCGGAGAGGATATGGAGTTGGCGGTGGCTTTTCCCGTCACGGCGGAGCTTGAGGGGGCGGAAAAACACATTTATGACGGCTGTCCCGTCTTCACCGGCGCCGTGGAGAGAGATAAGGCCGTTCTGCGCTGGTACGCGTTCAGGGAGGATGTGGTCAATCCCCATCTGTATGATGACTCCCTGGAACTGCAGATGCATTATATCCTGCGGGAATTTAAACCGGATGTGGTGCATTGTTTCGGCACGGAATATCCCCACACTCTCGCCATGTGTCGGGCGTTTCCGGAGCGCGAGAGGATCTTGGTGGGGATTCAGGGACTGTGCAGCGTCTACGCGAGAGTCTACCTGGAGGGCTTGCCCGGGCGGGTGGCGCGGTCCGTGACCCTGCGGGATCTGCTCAGAAAGGACAGTCTGCAACAGCAGTACCGGAAGTTCACGATGCGGGGAGAGATGGAGCGGGAGGCCCTCAAATTGGCGGGCAATGTGACCGGACGCACGGCATGGGACAGGAAACACACCGCGGAGATCAATCCAAACGCATGTTATTTTAAAATGAATGAGACGCTCAGACCTGATTTTTACACGGAACGTTGGGATCAGAAAGAATGTGAGCCCTATTCCATCTTTGTGAGTCAGGGGGACTATCCCATCAAGGGTCTTCACTATCTCCTGCAGGCGTTGCCGGCCGTGCTGAAAGAATTTCCGCAGGTACGGGTCTATGTGGCGGGGAATGACATCACCGGGCAGGGCAGCCTGAAGAAGACTCTGAAGATCTCGGCTTACGGCCGCTATCTGCGGGAGCTGATCCGGCGCTATGATCTGGGGGATCACATCCGATTTCTCGGCAAATTGGACGCGGAACAGATGAAGAGGCGTTATCTGAAGAGCAATGTATTTCTGTGCTGCTCCCTGATGGAGAACTCGCCCAATTCACTGGGCGAGGCCATGCTGTTGGGCGTCCCCTGCGTCAGCACGGATGTGGGAGGGATCAGCAGTATTTTTACCGGCGGCCGGGATGGGATCTTGTATGAAGGGGCCAAATCGTCTGAAAAATCTGTCAATAACGACAGTAATTTTATGGATTCCCCGGGGAATGCCCCCGATATCCCCCGAAATTTGTCAAATGCGCTCCTTGAGATGTTGTCTCATCCTGAGAAAATGCATGAATATAGCGAAAATGCAAGAATCCATGCAGCCAAAACGCATAATAAAGAACAAAACTATCAAAGAATGAAGGAAATATATTCAGAGATTGCAGCCGCCGCGCGGTTGTCAGATAAATCCGGCGGACAGACTTTGGAGAGTCGCGGGCAGAATCCGGAGGAGCGGGGGCAGCATCCCCGTCTGGTCTTTGTCTCCAATTATATCAATCACCACCAGATCCCTTTTTGCAACGCCCTGTATGAGCGATTGGAGGGTTCCTTTGTCTTTATTCAGACGCAGCCCATGGAAGAAGAGCGCGTCCGCATGGGATGGCAGGATCGGAACCTCCCGCCCTATGTCAGACTCTTCTATGAGGAGCCGGAAGGCTGTTCGGCCATGATCCTGGAGTGTCCCATGGTATTGTTCGGCGGTGTGGACGATGAGAGCTATATCGCGGAAAGATTAAAGAGTGGCAGACCCGTGATCCGATACAGCGAGCGCCTCTACAAGGAGGGACAGTGGAAAGCCATATCCCCGCGGGGACTGCTCCGAAAATACCGCGATCACACTGCGTATCGCCACAAGCCGGTGTATCTGCTCTGCTCCGGGGCGTATGTGCCCTCGGATTTTCATATCGTCAGGGCGTATCCCGGCAAGATGCTCAAGTGGGGTTATTTCCCGGAGACGAGACATTATGATCCGGATGAACTGATGCGGAACAAGACGCCGGGCAGTATTCTGTGGGCGGCGCGCTTTCTGGACTGGAAACATCCTGAGTCGGCCCTGCTCTGCGCCCGCTATCTGAAAGAGAAGGGCATTGCCTTTCATATGAACATCGTGGGGGACGGCGCGGAGCGTCCCATGGTGGAGAGGCTTATGGAAGAATATGATCTCGGAGGCTGTGTGACGCTGCTCGGCTACAGGAATCCGGACGAGGTGCGGACTCTGATGGAGCAGTCGGAGATCTATCTGACCACTTCTGACCGCAAAGAGGGTTGGGGGGCCGTGATCAACGAGGCCATGAACAGCGGCTGCGCGGTGGTGGCGGATCATATGATGGGCGCCGCTCCCTGGCTGATCCGACACGGTGAGAACGGTATGCTCTATGAGGACGGCAGACCGGAGCAGCTCTTTGAGGCTGCGGAGAGGCTCCTGCGGGATCCCGGTCTTCGGGATCGGCTCGGCCGCGCGGCCCTTGCCACCATTGAGCGGACATGGAACGCGGAGACGGCCGCGGAGCGTTTTTTGAGATTTTGTGAGACTTATGAGACGGCTGAGGAGGGGCCCTGTTCCCCCGCGGAAGTCGTCAGTGAGAGGAAGATGTTATGCAAGATCCTTTGATCAGTGTGATCGTGCCGGTGTACAATATCATGGAATATCTGCCCCGCTGCGTGGAGTCCGTCCGCGCCCAGACCTATGAGAATCTGGAGATCCTTCTGGTGGATGACGGATCCACGGACGGCACGGGGGAGCTCTGCGACCGTCTGGCCGCGGAGGACGAGCGCATTCGGGTGTATCACAAGGAGAATGGGGGATCTTCCTCCGCCCGCAATCTGGGGCTTGAGAAAGCGTCCGGAGAGTATATCGGCTTTGTGGACAGCGACGACTATATCGATAAGCGGATGTATCGGCTGTTGTACGATGCCATACGGAAATACTCCGTCCGGGTGGCTCAGATCGGGCGGGACGAGATCGATGAGCAGGGCAACAGGCTGCCGGAGATCTGTGTGCCGCCGAAAGAGGCGGAGCGTATCGGCAGTCGGGAATTTTTAAGAGAATTGCTGATGCATCGGGGAGACTGTTCGTTCTGCACGAAACTGTTCGCGCGTGAAGTGTTGGGGACGCGCCGTTTTCCCACGGGAGCGTTGAACGAAGACTTTCATTTTCTGGTGAGACTGCTGCCTGAGATCGGGGATATCGTCTCCCTGCCGCAGCAGTGTTACCATGTATTTTATCGGATCGGGAGCAATTCCCGCAAGACGGACAGGGAACAATTTTCCCGGGTGTACGCGGACAGCGTGCGCAACGCGGATATGGTGAGGGGGATGGTGGATCCGGGTGACGGGGAGATGGCGCGGATCGCCCTGAGATTCGGCGTATTTCAGCGTCTGGAATACCTGCTGCACATTCCCGTCAGTCAAATGACCCGGGACAACGCGTTTTACCGCAAAGTCGTCAGAACCCTCCGCCGGGACTGGCTGCAGGGGATTTGGAATCCGTATCTCACGGTGAAAAATAAGATATACATGACACTCTTTGTCGTGGCGCCCCGGGAGGTGCGTGTCATACATGGAAAATTAAGGGGATTGGCAAGGTAGGGATCAGCGTTTGCCGTCCTGATGCGCCTGTTTGAGCTTTAACAGATCCAGATACTCTACAAGGGAACGCGCGCTCACGCTGTCCAACTCCAGAGTGGTGTTGAGCAGATCGGCCACGGTGTATGTCTTGGTCAGCGGACGGTTCAGCTCATTCAGACTGGTGCGGAAGGTAGTGCGTCCCAGGAGATAATCGACGGAGACATTGTAATAATCGGCCAGTTTGCAGAGAGTCTCAAAGTCGGGACTGTGAATGCCCTGCTCATAATTGGAAATGGTGCCGATGGACACTTTCAAATGGTCAGCCAGTTCCTTTTGATAGATTCCTCTCTCCGCCCGCAGCGCCGAAATAATATTTCCGAACTCCATGGATGTCTCCTTTGTCTGAATGATTTGACTATCTCTGAAATTCATTTTATATTATTTCAAAATACTTGTAAGGTTATTCTAGGTATGTCATAAAATTAGCGCGGGACAACCCGACAATTTTATGAATAATAAAACAATTCACCGGGAGACGAAGAGCCGCGCGTCAGGGAAACAGATCCTGCGGGAGCCGGGATCCGCGCGTCAGGGAAACGGATCCTGCGGGAGTCGGAATCCGCGCGTCAGGGAAGTAAATCCTGCGGAATTTCGTCCCTCGTGTAGACGGGGATATCCTCAGGATAATATTTCAGGGAATCAACCTGACCTATCAGTACATCGTAAAAATATAGATCATAGGTGCCGTCCCCGTTGTCAATGGCATAGGCATTCTCTTCCGAAAAAAAGAGAACAGCGCCTTCCTCACCGGCAGTAATCCGCTCAATGGTGGTTTCATCGTAGGCCTCCGGGATGAAGGCGTAGGAGAGGAGATAGACCGACAGGGCGCACAGGAAGATGGTCGCGTTCAGCAGGGGACTGCGCCTCTCCTGATTCTTGGTCAATATGAGGAAACGGTCCTTGAGTTTGCTCCTCCCCGCGGGGAAGAGGGACATGGTGAGAGCGCGTGGCAGGGGAGCCTGTTGAATGCTCTGCTCGGACAGGGAGATCAGACAGCCCATGTACTCCATGGTCCTGTCCCGGTCCGCCAGGGTCAGGGAGTCGTCCGTCCGCATCTCCAAGATCACGTCCGCCTGTCTGTACAGCAGGGCGCAGAAAGGATCCCACCAGTAGACCAGAGTGATCAGCCGGATGAGGTTCTTAAACCACAGGTCGCGGTGAAAGTGATGGGCGGCCTCATGGCGCAGCACATAATACAGCTCCCGCTCCGAGGCTGTCATGCCCTCCGGCACCAGGATCTTCGGGGAGAAGAGACCGAACAGGACGGGCCCCCGCAGTCCCGGCATCTCCAACACGGTGAAACGGTTGGGTCTGCCCCACTCCGCGCAGATCTGCTCCAACAGGTGCCTGTAGGGCTCCTTGTGGCTCAGCACCTTGCCGTACAGGATGATGTAGTGTCGTGCCCTGATATAGGAGAGGAGGTGCAAAGACAGCCCCATCAGGAAACCGACGGCCCAGACCAAGAGGAAGATCCTCCAAAGAGAAACGAACTGTCCTCCGACGGTGAACAGCTCGCTGTGCAACAAAAGTATGATCTTCGAGAGCAGCCGGGGGAGTCGCACCGTGACGGTGAAGGGAAATTCTATGGGCAACACGAATCTCAAGGCGGAGAAGACGACCAGCAGGGCCAGTTGTCTGTAGCCCGTGCGGATCATCAGTTCGGCGTTGCGAAAGAGCAGCGTCAGCAATATGATAAAGAGATTCGTGGTGATCACGGCCATCAGCACCGTGGAAATGGACGACTGTAACATGGCATCCCCGCCTATTTTTTCTTATTGTATTTCTTCTCGTACTCCTCCAACATATTCCTGAGCTCGGAGATATCGCTCCGCACTTCCTCCGCGTTGCGGTTCGTCTTGAGCAGCGCGGCGAAGAGGGCGCTCTTGGAGATCACGCTGCTGAAATAGCTGTAGTTGTTGGTGAAATCCTGCAGGATGGCCTGTCTGGAGGCCTCCGTGGGGCGGTAGGTGCGGCTTAACACCTTGCCGCTGTGGGTGACGCCCGCCACCTCCACCATCTTGGCGTGGAGAAGCTTGCGAAGCACGGCGGTGACGGTGCTCTGGGTCAGTCCGTCGCTGGCGTTCACGATGTCGGTGGCCATCATGGGCTCATCGGATTTCCAAAGAATGTTCAATACATCCAACTCTCTAGGGTTTATCATAATATCATCCTTTCTGGTTTTGATAGGCTCATTATATGATATTCTCGGTCGGAAGTCAACAACAAACAGACTCTTTCCCCGCAGTGAATACAATGCGGCGTAAAGAGTCTGTCTGTCAGAACCTATCATTTCAAGGAAAAAGATACCGGACATTTATCAGGGAATGGGCACATCCTCGGGCCAGTCGCACACATAGATCCAGTCACCCTCCCAGTGCCCGGTGGAGTGATTGAACAGGCGCTTGTAGAGCTTGCCGTTCTCAATCTTGGGAATCCACTCCTTAATGGCCGCTTGGGGTTCGATGCCGGGATCCTCTTTCACCGCCGCGGGAGCCGCGTCAAGGGCAGCCGCCTGAACGGGCGTTATTATCATGGTGAGGGCGCAGCATGCCGCACCCAATGTCATAACGATACGGTTCAAAACAGTTCTCTTCATTTTCATTTCCCTCCAAGTACATAAGACTAAAATACTATATTACCTAGGTAATAACTGATTGTATTATATTTCCATAACTTGTATTTGTCAACAGGAAATTTACAGTGTCCCAAGGAATCGTGCGAAGGCCTCCCTGCCCTCCGGGGTGTGCTTATACACTCCGGCGCATTCCAACACCTTGGAGAAGACTCTGCCGATCTCATCTTGGATGATACCGTGCAGATTGTCCGCGCTGATCTCATACCGTCCCATCCATTCCTCCGCCCAGTCCGCGTGTTTCTCAAGGGAGGGGATGCCGCGGATGTCCTCATGCCGCAGGATGACGGTCTCGAGTTCCTCCATCTCCGCTTTCAGGCGGGCCGGCAATACCGCCAGCCCCATGACCTCGATGAGGCCGATATTTTCTTTTTTGATATGATGATATTGGGCATGGGGGTGATAGACTCCCATGGGATATTCCGGGGTGGTGATATTGTTGCGCAGCACCAGATCCAGTTCCAACAGATCCCCCCGCATTCTGGCGATGGGGGTGATGGTGTTGTGGGGCGTATCCTCCGTCCGGGCATAGATAAACGCGGTTTCGTCCGTGTAATCTCTCCAGGTCCGCAGAATGTGATCCGCGGCGTCCGCCACCCGGTCGATGTCGTCCCCCTGCAGTCTGATGACGGACATGGGCCATTTCACGATGCCGGCGGTGAGATCGGGGTATTTTTCCAAGGTAAATTGAGACTCGAAGGGCGCCTTGGCCATGGCGAAAGTATAGCCCCCGCCCTGAAAATGGTCATGGCTGAGGATGGAGCCGCCCACGATGGGCAGATCCGCGTTGGAGCCCGCCGTGTACCGGGGGAACATCCGCACGAATTCCAACAATTTCACAAACACCGCCCGGTCGATCTTCATGGGGATATGCCGCTCGTTAAAAATAATGCAGTGTTCATTGTAGTAAACATAGGGGGAGTATTGCAGATAATAGCGCTCCCCGCCCAATGTGATGGGAATGATCCGGTGGTTCTGTCTCGCGGGATGGGAGAAAGTGCCCGCGTATCCCTCGTTCTCCCTGCAGAGGAGACAGGCGGGGTAGCCCGACTTCTTCGCCTGTCCGGCTCTGGCAATGTCCCGGGGATCCTTCTCCGGCTTGGACAGATTGATGGTGATGTCGATGGGGCCGAAGGGCGTATCGGTGACCCATTTCTCGTCTTTGGCGATCCGATCCCTGCGGATGTAATTGGTGGCCTGACTGAACCGGTAGAAATAGTCCGTGGCCTCCTTCGGGGAGCGGGCGTATGCCTCTCTGAAAGCGGCGATCACCGCGGACGGGGGCGGGGTGAGCAGCCCCATGATCTTTGTGTCGAAGAGATCCCGCAGGGTGATCGTGTCTTCCTCCAGGATGCCGGCCTCGAGCGCGTATTGCAGCAGATCCTCCAAAATGGCGGCGAGAGGTCTCGGGGATGTTGTGGAAGATACGGAAACCGCGCCGGACGTTATATCGGACGCTGCGGACGCGCTCGTGTCCGCCTGATCTCCACCCGATTCCGGCTCCTCATACTCCTCCAAGTGAAATAACTCCAACAGCCTGTTGATCGTATAGATCCGATCCTCCGCCGGCACCAGACCGCTTTCCATGCCATAATCCACTAACTCCGCGATATTCTTATTTATCATGTTTGCCATGTCACTCCCTCCTGATCCCTTAACAGACCCTACACTACCTTCCGTCCCCCATATCTGCGTATCTTCAAAACCTTACAGGCATCCCCGCCGAACACCGCGTCCAATGCCCTCTTGTATTCCGCCGTCATCTCATTCGGCACGAAGGCCTGAATGGTTCCTGCGAAACCGCCGCCGTGTACCCGAAACGCTCCCCTGCCGCCGAGCGTGATGTCGCTGACGGCCAGCGCCACGGACATGTTCTGCCGGGTGACGTCGCCGTTGGTATACACATTTTGCAGATATTGGAAAGAGGAGGCGCCGGATGCCCTGACCGCACGGAGAAACGCGTCAATATCCATGTCCTTCAGAGCGCTCACCTGTGCCATGACGCGCTTGTTCTCCTCATAGAAATGCAGGGCGCGCAGGACGGCTCTGTCTCCGTGGGCCTCTCTGATCTTGGGTATGGCCGCGATCACTTCCCCTTCCGAAACCTCTGCCAATACCTCTTTGCCAAACATGCCGGCCACGGCCTTCATCTCGGCCGGTATGGCCGCGTAATCGGCGGTGAGATTGGCATGTGAACCCTTCGTGTCCGTGATGCAGAGGCTGTATCCCGCCCTGTCCAAATCAAGCTCCACCTTCTCCACCGCGGGATTTTCGGGATCCGCAAAATCAATGTGCACGAGACTTCCCACGGAACAGGCCATCTGATCCATGAGACCGCAGGGCTTGCCGAACCAGACATTCTCCGCGTATTGGCTGATGATGGCGATCTCGGTGGGAGATACCTTGGAATCGTTGTAAAGGCCGGAGAGGATCGCGCCCATGAGCACCTCGAAAGCCGCCGAGGAGGAGAGCCCCGCGCCGATCAATACGTCACTGGTGACATAGGCGTTGAAACCGCCGATCCGGTATCCGCGCTGCCGCATTCCCGCCGCCACGCCTCCGATCAGCGCGGCGGTGGATTCCTGCCCGGATCTTTCCGGCTGCAGGATATTCGTGTCGATGGCGATAAGATCATAGCCATCGGAGCGGATGCGGATGATGCCGTCCTCCGTCCTGCCCGCCACGGCGATGGCGTCCAAATTGATGCCGGCCGCCAACACCTGTCCGCGTTGATGGTCAGTGTGGTTGCCGCCGATCTCACTTCTCCCGGGAGCGGAGTATATTTCCGCCTCTCCCTCGCCAAAATAATGTATATAGGATTGAAGGGCATCCGTGTAGCGCTGCCGCTGTCCGGACACCAAATCGTGGTCCGCGTAGATGTCGGCCAGCAGGTCGTCATGGAGCCCCTTCGCAAATTCCTGTAATAAAACGGATGTGTGTGTCATATGGATCCTCCTTTTCCGAATTGTGATCACGGCGCATATGGCATGTATAGCGCACGGGGTATATCTATTGTTGCGCAAACGGTTTCGCAACTCTTAGCATAACCTTATAATGATTTTGGCAAAAAGTCAATATGATTATACGGATTTGGGGGCGGTCATTGACAATTTTATCGAATGTTGCTACACTCAAATCATCGGTTGCGCAAAAAGTTGCGTAATTCGACAATGACGGGTGCAAGGTCAATAAAGTGCAAAGGGGAGAGAACAATGCCCGATAATGACAGACAGATGATGAGAGAATCCGGACGGATGACGATCTCCGATGTGGCGGAGGCGCTTCAGATCTCCAAGACCACGGTGTCCAGAGCCATCTCCGGCAAAGGACGCATCGGCAGTGAGACCAGAGAGCGGGTTCTGGCATATATCGACAAGCACAATTATCATCCCAATCCCATGGCCAAGGGATTGGCGCAGTTAAAGACCTACAATATCGCGTGGGTGATGCCGGGGGACTCCGGGGTGACGGATCTGCCCTTTTTCCAGCGCTGTATGTTGGGGATCGGCGAGGTGGCCGCCAATTACGACTACGACATCCTTCTGGTCATGGTCTATGACAGGGACATGTCACAGCTGAGGCGCATCGTGCAGAACCACAAGGTGGACGGGATCGTGTTGGGGCGCACTCTGGTGGAGGACGAGAGGGTGGAATTTCTGAAGAAGGCGGACATTCCCTTCGTGGTGATCGGCAGTTCTCCCGTGCCCGGGGTAGTACAGATCGACAATGACCATGTGGCTGCCTGCCGGGAGCTGACCTCGATCCTGCTCATGAAAGGGGTTCACAGACCGGCGCTGATCGGCGGCGACGACAATCATGTGGTGAACCGGACCAGAAAGAAGGGATTTCTGGAGGGCTTAGAGCGCAACGGGATCGATCCGCGGGAGAGTCGCGTCTATATGGACTGCAGAGAGCGGGATGATGTGGGTCACGCGGTGGAGGACTGTCTGCGCGACGGGGCGGACTGCATCATCTGCATGGACGACCGCATTTGCAGCGATGTTCTGGAAAAGCTCAAAGGCGCGCAGATCCGTGTGCCGGAGCAGATCAGGCTGGCCTCCTTCTACGACAGCATTCTTCTGGAGAACAGCGCGCCGGCCATCACCGCCCTGAGATACGATCCCAGAAATCTGGGGATGGTGGCGGCCAAGACACTCTTTCGGCTGATCAAAGGGGAGTCGGTGGAAGAGATCACTTATCTGAGCTATGAGATGGCGTTGAAGGAGTCCACACAATAGAATTGTGCAAATTATACAAATCATGAAGGTATAACTTAGAAAAATTGTGGAAAGAATAAAAAGATATTGACAGTATATGGAACAGAATGATATGATAAGCGCAAGAACAACCGATTGCGCAAAGATCTGTAAACTATTGCAAAAGGAGGATATAAGAGCTATGAAAAAGAAATTATTGTCATTGGCGCTCGCCGGTGTCATGGTGGCGGGACTGCTCACCGGATGCGGCAACAACAATTCCAATTCAGGAACGGGTTCAGGCGCAGGGGGGGCATCCGGGTCTGGCAACAGCTCCGGCGGCAGCACTCCGCAGGTGGTATCGGAGGACGCGATCGCCAATCTGATCGCGGCTACCACCGGAACGGTGAAACTCACCGTATGGGCTTCTGAGGAGGATCAGGACTTTACTCTGGGACGCATTGAGGATTTCAAGAAGGAATATCCCGATGTAAACTTTGACATCACTCTGGGCGCCAAGTCCGAGTCCAAGGCCAAGGATGATATCCTGGTGGACGTTGAGGCGGCTCCCGATGTATATGCTTTCGCGGACGACCAGATCATCGAGCTTGTGGCTGCAGGCGCGCTTCAGGAAGTAGCCGCGTCCTACACCTACAATGTGGCGGAGGAGAACGTGGGAGGCGCTGTGGAGGCTGCCACCATCGACGGCAAGCTGTATGCCTATCCCATGACCGCCGACAACGGATATTTCATGTTCTATGACGCGTCCGTGTTCAGCGAGGACGATGTGAAGTCCATGGATGCCATGATCGAGGCCGCCAAGAAGGCCAACAGAAAGATCGCCATGAACGTATCCGACGGTTGGTATATCTACTCCCTGTTCAAAGGAGCGGGATATGATCTGATCCTGAAGGACGACGGTTCCAACGACTGTACATGGAATGCCGCAGGGGCAACGGATGTGGTTCAGGCGGTTCTGGATCTGTTTGAGACCGGCGTGTTTGTGGATATGACGGACGAGGATCAGGCTACCGCCATCGCGGAGGGAACCATCTGCGCGTGTGTGAACGGCACTTGGAGAGCTGAGACCGCGCAGGAGGCATGGGGAGAGAACTATGCCGCCACCAAGCTGCCCACCTTCACCGTGGCCGGCGCGCAGAAACAGATGTCCTCTTTCTCCGGATATAAGCTGATCGGTGTGAATCCTCACTCTCAGTTCGTGGGTTGGTCCATGATCCTGGCAGAGTATCTCACCAACTATGACTCTCAGCTCGCGAGATATGAGGCGAGAGGTCTTGGCCCCGCCAATATAGAGGCTGCGGCATCCGACGCGGTACAGAGCGATCCCGCCATCGCCGCGCTGGCAGCACAGGCAGAGTTCGCGACTCCTCAGCGCGTGGGCAACAACTACTGGACCGCGGCTCAGACTCTGGGACAGATCATCGCCACAGGCAACCCTGACGGCACGGATCTCCAGACCCTGTTGGACAACGCGGTGGAGGGTATCACCGCTCCCCCTCAATAACGAAAGATCGTTTCCGACAGACAGGTAATATCAGGTATTGATGGGAACGCCTCACTGCGAATGAGGTTGCAGTGAGGCGTTTGCTGACTACAAAAATGTGGGAGAGGAGAGATATCATGGCAGACAATAAGAAACCGAAGACGAATTTTCTCAAGGATTTCGGTGCCGCCCTGGCCAAGGGCGACATTTGGGTCAAACTGTCCGCGATCATCATGGGCGCGGGATATTTTGCCGGCGGACAGATCGTAAACGGCATACTGATGACGGCGGTGGAGGTCGGGTTCATCCTGCTGCTCGTCTTATTCGGCATACCGAATCTGGCAAAGTTTGGGACATTGGGAGAGGTACAGATGCAGCAGACCTTCGACCCCGTGACCCTGCAATCCAGCATGAACGACTATGATAATTCCTTTATGATCCTGTTGACATCTGTGATCAGCCTGTTCTTCATCGCGGTGTTCATCCTCCTGTGGATACAGAATATCCGGAATGTCTACAGGCTGCAGAAGATGCGTGAGGCGGGCGAGCATATCAACACCTTTAAGGAGGATCTGCGCGCGCTTGTGAATGAGCGTTTTCATATCACGCTGTTGGCATTGCCCACCGTGGGCGTGGTGCTGATGAATGTCATTCCGATCTTGGTGCTGATTGCCATAGCTTTCACCAACTACGACCAACAGCACACGCCCCCCAGCGCTTTGTTCACCTGGGTGGGATTTAGCAATTTCAAGAATCTGTTCACCAACAGCATCACCGTCAGTTTCGGCTATGCCTTCAAGAAGGTTCTGGGTTGGACGCTGCTCTGGGCAGTGCTGGCCACCCTCACGACCTTTATCGGAGGTATCCTGTTGGCCAAACTCATCAACAATGCCACCACCAAATGGCCGGCTTTCTGGAGGACACTGTTTGTGATCGCCATCGCCGTGCCGCAGTTCGTGACGCTCCTTCTGGTCCGCAACTTCTTCGCGGACTCCGGGATCGTGAACACCATCTGCTCCAACATCGGACTGACGGGCCTTCTGCAGCGGATCGGACTGGTGAGTCCCAGACTGACTTATATTCCTTTCCTCACCAATCCGGGCTGGGCCAAGTTCATGATCGTGATGATCAATATCTGGGTGGGTGTGCCGTACCAGATGCTGATCGCCACGGGCGTGCTCATGAACATTCCCGCGGATCAGATCGAGAGCGCCAGACTGGACGGCGCGTCCAAGTTCCAGATATTCTGTCATATCACGATGCCCTATGTGCTCTTCATTCAGGGACCGGCGCTGATAACGGATTTTGTCAAGAATATCAACAACTTTAACGTGATCTATCTGTTGACGCAGGATGTGTATATCACCACGGATCAGGCGCTTGCCAACTCCAACGCCAAGGAAGTGGATCTGTTGGTGACCTGGCTGTTCAGACTGACCAATGAGTATTACAACTATAAGATGGCCTCTGTCATAGGTATCATCGTGTTCATTATCTGCGCGGCATTTACGTTGCTCTCATTCTCCAGGATGATAGCGGGCAACAGAGAGGAGGACTACAGATGAATAAATTCAAGAAGAAGGCATCCGTTGTGTTGCAGCATGTGCTCCTGGCGGTGCTGGCCGTCATATGGCTGATCCCCATTCTCTGGTTGGTCGCCACGGCGTTCAGCGGTTACAAGGGCATCAATATCGCGCATTTCTTCCCGCAGACGTGGTCTGTGGACAATTTCAGACAGCTCCTCTTCGCGCCGGACTCCGTGGTGCAGTATGTGACATGGTTTAAGAATACCTTGATCATCGCGATCTTCACCTGCATCATCTCCACCATTTTTGTGGTGATGGTGAGCTATGCCATGAGCTGTATGCGCTTTAACGGCAGAAAACAAATAATGAGTTTTTCGCTGATCCTGAATATGTTCCCCGGCCCCCTTCTGATGGTCGCGGTCTATTTTGTCATGAAGATGATCGGACTGACCAACAGCCATGTGGGCATGATCATTGTGTACTCCGCGGGTTCCGGATTGGGATTCCTGATCGTGAAGGGTTTCATGGACACGATCCCCACCTCTCTGAGGGAGGCCGCCAAGATCGAGGGCGCCTCGGAGGCGGCGATCTTTACCAAAGTGGTGATCCCGCTGTGCAAACCCATCATCGTGTACCAGATCATCAGCTCCTTCCTGATCCCCTGGGGAGATTTCGTTCTGGCCAAGCTGATGCTCAACTCCGGCGTGGCGTCAGACTTTACCGTTGCCATCGGCCTGTATAATATGTTGGAGAAATCCCTGATCAACAAGTATTTCTCCGTATTCTGCGCCGGCGGCCTCTTGGTGTCCGTGCCCATCTCCATCCTGTTCGTCATCATGCAGAAATGCTATGTGGAGGGTGTGACCAGCGGCGCGGTGAAAGGTTAAGGGAGGAAACATGGAAAAGACATTTGTAGTAAATATCATTCATCGTCCGGAGATGGTACCCGAGTACGCGGAGAAAGTCACCGGACAGGGCAAGGCGGAGGATATCGGCAGAAAAGCGCTCCTGACGGAGTCTCTGGATATCTTCAAATTTCAGCAGGACACCGCCCACAAGAACGGCCTGAAGGTCACGATCCAAATGACCTATGCCAGCCTGTTCAACGACGAGGCCGTGGAGATTGCCAAGGAGCATCACGCCAAATACGGGGACGAGATCGCGCTCTCCCTGTTGGGGCTCCCCTGCACGGAATTTCGCGAGAAATACAAGACCAAGGATTTCTGTATCTGGATGTTCTCCATGGAGGACAAGAAGAGCATCGTGGATGACGTGTTCGGCAAATTCCACGACAGGTTCGGATTTTACCCCGAGTCCACGGGCTCGTATTATATGGACGCGGATCTGACCAATTATATCAAGGAGAAATATCCGCAGGTCAAATGCGCCGTGGCCACCTGTTGGGAGGAGGGCCCCAAGGCGTATCACACCTGCAATAATTCCTGGTATACGCTCTTTGACGGCGGCCCTTGGAATCCTTGGATCCCCTCCAAACAGAACACCCATGCCCCCGCCGCCAATGAGGCGGAGGACAGCGGCATCGTGGCGATCCCCCATCTGTCAAGGGATTTGCTCGCGTGCTATGACGGCAACGGTTCCAATTTCGGGACCCATCCCCAGAATGTGCTGCGCGGCATGATCTATGACACCAAGACTTGGGAGTACCCTTATCTGTATAATCTGATCGATCAGTACAGACATTTGGAAAAATACAACAACGGTTACTCCTACAATATGATGTTTGTGGGGCCCGGCTGGCTGAACAAGATGGGGCGCTGGGAACAGCCCTATGAGCTGTTGAAGAAATCCTATGAGGACGGCATGGCGTACTACGGCCAACTGAAGAAGGAAGGCCGACTGGTGGATATGACCATGGCGGAGTTCGCGGATTTTTACCGCGCCAACAAATCCTACACCGAGCCGGAGTGCGCGCTGTGGAAAGATATCCTCTACGGATCCGACAAACAGATCTTCTGGTACGCGGATCCCTATATGAGAGCCTGTGTCAATATGGATCAGGGCGGCGCCATTGTGGATCTGCGGCCCTACGCGGCCAAGCTGCGTTGGGAGGTGGGCATTGGCACGAAACATGTGCAGGATGCCTCCTATCCTTTCCTGATCCAGGAGAAATACCGGGCGGGCTACTTTACCCATTACGCCGGGGAGGGCACCGTGCGCAGCGCCAAGATCTGCCACAACGGCGAGGAGGTGGATCTGTGTCTGTGCCGGACCCACGCGAGTTTCTCGCAAGAGGGCGGCACCAGAATTTTGACACTGGACCCCGTGGACATCGAGTTTGATGATCTGACGGTCAAATTACAGACGCGGGTGTGTTTCGAGGAGGGAGCCTCCAATATCCGCATGGAGCGCAGAGTGCTTGAGATGAGCGATCCCGACGCGGAGGTGACGATCCATGAATATATGGTGGGCTGCTATGGCACCACGGAGTATCCCGAGGATATGACGGGGATCACGCTGCAGGTGTCCGACGGCAGCAGGACAGAGGAGATCAGCTATGTATACAAATGCCGTGAGGCCTCCATGGCGGGCGGCAGAGCCGCATGCGCGGTGATCCCCGCGATCGGGACCAAAGTCTCCCTCACCGCTGATGCCGCGGACGGCGAGGCCTATATCCGGGAGGGCTATGCGTTCTCACCCATGTTCACGTTGGGATACCGCAAACAGGTTCACGATAAGGAGGTATTGACGACATGGCTCAATCTGGAAAAGGCAAATTAAACTTCAGATGCCCTTCCTGTTTCATGCGGGATCTGGATATCGACATGTTTTACGACAAGGATAAAAAGGAATATTACTGCATACGCTGTCAGTATACCGGGACGGAACAGGATGTGTTGGAGAAAAACGAGATGGTGCGTTTTCGCTATCGCAGGATGATGGAGCGCATCACGGATTTCGACTGACACGGGAAGAGGCGGGCGCCAATGCGGTGGCAGGGCGCCCGCTGTTGAGGAGAGACGGAATGGAGAGACAGATATTGTTTCCGCAGATCAAGGGAATCCTTCACGGCGGCGATTACAATCCGGAGCAGTGGTTGGACAGACCGGACATCCTTGAGGAGGACATCCGGATGATGAAGAAGGCGGGCATGAACAGCGCCACGTTGGGGGTCTTCTCATGGTCGGCCTACGAGCCACGGGAGGGCGAGTATCATTTTGAATGGCTGACGGAATGCGTGGACCGCTTATATGAGAACGGGATTTACACGATCCTGGCCACGCCGAGCGGCGCGAAACCTGTCTGGTTGGATGAGAAATATCCGGAGGCGCTGCGGGTGGATGCCTATGGCGTGCGCAGCCATCACGGCGTGCGGCACAATCACTGCATGTCCTCCGCGCTGTATCGCGAGAAAGTCAGAAATATCGTCACGAGGCTCCACAAAGCCGTGGGGGATCATCCCGGGGTGATACTCTGGCATATCTCAAATGAGTTTGGCGGGGAGTGCTATTGCCCGCTGTGCGTAAAGCGTTTTCAGGAATATCTGTCTCACAGATTTGACGGGGATATCGACCGCCTGAACCATGCGTGGTGGACGCCCTTTTGGAGCCACCGGTATGAGCGTTTCGACCAGATCGAGCCGCCCTATCAAAACGGCGAGTACAGCATTATGGGCCTGAAATTGGAGTGGCGCAGATTCACCACTTGGAACATGACGGATTATATGCGCTCGGAGATCGATCTGCTGCGGGAACTGACGCCCGATCGCCCCGTGACCACCAATTTCATGCAGCTCTATGAGGGGCTGGATTACAGGAAGATGGCGGAGTATTTGGATGTGATCTCCTGGGACTCTTATCCCTGTCTGCACAATGACTATGAGAGCCTGTGGGACACCATGACCCGCAATGCCTTCGACCATGCGGTGATGCGCGGCATGAAAAGAGATAAGCCTTTCATGCTGATGGAGAGCGCCCCGGGATTGGTGAACTGGCACAGATACAATAAGCTCAAGCGCCCGGGCATACACCGGCTGTTCTCCATCCATGCGCTGGCCTGCGGTTCGGATACGGTGCAATACTTTCAGTGGAGAAAGAGCAGAGGATCCTATGAACAGTATCACGGCGCGGTGGTGGATCATCTGGGAAGGGACGACACCCGGATCTTCAGAGAAGTGGAGGCGCTCGGCGCGGAGTTAAAACGTCTGGAACCCGTGGCCGGCAGCACGGTCCGGGCCCGGGTGGCCCTGATCCTGGACTGGGACGTGATGTGGGCGATCCGGGATATGAGGGGACTCGCCGATGAGACCAAGCGCTATGAGGAGACCTGTGCCGAAATCTACCGGACCTTGCTCGGGTTGGGAGTGGATGTGGATGTCATAAATCAGACGGACACCTTCGAGGGATATCGCGTGATCGTGGCTCCCATGCTCTATCTGTTAAAGGAGGGTGTGGCGGAGCGGATGAAAGCCTTTGTGGAGAATGGCGGGGAGCTGATGGCCACTTATCTCACGGGCTATGTGGACGACAATGCGCTCTGTTTCTTGGGCGGATTTCCCGGGGACGGGTTGAACGAACTGTTCGGCGTGGTCAGTGAGGAGATCGACACCCTCTATCCCTCCGACAGAAACGGCGTGCGTTTCGCGGATGAGTCGTTGCGGGAAGGTTGCGCGGAGGACGGGAGCGGAAAGCGTGCGGAGGGCGAGAGCGGAGATCGGGCGCAGGAAGGAATCGGGGACTGCGCCGAGGGAGAGGTCAGAGACTACGCGGAGCGGCTCAGGGTAACCCGCGCGGGTGTGCTCGGCACATATACCTCCGATTTCTACGCGGGGGAACCGGCCGTCACCGAGCGGGCACAGGGCAGGGGCCATGCCCTCTATGTGGGATGCAGGCTCTCCGTGGGATCCATGCGGAATCTGTTCGCTCGGATGTTGGACCGCGCGGAGGTGGAGAGACGCGCGCTCCCGGAGGGAGTGGAGTATCATGTGCGCTGCGGCGACGGGCACAGATACGAATTCTTATTTAACATGACGGACCGGCCTGCGGAGATTTTGGATGTCCGGGGCATCGATCTGCTCACCGGAGAACAGACGGACGGGACGTTTCGGCTTGAGCCCTGCGGCGTGGCGGTGATCGATTCCCGCGAGCAATGAACCAAGCGCCATGTTTATAGCGGTGATCGAGTCGGCGATGATCGACGCGGCGGACGGGAGGTAATTATGTTTATCAAGGGTATGGATGTATCTTCTCTGTTGGAGGAGGAGGCCTGCGGGGCGAAGTATTACGACCGTGGCAAGGAGATGGATCTGTTTGACATCCTGAAGGCCTATGACGTAAATTCCATCAGACTCAGACTGTGGAACGATCCCTATGATGAGGAGGGACGACCTTACGGAGCGGGCACCAACGATCCGGAGAAGACGATCCTTTTGGCAAGGCGGGCCAAAGAACATGGAATGGGTTGGCTCCTGGATCTGCACTACAGCGATTTCTGGGCGGATCCCGGCAAGCAGATCGTGCCGAAGGCCTGGAGAGACTTGGATGTGGCGGGATTGGAGACACAGGTGTATGAATACACTGCGGAGGTCATGGAGCGTCTGCGGCGGGAGGATCTTTTGCCTGACATGGTGCAGGTGGGAAATGAGCTGACCAACGGCCTTTTATGGCCCACCGGCAGGAAACCGGAGTTCGACAACATGGCCCGGTACATCAACGCGGGCATCCGCGGGGTGCGGGCCGTGGACAACACAGTCCCCGTCATGTTGCATCTGGACAATGGGGGATTCAATGAGATGTACGTGGAGTGGTTCGACGAGTTTATGAAACGGGGAGAGCCCTTTGAAGTGATCGGTCTCTCCTATTATCCGTTCTGGCACGGCACCATGGACGCGCTGGAGTACAATATGCGCGATATGGCCAAGAGATACGGCAAGCGCATTGTGTTGGCGGAAGTCTCAACGGGTTTTACCATGGAGGATTATCGGGACAGAGAGAGAAAGGGCGGCGCGTCCGGGAGTCCGGAGGAGCTGATCGGCATGGCCACCAAACCGAAACTGGTGGAGAAGATCGAATATCCCATGACTCCCAGGGGACAGGCGGATTTCATGCGGGATATCCTGCAGAGGATCCGGTCTGTTCCGGGGGGAGAGGGTTTTTATTATTGGGAGCCTGCGTGGATTCCCGTTCCGGGATGCGGATGGGCCACGGAGGCGGCGCTCGCGTACACGCGCGAGAAAGGCCCCGGGGGCAACGAGTGGGCCAATCAGGCGCTGTTCGACTATGACGGCAACGCCCTGCCGGCGTTGGAGGTCATAAGGGATTTTTGAGCGAGAAAACTTAGGGCTGTCCGCATATTTTTTCTGCTTTTCCACATACTAACTCCGGACTTAAGATTTGGAAATACAGATTTTGAAAACAATCTTTATGGAGGAAAGTGTCGTGAAAGCAACAGGTATTGTCAGAAGAATAGATGATTTGGGCCGGATCGTGATCCCGAAGGAGATCAGGCGCACGCTGCACATCCGGGAGTCGGATCCCTTGGAGATCTACACGGATCGGGAGGGGCAGATCATTTTGAAAAAATATTCGCCCATCGGCGAGATGACCACATTTGCCAGGCAGTACGCGGAGAGTCTGGCCCAGGTGTCCGGACATGCCGCGGTGATCGCAGACAGAGATCAGTTCATAGCGGCGGCGGGCGGATACAAGCAGCTTGTGAACAAGGCGGTGAGCCGGCAACTGGAGGAGAAGGTGAACAACCGGGAGACTTTTCTGGCGGCGAGAGGAGACAGGAACTTTATTCCGGTCTGTGAGGATGGAGACAATGACTATCAGCATCAGGCGGTGGCGCCCATTCTCTGCGAGGGCGACATCATCGGCAGTGTGGTGCTCCTGGACAATGACAACCGCAGCAGAATGGGAGAGGTGGAACAGAAACTGATCCTCTCCGCGGCGGGTTTTCTGGGCAGACAGATGGAGCAGTGATCGCTGCTCCACGGAAACGGATCAGGCGGAATCGGATCCGTCGGAATCAGGGGCGGAATCGGATTCCCGGTAAATGATACAGTCCCTTCCGCTGTTTTTGCCGATGTAGAGTTTCTCATCGGCCCGCTTCAGAAGCTGCGTGATATTGGAGGTCTCACCGGCTGTCAGACCGAAGGTCATGGTCACCTTGACGACCTGACCGTTGTACGGACTCTCCAGAGCATGGATGTCTTCCTGCAGTTCCAAGAGAACTTTATGGGCCTGCGCGAGATCCGCGCGGTCAAACACGAGGAGAAACTCTTCGCCGCCCCATCGGGCCGCAAACCCGCGGTTGCGCATATGTTCTTTCAGTGTTGCGGATATATTTTTGAGGACGAGATCTCCACAGCTGTGACCATAGGTGTCATTGACCTTTTTGAAGAAGTCAATGTCGCCGATCGCCACACAGAAAGGGGTTTGGTCCGTCTCATATCGGCTGACGGTCTGCTCCAGTTTGCGCTCCGCGGTGCGGCGGTTGTACAGTTCCGTCAGATTGTCCTGTTCCAACATGGTGCGCAGGGAGCGCTGCATGGACAGGGCGGAGCGGGCAATGTCGCCGAATTCATCCTTGCGGTTGGTGACGGAGGAGTCGAGTTCCGCCGTCAGATTGCCCGTGGACACGGCCACCAGAAAAGAGCGGATGCGCTGCAGCGCGCGGGCCAGTCTCTTGGCATAGAGGAAAATCATCAGAGAGATGACGACCATGGTGACAAGGGTGGTGGCAAGCAGCGGGCGCAGAGCCTTCTGGACGGCGGCGTTCACCGCGTAGGTGGGCTTGCCCACAAAGATCATGCCCACGACCGTGTTGTCGGAATTGCGGACCGGCATATAGTACGCAAAATAATTGGAGCCGCCAACGAGCACTTTGTTGTAAAATTTAGCCTCCCCCGTCATCAGAACATCCGATATGACGGTCTCCGGCGCGCCGGTGCCCGAGATGCGCTCTCCGGTAGCTCTGCGGATGGTGGTCAAAATGCGGGTGTCCTGATAAAACACCGTGATCTCCAGATCGAAATCGGATTTCATCCGGTCCAACAGATCGGAGGCATCGGTGATATCATCATCTCCCTTGTAGAGCCGGAGGGAATTTTCCTCCACAAGTCTGTAATCTCCCGGGTAGGCCGTCTCCAAGAGTGCGTTGACATTATAAGCCACATATTGCAGTTCCTGCGCCACTTCCTCGTACATGGTGTTCGTGAACCACTGATAACTCAGAAAAAATGTGATGAGAGCAAAGGCCAGGAGCGGAAGAACGCTGATGGCCTGAAGTACCTGACTGATTTTTCCTTTGTTGTCCCGCATAGTTTTATCCCCCGAAATTCTTAATTATAATTATACTCTTTTGTGCCGTAAATGCAAGAAATAGTTGACGTTCGGGGGGTAATTTGATATAGTATAGTCATTACGCCCGTAACTGATTCAGATGGAAATGTGGGGGACACGGAAAGGATAAAAATGCGAGCAAAAAAGATACAGGTGTTAATGTTGGCTGTGGCGGCGGCAATGTCTCTGACGGCCTGCACGCCGGAGGCTTTGAAGACGGCCATGGGCGACCGGAAGGAGTCAACGGAGGAGGACGGCTCTTCGAGAAAGAGACCTCTGGAGGAGTCTGACGACACATCTTCCGGGGAGGATGGCGCGGAGTCCAAACCGGCGCGTTCCGGCGTGGTGTTCGGCAGCGAGTTTGACGAGGATGAGTTGGATCTTACATATCTCTACGCGGAGACGCTCATGACGGAATCCAGACAGAATCCGCAGACCGGCAAGATGGAGAGCAGAAAGCTGCAGATCCTGATTCCGCAGGGCGACTACAACACGGTCAACAGGGACTACGCGTACGGCGAGAAACTGGGTGTGGAGGTTCATGTGGAATTGGATCCCTACATATTGCCATACGATCATGAGGACTATACGCTGAGAGAAAATCTCGACTATATCCTGGACGACGAGTACGACGAGTTCTACTCCACCGAATATAAGGACGTGCAGAGATCCGAGACAAAGGGCGATGAGGAGCAGGTACAGGCCACCGTCAGCTATCTGTATTATGACCGATATGACGATGATTATATTCCCTATCAGGTGACGTATCAGCTCTGCGATTTTGGAGATGATCTGCTCGTACTGGTGGAGACCACGATCTGCGGGGAGGATACCACGGGCAAGACGCCCCTGATCCTGGACGAGATCAATGCTTTCTACGGCGCCGACATTCAGTGGGACGCGGAGGCGTTTGAGGCGCGGAAGAAACAATTTAAAGAGAACAATGACAGCGATGTGATGCAGGTGTCCACCGGTTGGATCATGTTTGAACTTCCCAAGGGATGGGAGGAAGACTGGTACAACAATGACGACTACACCTGCGAGATGTACGCTCCGGACGGGGATATGTACAGAGCGGGCTGCTACATTACGGTGGGCAGGGAATATCAGAGTTATGGCTCCGAGATAGACATTGCGGCTCTGTTGAGCGATGCGGATGACATGGAACTCTTCAAGAAGGCGATCGCGGATGCCGCGGAACTCAATGAGGATGACGTGACGGTCAGCGATTACGGCCTCACGGTTCTGGGACAGGCGATGGAGATCTCCTACACGGTCACGGAGAGCGGACTGACCTTTGAGGAGCACAGATGGTGGATCACGGACAAAGATTATATCTATGAGATCACGGCGGGGCAGTTGGACAGCGTCAGAGAGGATGCCATCGGTCTTGCCAAGCAGATCCTGGCCGAGGGCAGGGTGAAGGGTTCGGATGCCTGACATGTCACTTCTTTTGGGAAGGGTATGAGGTGAGAGTTGGTTTGCTAAGAATGAGACTTCGTCCTGTTACGGGACGAAGTCTTTTGAACATAAGACCGGTCCTGCGCGCCGTCCCGGCCGCAGTCCGTCAAAGAGTGCTTATGTCTGAAAGGAGTCAAAAATGTATAAACAGGTAGACAAAAATCTGAATTTCGTGGAGCGCGAGAAGGCCGTGGAGAAATTCTGGGCCGACAATGACATCTTCCAAAAGAGTGTGGACAGCCGTAAGGACGGTCCCACCTATACTTTCTATGACGGACCGCCCACCGCCAACGGCAAGCCCCACATCGGTCATGTGGAGACCCGCACCATCAAGGACATGATTCCCCGTTACCACACCATGAAGGGCTGTATGGTGCCCCGGAAAGCGGGATGGGATACCCACGGACTGCCCGTGGAACTGGAGGTAGAGAAACTTCTGGGTCTGGACGGCAAGGAGCAGATCGAGGAATACGGACTGGCTCCCTTTATCGACAAGTGCAAAGAGAGCGTGTGGAAGTACAAGGGCATGTGGGAGGATTTCTCCAAAACGGTGGGATTTTGGGCCGACATGGACGATCCGTATGTCACCTATGACGACAGCTATATTGAGTCCGAGTGGTGGGCTTTAAAGATCATCTGGGACAAGGGACTTCTCTACAAGGGATTCAAGACCGTGCCCTATTGTCCCCGCTGTGGGACGCCGCTGTCCAGCCATGAGGTGGCGCAGGGCTACAAGTTGGTGAAGGAGCGTTCCGCCATCGTGCGCTTTAAGGCAAAGGGTGAGGACGCGTGGTTTCTGGCATGGACCACCACGCCCTGGACACTGCCCTCCAATGTGGCGCTGTGTGTCCATCCCGAGGAGATTTACTGCAAGGTAAAGGCGGCGGACGGCAGAGTCTACTACATGGCGCAGGCTCTCCTGGAGCAGGTGTTGGGCGGACTTGCCGCGGACGGCGGGAAAGCCTTTGAGGTATTGGAGACCTATACGGGCAAGGATCTGGAGTACAGGGAATATGAACCGCTCTTTGCCTGTGCGGGCGAATCCGCCGCAAAGCAGAGGAAAAAGGGACATTTTGTAACTTGTGACACATATGTCACAATGTCGGACGGCACGGGAATCGTCCACATTGCGTCGGCATTCGGTGAGGATGATGCCCGGGTGGGACGGAATTATGATCTGCCCTTTGTGCAGTTCGTGGACGGCAAGGGCAATATGACGCCGGAGACTCCCTACGCCGGGAAATTTGTCAAGGACGCGGATCCCGAAATCCTGAAGGATCTGGACGCGGAGGGCAAGCTTTTTGCGGCGCCCAAATTTGAGCATGATTATCCTTTCTGTTGGAGATGTGATACCCCGCTTCTGTATTACGCGAGGGAGTCCTGGTTTATCAAAATGACGGCGGTGAAGGAGGATCTGATCCGCAACAACAAAACTATCAACTGGATCCCGCAGTCCATCGGTGAGGGGCGTTTCGGCAACTGGTTGGAAAATATTCAGGATTGGGGTCTGTCCCGCAATCGCTACTGGGGCACGCCCTTAAATATCTGGGAGTGTGAGTGCGGCTGCAGGCACGCTGTCGGGAGCCGGGAAGAGCTGTACCGGATGAGCGGCAACGAGGAGGCCAAGACCGTGGAGCTGCACAGGCCTTACATCGATGCCATCACCATCAAATGTCCCGAGTGCGGCGGGCAGATGAAACGTGTGCCCGAGGTGATCGACTGTTGGTTCGACTCCGGGGCCATGCCCTTTGCGCAGCATCACTATCCCTTTGAGAACAAGGAACTCTTTGAGCAGCAGTTCCCCGCGCAGTTCATCTCCGAGGCGGTGGATCAGACCCGCGGATGGTTCTATTCCCTCTTGGCGGAGTCCACACTGCTCTTCAACAGAGCGCCCTTTGAGAACGTCATCGTCATGGGGCATGTGCAGGATGAGAACGGCCAGAAGATGAGCAAGAGCAAAGGCAACGCGGTGGATCCCTTTGACGCTTTGGAGACCTACGGGGCAGACGCCATCCGTTGGTACTTCTACACCGGATCCGCGCCCTGGCTGCCCAAGCGCTTTTCCGGAAAGGCCGTGCAGGAGGGCCAGAGCAAGTTCATGGGCAGACTTTGGAACACCTATGCCTTCTTTGTACTGTACGCCAATATTGACGGCTTTGACGCCACGAAATACACTTTGGATTATGACGGGCTGACCGTCATGGACAAATGGATCCTGTCCAAGCTGAACACGGTGGTGGCAGGGGTGGACGCCAATCTGGACGCCTACCGCATTCCGGAGGCGGCCAAGCTGATGCAGGATTTTGTGGAGGATCTGAGCAACTGGTATGTGCGCTGCAACCGTGAGCGTTTCTGGGCCAAGGGCATGGAGCAGGACAAGATCAATGCCTACATGACGCTCTACACCGCGCTGGTGACGCTCTGCAAGGCGGCGGCTCCCATGGTGCCGTTCATGACGGAGGATATCTATCGGAATCTGGTGTGTACCAACGATCCGTCCGCGCCCGAGAGCATTCATCTCTGCGATTTCCCCGTGGCGGACGAGCGCTTTATCGACAAGACTCTGGAGCAGAATATGGCGGTGGTGCAGGACGCGGTGTTCATGGGACGCGCCTGTCGGGAGAAGGCGGCCACGAAGAACCGCCAGCCCCTCCGGAAAATGTATATCAAGATCGCTGCCGGGGAGGACGCGGAAAGAGATTTCCTGCGCGACGGTTTCTACACGGAGATCATCGCCGATGAGC
The DNA here is from genome assembly GCA_023663635.1 of Acetatifactor muris. Lineage (GTDB taxonomy): Bacteria > Bacillota > Clostridia > Lachnospirales > Lachnospiraceae > Acetatifactor > Acetatifactor muris_A. The sequence continues at coordinate 71,480 of JAMPHD010000010.1, forward strand.
TGAATGTGAAGGAAGTAGTGCTGACGGAGGACGTGAGAGAGTTCACCACATATACTTTCAAGCCTCAGCTTCGCACCGTGGGACCCAAATATGGCAAGCAGCTTGGCGGCATTCAGAAAGCATTGGCCGGCTTGGACGGCAACGCCGCCATGGATGAGCTGAACGCCGCGGGCGTCTTGAAGTTTGATGTGGACGGCGTGGCCGTGGAGCTTGGGAGAGACGATCTGCTCATTGAGATGACGCAGAAGGAAGGCTATGTGTCCCAGGAGGACAACCATATGACCGTGGTGCTCGACATGAACCTCACGGAGGAGCTGATCGAGGAGGGATTTGTCTACGAGTTGATCAGCAAGATTCAGAACATGCGAAAGGACGCGGACTTCGAGGTGATGGATCACATCCGCGTATCCCTGAACGGCAATGCCAAGCTCTACGAGATCGCGAAGAAGAACGCGGATGTCATCACGGGCAAGGTGTTGGCCGACGAGCTCACGAGCGGCGCGGAATACGCCGTCTCCAAAAAGTGGGATGACGTAAACGGTGAGGCTGTCACGGTCAGCATGGAGCGGGTAAAATAATAGCGGGTATAAAGATGAAAAAGATATGGATCGCGGGTCTGTCCTTTATTCTTGTGTGCCTGTGCTTTGTCTATGGGATATACAAGGTCAATACGAAGATCAACACACTTTCCCTGACGGTGGAGGAACTGGTGGCGGAACGGGATGAGATCCGGTTGCCGGACTTGGATCCCCACGGAGCCGGTTTCAAGGTGACACAGTTTGGGGATGTGACGCAGAGTCAGGAGATGTGTTATACCATCACCACCGCGACGGGTCTGGTGATCGTGGACGGCGGGTACAGCTATGAGGTGCCCCTTTTGAGAAAAGTCATCGCGCAGTACAACAATCATGTGGACGCCTGGATACTGACGCATCCGCATCCGGATCACATGACGGCCTTTCTGGATATCTATGAGAATCCGCAGGGCATTGTCATCGACCGGATCTACACCGTGCGGATGCCGGATCTTGAGACGCTGCAGAGCAATGCCTCCTGGGATGATTACAGCACTCTGGAGCGCTTTTGGGAGATCGGAGTCCCCGAGGCGGAATATCCCCAAAAGGGCGATACCTTGGAATTGTTTGGGGGCTTGACGATGGAGATATTGAGCGTTTACAATGAGGGTGTGGATGAATTGTCCAATGATCTGATGAATGACGGTTCCTTGATGTTCCGCATCCGGGGCGAGAGGGACAGTATGCTGTTCTGCGCGGATGTGGGCGTGAGCATGACGGATTGGCTGGTGGCCGGGTACGGCGAGGGACTTAAGTCGGATTATGTGCAGATGGGCCACCACGGGTTTGGCGGACCGGGGGAAAGTTTCTATGAGCTTGCGGACCCGCAGGCGGTGTTCTTTGACGCGCCCGCGTGGCTGATGGAGAGCGATACGGACAGGAGCACCCGGGAGAAGGAGCAGTTGATGCGGGATATGGGCTGTACCATTTTTACTTACTACACGGCACCCAATCAGATCATCCTGCAGTGATCGGTTTATCGATCGGAGTGTTTCCCGGAGTTCGTGTGGCAGAGAGGGAGTATCGGTTTTGATCGCAGGAATCTTATTATTCATACTGCTGCTCACGGCGGTTCCGGTGGCGGTGGGCGGTATTGCCGCCGGATGTCATAGAGATTTTGCGTCTCCGCTCTTTCGGTGGGTGGCCGGACAGGTGATCCTCTGGGCCGGATTTCAGGTGATCTGTGTGCCCTTTATTTTGGCGGAGAAAAATTTTGGCAATGTGGTCGCGGTCTTTCTCGGCTATACGGTCATTCTGGTCGCGGTCGGAATTTTCATGGATAAAAAGTATGGCGGGAGAAAGTTTTTTGTGACCAGGGAAAAAGATCGGCCCAAAGATGCCATATCCACAGCGCTGTGGTGCGCTGCGGCAGGGCTTTTGCTGTTACAGTTGGCATTGGCCTGTGTGCTCGCCTATGAGGAGGGGGATGACGCTTTCTATGTGGCCACCTCCACCATCACCGTGAATTCCGATACCATGTACCAAAAGCTGCCCTACACGGGTGGGGGCACGGGATTGGACGCAAGGCACGGGTTGGCGCCTTTTCCGATCTGGGTGGCATGGCTCTCCGCCGTCACGCGCATACCGGCGGTGACGGTGGCCCAGGTGGCATTGCCCGTGGCGCTGATCGCGATGAGTTACGCGATCTATTTCATGTTGGGCAAAAGACTTGTGGGGACGGATGGGAGGAAACTGCCCCTGTTCATGATCCTGTTGGAGACTCTGGTGATCTTTGGCGGCTATTCCCTATATTCCGCCGAGAATTTTTTGTTGGTCCGCACGGCTCAGGGCAAGTCCGTGTTGGCCAATATCGTGATTCCTTTTCTATTCCTGCTGTGCCTGATGATCTTGGAAGAACTGCAGCAATCCGGAAAAGTGAAGAAGAGTGATTGGGCGCTTGTGGCGCTGACCATGGTCACGGGATGTCTGTGCAGTACACAGGGGGCGTTGCTGACCTGTATGTTGCTCGGTATCGTGGGGGTATGCGCGGCGGTCTGTTACCGCAGATGGAAACTGTTGCTGCCGATGGCGGGATGTTGTGTCATTCCCGTTCTCACGGCATTTTTGTATTTTCGGTTGGGGTGAGCATGGAGAGTTGAGCATGGAGAGGCGGGACAATGTGGGGTAATGTGCCGGAGACGTTTCAGAAGTATATGGGCACCGGATTGACCATGATCTGGTTTCTGTTGGCATGGCTGTATCTGTTGTTGAAGGAAGACCGCAAACCGAGGCGGATCCTGTTGGTCTACACACCTGCCATTGTGCTGCTTTGCTTTTTTAATCCGATCTTTGCCGCGGTCTTTCAGAGACTGGTGGGATCGGAGATCTACTTTCGCCTGTGTTGGCTGCTGCCCGTCATCACGGTGATCGCCTACTGTGTCATACGGATCGCTGACAGGCTGCGGGGGAGGAAGGCTGCCTGTTTTGTGGGAGCGGCGTTTCTGCTCATACTATGTTCCGGAAAGGCTGTGTATGACAACAGTCTCTACAGCCGGGCGGAAAATATTTACCATGTGCCGGACAGCGTGGTGCATATCTGTGACGCCATTGAGGTGGAGGGGCGTGAGGTGATGGCGCTGTTTCCGGAGGAATTGGTCCTGTATGTGAGACAATATTCCCCTGTGGTGTGTATGCCTTACGGCCGGGAAGTCTTTATGGGAGTCTACAATGATCTGGATATCATGATGGCGGATGAGGTCATCGATCTGGAGCGTCTGGCGCCGGCAGCGAGGCAGGCGGGATGCCATTATGTGATCCTGTCTGAGGAACGGACTTTGAAGGGAGATCCGACAGACTGCGGTTGGGAATTGTTCGGAGTGACGGACGGATATCGGATCTACAGGGATTCTGCGGTCTCGTTGGAAACCGTGGGTCCGGCCATGTGAAAATTGTCCCCGGGGACAGGGTGGAGGATATGTGTATGAAGAGAAAAATTTTATCTGTGGCATCGGTCGGCGCGCTGTTGATGCTGTGTCTGACCGGCTGTGGAGCGCGGAGGGAGACGGTGCCCGCAGACGCGATCGCGGGGAACCCGCAGACTCAGACGGAACGGGAGCTGCGGGACGCTTTGGCAGGATTCGGAGAGAGCCCCGCTGAATTGGAGCGGTCAAGGGACTATTACGAGGAGTTGTTGGCGCGGGATGCCTTCAGTGAGGCGGATTATGAGGCGCTTGCGGGAGTGTATGCCTCTCTGGGAGACGGGGAGGGAGAGAGACGCATGATGAGGAGAGCGTTTTATCTGTATCCTTCCGCGGAACGCGCGGAGGCTCTCAGTGATACCGTATGGGATACGGATTCCTCCATGGAGGATGTGACGGTCCTGATCGATCGCCTCGTAAAAGTATTGGAGGAGGACGACGCGGCGGGGCTGCGGAGTCTGACGGGTTCCGAGGAATGGATGAATACCCTGCAGGAGGCGGGAGGAAGGATCGACAACAGAGTCCGATATCGGGATGGGGACATGACGGTGCAGATACGCACGGATTCCGCGAGGACGGAAGTCACCTGTCTCGGGGCGACGGGAGAGTTTTTGTACGGTGGGCTCAATGCCTCGGGATCGCTGATCGCCCATACGGTCTATAGCGGGCAGGCATATGACGGCGCGACCCGGGTGAGGCGGTTTGACGCGGAGGGCAATGAGATACAAAGCATCGAAACCACGCTGCACAATGATCTGTGCGCGGACTCGGTGACCATACGGTATGAGGGAGTCACCTACACCGGAGCGCTGGGGGTGGACGGTTTTGTGGAGGAGCAGCAGCAGGAGAAAGCGCTGCAGGACGGAAATCTTATCTATGCGTACAGTGACGACGGGAAACATTATCTGTATCTGGAAGGACGCGCGGTGTCGGAGTTTCATATGGACTGTGTGTTTTTAGGTTTACCTGTCCATGAGATTTGGGATTGACGGCCTCTTTGATATTTGTGGAGGAAAGATATGGGAAATATGGGAAATATGAGAAAAGGATATATGGAAAAAGGACGTATAAGAGGGCTGAAATCCAAATTCATCAAAGCAATCTGTATGCTCTTGGGCATTGTGACGGCGGCGGGACTGTTGGCCGGCGATGTCCCGCTGCGGGCCCGGGCGGCGGAGGATGTCCTGCAGGTGACGAATCTGGTCGTCTTCGTCAAAATGCAGGGAGACGATCGGGATATTTTCAACGCGGTGAGCGGAGCGGACACCGCGGCGCCGAGATATAACGCGCAGGAGATCCTGAAGATGTATGACGGCGGCAACGCCTATGGTTTCGACAATTCTTTCTCCAATTATATCCGCACCGTATCGGAGGGCAAGGTGGAAATCCGCAATGTATTCCCTCAGGTGTCCACGGATTCAAACGGCATTGCCACGATCCAAACATTGGAGCTGTCGCAGGCGCGCTATGACTTGGACGCGAGCATGGTGGAGGAAGTGATCGCGGCGTTGCGGGACGGTAAAATTTCCGTGGATCTGTCTCAGATCAAGGCGGACAATGTGACCCCGGGGTATCTCGACAATTTGACCATTCTCGTGCAGGGGGACAATATCAACGGGGAGAGCCATGCCTACAAGGCCGAGTACGGAGATAAGAATACCGCTTATTTCAGCTCTTCCCTGCGGGTATATAATTACAATGTCCTCCCGTCCTCCATGTTGGTGTCGGATGACGCTTCCATTTCCGGTCTCAAAAATCAGCAGGGCGCGATCACGCATGAATTTTTGCACGTATTGGGGCTGAAGGATCTGTATCGCTTTGACTCGTCCGGCGATCCCGTGGGAATGTGGGATATCATGGGAGGCGTCAGTTCTCTCATGCAGTACCCGTTGGGATATTCCCGAGCCGATTTGGGATGGATCGACTCCGAGGAGATCACTGCCCCCGGCACCTATACTTTGACGGCGGTGTCGGAACAGGGAGGCAACAAACTTTTTACCGTGAAAACGCCCATGCCGGAGTCCGGCTCGGAGATCATCTGTCTGGAATATCGGAAGAAAAGCACGGATCCCAATCGATTTGAGCGCAGTATCCCCACCGGAGGTCTGTTGATGTACCGCGTGGATACCAAGGTGCCGGATAAGACCAACAGCGGAGGGCAAAATTATATCTATGTGTATCGGCCGGACGTGACGGATCCTGAGAGCGCGGCGGACAACGTGAGCTACGCGGCGTTGGATGTGGAGTCCGGAGAGACGGAATATGGCAGCACCGACCTGACCAAGACCTTCAGAGACAATACCCTGTATTTCTCCAACGGGAGTAACAGCGGTGTCCGTGTCAGCGAGCTGACCCTGTCACCGGACGGCAACAGCGTGACTTTCAAAGTGGAGTTTGCGGACTATGAGACCGCCGGCATTTGGGAGAGCGTGGGCGGCAATGTGGGGACGAACGTGGTAGGAGATCCTTTTCTCTACACGGATCCGGCCTCGGGCAAAGTCTATGTGGCTTACGCGACGGACACGCAGCAGGTGGTGGTGAAATCTTGGAATGAGAATACAGATACCTGGGAGCAGATGGGGAGCGCCATCCCGGCGGGTAATAATGCGTCCTCTCCCGTGTTGGCGGACTGCTCCGGGGAGCTGTATCTGGCATACTTAAGCGGAGCGGACGCAGTTCCTGTCTATACAAAGTGGAACGGCGCCGGTTGGGATAACGCCTCACAGATCAGCTCCGTGGGATGGCCTCTGTCCCTGCAGTTGGTGGCGGACGGGGATGAGCTGTACGCGGCCTTTCAGGAGAGCGCGGACGGAGGCAGGAAACTGGTGATCCGCAACCTGAAGACGGGCAGCCTTGTCACGGACAGCCTGAGCGCAATGGATTTTGGCAATCCCTCAGTGGTCAAAATGGGTTCTGTGTTCTACGCGGCCTATTCGGACGCTCAAATGTTTAACCCCGGAAAGGGCAAGATTGCGGTATATGATCCTGCCACATCCGCGTGGAGCGTTGTGCGCGAATATGAGATGAGCGGGACGAATGCTCATATCCTGCAGACTGCGGGCGATAAGCTGTACGCCTTCGTGGGGAAAGGGGGATACAGTTTCGACCTGGGTAGCGCCGTGTTATCCGTGTATGACGGAGCCATTTGGACGGACACGCCGGTGGACCGCATGACTTATTACAAAAATGTCTCCATGAATCGCGTGGGCGACGGGATTTATCTGGCCTATGTGGACAACGCGGCGAATCAGGCCGTGCTGATACGGCAATCCGGAGACGGTTTTGAACTATGCTATGACAATTTGGGCAGTTCTCTGCTTTCCTTCAGTACCTGCAGCAGCGGAGGCGACATCTATATGGTGTCCACGGTCGAAGGCTCCACGGTGGTATCCGTGCGCAGAAAGACCATGGACACATCGGGAACAACGCAGCCGACGGATCCCGATCCTAATCCTGACCCGGATCCCGACCCTGACCCGGATCCCGACCCTAACCCTGATCCGGATCCCGACCCTAATCCGGACCCGAATCCCGATCCCAACCCTGATCCGGATCCTGACCCGAATCCAAATCCGGATCCCGTTCCCGCGGAACCCCTGACGCTTAGGGTGACGCCGCCGGCGGGTTATAATGACAATCATATCTACATTGACGGAGTGGAGCGCGAGGCAGACAGGGAGGGCGATGCCTATGCCCTGAGATTGGGAGACACTGCCGGCAGGACCGCCGTCATGTACGAGTACAATGAGCGCGGTATCCCCGTGGGCATGTATGTATGGAAATTGTCCTATCAGGGGGAGATCTGTACGGCCACGCCGCTGCCGGAGCTGGAGGACCTGATTAGTTATCACGGATTCTCCATCCGGGTGCAGAGTCCCGCCGGAATCCGTTTCAAGTCAGGTATCGACGCGGGATTAAAGAACAGGCTGCTCGCGGGCGATGTGGCGGGATATCACCTGACGGAGTATGGGACGCTCTTTATCACGCAGGCCAACCGCAGCCAATATCCCTTTGTCAAAGGCGGAGCGAAAGTCGGAGGCGGCCGGTCGTATTGGGTGGAGAACGGTGTGGTCAACGACAAGGTGTTCGAGACGGTGGCGGGGAGAAACCGCTTTGCGTCCGTGTTGATCAATCTGCCTCCGGAGCAGTATGCCACGGAGATCGCGTTCAGGGGTTATGTCATTCTGGAGAGCGATGAGGGCAGTATCACTCTGTATGGGCCTCCGGTGGCCCGCAGCGTCTATACGGTGGCCAAACAGGTGTTGGCGGGCGGCGAGTTCGCCCCGGGCAGCAGCGGTTATCGATATGTACAGAGCATTGTGGACAGTGTGGAGGGACGATAGAATTGAAAAAAGAAAACGCGATCAAAATATTGGCAGGACTCGCAATATTCGTGGCGGGATTGGGTATCGGAGGACTTATTTTTCAGCCAAAGGAGGAGGCTCCGAAGGTAGAGGACATGTTGGTAAACGCAAAGTACGCCTCCGGGGTGCAGATCCGGGTGAATGACGGCAATGTGGAATGGTATGACGGGATCAGATGGCATGTGGAGGGAAGTGTAGAGGAACTGGCAGGAAAGGATACTTTCCATAGGAGCGCAGAGGACTGGGAGACCATGGACGAACAGCTCTCCGGCTATGTGACGGAGGATTCTCAGACATTGCTCGCGTCTCTGAATCCGGAGGATGCAAAGCCCCTGATCGGGGAGAATGAGCAGTCCGGACAGGGGACACAGGGGCAGACCTCACGTCCGCAGAATGCGGCATCACAAGCGCCTGCGCAGACATCACAAAGACCCGCGCAAACGCAGCAGCCGGCCGTGCAGACACCCGCGGTCGGGGGGGCATCCGGAAATCAGACTCCGAATGCCGGTTCGTCCAACGACGACTCCTCGGATGATGATTCTTCGGATAATTCCGCTCCGGGGGATGACTCTTCCGGCGGCGATGTCTCGGGAGGAGAATCTTCGGGAGGGCAGGATACGCCCGTGGAAGAGCCCCCGGCAGAAGATCCTCCGGCGGATGATACGGGGGACGGCGAGAATATGGATTGGAGCAATGATTATTTATAATACGCTCTACAGGTCTCTGACGCGTCAGAAAGAGAAATTCATACAAAAAGCAGTTGGAATCGGGCTCAAAGTTTGATATAATATCATGAAGACGGTAATATCTGCCAACCGAAAGGAGAACGAAGAGTGAAGAACGTGATGAATAAGAAGAGCAACGCGATCAATGCGGCAAGCGTGTCTGCTGAGCCGGTTTCAAAGGATGTTGCCAAAGCGCTTAAGTTCGACAAGGAACTTTTTAAGAGAAGTGTCATCTACAATGTGAAGACCTTATATCGCAAAAATTTGGAGGAGGCAGAGCCCCAACAGCTCTTCCAGGCGGTTGCGCTTGCCATGAAGGACCAGATCGTGGACAACTGGATGAATACCCAGAAAGCCTATGAGAAAGAAGACCCCAAGATGGTGTACTATATGTCCATGGAGTTTTTGATGGGCCGCGCTCTGGGCAACAATATCATCAATATGCAGGCGTACAAGCCCGTGAAGGAGGCCTTGAGTGAGTTGGGGCTGGATCTGAACGTCATTGAGGACCAGGAGCCGGACGCGGCGCTCGGAAACGGCGGTCTGGGACGCTTGGCGGCATGTTTTCTGGATTCCCTGGCCACTTTGGGCTATCCTGCGTACGGCTGCGGTATCCGCTATCGCTACGGCATGTTCAAGCAGGAGATCCGCGACGGTTATCAGGTGGAAGTGCCCGACAACTGGCTGATGGACGGCAATCCCTTTGAGCTGCGCAGACCTGAGTATGCCAAGACCGTCAAGTTCGGCGGCTATGTGTCCGTGCGCACCGATGAGAACGGGCGCAATGTGTTCACGCAGGAGGATTATCAGTCCGTGCGCGCCGTTCCCTTTGACCTGCCCGTGGTGGGCTATGGCAACGGGATCGTCAACACGCTGCGCATCTGGGACGCGGAGCCGGTTGAATGTTTCCAACTGGATTCCTTTGACAAGGGCGATTACCACAAGGCGGTGGAGCAGGCCAATCTGGCGAGAAATATCTGCGAGGTGCTCTATCCCAACGACAACCATTACGCAGGTAAGGAACTGCGCCTCAAACAGCAGTATTTCTTCATCTCCGCGTCCGTGCAGGAGGCTGTAGAGAAGTACATGAGAAAACATGATGATATCCACAAATTCCATGAGAAAGTGACTTTCCAGTTGAATGATACCCATCCCACCGTCGCCATCGCAGAGTTGATGCGCGTGCTGATGGACGACTATTATCTCACTTGGGAGGAGGCGTGGGAAGTGACCACCAAGACCTGTGCCTACACCAACCATACCATCATGGCGGAGGCCTTGGAGAAATGGCCCATCGAGCTGTTCTCCAGACTGCTTCCCAGAGTATACCAGATCGTGGAGGAGATCAACCGTCGCTTTATCATCGAGATCGAGAATAAATATCGCGATGTGCCCGGCGTGAATCTGCAGGACAAGATCCGCAGAATGGCAATCATCTATGACGGACAGGTCAAGATGGCGCATATGGCCATTGTGGCGGGCTACTCCGTCAACGGTGTGGCGAGACTGCACACGGAGATCCTCAAGAAACAGGAACTGCGGGATTTCTACGAGATGTTCCCCGAGCGTTTCAACAACAAGACCAACGGCATCACCCAGAGAAGATTCCTGCTCCACGGCAATCCTCTGTTGGCGGATTGGGTCACCGCGCATGTGGGCGCTGACTGGATCACGGATCTGCCCCAGATCGGACGGCTGAAGATTTATGCCGATGACAAGAAGGCGCAGCAGGAGTTCATGAACATCAAATATCAGAACAAGGTTCGTCTGGCGCAATATATTTTGGAGCACAACGGCATTGAGGTGGATCCCCGTTCCATCTTTGACGTGCAGGTGAAACGTCTGCATGAGTACAAGAGACAGATGCTCAACATCCTGCATGTGATGTATCTCTACAATGAGCTGAAGGAGCATCCGGATATGGAGTTCTATCCCAGAACCTTTATCTTTGGAGCCAAGGCTGCCGCAGGATACCGTAATGCCAAGCTGACCATCAAGCTGATCAACGCCGTGGCGGATGTAGTCAACAATGACTCTTCCATCAATGGCAAGATCAAGGTGGTGTTCATTGAGAACTACAATGTGTCCAACGCGGAGATCATCTTTGCGGCGGCGGACGTGTCTGAGCAGATTTCCACCGCCAGCAAGGAGGCGTCCGGAACCGGCAACATGAAGTTCATGTTGAACGGCGCGTTGACTCTGGGCACCATGGACGGCGCCAACGTGGAGATCGTGGAGGAGGTAGGCGAGGAGAACGCATTCATCTTCGGCCTGTCCTCTGACGAGGTGATCAACTACGAGCAGCACGGCGGATACAATCCCATGGAGATCTTTAACAATGACCAGGATATCCGCAAGGTGCTGATGCAGCTCATCAACGGGACATATGTGCAGGATACGGAGCTCTTCCGTCCCCTCTACAATTCCCTGTTGAACACCCAGAGTACCGCTAAGGCGGACACCTACTTCATCCTGAAGGACTTCCGTTCCTACGCGGAGGCGCAGAAAAAGGTAGAGGCCGCGTACAGAGATGAGGACAACTGGGCGAAGAGCGCGATCCTGAACGTGGCATGCTCCGGAAAGTTCACATCCGACAGGACCATTCAGGAGTATGTGGACGAGATCTGGCATCTGGACAAGGTGGTCGTAAAGAAGTAAGCAGAAGAATATGCAAAAGAAATATGTATAAGTAAATAAGCAGACAGATAAATCACAACCCCTCCGAATCGGACTGATGTCCTTCGGAGGGGTTTGGTATTGTATTTTGGAAGGCCGTGGCAGACAATGCAACGCAAAGTAGCATCAAAACCTCCCGATGTATACAACTGTTGGTAGCGCAACTTACGCTTTTTTCGTATGCTGACCCTATCAAACAAAGAAAAGAGGTTGCGTTATGGACAGGCAGACGGTCATATCGGCAAGGCATTTGCGAAAAGCTTTCGGCAAGGGCGAGAGCACACAAGTGATCTATTCGGATCTGAACATGGATATTTACAAAGGAGATTTCACCGTTATCATGGGTTCATCCGGGGCGGGCAAGTCCACCCTGATGTATTCCCTGTCGGGGATGGATAAGCCGGACGGCGGGGAGATCGACTTTGACGGGACGGACATCACGAAACTGAACAATGACAAATTGGCCGTCTTTCGGCGCAGACAATGCGGTTTCGTGTTTCAGCAGATCTATCTGATCGACAAGATGAACCTGATGGATAATGTCATTGCGGCAGGGGTGCTGACAAGCAGGGACAGAGAGGACATCAAAAACCGCGCGAAGGAGCTGTTTGCTCTGGTAAATATCCCGGAGAACACATGGAAAAAGACATCCTCCCAAATTTCGGGCGGCGAGGCGCAGAGGGCGGGTATCGTCAGGGCGGTGATCAACAGTCCCAACGTACTCTTTGCGGACGAACCCACGGGCGCGCTCAATTCCGCCAATTCGGCGGCGGTTTTGGATGTTTTTACCTCCCTTCACGATAAAGGGCAGAGCATCGTCATGGTCACTCACGACAAGAAATCGGCTCTGCGGGGCAATCGTGTCATTTATATCAAGGACGGCAAGATCTTCGGCGAGTGCGATCTGGGGAAATACGAGGAGGACAATGCCGGGAGAACCGAAAAGCTTGATCAGTTTATTAAAGAGATGGGGTGGTAAGATTGAAAAAGTTATCCACACTGATCATACATAATTTGAAGAAGGCAAAGGGACAGTATATCTCTTTCGGGATATTTATCTGTCTGACCGCGTTTATCATCCATATCGCCCTGGTGCTCGCCTTTCAGACTTTTGAGGCCTATGACAGCCGGTTTGATGAACTGGACACGGCGGACATCAATTTTCTCATTCCCAAGATGCAGGATCATGACGATCTGCTCGCGGAGGTGGAAAAAATTGACGGGGTTTCCTTTGTGGAAAGGCACGAGGGAGTGTTTACGCAGGTGACGGTCCGTGAATTTGCGGGGTCTGATTTTGACATGAATACCGTCTTTTATGATCTGGACGGGGAGAGAACACTGAATCTGATCGAGGTGACCGAAAGCGCAGGATCCGGCGGCAACGCGGTCTACATTCCCCTGTATATGAAGGAATTGGGCGGTTTTGCGGAGGGCGAGAGCATTGTTTATTCCATGGACGGCGAGGATCATACTTATGAGGTCGGCGGGATCGTATCGGAAATGCAGTATGGAAATTACGGAACGGGGCTGATCGGCGGGTATTTTCCCACGGCCGTCTATGAGGAATTTGCCCGGAAATATGACGATCGTGTCGTTGCGGAGTATTCCGTCAGGACCGTAGGCGCCGCCGATCTGACCAAGATCAAGAATACGATATCCGAAATGCTGAGAGAGGATGGGATCGCGTTGGTAAATATCAATGACAGGATCACCTCCAAGCAGACAAGGACCATGGTCTGCACTTTGCTCATCGTCATATTTCTGGCGCTTGCGGCCATTATCCTTGTGGTGAGTATCTTCCTCAGCAACTTTCGGATCAAGAGCGCGATCGAGGACGAACTGGCGCAGATGGGTGTGTTAAAAGCGGTCGGATACACCAGTCGGATGATCATTGCCTCGGCGGTCATGCCCTACACGCTCACGGGCATTGTCTCGACAGTGATCGGAATAGCCCTGTCTTATGCGGTACTGCCTCTTGTAGCGGGTGTTTTGGCGATTCAATCGGGCTTTTCCTTTACGCCTGTTTGGGATATGCCGGCGCTGTTGATCGTCCTGCTGACACTGACATGCGCGATCATGTTTTTCTCCTATCTCTCGGCGGGGAAAATACACAGACTCGAGCCCATCAATGCCATAAGGGGCATCACCGGAGACGGGTCGGCGGGACAAAATATATTACTGTTTGCCGTTTCATTTGGCATCATGGTGCTATTGTCTTTTGCGGGGACGCTCCTGTATAATGTCAATGTAAAGCCGGATAATTTCATGAACACACTCTCAGAGGAGATACCCTCCGCCATATTCACGGCGAGGGAAGGCAAGATGGCGGAGCTTGAGGAAATTCTTAAGGAGGACGACAGGGTAAAACTTTTCCTGGAGTACGCCACCCTGCCCGTGAGTTATGAGGACGGAAGTCTCACTGCCTTTGTGTGTGAAGATTTTTCCAAAGTGACGAACGATATCTGTTACGAGGGCCAAAGCCCCGTGAAAGAAAATGAGATCGCCGTGGGCAGCGCGCTCTCGGAACAATATTCCATCGGCGACAAGATAGAGATAACGGTCGGCTCCGAGTCGGCGGAATACCTTGTGACCGGCTATATCCAGAGCGTGAACAATGCGGGATCGGTGTGCCAGCTGACCGGTAAAGGATACGAGCGGATCGGCGCGAAACCGAATGTCCTCAATGTCTACTTATATGACAAGGGCGCCGACGCGTTTATAGAAGAGTACGAGGCAGATCACGACGCGGCGGTTCAGGCGTCCGTAAATTATGAAAAGCTGAGCGAAAACGGCCAAAAGATGTATGCCGGTATTGTCTCCGTGATCGTGGTCATCCTGTTTGTGATCGCAGTGCTGATGGTGCTGCTCGTGATGTATGTGATCATCAATTCGATGATAAGCAGACGCAGACAGGAATTCGGCATATACAAAGCGATCGGATACACCAACAGGCAGCTTACCGTCAAGACGGCGCTGAGCTTTATACCCATTGTGGCCGTGGCCTCAGTCCTCGCGGCAATAGCCGGACTGTGGTATCTCCCCGTGATCGACAATACGATTTTCGCGCTGATCGGAGCCGTCAAAAACAGCTTTGAGGTATCCCTTTGGATATTGATCGTCTTTGCCGTTTGTTTTACCGCCACGGCATTTGTGATCAGCGTGCTCTTATCCGCGCCGATCAAAAAAATAACAGCATATTCATTATTAAAAGACTAAAGGAGGTCACACATGAATTTCTCAGAAAAATTAAAGGAAATACGAAGAAAAGAAGGTATCTCACAGGAGCAGCTCGCCGAGAGGATCGGCGTCTCAAGACAGGCCATCACGAAGTGGGAGACGGGAAAGGGTCTGCCGGATGTGGAAAATATGGTCATCATAGCGGAGATCTTCAAGACTACCATAGATGAGCTTTTGACCGATTCCATAGCCAAGGAGACTCCGGAGACAGCCGTGTACACCAGTGAGACGATCTATGACATTGACTGTGAGAAACATTTTGATATTCATATCGGCAGCGCGTCCGCGATCCTGTTGTCCTCGGGGGATGATGAGAAACTGCATATCCGGTTGTCCTCCGAGACCCTTGAAAATTTGGGGTCCGTGTTTAAGATCAGTTTGGATGAGAGGAAAAACAGTCTGGACGTATTCTGTGTCAACAAGAACAAACTGAGCCGCTATGAGGCGGAGGAGGCGCTGACGGTCGAGATCGTTCTGCCGAATAAATATACCGACCACTGTGAGGTCGCGGCCGATGTGAAACTTCTCGCGATCAGGAATCTGCATCTGGACCGTCTGGAATATGACGGCGCCGCGGAACAGATTCTGATCTCCGAGAGCAGCGGAAGTCTGGAGCTGACGGCCAAGACGGATTACGAGATCACGGTGGATAAGATCACGGGAAGATTGGACATCAACCAGTGGAAGGCCAAAGCGATCCTTCATATTCCGGAACAAAGTCTGGTGCCGGTTGTGAATAAGGGCAGAAAATGTAATGTTTATTATATAAAGGACGGGAAAAAGACAGAGTGTGAAAATACGGCTGCCGGTGAGAATGAGATCAGTGTTTCGGGAGTATTTTCGGAGCTGATCGTAGACATGACCAAATAAGATTGTTTTGGTCATACCAAATAAGGTCGCTTTGGTCAGACCAAATAAAGCCGCTTTGGTCAGACCGACTAAGAGCTCTTGCATATTCCTCCCTTTTCCCTTATAATAAAAAAGGTTTACATTGACAGAGCAGATTCATATATTGCGCATTTTACAGGCTGATAGGAGGATATGTATGATTCAGTTATCACAGGGCGGAGCTTATCTGGTAAAGGGGACCAAGATCATTCCCGACACTCCGGAGGCTGCCGCGGCCGTCAGAGCGGAGACGGGCAAAGAGATCACAAGAGAGGCGGCAATGCAGGGCACGATGGCTTACGGGATTTTGAAGAGCCACAACACCTCCGGCAATATGGAAAAGCTGAAGATTCGTTTTGACAAACTGACCAGTCATGACATCACATTCGTGGGGATCATTCAGACGGCCAGAGCGTCGGGACTGCAGAAGTTCCCCATGCCCTATGTGCTCACCAACTGCCACAACTCTCTGTGCGCGGTGGGCGGCACCATCAACGAGGATGACCACATGTTTGGCCTGACCTGCGCCAAGAAATACGGCGGCGTGTATGTGCCCCCTCACCAGGCGGTGATCCATCAGTTCGCTAGGGAGATGCTGGCGGGCGGCGGCAGGATGATCCTGGGCTCCGACTCCCACACCCGCTATGGCGCGTTGGGCACCATGGCCGTGGGCGAGGGCGGACCGGAGCTGGTCAAGCAGCTCTTGAATCAGACCTATGACATCAATATGCCCGGCGTGGTGGCGGTGTATCTGAAGGGCGCTCCCGTGCAGGGAGTGGGCCCGCAGGACGTGGCGCTGGCCATCATCGGGGCCGTGTTCAAGAACGGATATGTCAAAAATAAAGTGATGGAATTTGTGGGGCCCGGCGTCTCTTCGCTGTCTGCGGATTTCCGTATCGGCGTGGACGTGATGACCACGGAGACCACCTGTCTCACCTCCATCTGGAGAACGGATGATGAGATCCGGGAGTTCTATGAGATTCACGGCAGAACGGAGGATTACGCGGAGTTAAATCCCGCAGAGACGGCATACTATGACGGAGTCATCGAGGTGGATCTGGACAAGATCCGTCCCATGATCGCCATGCCTTTCCATCCCAGCAATACCTACACCATAGAGGAGCTCAATGCCAATCTCTTGGATATTCTGGATGAGACGGAGAAAAGGGCGTTGGTCAGCCTGGACGGCGCGGTGGAATACTCTCTGAAGGACAAGGTGAAGAACGGCAGATTCGTGGTGGATCAGGGTATCATCGCGGGCTGCGCGGGCGGCGGATTTGAGAATATCTGCGCCGCCGCGGACATCTTAAAGGGGCGTTATATCGGTTCCGACGGGTTTACACTGAGCGTGTATCCCGCGTCCATGCCCGTGTATATGGAACTTGTGAGAAACGGCTGCTGCGCCACGCTCATGGAGACCGGCGCCGTGATGAAGACGGCATTCTGCGGTCCCTGTTTCGGCGCGGGCGATACGCCGGCCAACAATGCCTTCAGCATCCGTCACTCCACCAGAAATTTCCCCAACCGTGAGGGAAGCAAGCTGCAGAACGGCCAGATTTCCTCCGTGGCGCTGATGGATGCCCGTTCCATCGCGGCTACGGCGGCCAACCAAGGCGTGCTGACGCCGGCCACGGAATTTGACGGCACACTCGGACGCTATAAATATCATTTTGACTCTAAGATCTACGCCAACCGCGTGTTTGACTCCAAGGGCGTGGCGGATCCCGATGTGGAGATTCAGTTCGGCCCCAATATCAAGGACTGGCCCGAGATGGGGGCGCTGCCTGAGAATCTGGTGCTGCGGGTGGTGAGCGAGATCCATGATCCCGTGACCACCACGGATGAGCTGATCCCCTCCGGGGAGACTTCTTCCTATCGCTCCAATCCTCTGGGACTGGCGGAGTTTGCCCTCTCCAGAAAGGATCCCGAGTATGTGGGACGGGCCAAGGACATTCAGAAGGCCGAGAAGGCCAGAATGGCGGGGGAGCATCCCTGCCAGGCGCATCCCGATGTAAAGCCCGTGATGCAGACCATCAAGAAATCCTTCGCGGAGGCCAACCACGAGAATACGGGATTCGGATCCACGATCTTCGCCGTGAAACCCGGGGACGGTTCCGCCAGAGAACAGGCGGCCTCCTGTCAGAAGGTGTTGGGCGGTTGGGCCAATATCGCCAACGAGTACGCCACCAAGCGCTATCGCTCCAATCTGATCAACTGGGGTATGTTGCCCTTTTTGATCGCGGAAGGCGAGCTGCCGTTTAAGAATCTGGACTATCTCTTCCTGCCGGACATCCGTAAAGTCGTGGAGGAGAAGGCGGAGACCATCAGGGCCTATGTGGTGGATCGTGAAAACGGCGCGCTGCGGGAGTTTCAGATGCAGTTGGGCGAGCTCACGGACGAGGAACGTCAGATCATCTTAAAGGGCTGCCTGATCAATTACAATCGGGTATAAATGTCGGAAAATGCAGGATCTGCGGTATATTTCCACGGTCCGGTGACAACAATACGGCTAAAGAATCATGAAAAAGTGTCGATATAGATTATACAGGAAAGTGGGAAGGCCACCCACGTCCGAGTCATAGCGACACCACGGATGGTATTTTGCGGAGAAACGGATTCCTTCGCAGGGTGCCATCCTTTTTTATGAGGGGACAGGAAGTCGGAAGCCTTGCGCTTCGCCATAGAGAAGTATGTGGTGATCCCAAGAAGGAGTGAACAGAGAGAATTGAGAATTGATTCCGGTACCATAGGAATGGAATCCGCAAGAAGCTATCAGGCTTCAAAGGCAACCTACAGACGCTTTTCGATAATGGATTATCGGCAGGGGTCTCTGACTTACAACGGAGCCGGGTTGAACGCCGCCGGAGAGGGACAGACGGGCAATAACCGGACCGTTGACGGGAACGATCAGGAGGAGACGAAAGAGAGTTCCGAGAAGAAATTGTACACTTTGGAGGATTGGCAGAACAGCATGGCAGTCAACAGCGGGCGGCTCAACATCCGCTCAAGCCGTACCTCCGATACCATGGCGGATTTTCGCCAGATGAGTCTGCGCTATATCTTTGATCTGCTCTTCGGAGACAGACACAGCAGATTCAACCGGTGGAAAGAGGACATGGGACTTTCAACGGATCAGAGCGCAATGCAGAGCGCGGATCAGAATGTACAGACCTTTACCGCGTTCAGCACCAATATGCGGGTACTTAACTACACGGAGGAGACTTTCCAATTTGAGCAGGAGAGCACTTCGTTTTCCACAGTCGGCACCGTGCGCACTTCTGACGGCAGGGAGATCAACTTCAATCTGGATGTGGCCATGAGCAGACAGTTTCAGCAGACTTTTCAGCAGGATCTGCAGCTCGCCTCATTTACCATGTGCGATCCGTTGGTGATCAATCTGGACACGGATGTGGCGGAGCTCTCCGACCAGAAGTTCTATTTTGACATTGACGCGGACGGAGAGTTGGATGAGATCTCGCAGCTTTCCGGCAAGAGCGGCTATCTGGCTCTGGACAAAAACGGAGACGGAGTCATCAATGACGGCAGTGAGCTGTTCGGCACCTCAAGCGGTGACGGATTCGCGGATCTGGCTCAATACGATGAGGACGGCAACGGGTGGATCGATGAGGGTGATGCCATCTGGTCCAAGCTGAAGATCTGGTGCAAGGACGAGAACGGCAATGACGTGTTGTATCGCCTGGCGGACAAGGGCGTGGGAGCCATCTGTCTGCAGAACGCGTCCACCGATTTCACGCTGCAGGGCGGCACGGGTCAGACCAACGGCGCCATCCGCAAGACGGGAGTATTCCTGTATGAGAACGGCAATGTGGGCACCGTGCAGCATGTGGATGTGGCAAAATACGAACAGGGGGCATAGCCGAAAATAACGCAAGGATCAAATTCCGGTTTCTGAACTAAAATGAGTATTATTATCCGATTCGAAAGACTGTGGCGCAAAACCACAGTCTTTTTGTGCATAAAACTTTTTCTTTCGGCAAGACTAGGATTGACAACAGAGCGTAAGTAAATCTGCATAAATGCACAACAATAAAGAAGAAAGGAAAAGAGATATGAAAAGAAACAGACGGGACAGCATCAGAAAAGAGCGTATCATCATGGTGGCTTCCTCCGCCTTCGTGTTGGCGGCGCTCACCATGACGGGACTGTATATGAGGGGGCAGGAGGCCAAACAGCAGGATGACGGATACACCTTGGACTTTACGGCTTTGGAGAATAGCGGAAACGGCAACTTGGATCTGATCGGAAATGAGCAGGCTAAGAACACCACCGTCGGAAACGGAACGCAGATCGACAGCGATCTGGACTATATGCCCTTGGAGGAGGATTCCCCCGCTCAGGTGGATTCGCATCTGATCCAGATCCCCGGGCTGACGGATGATATTGCGGTGAATGAGGCGCCGGAGGTCGGAGGGAATGCTTCTGACAGTAATGTCAGTGAGAACGGTTCGGATAGCGATAACAAATCGGAGAGTTCCGCCGACACTCCCTCAGAAAACGCGGGGAATGCCGGAGCGGAGACCACTCAGACCGCGCGGCAGGTGGAGCTGCACTACAATGAGGAGCAGGGTCTGACCAAGCCCGTGAGCGGCGAGGTGCTCATGCATTACAATATGGATGGGACGGTTTATTTTGCCACCCTGAACCAGTATAAATACAATCCCGCAACGCTCTTTACGGCGACGGAGGGCGAGGATGTGGTGGCCTGTGCCGAGGGCAGGGTCGTCAATGTCTATCAGGACGCCAAACTGGGCAACGCGGTGGAACTGGAGTTGGGGGACGGCTATGTGGCCACCTACGGTCAGCTCTCCGATATCATGGTGGAGAAGGACGGCTATGTGAAGGCGGGAGATAAGCTTGGAACGGTGGCGGCGCCCAGTCGGTTCTACCTGTTGGAGGGAACCAATCTCTATTTTTCCCTGAAAAAAGATGACACATCCGTCAACGCGGAGAATCTGTTTTAAGGAGCGGCAAATGTATATTGTGGGTGGAAGAATCATGACCATGGCAGGAGTGGAGTACGCAGAGGGCGTACTCCGCATTCTTGACGGCAAGATCGCGGAGGTGGACGCGTCCGATATGGTGAAGGTGCAGCCGGGGGAGGGAGAGCGCGTCCTGGAGGTTCCGGGGGCCTGGGTGATGCCGGGCATCATCGAGGCGCACTGTCATATGGGTATCACCGAGGAAAAGAAGGGCATGGAGGGCGATGACTGCAATGAGACGGTGGATCCCATCACGCCGCATCTGCGCGCCATCGATGCCATCAATACCATGGATGCCGCGTTTGGAGACGCGGTGCGGGCGGGGATCACCGTCGCCATGGTGGGGCCCGGAAGTTCCAATGTGGTGGGCGGGCAGTTCGCTCTGATAAAGACCTGTGGGAGGCGGATCGACGACCTGATCGTGAAGGCTCCCGCCGCCATGAAGATCGCCTTTGGAGAGAATCCCAAAGTCAATTATTCCGGGCAGGGCATGAGTCCCTCCACCCGCATGGCCACGGCTGCCATGCTGCGCGGGGAGATCTTCGACGCGGTGCAGTATCTGCGAAAGAAGGAACAGGCTGAGGCGGAGGGCGAGGATTTTGAGCCGGATTTTAGGAAGGAGTGTTGGATCCCCGTACTCCGGAAAGAGATCCCTCTAAAGGCTCATGTACATCGGGTGGACGACATCTTTACGGCCATTCGGATCGCAAAAGAATTTGATCTTAACATGACCTTGGATCACTGCTCCGAGGGACATCTGATCGCGGAAGAGTTGGCAAAGGAGGGATACCCCGCCATCGTGGGACCCGATCTCGCCAGCCGCAGCAAGATCGAGGTGCAGAACGTGGCGTTCAAGACGGCCGGAGTGCTGAATCGGGCGGGGGTGCTCACGGCGATCACCACCGATCATCCCGTGTCCCTCATCCAATCCCTTCCCCTGTGCGCCGGACTTGCCGTGAAGGCGGGGCTGCCCATGGAGGAGGGGCTGAAGGCCATCACCATCCATCCCGCCGTCATCTGCGGAGTGGGGGACAGAATGGGAAGTCTGGAGGTGGGAAAGGACGGGGACGTGGCCATCTTTGACGGCAATCCCATGGAAGTGTTCACCAACACGCTGTATACGATCATCGACGGCGAGGTGGTTTATGACAGGAGTGTCGGATAGTGCGGAGCGCGCCGATTATGGAATGCAAACTATTCACGCAAAACCTAAATGTTAAGTGTTTCCTGAACATACTGCGCATCCTCTGCCAAAAAGCTTTTCTGCGTCCCCTGTATCAACGTGTCAGTGTCTTTTACAACGCCCAACAGCAGGGGGGAAGTTTTGTCATGGTATTTATAATTTTCAAATGCTCTTCGCGGATTCTGATTGGCGTAGCAGTATTTACAGCCATTCATGCAGGTATCATAAGCCCCTATGTCCCTGCTTTCGATACAGTGGCAGCCCTGCCGCATGCCTTTATGTTTTAAGTTCTTGAATACAATGCCGTTTGCACTTCCCAAGACAGCAAGTGTCATGCAGCCGGAAGACCGGATACCATAGCGGGTAAAATCTCCGTTTGTTCCGCAGGTCTGAATACAGATACCATATTTTCCGGCAATCGTCCCTAATCCCTGCGCCAGCAAATCTTTATCTTGTCCGGACAGCGGAATGAGTTCCGGCATATTTCTTTCCGTCTTTTTATACATCTCTACAAAGCTGAAAATGCAGCGGTCAATGTGAGGAGAAAGCGTTTCTGCCATGCGTTCAAAGCTTTCCAAATGCCGCCCTATGGTATATTCTTTTGTCAGCAGAACGGGATCATATCTCCACGAAACACGCTGTTTTCCCACTAAGGCAGACAGCTCCTTCAAGGTTTCCATGCTCTCGTCTATGCCCGGAACGCCCGGCTCGATATCCTTTCCATATGCGGTAATCGTGTAATGGAAATAGGTGTGAAAGCGGTCTGTAATCTCATGTAGGCGCGGGAGTATCGGCATGTAGTTCTTAGAACAGAAAACAACGCAGTCCACCGTATCCGGATTCAGTTCATAGCGTGTCACTTTGTTTGGAAACAAGGGATTGCGTGACAGCACATACCCCTCTGAAAAACGGTTCAAAAGCCATTCTGTGTAATATTGGACGGTATCTGTCCGCCCGCCGGTGTTTATGATCATTGTTCCGCATTCAACCTTTCCTTAAATTTTTCTCTCATATGGTTTGAAAACAGAGTAGTAAGCCTCACCAGTTCTGCGATTTCTTTTTCCGGCAATTCTGCCATGGCATCAATTTCAGCGTTTGCGGCAGGTGGGATAATTTCTTCTGCGTATTTCTTTCCTTCATCCGTAAAACGGACGATTTTATTCCGGCGGTTGGTTTTTACTTCTGTAAGCGACAGATACCCAAGTTTCCAAAATTTTTTAATGATTGCATTTACGGTCTGCTTTGTGGCAGACAGCCGTTCGCAGATTTCAGACTGCAGGCATCCATCTTCAGCAAACCAGATGATATCCAATACAAACAGTTCCTTTGAAGTCAGATTGTACTTTCTTGCGTATAATTCATAAGCTGAAAATTGAATATCCCGCAGTTTACAGTATTGGTTTACATATGTTCGCACTTCTTCTTTGGAATGCTTTTCTTCCATGTCCATTCTATCCCTCGCTTTCTGAAATTTTTTGACTTTATATTGTCGGACATTACAATATAAGACAGTATGATTTCGTACTATAATATCAAAAGCAGATGCTTTCGTCAATATGCCTTTATTAAAAAATGTAAAAATATGGATACATCAATGCTGTTGTACATACAATCTTTGCTAATCGAATTTTCGGAGAAATTATGAAATTATGAAAGCATTTCCATCAGTTCTTTTCGCCTGATTTATATTGTGCTATAATGTTTTATGTGATTTTGTTTCCCTTAAAAATCATCAAATTACAATCGGGATTTATGGAGGAAATCACAATGGAATATGTTAAAGTGACAAAAGACAATATTGATAAGGAACATATTTGTTGTGCGATATCAAATAATAAAGATATACAGGTCTCGTCCAAAAAAGATTGGATGATGAAATGTTTTGATGACGGGCTTGTTTTTCTGAAAAGCATAGAGAGAGGAAAGTGTTTTATTGAGTATATACCGGCAGAAAATGCGTGGGTTCCTATTATTGCGGAAAACTATATGTACATAGACTGTTTTTGGGTATCAGGTTCATTCAAAGGACATGGGTATTCAAATGATTTGCTTAATGAATGTATAATGGAGAATTTCTTACAAATGAACAATTTAATGATAAGAAGTTTTTGAAAATGGTAGGATCAAAGTAGCTAAAAACAGACAGATAAAAGGAGATTATTTATGAACTCGTTTAAGATTGATCATACGGAATTTGGCATTGGAGAGATTTCGCTTTCCATAGAAAATGGTGTGCTTGACCTTGAAATTACCGGAAATGACAGTGTTTTTAATGAATTGATGAAAGATGATAATTGTGAATGGATTTGGGCATTATATCCGCCTCGAATTTATTTTCACGGTATACCGTATAAAGAAAATGAAATTGTGGTGGATACGGATTTCCTTGATCGATATGAAATTGCGCTTTATATGATGGAACATAATGATTTCATAGGCAGTTTAAAAGTTACGGAAAGTACGATTGATATTCATGGAAAGGTTTATATAGATGGAGGGGCGTCAACGCTTGATATAAGCGTTGAGAGAAAGGGAATATAAATGCAGTTTTTACATCCCGATACCGTGAAATATACGGATTTGATGCCGGTATTGAGCAACAGCAGGACTTGGCTCTTTATGAGTTGGAATGTAGAGTAGAAGATGTAGATTTGGAATTTGTAGAAAAGCTATATACGTTTTTAAACTGAAAGGTATTTCTGAAGATGGATAAAGCGCGAATTTATGTTGATCTGAACGAAATGGTTACGGATGATATTGTATTGCCGGATGATACCCAAATTGGCAACATGTAAAATGGTGTGCCCGTATTGATCGGAATAGCTTTATGCATGAATCCGATATGAAATTTTTTTAATGGATTTGTTGTCGGTTGGTGCAGTCAGGACTTGTCGGTTTATTAAGCATATGACCATGATCAAAAATAAGCAACACAGCGTATGGAAACCAATCTATGCGCTGTTTTTATGTAAAGAAACAAAAATGGTTAGAAACCGGCAGGAAACAACGAGAAAAGAAGTTAGTGTATAATTAAAGTTGGCAAAAAAGGAAGCAGAGAATAAATCCCTAC
>JAMPHD010000011.1 GCA_023663635.1 Acetatifactor muris
AACAACTCATAAAGAAAAATGAGAAAAGTGCCAACGATTACTTGACACAAACATTTTTCCTGATTCCTTTGACATTTTGACAAAAATTCATTAAAATAGAATGGAACGTGTAGCATAACTGCGTAAGTCCGGTTATTGCTGCGCGTTTATTTTTTTGCGGAGAGTACGGCCCGCTGTTTAATATAAGGGCAGCTCACGGAGCGTAAGGCCCATTGTTTGTGAAAGGACGGAATGTTATGGAAACAAATCAATTTTTGGGAACAGAGAAGATCGGAAAGTTAATGTGGAAATATGCTGTCCCCTGTATCATCTCACTTTTGGTAGGCGCGCTTTACAACATCGTGGATCAGATCTTCATCGCGAACGCGGATTATCTCGGCTCTTATGGAAACGCGGCCAACACGGTGGTATTTCCGCTGACGGTCATCGCGCTCGCCATCGCCGTCATGATCGGCGACGGCTGCTGCGCGTTTGTGAGCCTGAGTCTGGGCAAAAAAGAGCCGCAAAACGCTAAGAAAAGCGTAGGGAACTCCGTGGTGCTCACGGTGGTCGGCAGTGTGATCCTGTGCGCAGTCTATCTGCTCTTTGGCGACCGGATCATCACGATATTTGGCGGCACAGTCAATGCGGAGACTTTCAGGCATTCCAAGGAATATTTCTTCTATATTTCATTGGGGATTCCTTTTTATATGTTCGGACAGGCCATGAATCCGGTGATCCGGGCGGACGGCAATCCCAAATTCGCGATGTTCTCCACGTTGACGGGGGCGGTCCTGAATATCATTCTGGATCCGGTGTTCATCTTTGTGTTCCAATGGGGAATGATGGGAGCGGCAGTGGCCACTGTGATCGGGCAGATCGCCACGGCCGGGCTGTCCTGTTGGTATCTGTGTAACATGAGGACGGTCAGGCCGGAGAGAGCGGATTATCGCGTGGATTGGAGCGTTTCACGAAAGACGCTTGTCCTTGGCATCTGCAGTTTTCTCTCGCAGATATCCTTGGTTGCGTCCATGGCGGCCATCAACAACATGATACGGAAATACGGCGCCGAGGATCCGGTCTTCTCTCAGGAGCAGTTTGCCCAGATTCCCATGGCGGTGGTGGGGATTGTCATGAAATTTTTCCAGATCGTCATCTCCATTGTAGTGGGCATGGCGGCGGGATGCATACCCATTGTGGGTTACAATATGGGGGCCGGCATGAAACAAAGGGTTCGGAAATTATTTACGAAATTATTGATCGCGGAGGCGACCGTCGGTCTGGTCGCGCTGCTCATCGTGGAGTTGTGCCCGAGACAGCTCATCACGCTGTTTGGCGCAGCGAATGAGAGCAGTTATTATACGGATTTTGCCATCAAGGCATTTCGTATTTATCTGTGCATGATGGTCTTGGCCTGTGTGAACAAGGCCTGTTTTATCTTCCTGCAGGCCATGGGTAAGGCGGCGGCCTCCACCATGCTCTCCATGGTCAGGGAGATCGTGTTTGGCGTGGGATTCGCGCTGCTGCTGCCGGTCCTGTTTGGATTGGACGGCGTGCTGTATTCCATGCCGGTATCGGATCTGTTGACTTTTGGGATCGCCGTGTTTCTGATCTGTCATACTTACAGGGAACTCGAGGGAAAACAGCCGCATGTCACGGCCGGCTAAAGGGATGTTTTGAACCAAAGTTTTGACCCGAAATCCCAAAAAACAGTTTACAGAAAGCGCAAAAAGGTGTATAGTAAGAAAAAGTCGCAAAGGAGCGAAAAACAGGCTCTTTGCGACTTTTTTTGCGCGCGGATCGTCTGTGGAAGGGACATCCGCCGGCGGACACGGCCCGACACGGCGGGGCGGGAAAGGAGAACGGAAATGTTTGATGTGAAGAGAGAAGAGGTACAGGCGCCACTGTATCGGGAGGAGTTCGAGCACGATAACTGTGGTATCGGAGCCTGTGTGAATATAAACGGCAGGAAGAGCCGCTCCACGGTGGAGAACGCGCTGAAGATCGTGGAGAATCTGGAGCATAGGGCGGGAAAGGACGCCGAGGGCAAGACAGGAGACGGCGTGGGTATCCTCACCCAGATCCCGCACAAATTTTTTGCCAGAGTCACCGCGGCTCTGGGCATTGAGATTGGCGGGGAGAGAGAGTACGGCGTGGGTATGTTCTTCTTTCCGCAGGAAGAACTTCGGCGCAATCAGGCGAAGAAGATGTTTGAGATCATTGTGGAGAAAGAGGGAATGGAGTTTCTGGGCTGGCGCGAGGTGCCCACTTTTCCCAATGTGTTGGGACACAAGGCGGTGGAATGTATGCCCTGTATCATGCAGGGATTTGTGAAAAAGCCCGCGGACGTGGCCAAGGGTGTGGATTTTGACAGAAGGCTGTACATGGCGAGGCGGGTGTTTGAGCAGTCCACGGACGATACTTATGTGGTGTCTTTCTCCGGCAGGACCATTGTGTATAAGGGTATGTTTCTGGTGGGGCAGCTGCGCACTTTCTTCGCGGATCTGCAGTGCGAGGATTTCGAGTCCGCCATCGCCATGGTGCATTCCCGTTTTTCCACGAACACGAATCCCAGTTGGGAGCGGGCGCATCCCAACCGGCTGATGGTACATAACGGCGAGATCAACACCATACGGGGCAACGCGGACAAGATGTTGGCCAGAGAGGAAAATATGGAGTCGGAGCATCTGAAAGGACAGCTCCACAAGGTGCTGCCGGCCATCAACAAGACGGGATCCGACTCGGCCATGTTGGACAATACGCTGGAATTTCTGGTGATGAGCGGGATGGATCTGCCCCTGGCGGTGATGATCGCCATCCCGGAGCCTTGGGCCAACAACAAGGCCATGTCCCAGACCCGCAGGGATTTCTACCAATATTACGCCACCATGATGGAGCCCTGGGACGGGCCGGCATCCATCCTGTTCTCCGATGGAGATATCATGGGCGCGGTGTTGGACAGAAACGGTCTGAGACCTTCCCGCTATATGATCACGGAGGACGACACCCTGATCCTCTCCTCGGAGGTGGGTGTGTTGGACATCGACCCCGCCAAGATCAAGGTGAAGGAGAGACTGCGCCCCGGCAAGATGCTGTTGGTGGACACGGTGCAGGGCAGGGTGATCGACGATGAGGAACTGAAGGAGAAATACGCCTCCCGCCAACCCTATGGCGAGTGGCTGGACAGCAATCTGGTGGAACTGAAAGATCTGCATATTCCCAATCAGCGCGTGCCCGAGTATACGGACGAGGAGCGCCGGCGCATGCAGAAGGCCTTCGGTTACACCTATGATGAGATCAAGACTTCGATCCTGCCCATGGCCAAGAACGGCGGCGAGGCCATTGCCGCCATGGGTGTGGACACGCCGCTGCCGGTGCTGTCCAAGACATATCATCCGCTGTTCCATTATTTTAAACAGCTGTTCGCGCAGGTGACCAATCCGCCCATCGACGCCATCCGCGAGGAGATCGTGACTTCCACCACGGTATACATCGGGCCGGAGGGCAATCTGTTGGAGGAAAAGCCCTCCA
Source organism: Acetatifactor muris (assembly GCA_023663635.1). Taxonomy (GTDB): domain Bacteria; phylum Bacillota; class Clostridia; order Lachnospirales; family Lachnospiraceae; genus Acetatifactor; species Acetatifactor muris_A. Next base: position 3,511 of record JAMPHD010000011.1, read on the forward strand.
ACTGTAATGTGCTGAAGGTGAACAATCCCATTCTCACCAACACGGATCTCTTAAAGATCCGCTGCATGAAAGCGGATGGGTTCCGCGTGGAAGTGGTGCCCATCACTTACTACAAAAATACCAGTCTGGAGAGAGCCATCGACCGTCTCTTTGTGGAGGTGGACAGGGCTTATCGGGACGGCGTGAATATTTTGATCCTGTCTGACAGGGGCGTGGACGAGAATCATGTGGCGATCCCCTCCCTGTTGGCGGTGTCCGCCCTGAATCAGTATCTGGTGCGGACCAAAAAGCGCACCCGCGTGGCGCTCATACTGGAGACCGGAGAACCCAGGGAGGTACATCATTTTGCCACCCTGTTGGGATACGGCGCCTGTGCCATCAATCCCTATCTGGCGCAGGAGTCTGTTCGGGAGCTCATTGAGAACCATATGTTGGACAAGGACTATTACGCGGCGGTGAACGATTACAACAACGCGGTACTCCACGGCATCGTGAAGATCGCCTCCAAGATGGGGATCAGCACCATTCAGTCCTATCAGGGTTCCCGGATCTTCGAGGCCATCGGCATCGACCCGGAGGTGATCGGCAGATATTTCAGCAACACGGTATGCAGAGTGGGCGGCGTGAGCCTGAAGGATATCGAAAATCAGGTAGATGCCCTGCACTCACAGGCATTCGACCCGTTGGGGCTGCAGAACGACCTGACGCCGGACAGCCCGGGACATCACAAGATGAGGAGCGGCGCGGAAGACCATCTCTACAATCCCGCCACCATCCATATGCTGCAGGAGTCCACCAGGCGGGGAGACTATGAGATGTTTAAGCGCTACACCGCCATGGTGAACGATGAGAATGCCATCCGGAACCTGCGTGGGCTGATGGATTTCAAATATCCCAAGAAGGGAGTGGATATCGCTCAGGTGGAACCCGTGGAATCCATCGTGACCAGATTCAAGACGGGAGCCATGTCCTACGGATCCATCTCCAAGGAGGCCCACGAGACCATGGCCATCGCCATGAACCGTCTGCACGGCAAATCCAATTCCGGAGAGGGCGGCGAGGAGCCGGAGAGACTGACGGTGGGACCGGACGGCGTGAACCGCTGCTCCGCCATCAAGCAGGTGGCCAGCGGCCGTTTCGGCGTGACCAGCAGATATCTGGTGAGCGCCAAGGAACTGCAGATCAAGATGGCGCAGGGGGCCAAGCCCGGAGAGGGCGGACATCTGCCCGGGGGCAAGGTGTACCCTTGGATCGCCAAGACCAGGCATTCCACACCCGGGGTGTCCCTGATCTCGCCGCCGCCTCATCACGATATTTATTCCATCGAGGATCTGGCGCAGCTGATCTACGATCTGAAGAATGCCAATAAGGACGCGCGGATCTCCGTGAAACTGGTGTCCGAGGCCGGCGTGGGCACGGTGGCGGCCGGCGTGGCGAAGGCCGGGGCCCAGGTGATCCTGGTGTCCGGCTATGACGGCGGGACCGGCGCGGCGCCCCGCAGTTCCATCCATAACGCGGGACTGCCTTGGGAGCTCGGACTGGCGGAGACCCATCAGACATTGATCATGAACGGACTGAGAAATAAGGTACATATCGAGACGGACGGCAAGCTGATGAGCGGACGGGATGTGGCCATCGCGGCCATTCTCGGCGCGGAGGAATTCGGCTTTGCCACGGCACCGCTTGTGACCATGGGATGCGTGATGATGCGTGTCTGCAATCTGGACACCTGTCCCGTGGGCGTGGCCACGCAGAATCCGGAGCTGCGCAAAAATTTCAAGGGCAAACCGGAATATGTGGAGAACTTTATGAAGTTCATCGCGGAGGAACTGCGTGAATATATGGCCAGACTGGGCGTGCGCTCCGTGGACGAACTGGTGGGCCGCACGGATCTTTTGAAGGTGAAGGACAATCTGACGGATCGGCATAAGAAGGTGAGTCTGGAGGCCATTCTGACCAATCCCTATGAGGGCAGCAGGACGAAGATGATCTTTGATCCCAAGCAGGTCTATGACTTTGAGCTGGAGAAGACCATGGACGAGAAGGTCCTGCTGAAACAGATGGGCAAGGATATCGCCGCGGGGCGCAAGTGCAGTGTGGAGGTGAACGTGTCCAACACGGACAGAGCTTTTGGCACGATCCTGGGCAGCGAGATCACGAAGAAACTGGGAGATGAGGTGGAGGAGGACAGCTACCGGGTATCGTGTCAGGGCGCGGGCGGACAGTCTTTCGGCGCGTTCATCCCGAGCGGACTGACACTGGAACTGGCCGGGGAATCCAATGACTACTTCGGAAAGGGGCTCTCCGGAGGCAAACTCATCATCTATCCGCCCAAGGGCAGTAAGTTCAAGGCGGAGGAAAATATCATCATCGGCAATGTGGCCCTCTATGGCGCCACCGCCGGCAAAGCTTTCATCAACGGCGTGGCGGGCGAGCGTTTCTGTGTGAGAAATTCCGGCGCCAACGCGGTGGTGGAGGGCGTGGGAGACCACGGCTGTGAGTACATGACCGGCGGACGTGTGGTGGTGCTGGGAGGCACAGGCAAGAACTTTGCGGCGGGCATGAGCGGCGGCATCGCCTATGTGTTGGACGAGAACAATGATCTGTACAAAAGGCTGAACAAGGAGATGGTATCTTCCAACGAGATCACTTCCAAATATGATGTGTTGGAACTCAAGTCCATGATCCAAGAGCATGTGGACGCCACCGGATCTGCCAAGGGCAGGGAGGTGTTGGAGCATTTCGGCGAGTATCTGCCCAAGTTTAAGAAGATCATTCCGTATGATTATGAGAGGGTGCTCAAGACCATCGTGCAGATGGAGGAAAAGGGACTCTCCGCGGAACAGGCGCAGATCGAGGCGTTTTACGCCAACACCAGAAAATAGTCTGCAAACAGGCAGTCAGGCAGGAGGATGAGAAGATGGGAAAACCTACCGGTTTTATGGAATATAAGAGGGAGGTCAGCGAGGCTGAAACTCCCGAGGAGAGGATCCGGCATTTTAACGAGTTTCACAGACATATGCCCAAGGAAAAGCAGCAGCTCCAGGGGGCGCGCTGCATGGAGTGCGGCGTGCCGTTCTGTCAGTCCGGCATGATGATAAACGGCATGGCCAGCGGTTGCCCGCTGCACAATCTGATCCCGGAGTGGAATGATCTGGTCTATACGGGCAACTGGGAGCAGGCGTACAACCGACTGAAGAAGACGAACAGCTTTCCGGAGTTTACCTCCAGAGTATGTCCCGCGCTCTGCGAGGCGGCCTGCACCTGCGGACTGAACGGCGATCCCGTATCCACCAAGGAGAACGAGTACGCCATCATTGAAAATGCCTATGCGGAGGGTTACGCGGCGGCCAGACCGCCCAAGGTGCGCACCGGCAAGAGAGTGGCGGTGGTGGGCAGCGGCCCCTCCGGACTGGCGGTGGCCGACAGACTCAACGGCCGGGGACATGAGGTGACGGTCTTTGAGCGCTCGGACAGAGTGGGAGGACTGCTCATGTATGGCATTCCCAATATGAAATTGGAGAAACAGATCGTGGACCGCAAGGTGAAGATCATGGAGGAGGAAGGCGTCACTTTCGTCACGGGAGTGGACGTGGGACGGGATGTGAAGGCCGACAAATTGCTCCACGACTTTGACAGGGTGGTGTTGGCGTGCGGCGCCTCCAATCCCAGAGATATCAAGGCGCCCGGGAGGGATGCCAAGGGGATTTATTTTGCGGTGGATTTCCTGAAGGCCAACACCAAGAGCCTGTTGGATTCCCAATTCGCGGATAAGGCCTATGTGGAGACCAAGGATAAGCATGTGGTGATCATCGGGGGAGGCGACACGGGAAACGACTGCGTGGGCACTTCCATCCGCCATGGGGCCAAGAGCGTGACGCAGATCGAGATGATGCCCAAGGCGCCGGATGGGCGCGCGGAGAACAATCCCTGGCCGGAGTGGCCCAAGGTGTGCAAGACCGATTACGGTCAGGAGGAGGCCATCGCGCTGTACGGACATGACCCCCGCATCTATGAGTCCACGGTGAAGGAGTTCGTGAAGGACAAGAACGGCAATCTGAAGGCGGTGAAGATCGTAAAGCTGGATTGGGTGAAGGACGAGAAGACCGGGCGCATGAACATGCAGGAGCGGGAGGGCAGCGAACAACTGCTCGACGCGGATATCGTGCTGATCGCCGCGGGTTTCCTCGGAACCCAGAGTTATGTGGCGGAGGCCTTCGGCGTGGAGCTGAACGAGCGCACCAATGTGAAGACCGAACCCGGCGCCTACCAAACGAACGTGGAGAAAGTGTTCGTCACCGGCGACATGCATCGGGGCCAGTCCCTTGTGGTGTGGGCCATCCGCGAGGGCAGGGAGGCTGCCCGGGCCGTGGACGAGAGCCTGATGGGGTACTCCAATCTGGCCGTGCAGTGAGGGGATAAAAATGTGACTGCCCGCAGAGGATCTCTGCGGGCAGGGTTTTTCGGAACGGGAAGTTCTATTTACATTTCCGGTATTTCTGATTTTTGCTGTTCGGTTTATCCGGAATCGTGCGCTCAATCTGATTTTGTTCCAATGAGGGATTCAGATAATTTTTACGGAAGGTTGGGCGATGAGAAAGACCGAGCCGTTTCATGATTTGTGCAGCCGAAAGAGTATCATCGCCAAGGGCGGAGAGAAGGCGCTCAACAGGAGTTCTATCTTGGTCGTCTGCTTGGTCGCTATCTTGGTCGCTGCTGCGACCTATAATCGTAACTTCTTTCAAGCTGTCTCGGATGATTTCAAGCATCAGTTCCACAAAACCCGCACTGTCTGCCTGCGCGTCAGCGACACCGAGCGCATCATAATATTCTTTCTGGCGCGACTGAATCAGTTCCTCAATCGGAAGCCAAAAGAAGAGTTCTTTCCATTTGCCCAGAAGGAGGCTGTGCCACATTCTGCCCATACGTCCGTTACCGTCTGCAAAAGGATGGATGAATTCAAATTCATAGTGGAAGACTGCACTCTTAATCAGCGGATGCAATTCAGATGCGGAATACCACTCAAAGAGGTTATGAATGTGTTGCGGGACGAATTCTGCAGGAGGAGCCATGTGGATAAGTACCTCACCGTCAAAAACGCCTACGCCACCGGAACGGAATTTCCCGTTTTCCGGCACAAGCCCGTTCATCATTAACCTATGAGCTTTCAGAAGATCCTCTACAGAGGAGGGATTCAATCGCAGCATGAGTTCATACGCCTGGTAAGCGTTCTGTACTTCTTTTATTTCATTCGGGTTACCAAGAACACGTTTGCCATCAAGGATAGCCGTTACCTGTTCCAGCGAAAGTGAGTTATGCTCAATCGCAAGCGAGGAGTGGATTGTCCTAATGCGGTTTTCACGGCGCAGGCGCGGGCTGATTGTTCCCTCCTGCAGGACGGTGATTCGACCGACCTGCTCGCTGATTTCTGCTATCAGGGATGTCATTTTATCTGTCATGTGAAAGGGCGGTTTGTAGTCGCTCAAATGAATCACCTCCGTTCATTTTCCACTATGGCTACTATAACACAGGATATGAGGTTTCGTCCATCTCTTAATTAAAATGCTGAGAAATATGATGTATTGATCGGGGTGATGCCAATGCCTAAAAAGATAGGGACAATGCAGTGGAGGAAACAGAGACATAACGGAGACTTGAAAAAGATGCCCGTTCCGGTATAATGGGGGGAGACGGTTTTATCAAGGCTAATCGGACGGGAGGAGAGATATGGGACTCTTTTTTAATAAAAATAAGAAGAAACAGGAAGAAAAGCCGGCGGACCAGGCGCAGCAGGCGGACGTGTCCACGATGGATCCGCTCGTGCGGCCGGGCGGAGTCTTCATGATGAAACTTTTGATGAAGGAACCCTGCGACATGCCCTCCGAGGAGCGGATGGGGGATGTTTTGACCAAATATATGGGTTATCTGGAGAGTGCGGGGAAACCGGATAAGGTCGCTGTCTTCGCGGCGATGGATTATATGGCGGAGTTTCAGGACGGTCAGGCGCCGGTGCAACTGATGATCGGAAAATGTGACACGTTCAAAGCGGATGAGATCGATGAGATGAAACGTCGCCAGATGTGGGACTGCAAGGAGGATCGGGACCGCATTTTGTCCGAGTGCGGATATCAGGTCACGGCCAATGACATGTTAGGAGGGGCGCTGCCTCCCAAGGTGCGGGCGGATATGCTCATGGACTGGCTGGATGCTCTGTTGGAGCTGTATCCCTCCTGTGAGGCGGTATATTTTCTCAATTCCGGCAAGCTGATCCGGGCGGAGGATATCCGGAACAGAGAGGTGCAGGGGCTTGACAGATTCATCAAATTTGCCGTCAATGTGCGTTTTTATAATATTGAGGGCACGAAGGACTCCGTGGTGGACACGTTGGGTTTGAGCCTGCTCTATATTGAGGACCTTCAGTATCATTTCCATACCATGGACCCTAATTGGGTGGTCATGCATGCCTATAATGTGGCCTCTTATCTTCTGGAAAATGACGCGCCCATAAGGAGCGGAGATACCATAGACGGCATTGCGGAGGGCAGGATCGTGCAGGATATTCAGTGGAGATGTCACATAGAGGGCGCCATGATCAAGCCGGAGCGCGCGGTGTTGGACGTACATATGGACGGGTACGCGGCGGGGAACAGATGACGGCGGCCGAATACGCGGCGGAGAAGATGAGGACGGTCGGGATAAGCGGCGGAAGGGAATAAAAGGATGAGAGCGACCGGTACGGCGTGTGAAAGGACGGATAGGGAGATATGTATGATTTCTTGAAAAATGCTTGTGAGATAGGGTCTTTGATCATAATCGTTTTGGGACTGATAGGCATGAGCCAAAGCAGAAAAGGAAAGTAGTGACGGGCGTAAATCCGGCAGCAGGGAAGGGAGCAGAGTTTTGCGGATGGTGCAAAGATCGGAAGGCAGAAAAAAGAATCTGGAGGAATTGCGCTGTCTGGCTATGATGATGGTGGTGGTGCTGCATTTTCTGGGGAAAGGGGAACTTCTGGGGGATGTGACCGCCTCCGGAATGAGCGCCGCGGGCGTGGCCGCATGGATAGCGGAGGCATTCTGTATCGTTGCGGTGAATGTGTATATGCTGATCAGCGGGTATTTCTTGTGCGAATCTTCCTTTAAGCTGAGCCGACTGCTCAAACTGTATCTGCAGATCTGGATGTATTCCGTGGGTGTAGGGATTGTGACGGGGTTGTTGTGGCCGGCATCGGTGGAGGCGGATATCCATTATTTCCTGAGTTTGTTGTGCCCGATATCCATGGGGCATTACTGGTTCATGACGGCGTATGTCTTTCTGTATCTGCTCTTGCCTTTGGTGGGAAAGGCCGTAAAAAAGATGACGCAGGGACAGTTAAAACTTGTTTTAACATTGTTGCTGTTTACGTTTTGCATACTGAAATCCATTCTGCCCTTCCGTCTGGAGGAGGACGGGATGGGATATGACGCGCTGTGGTATCTGTGCGTGTTTCTGGTGGCGGCCTATATCCGGAAATTCGGGATCAGTTTCCTGCAAAAGGCATGGCATTGCGCCCTCCTTTATATAGGAGGAGTTGCGGCGGTGTTGGCGGAATTGTTTCTGTTGCGGTATGTCTTCCTGCGCGCGGGGAGTTTCGGGTTGATCCTGAAGATCAGCTTTGAGTACAATCATGTGTGGGTGCTGTTGGCGTCGGTGGGATTGTTCGGATGGTTTCTGTGCGGAAAGGGCGAGGGATTCCTTGGGAAATGGGCGGAGAAAGCAGCCCCCTATGTGTTGGGGGTATATCTGCTCCACGAGAATCTGGGGATTCGCTATGAGTGGCCGGCGCTGTTTGGAGCCGGGCGGATTCAAAATGTGCCGCAGCTGTTGCTCGGAGTGGCAGCCGCGGTGCTATGCGCGTTTATAACGGGTGTTATTGTTGAACGGCTGCGCAGTCTGGCAGTGAATTTATTGGGCAAAGCGCTGTCCCGGTTCGGATGGTGGCGGAGCCTGTGCGGCCGGATCGCCCGGGTGGATGAGATGTTTGCGGAGAAGTGACGGGATCGGGAGATAACGGTCGGAGGACTATGGAGAAGAGAGAATCCGTAAAGAAAACATGGTGGGAACCGCTGCTCGTGGTGTTCCTGTTCTGGTATCCCCTGCGCCATATCTATTGGGGAATTGACTGGTGGGATACGGGCTATAACTATGCCAATTTTACCTATATGGGATTGGAACATATGGATCCCATGTGGTTTTTTGCCACTTATCTGGCCAATGCAGTGGGCAAGGGTATGACCATGCTGCCCGGGGGTGGGACTTTGGCGGGCATGAATCTCTATACGGGGCTTGTGCCGGGAGTTCTGGCCGTCATGGGTTATCTGTTCTGCACGAGAAAGCTGAAGATTCCCGAGGTGATCACTTTCGTGGGGGAGTTTGCGGCTCTGAGTCTGTGTTGGTGTCCCACGGCGGTTCTGTATAATTATCTGACTTATGTGTTCTTTCTGGCCTGTGTCATCCTGTTGTATATCGGGCTGACGGAAAAACGCAGATGGTGTCTCGCGGCAGCGGGGGTCTGTCTGGGGCTCAATGTGTTGGTGCGCTTTTCCAATCTGCCGGAGGCCGCCATGATCCTGGCGGTGTGGGTATATGCCTTTATGGAAGGAGCCGGGCCGGACAAACGACTGCGGGCGGGTTTTGTCCGGGCCGCGGGCTACACGGGATGGTGCTTGGGCGGATATCTCGCGGCGTTGGCCGCGGGTCTTGGTCTGCTGCACATCCGCTATGGCTTGAGTGCTTATGTGAGCGGTGTGGCGCGGCTGTTTGCCATGACGGAGGTGGCCGCGGATTACAAGCCGACTTCCATGCTGTCGGGACTGGTGGAACCCTACTTGGAAAATCTGTACTGGGCGGCGCGCATCGGAGTGATCGCGGCAGTGGGTTTTGTGGGATATGTGGCGGTGAGGTATGCGGCGTCACTTTTGTTAAAAGGGGACCGCAAGCGGGCCGACCGCGTGGCGCAGATCTGTGTGAGCGTATTGGCGGTGCTCATGTTGGCATGGTTCTATGAGCGGGGATTTTGTTCGCTGGAGTTCAACACCTACGGGCCCATGAGACGGCCGGGGGTGTTGTTTCTGATGCTCACCATGGGGATCGCGGTATTGCGGATCTTCAGCGCCCGCTGTCCTCTGCGGGAGAAACTGATCAGCGGTATGCTGATCCTCGTGATTTTGCTCACTGCTCTGGGCAGCAACAACAAGGAATTTCCCAGTCTGAACAATCTGTTCGTGGCGGCGCCGTACACTCTGTGGCAGTGCTGCAGATTTATCGGCAATGTGCATGATTGGGATTTCAAATGGGGCAGTTGGGTGAGCATTTTCCCGTTTAAGGCTCTGCTGATGGCGTTTCTGGCGATGTTTTTGGCCCAGATCGGACAGTTCGGCATGGGATTTGTATTTGCGGAAGGCACGGGAGTCAGCGAAATAACACATGTTATCGAAAATAATGACGTGCTTGCGGGCATCCGGATGAGCCCGGAGCGGGCGGAAGTGATGAGCGGGATCAGCGCCTATGTGGCGGAGCAGGATCTGGCAGGGCAGGAAGTGATCCTGTACGGCTCCATCCCCGCGTTGTCCTATTATCTGCAGATGCCTTCGGCCTTTAATCCGTGGAGCGATCTGCCCTCCTATCAATATGAAGTGATGGAGCGGGATCTGCGGGAGTTGGAGGAGGAGATCACGGAAGGAGGGGCAGTCTGCCCGGTGGTGATCCTGGAGAACAAGAGCAGACTGTATCTTCAGGGAGGGGTTGAACTGCTCTTGGAAAACGGCGTGTCTCAGATGGAGATCGACAAGATGTACACGGTCAAGTTGGATCTTCTTGCAGATTTTATGGAAAAATTCAATTATGATTTAACATATGAGAACGGAAAATTTGCGCTGTATCAGACGGCAGAGTGAAAAGGCCTTACAGAAGCTGTAGGCCTTTTTCCTTTGCCTCCTCCATGACCCGGTCGGGCCACAGGGAGCATTGCACCTCGCCGATGTGGGCTTTGCGGAGGAAGAACATACAGATGCGGGACTGTCCGATGCCGCCGCCGATGGTCAGAGGCAGTTCCTCGTTGAGGATGGCCTGATGAAAAGGCAGTTTGGCTCTGTCGGTGCAGCCGGCTTTCTCCAACTGCTCCCGCATGGAGGTTTTGTCCACGCGGATTCCCATGCTGGAGAGCTCCAACGCGATATCCAAAACGGGATAGTACACCACGATGTCCGCGTTCAATGCCCAATCGTCATAGTCTGGCGCGCGTCCGTCATGGGGTTTCCCATTGCTGAGCTTGTCACCGATCTGCATGACGCACACGGCGCCCTTGGCTTTGGCGATGTAGTATTCCCGCTCCTTGGGGGTATTGTCCGGGAACATTTCCTCGAGCTCCCCTGTTGTGACAAAGAAGATGTCATGGGGAAGGATCTCGTTTATGTAGTCAAAATGAATGGACATATATTTCTCAGTCTTGCGCAGCACCTGATACACAGTGCGGACGGTGGATTTCAGGGTCTCAATGTTGCGCTCCTCCCGGGAGATGATCTTCTCCCAATCCCATTGATCCACATAGATGGAGTGAATGTTGTCGGTCACTTCATCCCGGCGGATGGCGCTCATATCCGTGTAGAGCCCCTCGCCCACGGAAAAGCCGTATTTTTGCAGAGCGTAGCGTTTCCACTTGGCCAACGATTGCACGATCTCGCCCTCCGCGCCGGCCTGCTCACCGATATCAAAGGAGACGGGGCGCTCCACGCCGTTTAAATTGTCATTTAATCCCGAGGCGGGATCCACAAAAAGAGGCGCGGACACCCGCAGAAGATGCAGACGCTCCGCCAGAAGAGACTGAAAGAAATCTTTAACGGTTTTGATGGCAATCTGCGTCTCATACAGATTGAGTTCGGACTTATAGCCCTTGGGAATCACTAATTTTGACATAAAAAACCTGCTCTCCTGCTATCCATATTATTCGGGCGGGGACGCAATACACTCACCCACCTATTATTTAACCGCTTTTTGAGGGATTTTGCAATAGTTTATTTCAAAAAGGTACTTGCATAGTCCGAACATATGTGCTATTCTGGAAACAGAACAAATGTTCTGAGATTCCGCAAGGCAGGTGGGCGCTATGAACTATATGATGTCGGAACAGGATCTGTCTCTGACGGACAAACTGAGCATCCTGACGGATGCGGCCAAATATGATGTGGCATGTACTTCCAGCGGTGTGGAGCGAAGGGGTGGTGACAGGCCCTGGAGGGACGGCTCGGGAACCGGGCGCTCCGGTGGGGCGGAGCGGAGAGAAAACGCGGGATATGGTGGAGATATGGGGCGCACCGGAGGGGCGGAGAGGAGAGGCGGATCCGCTCGGAGCGATTTCATCGGGAACTGCGCCAAGTCAGGGATCTGTCACAGCTTTGCGGGGGACGGGCGCTGCATTTCTCTGTTGAAGATCCTGATGACCAATGAGTGCATCTATGACTGTAAATATTGTCTGAACCGCCGTTCCAACGATGTGGCCAGAGCCACGTTTACCCCGGAGGAGATCTGTACCCTCACCATGGAGTTTTACAGGCGCAATTATATAGAAGGACTTTTTTTGAGCTCGGGCATCATCGGTAATCCGGATCTCACCATGGAACTGATCTGCCACACATTGGGACTGCTCAGAACCAAATACCGCTTTAACGGGTACATTCATGTGAAGGCCATTCCGGGGGCGGACGCCCGGCTGATTCAGAGGGCGGGTTTCCTGGCGGACAGGATGAGCGTCAATCTGGAACTGCCCACGGCGGAGGGACTCCGCAGTCTCGCGCCCAACAAACATCGCCGGAACATTCTGACCCCCATGCGACAGATTCAGAACGGGATCTCGCAGAATCAAAACGAGCTTGCAGTCTATCGCCATGCGCCGCGTTTCGTCACGGGCGGACAGTCCACCCAGATGATCATCGGGGCCACCCCGGAGACGGACTATCAGATCCTGAACGTGGCCGAGGGGCTGTATCGCAAATTTGAGTTAAAAAGGGTATTCTATTCCGCCTTTGTGAGGGTCAATGACGATAAGAGCCTGCCCGCTCTGCCGGGAGGGCCGCCGCTTTTGCGGGAACACAGATTGTATCAGGCGGACTGGTTGCTCAGGTTCTATGGATTTGAGGCGGGGGAGCTCTTGGATGAGCGCCGCCCGTTCTTCAATGTCATGTTGGATCCCAAGGAGGATTGGGCCGTGCGCCATCTGGAAGAATTTCCCGTAGAGATCAACCGCGCGCCCTATGAGCGGCTTTTGCGAATCCCCGGGGTGGGAGTCAACAGCGCGCGCAGGATCGTGGCGGCCAGACGCAGCAACAATCTGTCTTTTGCCGATCTGAAGAAGATCGGAGTGGTGCTGAAACGGGCAGTTTATTTTATCACCTGCAACGGGCGGATGATGTATCCCACGAAACTGGAGGAGGACTATATCGTCCGCAATCTCACCGTGGACAAGGAGCGCATCCGTTTTGGCAGCGATGGCATGACCTATCGACAGATGTCCCTGTTTGACGATGGGATGTTCGGGCGGGATGTGACGCCGCAGGAATCCCTACAGGTGGCGGTGGGGCAGCTGTAGGAATGCCGGAACCCGGAATATGGGGTTGATATGCCATATGACGCCCGGCACAACGGCGCGATGCCCCACACGGATGCGGAGGAATTATGTTTCTTTACAGATGTGAAGACAATTTGGAGAGTATTTTTACCGCAATCTATCGGGTGTATGAGGAGAGGCGGGACAGGAGCGATGTGCGCCTTGCCTTGGAGGATGAGGCATGGCTTTTCTCCACGGTGATACCGGTGGTGCCGGATCCGGAGCGCTGCGATAAGGTCATCCGCACCCTGCGGAGGCGTTTCGGGGAGAAAGATTATGAATCCGTCTGTCTGGCGCTTGCCTCGCCTGATCCCGAGAAGGCTCAGGCCGTCTATGGGACCGTGACCGCGGGACTGGACGGCGGATGCGGGTGGGGGAGGCTCTTTGACAATCTGGCGAATGATGATGTGAACAGAGCCTTTCATCTGGCAGTCAATGCCCGACGGGAAAACGACCATCTGCGCGGTTTTACCCGTTTCAGTGAGTTGGAGAATGGCATACTCTACGGCGAGATCCGCCCTAAGAATGATCTGATTCCTTTTCTTATGGCGCATTTTGCCGACCGGTTCGCGGGGGAAAATTTTGTCCTGCGGGATGCGGGGCGAGGTCTCTTCGGAGTGCATCCCGCCGGTGAGGAATGGTATCTGCTGCGGGGAGCGCATCTTATGTGGGAGGAACCCTGCTTTTCTGCCTCTGAGGAGAAGTACCAAAACCTGTTCCGGCAATTTTGCCAAAGCATCACTATTGATGCAAGGAGGAATGCGGGATTGCAGCAAAATATGCTGCCCTTGCGATTTAGGGAGTTTATGACGGAATTTAAGGCGGAGGGCTGAGGGAGGTTTCGCGATTCTCCGGCAGCATTTTGAATTTAGGGAGGATAGGATTTGACGCATTTCTTCTAATAGAGTAGTATGGATTCAGAGCAGTGTGAACATGGGACAGCATGATCTGAATTGAGGATATTATATATAGGAAGAAACGGCGGTAATGACTGTGGAGCGGATGCGACCTGATTTGAGGAAAGCGGACAATGAGAATACGAGGACTGAGATGCCCCCGGGGGAGGTGCGTGTCTCAGTGCGCGGCTTGGTGGAGTTCATCCTGCGGCACGGAGATATCGACAACAGGTATCAGGGATCCGTGGAAAATGCGATGCAGGAGGGCAGCCGCATCCACAGGATGATACAGCGCAGGATGGGAGCGGATTATCAGGCGGAGGTATCTCTGCGCTATACTTTTCCCACGGAGCAGTACACCCTGATCGTGGAGGGCAGAGCCGACGGCATTATAGAGAACGCGGAGGGCGTGACGGTGGATGAGATCAAGGGAACTTACCGGGACGTGGCCCGCATGAAAGAGCCGGCGCTGCTGCATGTGGCCCAGGCCAAATGTTATGCGTATATCTATAGTCTTCAGAAAGAGCTTTCGGAGATCCGCGTGCGCATGACCTACTGCAATATGGAGACGGAGGAGATCCGCTACTTTTATCTGGATTATTCTTTCAAGCAATTGGAGGGGTGGTTTAACACCCTGATCGCTGATTATCGCAAGTGGGCAGACTATACCTGGCAGTGGAGGCAGATCCGGCAGCGCTCCATCGAACAGTTGGAATTTCCCTTCTCCTACCGGGAGGGGCAGCGGGAGTTGGTGGCCTATGTATATCAGACCATATATCATAAGAAGAAACTCTTTCTCGAGGCTCCCACCGGGGTGGGCAAGACGATCTCCGCCATCTTTCCGGCAGTAAAGGCTCTGGGGAAAAATATGGGGGAGCGTCTCTTTTATCTCACCGCCAAGACCATCACCCGCACGGTGGCGGATGACACCTTGGAGCTGTTGCGCGGAAAGGGGCTGCGCTTTAAGAGCGTGATCCTCACCGCCAAGGAAAAGATCTGTTTTATGGAACAGGCGGAGTGCAACCCGGAGAATTGCCCTTACGCAAAGGGGCACTATGATCGCATCAACGAGGCGGTCTATGCGCTGCTCACGACAGAGGAGCGCTTTGACCGGGATATCATAGAAGAGTACGCAATTAAATATCAGGTGTGTCCTTTTGAGTTTTGTCTGGACATGAGTCTCTTTGCGGATGGGATCATCGGTGACTATAATTATCTCTTTGATCCCCATGTGTATCTGAAACGCTTTTTTTCGGATGGAAACAGCGGCGATTATCTGTTTTTGATCGATGAGGCCCACAATCTTGTAGATAGGGGAAGGGAGATGTACAGCGCCGCTCTCCTGAAGGAGGATTTCCTGTCTTTAAAGCGCGAAATACAACAGACAATCATGTCGGAAATGGAGAAAAAATCCCGTAAAAATCAGGTTTCCGGACAAATGACACTCGATATGACCATTGTGTCACAAATCATGGATGTACAAGATTTGACAGAGATGGCGCAAACCTCCGGACAGGATGGGAAGTCCCGCTCCGGCAAATCTGTCTTGGTAAAGGGCGGCTATGGGGAGAAACTGCAGCATCATCTGGACCGTTGCAACAAAGAATTGCTGCCCATGAAGAAAGAATGCGAGAGTTACCGCACGGTGGAGAGCATCGACGGCTTTGTGAATGCCCTGATGCGACTCTACAGTGTGATGGCCGATTATCTGGAGGAGCAGGAGGAGGCGAAATTGCCTGTCAGGGACAGCATTCTGGATCTATATTTCCGGATAGCGCATTTTCTGGATATCTATGAGCGTCTGGACGAGCATTATATCAAGTATACGCAGATACAGGAGGACGGCAGTTTCATGCTCAAGCTGTTCTGCGTCAATCCGAGGGAGAACCTGAAGAAATGCATGGAATACGGGCGCAGCAGCATCCTGTTCTCCGCCACTTTCCTGCCGGTGCAGTATTATAAGGAGCTTCTGGGAGGGGATGCGGAAGACTATGAGGTCTATGCCAAATCCGTCTTCCGCCCGGAAAAACGCGCGATATTTATTGCGAATGACGTGACCAGCAAGTATTCCAGGCGTTCCGATGAGGAGTTTGGACGGATCGCGCGCTATATCCGAGAGATCGTGAAGAACAGACATGGCAATTACATGGTCTTTTTCCCTTCCTACAGCTTTATGCAGAAGATTTACGATCTGTATGTGCAGGAGTTCGCGGGGGAGGAGCAGGAGTGTATCCTGCAGCAGGAGTATATGAGCGAGGAGGACAGGGAGAGTTTTCTGAGCCTTTTTAAGGGCAATGCGGATCTCGACCTTCAGCAGGACATCCTTATGGAGATAGAGGAGCAGGACCACACGCTCATCGCCTTCTGTGTCTTGGGGGGCATCTTTGGGGAGGGGATCGACCTGACCGGGGACAGCCTTATCGGGGCGATCATCGTGGGCACGGGGATTCCGCAGGTCTGCTGTGAGCGGGAGCTCTTAAAGCAGCATTTTGACGGGATCGGGGAGAACGGATTTGATTATGCGTACCGCTATCCGGGCATGAACAAGGTGCTGCAGGCCGCGGGTCGGGTGATCCGCACGGCGGAGGACGTGGGGATCATCGCGCTCTTGGACGAGAGGTTCCTGCAGCTCTCCAACAGAAGGCTTTTTCCGAGAGAATGGGAGTCCTTTGAGACCGTCTATGTGGACGGAGTTGCAAAACGGGTGGAACATTTTTGGGACGAATGGCTCTGATTTTGAAGGAAATGACATCAAAATAGTGGAAATGACATGCAAAACGTGCTAAAATGACAGAGATGTTAGGTTGTGGATAACTCTGTGGATTCTGTGGATTCAAGCATTTTATCTACAGGAATCGACAGAAAAATCCAAATACTGATGTCAGTAATTTTTGCAAGGATTTTGCAAGACGGGAGGAAATGGCAATGTGGGCTTATGAAAGTGTGTTCTATCAGATCTATCCCTTGGGGTTTTGCGGCGCGCCCTTTGAGAATGACGGGGTGTTGGAGCATCGGATCCTGAAGGTGAAGGATTGGATTCCCCATATGCAGAAATTAGGTATCAATGCGATCTACTTTTCTCCGATCTTTGAGTCGGACACGCACGGATACAATACAAGAGATTATCGCAAACTGGACGTGCGTCTGGGCACCAACGAAGATTTTAAGGAAGTGTGCGGCGAACTGCACAAGGCCGGCATCCGCGTGGTGTTGGACGGCGTGTTCAACCATGTGGGAAGAGGATTCGGCCCCTTTGTGGACGTGGTGCGGAACCGGGAGAGTTCCCGTTATGTGGGATGGTTCAACCGGATCGACTTCGGCGGCAACTCCAATTATAATGACGGCCTCTGGTATGAGGGTTGGGAGGGCAATTATGATCTGGTGAAACTCAATCTCCGCAATGAAGAGGTGGTAAATTATCTCCTGGAGAGCGTGAAGTATTGGGTGAAGGAATTTGATATCGACGGACTGCGCCTGGATGTGGCCTACTGCCTGGACGAGGGCTTTGTGCGCAGACTGCACGACTACACGGCGGGGCTCAAGGAGGACTTTTACCTCTTGGGGGAGATGCTCCACGGGGATTACAATCGGCTGATGAATGACGCCATGCTGCACTCCGCCACCAACTATGAGTGCTACAAGGGACTGCACAGCAGTTTTAACAGCATGAATATGTTTGAGATCGTTCACTCCCTGCTGCGTCAGTTTGGCCCGGAGAACTGGACGCTCTACAAGGGCAAACATCTGTTATCCTTTGTGGACAACCATGACGTGACCCGGGTGGCGAGCATTCTTTCCAATGAGAAACACTTGCCGCTGATCTACGCGCTGATGTTCGGTATGCCCGGCATTCCCTGCGTCTATTATGGAAGCGAATGGGGAGCCAAGGGGGACAAGCATCAGGGGGATCCCGCCCTGCGGCCCTGTTTTGACGGCCCCGTGTGGAATGAGCTCGGGGAATACATAAGCAGACTTGCCGAGGCGAAGAAACATTCCGAGGCCCTCAATTACGGTTCGTTTCGCTCTGTGGTGCTGACCAATAAGCAGTGTATCTTCGAGAGAAAGACCGACAACGAGAGGGTTTTGGTGGCCATCAACGCGGACGACCAAGACTATACGGCTCATTTTGACGCGGGCTGCGGTCAGGCCGAGGATCTGCTCACGGGCAAACTCCACGATTTCGGCGGGGGCAGCAATCTGCCGGCATACAGCGCCTTCTTCTGGAAGATGGAAAAGTAACTTACAGATAAAGAAATGATTACCGGAGATATAATCCGGAGATATAATAAGGACCGCGGACGGAAACAAACCGTCCGGCGGTTCTTTTGCATTTTTCCGGTCCTTTCTCATAATTCTACTTGACAACTGATATTATATGGCATATATTATTGGTAAATATAATATTATATGTTGTATAATATTATAAATTGTAAAGTGAATAGGGCAACAGGGACACAACAATCCGGGCGCAACAGGGAGGTCAAGATGGTATTTAATACGGGAGCCGCCCTCTTGGACGCAATTGTGTTGGCCGTGGTATCCAAGGAGCCGGAAGGCACCTATGGCTACAGGATCACGCAGGATGTACGGCGGGTCATAGAACTGTCGGAATCCACCCTGTATCCGGTGCTGCGAAGACTACAGAAGGACGAATGTCTGGAGGCATATGACAGGGAATGTGCCGGCCGCAACCGGCGATACTATAAGGTGACCCCACGGGGATGGGCACAATTGCAGCTCTATGAGAGCGAATGGCGACAATACGCGGATAAGGTGACGGGGCTTTTCGAGGGAAGGACCCAATGACCGATAATGGGACTTTTCGGGAGAAAGACCCATAAGCCGGTGGCGGGACTTTTCGAGAGAAAGACCCAATAGCCGATAACGGGAAAACAGAGACAAAAAGCAAATGGCGCGACATAGCGCGAATCTATTTTACGGGCCGTGGGAAACGGCGGAATGAGAGGCAATATGAACAGACCGGAGTTTATGAGACAATTGGAAAGTCTTCTTCAAAATATCCCTCAGGCGGAGAGGGACGAGGCTCTGCGCTACTACAACAGTTATTTTGACGACGCAGGCCCCGAGAGCGAGCAGGATGTGATGGAGGCTTTGGGCAATCCGGCCAGAGTGGCGGAGAGCATCAAGCGGGATCTGGCGGGCGGCGGATATCGGGAGGAAGATCTGCAGAGAAACGAGGTGAAACACCCCGTGGTGAAATACCAAAACGCTGAGCGGTCCGAGGACCGGAGCGGCGGAAACGGCGGGACGGCGCAGACATTCAATGATTCAAAGGAGAAAGAGGAGTCCGAGATGCCCACATGGCTCTTGGTACTGTGCATCATAGGCGGCATACTGCTCCTTCCCGTGGTGATCGGCCTGGCCTCGGGGCTTGCGAGCGCCATACTGGGAATCCTCGTGGGATGGTTCGCGGTGATACTGGCCTTTGGGATCACGGCCTTTGTCCTGCTCGTTTTGTTGATAGCGCTGGTGGTAGGCGGAATGGTGAAACTCGTGATGTCTCCGGTGAGCGGTATGGCGCTGATCGGCAGCGGTCTGCTCTGTGGAGGACTCGGTCTGCTCTTTTTGATGCTCACGGTGGCCATGGCAGGTATCGCCACCCCAGCCATCTTCCGCGGCATGGCCAAGTTGTGCCGCTATCTGATCTCTAAATGTAAGAATCGCAGGAAGGAGGCGATCGCATGAAAAAGTTTATGAAGACTTGCGCCATTTGCGCGCTGATCATGTTGGGGGCGGGGATTGCCCTGACGCTGGTGGCGGGAGGGATCTGGGGCACCGGGACTCTGCCGCAGTTGATACATGACACTAGGAATATCTGGAATATCTCTGATATTCCTGATATTCCGGATATTCCTGATATTCCGGCCGGTTCCGCGGTGGACGACATTCTCTCGGGACTGGACAGATTGGACAGCGGAATACGGTATGACATAGAGGACGCTATGGAATTCGATCGGCACAATCCCACAATCTCCGGAGATACGGAGCAGACATACTCCGCGGCATTGGTGCAGGAATTAGAATTGGAATTGGGGGCATGCTCTCTGGAGTTTAAGACATCTGAAGACAGCGATTTTCATGTAAAAGTGAAAAATGCCGGATACTATCAGGGTTATGTGGAGGGCAGCACCCTTTGCATTAAGGGCGTTCGCTCCACCACCGGGAATTTGGGAGAGGAACTTAAGAATTGTGAGATTGAACTCTATGTGCCCGAGGGACACAGTTTTCGAGATGTGGAACTGTTAATGGGAGCCGGCCAGGTCAAGGCGAACATCGCTCTGGATATCTCCGATCTGGACGTGGGAGTGGGCGCCGGTGCGGCAGAGTTTAGTTCTCTCACGGTGAACGAGCTGAATGTGGAAGTAGGCGCCGGTTCCTTTGAGATGACCGGAAGTGTTCTGCGTGAGGCGGAGATAGACTGCGCCATGGGCAGTGCGACCCTCACGCTCTCCGGCGCGCAGACGGATTTCAACTATGAGCTTGAGGCGGCGGCCGGCTCCGTGGATATTGCCGGGCAGGTCTATAACAGCCTTGTCACGGAGAGAAAAATCCGCAACAACGCTGCCAAAGAGATCAGCGTGGACTGCTCCATGGGCAGCGTTGTCATAAATTTCGCGGATTGATCCCGCTCAACGATTTCGCAAAGCGATCGGGAAACGGTCACATGGTGGGTTTCTCTTCATCTAAATGGATGAAGAGGCCCGCCTTTTTTAATGCGGGGCGCAGAGCCAGATAGAAGATCGAGGCCGCTACTACCGCCACGATGGCGTTGACAAAGGTGGTGACCGTGGCCATCTTGGCCAGCGCCTTGGCAAGGTCCTGCGGAACCCCCAACAGATACATCTTATAAAAATATCCCACCAGCGGGTCGGCCACCACATTGAAACCCATGCCGCAGACGGCGGCCAACACGGTCACTCCGGTCACATACTTCGGCGAGTGGGTGCGGCTCAGCTTGAAGATCTTGTGAGCCACAAGTCCCACGATCAGGCCGATGCACAGTTTTAAAAAGAAGGTCTTGGGCGCGCTGGTCACATAGGCCGTGGTCAGATCGCCGATGGTCATGCCCACGGCGCCGGCCAGACCGCCCCAGTAACCGCCCACCAACAGGGCCGCCAACACGCAGAACACATTGCCGAAGTGGAAGGAAGTCTTCTCCGTGCCCACGGGAATGTCTATCTTAAAGAAGGCAAAGCCGATATAGCACAGGGCGGCCAACAGACCTGCCTGCGCCAGACGCCTGATGTCGGCCTTCTCGGGGGCGGCGGGGTTGATGAACGCGCGATAGACTCCCCGCAGGGTCAGCATGACCGCCACGAACAGCAACACCAGACTGTAGGCGTAGGGTTTCTCCGTGCCCTCCGTGTAGGGGCCGTAAGTGAATATCGCGCAGACGATAGAGACTGCCAGAAGGACCGCGCCCACGATCAATAATCCGTAATTTTTTTTCATAATAACAATCATTCCTTTCCGCAACCTGCTAACTGTATTTCTCCTAGGATGTTACAGACAGTGTATTCGATAACCGGATTTATAAAAAGAGCCGGAACAGGATTTTTTTACCATGCCGGTTTTGGGCGGGATATTTCAGACATGGTGGCGGGAGGAGGCCCTGATACTTTGGCGGACGGCTGCGGTCGGGTGTTTTCTAACAGTGCGGTGTAATATATTGCGGTTTGCGGGTCGGCTCTAAGGCGCATCCGTGCGCCGTAGAGCCTGAAATGCGCGTCCATGCGCATTTCACCCTCGTCCCCGGTGCGCACTATAAGAAAACACGCCAACCTCCGCCAAAGTCTGCCAAAGTATCAGGGTCTCCTCCCGGCTTGCGCGGCGCCGAAGGCTGCCGGAGATATAAATAACTTGACGAAAGTGACGTATAAAATTATCATTATATAATAATGGAATAATGCCCCAACTCGCGAGAGGGATTTTTAATAGGAGACAAGATTGTGAGCACTTACTTCTTTTGTGTTAAGAAAAGACTGTTCAGCAACAAGTGGATGATGTTTTTGAACATCATGGTCTCATCCCTTGCCATGGCGTTTTTATGTCTGGCAGTGACCATACCGCAGATACTGCACCACGGTGAAAATTCGATCAAAAGATCACTGGCGAAGGATTTATCCATGTATGGCGTGATCCGCAACGGGGACAACGCAATTAATAATGAGAACATTTCAAATTATATTCAGGATATCTATGATTCCCCGGAGGTTGAGGGAATTGGGACATGGGATTACAGCGCGTTTGAAGATATGACGACCGTCAACAGCGAGACGGACTATTGGAAAGAGATTCGGGAGATTCAAAGCAGCCATATCAAGGAATTTGGACAGGATTCCAATGTGCAGTTCGTGTATATGTTGGGTCAGGCGTTTCCGATCAATGATCCGGAACTCTGTCGCGGGAGCGCGGAACAGGTTGGAACAAATGACGGATGGCTGCTCTATTTGGGATATAATTTTCGGGATATCCCGGTGGGAACGGTGTTCGCGAATGAGCCATATGGAATTTCTTATACAGTGGCGGGGATACTCCGGGAAAATGCAAGCATCATGGACCAACAGGCCATTTTATGGAATCTGGAAGTGCTACGGTTCAATTACTCCATAGCGGCAGACAATATGTTGGTGGTTATCCCGCCCTGCAGCACAAATTATCACAGTATGGATTATTTTTTTGTGTGTGCCGACGGCTATACCTATGAAGAAGCAGTTGCCCGGATCATGCGCGTTGCCGAACAATATGATATTCAGACGGAGACAGGCAGATTGGATCGCAGATTGGATACCGTGTTATCCTATGCTGACGGTATGTTGAATATTATATCCGGGTTGGCGGGACTTTTGGCTTTTGCGTCGTTGGTCATGCTGCTGACAGCTCAGTTGTTGACGGCTCTTTTTAGGAAAGATGAATTGGGTGTGTGGCGGATGTTGGGAATGAGCAGGAAGAAGATTTTTGGAATACTTTTGGGTGAAAATGTGATCAAGATGTTGGTGGCTGCCATTCTCTCATTGGGTTACATCCTTTCGGTTGAGCGGATCTATATTACCCTTCCTTCCATAGCGCATGAGTTGCGATATATTTTATGGGGGAATATTCCTATTTTTCTGCTGTTATGCGCATTGGTCGCCGCGGCAGCATGTGCAGCCGTTCCAATGGCATATGTTCAGGACAAGAGCATTCCCGACATTGTTCGCGGGACATGGGAATAAAGGAGGAACCGTATGATAAAAAGGTTGTTTCGATATAACCGTTTCTTTTCCGTGTTGTTCCTGCTGTCCTTTCTGGTCTCTTTTCTCATTATGTATTACGGACTGAATTTGAACCGACAGTTGATTCAAGTCAGCGCGACCAAGGAAGATGCGGCATATAAATATGGCTATACGGTAACGGGATTTTTTGATGAAAATATAGGGAGCCATGATGATATCATTGCAGAAAGCATGCCGGGCGGAAACATCATCTTCCGGTGTGACGGTCCGGTGGGAGAGGATGTGATCAGCACGAACAGAATTGATGTGGTCTGGTCCCAAGGGGAAGACATACAGGAGCCCGTGCAATACGAAGATCATACCATGACCGATGCGGCCATAAGGGGACCTGAATGTATCATTGGGGATGCCTGGGAAGATGAGACTTATGTGATCAATGGAATCCGTTATATACAAGTGTTTAAGATTGAGTGCCGTGTGATCGGGGAGTTCGTGACCAATACGTTTGCCGGTGAAGACAAGAGATGTATGGTGTTTCGTGACGGTCTGTCGGGGGCGCAGTTAGATAAACTGATTTTTGACACAGGTGATATCCATATTATTTATGAGAGTGAGTTGGCCGATGAATCGGGGATGTTCAGTAAATGGGTCAGAACTTTTTTGGAGGAAGAAAGCATTGAGGAGACAGAGGGCGCGGATGTATACCAAGTGGGAGGGGGACATTTCTTTCTACAGTATATCTCCCTATAAAAAAGTCTATCAGGGCATGCTGCTCTTATGCTTTGTCAACTGCGCTTTCCTGGCATATTTCCATGGGGTGATGCACCTGTACGAATACATGCTCAAACGCACTTTGGGTTATGGCAGACTAAAGCTCTTCGCGGACATCCTGTGGCAGTTCGCGGTGTTTGAAATGCTCGCTCTGGCGGCGGCCCTGTTCATCACCTGCGGATATGAGCTGCTGCAGGGAGACCTGAAAGTCTGGTATGACAACATCCGTCTTGGTTTCATGCGGATGGTGGGGATCTTCGTCCTCTTCGGCGGGGCGCTCAGCCTCTTCCCCATGTGGACGGTCCTGAGAAAGGAGCCCGCGGAGGTGCTGAAAAATACAGATTAGATACGGATGAAATACAGATTAGCAGGAGGAGCAGATCATGATCACGATCAAAGACATTACGAAGACCTACAATAAGAGCAGCAGTGACATGCCGGCATTGCAGGACATTTCTTTAGAGATCGCGGACGGAGAGATGGTGGCCATCATGGGCGCGTCGGGCTCCGGCAAGACCACGCTGTTAAATATCATAGGCTGCATGGACCGCTGGGACAGGGGAGATTATCTGTTTGACGGGACCGATGTGGGGGCGCTAAAGAGGGATAAGTTGGATATGTTCAGGAGGCGGAATTTCGGCTTTATCTTTCAGCAGTTCGCGCTGCTTAAGGACTACATGGTCAGGGAGAACGTGGAGTTGCCGCTGCGGGCGGTGAACATGCCCAAGAAGAAAAGATATGAGCTTATGATGGATATGCTGCAAAAAGTGGGCATGGAGCAGTACGCGGATCAGATCCCCGCCAAGCTCTCGGGGGGACAGCAGCAGCGCTGCGCCATCGCCAGGGCCTTGGTCACGGAGGCCTCCGTCATATTGGCGGACGAGCCCACCGGAGCGCTGGACAGCAGGACGGGCATGGAGATCATGGAGCTTTTGACCGGGTTGAACCGTTCCGGCAAGACGGTGATCGTCGTGACCCATGATGAGAAGATCGCGAATATGGCCGCCCGGACGATCCGGTTGGAGGACGGCAGGGTCGTTGCCCCGGCATGACGCCGGGACACAAAAAGTTTGATTTTGACACACGCATATTCTATAATAAACGGGAGAGTCTGTGAGCAGAGGGCCAAGGCTGTGCCGGGCCCGAGCGGAATGGGAGAGAGGTGTGCGTATGTCGGATCAAATGAGTGTGTCGGACGTGTTGCAAAAGGTGGATGAATACTACAGTCAAAACAGGGGCCCGGAGGCGGAGCGGCTCATGCGGGAGGCCATTGCCGGGGCCGTGGACGCAGAGGACAATGAGGGCCTTTTGAAATTGCTGAATGAACTCTTGGGATATTATCGTGAGACAAGCCAAACAGACAATTCCTATGCCATCGCGGGGCAGTGCATCGGACTTGCGGAGCGCATGGGGCTTGCGGGGACGGTGCCCTATGCCACCACGCTCTTAAACGTGGCCAACGCCTACCGGGCGGGCGGCAGATTGGAGGATTCCCTCAAGCTGTATCTGCAGGTGCGAAAGATTTATGATGAGAAACTTAGCCCGGACGATATGCTCATAGCGAGCATGGAGAATAATCTGAGCCTTCTCTATCAGGAGATGGGGCGTTTTGCGGAGGCCAAGGAAAGTCTGCTGCGGGCTCTTGCCATCGTAAAGACCAAGACGGGGATGGATTTTGAACTGGCCGTGACCCATGCCAATCTCGCCACAAGCTGTCTGAACACGGGAGAGCCCGAGGAGGCGCGCGCCTATGCGGAGACCTCCATGCGGGAGTTCGAGGCCATGGGATTGGAGGACGCCCACTACGGCGCGGCGCTGTCCGCTCTGGCCACCTTTTTTTTCGGAAAGGGAGAGTACGGCAGGGCGCAGGGACTCTTTGAGCGGGCCATGGAGATCATGGAGCGGAATCTGGGGCGCAATGAATTTTATGAGAGATTAAAAGAAAACGCGGAGGCCTGCAGGTCGGCCGCGGCCAAGGCAGATGCCGCGGGGAATGCCGTCGCGGCAGGAGCGGACCCGGGTGCGAAAAATGCCGGCATGAAGGGTCTTGCCCTCAGTCGCGCGTTTTATGAGCAGTGCGGACGACCCATGATCGCGGAACGATTTTCCGATTATGAGAGCCGGATCGCCGTGGGATTGGCGGGGAAAGGCTCCGACTGTTTCGGCTATGACGACGCGCAGTCCGCGGACCATGACTGGGGGCCGGAATTTTGTATGTGGGTGACGGAGGAGACCTATGCCGTTATCGGAGAGAGGTTACAGGAGGCCTATGACGCTCTGCCCGATGAATTCATGGGATACAGGCGCATGGAAAAGTCCGTGAGGCACAGGAGGCGGGGTGTGTTCACCATTCCCGGTTTTTTTCAAAATATGGTGGGAGCGCCCTGTTATGAGCAGGCGGACTGGCGGGAAATGCCGGACTATGCCCCGGCCGGAGTGACAAATGGGGAGATCTTTCGGGATGACGAGGGGATCTTCACCGCGGAGCGCGCCAAATTTATGCAGGGTTGGCCGGAGGAGATCCGCTATCTGAAAATGGCGGACAGCGCGGCCAAATTTTCTCAGGCGGGACAGTACAACTATCGGCGTGTCCTCAACCGCGGCGATGAGGTGACGGCCCGGATCATGATGGCGGACTGTGCCCGCGAGGCCATGAAACTGCAGCATTACATCGAGGGAAAATATCCGCCCCATGACAAGTGGCTCTGCCGCAGTGTGCGTGAGTCTGAGGCGGGTGCCGAACTGGCGGCCCTGTTGGAGAGACTGCCGGATTCCGTGGAGGATGTGGGGGCTTTTCTGGCGCGGGAGCTCTACCGGCAGAGTTTCATCAGCGATTCCGACAATTATCTGGATGCCCACAGCGGGGAGCTGGTCGGAAAGGCGGCTCTGGCGGCATGCTCGGACGGGGAGTTGGTGAACCGCATCGCCAAAGTGGAATTCGAAGCTTTTGACAAAGTAAAGAATGTGGGGGGCCGCGCGGACTGCCAGAACGATTGGCCCACCTTCTCCATCATGCGAAAGAGCCAGTATCTGACTTGGAATCGTGCGATGCTGATCCAGTATCTGTATGATTTTACGAGGGAGTTGTCTCTGGGCCATAATCTCATTGAGGAAAAATATGGCAGGATGATGGAGAGCACGGCGCCGGCGGAGTATGAGACCATGAGGGACCGCTTTCCCGTCATCACGCCTGAGAAGAAGGCGATCATTGAGCAGATCGTGCAGATGCAGGTGGCATGGATGGAGGAATTCGCGGCCGAATATCCCGCGCTCGCGGACAATGCCCGCAGTGTGCACAGCAGTGACGACAATATCGCCAACACATCCTATGAGACCTATCTGCGGGGTGAGATCAGCACTTATTCGGACAAAATGTTGGAACTCTACGGGCGTTATGTGGTGGAGTACGCGAGGAGAGGGGAGAATCTGACCTTTGCCATCATGACCAACAGCGTGCGGCTGTACGGCTATGAGAATTTAGACGCGGCGGAGCGTTTCTTGAAATTGTAGGATCCTGTCGCGGCGGAGCGTTTCTTGAAATTGTAGGATCCTGTCGCGGCGGAGCGCTTCTTGAAATTCCGGGATCCGACCGCGGGATCGGGAATATTTTGCGTCCAAAATACACATGCTAATCCGGACTAAAGGATATCGGCGGATCGTATCGTGACCTGCCGTGTGTTTGGAAAGGAGAGTTGTGTCATGGATATAAACGGTTTGCCCATAGAAGGATTTCAGTCCATCAATCTGTCCGCGGGTCTGGGGGCGGTTCCTCCGCTTTCGGCGTCTTTGAGGGATGACGATGAAGGGACCGCGGATGTGACGGAGTCGGAGATGGAGCATATTATTTTAGAGTACAAGGCGGCGCAGACGGCGAAAGAGGCGGAAAAAGTGCTGAAGAGAAACGCGCCCGACGGCCGCATGAGCAGGATTTTGGACGGACTGGAGGACGAATTTTTTTAAAAAGGATCAGAGCCATCCGCCGTCCAGAGCGATCACCTGTCCCGTCAGATAGGCGGGGCCCTGCGTCAGCTGCAATACCAGACGGGCCACTTCCTCCGGCTGTCCCAAGCGGTCGGAGGGAATTTCATCCCGCAGATGTTCCATATCTTCCGGCGTGAAACAGGCGTTCATGGCGGTATCAATGACGCCGCACGCGATGGCGTTCACCCGGATCCCGGAAGGGGCCAGTTCCTTGGCCAGCGCCTTGGTGAAGGCATTCATGCCGCCCTTGGAGGTGGAGTAGGCCACTTCCATGGACGCGCCGGCGCAGCCCCAGACGGAGGAGATATTGATGATATGTCCGGAATGCTCCCGCAGCATCAGAGGGATGGCCGCCTTGGCCGTGTAAAAACAACTGTCCAGATTGACCCCCATGACGCGATGCCATTGCCCGGAAGTCATGTCGGACAAAAGTCCCACATGGGAGATGCCGGCATTGTTCACCAACACATCCAGGCGGTCCACATGTGTGTAGATGCGGGCCACGGCCTCCTCATCGCTCATGTCCGCTTGCAGCGCGTCGCAGCGGATCCCAAATTCCCGCGCGAGCAGTTCGGCGAGTTCCTCCAACGCGTCCATGCTCTTGTCGCAGGTCAGTATCAGGTCATAGCCGTTCTCCGCGAAAATGCGGGCGCTGGCGGCGCCGATCCCCCGGGAGGCGCCGGTTATGAGAGCGGTTCGGTTTGCGGTCATAAAAATTCCCTCCCTCTTCTGTGGAAATTTATATACTTGTCCTAATTTGTCAAATATTTGCGAGTCTCGTTGTTTGCAAAGTGTCATTGTGCGGATTGCGCAAGACGGAGGTTTCGCAATCGTTTATATTAATCTCAATTTTTGAACTATTTAATTTATATCTATATGGTATACAATATGTAACCTATAATGCGAGGGTATGTTGGTACATGTCCCGTAAGTATATATCATGCCGGTATATGCCGGCACGCAACTGATTCCTATCGCGTCAGCGTTGCCGTTTATGCCCTGCCTTTTATGATCTCAAGGATGCCTGCCGGGCGGGATATAATCCCTCCCGTCTCATTCAACGGCCTTTCATGATCTCGGGACGTCTGCTCCGCCGGGGACGGTGTTTCCATGAGGACCGTTGAAAAACGCCGGTGCTTAGCGAGGTCCCATCGAGCTTAGCACCGCTGCGTTTTTCGCCGGAGCAATTTATTGCTCCTGGGAGCGTGTCCGAATGAAAACACCGCCCCCGGCGGAGCCCACCCCCTCCGAATGAAAATACCGCCCCCGGCGGAGCCCACCCCCTCCGAAATATCCATAATAAGCACAGTATAAAGGCTAACCTCAGTATACCACACTCCACCTTGATTTTCCACCACAAAACCGGTACACTGATTCCACATACCCACAATACAGACAAGGAGAATTCATCATGTACGATGTGATCATCATAGGTTCCGGCCCCGCGGGGCTCTCTGCGGCCATCTACGGCATCCGGGCCGGCTTAAATCTTTTGGTCTTGGAGCAAAACCCCATGAGCGGCGGGCAGGTCCTGAACACCTACGAGGTGGACAATTATCCGGGTCTTCCCGGCATCAACGGTTTTGACATGGGACAGGCTTTCAGGGCCCATGCGGACAAGTTGGGCGTAAAATTTGAGGAGGCCCGCGTGAAGGAGATCATCGACAACGGGGATTTCAAGACGCTGCGCGCCCGCAGACAGGATTATGAGACCCGGGCGGTGATCGTGGCCACGGGCGCGGAACACGCGCGTCTGGGCGTGCCGGGGGAGGAGGAACTCTCCGGGATGGGCGTGTCCTATTGCGCCACCTGTGACGGCGCTTTCTTCAAAAATAAGACCGTGGCCGTGGTGGGCGGCGGCGATGTGGCGTTGGAGGATGCAATTTATCTGGCCCGCGCCTGCGGGAAGGTCTTTCTGATCCACAGACGGGATGAATTGCGGGGAGCGGCCGTGCTGCAGGATGAGTTGAAGAAACTGCCCAATGTGGAGATCCTCTACAGCCATACGGTGCAGGAGATCCGGGGTGAGGACAGCGTACAGAGCCTCCTGGTCAGGGATCTCAAGGCGGAGGCGGAGAGAGAGATTTCCGTGGACGGTGTGTTCATCGCGGTGGGCATTCTGCCCAACAGCGCCCTGGTGCGGGAGTTGGTGGAATGTGACGGGGCGGGCTATGTGTTGGCGGGAGAAAATTGCGCCTGCAGCCGCGAGGGCATCTACGCCGCCGGAGACATCCGCAGGAAACCTCTGCGCCAGATCGTCACGGCGGTGGCGGACGGGGCAAATGCCGTGGCGGCGGTGGAGGAATTTTTAAGAAAAATTAAGTAATTTGAAATTTATTACAAATATTTTATGAAGAAAAAGGAGGAGCGTTTTCCGCGCCCTCCTTTTGAATTTTCCCAAAAACTCCACAAAATTAAGGATTTTCCGGATTTTAAAACCCCATATGTCGGGTGTTGACAAACCGGTTCGTTCGTGATATATTTTAAATCAAACGTAATAATTTTGTAACAAATGAATGCGGTCGGCGATATCGCCGGCGGCTCGGATATAATTCAGGAGGAAAGTATGGTAAGCAGATCTGTGAAAATGACTGCATATGCATTGACTGCGGTGATGGCGTTTTCAAGTATGTCCGTCACGGCACAGGCCGCCAAGGGCGATTCCGTTCTGCCCAGCGGCGGAGTGGGTCTCTCTCTGGCCAACAATGCCACCTCGCTTGAGACGATAGCAGGACCCGCCGACAGGAGCGCGGGCAATGTCACGACCGGCACCGCCACGGCGGTGGAGCGGGCCGCGGCGCCTGAAGAACAGACCGCGGTTCCCGTGGAGCAGCCGGCTTTTTCCGCGGAGGAGGAACTGTTTCGCAATCTGGTGATCGCGCAGGTGACCAATTATGTCAATGTCCGCAGTCTCCCGAGTGAAGATGGGGAGATTGTCGGCAAATTATATGATGATTCCGTGGGGAATCTTTTGGGTGAGGAGAACGGTTGGTATCTGATCCAATCGGGCACCGTGACCGGATATGTCAAGGGTGAGTTCTGTGTCACCGGCGATGAGGCGGTGGCATTGGCCAAACAGGTGGGCACCTGTCTGGCGACGGTCACCACCACTACCCTGAAGGTGCGCATGGAGCCGAGCCTGGATGCCCCGGTGTTGGGACTGGTCCCTCTGGGAGATCAGCTGCTCGTGTTAGACGAGACGGAAGGCTGGGTACAGGTTGACGTCGAGGAAGGCAAAGGTTGGGTATCAACGGATTATGTGACTTTACATACGGAGTTTGTGGAGGCGGAGTCCAAGGCTGAGGAGGAGGTCCGTCTGGCCAAGGAGGCCGAGGAGCGCAGAAAGGCCAGAGCGGCCGCTGCCAAGAGCGTGCAGACTCAGGAATATGCTCCCGCCAAAGAGAATACGGCCGTGGCGGTGGCAAGCGGCGAGGGCAGCGAGATGGGTGTGGCGGTTGCCGAGTACGCCCTGCAGTTTGTGGGCAATCCCTATGTGTACGGCGGCACCAGTCTGACGGACGGCGCGGACTGCTCCGGTTTCGTCATGAGCGTCTACGCGAACTTCGGGGTGAGCCTGCCTCATTCCTCCGCGTCGGATCGCAGCCAGGGTTCTGCCGTGGAGGGCGGACTGGCCAACGCGCAGCCCGGAGATCTGATCTGTTACTCCGGCCATGTGGCGCTGTATATCGGCGACGGACAGATCGTTCACGCGTCCACCAAGAAGACCGGCATCATCGTGTCCTCGGCGGATTACAAGAAAGTTTTGGCTGTCAGAAGAATCTTCTGACGCGAGACAGTCATAAGTTTGTCATGGAAACCGTCATACCCTCGGGTGTGGCGGTTTTTGTTGCAAAGGACCGGGCAGATATGCTATAATGAGCATACAGCCAAAAAATAAATTATTGAAGGGGATGATGGCATGAAATTTATAATCGTAGGCAGAAACATCGAAGTGACGCCCGGACTCAGAGCCGCAGTGGAGGACAAGCTCGGCAAGCTCGACAAGTATTTTAATCCCGATACGCAGGTGAATGTTACTCTGAGCGTGGAGAAGGAACGCCAGAAGATCGAGGTCACCATCGCCGTGAAGGGCAGCATCATTCGTTCCGAGCAGGTCAGCAACGATATGTATGTGTCCATCGATCTGGTGGAGGAGATCATAGAGAGACAGCTCAAGAGATACAAGAACAAGCTTGTGGACAAGCATCAGGCGGGCGGCGATTTCAGCCAACTGTATGTGGAGAACGACTATATGGACGAGGAGGAAGTCAAGATCGTCCGCACCAAGAAGTTTGACATCAAGCCCATGTACCCTGAGGACGCCTGCATTCAGATGGAACTTCTCGGACACAATTTCTTTGTCTTCTGCAACGCGGAGACGGATCAGGTGAATGTGGTATACAAGAGAAAGGGCGACACCTACGGCCTGATCGAGCCGGAGTATTAAATCCCGCACATAGTTCCCGCCTCTTTCACATACAATAAGAGGAATGAAACCGTGCGGGTGAAGACATGCAGATACCTTCTTTTTGGAAAAAGCGAAATTGGAGACAGGCACCGTTGGGCATAATGATCGTCCTTGCGGCGCTTGTCTCTTTGTTTGTCGGGACAAGGCAGTGGACGGAAACCTCGGCTACGGCAAAGGATTACATAAAATGGGTGGATTTTGACGTGTCTTATGACGCGCTCTGTCAAGCCTATCAGTGGGATGTGGAGACCCATGGGACGGAATATGAGGTGCATTGGATCGAGCTTCTGGCCTACACCGCGTCCCACACGGGAGGCGCTTTTGATAAGAAGGCGTTGAGCCTGTTGGGCGATACCGCCGGGCGACTCGCCGCGGGGGAGGCGGACATGGCGGAACTGACCGCCGACCTCAAGTACTATGACTATTATCTGGAGGCTTACACCGCGGTGTTGGGCGGCCTGGTGGGAGAGTACGAGGTGGAGGAGCAGGACGAGAACGGACATGTGAACTGGAAGAGCAAATACGGCCTCAAGGCCTATTTTCCGCTGGCGAGGGGATTTGACTACTCTCATTTTGACGATTTCGGGGTCAGCCGCAGCTACGGCTATAAGCGCAGACATCTGGGACATGACATGATGGGACTCACGGGTACGCCCATCATGGCCATCGAGTCCGGCAGGGTGGAGGCGCTCGGTTGGAATCAATACGGCGGGTGGCGCGTCGGCATCCGCAGTCTGGACGGCAAGCGCTATTACTATTACGCGCATCTGCGCCAGAATTATCCCTTTGCGGAGAACCTTGAGGAGGGCAGTTTCGTCACGGCCGGGGACGTGATCGGCTACATGGGACACACCGGATACTCCACCAGGGAGAATGTCAACAATATCGAGGTGACGCATCTGCACTGGGGTTTGGAGCTTGTGTTTGACGAATCCCAGAAGGAGAGCGATAATGAAATCTGGATCGATGTATACGCGCTCACGAGATTCCTGGCCAAACACACGCAGCCCGCGGAGAAAGTGGAGGGGACCAAGGAGTGGGTGCGCACCACGCAGATGCGGGATCCCGAGCTTGTTATTTTTTTATCAAATTTGTGAAAACCCGTTGCAAAAGCCGGTTAGCTATGATACAATGGACTACAGTTGCAATGTCAAAAAAATAACAATCATGCAGGAAAAATATGGAGGAAAGTGAAATGGCGAAAAAAGTGGTGTTGGCAGGAGCATGTCGTACGGCGATCGGCACAATGGGCGGATCCCTGAGCACAACCCCCGCGGCGGATCTGGGCGCTATCGTGATCAAAGAGGCGCTGAACAGAGCGGGCGTGGCTCCCGAGCAGGTGGATCAGGTCTACATGGGCTGTGTGATCCAGGCCGCACAGGGACAGAATGTGGCCCGCCAGGCATCCATCAAAGCGGGACTTCCCATCGAGGTTCCGGCGGTGACGATGAATGTGGTGTGCGGTTCCGGCTTGAACTGCGTGAATCAGGCGGCACAGATGATCCTGGCAGGTGATGCGGATATCGTTGTGGCAGGCGGTATGGAGAATATGTCCATGGCTCCCTACGCGATCCCCCAGGCCCGTTACGGTTACAGGATGAACAACGGCACCTTGGTGGATACCATGATAAAGGACGCTCTCTGGGACGCGTTCAATGACTATCATATGATCAAGACCGCGGACAATATCTGTGAGGAGTGGGGACTGACCCGCGAGGAGTTGGACGAGTTCGCCTTAAAGAGCCAGCAGAAGGCCGAGGCCGCTCAGAAGAACGGCGCTTTCAAGGCGGAGATCGTTCCCGTTGAAGTGAAGAAAAAGAAAGAGACCATCGTATTTGACACGGATGAGGGCCCCAGAGCCGGCTCCACCATGGAGGGGCTCGCCAAACTGCGCCCCATCAATCCGAACGGATTTGTCACCGCGGGCAA
The DNA here is from genome assembly GCA_023663635.1 of Acetatifactor muris. Lineage (GTDB taxonomy): Bacteria > Bacillota > Clostridia > Lachnospirales > Lachnospiraceae > Acetatifactor > Acetatifactor muris_A. The sequence continues at coordinate 37,429 of JAMPHD010000011.1, forward strand.
TGCCTCCGGGATCAATGACGGCGCGGCTGCCATCGTGGTGATGAGCGAGGAGAAAGCGAAGGAGTTGGGCGTAAAACCCATGGCCACCTATGTGGCGGGAGCGCTTGCGGGCGTGCGTCCCGAGGTGATGGGCATTGGTCCCGTGGCCTCCACGAAGAAAGTGTTGGCCAAGACGGGCATGAAGATCGAGGATTTTGACATCATTGAGGCCAATGAGGCTTTTGCGGCGCAGTCCGTCGCCGTGGGCCGCGAACTGGGCATTGACGTGGACAGACAGCTCAATCCCAACGGCGGAGCCATTGCGCTGGGACATCCCGTGGGCGCGTCCGGCTGCCGTATTCTGGTGACGCTGCTGCATGAGATGCAGGCCAAGGGCGCCAAGACCGGTCTTGCGACTCTGTGTATCGGCGGCGGCATGGGCTGCTCCACCATCGTGAAGATCGAGGATTAAATCCCATACGGAATACGAGAAAGGCATGGTGACAATATGGATTACATTTTATATGAGCCCAAGGGCGCTTACGCGATCATCACCGTCAACCGTGAGAAGGCGCTGAACGCTCTGAATTCTCAGGTGCTCGACGAGCTTGACGCCACTCTGGACGGCGTGAATTTGGACGAGGTGCGCTGTCTGATCCTCACCGGGGCGGGGGAGAAGTCCTTTGTGGCCGGAGCGGACATCGGCGAGATGAGCACCCTGACCAAGGCGGAGGGTGAGGCCTTCGGCAAAAAAGGAAACGATGTGTTCCGCAAGTTGGAGACTTTTCCGATCCCCGTGATCGCCGCGGTGAACGGTTTTGCGTTGGGCGGCGGCTGCGAGCTCGCCATGAGCTGTGATATCCGCATCTGTTCCGACAACGCGGTGTTCGGGCAGCCCGAGGTGGGCCTGGGCATCACGCCCGGCTTTGGCGGCACCCAGAGACTGGCCCGCATCGTGGGCGTGGGCATGGCCAAGCAGATGATCTACACCGCCCGCAACATCAAGGCGGATGAGGCGTACAGGATCGGTCTGGTGAACGCGGTCCACGCGAAGGAGGAACTGCTGCCCGCGGCGGAGAAGATGGCCGCAGGCATCGCGGGCAACGCCCCCATCGCCGTGCGCAACTGCAAGAAGGCCATCAACGAGGGTCTGGACGCGGACATGGACGCCGCCATCGTCATCGAGGAGAAACTGTTTGGGGACTGCTTTGAGACGGAGGACCAGAAGTACGGCATGGCATTTTTCCTGGATAAGAATAAAGAAAAGGTCAAGGAACCTTTTAAGAATTGTTAGTTTTGGATAAGGAGGAAAGAACATGAAAGTAGGCATTATCGGTGCGGGAACCATGGGTTCCGGAATTGCGCAGGCATTTGCGATGACAGACGGCTATGAGGTCTGCCTCTGCGATATCAAACAGGAGTTTGCGGACGGCGGCAAGGCCAAGATCTTAAAGAATCTCAACTTCCTCGTGGGCAAGGAGAAGATCACGCAGGAGAAGGCGGACGCCATTGCGGCCAAGATCACGACCGGCTTAAAGGACATCTGCACGGACTGCGATCTGGTGGTGGAGGTTGCCCCCGAGAACATGCAACTCAAGAAGGAGACCTTCAAGGAGCTGCAGGCCATCGTGAAACCGGACTGCGTCTTTGCCACCAATACCTCCTCCCTCTCCATCACGGAGATCGGCGCGGGTCTGGATCGCCCCATGATCGGGATGCATTTCTTTAATCCCGCCGACAGGATGAAACTGGTGGAGGTGATCGCCGGGGAGAACACTCCCGCGGAGTTGGTGGAGAAGATCAAGGGCATCGCGGCCGAGATCGGCAAGACTCCCGTGGAGGTGAAGGAAGCTCCCGGATTTGTGGTGAACCGTATACTCATCCCCATGATCAACGAGGCCATCGGCATCTACGCGGAGGGCATCGCCAGCGTGGCGGATATCGATGAGGCCATGAAATTGGGCGCGTCCCATCCCATGGGTCCTCTGGCTCTGGGCGATCTGGTGGGACTGGACATCGTGCTTGCCATCATGGAGGTACTGCAGAACGAGACCGGCGATCCCAAGTATCGTCCCCATCCCTTTCTGCGCAAGATGGTGCGCGCGGGCAAGCTCGGCAGAAAGACCGGAAAGGGTTTCTACGATTACAGCAAATAATACAAGTAAAATATAGAATGAAGGAGAAAAGTCATGGATTTTACTTTGAGCAAAAAGCATGAAATGATGCGCACTCTTTTCAGAGAGTTCGCGGAGAAAGAGGTAAAGCCTCTGGCGCAGGAGGTTGACGAGACGGAGGAGTTCCCCCGCGCGACCGTTGAGAAGATGGCCAAGGCCGGCTTTATGGGCATTCCCATTCCCAAGGAGTACGGCGGACAGGGCTGTGACGTGCTCTCCTACGCCATGTGCGTGGAGGAGTTGGCAAAGGTGTGCGGCACCACCGCGGTGATCGTGTCCGCCCACACTTCCCTCTGTTGCGATCCCATCCTCACTTTCGGCACTGAGGAGCAGAAACAGAAATATCTGCCCGATCTGGCCGCGGGGAGAAAGATCGGCGCGTTTGGACTGACTGAGCCCGGAGCGGGAACCGATGCGCAGGGACAACAGACCAAGGCCGTGTTGGACGGCGATGAGTGGGTCATCAACGGCTCCAAGATTTTCATCACCAACGGTAAGGAGGCGGATGTATATGTGATCTTTGCGGTGACCGGTGTGGTGGAGAAGAAGGGCAGACCCTTCAAGGAGATCTCCGCGTTCATCGTGGAGAAGGGCACTCCCGGATTCACCTTCGGAACCAAGGAGAAGAAGATGGGTATCCGCGGATCGTCCACCTATGAGCTGATCTTTACCGACTGCCGCATTCCCAAGGACAATATGCTTGGCAAGCAGGGCAAGGGTTTCAATATCGCGATGCACACTCTGGACGGCGGACGTATCGGTATCGCCGCGCAGGCTCTGGGCATCGGCGAGGGCGCTCTGGAGAGGACCATCGCCTACACCAAGGAGAGAAAACAGTTCGGCAAGGCCATCAGCGGTTTCCAGAACACCCAGTTCCAGTTGGCGGACATGGCCACCAAGGCACAGGCCGCGCAGTTTTTGGTATACAAGGCTGCCTGCACCAAGGATCAGTACACGCAGGATCACAAGACTTCCTACAATGTGGAAGCTGCCATGGCCAAGCTCTATGCCGCGGAGATGGCAATGGAGGTCACCACGAAGGCCGTTCAGCTGCACGGCGGTTACGGCTACACCAGAGAGTATGATGTGGAGCGCATGATGCGCGACGCCAAGATCACTGAGATCTATGAGGGTACCTCCGAGGTACAGAGAATGGTGATCTCAGCCGCACTGCTCAAGTAAACCGGAAAACCGACAAATATAAAGGAGTGAAAATACAATGAAAATCGTTGTTTGTATTAAGCAGGTTCCCGACACCACGGGTGGCGTGACATTCAAGCCTGACGGTACGCTGGATCGGGCCGCCATGATGACAATTATGAATCCCGATGACAAGGCGGGACTGGAGGCCGCGCTGAGACTCAAGGATCAGTACGGTGCGGAGGTCACCGCGCTGACCATGGGACTTCCCAAGGCCGAGGACGTGCTCAGAGAGGCTCTCGCGATGGGAGCCGACAAGGGCGTGTTGGTGACTGACAGAGTGTTGGGCGGCGCGGACACCTGGGCCACTTCCCAGACTCTGGCGGGAGCGCTCCGCAACATGGATTACGACCTCATCATCACCGGACGTCAGGCCATCGACGGCGACACCGCGCAGGTGGGACCGCAGATTTCCGAACATTTGAATATTCCCGTGATCTCCTACGCGCAGAACCTGAAAGTGGAGGGTGACTGCGTGGTCGTGGAGCGTCAGTTTGACGACAGATATCATGTGCTGAAGGCCAAGATGCCCTGCCTCGTGACGGCGCTCTCCGAGCTCAATGAGCCCCGCTATATGACACCCGGCGGAATCTTCGACGCCTGTGAGGCCAAGATCACCGTGTGGGGCAGAGCCGATCTGAAGGATGTGGAGGATTCCAATCTGGGATTGGCGGGTTCTCCCACCCAGATCGCCAAGGCTTCCGACAAGGTGCGCAAGGGCGCGGGCGAGAAAGTGACCTTGGACCCCGCGGAGGCAGTGGACTACATTGTGGGCAAGCTCAAGGACAGACATGTGATCTGAGCGTGAAAAGATTGAGAGTAAAGGCCGCCAAAGCGGCAGAATGAGAGGAAACCATGAATTTAGAAGAATACAAGGGCGTATATGTCTTCGCGCAGCAGGTGGACAATTGCATCAACAGCATCGCCTTCGAGTTGATCGGCAAGGGCAAGGATCTGGCCGAGACTCTGGGCACGGACGTGACTGCCGTATTGGTGGGCAGCAATGTGAAAAATTTGGCTGACGAGTTGGCCGAGTACGGCGCTGACAGGGTCATCGTGGTGGATGATCCGGAGTTAAAAGAGTACAGAACGGAGCCTTACGCGCATGCTCTGGCATCCGTGATCGGGAAATACAAACCGGAGATCTTCCTGGTGGGCGCAACCGCCATCGGGCGCGATCTGGGCCCTCGCGTGTCCGCAAGGATCCACACGGGACTGACTGCGGACTGCACACAGCTCGATATCGGCGACTTCCCTCTGGAGCCCAAGCCCAATGTGGAGCAGAAACACAATCAGCTGCTTATGACCCGTCCCGCGTTCGGCGGCAACACCATCGCCACCATCGCGTGCCCTAATTTCCGCCCCCAGATGGCAACCGTCCGTCCCGGCGTGATGCAGAAGAGGGAGAGACAGGCGGGCGTAAAAGCCAATGTGGAAGAGTTCAATCCCGGGTTCACTCCCGACAACAAATATGTGGAGATTTTAGAGATCGTAAAAGCGGTGAGCGACACCGTGGACATCATGGATGCCAAGATTCTGGTGTCCGGCGGCCGCGGCGTGGGCAGTCCCGAGAACTTCAAGCTCCTGGACGATCTGGCGGAGGCGATTGGCGGCACCGTGAGCTGCTCCCGCGCGGTGGTGGACGCAGGTTGGAAACCCAAGGATCTGCAGGTGGGTCAGACCGGCAAGACCGTGCGACCCACGGTATATTTTGCCATCGGTATCTCCGGAGCCATCCAGCATCTGGCCGGCATGGAGGAGTCCGACATCATCATCGCCATCAACAAGGACGAGAGCGCTCCCATCTTTGACGTGGCGGACTACGGCATCGTGGGAGACCTGAACAAGATCCTGCCCGCCCTGACCGAGAAACTGAAAGTGGAGATGGCTGCCAAATAAGAATCGCAAGAGACCCGTGTCGTCCAAACGCCGGCACGGGTCCTTTTTTGCCAAATTCCACTACCCCTTCCCCCGAATCCATGCTATACTATTATCAAAACGTGATACAGGACGGGAGATATCATGAGACGCAATGTGAGCCTGGAGGAGATCTCCGACGGCAGATTATATGATGAAAACGACATGGTCAAGGCGGACTGCCGCGGCTGTGAGGGCTGCAGCGACTGCTGCAGGGGCATGGGGCATTCCGTGGTCCTGGATCCCTACGATGTCTTTCGTCTGACCTTGGGATTGGGGCGGAGCATGGTTGAACTCCTGGAGCGGGAGATCGAACTGCAGGTGACGGACGGCTATATCCTGCCGAATCTGAGGATGTCGGGGCCGGGAGAGAGCTGTGTGTTTCTGAACGGGGCCGGGCGATGTTCCGTGCATGAACTGCGCCCCGGGGTGTGCCGACTGTTTCCTCTGGGACGCTATTATGAGGATGGCGCTTTCCGCTATTTCCTGCAGACCGGAGAATGCGGGGCCGCGCGCTCGAAAGTGAAGGTGAGCAGGTGGATCGACACGCCGGACAGGAAACGTTACAGGGATTTTGTCACGGACTGGCACTATCTTTTGAACGATGTGGAGGAGCGGTTAAAACAGGCGGCGGAGGACGATGTCTTCTGCCGGGAATTGAATATGGCGCTGTTAAAAATATTTTATCTTGCCCCCTATGACGGGGAGGAGGATTTCCATGCGCAGTTTGCGCGGCGAAAGGAGGAATTTCATGCATTCACCTCTTGAGATAGCAAGAAATTTTGTGGAGATCGGGATACATAAGGTTCGGCTTTCCGCCTTTAAGATGGTGGTGTTGGGGATTTTTGCCGGGATCTTCATAGGCTTTGCGGGCATTGCCTCCACCACGGCCTCCGCCACCATATCCAATCCTTCCGTGGCAAAGCTTGTGGGAGCCTGTGTGTTCCCCGCCGGCATGGCCATGGTGTTGGTGGCGGGCAGCGAATTGTTCACGGGCAACAATCTGATCGTCATCTCCCTGTTGGAGCGCAAGATCAGGCTGTGGGAGATGCTGAAGAACTGGCTGTGCGTATTCGCGGGCAACTTTATCGGCGCGGCCTTTGTGGCGGCGTTGGTGGTGTACGGGCACACGCCGGATCTGTTCGAGGGGGTTCTGGCCGACAAGATGGTGGCGGCCGCCATGTCCAGAGTGACGCAGACTTTTCCGGAGGCGTTCATAAGAGGCATATTATGCAATATTCTGGTATGCATCGCCGTGTGGGCGGCCTTTGCGGCCAAGAAGGTATCGGGCAAGCTGCTCATGAGTTTCTGGCCCGTGATGCTCTTTGTGCTGTGCGGTTTTGAGCACAGCATCGCGGATATCTACTTTGGGGTGGCCGGGATCCTGACGGCCGCGGAGTACGGCATAGAGGCATCGGCGCTCGGCTGGGGGAGTTTCCTCTGCCGCAATCTGCTGCCGGTGACATTGGGCAATATCGTGGGAGGCGCCGGCATCGTGGGAGTGGGCTATTGGATGATGTATCTGCGCCATACCCCTGGCTATGCGCTGTCCATTCAGGATGAGCAGGAGGAATTGGATATCGCGGAGGAGTACTAAAGTTTTGATTGCAAAACTACCTGTGATGTAGTAAAATATTCATGATTCTAACTATAATAATCTACAGGAGGATGAGTACAATGGGTAAGTTTGTTGTGAAAAAGACCAATACCGGGATCAAGTTTGACTTAAAGGCAGGCAACGGTGAAGTGATCGCCACTTCCGAGGTATATACTTCCGAGGCGGCTTGTAAGAACGGTATTGAATCCGTGAGAAAGAACGCACCGATCGCGCCCGTTGAGGATCAGACCATAGAGGGATTCGCCACCGAGAAGAATCCCAAGTTTGAAGTATATCAGGACAAGGCCGGGGAGTATCGTTTCCGCTTAAAGGCCACCAACGGCCAGATCATTGCCGTGGGCGAGGGATACAAGGCCAAGTCCGGCTGTATGAACGGAATCGAGTCCGTCAAGAAGAACGCGCCTGAGGCAGAGGTAGTGGAGTAGGCACGGATGGAAAATCAGAGTGTTTATGAAGTAAAAGTAAACAAGGCCACATATGATGTGATTTCAGCCAACACGGCATTTTACGCCTTCATGGGCTCCAGGATCTACAACAGTTTCGACCATGTGATGGATCCGACTGACGCGCAGCGTCTGCCGGAATATGTGAAAAACGGCGGTGATGCCATTCTGACCATGATCTCCGAGGAGGGAGAGCCGCTGCGCTGTCTGGCGACGTTCACCGTGCAGGACGAGGCTCTGGTGGATATCAGACTGCTTTTGTTGGAAGAACTCAAAGAGCGGGAGAAACAGACGCAGTATCGCGTGGGCAAGAAGAACGGCATCTTAAGCCTGTACGGCGACTATTTCTTTGAGTATGAGGTGGCGGAGGACAATGTGAGGATCTATGCCGCCGACCGCTTTGAACAGAATGTGCTCTCCGTGACTTTTGAGGAGTTTGAACAGAAACTCTTGGAGCGCGCGGACGAGAGCAATGAGGAGGATGTCCGGAAACTGATCGCCACCCTGCGGGCAGGCACACAGCGATTTATCGTCAATATAGCGGGTGACATACTGAACCTGAAGGAGACGGCGTTCACGCTGTTCAAAGGGATATCCTATCATGAGAACGGCGAGTATATCTACTCTACGGGCTATGTCCATTTTTGGAATGAGCGTTCCGTGGAATCGGCGGAGACCAAGCGGGCCATGGAGAGGGATTACCTCACGGGCGTACTCACCAAGGCGGAGATCTCCAATCTGGCCATCAATATTGTGGACGTGAAGAAGATCAGCAATGTGACCATCGCCATCATCGACATCGACTATTTCAAGAAGGTCAATGATGTGTACGGCCATATGATGGGAGACGAGGTGCTGAAGAAGGTTGCCAACATCATCCAGAATGAGGTTCGGGAGGACGGTCTGGTGGGCCGTTTCGGCGGCGATGAATTTGTGGTGGTCTTCTATGACGCCTATGACATGGAGACCATGCGGGAACGTCTCAGGAGCATCAAGAACGGCGTGGCATCCAGTTTTGTGAAGACCAAGAGCGGGGAAGATATCTCCATCACGCTCTCCATCGGATGCGCCGCCTATCCCAAGGACGCGGACAATTACGAGGATCTGTTCTTCCTGGCTGACTTCGCGCTCTATCGGGCGAAGGAGAAGGGACGCAACCGCTATATCATCTACAATCGGGACAAGCACGGCACATTGGAGGACATCAAGAATACCAAGATGACCGTCAACACCTTGAACAGCAGGGGTAATATGTCCATGGCGGAGTTGATCTGCGCCATGCAGGACAAGGTATACACGGGGCAGTCCTATCCTCTGGATGAGCTGTTGGACGATGTGGCGTTAAACCTCAATATACAGCGTGTGATGCTGTACGCGGGCCGTCCCTCCGGACTGGTGGGCATGGCCGGCGCCAACAGACTGTCCAAGGCCGTCATAGAATCTACGAGGGATTACGCTCTCTCCCCCGCGCTCGTGAAACTCTACGATGAGACGGGAGTGGTCGTGGTGGACAATGTGAGACGTTTTGAGAGCTCCAGCCCTACCGTGTATGAGAAACTGACCAAACAGGGAATTTTTTCCTTTGTGCATGTGAGATTTAAGGACAAAAACGGAACGGATGCCATCCTGAGCCTTGAGTATGTCAAGGGCACCATGTCGTGGAATCGAGCGCACCTGCCCTACTACAGACTCTTGGCGAGACTGTTGTCGGAATATGACTTGGGGGGGCAAAACCGGTAAGGGATCGCGATATAGTGAGGGATGCAGATGAGCCTGAGTGAGGATATAAGGCAGCATAGGATTGTGATTCAGGATACGGTGACTGATAGGGCGATCGCGGATGCCACCATACTCAAATACGATGCGGGGACGGGTGAGATCGAGATTGACGCGGACCAGGCGGAGCTGTCGGAGGGAGCCGCGATCAGCGCGCTGATTTTTACCGCCTCCGGTCTCTATGAGAGCCACGGAGTGGTCCGGGACAAAGACGGCACGAAGGTACGGATCGCTCTCTACGAGGGTATGGCTCATGACGCGAGGCAGGCGGTGCGCTATCAGGTAAACATAAGCGGCGAGGTGGATTCCGTCACCGGGCCTCAGACGGGCAAGCGGCCGGGAGGTTTCGAGATCACGATCCTCAATATGAGTTCCATAGGTCTTCTGTTGCAGGCGCCGGCGGGAAAGATCAAGGAGGGCGATACCATTCGGATCCTCACCTCTACCAAGGGACAGCGCATCATCATCACGGCGGATGTCAATCGCGTGGAGGACGCGGATCAGGGAAGGGAGCATGTCGGCTGCAGTATTCGGCTTGTAAATTTGGGATAGCAGTATCAATGATGCGAAGAAATTGGACGGTATGGCCGCAGAGTTCTTCGTTTTAACATAAGGACAGTTCGCGGAGCGCGCTGCCCGTTGTTTCATCGGGAGGTTGCAGAGGATGGATTACAGAGAGAAAGCATTGACGGTTGCGGAGAGAGTCAACCGCTATATTCTCGGCAAGGAGGACGTGGTCAGGGAGACGCTGGCGGCTTTTTTGGCGGGAGGCAATATCTTGTTGGAGGATATCCCGGGGGTGGGCAAGACCACCATGGCGCTCCTGTTTGCGGAGACTATCGGATTGGAGTGGAAGAGGGTGCAGTTTACACCCGATGTCATGCCCTCGGATCTGACGGGATTTTCCATTTACCGCAAGGATCGGGAGGAGTTTGAGTACCGGAAGGGAGCGATCTTCTGCAATCTGCTGTTGGCGGATGAGATCAACCGCACGACCCCCAAGACCCAGTCGGCTCTTTTGGAGGCGATGCAGGAGCAGCAGGTGACAGTGGAGGGAGTGACGAGGGTATTGACGCCGCCTTTTTTGGTGATCGCGACCCAAAATCCCTTGGGGGCCGCGGGCACACAGCCCCTTCCTCCGGCGCAGATGGACCGCTTTATGATCTCCATGTCCATGGGGTATCCGGATTTTGAAAATGAAGTGCTGATGGCTAAGGCCGGAGGTTGGAACAATCTCACCATGCAGGTTGAGCCGGTGACGGACAGGCTTTCTTTCCTGGAGATGCAAAAGGCGGCGGATGATGTGTTCATCCGGGATGAGGTGTATCGCTATATTGTGGATCTGGTGACGGCGAGCAGGAACCACGCTCATGTGGAGCAGGGGGTGAGCCCCAGAGGCACCATCGCTTTGGTCAAAATGTCCAAGGCGTCGGCATGGCTTGCGGGCAACTCCTATGTGTCGCCCATGGATGTGGCAGGACAGTTTCTCTATGTGGCGGGACACAGGATACTCTTAAACGTGGCTGCCCGCATGGAGGGTGTGACAAAGGAGCAGGTGATACAGGACATTTTGGACCGGGTGAAGAAACCTGAGCTTGGGAAAAAATAGAGATTCTGAAAGAAATAGGGATTCGGCATGAGAGCTGTACTGTTATTGATCTTGTCGGCAGCCACTCTGTATGTGGCGGGCATATACCATGCTCCGGGCGGACTGTTTGCCGGAGCCGCGGAGTTTGCCCTCTTTTGCGCCATGTGGATCTCGTCACGGATGATGCGAAAGAAGGTGGAGGGGACGATCGTGCCCGAGAGTTTCGGAATGCATCGGGGCGGTTCGCTGCCCTGCCGTCTTGTGCTGCGCAACCGGGGCAGATGGCCTGTCTGGTGTTGGGATGCGCGCGTCGTGTGGAGACAGGGCGATCACAAGTCCAAATGCAAACTCTCCGGGCAGGCGGAGGGCATGGGAGAGACTGCGGCGAAGTTTGAGATTTCCGCGGAGCACTGCGGCTTTGTGGAGGTGGATCTCAAGCGTCTGCGCGTGTGGGATCACATGCATCTGTTCCACGGGAAGGTGAGACGGGGGAGAAAGCGACAGGCGGTTCGGATCCCCGTGTTCCCGCCCTTAAATGTCCTCAGGGTGGAATCTGCGCAGGGAGAGACGATTCAGGCTGCGGGCAGCGACCGGACAGCCCTTCCGATGGTGGGAAATGACGTGCGGGAGGTACAGCAGTACAGGCTCTATCAGTCGGGGGACTCCGTCAAGGACATCCACTGGAAACTCAGCGCCAGGAGCGAGGACTACCAGGTGAAGGAATACAGCAGGGCTGAGGAACATCGCGTGGGCCTTTTTCTGGATTTGGTGGAGAGAGAGCCTATGGATGAGGAGAGGGCGGATGCCTTTTATGAGATTTTTCTGGCGTTGCTCTTGGGGATGTTGGAGAGATATGAGAGCGTATATCTGTATTGGTTTGATTGGACCGGGAAAGAATTGGTGACGCACAGAGTCACGGGTGAGGAAGAGTACCGTGAGATTTTGGCCCGGCTGTATGAGGCGGGGTTCATTCCCGGGGAGGATGTGGACGAAAAGGCCTATCAGGATGAGAAAAGCGCCCGTCTGGGCAGTTCGCTGCTGCAGTTGGATCCGGATCTGCGCCTATCCTATGGCAACGCGGGGGAACTTTTGTTAAGACGGTTCTCGGAGCAAGATTACAGGCGTGAGATCGCGGAACAGAAGGTGGTGATTCCATGAGCCGGCGGAAACTGCATTTTGGGCGCGCGGTGGCTTATGTGAGCGGAGTGTTGGGATCTTTTCCCATAGTGAGAGAATTTATCAGCATGTATTACGAGGGCAGCAGGGAGGACGCGCGATCTTTCGTGCTCTGCTGCGCCTTATTTTGGCTGCTTTGGACAAGGGGATACGCGGCGCTGTACTGCGCGATGGCCGTGGCGGTGTTGATCTGCCCGCTCATGAACATTCCTTTGAGTCTGCCGGCGCTCAGTCTGCTCCTGTGTTCCTTTGTGTGCGCCAGAGCGGGGGATCGCCACAGGGCCGTGACCGTGGTATGCGGTACTTTGGCGGTGGTTGTCTTCCTGGGCGGCTTTCCGGGATACAGATGGAGCGAGACTCTCTCGCAGGGAGCGGCGATGGTGGACCGGTATGTCAACAGGATCGGCGTGTCCATATTCGGCGAATCGGATCAGGGGCGTTTTGAGAACGGAAATGTCAGCCGCGGCAACAACTATAGGAACGGTTCCATTCATCTGGAGATGGCGCTGGACCGGGCTCCCACGGAGGCCATTTATCTGCGGGGCTATGTCGGGGCGGACTATCGGGGAGACCGGTGGACGGAGGCGGACGAGTCGGATTTTTACGGGAGCATGGCCCGGCTGAGGGGTGCGGAGGGGAGTGAGGCACAGTTTCAGGCGGTGCAGGAGCATCTCTATTTTATCTTAAACTATGGAGATGTGAACGAATGGCTCAGCATCATGTCCGGACGCGCTCTGATGCGGGAGGACGTGAGGAAGATGGTCGTCAACCGCTCCGGCGCCGAGGACAGGGAGTATCTGCCCTATTTTTCCATACGGGCGCAGATGGCGGAACAGTATTATGAATTGGAGGAGGGGCAGGAAGTTGAGACCTTCTTCTATTTTGAACAGGCGGACATGGATTCCGATAAGATCAGGAGGGATACGGGGGAATATGCCATGTCCACGCAGTTGCAGCGGAGAGAATATGACAGATATGTGCGGGAGAGATATCTGGATGTGCCCACGGGACGGCTGTCTGAGCTGACCGAACTGTGCAATGCGCATGCCCTGTCCGACGTGGAGGAAGTGACGGGATTTATCCGCGAGACGGTGCAGCGGGATTCGGAATACACGCTGACTCCGGGCAACACACCCCTCAACCGGGATGTCATAGAATATTTTCTGTTTGACAACAGACAGGGTTTCTGCATGCACTATGCCTCCGCGGCCACGCTGATGTACAGACTGTACGGCATACCCGCCAGATATGTCACCGGCTATGTGGTACATCCTTCTGATTTCAGACGACAGGCGGACGGGACCTATGCGGCGGCGGTGACGGATTTCAGACTGCATGCCTGGGTAGAGATCTATCAGGATAATCTGGGATGGACTCCCGTGTAGATGACGCCTCTCGACTATATGAGCAACGCGATGCCCGCTCCGGACTGGCTGATGCCGGACCGTGTGGGCTATGCGGGCGGCGGTGACGGCTCGGGCGCATCCTCCGGGGTACAGTACGCGGAGGAAGAGGACGAGGAAGAGGACGACGGGGACGACGAGGACAACGGGGACGAAGAGGACGACGGGGACGACGAGGACGAAGAGGACGATGAGGAAGAGGACGAGGGAGACGACACCGGGGAGGAAACCCTGCGGGAGCAGAGGGGATGGCGCAATGATCTCATCCTGCCGGCGGCGGTGGCAGCTTTTTTGGTGATATGCGCGGTCCTGTTGTGGTACAGGAGAAAGCGATATCTGCGCAGACTGCGGCAGATGGAAACGCCAAGGCTCTTCTATCGGCTGCTAAAATTACTGCACAGGACGGAGAGCCTGAGAGCCGTCACGGGTATGGAGCCGGATTTTGAGGAGAGGCTCAGGGCAGAGTTCTCCTGCTTTACGGAAACGGAGACGGCGGAGCTGATGCGGATCGTCAAAGAGGCCGCCTATGGGCCGGAGCGCCCTGACGGAGAGGACGGGCGGCGTACCGTGTATGCCTTTTATGAGAGGACGGCGGCTGAACTGTACGGGCGGATGAGGCTGCCCGGGCGGCTGTACTGCACATGGATCCTGAATATCCGGTAGGATGGGAACGATTACACAGAGGGGAAGACATAAGCGAAATGACAAGTGGGATATTGTTGGATGCATTGTCGATGGTCGAGAGCTATCTGACGCAGAACCATAGTCGCAGTGAGCAGAGACTGGTCCGGACACAAATAAAAGAGATGGGAATTGAGATTTCGGAATCCCTAAAACCCATGGGAACGCCCTCAAAAACCATAGGGCGCCCCGTTTCCTATGAAGAGCTTCAGGATCGGCTCGCCTGTCTGAATGAGAGAGAATCCGGCCGAAAGGACAAGGGCGTGTACTATACTCCTCAGGATATCGTCCGCTTTATCTTGAGCAACAGTGTGAAAATGGCATGCGGCAAACTGCGTCCGGATACGATCTGCGATTTGGACGGGCAGGATATTCCCTACAGACGGTTCTGTCTGAACACAACGATATACGATCCGACCTGTGGAACGGGAGTGTTCCTGCTCGCGGCGTTGGAGATGAAATTCGACCTGCTCGACAGACGCCCTGCCAAGCCCGGGCGGGCGACCGTCCACAGGATCGCCGCCACCATTTACGGCAATGATCTCAACGCGGATTCCATCGCCATCACCGGGCTCAGAATATTGCTCTGCGTGCTGCACAGATACGGCGCGTCCAAGGTGAGGGGACTGGCGGCCTGTCTCGCCGGGAATTTTACCGTCCGCGACTTTGTGGCCAATCGCCCGGGGGGCGGAGCGGTCTATGATGTGATCGTGGGAAATCCCCCCTATGTGGAGGATTCCAAGAGCGATTCCACGCCCGAGACAAAATACGGCAATATCTATGCCAATGTGTTGGAAAACGCGGCTCTGTGTCTGAGACCGGGCGGCGTCATGGGATTCATCGTCCCTCTCTCCTATATCTCTACCCCCCGGATGCGGGCGATCCGGGACGAACTGTTCGGGCGCGTTCCGGAGCAATATATCTTAAGTTTCTCGGACAGACCGGACTGTCTCTTTTCCTCCGTACACCAGAAATTGTGCGTGTTGCTCGGCAGGAACCGCGGGAAGAGCGCGCGGATCTTCACCGGCAATTACAGATATTGGTACTGTGAGGAGCGCCCGGAGCTGTTCCGCTCTCTGGAAGTCGTGAGAAACCGGTTTAAGACGGATCAGTGCATTCCCAAACTGGGAAATCAAACGGACGTGGATATCTATCGGAAACTTCTGTCTCACCGCGCTGCTCTGGCGGACCGGATGGGGCAGGGCAGCGGTCCCGCCCTGTATCTGAACATGCGGGCCACCTTTTGGATCAAGGCATTCGGGCGGGAGCACACCGGAGGGGAGTACCGGACCTTTCGGTGTGAAAATGAGCAGTACAGGAATCTGTGCGTCTGTCTGCTCAATTCCTCCCTGTTCTGGTGGTATTGGATCTGCGTGTCGGACTGTTGGCATATCACCGGCAAGGAGCTCGGCGGATTTAGAGTCCCCGAGGTCACGGACTTTGAGGAGACCGACAGACTGGCGGCGGCTCTGGAGGACAGGTTGGAGGCGACCAAAAAGTATGTGGGCACGATACAGACGGAGTATGAGTACAAGCATAAGGACTGCGTGAAGGAGATTCACAGGATGGACGACTATATCAACGGTCTATACGGACTGAGCGCGGAGGAGAGCCTTTATATTAAGAATTTTGCGTATCGCTACAGAATAAGCGGAGGTGCCGATGATGGACGTGATTGACCTGTTCGCCGGATGCGGCGGCCTGTCTCTGGGATTTATGCGGGACGGTTGGCGGGTGCGGCGGGCCGTGGAGTTGGATCCCGTTATCGCGTCCACCTACCGGATGAATCATCCGGAGGTGGATGTGATCGTGGACGACATTCGCAATATAGACCATTCGGGTATATTCCGCGAAGGGGATGCGGATGTGATCATCGGAGGTCCGCCCTGTCAGGGTTTCTCCATGGCCGGGGCGAGGATCCGGGAGGGCTTTATCGACGACCCGAGAAATTATCTGTTCAAGCACTATTTCAATGTGGTCAAAACCGTGAGACCCAAGGCGTTCGTGATGGAGAATGTGAAGGGGATCCGGACGATGCAGGGGGGCAAGATCTTTGAGGAGATCTTAAGGATCTTCGCGGATCCGGAATTGTTGGACGGAGAGCCCTATGTGCTGTACCCGAGACTGGTGAAGGCCGTGGAGTTCGGGATTCCCCAGAAGAGAGAGCGCATGATCCTGATCGGAGTGAGGGGTGAGAAGGCGGATCTTGAGACCCTTTGGGAGAGTGTGCGGGAGGAGATCCGGGCGGAGTATCCGCACTATTTCGATCCCGTGACGGTGGAGGATGCCATCGGCAATCTGGGAGCGACCACTCAGGATGGCATGATCGCCAATCCGGAGCCTGTGACGGATTATCAGCGGTATCTGGCGGCACATGCGGATACCATCGCCAATCATACCCGGACGAAACATTCCGCTCTGGCGGTGGACAGGATGCATCGGGTGGCCGGGGGTGAGAATTTTACGGCGCTCAAGGAGCGGATCAATTCCGTACACAGCGGCGCTTACGGGAGACTGCGCGCGGATGAGCCGGCCCCCACCATCACCACCAGATTTGACACGCCGGCGGGCGGAAGATTCATACATCCCACGGAGGATCGGACGCTGTCGCCCAGAGAGGCGGCGCGCATCCAGAGTTTCCCCGATGACTTTGTCTTTTATGGCAACAGGACCGCGGTCTGCAGGATGATCGGCAACGCCGTACCGCCCAAGATCTCGTATTTTCTGGCGCGGTTGGTCCGCAGACTGATCGACGGGTGACGGCCGGCCCGCGGGTTGTCGGAGGAATAACGGGAGCGGTTTCATCACATACAGGAGGAAGGATGAACAATATTTTACTGACGGGCGGCCCGGGGACGGGCAAGACCGTATTTGCCCGCGCGATGGCATTTTATATTTGTGAGAAGGGCCTGGCGCCGGATGATGTGTTTGACCGGGATATCCGGGCGGATCATGAGGATATAGAGCGTTTTGCGCAGAGCGACAGGGTGGAATTCATACAGGTTCATGCCTCCATGACCTATGAGGACATCGTGTACGGAATGCAGCCGGATACCGCCGTGGGATTTAATCTGCGATATGCGGCGAAACGGGTCATGGAGCTGTGCGGGCGGGCGTGCGGCAGCGCGGAGAGATACTGTATTATTCTGGACGACATGGGAAGAACCGACGCGGGGGCCTTGTTGGGCAATCTGTTATATGGGATGGAATACAGGAATCAGCCCATAGAGATGGCGGACGGCGCGCGGATGATCGTTCCGGACAATGTGTGGTTCATACTCACGGAATGCAGCCGTCTGTACGGGACGGGACTCGACTACGCGCTGCGAAGACGGATGGATCATGTCAGGCAGTTGGTGTCCTCCCGGGAAGTGTTGGAGCAATATTATGGCGGAGCGGGAGCAGCCGTCGCCCCGGGAGCGGAGATGCCGCCCGCAGCAGCCGTCTCAAACGGCATTTTGGATGTCTATGACCGCGTCAGAACCTTTGTGGAGAGCGGCCTGTCCGGGGATCCGACCGTGGAGACGGAGAACTTTGTCCCGGGGCATGGGATGTTTCTGGTGGACATCGCGGGGTCGCCCGGCGAGATCCTGCTGCGATTCCAAAGAAAATTTGAGTATCAGATTGCGCCCTATCTGCGGGAGTTACAGCGGAGCGGCATCTTGGACGGCGATTTGGAGATATTTCTCTCGGAGATATTAGGGCAGCTCAATGGGGGAATCCGCGCGGAGGAGAACAGGATCGTTAGGATAGAGAAGATCTTTTATAAGACCGGGCGCGCGGTTACTCCTTTCACGTTGGCGGACTCTCTGGATTATCTGCAAAATACGATCCTGCCCGATCGCTGCAAAGAGCACCGCGGCATCATGGAGTGCGTTCTGGACGCCATGATCTTAAACGGACTCCTGCCCTATGACATATTGATGGCGGAATTGTTTTTAAACACCAATATAGTGCGCTTTGCGCATCGGACAAGGCCGGGCCGATATGCCGCTTTCCTCTGCGAGGATACGGAGCATAATGATTTCGGCTATCTGACCTCGGTCTCCAACCACTCGCGCTCCTATTATTCCTCCAATTCGGTGCGAACCGGGCGGTGGGTTTCCGAGAAGGACGCGCCGGCGTACAAAGTGACGGACAGAGACGGCGTGGCACGGATTTATCTGTATCTGAACGCCTTTCGGAATGTGGGATTTGACGTGGGATCCAATGTGATCCACGCGCAGGAGAATACGGCCTCGATCTATGCGGCGGTCTACAGACTCATCCACGGATATCTGCGGATCTACGAGGATCATATGTCCCTGATGGCGGGTTTGAGCGCGGATCACGCGGACAGCCTGCGCCTGGCCCGGGCGGAGAGAGAAACCTTTGAGGACTTGAATCAGGCCGCTCAGAGATTGGGCGGAGCGGAGAACAAATTATGTCATCTGTGCGGGGGCATCCCCGATCTGAAACTTTTGTGGAATCAAAAGGATGCGGTGATCCCGACGGAAACCGGCGGGACGATGGTGATAAAAGGAGTGGAGAGAATGACGGATTTGAAGGATTATCAGAAGATCATGGAGGATATCGGGGTGAGGCAGATGGTGTTTCAGGGGCCTCCCGGAACCTCCAAGACCTTCGAGAGCAAGCGTTTTGTCCTGGCGCAGTTGGAGCCCGGGGCAGCAGCCCTGGCCAAGGCCATGCCCACGCAGGAGGAGATTTCCGCGGCGTTGGAAAGCTATAAACTGACGGCGGAGGACTATGAGGATCCCGCCGCGTCCCCCAAGCTTGGGACCGGAGGCTGGGATCTGGTCCAGTTCCATCCCTCTTACGGCTATGAGGACTTCATCAGGGGCATAGAGGTAAAGCCCGTGGGCGGCGCGCCCACTTACAGCAGCGTGAACAGGATATTGGGCAAACTGGCGGAGTTTGCCGAGATCGCCGAGAAAGCCTCTGCCGGTCCCGCACCGAGATTTTATCTGATCATCGATGAGATCAACAGGGCGAATCTCGCCACCGTGTTCGGCGAGCTGATCTACGGTTTGGAATATCGGGACAGCAGGGTCTCCACTCCTTATTATGTGGAGAGCAAGGTCACCGGGGCTCAGACCAAGGATATTGTCCTTGGCAAAAATCTCTTTCTGATCGGCACGATGAACACTGCAGACAAGTCCATTGACGCCATAGACTATGCCATCAGAAGGCGTTTTCTCTTTATCGACAGTCCCGCGGACCGGAAAGTGGTGTTAAACTGCTATCAAAATACGTCCGGCAAGAGCGATGAGGACTCCATTGAACTGCTCTTGTTTGACGCGGTGGGAGCGCTGTTTGACAATGAAGATTATTTTAACAGGGAGTATCGAAAGAGTGATGTGCGATTGGGACACACTTATTTTCTCAGGACAGATCCGGCCAATTACGCGGATGCCATGGCGGAGCGATTTATTTTCCAAGTGATCCCCATACTCAGGGAGTATGAGAAGGACGGGATACTGGAATCCGTGGAGGATCTGCGGGGCAGGGAACATGATGTGGCCGGGATCACAGCCGAGACGGATCCGGCTGCGCGGGTTCGCATGGTGAGCGACAATATCATGTTATACATTCAACATTTCGGAGACGACAACGGCGCGGGTAAAGTGATGGACAACGCGTACATTGCGGGGTTCCTGTCAGATCTGGGCGCGGGCTTGGGATATTAGGGATGGACATATGGCGGACAAAATACGACTCAGAGAAGAGAAGGTCTGGACGTCCTTGGGTGGAGAGGATTCCTTTTGGGAGGGGCTTGATCTTAGGGCGGCGGAGGATAATTTTGGCATTCACGTGTATGACGGGAAACTATATACGAGCGGCATGGCGGGCGTGGGGCGGCTGTATGACAGAAAACACCGGCCTCTTCGCAGCGACGGGCGGGATCATGTCCTGGTGGTGCGGCCCGGGTACGGGGTGGACCCTTGGACGATGTTGGAGAAGGTCATGGCGGACGAAGAGTACGGGGATTATGTGCGGGAATTGAAGGCGCGGCACAAATTCCTCTACCGCGTTTTTTATGACAGACCGTTGATCCGACTGGATCGCGATGAGGAGGACGGGGGAGATATCCTCTGTGCGCTCAGTTTTATCCATGCCTGTTATGAATTGTGCCAAAAGGGAGTCCGCAAGACGCTGTTTTACCGGGAGGAAAACTGTAACGCCAAGATACGGGGCAGGGTCGATGTGCGGAACAATATCCGTCTCAACGCGGCCCACGGCAGGAATGACCGGTTTTACTGCAAATATATTGACTTTAGCGCGGACAATGTGGAGAATAGGATACTGAAGGCCGCCCTGATCCGGTGTGGACGGATCATCGACCGCAAGTTTGAGACGGGGGCGGAGATCGTGCGCAGGATGCGGTTCTGCCTGTATGCCCTGAGAAATGTCAGGACCGTGCGGATCACGGGAAGAGATTTCGGACATATGTCCGCAGGCGGCCTTTACACCTATTACAAGCCGCTCCTGCAGCAGGCGAAATGTATTCTGCGGGAACAGTATCATTCCTACAGGACCGCCGACGGCAGAACGGCGGACCGGAGCGTGTATACGATTCCCTATTGGATCAACATGGAGACGGTATTTGAGTTCTACGCCAGGACCATGTTGAAGACGATGCTGCCGGAGGATTGTGTCATGGATCCCTACATCAAAAGAATCTATACGGAGAGCGGTGTGACGGATGACAGGGATACCCTGAGCGGGGTTCACCTCATATCCTACTGCATCCCGGATATCATCATAAGAGACAGGAGGACAGGACGGGCTGTGGCCGTGTGTGACGTAAAGTACAAAGACCACACAGAGCCGGACCGCGGGGACAGCCATCAGCTCCTCTCTTATGCGCTCCTGACCGGGGCAGACCGCTGCGGCTTTATTTTCCCGGGTGCCGGGACAGGGTTGAAGGAACTGCGCTCATCGGGATATTTGGACATCGGGGCGCAGGATAGGAAACTGCAATATTTTGAATTGCTCTTGGGGACGGGAGACGAGTAACATAGAGACCCAAAGGACACAGGAGGCACAGAGATGATTTACATAACCGGCGATTGCCATCGGGATTTTCAGCGGTTTAACACAAGTATTTTCCCCGAGCAGAAGGAGATGACCAAGGAGGATCACGTCGTGATCTGTGGGGATTTCGGAGGCGTATGGGACAAGGGCGGCGAGAGCAGAGAGGAGACCATGCTGTTGGATTGGCTGGACTGCAAATCCTTTACCACGCTGTTCGTGGACGGCAATCACGAGAATTTTGACAGACTCTGCGCCTGGCCCGTGGAGGAGTGGCATGGCGGAAAGGTGCATATGATCCGGCCCTCCGTGATCCATCTGATGCGCGGACAGGTCTATGAGATCGAGGGGAGAAAGTTCTTTACTTTCGGAGGAGCGTCCAGCCATGATATCTCCGGGGGGATCCTGGAGTTGGACGATCCGGATTACAAGAGAAAGAAAAAGGCCTTGGACAGGGGGACGGAGCCCTATCGTATCAATCATCTGAGTTGGTGGAAACAGGAGATGCCCTCCGAGGAGGAGATGGAGGAGGGACGCAGAAATCTGGCGGCGCATGGCAACCGGGTGGACTTCGTGGTGACGCACTGCTGCGCTTCCTCCACACAGGCGCTGCTCAGTCATGGCGCGTACAAGCCGGATATGCTGACCGCATATCTGGAAGAGCTGCGGCAGAAACTTCGGTTTCAAAAGTGGTTCTTCGGACATTATCATGACAATAAGAACGTGAACGCGGAAGAAATCCTGTTGTATGAGCAGATCATCCGGATCACATGAGCGGATGCGGGCGGAATCCTATGCGGTGATACGGGCGCGAATCCCGCGCAGGGTTGCCTTTCTGCGTCCGACATGTTATAATGATTTCGTTTGAGATATGAGGCAGGCAGAATGACCACATGGGTCGTCAGCCCGCCGCATGGGACGATAACCGCCCGCAGGGCGGGAATTTGACGAAAGGGTAAGGGAAAATGAGTAAACACACGGATAATTATGCGGCGGTGGCTCCCGCGGTAGGTCTTCGCTATGACACGGTCAACAATGTGATGTATGGTCAAAAGGACGGCTATGACATCGTGGTCTACGCGGAGGATAAGGCGCATCCCTATATGCTGACCATACATATCGCGGCCAGGAACATGCAGGGCGCGAACCTCACCAAGGAGCAGCTGCACGAGATGGCGCAGAGCGCGAAACCTTTGGGCGTCTGCGCGCAGGACGGCAACAATATCATCGTGAAACTGCCCGCCGCAATGGGCAAGAATATCAAGCAGGAGAAATTGCAGGCAAGCGTGGCGGAAGGGCTGAACGCAGTGATCGTATTTCTCCGCTCCAATGGCTTTGTCCCCTGCTGCAGCATCTGCGGAAAAGGGGATGTGGAGGTCTCAGCGCACCTGGCGGGAGGAGGTTTCCATCATCTCTGCGCGGATTGCGAGACATCCATGCGGGGACGGATCGCCTCGATGAAACAGGAGAAAAAGGAGAATGTGATCGGCGGCATTGTGGGTGCCCTGTTGGGCTCTCTTGTGGGCGTTCTCAGCATCGTGCTGCTGAGCCAGCTCGGGTATGTGGCGGCATTGTCAGGCGTCGTCATGGCCCTGGGAGTGCTGAAAGGCTATGAACTGTTGGGCGGCAGATTGTCCAAGAAAGGCATTGTCATCTGCGTGATCGTCATGCTGCTCATGACTTATGTGGGAGACAGAGCGGATTGGGCCATCAGGCTTTTTGGAGAGGGCGGCGGCGCCGACGCGGGTCTCACCATCTTTGAGTGTTACAGAATGGTGTCCGTGGCGCTTGAACTGGAGATGATCCCGATGGCGGGTTATATCTTCAACCTTGTACTGCTCTATGTGTTCCTGCTGTTGGGCGCGGTTCCCACCATCCGCAACAAGGTCACGGAGAAGAATGATTCGGTCCGAATGGTAAAGGTGGGTTCCGCCGATACCATGGGTATATGATATGTGGATCGCGCTTGCCGTATTGTCGGCGCTCTTTGCGGCGCTCACATCCATATTGGCCAAGGTTGGCATAGACGGGGTAAACTCCAATCTCGCGACGGCGATCAGAACGGTCGTGGTGGTAGTGATGGCATGGGGAATGGTATTTCTGACCCACGCGCAGACCGGGATCGCGCAGATCAGCCACAAAAGCTGGGTTTTTCTCATCTGTTCGGGACTGGCTACAGGCGCGTCATGGCTGTGTTACTACAAGGCGCTGCAGATGGGAACTGTCTCCAAGGTGGCGGCGATCGATAAGATGAGCGTTGTGCTCACTTTCATTTTGGCCTTTGTGTTTCTGCGCGAGGAGCTGACGGCCAAATCACTCATAGGCTGTATCCTTATCGGGATCGGCACTTTGGTGATGGTTTTGTGATTTAGAAGAGAATAGGAAATGAAGACAGGCAGAGGGGCAATTCTCCGGAGGGGAGAACTGCTCTTCCTTTTTGTGTGAATTTACATGGATTTTACAAAAGTTGTGTTTTGGATTTTACAGGCATCCTTTATTCTGATAAGCGTAGGATAAAACATCTGAAAAGGAGAGAGTATTATGAACAAAACAAAAAAATCTTTGATGAAAAAATGTATCAGCGCGGTCATTTGCCCGGTATGCGCCCTTGCGCTTATGACGGGATGCGGGAAAGCGGAGAGCAAAACGGTGTCCACGGACGGCTCCACATCCATGGAAAAAGTGATCGGCGCATTAGGAGAGGCTTTCGAGAGTGACAATCCCGGGGTGATCTTTACATACAATCCCACCGGTTCCGGCTCCGGAATCACCGCCGTGGCAGAGGGACGATGCGATATCGGGCTCTCCAGCCGCAGTTTAAAGGAGGAAGAAAAGGCAAAAGGCCTGACCGAGACTGTTCTGGCGCTCGACGGAATCGCGGTCATTGTAAATCCCGACAATCCGGTAGACGATCTGGATCTTGAGACGATCGCTAAGATTTACACCGGCGAGATCACGAATTGGAAAGACGCGGGTGGAGATGATCTGGAGATCGTTTTGATCGGTCGTGAGGCCGGGAGCGGTACGAGAGACGGCTTTGAATCCGTTACGGGCACGGAGGATGCCTGTAAATACAGGCAGGAATTGACATCCACCGGAGATGTGATCACAACGGTGGCGGGCAATCCGGCAGCGATCGGTTACGCGTCATTGGCCTCTGTCAAAGAGTCGGTCAAAGCGCTTTGCGTCGGCGGCATCATGCCCACTGAGGAGACAGTGCAAGACGGAAGTTACACGGTGCAGCGTTCTTTCGTACTGGTGACCAAGTCAGACGCGAAACTCTCGAAAACGGCGCAGAAATTCTTTGACTATATCACTTCCGCTGAGGCGGAGGAGATCATTTCCGCGGCGGGCGCAGTGCCGGTACGGAGCCGGTAGAGCGCCGGAAAAGGTAGTGGGGAGACATCTGATGAAGAGTGGAAAACGTTTTATGGAAAACGCCATACACGGTATATTTCTGGCGCTTGGCCTTGCCACGGTCGGCTGCGTATTGCTCATCACCGTGTATCTTATCCTGTCCGGACTTCCGGCAATCCGAAAGATCGGTCTCGGGAAGTTCCTTTTGGGACGAAAATGGGCCTCCACGGCCTCGCAGCCGCAGTACGGGATCCTGCCCTTTATCCTTACGAGTGTTTACGGCACGGCGGGCGCCATTCTCGTGGGAGTGCCGATCGGTTTTATGACGGCGGTCTGGCTCGCAAAGATGGCAGGGCCCAAAATAAAGGCTGTCATAGAGAGCGCAGTCAGCCTTTTGGCGGGCATTCCCTCGGTGGTATACGGGCTTGTGGGCATGATGGTACTGGTTCCGGGCATACGGGTCGCCTTCCGTATCCCGGATGGGGCAAGCCTCTTGGCAGCCATTGTCGTGCTCGCCATCATGATCCTCCCGGGTGTCATCAAAGTGTCGCTTACATCGTTGGAGGCTGTTCCCAAGGAATACGAGGATGCCTCTCTGGCCTTGGGCGCGACGCCGGTGGAGACTTATTTTCGTGTATCCGTCCCGGCGGCGAAAAGCGGCATCGCGACTGCGGTGGTATTGGGGGTCGGCAGAGCGATCGGCGAGGCGATGGCGGTGATGATGGTGGCGGGAAATGCCCCCAATATGCCGGGAATTTTTCAAAGTGTCCGTTTCCTGACTACTGCGGTGGCGAGCGAAATGTCCTACGCAAATGACGGGAGTCTGCAAAAACAGGCATTGTTTTCGATCGCGTTGGTGTTGTTTCTGTTTATCATGCTGATCAATGCCGTATTGAATTTGTGTTTAAAATCAGGCAGGGAGAAATAAAATGCGAAGACAGACGGTTTCGTTTAAAAGAAAGTTTTACATTGCCATCCTGCGCGTGCTGATGGGAGTTTCGGTGGGTATCACCTGCGCTTTGGTGATCTTTTTGATCGGTTATGTACTGTGGAAGGGAATTCCCAACATCTCGTGGGAACTGCTCACCACCAAGCCGAGTTATCTGTCCGGGCGGATCGGGATTCTGCCGGATATTCTCAATACGATCTATATTGTGATCGCGACACTGCTGTTGGTGCTGCCGATCGGAACGGGCGCGGCCATCTATCTCACGGAATACGCCAAGGCCGGACGGACGGTGGAGGTGATCGAATACGCGGCCGAGACGCTGTCGGGGATTCCCTCCATCATATATGGTCTGGTGGGAATGCTGATATTCTGTCAACTGTTGGGAATGAAGACATCCCTTTTGGCAGGGGCGTTTACCTTGGTGATCATGAATCTTCCCACCGTTATGCGGACCGCGCAGGAGAGTCTGAAGACGGTGCCGCAGAGTCTGCGGGAGGCCGCCTTCGGTCTGGGGGCGGGAAAGTGGCGTGTGATCCGCACGGTAGTGCTCCCCGGCTGTATCGACGGTGTAGTGACGGGTTGCATTCTGTCGGTGGGGCGGATCCTCGGGGAATCGGCAGCGCTGCTCTTCACGGCAGGTTTTGCCCATGCCCTAAACGGGTTCTTTGAGGGATTGGGCAGCGCGGGGGCGACATTGACGGTCGCGCTGTACGTCTATGCCAAGGAGAACGGCGAATTTGGAATCGCCTTTGCCATCGCTGCCATACTGATGTTCTTAACCGTGTTCATCAATCTGGCAGCCACGTTGACAGGCAGATATTTTCAGAGGAGAAGAAATCTATGAGTGATATCATGACGGTACGGGATCTGTGTCTTTGGTATGGCAATACACAGGCTTTACGAAATATCAATATGGAGATCAAAGAGTGTAGCATCACTGCGTTGATCGGTCCTTCGGGATGCGGCAAATCCACCTTTTTGAAATCGTTGAACCGGATGAATGATCTGATTCCCGGTGTGAGGATCACGGGACAAGTCTCCTACAGAGGCAGTGATATCTATGCGGCGGGAACGGATGTCAATGAACTTCGGCGCAGTATCGGCATGGTCTTTCAGAAACCGACGCCGTTTCCCATGAGCATTTATGACAATATCGCTTACGGACCGCGGACGCACGGGATGAAAAATAAGGCAAAATTGGATGATATAGTGGAGAACTCGCTGCGCGATGCCGCTATCTGGGATGAGGTGAAGGACAGGCTGAAGAAATCGGCATTAGGACTCTCGGGCGGTCAACAGCAGAGGCTCTGTATTGCGCGGGCATTGGCGGTTTGTCCGGATGTGCTCCTGATGGATGAGCCCACAAGCGCGTTGGATCCGATCTCTACGTCCAAGATCGAAGAGCTTGCAATGAAATTGAAGAATAAGTATACTATTATCATCGTAACTCACAATATGCAGCAGGCGGTGAGGATCTCCGATAACACGGCATTCTTTCTTCTCGGCGATCTGGTTGAATACGGCGACACGGAAAAGATGTTTGGGCAGCCAAAGGATAAGAGGACGGAGGATTATATAACGGGGAGGTTTGGATGATGAGAAGTCGTTTTGATGAACAGCTTGCCACGCTGAAACGGGAGCTCACCCAAATGGGAGCCATGTGTGAGGAGGCGATCGCCATTGCCTCAAAGGCATTGATGACGGGGGACACCGTGCTCACGGAACAGGTCGTATCTTTAGACGGAGAGATCGATCGCATGGAGCGCGCCATAGAGACGCTGTGCCTGAAACTTTTATTGCAGCAGCAGCCGGTGGCAGGAGATCTGCGTCAGATTTCCGCGGCTCTGAAGATGATCACGGATATGGAGCGCATCGGGACGCAGGCGGCGGATATCGCGGAGATCATTACCTTTCTGAACGGCAGGACCGGCGAGGAATGCGGGTATATCCGCTCCATGGCTGAGACGGTGATCCAAATGGTCACGGAGAGTGTTGATGCCTTTGTGAGACAGGATCCCGTTTCGGCGGGCGCGGCGATCGACCGCGATGACGTGGTAGATCAGATGTTTTTGCAGGTTAAGGAATCTTTGATCCGGCTGATAGCGGACAGTCCGGAAGATGGCGGATATGCGTTGGATCTGTTGATGATTGCCAAATATTTTGAGCGCATTGGAGATCATGCGGTCAATATTGCGGAGTGGGTGACCTTCTCCGTGACGGGTGTGCATAGGAGGTTGTGAATGAAAGTATGGTGTGTGGAGGATGACGAGAGCATCCGGGATATCGAAGTGTATACGCTCAATTCCACCGATTTTGAGGCGAGAGGATTTGCGGACGGAGCAGCTTTTCGGGAGGCTCTGAACCTGGAAAAACCCGATTTGGTCATCCTTGACATCATGCTGCCCGGGGAGGACGGGGTGGAATTGTTGAGGGCTCTGCGGGCTGACCCCGACACATGCAGGATCCCCGTCATCATGGCGACCGCAAAAGGTATGGAATATGACAAGATCCGCAGCTTGGATATGGGAGCGGACGATTATCTGGTGAAACCTTTCGGAATGATGGAAATGGTCTCCCGCGTGAGAGCGGTACTGCGCAGATGCCTTCCCGGAGATGTGCAGCATCTGCTGAAAACGGGCGGTCTGGTGATGAATTTGGATGAGTATACCGTCACGATTGACGATGAGAGGATCCACCTTACGTTAAAAGAGTTTGAACTCCTGAGACTGTTTCTCTCTCATCCGGGCATCGTATTCACCCGCGACAGGCTCTTTAATGATATATGGGGTGATGATTATGTCGGTGAGACGAGAACGGTGGATATGCATATTCGAACCCTGCGCGCCAAATTGGGAGAGTATGGGCGACTGATCGAGACAGTGCGCGGCGTGGGATACAGATTAGAGGTAAACGGGAATGGCAAAGAAAATATTTAAATCGATCGTGATCGCGGCAGGGGCGGTTTTGATCGCAAGTCTGGTGATCATCATGAGTTGTTTGTACCGGTATTTCAGTACGGTGCAGGAGAAAGCTTTGGAAGATGAACTCGCTCTGGCGGCTGTCGCGGTGGAAAGGGACGGCCGTGACTATCTTGAGGAATTAAAGTCCGATCAGTACCGCCTGACTTGGGTTGCGGCGGACGGAGAAGTTCTATATGATACGCAGTCGGACGGAGAGAGCATGGAAAATCATGCGGACAGGGAGGAGATCCGGCAGGCTCTGCAGAGCAGGGAGGGCAAGAGTGTCCGCTACTCCACAACGCTTTTGGAAAAGACGATCTACCGTGCCCAAAGGTTGGATGACGGTACGGTATTGAGGATTTCCGTCAGCAGCGCCACGGTATGGGTGCTAATGTTGGGGATGATACAGCCGATTCTGGTCGTACTGGCGGCATCTCTCATTCTGGCGGGAATATTGGCGGGACAGCTCTCCAAGCATATCATGCAGCCCCTGAATGAGCTTGATCTGGAAAGGCCGTTGGAAAACGATACTTATGAGGAATTGTCTCCGCTGTTAAACCGCATCAATAATCAGCACAAACAGATCAATATGCAACTGGAAAGACTGCAGAGGAAAAATGACGAATTTGATCAGATCACGCAAAGTATGACGGAAGGACTTGTGTTGCTGAATGAAAAGAACCAAATCCTGAGCATTAATCCCGCCGCGTTATCTCTGTTTCATGCAGAGTATTCCTGTATAGGCAAGGATTTCCTGACCATTGAGCGAAGTCATGAGGTAAGTCGCGCGATCGGGGATGCCTTTGAGACCGGATACAGCGAGATCCGCATGGAGCGCGGGGAAAAGGAATACCAACTTCATTTTAACCGCATCGAGTCAAACGGTTCCGTGGTCGGGGCGGTGGTGTTGGCCTTTGACAGGACGGCGACCGCCTGTGCGGAGAGAAACCGGAGAGAGTTTACCGCCAATGTATCCCACGAATTGAAGACCCCGCTGCAATCCATTATGGGAAGCGCGGAGCTAATGGAAAACGGTCTTGTAAAACCGGAGGATCTTCCCCGTTTTGTAGGACATATCCGTGCGGAAACGGGAAGGCTTGTGGCGTTAATCGACGATATCATCCGTCTGTCGCGGTTGGACGAAGGAAGTGATATGCCTTTTGAAAGCGTTGATCTGTATGAAATTGCCGCCGAGACGGTGGAGGGCTTGAGCGATATAGCGGCGGCAAAGGATGTGAAAATGACCCTAACGGGTGAGACTGTGCGGATAAAAGGCGTCAGTCGGCTTTTGACGGAAACTCTCTGCAATCTCTGCGACAATGCCGTTAAATACAATAAGGACGGAGGCACGGTGGAAGTGTCCGTAAACAGACAGGGAAATGACGCGTTGGTATCCGTGCGGGATTCCGGAATAGGCATTCCGCATGAACATCAGGCGAGAGTGTTTGAACGTTTCTACAGGGTGGACAAGAGTCGTTCCAAAGAATCCGGCGGTACGGGACTCGGCCTTTCCATCGTGAAACACGCAGTACAATATATGGATGGCCGGATTGATCTGCAGAGCAGTCCCGGGGAGGGAACGGTCGTATCGCTCACTTTCCCGGTAGAGTAAGATCATCAATAAGATCCGTGTCGGGCGGCATCGAAATGAGGATTGAATTTGCGGGTATAATACGTTATAATTTGTTAGAAGAAAAATTTGGCAGTGTATCAATGAAGACACCGATCCGCAACGGATGGCAGGAGGGAACAGATAGGATGGAGACGCTCAAATTTGTCATAGCCGGCTACCTGTCCGGCAGCATAGTGTTTGCCCGCGTCTGCGCGAAACTGTTCAACAAACCGGGCATTTTGCGGGAGAGCAGGGATGGAAATCCCGGGACCGCGAACGCCTTTCAATACGGCGGGTTCCTGTGCGGGATCATCACCTTATGCGGTGATCTCGCCAAGGGGTTCCTGCCCGTTTTTGCGTATTTGAGATACAGGGAAAATTTGGCGGGTTCTCCGCTCGCCACGGCATTGGTGCTTGCGGCTCCCGTGCTCGGACACGCATTTCCCGTATTCTTTCATTTTCAGGGCGGTAAGGGTATCGCGGTTACTTTTGGATGTCTGTTGGGCATGTTTCCCCAAATGACGCCCGTGGTGCTGTTTGCTCTGCTCTTCGTATTCTTTTCACTGGTACTCAGGATCACGCCGCATTTTGCCCGCACGGTGGTCACTTATATCGCCGCGCTCTGCGGTTTCATCAGACTGCGCTGCGAGCCCGGGATCATACTCGGTTTCCTGCTCATGACGGCGGTGGTCCTGATTCGAATGCATATGAGTAAGGAGCAGAGAGAAAGGATGAGGGTGAGGCTGTTGTGGATGCGCTGATCTTAACCTGTGGCATGGGCGGGGGACACAATGCCGCGGCTGCGGCCATAGCGGAAGAATTGACCGGGCAGGGAGATCGGGCCGTCATGATGAACCCGTACACACTCTGCGGGGAACGCATAGAGAAAAGGATCAACGGCACTTATATTTCCACCGTGCAGCACTGCCCGCCTCTCTTCGGTCTGGTCTATCTGTTGGGCGAGATGTATCGGAGACTGCCCTTTCGCTCTCCGGTGTATTTTCTGAACAAGGCTGCCGCGGCCTATCTTGCGGATTATCTGGAGCGTGAACATTTCGATGTGGTGATAACCACCCACCTTTTCCCGGGAGAGATACTGACATGGCTGAAAAACCACGGCGTCACCGTGCCGCCGGTGCTGTTTGTCGCCACGGACTATACCTGCATCCCTTTTACGGAGGAGATAGATTGTGAGGCCTATGTGGTGCCCCATGAGGAACTCATAGAGGAATTTGTGAGCCGGGGTATTCCTAAGGATCGGATCTATCCCCTCGGTATCCCCGTACAGGCATCCTTCCGACGCCCCGGGACCTGCGCGGAGGCCAAGGCCGCGTTGGGATTGGAAGAAAATACGGACTATCTGCTTCTCGCCGGCGGGAGTATGGGCGCCGGGAAAATTTCCCCCATTGTCAGGAAACTGCTGACGCTCTGCGATGATCGGGTGCGGCTGATCGTGGTATGCGGCAGCAATCGGAAACTCTATGCCAAACTGCGCCAAAAGTATGGCGATACGATCATCCTGCTGCAGAGCACGGATCGGATGGCCGAATATATCCGCGCGAGCAGGATCTATTTCACCAAGCCGGGAGGGCTTTCCTCCACGGAGGCCGCGGTCATGTCCGCGCTGACCGTCCATCTGCCGCCCATTCCGGGCTGTGAGACAAGGAATGCCCGCTTTTTTGCGGGACACGGCATGAGTCATCGCCTCAAATGCTCCAAGAAAGGAATCTCCCGGGCGCTTGCCATGGCGGAGGATCCCCGGGTGCGGGATGAGATGAACCGCAATCAAAGGGAGATCATTCACGCGGATGCCTGCGCCGAAGTGTGCGGGTTGGCGCGGAGGATGGATTTATTTTGAACAGCCTATTTTTTCCAACATATTGAGGGCAATATTGGCTACTCCTTTAGGAGACAGGGGTATATCTTCCATAATCCACTGCCGGGCCAGGAAGTATGTGCCGCCGGACAGATAGGCGGAGAGCAGTCGGGCATCGTTCTCATCCGGATTTTGAAATACCCTGTTCGTTGTTTGGGTCGGAATGTTTTGATAGATATGGTTAAAGATTTTGAGCCAGTCTGCTTCGGGAGTATGCATAAAAAGCAATTTTGCCAGCTCGGATTGTTCGGACAGGCGCAGGAAAAATCGCTCCACATCGTCTGCCGTCAACGGCTTTTGAAAAGTTCTAAATATTTCTCCGAAAAATTCACTCTGCATCTCTAAAAGGATATCTCGGGGCAGTTCATAATATCGGTAGAATGTAGTCCGGTTGACTCCGGCCTTTTGACATAATTCCGTGATATTAACCTTGTCCAAAGGTTTTTCCTTTAGCAGCGTCAGCAGTCCCTCTCTCAGCATCCGCTTGGTGATTTTGACTCGTTGATTCGTATCCGGCATATAATTGTCCCCTTAAATTGTGAAAATTTTGTAAATGATACAACATTTCGACTGTAAATGTTGTATCAACAACGTATACTAAGAAACTGTATGTTGCAAATGCGACAAATGTAGTGTTATAATTCTATAACACGAAATTTTCTCTGTCAAGGGAGAAAGTTTTATAGGTGTCAGCATTGAAAGGGCAAAGAGAAAGGCAGGGTTAATTATGAGCATACGCAGACAAACTTGGAGTACCATTCTTTTATGTATTACCGAAGCGGCAGTAGGAGTTCTGTTGCTTATTCGCCCGGTGAGTTTCACTGCTGCGATCGTTGCGGTTGCGGGTGTTGCTTTGATCGCAAACGGTATTATCAGTATTATTCGCTATTTCAAAAGCAGCCCGGAATATGCTGCCGTAAGCAGCCTTCTGACCCGGGGATTGATTTCTGTAGGCGCAGGTGCCTTTTGCGCGTTGAATCCACAGTGGTTTATTGCCACTTTTCCCGTGATTGCGGTTTTATATGGCATTGCCGTCCTGATAGCAGGATTGGGAAAAGTACAGCTGACAGTTGATCTGTTTCGGTTAAAAAACCGCAAATGGTGGTGGGGAGCTATCAGTGCGGTTTTAACCCTTCTCTGTGCCGTTGTCATCATCAGCAATCCCTTTTCCTCTACAATGATCATGTGGTGGTTCATGGGAATTTCGCTGATTATTGAAGCGATATTTGATTTGCTTACCATGATCATGAGCCACAGATTCGGCGGAGGAACAGATTTGTAGAAATAATGTCAGGCGTTTCAACGGACAGAGGTTTTAGGAGGAACTGCGATGAGTGATGAAGTAAGAGAAAGCGAAGGGATATCCCTGCTGAAGAGAGGGCAGAAAGGAATTTTTCACGCCATATTCAGCCGTATGGGGATCATGCTTGTATTGTTGGTCGTACAAGTCATGTTCATTTTTAGTGTGTTCCGTTGGTTTGAGGAATTTTTACCACATATTATTGGCGGGACAATGTTGTTCACTGTGATAATGGTCCTCTATCTGCTCAACAGCCGGATGGACCCGACGGCCAAGATTACCTGGTTGGTGGTCATTATGCTGTTGCCGGTGTTCGGCGCGCTGTTTTATTGGTACATCCGGAGTGATATTGGCCATAAGGCCATGAGAAAGCGCATTGATCATCTGATCGGTGAGACAAAGGGGCTTATTCCCCAGTCACCGGAGACATTGGAACGGTTGGCAGCGCAGGATCCGGGCGCGGCGTCTCTGGCCCGCTATATTGCCAGGAGCAGTGGACCTGTCTATGAAAACACATCAGTGACCTATTTCCCACTGGGGGAGGACAAGTTTGAGGAAATGCTTCGCCGCCTGGAACAGGCGAAAGAATTTATTTTCCTGGAGTATTTCATCATTGATGAAGGGTACATGTGGGGAAAGGTGTTGGAGATCCTGGCCCGGAAAGCCAAAGAGGGTGTAGATGTGCGGGTGATGTATGACGGCATGTGCGAATTTGTCCTGTTGCCCCATGATTACCCCAAGCGGTTGAAACGGTTGGGGATCAAGTGCAAGGCGTTTGCTCCCGTATCTCCCTTGGTTTCCACCCATTATAATTATCGGGATCACCGCAAGATTTTGGTGATTGATGGGCATACGGCCTTTAACGGTGGCGTAAATCTGGCTGACGAATACATTAACCACACTGTAAAATTTGGTCATTGGAAAGATACAGCCGTTATGATCCAAGGCGAAGCCGTGAAAAGTTTTACACTGATGTTCCTGCAAATGTGGAATATGAACGAACCGGAGCCGGAGTTTGAACGTTTCCTGAACGCCCCTGCCGGAAAGGGGGAAGGTTTTGTTATTCCTTATGGAGACTGCCCGCTGGATGATGACAAGGTGGGAGAGCGGGTCTATATGGATATACTGAACCGCGCCGGACAGTATGTATATATTATGACGCCATACCTTATTCTGGACAGTGAGATGGAGACTGCCCTGAAATTTGCCGCCGAGCGGGGTGTGGATGTGCGGCTGATCCTGCCGGGTATTCCGGACAAGGCTGCCCCCTATGCATTGGCAAAGACGCATTACGCTTCATTGTTGGATTCCGGGATCAAGATTTATGAGTACACTCCGGGCTTTGTACATGCCAAGGTATTTCTGGCCGACGACCGGGAGGCTGTGGTGGGAACCATCAATTTGGACTATCGCAGCCTGTATCATCATTTTGAATGTGCTACCTATATGAACAGCGTGCCCTGTATTCCCAAAATCAAGGCGGACTTTCAGAAAACATTTCAGTCCTGCCGTCAAGTCGCGAAAGAGACCATCTGGCAGGGAAAGGCGGGAATGAGAATTATGGGAACTCTCCTGAAAGCGGTTGCGCCTTTGCTGTGACAAAATACATAGGTTTACCATGATCCGTTGCGCAGACAGGGGTGTAAATATGGAAGGTCAGACAAAAACGATGAAACAGAATATAAAAGAATATCTTGGCAGGATATTTGATATGCGCAGTGGCATGTTGGAATATGGCGAACTGCATGATATGATGGAAGAAAACACGGTCATTCACGGGGCTAATATGTGGATACTGATGCTCGCGATATTGATCGCTTCGATTGGCCTGAACGTCAACTCTACGGCAGTTATTATCGGAGCCATGCTGATTTCACCGCTTATGAGCGCCATCCTCGCGACAGGATATTCTCTTGCCATCAGGGATCTTTCGCTGTTAAAGCAGGCAACGGTGTGTTTTATCACGCAGGTTGCCATCAGTCTGGCTGCGTCAACAATTTATTTTGCGCTGTCCCCGCTGAAAGGGGCAACAAGTGAAATGATCGCAAGGACAAGCCCGACATTGTGGGACGTGCTGATCGCCGTATTTGGCGGGATTGCCGGGAGTATAGGTAATACGCGCCGAAAGATCAGCAATGTTATTCCCGGCGTGGCAATCGCAACCGCTCTGATGCCGCCGCTATGTACGGTTGGTTATGGGATAGCGACAAAACAGTTTGCTTTTATCATAGGGGCGTTTTATCTGTTTGCCATCAATACGCTTTTCATTGCGTTGTCAGCATTTACCGTGACAAAACTCTTAGGAGTGCCGGTCAGGCAGGAACTTGATGAAAAAAGGCAAAAAAGGGTCAAACGGATCATGACTGCATTGGTTATCGTGACGGTGGTGCCAAGTATCCTGTCTGCTGCTTATACGGTTTACAAATCTGTGTTGGACGGGAACATTTCCGACTACCTTGCCTCTGAATTTGTGTTTGCGGATACGCAGCTTGTTCAAAGCAATGCGGATATGATCAACAGGGAAATATCAGTTTCTCTTGTAGGTGAGCAGATTTCTGACGCCCGAATAAGGGAACTGGAAGAAAAGTTGACAGAATATAGCCTTTCAGGTTTTACGCTTCATGTTACACAGAACAGATCCATAGAAGGTGAGAACAGCGATAAGGTAACGATTGCCATACAGGAGAACATAATCCGGGGATTGCAGGAGCAGCTTGACACGGAGGCAGCCTATGCCGATGAACTTGAAAAAAAGTTGGAAGGAATGATCGACTATGGAGAACTTGCGGAAAAAGCCGGCACGATTTTCACAAAGCTGTCAAATGTAAGCTGCGGCCTTATGCATGGGGGAAATGGCAGTTATATTCTTTTGACCGCTGAAACTTCTGAATCACTGACTGACTACGAAGAACAGATAATAGAAAATTTCCTTTCAACTGAGAGCGGCATTTCCGATATCGTGTTGCAGATTCATGAGACGGAAAATAAATACCATGCGACACAAGGGACAGAACGTTGACTTTGATGTTGCGGGAAAGAAACGGTTCGCCCGGTATGCCCCGCCGGATCATTGACTTTTCCGGAGGGGTATTATACAATGGGTTCATGCAAACAGAGGCATCCGTAAAAGTAAATTCACACAGACATGTCGGATGCAAAAATAGGGAGGGACAAGCGATGGATATGAAAGAACAGATCGGCAAGATCGTGGAGGAAGTAACCAAGAATCCGAGTGTGAAGGCGCAGTTTGAGAAGGAGCCCGTAAAGGTGATCGAAAAGGTGCTCGGCGTGGATCTGCCGGATGATGTGGTCACAAAGATCATTGATGGCGTAAAGGCAAAGCTGAAAATTGACGATGTCTCCAAAGCGGCAGGCGCTTTGAAGGGAATGTTCAAGTAATCGGCTGATATATAGGATGAACGCGATAAAGCCGGTCCCGGTGGGGCCGGCTTTTATATTGGCAAAATTTAACGAAAAAGCCGGACAAACGACAAAATTGACGTGTTTCGCGCCAAAATTGACACAAAGCGGGCGGAGGAGAAATGTTATAATTGCATTGTGGAAAATCAATTTATGGAGGGATCACGACCATGAAAAAGGGGAAAGGAATTCTTTGGCGGAAAATAATGTCCGTGGTTCTCTCCGCGGCGCTTGTCGCGGGGACTCTGTCCGGGACGGCCCCGCTCAATGCGCGGGCGGCTGAAAACAGGGCGGATGAGACAGAGGCATTGTCGGGGACGGTCATACCGGCGGATGAGGAGTGGGGTTCCAAAACGCTGTCGGGAACTTATACGATCGATCCCGGGGTAACGGTGACCATGACGGGGACGCTCACCATAGACGGCGATGTCACCATAACGGGCGGCGGAAAGTTGATGCGGGGATCTTCCGGCGCTTACTTCAGTGTGGGCAGCGGGGATCATTTGACATTGCGGGATATTGAGATAGACGGCGCCTCTTTGGAGTCTTTCAATCCCATGATAAATGTTACGGGCGGGGGGGCAGTGGACCTGAATGAGGGGTGTCGGATTCATCATTGCCATAGAACGAGTTCAGATGGCGCAGCCCTTTATCTGTATAGTAGCAGTGCTGTTTTTCGGGATGCTGTGATTGAAAACTGTCATGTGGCTTCCTATGGCGGTGCAGTTTATATGGGCGGAGGCAGCAGTCTGGTCATTTATAGTGGAACTTACAGGGAAAACGCCACAATATCACCATCTCAATATGGTGGCGGATTTGTATATAACAGAGCATCTAAATTAGAGATATATGGCGGCAGCTTTATCAATAATACGTCTGTGGGAAGAGGCGGTTGTATTTACAATCCCGGCATTGAAGGTACGGAAACTTATCTGTATGGCGGATATTTTCGGGGGAACCGGAGCACTCATACAACAGGAAGTGGCGCAGTGTTTTTTTCTTCCCGAAATACGGCGGCAACTACGGTTCAATTGTCTGGCGATGTGCAGTTTTGTGGGGACGGCGTGGAAGGTTCCGGCACGGACGGTGTATTTCTTGATATCGAGAGCAACGTAGTGAGAAAGGCGCAGATCTCTTCGGAGTTGAAATATCCGCTTGCGCTCTATCTGGAAGCGAGCGAGGGCAGAGCCATCGCGGAAGGCGTGAACGGTTATCAACTGCAGAAGAAAGATATGAAGAAGATCACCTTTACGGATATCGGTTCGTCCGGAAGTAAATGGTATGCGAAATTGGATGAGGAGAATAATCAGGTCATCCTGACCGCTGTCAATCCGGGATATGATCTGTTATATGTGACCTATGGCGCAAACGGCGGAGAGGGCAAAATATCGGACGCTACCGAATATATGGAAGGCGATACGGTCAGTGTACAGTCGGGAGAGGCTCTGCGGCGGGACGGGTATCGCTTTACCGGTTGGAATACGAGACCGGACGGCACGGGAACCGCCTACCCGGCGGGCAGCACGTTTTCGATCATGGAAGAAGTCACGCTGTACGCGCAGTGGACTTCCCTATCCGGGCCGCACACACATGCCGTTTCCGTTGATTGTTCTCAAGCTTTGGGCACTCAGGAGACATTTAGCATTTTGGGATCCGGTGATGAGGGATCCGGAGGCGGAATATCCGGAGATGGAAGGCTGTCAGACGGCAGTTGGTATCTGAATGCGGATATGGACTTGGAGGATCCGCTTACCATTGCGTCCGGCGTGACCGTCAACCTCTGTCTCAACGGCCACAAACTGGTTTATACCGGCTCGGGGGACAACGCCATTGTGGTGCAGCAGGGCGGAACGCTGAATCTCTGCGATTGCAACGGTTCTAACGGTTCTCATACATTCTTAAGTCCCGCGACCGGTGAGAATGTCACCGTTACGGGCGGTATGATCACCCGCAGCGGGCAGAAGAATTCCGTGGGAAGCGGGATCCGCGTGTATGGAACAATGAACATGTATGGCGGCTCCATCGCGGGCATCAGTGACACGGGTTCCGAACCGGGCATCGGTGGCAGCCACGGCGCCGTTAGGGTGCAGGGCACCCTACATATGTATGGCGGCGCGATCACCCATAACCGTTCCGGCTGCGGAGGTGGAGTGAATGTGTGCACGGAGGGCGGGATTGACGCGTATTTTTATCTTCACGGCGGCAGTGTGTCCTACAACTACGCGGACTATGACGACGGCGGCGGAATCTGTCTGAATGCCCGATGCAACTTTATCATGGACGGCGGTGAGATCGTGGGGAACCTCGCGAGATCGGGCGGTGGCGGAATTGAGTGCTATGGCGCTGCGGGCAGCACGGACAAAGTGCGCATTATCGGCGGCGTCATTACCGGCAATACCACCGGAGGAGACGTGGGCGGCGGCATCAAATGCGGTGACGATATCGACCGTCTGCTCAGCATTGGCAAGGATGTCCGGATCACGGGAAATACGAACGCAAGCGGCGCAGAGAGCAATCTCTATCTGTGCGCCGGGAAGACCGTGAATGTGGAAAGCGGTTTCACCGGAACGGTTGGCGTGACAACGGAAAATGTTCCCACGGAAGAAAAGCCGATAGATCTTACGGGGACAAATGATAAGGACTACAGCCGGAATTTCAGCAGCGACAATTCAAAATACAGAATCGTGAACAGCGATCATGTGTTGCAGCTTGCGGTGCCTGACACGACACCGCCGACGGGATCCATCAAAACAGGCTCCAATTCATGGACGAGTTTCCTGCACACGATCACTTTCGGCC
The DNA here is from genome assembly GCA_023663635.1 of Acetatifactor muris. Taxonomy (GTDB): domain Bacteria; phylum Bacillota; class Clostridia; order Lachnospirales; family Lachnospiraceae; genus Acetatifactor; species Acetatifactor muris_A. The sequence goes on from JAMPHD010000011.1 coordinate 76,689, forward strand.
TGTTTTTCAAAGAGACCCAAACGGTGACAATCGAGGCGGCGGACGACGATTCCGGAGTGGACGGGATTTATTATCATATTTCGGATCGCGCGCTGTCCGAGCAGGAGATAAAGGCGCTTGCGGAAAGCGCTTGGACGAAAGGCGCCTCCTGCTCCATAGACCCGGACAGGAAATGTGTCGTTTACGCCAAGATCACCGATCAGGCCGGAAACGTGACCTATATTTCTTCCAATGGTCTGGTGCTTGACGCTACGGCGCCGGTGATCAGCGGTGTCACGGATGGAGAGACTTATCGCACGCCACAGACGGTAACGGTAACGGATGAAAATACGGAATCCGTGAAGGTAGACGGCAGAGAGGTTTCCCTGACGGATCACAAATTTACATTGGAGGCGGCGGAAGGGCAGCAGACGATCGTTGCCACGGACAAAGCGGGCAATACGACCACGGTCAAAGTGACCGTAAAGACGAAGACGGAAAATGTGGCGGATGCCCGAAAGGCGGTGCAGGAGGCTCTCGCGGGAATCACGGCCACCAACGAGACGACCAAACAGGACGTGCAGAGCGCGATCGACGCCGCCCTGAGCAAGGCGGGCATAACGGACGTGACCGTGACCGTGGGCGACCTGACCAGGACCGACGCTACCACTGACGCGGCGGGAAACATCAGCGGGAATATCCTGATCCAATGCGGGGATGAGACGGACAGCGTGGAGATCGACAAGACGATAGCCAAGCTGCCGCTGTCGGACGCGGATAAGGCAGAGGCCGCAAAGAAAGCGGTGCAGGAGGCTCTTGCGGGAATCACGGCCACCAACGAGACGACCAAACAGGACGTGCAGAGCGCGATCGACGCCGCCCTGAGCAAGGCGGGCATAACGGACGTGACCGTGACCGTGGGCGACCTGACCAGGACCGACGCTACCACTGACGCGGCGGGAAACATCAGCGGGAATATCCTGATCCAATGCGGGGATGAGACGGACAGCGTGGAGATCGACAAGACGATAGCCAAGCTGCCGCTGTCGGACGCGGATAAGGCAGAGGCCGCAAAGAAAGCGGTGCAGGAGGCTCTTGCGGGAATCACGGCCACCAACGAGACGACCAAACAGGACGTGCAGAGCGCGATCGACGCCGCCCTGAGCAAGGCGGGCATAACGGACGTGACCGTGACCGTGGGCGACCTGACCAGGACCGACGCTACCACTGACGCGGCGGGAAACATCAGCGGGAATATCCTGATCCAATGCGGGGATGAGACGGACAGCGTGGAGATCGACAAGACGATAGCCAAGCTGCCGCTGTCGGACGCGGATAAGGCAGAGGCCGCAAAGAAAGCGGTGCAGGAGGCTCTTGCGGGAATCACGGCCACCAACGAGACGACCAAACAGGACGTGCAGAGCGCGATCGACGCCGCCCTGAGCAAGGCGGGCATAACGGACGTGACCGTGACCGTGGGCGACCTGACCAGGACCGACGCTACCACTGACGCGGCGGGAAACATCAGCGGGAATATCCTGATCCAATGCGGGGATGAGACGGACAGCGTGGAGATCGACAAGACGATAGCCAAGCTGCCGGCGGGCACAGGTACGGAGGCCGGAAAAGTGGATACTGCGGTGCAGACGGACGGCAAGGCTCCCGACACACAGATTTTCACATCTGCGGAAGAACTGAAAGATATGCTTTTGACAGAGGAAGAAAAGCAGCAGGTGCAGGACGGAACCAATATCAGGATCGTGCTTGAAGTGCAGGATGCCGGAGACACCGTGAGCGATGCGGATAAGACGGCTATAGCGAATGCGCTAAACGCTTATACGGTGGGACAATATCTGAACATTGATCTGTATAAAGTAGTGGGAGATGATCGCACGGATATCACCGAGACAACGCACAAGATCAGGATCGTCATTGATGTGCCGGACGGCCTGAAGAGCGCGGACGATGCGGTGACGAGGACTTTTGGAATCCTCCGCGTGCATGCCGGGCAGGTTGACGAGCTTACCGATCTGGACGGTGATCCGAGTACCATCACCATAGAGACAGACCGTTTTTCCTCCTATGCGATCGTTTATACGGATGCGTCGAACAATGATAACGAAGGCGGCAGCGGCGACAACACGGGCAATGGCGACAACACGGACAACGGCGATAACACGGGCGGCGGTGCCGGCACAGACAGCGGCGACAACACGGACAACGGTGACAATACGGATAGCGGTGCCGGCGCAGACAGTGGCAATGACAACACGGATAATGGTGACGGCACGGGCAGCGGCAATGGTGCAGATAACGGCGATAACGCGGACGGTGATAGTACGGACGGCAATGACAATACGGATAACGGTGCCGGCGCAGACAGCGGCAACGACAACACGGATAGCGGCGCCGGCGCAGACAGCAGCGATGATGCGGACAGCGGCACTGACTCGGATAACAGCGATAGCGAGGATAGCGTCACACCGGCCCGGACAAGGGACAATGAGCCTAAGACCGGGGACAATACATCGGTAGAATGGTATGCGACACTCGCCATGATTGCCGGACTTACATATCTGCTCCTGTATTTCTCGGATCGTCGGCGAGGAATGACGGAAGAGACCAAGCGAGAGCTCGTTTCGCGGCTTGTGGCTTGGGCAAGACGGGGCGGAAGGATAAGAAAATATCTTGCGCTCGCGGCAATCTTTGCACTGTTGGTATATTACCACAGCATCGGCAAGAGGACAGCCGTGGAATGGAAAGAGATTTGTGGAGAATAAGAAAACGGCAGTGCGCTGACAGAAACACTCCGGTTGCCGGCCCCTTGATGGGGCCGGCTTTTGCGTTGGGGCTTGAAACTGGAAAGGATGTTATAGAAGGCAATCCTGCAAAATTAATATATGGGTTTGCGAAAAATAATGGAAAAATATGCAGGTATATGGTATATTTTAGAATGAATAAGTAACATGACAAAGTGACAGCATTTTAAATTGAGGCGCAATATCATGAAAACATTTTATATATTGCAGAATGGAGGAACAAATCATGGATCCGATGGACTTTATATGGGATAAATTCTCACAGGACTGTACGATTGAAACAGTCCTGCATCTGGTCATGGCGCATTTTGATTTATCTGAGGAAGAAGCGCAGGCTAAGATCAATGAGTACTTTGAGATCGTGGAAGGATACGGCAAATGAGGGAATACAAATTAAACAGGGAACACAATAAATATAAACCAAAGAAATCTTATTTTGCCCCGATTTGGCAATTTCATTACATTTTTCGCAATCTCACAGAATTTCCAGACCTCGTAAATCGCGCCGAACATAAGAAAATCAAGGCATTTCAGGAGGAAAAACCAGCATGATTAAGATACTTTTCGTGTGCCACGGCAGTAATGCTACAACAAGCTGAAAATGCTGAATTTATGGTATGTTAGGAAGTTTGGGAAGGCGTTTTACTAAGGATTTACTAAGAATGAAATTTTTGATAAGAAGTACCGGCACGACATAGTTATAGTAATTTTTATTACCCGCTTATTGCTCATATGTAGTAGGTGGGTATTTTGTTATGATAGGCAGATTTGCAAACAATACCTGTGTTTGGTACTAAGTTGACTTCTGTACTATATATTGGAATGAAATGTAGTATTAAAGTCAACTAATTTATAATTTTCTTGTTCTCCTCTTGATAGAATTTAGCATAAGGCATATAATAGTAGTGAAAACAACTGCAAAACAACTGCTATATGAAGTTGAATGGAGGTATATTATGGCAGAACAGGTACTAATTCAGTTTCGGGCGGATAAAGCATTAAAACAGGAGGTGACAGAAATTTACGAATCTCTTGGGATGGATTTACCCACGGCATTGCGTATGTTTATGAATAAAAGTAAGATGGTCAAGGGAGTTCCGTTTGATGTAAGACTTCCAGAGAATACAGTTACAAGGGCTGAGGCAATGAGAGCCTTTGAGGATCTGCGAGCGCAAGCCGGTGATCTTCCAGAGATGACACTGGAAGAAATCAATGCTGAAATATCGGCAGTAAGAGCAGACAGAAAAAAGAGGTAACAGCATGACATATTATGCGGTAATAGACACAAATGTTTTTATATCTGCTCTTCTATCAAAAAATAGTGATGCTGCAACAGTAAAAGTGTTGCGTGCAATTCTCGATGGCAGGATTGTGCCTTTGTATCACAATGAGATTTTGGCTGAGTATGATGAAGTGTTGCATAGAGAGAAATTTCATTTTAAAGAATCGTCTATACAGATAGTGCTTGCGGCGGTTAAGGAGTTTGGTATGGAAGTTTTTCCCCAGCCTACGGGAGAAATTTTTGTTGATATGGATGATTTGATTTTCTATGAAGTAGCTATGGAAAAGAGAGATGACGATGCGTACTTAGTGACAGGAAATCAGAAACATTATCCGATCAGGGATTTTATTGTTACGCCAAATGAGATGATAAAAATACTTGAAGGAAATGGTATGGAGAGAAATTGAATTATTACACCATTTTAAATCTGAGTTAGAGCCTTGAATGACAAGATATTAAAAGATGAATGAAATTGATAATTTTGTAGAAATCTAAAAATGTAATAAATTATGCTGTGAATTGGGTAGACGTTGTCTACCCAATTTGACTAAGAAGATGCATACATATTGACTTTTATGCCTTGTAATTATATAATGATAAGCACGAAAGTCAATAGAAAGCAGGGGATTATTGTGGGAGTAACTGAAGAAATTATTAAAATGGCAAAAAAGAATAA
>JAMPHD010000012.1 GCA_023663635.1 Acetatifactor muris
ATAACAACTCATAAAGAAAAATGAGAAAAGTGCCAACGATTACTTGACACAAACAATTTTGAAGAGAATATTGCAATCGGGATTTGCGTATGCTATAATGCCTTTAGGCAAAAAGAGATTGCGATCCCATGTGGACGAAAGAACGAAACCCCGAACCGTGCGGCAACACAGTTCGGGGTTTCTTCTTTTCTTTTTATGGCGGCAAAGCACCCGCCAGGCTATTTGTTGTCCTTACGGTGACTGTCAAGCCATTTGCAGATGAGATGGCAAACCACACCTGCCACAACAGCACCTAAAAATATGCAACAGAGTAGCAGCGGTATACTGCAAATGCGCGAATTGGCGATGCCATGTTGATTCTGTAATAAAGCCTTGCGAATTTGTATTCTGAGTGATATACTGGTATCATGAAGGTTATGCGGGTATCGCAGAAGGGGTTATCACTATGGAAGAGAGAAGAAGAAGCAAAAGAACGGCTCTGGAGTCCCACCTGACGATCACACGTCTGGACGGCGATGAACATACGGAGGTTGCCGTTGAGATCACGGATGTGTCCAAGAGCGGTCTCGGTTTTACGGCGGACTGCCTTCTGGAGATCGGACAAGTCTATGAGTCCCATCTGACCATTTGGACCAAAGAGGTACTGCATGTATTGCTCAGGATCGTGCGCATTGAACTGGAGGGCACGGAGTATGTCTACGGCGCCACGTTCATGGGCATGTCGGACACGGATGCCGGCAGGATTGCCGTGTATCAGACTTTCCATGATGAAGAATGATCCGGCGAGCGGGTCGGGAACGGGTCAGGGGATCACTTGCCGGTGTAGACGGTATATCCCTTGGCCCTTAATATTTCCGCAGATCTTTCTATGGAGCTCTCCTCGTAAAACTCAATTCTGAGCACACCGGTCTCAGATTCTCTGTTGTGTATGATCCCGATATTTTTGATACTGATCTGATGCAGCGCCAAAATGGTGGCGATGGCGGCCAGCGCGCCCGGCTCGTCCGCAATGTCGATAGTGACCGTGTAGGAGCGCTTGATGGGACCGCTGGAGGCATTGATAAAGCCGTCCCGATAGATCCTCGCGCCGTCAAACAATTCAAAGAGCGCGGATCCGTCCAAATGGTCCAGTTCCCCGCGCACCGCGGTCAGAGAGCGGATATAGTCGTCCAAAAGGGCCGCGATATTGGATGTGTTGGTCAGACAGATCTGCTGCCACATATGGGCGGAGGAGGAGGCGATGCGCGTGATGTCCTTGAAACCTCCGGCGGCCACCATCTTCATCAGGCCGTCCTCGGAGTCGCTGTCCCGCACCAGATTCACCAATGTGGCGGCGATCACATGGGGCAGATGGCTGACGGCGGCGGTGACATAGTCGTGCCGCTCACAGTCCATGATGAGCGGAATGGCGCCCAGAGTCTGCACCAGATCGCGGTAGGCCTCTATGCGCTCCCGGGATACGGACTTCGTGGGAGTGAGGATGTAGTAGGCGTTTTCCAGAAGAATGGTCTTGGAATTCACATAGCCCGTGCGCTCGCTGCCTGCCATCGGATGTCCGCCGATAAACCGGTCATCCAGACCCATGGAATGAATGACCTCGTGAATGCCGGTCTTGACACTGCCCACATCCGTGAGCAGACCGTCCGGGGAGAGAAATTCAGCCACCGCCCTGAGATTTTCGTCATTTTTTTGGACGGGGGCGCACAAAAATATATAGTCACATTGGCCGAAACGCCCGTCTATGGCGTCCGCGGCCGCATTGATCACACCGTCTGAAAGGGCCGCCCGCAGGGGGGCCTCGCTGATGTCATACGCGATGATGACGGATTCGGGGAGTTTCTCGCGGATCGCTCTGGCGATGGAGCCGCCGATCAGTCCCAAACCGATAAAACCAAATGTCCATGCGCTCATAAAGCACCTCTTTTCCGCAGGGATTGCCGTTTCATTGACACTATACCAATTTAAAGCATCAAAGTCAACTGATATTTGTCGGGCCGAATCAAATATAAATATGCAAAAACACTAACAATTACTTGTATTTTGCTCTAAAATTTAGTAAAATGAACTATGGGGTTTGGAAAATCGGTTGTCAAAGTTGGAAAAATTCCTTAAATTGCTGGAAAATTGGAGGGCATCACATGAAAGTTTACACAACTGACAAGATCCGTAATGTAGTATTGTTGGGACACGGGGGCAGCGGTAAGACCAGTCTTGTGGAGACAATGGCGTATCTGTCCGGCATTACCTCCCGCATGGGCAAGGTTGCAGACGGCAACACCCTGAGCGATTATGGCAAGGAAGAGCAGAAACGGCAGTTCTCGATCAACACTTCCGTCATTCCCATCGAGTGGGACGGTTACAAGATCAATGTGATAGATACCCCGGGATATTTTGACTTTGTGGGTGAAGTGGAGGAGGCGATCAGCGCCGCCGGAGCCGCCATCATCGTGGTGAACGGCAAGGCCGGTATCGAGGTGGGCACACAGAAGGCATGGGATCTGTGCGAGAAATACAAGCTGCCCAGATTCGTGTATGTCTCCAACATGGATGTGGATAACGCGTCTTTCCGCCAGGTGGTGGAGGACATGACGGAGCTTTACGGCAAGAAGATGGCGCCCTTCAATCTGCCCATCAGAGAGGATGAGAAGTTTGTGGGCTATGTCAATGTGATCTCCGAGACCGGCAACAGGTGGCAGGGCAAGGAAGTGGTTCCCTGCGACATTCCCGAGTACAATAAAGCCAATCTGCAGATCTGTCGTGACACGCTGATGGAGGCTGTGGCGGAGACCAGTGAGGACTTTATGGAGCGCTATTTTAACGGAGAGACCTTCTCCGAGGCGGAGATCCGCGCGGCTCTGCGCACCAATGTGTGCGACGGCAGCATCGTGCCCATGACCATGGGCTCCAACACGCTCTGCCAGGGCGTATACACCCTGTTGGACGACATCGTAAAATACATGCCCAGCCCCGAGAACCGCGAGGTGGCCGGCATCAATATGAAGACCAATGAGATCTATCATGCGGACTATGACTTTTCCAAGGCCAAATCCGCGTATATCTGGAAGACGATCGTGGATCCCTTCATCGGGAAATATTCGCTCATCAAGGTCAATTCCGGCGTTCTGAAGACGGATGATCTGCTCTATAATGTGGATAAGGATATCGAGGAGAAGATCGGCAAGCTCTATGTCCTGCAGGGTAACAAGCCCCTTGAGGTGCCGGAGCTGCACGCGGGAGACATCGGGGCGTTGGCCAAGCTGACGGCGGCCCGCACGGGCAACAGTCTCTCCACCAGGGCGACCACCATCAAATACGGTCAGTTCGAGATCTCCACGCCCTATACTTATATGCGCTACAAGCCGAAGAACAAGGCGGATGTGGATAAGATCTCTCAGGCTTTGCAGAAGATCGGACATGAGGATCTGACCCTGAAGGTCGTAAATGACTCCGAGAACCGCCAGATGCTGCTCTACGGCATGGGCGATCAGCACCTGGAGATCGTGGTCAGCAGACTGCTCAACGAATACAAGGTGGAAGTCGAACTGGCAACCCCCAAGATCGCCTATAAGGAGACAATCAGGAAGACTTCCGATGTGGAGTACAAATACAAGAAACAGTCGGGCGGACACGGACAGTACGGCCATGTCAAGATGCGTTTTTCACCCTCGGACGATCTGGAGGCGCCTTATGTGTTTGAGCAGGAGGTCGTGGGAGGAGCCGTGCCGAAGAATTTCTTCCCGGCCGTGGAAAAGGGTCTGCAGGATTCCGTTCTGAAGGGGCCCATGGCGGCCTATCCCGTGGTGGGCGTGAAAGCGGTGCTGTACGACGGTTCCTATCATCCCGTGGATTCCTCCGAGTTGGCGTTTAAGATGGCCACCATACAGGCTTTCAAGAAAGGCTTTATGGAGGCGCATCCCGTGCTCTTGGAGCCCATTGCCTCCCTGAAGGTGACGGTGCCTGACTCCTACACCGGAGACATCATGGGAGATCTGAACAAGAGAAGAGGACGCGTGCTTGGCATGAATCCCGCTCCGGGCGGCAAGCAGGTGATCCTGGCGGACATTCCCATGAGCGGTCTGTTCGGATATTGCACGGATCTCAGATCCATGACCGGCGGCCGCGGAGAATATTCCTATGAATTTGCCCGCTATGAGCAGGCTCCTTCCGATGTGCAGGAGAAGGAAGTGGCGGCAAGGGCGGCCAAGGTTGCGGAAAATAATTTGGATGAGTGACGGATATCATAGACAGAACAGTCAAAAATAAGGAGAAGGCACAATGAGTACATTAAAAATTCAGGATTTCTGCGACATGGCAAGGTTCGAGGAGATTATGAATAACTGGGCCGCGAGCACGGGACTGGCAACCGTTGCGGTGGGCGCTGACGGAGAGTACATCAGCGAGTGTTATAATTTCACGGACTTTTGCATCAAGCTGACCAGAGGCAGTCAGGAGGGATGCAGACGCTGTGTGAAGAATGACCGGGAGGGCAAAGGCGTATATGCCTGTCACGCGGGTCTGGTGGATTTCGGCATACCCATTGAACTGGAGGATGGAACGGTGTTGGGCAGCGTCATCGGCGGACAGGTGCTCCCCGAGAACCCTGACGAGGAGAAGTTCAGGGCCACGGCCAGAGAACTGGGCATCAATGAGGATGCCTATATCACCGCGCTGCGCAAGGTAAAGATCAAGACCAGAGAGGAGATCGAGGCATCCGCCAATCTTCTGGGCGATGTGATCAATATGTTTGTGCGCACCAGCTACATATCCTATATCAACAAAGAACTGTTGGACGGCTTGAGGGAGGGCATCAGCGATGCCATGTCGGAGATCGATTCCGCCAATGAGAATGTGAAGAAGATCGCCGGGTTCAGCAGCAAGCAGCGCATCCTCGCGCTGAACGCCTCCATTGAGGCGGCGAGAGCGGGAGACGCGGGCAAGGGCTTTGCCGTGGTTGCCAATGAGGTGCAGAAACTGGCGCAGGGCATGGACGTGGCCAGCGCGGAGATCGTCACCTGTCTGGGCAAGGCGGCCAAAACGATCCACAGTTTGAATCGGGAAGGGCTGTAAAATTTGTGTTTTCGGGAGCCATCTGCCGTGCGCGGCGGTGGCTCTTTTTTGCAGTGAATTTGCTGCCCGCGACAATACAGTCCCTTTGCTTGACATCTCAGGCAAAAACCGCTAAAATGGGTCTTATGTCAGATGTGTATTGGAAGCGTGATCTTGCAATATATCATATACTATTTTGGGAAAAGAGGACACGAAGATGGCAGTACCTTACAATCACCACGAGGTGGAACACAAGTGGCAGACGATCTGGGATGAGGAGAAGGCTTTCAAGACTTCGGATGATTATTCCAAACCAAAATATTACGCATTGGTGGAATTTCCCTATCCTTCGGGACAGGGATTGCATGTGGGACATCCGCGTCCCTACACGGCTTTGGATATCGTGGCCCGAAAGCGCAGGATGCAGGGATACAATGTGCTGTATCCCATGGGATGGGACGCGTTCGGACTCCCCACGGAGAACTACGCGATCAAGAACCACATCCATCCGAAGATCGTCACCAGGGACAATGTGGAGCGTTTCAAGGGACAGCTCCATGCGTTGGGCTATTCCTTTGACTGGGACAGAGAGGTCAACACCACGGATCCCAATTATTACAAGTGGACCCAGTGGATCTTTTTGAAACTGTTCAAGGCAGGTTTGGCATACAAGTCCGAGATGCCCATCAACTGGTGTACCTCCTGTAAAGTGGGTCTCGCCAACGAGGAAGTGGTGAACGGCGTGTGCGAGCGCTGCGGTTCCGAGGTGGTGCGGAAAGTCAAGAGCCAGTGGATGCTGAAGATCACGGACTATGCGGACAAGCTGCTGCAGGGCTTGGACACCGTGGATTACATCGAGAGAGTGAAGGTGTCCCAGAAGAACTGGATCGGCAAATCTCAGGGCGCGGAGGTGGATTTTCCGATCACCGGCAAGGATGAGAAACTGCGGATCTATACCACCAGACCGGACACGCTCTTTGGAGCCACTTACATGGTGGTGTCTCCGGAGCATCCCCTGATCGAGAAATATAAGGATGAGATCGGCAACTATGAGGAACTTGTGGCCTACAGGGAACAGGCGGCCCGGAAATCCGATTTCGAGCGCACGGAGCTCGCAAAGGACAAGACGGGTGTGCAGATCGACGGTCTTGCAGCCACCAATCCCGTGAACGGGCGGCAGATTCCCATCTGGATCTCCGATTATGTGCTGATGTCCTACGGCACGGGCGCCATCATGGCCGTGCCCGCCCATGACGAGAGAGACTGGGATTTCGCCAAGAAATTTAACCTGCCCATCATCGAGGTGGTGGCGGGCAGCGAGGTCAGCGTGCAGGAGAGAGTCTACACGGACGTGGCCACGGGAACCATCGTGAATTCGGAATTTTTGAACGGCTTGTCCGTGGCGGACGCCAAGAAGAAGATCATTGATCATCTGGTGGAGAAAGGCATCGGTTCCGCCAAGACCAACTTCAAGCTGCGGGACTGGGTGTTCTCCAGACAGAGATATTGGGGCGAGCCCATTCCCATTGTGGAGTGCGCAAAATGCGGGTATGTGCCCCTTGATGAGAGCGAACTTCCTCTGGAACTGCCGGAGGTGGAGAGTTATATGCCTACAGACAACGGCGAGTCGCCTCTGGCGGCCATGACGGATTGGGTGAACACCACCTGTCCCTGCTGCGGAGGTCCCGCCAAGAGAGAGACCGACACCATGCCTCAGTGGGCAGGTTCCTCATGGTACTTCCTGCGCTACACGGATCCCGACAACAGCGAGGCCTTGGCGGGCAAGGAGGCTCTGGACTATTGGATGCCGGTGGATTGGTACAATGGCGGTATGGAACACACGACGCTGCATCTGCTCTACTCCAGATTTTGGCACAGATTTCTCTATGATCAGGGTCAGGTGCCCTGTCCCGAGCCCTATCTGAAACGCACCAGTCATGGCATGATCCTGGGCTCCAACGGAGAGAAGATGTCCAAATCCCGCGGCAATGTGGTAAATCCCGACGATATCGTGCGGGACTATGGCGCGGATACCCTGCGCACCTATGAGATGTTCATCGGAGCATTCGATCTGTCGGCGGCGTGGAGCGAGGACGGCGTGAAGGGCTGTCGCAGATTTCTGGAGAGAGTCTGGAAACTGCAGGATATCCTGACGGATGGAGACGGATACAGCGCGGATCTGGAGATCAGGATGCATCAGACCATCAAAAAGGTGTCCGCGGATTTTGAGAATCTGAAATACAATACGGCGATCGCGGCCATGATGGCATTGATCAATGATTTTTACAAGAAAAATGCCGTGACGAGGGGAGAGTACAAGACCTTCCTCACGCTGTTGAATCCCGTTGCGCCCCATATCACGGAGGAGCTGTGGCAGGCTGCCGGATATGAGGGCAGGGTGTATCAGACCGTATGGCCCGAATATGACGAGGCCAAGACGGTGGAGAGCACGGTGGAGATCGGCGTGCAGATCAACGGCAAGATGCGGGTCACCGTCACGGTGTCCAAGGACCTGGGCAAGGACGAGGTCATCGCTCTGGCCAAGGAGGCCCTCGGAGACAGGCTCGCGGGCAATATCGTGAAAGAGATCTATGTGCCGGGCCGTCTGGTGAATATCGTGGTCAAATAAGGCTTGCGCGGTAATTTATGGTTTCATATGCTGCTCACAGATTCGGTCAATCTGTTGTAATTCCTCGGGGTTGCTGTACTTTCGGATCGCCGCGATGGCGGCCTGCAGCTCCCCGGGGGTGAAGGACAGGTTGGCCGCTTTTGCCTGTTTTAGGACGGGCATCATGAGCATCAGCATTTCCCTTTGACTTTTCATGGGGCCGGCGGACTGCTTGCGGGCGTTGGCCTCTTGGAACATTTGGTTCAGAAGATCCAGTTTCCGGTCCGGTATGTTTCTTACCAGTTCGTCCTCCATCCAGGCGGGACGGTTGTTTGCGTCTGACATATACTGCCTCCTTGATCGGGTTTAAGATTTGGAATTAAAATCTATGTATCTAAGAGTTGAACATTCCCTGCATCATCTCTGACATCTGTGTCAGATTTATATTCCCCAAATTGGACAATAGGTTCATAACATTGTCGGAGACGTCAGAGCCTCCCGCATCCCCGCCGGAGAACAGTTCGGGTGAAATTTCCTGCAGCATCTCCAGTATTTGCATCATTTCTTGCATATTTTCAATATTTTTGTACATATTTTGTATATTTTGCAGTTTTTCTTTCTCAGCGGGAGTGCAAAACGGCATGATCTCCTCCAAAAGCCGGGTCGCGCCGTCCGCATGTCGGATGTCCGTATAGGCGCAGATGGAGGCGGAGGGATGTTCCCGGAAGAACCGTAATGTATATTGCAGCTCCAGAAATTTGATATAGACAGCCAACTGCCCATGGACGGAAGGATCCAGATAGGCAGAGAAGAGTTTCAGCATTTGGATATGATTGTTGGTAAAGAGCGCGTCAAAGGCCGCGACCCGATCCGACCGGCTGCTGTCCATAGTGACCTCCCGCATGGCTTATCATCTATGTATTTTATGCGTCAAAGGGAGGAAATATGGCTCTCGTCCCCGCTCCATAAAAGGCAGGCTCCGGGGAGCCTGCCTTGCGGAAGTTCGCGGTTTAGCAGCCGCAGGAGTTGCAGCTGTTGCCGCAGGTATCGCTACAGCCGTTGTTGCCGTTGCCGCAGAGACTGCTGAGGATCAGGATCCAGATCAGCCAGTCACAGCAACTGTTGTTGCCGTTAAACAGACTGATGCCGGAGTTGTTGCCACAGCCGTTATTGTTGCCGCATCCGCCGCCGCAGAAGAGCAATAACAGGATGATCCACATGCAGCTGTTGCCGCCAAACAGTCCGGATCCGGAGTTGCCGCTGGCGCATCCGCATCCGCAATTGCCGGAAGTCAAACTACTCATGATCGTTGCCTCCAATGATAGGGTTTTATTTATGATGTATTGTATGCGTTGCGGCCTGTCTTTGTTTCTATGTTTTCCAAGGATTTCCACAAAAGATATTGCGCAATATGTGGAAAAACACTTGCATTTCTTACGATATATAGTAAAATAAGAATAATAGATAAAGTATGGGTTACTATGCGTAGATCAGGTGTGGAGAGATGGCACGGAACGAGTACATAGTGGAGGATCGCAGTTTCCGTACGGAGGCGGATTATAAGCGGGCTCTGAGAGACAAGGACACCATGGACAGACTCAGGAAGGAGTCTGCGAAATATACGGAGGCGGAGTTGGAGCGTCTGCTCAAGGAAGTGCGGGAAGGCCGGTATCCGTTTTATACCCTGTTGGGACAGGACTTTGAGGACGAACTGGAGGAGCGCATCCGCGGGATGCAAAAGGGCGCAGGCGGCTCCAAGACAGGGCGGGGCGCGCGCCGGGCGGACACTAAGACAAAAGCCGACGGGCATCCGCCGGGGACTTTGCGCCGGGCCGGGCGATCACCGGCAGCCGCGCCGGTACAGGTGTCGGAGGAGGCGGTCCGAGAGGAACTGCGGCGTCGGGAGAGACGGAGAAAGTGGACGGTGCTCCTGTGCATGGCGGGGGCTTTAGTCTGTCTCGGGTATTTTGCCGTCTACTCGTATTTTTACGAGAGGACGGAGAGGGACAACGAGAAACTGTTGGCGCTGAAGGAGCAGGAGCCCATCGCGCTGCGGGGGCAGTCCGCAGACGGGGACGTGGTGATCCACTACACCGGGGACGAGGAACGGGAGATCCCCGAGGTGTTGGATGAATATAAAAATTTATTAATAAAAAATAAAAAGCTAATCGGATGGGTCAAAATTGACGATACAAAGATAAACTATCCCGTGATGCAGACTTCCGACAACGAGTATTATCTGACCCACAATCTGGATCAGGAATATGACCGGAACGGCTCCATCTTCATGGATAAGGACTGTGATGTGCTCAAGCCCAGCACCAATCTGATCCTCTACGGGCATCACATGCAGAGCGGGAAGATGTTTGGCGATCTGGACAAATACAGTGACCAAAAGTATTACGAGGACCACAGGTACATAGATTTTGACACGATCTACGAGAAGGGAATCTACGAGGTCATGTATGTGTTCCGATCGCGGGTCTACAGCGAGGAGGAAGTGGTATTTAAGTATTATCAGTTCATTGACGCGATGAGCGAGACGGAATTTGATTCCAATATGAATGAGATGGCCGCGGTCTCCCTGTATGACACGGGAGTCACGGCAAGCTACGGCGACCGGCTGTTGACGCTCTCCACCTGTGACTATCAGGAGAAGAACGGGCGGTTCGTGGTCGTGGCAAAGAAAGTGTTGGCAAAGGAGTAGTGAGAGATGGCTAAGGCTGTTAAGACGAAAAGCAGAAGATTAAAGAGAAGTGTGAGAAAGACTCTGGGGACGCTCTTCCTCATATCGGCTATC
This sequence comes from Acetatifactor muris, assembly GCA_023663635.1. GTDB lineage: Bacteria > Bacillota > Clostridia > Lachnospirales > Lachnospiraceae > Acetatifactor > Acetatifactor muris_A. The sequence continues at coordinate 10,455 of JAMPHD010000012.1, forward strand.
GTGGTGGCGGCGATCCCCGTGGACAATCTGCAGGCATACACGGATGACAAGAACATTGAAGTCGGTGTGACCAAGGCGAACAATCAGATACCGGATGTGGGTAAAGATGAGAAGATTTATAAGACCCGCGACGGTATGTTCCAGTGGGCCTATGTCAGACCCAATAATTCCTCTACGGACAAGGTGGCCGTGATCTTGGGATACGGCGGCGGCTATCTGGAGGGCAATAAGTTGGAGATCCCGCCCACGGTGGATGCTTTCAGTAAGCTCTCGGATAACTTGGGTACCACCGGCGGTTACGCGTTGGTCTCCATGAGCAATGAGTTTCTCTATTACAAGACGAGAGTGCATCAGGTGATCAACGGTGTGGCCCAGTACTCCATGCAGGACACCTATGATAAGAATGGAGAGCCCGTGTTGGAGACGGACGAAGACGGCAATATCGTGTACGAAAAGGATGAGAACGGACAGCCGACGTCAACCCCCAAGATCTTGCAGACGCTGCAGCCTGTCATGGTGGAGGCGTATATGCCCTGCTATGATACGGACTATGCCAACTGGAAAGATCTTGAGGTGACTCAGTTCTATTACAACACCGGCACTAAGGACACCGATAATAATGATGTGTACGCCCTGACGGAGAGCAGTACGCATCAGCCCATCATGAACGTGGAAGTGTGGTATATCGGCAACCAGTATCTCGAGGAGGGAACGGGTGACAACAGCGGAACATGGGCGGTGAAGGATGACATCACGGATCCCTCACAGGGCATCTTTGCCAGTCAGGGTAATATCGGCAGCCTGTCGATTCCGAGGAAACTGGCCGGCATCGGCAACTATGCCTTTTACGGCTGTACCGGTCTGCAGAGCATTCAACTGGAGAACGGTCTGACCACCATCGGCAACCACGCCTTTGACGGCTGTATCACGCTGACCACGGTAACCGGACCGGTGATCTCCAACACGACGGTCATCGGCGCCTACGCGTTTCATAACTGCTCGGCCCTCAGAGAGTTTACGGTGCCCGTGAACGTGACCACCATCGGCGACAGCGCCTTTGAGAACTGTGAGAAGATGACGAAATTTACGCTCGGTAACTCGGACGGATCCGCCTTGGCTTATCTGGGCAAGTATGCCTTCCGGAATTGCGCGGCGCTGGAATCTCTCACATTCCCCGCCAGTTTTAACAACGCGGCGGCCAATGGAAACGGCGCCGCCAATGAGGTGGATATCAGTACTTTCGCCGGATGTAAAGCTCTGAAATTTATCACCATACAGAACAACTCCACGCTCAATTTTGTGGAGAAGAAAGCAACGGGCAGTACCTATACCTTTGGGGATTTTAAGAAAGATGTGCCGGTGGACTTTTACCTGGAAGGCAATTCCACGGGGGATCTGCATACGACGGCCACTAAGAATAATATTGCCTTCAGCCTGTACGGCGAGAATCTGTATGAGATCACGGTGGGAGACGGCAAGGGCAACAACGCGGTCTACCGCGTGAACGGACAGAATCAGTTGACTTACTGCGATGTGGGCAAAATTACGGATGTGGTGCTTCCGGAGGCCATCGGGCCGTCCCGCCTGGTGGGCATTGACTCCGGAACATTCAAAGGCAAAACGACGATCGAATCCATCACCATACCGGCCTCCGTGACGACCATCGCGGGATCGGCCTTTGAGGGCTGCAATAACCTGACGGACGTGATCTTTACGAATGCGGCCAATGTGACTTCCATTGGCAACGGCGCCTTCAACACGCAGACGGGAGCCGGCGCGACAACTACGGCGCCTCATCTGAATTTTATAGGTGAGATTTCTTATGACAGTGAGCCGTTTAATTGGGCCATGAACAAAGCCAATTCCTTTACCAACGGCAATCAGAAGACCGACTATATCACTTACTACAGCGGTTGGCCCACCAATCTGGCCGTGAAGTACAATCCGGACACGGATAAGAATGAGCTTGTGGATTATCCCACCTTTAAGGAGTTGAAGGACGGAACAAAGTATACTCAGGCCAATTATGCCTATATCACGGAAGACTATGAGAATGCGGCAAAGACGGCAGTGGGCAAATATCCCGGCTCAACGCTCACCGGCTATGAGCAGCAGATCATTGACGCGGCTCTGAACATTGAATTGCCGGAGGGAATTGAGGCCATCAAATCGGGACTCTTCAAGACCAAGGAGGCCGATGAGACGCATACCAAGACCATCACGGCGTACAGCCTGAATGAGATCGCGGGCGCGACCTTTAACGAGGACGGGACGGAAGCCACCACGGGAGCCTTTAAGGACTGCACGAATCTGCAGGCCATCTATCTGATGGGCAGGACTACCTCCATCGGAGACTTCGCCTTTGACGGCTGCGAGAATCTGGAAGCGGTGTATATTCCGGACACTCTGACGAGCATGGGCAACGCTCCCTTCATCAGATGTGATAAGCTCAACACTGTAAATTTCCAGGGCAATCCCAATTTCAGCTGCGATGATTCCATCATCTATCAGTTGGATGGGAGCGGCAACCGGGCGAGACTGGTGGAGTATCTGGCCGGCAGGAGCAATAAGAGAGTGAGCGCCGCGGAGACGGCGGGTGTGTCAGAGGTCTCTCCGTATGCCTTTGCGGATACACAGGTGGGAACCATCGACCTGAGCAATGCATATATTACGGATGTGCCGGAATCTGCCTGTGAGAACACGCCGAATCTGTATTCCGTGACCTTGCCGGATACATGTTTATCCATCTCCAAGGATGCTTTTACCAAGAGTAATCTGCAGGAGATATTGGTGCCCACCAGCGTGACCTATATAGACAATGACGCTTTCGCGGGGGGAACGGACGGGGATCTGCTCTTCATCTGTGAAAATCCGAGCAATGCGTATACCTACGCGACCAAGCATACGCCGGTGATCCAGACGAATCCGGACGGCATTGTGAAGAAATTTACGGTTACCTTCATCGATTGGGTGGAGGAGTTGGGCAAGACTTCCATCGTTGACACCCAGCAGGTTGTGGCAGGACAGGACGCGGTTCCGCCCGAGCCCAACGGCAGAGCCAACTATGTGTTTGTCGGTTGGCAGGACGACTATCACGCCATCACGGCGGATACCACCTGTATCGCGCAGTATGAGACCGAGGATCCCAACGCCCGCAAATTCAAGGTGACCTATCTGAATGAGGAGGGCACGGAGGAGATCTGGTCCACCTATGTGACCGAGGGCGAGGCTGCTGAGGAACCGAGTCTCAGCAAGATTCCCGAGGTGGCGGGCAAGACTTTCGTGGGATGGGACCGTCCGCTGACCAATATAAAGGAGAACTTCTCCACGAAAGCCGTCTACAGACAGGTGCCCGAGGGAGAGTTGGTAGTCAGATTTTACAGCATGTACGCGGAGAGACTGATCTATACCACCACGGTGCCCGTGGGCGGAACTGCCTATTACTATGACAGGGCGCAGTTGGAGGTGGAAGGATATACCTTTGTGGGATGGAATGTGGATCTCACCAATATCATGCAGGATACCATAGCGGTGGCGCAGTACGAGCCGAACGGGACAACGAATCCCACTGACCCGACGAACCCCACTGGTCCGACGAATCCAACCAATCCGACGAATCCGACCAACCCGAGCGATCCGTCTAATTCGAGCAACCCTTCCGGTTCGAACAGTACCTCTCAGCAGACCTACACGCTGACGGTCATAAACGGCAGCGGTTCCGGAAGTTATGTGGCGGGGACACAGCCCATCATCGTGGCCAATGATCCCGCGGCGGGACAGGAGTTTAGCGGTTGGACCATCGATCCGGACAACACGGTGATCGCGAGCAGAGTATTGTCGGCCACGATCGTGACCATGCCGGCATCCAACGTGACCGTGACGGCGCATTATAAGACTAAGACGGGCTCCACGACAGTGAGCGGCAACGCGAACACGAATCACTCCAATCGTCCGAACGGCAGCACGGGGGCGGTGAGCAGTGGTACTACCGTGGTGATCGACAAGAACGGTCTGTCCAACACAGGCGTGGTGAACGCCGTGGTGACCGGCTCCTCCGACAATTTCACCATCAAGATCTCCGACAGCAGCGCGGCGTCGGAGGCGGTGTTGAAGGCTCTGCAGGCGGAATACGGGGACATCAGCAATATTAAGTATTTCCCCATGGATATCAGCCTGTATGATTCCACGGGTACGAGGAAGATCACGGACACCACGGGACTGAGCATCAGCATTACGGTTCCTTTGCCGGATTCTCTGATCACCTATGCCGGCAACAACAAGGTGGCGGGCGTGGTAAACGGGCGTCTGGATAAGCTTTCGCCCAAGTTCACCACCATTGACAAGGTGGCCTGTGTGACTTTCACCGCGGAGCATTTTTCACCTTATGTCATTTATGTGGACACGGGGAATCTCACGGCCGCCGGGTATGTGGACAACACGCCCAAGACAGGTGACGGCATTCATCCCAAGTGGTTTTTGTCCATCGGTCTGGCATGTGTGTCAGTGGTATTCTTTATGAAGAAAGACAAGCGCACCTTACAGAAAGTTAAGGTGGCATAGAGGAAGATTAGCATGAAAAGATGGCGGTTTGTGAGTGCGTGTTTGGCAATATTGGCACTGATCGTTATGCTGCTTCCTGTGGTGGAGGCAGATGCGGAGACGTCTGCCTCCCTTTTCACGATTGAGAACGGGGAGCTGATCAAATACAAAGGTTCGGAGGCATCCGTGACGATCCCCAAGGACGTGACAGTCATAGGAGAGAGCGCCTTTGAAAACAACACATCGGTGGAAAAGATCGTCATACCGGATTCCGTGGAGCAGATCAAGGCTTACGCGTTCTGGGGATGCGATAATCTGAGGAGTGTCACTCTGGGCAAGGGACTGACCTCCGTGGGCGATTTCGCGTTTATGAACTGTGACGGCATAACGGATATCACGATCCCCTCCAACGTGCGCAGTATCGGCATACAGGCTTTCGCCTACTGTGATTGGCTGGAGAACATTACCATTCCCACCAACGTGACCTATATCAGTGAGGACGCCTTTGACGGGGATTATCTTCTGAATATTCTCTGTGAGGCGGGGAGTTACGCGGATAAATACGCGCAGGACTTTTATGAGCGGCAGAAGAAAATGGCAGTCTACGGGGATGGAACGCTCACGGCGGATCGTCCGGTGATACCCTCGGACGGAGTGTACTCCGGTTCCGATTACTCGACGGGAGTCTCGCCGCAGCCATGGGATCTGCCCACCGGCGAGACTTGGGGCAGCACCACGGTGGTGGGCAATCAGGCCGTTGTGATGATGCAGAATTCCGACCTTCCCGTGCAGAGCGGGAGCGCGACGGGCAGACCGGGCAATGCCGATCAGGGGACATCGGGCATTTCACAGGCCGTCTCAGGCACGGCTCAGGTGGCTGCCGTGTTGGATACGTTACTCCCTTGGAAAATACCGGCGCGGGCGCATTATCGGGATCTTGACTTTGTGACGGACGCACCGACGGATATCCGGGAGATCGGCCGGTTTGCCTATGCCAGAAGCGGCTTAAAGAGCATCCGCTTGCCCGACGGATTGGAGACCATCCGTTTTGCGGCTTTCTATCACTGTGACGATCTCGCGGCGGTGGAGCTGCCGGAGAGTGTGACGCGGGTGGAGGCCAAGGCTTTTGCCCACACGGCATGGGTGGAGAATTTCTTGAGCGGCAGCGACGGCACGGAGGGTGATTTCCTCATAAGCGGCGGCGTATTGATCGCCTATCGGGGCAATTCCGATACGGTGGTGGTGCCGGATCAGGTGCGGGTGATCGCGGAGGATGTGTTTGAGAATCATGATGAGATCCGAAAGCTCGACCTTCCGGACTCCGTACAATATGAGATGAGATAAAATGAGATAAAATGAACCGGGCGGTATTTTCCATAAAAAGGAAATACCTGCCCGGTTTTTGGTATAAAAGTATTGACATAAATTGCACGATTGTATACAATTATGCAAGGAACGCGGATCAGGATAAAGTTTCAGGACAAAGTTACACGATAAGGTTTCCGGTCCGTGGGAAAGGATGGTATGCTATATGAGAGACAGCGGCGCGTTCGCGAATCGTCCTGTGACAATGAACTCCAAGAACAATCTCCTGGAGATCGAGGAGCATATGTATATTTTGGACGATGTGGAAAAGCCCAATGTTTTCCGCAATATGTTCCCTTACTCGGAGGTTCCGAAGATTCCTTTCAATGACAGGATCGTACCTCATAATATGCCCAAGAATATTTGGATCACGGACACTACGTTTCGTGACGGACAGCAGTCCCGCGCCCCCTACACCACCGAGCAGATCGTGACGATCTATGACTATCTGCACCGGTTGGGCGGGCCCAACGGCATGATCCGTGCCAGTGAATTTTTCCTCTACAGCAAGAAGGACAGGGACGCGGTCTACAAATGTATGGAGCGGGGCTATGAGTTCCCCGAGGTCACCAGTTGGATCCGGGCCAGCAAAGAAGATTTTAAACTGGTCAAGGAGATCGGCATGAAGGAGACAGGCATTCTGGTGAGCTGCTCCGACTATCATATTTTTATGAAACTTAAAATGACGAGACGCCAAGCGGCAGACCACTATCTGAGCGTGATAAGGGATTGTCTGGAGGAGGGGATCAGTCCCCGCTGCCATCTGGAGGACATCACCCGGGCGGACATCTACGGATATGTGGTGCCTTTCTGTCTGGAGCTGATGAAACTGATGGAGGAGTACAAGATCCCCATCAAAGTGCGGGCCTGCGATACCATGGGATACGGCGTCAATTATCCCGGCGCAGTGATCCCAAGGAGCGTGCAGGGCATTGTCTACGCCTTACATACTCACGCGGGTGTGCCCCATGAATTGATCGAGTGGCACGGACACAATGATTTCTACAAGGCGGTGGTCAATTCCACCACGGCATGGCTGTACGGCTGTTCCGGCATCAACACTTCCCTTTTTGGCATCGGTGAGCGCACCGGCAATACGCCTCTGGAGGCCATGGTGTTTGAGTACGCGCAGCTCAAGGGCGATCTGAACGGCATGGATACCACGGTCATCACGGAGCTCGCGGAATATTACGAGAGAGAGATCGGATATCACATTCCCTCCCGCACGCCTTTTGTGGGCAAGAATTTCAATGTGACCCGGGCGGGCATCCATGCGGACGGCCTTCTGAAGAACGAGGAGATCTACAATATCTTTGACACCGAGAAATTCCTGAACAGACCGGTCCTGTGCGCGATCTCCAATACCTCCGGACTGGCGGGCATCGCCCATTGGATCAACACCTACTATAAGCTCAAGGACGACAAACAGTTGGACAAGAACTGTGAGCTCGTGTGTGAGATCAAGAAATGGGTGGATGAGGAATATGCGGGCGGCCGTGTGACGGTGCTCACGGATGATGAGATCGTGGATTGTCTGAACAGGGTGTGTGAGGAAAAGGGCATCACCATCGGATGAGTGCGGCATCGGATGAGCCCGACATCGGATGAGCCCGATATCGAATAGAGAGGAAATCCGGATGAGGAGAAAATCAGATAAGGAGAAGAAATGGCCGATTATGATTTAAAGCGGGAAGTGACGGACAAGTTCTCCCTGCGGGGCAGAGTCTTTCACAAGTTGAGAGACGATATTTTGAGCGGAAAATACGAGGAGCATGAAGAGCTGAAGGAAGTGGCCATCGGCGAGGAACTGGGCGTCAGCAGGACGCCGGTCCGCGAGGCGTTCAGGCAGTTGGAATTGGAGGGACTGATCCGTATCATTCCCAACAAGGGCGCCTATGTGACGGGGATCACGGAGAAGGACGTGCGGGATATCTATATGATCCGATCGCTCTTGGAGGGGCTGTGTGCCCGTTGGGCCACGGAGCATATCACCAAAGAACAGATGGAAGAGATGGAGGAGAATGTATATCTCGCCAAATTTCACGCGGAGAAAGGGCATCTGGAGCAGTTGGCGGAGTTGGACAATCGCTTTCACGACATCATGTACGAGGCCTGTGACAGCAAGATGCTGGAGCATCAGTTGAAAGATTTTCACCAATATGTATTGCGGGTGCGCCGGAAGACCTTAAACAGCGCCAACAGAGGGCCCAAGTCCAATGCGGAGCATGAACAGATCATGGAGGCCATACGCTCCGGGGACGCGGATCTGGCGGAGCAGCTGGCCAACAGACATATGATCAACGCCTATGAAAATATGGTGAAGAACGGGCTGTATGAGGCCTATCAGAGAGAGACAGAACAGGCGGATACGAAACCTGCGGACACAAAATGATTCAAACTAAAAAGACGGACAGGATTGCGAAATCCGGAAAGGACAATTATGAGCAAAATTCAGATGACCACCCCCCTGGTGGAGATGGATGGGGATGAGATGACCCGCATTCTTTGGAAGATGATCAAGGACGAGCTGTTGCTCCCCTATATCGATCTGAAGACGGAGTATTACGATCTGGGACTGGAGCATCGCAATGCCACGGACGATCAGGTGACGGTGGACTCCGCAAGGGCAACCCTCAAGTACGGGGTGGCGGTCAAATGCGCTACGATCACGCCCAACGCGGCCAGAATGAAAGAGTATGATTTGAAGGAGATGTGGAAGAGCCCTAATGGCACCATCAGAGCCATTCTGGACGGCACGGTATTCCGCGCGCCCATCCTTGTAAAAGGCATCCAACCTTATGTGGGAAGATGGAGCAAGCCCATCACCATCGCCCGTCATGCCTATGGCGATGTGTATAAGAACGCGGAGATCAAGGTGCCCGGACCCGGAAAGGCGGAGCTTGTCTTCACGGCGGAGGACGGGACCGAGACCAGAGAGCTGATCCATGATTTCAAGGGAGCGGGCATCATTCAGGGCATCCACAACACGGAGGAGTCCATATCCGGGTTTGCGAGAGCCTGCTTTGCCTATGCGCTGGACACCTGTCAGGATCTCTGGTTTGCCACCAAGGATACGATCTCCAAAAAATACGATCACACCTTCAAGGATATTTTTCAGGAGATTTATGACACGGAGTTCAAGACCGAATTTGAGGCGGCCGGAATCGAGTATTTTTATACGCTGATCGATGACGCGGTGGCCCGTGTCATTCGCTCGGAGGGCGGGTTTATCTGGGCCTGCAAGAATTATGACGGAGATGTCATGTCTGATATGGTGGCCACGGCCTACGGCGATCTCTCCATGATGACTTCCGTTCTGGTGTCCCCGGACGGAGTCTATGAGTATGAGGCGGCTCACGGCACCGTACAGCGCCATTATTACAAGCATCTGAAGGGAGAGGAGACCTCCACCAACTCCATCGCGACGATCTTTGCGTGGAGCGGCGCGCTCAAGAAACGCGGAGAGATGGACTGTAATACGGAGCTTGTGAATTTTGCCGACAAATTGGAGCAGGCATGTATCAGGACCGTGGAGGACGGCAAGATGACCAAGAGTCTGGCAGGGATCTCCACCTGTGAAAATCCCGTGATCTTAAACAGTCTGGAATTTATTCAGGCCATCCGACAGACTCTGGATACGCTGCTTGCCTGACGGATCCGGATACATTATATGTTTCGATGAAAAAGGCGGAGAGCCCTCGGGCTACTCCGCCAGTTTTTCCCATTCCTCATAGAGCTTGTCAAGTCTTGCGGTGAGTTCGGCCTGTTCGTCGCTCAGTTCCCGCAGTTTGGAGAGGTTTGTGCCGACGGCGGGATCGGACATCTCGGCGTCGATCCCGGACAGGCGATCCTCCAGTTCGGCAATTTCTTTTTCACATTTTTTCAGATCATTTTCCCGCTTGCGCAGTCTTGCCTGTTCTTCCTTCCGGGCTTTCCGGTCCTGTTTGCTCTCGGAAACTGTCGTCTCGGCCGCAGAGCCTTGGGACACGCGGTCTGCGGCATCGGATGCCATGTTCTCCCTCTTCTCGAGATAGTAGTCATAATTTCCGAGATAGTTGACAAACCGGCGGTCGCTCAGATCCAATATGCGATGCGCCGTGCGATTGATGAAATATCGGTCGTGGGACACATATAATACCGTGCCCTCATAGCCGTTTAGGGCATCCTCGAGAATCTCCTTGGAGAGAATGTCCAGATGGTTGGTGGGCTCATCCAGTATCAGAAAATTGGCCTCGGAGAGCATGAGTTTGGCGAGCGATACACGTCCCCGCTCCCCGCCGCTCAGATCGTCGATCCGCTTGAACACATCCTCTCCGGTGAAGAGAAAGGCGGCCAGCACATTGCGGATCTCGGTGTTCCCGAGATAGGGATAGTCGTCGGAGATCTCATCGAACAGGGTCTTCTCCCCGTGGAGCACATGATGCTCCTGATCGTAGTAGCCGATCTCCACATTGGCGCCGGTGCGGAAATCCCCTTCGTCCGCCTCCAGCAGACCGTTCAGGATCTTTAAGAGAGTGGTCTTGCCGGTGCCGTTGTCCCCAATGATGGCCACATGTTCCCCGCGTTTGATCTCAAAATTCACATCTTTAAAAAGGAGCTGCGGCCCAAAGGACTTGGTCAGCCCCTCCACGGTCAGCACATCATTGCCGCTGACGCGGTAGGGCGTGAGAGTAAGGCGCATGTCCGCGCGCTGTTCGGTGGGTTTCTCCAACACTTCGATCTTGTCCAGAGCCTTCACCCGACTCTCCGCGCGGCGGATGGATTTCTCCCGGTTGAAGGAGCGGAGTTTCTCAATGACCTCCTCCTGATGTCTGATCTCCCGCTGTTGGTTGAGATAGGCGCTCAGGGCGGCGGCCCGCAGCTGTTCCTTTTTGACCGCGTAATCCGAGTAATTGCCGGCGAAGACGGTGGCTTTGCCCCGGTCGATCTCCACGACCTTGGTGGCGATCCTGTCCAGAAAGAAACGGTCATGGGAGACGATGATAACGGCTCCCTTATAGTTCATGAGATAGTTCTCCAACCAGGTGATGGAGCCCAGATCCAGATGGTTGGTGGGCTCGTCCAGGATGATGAGATCCGGTTTCTTTAAGAGGAGTTTGCCCAAGGCCACGCGGGTTTTCTGTCCGCCTGAGAGGGTGGAGACAGGCTTGTCAAATTCCTCCTCGGCAAAGCCCAGACCCTTGAGCACTCCGACCAACTCGCTGCGGTAGGTATAGCCGCCGCCCGTCTCAAAGGCGTGAGTCAGATCGCTGTAGGACTTCATGAGCGCCTCCAGTTCATCGCCCTTTGCATGGTGCATGGCCTGTTCCGTGTCACGCATTTTCTGCTCCAGATCTACCAGATCCTGTTTGACGGACAGCAGTTCCCCGCGGATACTGTTGTCCGTGTCCACGGCATCGATCTGTGCCAGATAGCCGAAGGTCTTATTTTTGGCGAGAGTGACCAGGCCCTCATCGGGCTGCGCCAGTCCCACGATGATGCGAAGGAGCGTGGTCTTGCCGGCGCCGTTTATGCCCACGATGGCGGCTTTCTCGTAATCTTCAATATGAAAACTGACATTTTGCAAAACCTGATTGTCTGTAAAGGCTTTGGATATGTTCTGACAGGAGAGTATCATGACGGGCCTCCATGCTAAAAAATTTCATTTTAGAAACAATATAAAAGATTTTGGGGGGTCTGTCAACGGAAATGAGGAATCGTGGTCTCTTCGGGGTGGAAATTCTTCCTCCTGCATTGACAAGCTTTTAACAAAGTGATATGATGAATATGACATGACAAAACAAAATGTTGCAAAAACAAATCACCGGGTTCGCTATGGCGCGAACCGGGTAGCGGAGGTAGATCCCATTGGAGACAAAGGAAATTTCACAGGCCGTCATCGGGCGGCTGCCGAGATATTTGAGATATTTGGGTGATCTGCGGGACGAGGGCGTGGAGCGCATTTCTTCTCAGGAGCTGAGCGGGCTGATGAAGGTTACGGCATCCCAGATCCGGCAGGATTTTAACAACTTTGGCGGATTCGGACAGCAGGGATACGGTTACAACGTGGGCTATCTCTATGAGGAGATCAGCAAGATCCTGGGACTGGACCACACCCATCACTTCATCATCATCGGCGCGGGCAATCTGGGCCGAGCGCTGGGCAATTACCTGAACTTTGAGCGCCGGGGATTTATTTTTAAGGGAATTTTTGACAACAACCCGGAGCTGACCGGGGAGAAAGTGCGGGGCGTGGATGTGATGCCCATCAGTGAGTTGGAACATTTTCTCAGGGAGAATGATATTGATATCGCGGTGCTCACCATCCCCAAGACGGGGGCTGCGGACATCGTGGATGTGTTGGTGGAGAACGGCATTCAGGCCATCTGGAATTTTGCCCATGTGGATCTGAATGTGCCGGACGGAATTTTGGTGGAAAATGTACATCTCTCCGACAGTCTGATGAAATTGTCCTACAACATCAACTGCAGGAAACGGGAGAGTGAGTGAGCATGATCTGTGGGATCCTCGCACAGATCGGACAGGGAGGCGGCTATGGGAGAAAACGGCAAACGGGAGTTGTTTTCCGATGCGCTGCTCGGCAAAAAAATACCGATCCTGACATTGGACAACAAGTGGTATCGGCTGTTGGACGAGGTGGGGAAGGCGAATGTCAAAGATCTCGAGAACAGGCTGAACGATCTTCTGAAACGACAGGGTAAGCTGACCACGGAGGCCAAGGATGTCCGAAAGCTGAAGAAAAAGCTGATGAGCGAGATCGTGCCCATGGTAAATGAGATGGAGCAGAGCGGCAGCAAAAAGCTGGAGAAGAAGATCGGGGAGAACAAGCGGCTGATCGAGGAGTGCAATGAGAAGATCAAGGGTTACAAGGAGGAACTGGCGGAGCTGCCCGCGGAGATCGAGCGCGTCAATGAGCAGCTGATGTTGGCCACCATGGAGTATTGCTATGGCACCATGAAGGACAACAGCGAGCAGATCCGACAGATTGACGATTGGGTGACGGGAGTCCGCATTGAACTGAAGAAGAATCTGATCCGCAAGCAGATGATGGAAAAGCGGAATCAGGATATTTATTCCTATATGAACGATATCTTCGGAGGGGATGTGGTGGACCTGTTTGACATACAATACAATCCGGAAGAACATTTTATCAGGCTGCCCAAATCAAAGGACGGGCAGGACAAAACAGGCGGTGACGGCGCCGGAAATTGAGAGAGCAAAACGATGAAATATGTGGTGACGGCGGAGGAAATGCGCCGATATGATACCGACACGATGGAGAGGATCGGCATTCCGGGCATGACTCTCATGGAGAGGGCGGCCCTGGCCGCGCGGGACGCGGCGCTTAAGGCGTTGCGAAGGCAGGATCCGTCGCAGACGGACGGAAAGTATCGGGGCAGCGCGTGGATACTGGCCGGAATGGGAAATAACGGAGGAGACGGACTGGCTTTGGCGAGACTGTTGGCGGAGGCGGGACTGTCGGTGGATATCCGATGTGTGGGAGACGCGTCGAAGGCCTCCGAACAATGGACACAACAGAGGCATATATTAGAACATTACAGGGTGCGTTTTTGTGACGCGCCCGTCCTTCGGGAATATACCGTTCTGATAGATGCCCTTTTTGGCGTGGGACTCTCCAGGGAGGTCACGGGGATTTACGCGGATGCGATCCGCGAGTTTAATGAGTTGTCGGGCTACAAGCTTGCATTGGATATACCCTCCGGGATCAGCAGCGATACGGGGGCCGTATTGGGGCAGGCGGTGCGCGCGGACGCCACCGTCACCTTCGGATTCATCAAGAGGGGACTGATCCTGTACCCGGGCTGCGGGTACGCGGGAACGGTGCAGGTGGCGGATATCGGTATCACGGAGCGGAGTTTCCGCGGCAGGAAACCGGAGATGTTCTGTATATCGGACGCGCGGGACGCGGCGGATTGGATCCCTCCGAGACCGGCCGCGGGCAACAAGGGGACCTTCGGCAAGGTACTGTTGGTCGCAGGCGGCAGGGGAATGGCCGGAGCGGCGATCCTTGGCGCCCAGGCGGCGTACCGGGCGGGCGCCGGCATGGTGAAGGTATTGACGGATGAGAGCAATCGGATCGCGGTGCAGACGGCGGTCCCGGAGGCTCTGTACGGAACTTGGGAGGAGCTTTTGGAGAGCGCGGATTGGGCGGACGTGATCGCCATCGGTCCGGGACTCGGCCGGGGAGAGGACGCATATGCGTGTCTGGAGCGGGTCCTCACCCAAACCCGAAAGCCCCTGCTGATCGACGCGGACGGCCTGAATCTGTTGGCGGAGAGCAATAAAATGCAAGAGATCCTGGCGGCCCGGGAGAGCGGCGTGATTCTCACGCCCCATGTGGGGGAACTGTCGCAGCTGACCGGATTGTCCGTATTGCGTTTAAAGGAAGATCTGTGGCGGTATGGAACGGCATTGGCTCATAAATTACACGCGGTGGTGGCGGCCAAGGACGCCCGCACCTTTGTGTGCGGGGAGGAGAGCCCCGTGTATGTGAATACGTCCGGCAATGACGGCATGGCCACGGCGGGCAGCGGGGATGTGCTGACGGGGCTGATCGCGGGGCTGTGGGCGCAGCGGATCGCGGGAGAAGGCACGGGAGAAGATGCGGAAGAGAACAGAGCCTCCGGAAATCAAATCGCGGATGTGTTTGCGGCCGCCTGCGCCGGAGTATGGCTCCACGGCGCTGCGGGAGACGCGGCGGCGCGGGAGAGAGGCAGACACGGCTGTATGGCCGGGGATCTGGCGGACGCGGCGGCCATGACGCTGCGGGATGTGGAGCGCTGCAAGGTATAAGGGCGGAATGCTGCGGGGTGTGGAGCGCCTCGGGATATGAAGTCGGGGCTTGCGGCCATGGAAACAGAGACGGGAATGGATCAGGAGACGGAAATGAATCGGGACACGGATCAAAATACGGATAACCGGATGGCGGATACTTTTCAGAGAGTGCGCGCGGATGTGGATCTGGACGCGATCCTGCACAATGCGCGCAAGATGCGGGAGGGGCTCTCACCGCAGACCCGGATGATGGCGGTGGTGAAGACGGACGGGTACGGCCACGGCAGCGTTCCCATCGCCCGCCTGTTGGAGGCGGAGGATTTTATTTACGGGTTTGCGGTTGCCACACCGGAGGAGGCCTTTGCCTTAAGAGACCATGGTATCAAAAAGCCGATACTGATCCTGGGATATACTTTTCCCTATGCGTATGAGCGCATGGCCGGGGAGGGGATACGGGGCACCGTGTTCGCGGAGGGGACGCTCCCGGAGATGTCCCGCGCGGCCAAGGCGGCGGGGAAACCGCTGAAGGTTCATATCAAGGTGGACACCGGCATGGGGCGCGTCGGTATCAGACCGGACGACGAGGGACTTTCTTTTGTCAGAGCGCTAAAAGAGTACGCGCGGGACGGCAGTCTGGAAATCGAGGGCATTTTTACGCATTTTGCCAAAGCGGATGAGAGAGATCTGTCAGAGACCGAAAGGCAGCTTAAGCTGTTTCGGGAATTTACGGAGCGGATCGGGGCCGAAGAGGAGATCGACATCCCCATAAAACACTGTGCCAACAGCGCGACCATACTCAGGCTGCGGGAGGCGCAGATGAATGTGGTGAGGGCGGGCATTGCGCTCTATGGCCTGAGTCCCTCCGATGAGGTGCCGGCGGACGGATACGGGTTGAGGCCGGCATTGTCTCTACATAGTCGGGTGGTTTATGTGAAAACGCTGCGCAAAGGGCAGAGTGTCAGCTATGGCGGGCTCTTTACGGCGGAACATGACATGCGGATCGCCACTGTCCCGGTGGGATACGGGGACGGATATCCCCGCTCCCTCTCCTGCGGGAAGGGCTATGTGCTGATCCGGGGAGAGCGGGCCCCCATATTGGGGCGTGTGTGCATGGATCAGTTCATGGCGGATGTGAGTGGGATTTCGGATGTGGCGGCGGGGGACGCGGTCACGCTGCTCGGCTCGGACGGCGGGGAACGCATTACCGCGGAGCAGTTGGGCGCCTGGTCAGGAAGATTTGATTATGAGCTGGTCTGTGATCTGAACCGGCGCGTGCCCAGGGTGTTTTACCGGGAAGGTCGGATCGTGGGGATCCTGGATTCGGATGGATTTCGCGGAGAAGAGACATTGTAGCGTTTTATCCTGACATTTACATTTCAGAAAATAATTGGAATACCTCCAGGGAAACGGGTAATACTATCTGTAAGCCGATCAGGCGGATTGGAGGAATAATGAGAAGAGGAGATGTATATTACGCGGACTTGAGACCGGTGGTGGGATCGGAGCAGGGAGGCATCAGACCGGTGCTCATCATTCAGAATGATGTGGGCAACCGGCACAGTCCCACGGTCATCTGCGCCGCGATCACTTCCAAGATGAATAAGGCCAAACTGCCCACGCATATTGAACTGCGGGCGGATCTGTATGACATGGATAAAGATTCCGTGGTGCTGTTGGAACAGCTCAGAACGATAGACAAGAAACGCCTGAAGGATAAGGTATGCCATCTGGACGGCGATATCATGAGAAAGGTGAATCATGCGCTGATGATCAGTCTGGAACTCAATACATAAGCGAAACCGGAGACCGGACAGGCGGGGAGCGACGGCCGGTATGAGAGAGACGACGGCCGGTATGAGAGGTTCTTGACGAACAGGGGCAAATGGTATATCATACTATCATTAAAATATCATCAAAACACAGGATAAAGGAGATTTTTCAGACATGGAAGACGCTGGACCCGGTGCCGGTATCATTTTTGTCATTCTGTTATTTATGGATATGTTTCTGTACGGTTTTGGTTCCGCCATCGCCGAACTCAATGAGAAGGAAGTGGAGAGACGGGCCGGGGAGAAGGACGCCAAGAGCATCAGACTCATGGAGATCATCCGTCACCCCAACCGTTACGCGAATACCGTACAGCTGACGACGACTCTGATCAATGTGATCGCGGGAGCCGTGTATCTGAATCTGTGGATCCGGTTTCTGGAGAGAAACCTGAGCAGGTTTGCGGAATCCAAGGCGCTCTCCATGGGAGTGTCCGCGGGAGTGATCGGAATCGTGTTCAGCGTATTGGCCTCCGTGATCTCCGCGTTGGCGCTGCTCTACATATTTTTGACCTTTGGCGTACTCCTGCCCAAGAGGGTGGCAGCCAAGGCTCCCGAGAAATGGGCTTACGCGTGTGTGGGACCTGCCACGGCGCTGATCAAAATGCTCGCGCCCTTCACGGGTCTGGTGAACGCAACGGTGACGGCCATATTGTTTGTGTTCGGCGTGCGCGGTGACGAGGATGAGAATGATGTCACCGAGGAAGAGATCATCAACATGGTGCAGGAGGGATTTGAGCAGGGTGTCCTGGAGGACAGCGAGGCGGAGATGATCTCCAATATTTTCACCTATGGCGATAAAGAGGCGCAGGATATCATGACCCACCGCAGCAATGTGGTGGCCATTGACGGCAGCATGCATCTGAAGGATGCCATTGATTTCATGTTGGCGGGCACCAACAGCCGTTATCCGGTCTATGAGGAGAATATCGACCACATCATCGGGGTGCTGCATCTGAAGGACGCCATGCGCTATCACAGGCGCGATGATTCCTCGGACGGCTGCATCAGGGATCTGGAGGGGCTGCTCAGAGAGGCTTATTTTGTGCCGCAGACCAAGAATATAGACGAGCTGTTTGAGGAGATGCAGTCGCGGAAACTTCAGATGGCCATCGTGGTGGACGAGTACGGACAGATGGACGGACTGGTAGCCATGGAGGATATCCTGGAGGAGATCGTGGGCAATATTTTGGACGAGTATGACGAGGACACGGAATATATCGAGGACAAGGGAAATGACGAGTATGTCATGGAGGGAAAGACGCCTCTGGAGGATCTGGCGGAGCGGTTCGGCATCAATTTTGACGGGGAGGAATTTGAGACTCTGAACGGATTTATGATCTATCGCTTGGATCATATCCCCGAGCCGGGAGAAGAGTTTGACGTGGACTATCAGGGATACAATT
The DNA here is from genome assembly GCA_023663635.1 of Acetatifactor muris. Classification (GTDB taxonomy): domain Bacteria; phylum Bacillota; class Clostridia; order Lachnospirales; family Lachnospiraceae; genus Acetatifactor; species Acetatifactor muris_A. Next base: position 28,387 of record JAMPHD010000012.1, read on the forward strand.
TCAGGATCCTGTCCGTGGAGAACAAGATGGTGCAGAGTGTCCTGGTGACCAAACTTCCCGAGGAGACCGGGGAGACGGACCCTAAGGACGGCGGGCGGCCCAAAGAGCAGACGAAACCTTCCGGGGAAAACGAACAATCCGCCCTTGAAGAAAGTGCAAAATAATGATATGATACAAAATGTATGCGGAAAGACATGCAGGATAAAAGGAGAGAGATAAAAAATGTCAGGACATTCTAAGTTTGCGAATATCAAACATAAAAAAGAGAAGAACGATGCCGCGAAGGGCAAGATCTTTACCATCATCGGGCGCGAGATCGCCGTGGCGGTCAAGGAGGGCGGTCCCGATCCCAACAATAATTTCAAGCTCGCCACGGTCATTGCCAAGGCGAAGGCCAACAATATGCCCAATGACACCATTGAGCGCGGCATCAAGAAAGCTGCGGGAGACGTGGGCAATGTCAACTATGAGTATGTGACCTATGAGGGATACGGCCCCAACGGCATCGCCATCATCGTGGACGCGCTGACGGACAACAAGAACCGCACGGCGGCCAATGTGAGGAGCGCTTTCACCAAGGGGCAGGGCAATATCGGCACGCCCGGCTGCGTCTCCTTCATGTTTGACAAGAAGGGTCAGATCATCATAGACAAAGAAGAGTGCGACATGGAGGCCGACGATCTGATGATGACGGCGTTGGACGCGGGAGCTGAGGATTTCTCCGAGGAGGAGGACAGCTTTGAAGTGCTGACGGATCCGGATGCCTTTGAGGATGTGAGAAAGGCTCTGGAGGACGCGGGCATTCCCATGCTGAGCGCCGAGGTGACCATGATCCCTCAGAATTATGTGGAGCTCTCCGATGAGACCGCCGTCAGGAATCTTCAGCGGACGCTGGATATTCTGGACGAGGATGATGACGTGCAGGCGGTATATCACAACTGGGACGAGTGACGCGGGATCTTGCGATATAAGTTTTCAAAAGCTTTCATAGAGAGGATGCGGCAGCACCACCTTGGCAGGGTGGTGTTTGCTGTAGTTATAACAGGCACAAAGCGAGCATTTAACAGGCATTAGGAGGACAGGGCCATGGCGCAAAATCCGAATTTTAAGAAAGAGACCATATGTGTGCAGTCCGGGTGGCAGCCTGTGAACGGACAGCCCAGAGTGCTGCCCATCATACAGAGCACTACCTACAAGTACGACACTTCCGAGCAGATGGGAAAACTTTTTGACTTGGAGGAGAGCGGTTATTTCTACACCAGACTGCAAAACCCCATCAACGATCTGGTGGCGCAGAAGATCTGTGAACTGGAGGGCGGTGTGGCCGCCATGCTCACGAGTTCCGGACAGGCCGCCAACTACTATGCGGTGTTCAATATCTGCGAGGCGGGAGATCATGTGGTCATGTCCTCCACCGTATATGGGGGCACTTTCAATCTGCTCACCGTCACCATGCAAAAGATGGGGATCGAGACCACGGTGGTGGATCCGGACGCGGATGAGGAGGAGATCGCGGGGGCATTCCGGCCCAATACCAAATGCATGATGGCGGAGACCATCGCCAATCCGGCGCTGGTGGTGTTGGATATCGAGAAGTTTGCCCGGTTGGCGCACAGCCACGGCGTGCCTCTGATCGTGGACAATACCTTTGCCACGCCCATCAACTGCAATCCCTTCCGGTTCGGGGCGGACATCGTCACCCACTCCACCACCAAATACATGGACGGACATGCCATGAGTGTGGGCGGCGCGATCGTGGATTCCGGCAATTTTGACTGGGATCGGTACGGGGACAAATTCCACGGACTGACTACCCCCGACGAGTCCTATCACGGGGTGACCTATACGAAAAAGTTCGGCAAGGCCGCCTATATCACCAAGGCCACCGTACAACTCATGCGGGATCTCGGCTCCATTCAGGCGCCCATGAACGCGTTTCTTCTGAATGTGGGACTGGAGACACTGCCCCTGCGCATGGAGAGACACTGCGCCAACGCGCAGGCCGTGGCGGAGTTTTTGGAGCGGCATGAGAGCGTGGCATGGGTCAATTATCCGGGACTTAAGAGCAATAAATATTATGAGCTTGGGCAAAAATACATGCCAAAGGGAAGTTGCGGCGTGATCTCTTTCGGCTTGAAGGGCGGAAGAGAGGCCGCGGAGAAGATGATGGACAGGCTGCAGCTCGCGGCCATCGTGACCCATGTGGCGGATGCCAGGACCTGTGTGCTGCATCCGGCCAGCCACACCCATCGTCAGATGAATGATGAGCAGCTTGCGGAGGCGGGCGTGGCGCCTGATCTGATCCGTCTGTCCGTGGGCATTGAGCATGTGGATGACATTATTGCGGATCTGAGACAGGCAATGGAAGGATAAGACCGGGAAACCGAGGATCGGAGGTAAGGATGGACAGACTGGCGATAGTGGTGCCCTGCTACAATGAAGAGGAAGTGTTGAAGATCGCGTCCAAGGCTCTGCGCGATGTGTTGGCTGATCTTGTGAGCAAGGGCAAGATCGGGGCGGACAGCTTTATATTGTTTGTAAATGACGGCAGCAAAGATCGCACATGGGAACTGATCGAGGAGGAACACGCGGCTTGGCCGAGACAGGTCTTCGGGGTGAAACTGGCCGGCAATGTGGGACATCAGTTCGCGTTGACGGCGGGGCTGCTCACGGCCAAGGATATGAGCGATGTGACGGTGTCCATCGACGCGGATCTGCAGGACGACGTGGCGGTCATCGAGGAGATGATCGACAAGTTCCACGCGGGCAATGATATTGTCTACGGCGTGAGGAAGGAGCGCAAGACGGATACCTTCTTCAAGCGGACTACCGCGCAGGGATTCTATAAGGTGATGGGGATGATGGGGGTCAAGACCGTCTACAACCACGCAGATTTCCGCCTGATGAGCAAGCGGGCGGTGGAGCAGTTCTCCCTGTATAAGGAGACCAATCTGTTCCTGCGGGGCATGATGCCGCTCATCGGCTATCAGACGGATTGCGTTTACTATGACCGCAAGGAGCGGGTGGCCGGAGAGTCCAAGTATCCTCTGAAGAAGATGTTGGCCTTGGCCTTCAACGGGATCTCCTCGTTCAGCGTCAAGCCCATCAGCATGATCCTCGGATTGGGCATGGTCATCATCTGTGCCTCCATACTGGCGGCGATCTACGCGCTGATATCCTATTTCACGGGGCATGTAGTGCCGGGATGGACGTCCCTGATCCTGTCCATCTGGTTTCTGGGCGGCGTACAGCTTTTGGCGATCGGTCTTGTGGGACAGTACATCGGCAAGATCTATATCGAGGTGAAACAGAGACCCCGCTATAACATTGAAAAGGTTTTGGCGGATGAAGAAAAGTAGTCTGCCCGTGATCTCCATATGGTTTCTCTACGGGGCCGCAGTAGGCAGTTGCCTGTTTCTGGTGGCGATCTCCGTGGCCGTGCGGTTGGGATATCCCGCCATGGCGGGACTGGCGGCGGGGCTTGCGGTGCTGGCGGCCATCGGTCTGATCGTATGGAGAGCGCATGGGCCGGCCGTAAGGTGCAGCCTGAAACTGAGCGGGCGACCTCTGGCGGGAAATATCGCGGAGGGACTGTTGGTGATCGTATGTCTTGCGGGGATGATCGTTTGGTGGATCGCCCTTGCCGGGACATTGTCCATGGACGCGACATGGGAATCCGCATACATGGCGGAGACGGGGTTTGTGACGGATGCGGCTCACGGGGGCGAGAAAGTATATCTGTATCTGTTGCACGGGATGATGTTTCTTATGGGAAACCGTATCCTGGCGGCCATGATCCTGCAGCCTGTCCTGTTGGCGGCAGCCTCCCTCGCCTTATATTTTGGCGTTCGCAGCCTGTCCGGACGGATCGCCGCGTCGGTGACATTGATTTTTATGGGATTTGGCACATATATGACGGGGGAGACACACAAGGTTTCGTCTTTTCTGCCTGTGTTGTTTGTCTTCGGCCTGGCTCTGGGCGGCATTGCCCGGATCCCTGACGGGATAGAGCAGGCGGATACCGTGATCCGCAAGGTTTTGCGAGTGTTGCATTGCGTGGCGGTGGGAGTCCTGATCGGGGTCTGTTTTTACATGGATGCGGCAGGGATCACTCTGTTGCTCTTTCTGACAGTCAAAATCTGCGCGGAGTCGGGAAGATTTGAGAAACTGATCACTCCGTTGGGGGTGTTTCTCGGCTGCCTGGCGGTGGCGATCCTGTGTTATGTGGGGCTGCATTGTCCGGGCGGCGCGGTATGGGATTCCATATCCGGGCAGATGGCTCTGTACGCGCCGGGAGGTTTTCGGGTTCCGGTGATGATGACGGAAGGGACGCTCGGCCCGGATGTGCCGGTTTTAGTGGCATTAATGGCCGCGGGTGTGTTTGGTTTTTGGCATCATCAAAGGATGGAGAGATATATTCCGTGGTTTTTGGCGGCGGTGCTTTTGATGGGGATGCAGTGTTTTGGAATGAGCGCTCCGGAGCGGTTTAACGCCTATGGTCTTTTGTATCTGTTCTGTGCCGCCATGGCGGGATGCAGTTTGGAAGAGTTGTTTTGGACCGGGGAGGCCGGAGCGGATTCCGATGATATTGATATTGCGAAGACGGAAGACGGAGAGACGGATGAGGACGGTATGAGAAAGAAACACAGGCAAGATTGGGAATCATCACAGGAAAATCAGGAACTGTCGCGCGAAAAACGCGATATGGCGTTTGAGACCCTTGAAACTTCCGAAGAATCGGAGGCTCAGGTTGGCGATGTGGAAAACGCTTTGCCTCTGCCGGGGAAACATGTGCGCAAGAAATTGATGTTTGAGGCCATTGAACCTTCCGAGGAGGAGAGTCAGGTCAACTATATAGAAAATCCCCTGCCCCTGCCCAAGAAACATGTGCGCAGGGTATTGGATTACGATTACGAAGTGCCGGACGATGATGATTTTGACATTTAGACGGTCATGGCATTCGGATGATCCCGCAGGGAAAGCTTTGGGATAAAATCCCGCCAAACAGGCATACTAAAGGACAGATCACGGATAAAGGAGCCGTGTCCCGTAAAGGGCATGGTTCTTTTGATTTTGTTTCGTTGCTTAGAATGCGGGAGGAGAGGACATGGATCAGAATATTCGCGAGGCCGGAAACGGCGATGACAATGATAAGGAGGATGACCGGGACAGGAAGGCCAAACAGGAGGAACATGAGGATGAGCGCATCGAGAAACTGGGGCAGCTCACGTTGGAGGGGGATGATGACAGAAAGGACATCCATCTTTTGTCCATCATCGGGGAGATAGAAGGGCATGACAATCTCTCCAACAACTCCAAGACCACCAAGTATGAGCATGTTCTGCCCAGACTGGCGGCCATTGAGGACAGCAGGGAGATTCAGGGGGTGTTGGTGATCCTGAACACCATGGGAGGAGATGTGGAGGCGGGACTTGCCATCGCTGAGATGTTGGCGTCCTTGAGCAAACCCACCGTGTCATTGGTGCTCGGCGGAAGTCATTCCATCGGCGTGCCCATCGCGGTGAGCACGGACTATTCCTTTATCGTGCCCACGGGCACCATGGTGATCCATCCGGTGCGCATGAACGGCACCGTGATCGGGGTGCCGCAGACTTTCGACTATTTCAAGCTGATACAGGATCGGATCACCGGTTTTGTGTGCCGCCATTGTCAGGTGGAGAGAAAATGTTTTGAGAAACTGATGATGGAGACGGGAGTGCTGACCAAGGATGTGGGCACGATCCTTGTGGGAGAGGAGGCCGTCAAATACGGCATCATCGATGCGGTGGGCGGAATCGACCGCGCCATCGCCAAACTGCATGAACTGATCGGGGACAAATAAAATGAGAGCAAATGAAAAGGAAGAAATAAAATGCCGGGATACATGGTGACAAGATGCGGGAAAAATGGTATACTAATACTTTAGAAACGAAAAGAAGAACAGAGAGGTAGGAAGCGAGATGGCTTCTTCGTCAACCGGAACTAACAGATCCAATAGATCGAATGGAACTAATGGAACCAATAAAGCCGGCAGATCCGCGTCGGGAAAGATCAATTCCACAAAGGGCAATACCCGCCGCCTTGCGGCGCCCAAGGTCGATGAGCGGCAGGCTGAGCAGGATCGGGAACTCTTTCATGAGATCGGGTTGATCGTGCTGTTTGTGGTCATGGTATTATTGTTTTTCTGCAATTTCGGGATCATAGGACCCGTGGGTAACGGCATCCGTGACATCCTGTTCGGCATATTCGGTTGGGAGGCCTATATCACGCCGATCCTGGTCTTTCTGGCGGCAGCCTTTTGGTTTGCCAACGAGGGAAGTTCCACGGCGTTGCGCAAACTGATCGCCGGGATAGTGTTGTTTTTGATGCTGGGAGTGATCTGCGATATGATCGCCGGCACGGTATCCCATATGGAGAACTATGATATCAAGGCCATCTATGAGAGCTGCAGCAGCGGCAGAAAGGGCGGCGGCATATTGGCGGGCAGTCTGTCCTATCTGTTACGGCACAGTCTGGAGACCGTGGGAACGGTTCTGGTGGTGGCGTTGTGTTCTGTCATCAGCCTGATCCTTGTGACGGAGCGGTCTCTGCTCAGCGGGATGAAGGGCGGACTCGGACGTCTGCGGGAGGCGGCCGCGGGCTCGGAAGATGAGTTTGATACCGGGGAGCAGGATGAGGAGACGGCCCGGGACAAGCGTGACGCCGCGCGCCAGCGCAAGGAGGACAGGCAGAGACTTCGGGAGGAGCGGATGCGCGACAGTGAGGCGCGCAAAGAGGAGCGCCGGCTGAGAGCGGAGGAGAAGGAAAACGAAAAGATCCTTCGCATGGAAAAGAAAGTGTCGGGCGTCACGGCTGCCACCTCGCTGAGACAGCAGGAGGATCGCGCCCGTGGAGATATGCATGAGATCACATATCGGGAGACGGAGGAAACGGCAGCGGATGAGCGGACTGCCCGGACGGCGGATGCCGGACGTCCCAATCATTTTGATTTTGATAAGATCCATGTGCGCACGGCCCATCAGGTCAATCTGACGGAAACGGCGCCGGAGGAGTTTGAGGCATCTGAGGTGATGTCTGAGGAGATCCGGACGGAATCGATTTCACAGGGTGTGCGGCCCGGAAGGTCAAATTACGGGGAGGAGATGCCCCTGACGCGTTCCGCGGAACAGATCCGGATACATAAGGAGGGCGTGGCGGAGCAGGAGACGTCCGAGCGGAGGAGACCGGAGGCCGCGCCGCCTAAGGACGAGGGCATGTCCCCCGCGGAGCGGCAGATACATAAAGAGATGCAGAGCGCGGAGAAGAAAGCGCCCAAGAAATATATGTTCCCGCCTCTCTCCAGGCTGCAAAAGGGCGTGGCGGCCACGGGAGATTCCACCAGGGAGCTGAAGGAGACCGCCATGCGGCTCCAACAGACGTTGGAGACATTCGGCGTGCGGGTGACCGTCACTGATATCAGTCAGGGCCCCAGCGTCACCCGGTATGAACTGCAGCCGGAACAGGGTGTGAAAGTCTCCAAGATCGTGGGGCTCTCCGATGATATCAAATTAAATCTGGCGGCCACGGACATCCGAATCGAGGCGCCCATCCCCGGCAAGGCGGCGGTTGGTATCGAGGTGCCCAACAAGGAGAACATGACCGTTGCGCTGAGGGATCTGTTCGAGAGTCAGGAATTTAAGAATTTTCCTTCCAATATCGCCTTTGCGGTGGGTAAAGATATCGCGGGCAAGACGGTGGTGACGGATATCGCCAAGATGCCCCATATGCTGATCGCGGGGGCCACGGGCTCCGGCAAATCCGTGTGTATCAACACCCTCATCATGAGTATTTTGTATAAGGCCCATCCGGATGACGTGAAACTGATCATGGTGGACCCCAAGGTGGTGGAGCTGTCCGTCTACAACGGCATTCCGCATCTTTTGATCCCCGTGGTGACGGATCCCAAGAAAGCGTCCGCGGCATTGCACTGGGCGGTGTCCGAGATGGAGGACAGATACAGGAAATTTGCGGATTACAATGTCCGCGATCTGAAGGGCTACAATAAGAAACTGGAAGAAATGCGGGAGAGAGGGGAGGAGGATGTACCCTCCAAACTGCCGCAGATCGTGATCATCGTGGACGAATTGGCGGATCTGATGATGGTGAGTCCGGGCGAAGTGGAGGAATCCATATGCCGTCTGGCGCAGCTTGCCAGAGCCTGCGGCATCCATCTGATCATCGCCACCCAGCGTCCCAGTGTGGATGTCATCACCGGCCTGATCAAGGCCAATATGCCCAGCCGTGTGGCTTTTGCGGTGTCCAGCGGCGTGGATTCCCGCACCATTCTGGATATGGTGGGAGCGGAGAAACTCTTGGGCAAGGGGGATATGCTCTTTTATCCCCAGGGATATTCCAAGCCCGCGCGCATACAGGGCGCTTTTGTGTCCGACAGGGAAGTGTCGGATGTGGTGGACTTTTTGAAGAATCAGGCCATCGGCAACACCTACGCGGAGGACATTCAGGAGAAGATTCAGAACATGGATACCGGCTCGGGGTCCGGAAACGGCGCGTCGGGCGGTGGCGATGACAGAGACGAATATTTTGCGGAGGCGGGACGTTTCGTGATCGACAAGGATAAGGCGTCCATCGGAATGCTGCAGAGGGTTCTCAAGATCGGATTTAACAGGGCGGCCCGCATCATGGATCAGCTCTGCGAGTACGGCGTGGTGGGCGAGGAAGAGGGCACCAAGCCCCGCAAGGTACTGATGAGTATGGAAAGCTTTGAGCAGCTTTTGGAAGAGATCGGTTGAGTGAAAGAGCGTCGCGGCATGGATGCGGCAGATGAATTAATTGGAGGGCTCAGATGAAGACGGATATAGAGATCGCTCAGGAGGCAGCGCTGAAACCCATAACGGAGATTGCGGCATCCGTGGGCATTCCCGAGGAGGAGTTGGAGCTGTACGGTAGGTATAAGGCCAAACTCTCCGATACATACCTCAAAGAATTGGAGAAGAGGCCGGACGGTAAGCTGATCCTTGTGACGGCCATCAATCCCACGCCCGCCGGTGAGGGCAAGACCACCACCACCGTGGGTCTGGGTCAGGCCTTCGGCAGATTGGGCAAAAAGGCCGTGATCGCGCTCAGAGAGCCGTCTCTGGGGCCGTGTTTCGGCATCAAGGGAGGCGCCGCGGGGGGCGGCTACGCGCAGGTGGTGCCTATGGAGGATCTGAATCTCCATTTTACGGGGGATTTTCATGCGATCACTTCCGCCAACAATCTTCTGGCGGCGCTCTTGGACAATCACATCCACCAGGGGAACGCTCTGGGCATAGATACCAGGCAGATCGTGTGGAAACGCTGCGAGGACATGAACGACAGGGCATTGCGCAATCTCGTGGTGGGTCTGGGCAGCAAGACGGACGGTTTCGTGAGGGAGGATCACTTTGTCATAACGGTGGCCAGCGAGATCATGGCGATCCTGTGTCTCGCGGAGGACATGCGGGATCTCAAGGAGAGGCTCGCGCGCATTGTGGTGGCATATAATTATGACGGGGAGCCGGTGACGGCGGGAGACCTGCAGGCGGTGGGCGCCATGGCGGCTCTTTTGAAGGATGCCATGAAACCGAATCTGATCCAGACGCTGGAGCATACGCCGGCATTGGTGCACGGCGGCCCCTTCGCCAACATCGCCCACGGGTGCAATTCCGTGCGGGCCACGCGGGCGGCCATGAAGATGGCGGACTATTGTATCACGGAGGCGGGATTTGGAGCCGATCTGGGCGCGGAGAAATTTTTTGACATCAAATGCGCTATGGCCGGGCTGAAACCGGATGCGGTGGTGTTGGTGGCGACGGTGCGGGCCCTGAAATATAACGGCGGCGTGGCCAAGGCGGACTTAAACGCGGAGGATCTCGCCGCATTGCAAAAGGGCATCGTCAATCTTGAGAAACACATCGAAAATCTGCACAAATACGGTGTGCCCGTGGTAGTCACCTTAAATGCCTTCACCTCGGACACGGAGACGGAGCTTGCATTCGTGCAGGAGTTTTGTGAGAGCAGAGGCTGCGAATTCGCGCTGTCCGAGGTGTGGGAGAAGGGCGGAGAGGGCGGCATTGCCCTGGCTCAAAAAGTATTGCACACATTGGAGAATGCGGAGAGTCACTTTCAGCCGATCTATACGGCAGATCTTGGCCTTAGGGAGAAGATCGAGAGGGTGTCGGTGGAGATTTACGGAGCGGACGGCGTGACCTTTACCCCGGAGGCGCTCAGACAGATGAGCCGGCTGGAGCGACTCGGCTATGGCAGATTTCCGGTATGCATGGCCAAGAACCAGTATTCCCTGTCGGACGACCCGACCCTTCTGGGGCGACCCACGGGGTTTGAGATCAATGTGAGGGAGTTGTATGTATCCGCGGGGGCGGGGTTTGTGGTGGCGCTGACGGGGGCGGTGATGACCATGCCCGGGCTGCCCAAGGAGCCTGCGGCCCATCGGATAGACGTGGATGATACGGGAAGGATCATCGGATTGTTCTGAGCGGGAAACATTTGAGCATGAGCGGATCGGAATGTAAATGAGACAACGGACGAGAAAGATTGGAGAGAAGACATGGCAAAATTGATTGACGGCAAGGCGATCGCGGCACAGATCAAAGAGGAGTGCAAAGAGAAGGTTTCCAAGATGAAAGAGGAGGGGATTGAAGTGACACTGGCGGTCGTCCAGGTGGGAAACGATCCCGCCTCCACCGTCTATGTGGGCAATAAGAAAAAGGCCTGCGAGTATATCGGTATCCGTTCTCTGGCCTATGAGCTGCCGGAGGAGACCACGGAGGGGGAACTTCTAAAGCTGATCGCGGAATTGAACGGCAGACGGGATGTGAACGGCATTTTGGTGCAGCTCCCCTTGCCGGGACATATCGATGAGGAGAAGGTGTTGGATGCCATCGACTCCAAAAAGGATGTGGACGGTTTTCACCCGCAGAACGTGGGCGCGCTCTGTATCGGCAAGCCGGGCTTTGTGTCCTGTACCCCGGCGGGCATCATACAGCTGCTCAAGCGCTCCGGCATAGAGATCGCGGGGAAGGAATGTGTGGTGATCGGCCGCAGCAATATCGTGGGCAAACCCATGGCGCTCTTACTGCTCAGGGAGAACGGCACCGTCACCGTGACACACAGCCGCACGGCGGATCTGAAGGCGGTCACAAAGCGCGCGGACATTCTGGTGGCTGCGGTGGGCAAACCCCGGATGGTCACTGCGGACTATGTCAAAGAAGGCGCGGTGGTGATCGATGTGGGCATCCATCGGAATGAGAACAATAAGCTCTGCGGCGATGTGGACTTTGAGAGCGTGGAGCCTCACTGCAGCGCCATTACACCCGTACCCGGCGGTGTGGGTCCCATGACCATCGCCATGTTGATGAACAATTGCGTGGAGTCGGTCGCTCTGCAGCAATAGAGAGGATACAGCCTATGAAATGTCCAAATTGCGGGGCGGAGATGGGCGAGGACCGGCTCTATTGTGAGAGTTGCGGTCAGGACATCCATATAGTCCCGGATTTTGAACCGGAACTGGAGCGTAATCTGGAGAAGAGTCTGGAGCATATCCTCGAGGAGGTTGCGCAGACGGACGATACGGGCGGAGAGGGAAGTGCGGCCGGTGACGCGGGGGGCATGGATCCCAAACGCGCGGATCCAAAAACCGCAGACCCAAAGCGCGGGAAGATCCTACTCATGGCGGGCAGGATCGGCATCGGACTGGCGATCCTTGCATTGATCGCGGGATGCGTCAAAATGTTGGAGTATCATTCCTTGGATTATCAGGTGGATCAGGCCGTCAAACAAACTCTTGCCGGCCGGTATGACAGGGCGATACGCCATTATGAGCGGGCCATGGAACTGGACGGCTCAAATGTGGATATCAAGATGGGGCTGGCGGAGATATATTTTCTGCAAAACGACAAGGCGGCCTATGAGGCCATGCTGTTGGATATCGTTTCGGATCCTCACACGGACGCGGAACAGCTCGAAAGCGCTTACGGCAAGCTGATCGCAGTCTATCGGACCGTGGGGGATTATCAGTCCATCAATGACATGCTGCTTGCCTGTGAAAGCGATGCCATCAAAACGACCTATCGCAGCTATATGGCGGAGGCGCCGCAATTCAGTCTGCCCGAGGGGGAATATGATGAAGTCAAGGCTCTGAAACTTACGGTGACGGGAAAGGGGAGTATTTATTATACGATAAACGGCGGCATTCCGGATGAGAAGTCGGAGTATTATACCACGCCGATCCTTCTGGAAAACGGAGATTATGTCGTGCGGGCCGTGTTTGTGAATGACAACGGGGTGGTCAGCGAGCCGGTGGAGGCAAATTATCACGTTCAGGTGGAGGAATTGGAAGTGCCCGTCATCAATGCGGACAGCGGCAGCTATGACACGCCTGTGCTCATCACCGTGGTCAATGATCCCCACGATATCTATTACACCACGGACGGCACGATGCCCACCATGGATTCCGCGCAATATATTGAGCCGATCCCCATGCCCTTGGGCGTGACGGATTTCCGTTTTGTCAGGTTGGAGACGGGACGCAGCAGCGCGGTGGTGGAGCGGCAGTTTGATTTCAGACTGGACACGGACATCACACCGGATCAGGCGGTGGATAAGGTGCGCGGATATGCGCTCAGTTCCGGCAAGATCGTGGATGAGGCCGGGCATTTTGACGACACGGCGGCCTATTATCGATATCAATATCTCTATGTGACCGACATCAATGACATCAATGCTTTCTATGTGGTGGCGGAGGTGTTTGTGGACGCGCAGGGCACCGCGGCCCGCACGGGCAATTATTTCGCGGTGAATGCCTACTCGGGATACTATTACAAATTACAGATAGAGGACGAGGTATATCAATTGACAGAGATATAAAAATATTTTAGGAGAGGTGAGTTTATGTACAAGATTCTGCAAAAGAAGGAGCTGGCCGAAAACATTTATCTGATGGATGTGGAGGCAAAACGCGTGGCAAAGTCCTGTATGCCGGGACAGTTTGTCATCGTGAGGATGGATGCGGAGGGAGAGAGGATCCCCCTGACCATCTGCGATTATGACAGGGAGGCCGGAACGGTGACCATCGTGTTTCAGACGGTGGGCGCGGGGACTAAGATGATGGCCGAACTGAATGAGGGGGATGTTTTCCATGATTTTGTGGGTCCCCTGGGCTGCGCGTCCGAGTTGGTGCATGAGGATGTTGAGGCATTGAAGGCCAAGAAGATCCTCTTTGTGGCCGGCGGTGTGGGCGCTGCGCCCGTGTATCCCCAGGTGAAATGGCTGCATGAGCAGGGGGTGGACGCGGATGTCATCGTGGGCAGCAAGACCAAGAGTCTGCTGATCCTGGAGAAGGAGATGGAGGCTGTGGCCGGCAATCTCTATGTGACCACGGACGACGGCTCCTATGGCAGGAGCGGCATGGTGACGCAGACTATCAAGGATCTGGTGGCAGAGGGTCACAAGTACGATCTCTGCGTGGCCATCGGGCCTATGATCATGATGAAGTTTGTCTGTCTGTTGACTAAGGATTTGGAGATCCCCACCATCGTCAGCCTTAATCCCATCATGGTGGACGGGACCGGCATGTGCGGCGCCTGCCGCGTGACCGTGGGCGACAAGGTGAAGTTCGCCTGTGTGGACGGCCCGGAGTTTGACGGTCATGCGGTGAATTTTGATGAGGCCATGAGACGCCAGACGCTTTACAAGACGCAGGAGGGCAGAGCGATGTTGGCTCTGGAGGAAGGCAGCACTCATCACGGCGGCTGCGGAAACTGCTAGGAGGGAGAAGAACAATGGATGTGTTGAAGAAAATTCCTGTGAGAGAGCAGGACGCGAAAGTGCGCGCGACTAATTTCGAGGAAGTATGTCTCGGATACAACAAAGAGGAGGCCATGGAAGAGGCCGCCAGATGCATCAACTGCAAGAACGCGCAGTGCATCAAGGGCTGCCCGGTGGCCATCAATATACCCGGATTTATCGAACAGGTCAAAAACGGCGATGTGGAGGCGGCCTATCAGGTGATCAGCGAGTCCAGCGCCCTGCCCGCGGTATGCGGAAGAGTGTGCCCCCAGGAGAGCCAGTGCGAGGGCAAATGCATCAGGGGCATCAAGGGTGAGCCCATCTCTATCGGCAAACTGGAGCGTTTTGTGGCGGATTGGGCGAGCGAGAACGGCGTAAAACCTCAGGGCGTGACGGAGAAAAAGGGCAAGAAAGTGGCGGTGATCGGTTCCGGCCCCGCGGGCCTGACCTGCGCGGGCGATCTGGCCAAAATGGGATATGACGTGACCATCTTCGAGGCGCTGCATGAGGCCGGCGGCGTGTTGGTATACGGTATTCCCGAATTTCGTCTGCCCAAGGAGGCAGTGGTGGCGAAGGAGATCGAGAACGTGAAATCTCTCGGCGTGAAGATCGAGACCAATGTGGTGATCGGCAAATCCACCACCATCGATGAGCTGATGGACGAGGAGGGATTCTCGGCGGTGTTTATCGGTTCCGGCGCGGGACTGCCCAAGTTCATGGGGATTCCCGGGGAAAATGCCAACGGCGTATTCTCCGCCAATGAGTATCTGACCCGCAGCAATCTGATGAAAGCTTTTGACGAAAATTCCAACACACCCATCATGCGCGGCAAAAAGGTAGCCGTGGTGGGCGGCGGCAACGTGGCCATGGACGCGGCGAGAACGGCTCTCAGACTGGGGGCGGAGGTGCATATCGTCTACCGCAGGAGCGAGGAGGAGCTTCCCGCCAGAGTGGAGGAAGTGCATCATGCCAAGGAGGAGGGGATCCTCTTTGATCTGCTCACCAATCCCACGGAGATCCTCGCCGATGAGAAGGGCTGGGTGAGCGGCATGAAGTGTATCCGGATGGAGCTCGGTGAGCCCGATGATTCCGGAAGAAGGAGACCCGTGGAGGTTCCCGGCTCAGAGTTCACCATGGAGGTGGATACGGTCATTATGTCCCTGGGCACCTCCCCCAATCCTCTGATTTCCTCCACCACCGAGGGCCTGGAGACCAACAGATGGAAATGTATCGTGGCCGATGAGGCCAATGGCAAGACCACCAAGGAGGGCGTGTACGCGGGCGGCGATGCCGTGACCGGAGCGGCCACGGTGATCCTGGCCATGGGCGCCGGCAAGGCGGCGGCAAAGGGAATCGATGAATATTTGAGCGCCAAATAGTATTTTGCGCATGTAGACGATAGAGATACAAAGGAACGGCATCACGGCATGGAGACTGACACATGAAGGATCGACGGACAGGATATCAAATATCGGGACGCAGGGCATTGACTCAGGACTATGGAGTTTTAGCGGGACGCAGACGCCTCTTGGCATGGGCTTTTTTCATGGTGGGAGGAGCGGGGCTTTTGACGGCAGTGTTGGGGCTGACGGGCATTTTGCCGGGGAATTTGTCGGGCCGGTTGCCCTTCCTGCCCGACGACCGATATCCCGTGTACGCTATCCTGACGACAGTCTCCATGCTGTTGGTGTCCGTGGGCGTTGTATTATGTA
This sequence comes from Acetatifactor muris, assembly GCA_023663635.1. Classification (GTDB taxonomy): domain Bacteria; phylum Bacillota; class Clostridia; order Lachnospirales; family Lachnospiraceae; genus Acetatifactor; species Acetatifactor muris_A. The sequence goes on from JAMPHD010000012.1 coordinate 43,923, forward strand.
TAAGAGCGGGCGTGTACGCGGGAATCAGCCGGGCGGGCAATACCCTGCCGGATGCCGTAAAGCAGTGGTGTCGGGACAATCTGCGGGCGGAGGAGATCGACGCGGCCGTGGGAGCAGGGGAGGACCGTGGCGGGACGGAGAACTCTTTTCTGTATTTCGGGAGAGTGAAATACCTAAAGGAGCGCATCAGTCGCCAGTTCATGAATCTGGATGAGCGGCTTTTGGACCGCTATATCAATGAAACTCTCTATGGGATGATATTTGGGGAAGGGGAAGACTGACGCACTCATGAAGATCACCATTCTCTGTGTGGGCAAAATGAAGGAGCCCTTTTATCGGGAGGCTCTCGCGGAATACGCCAAGCGTTTGGGCAGATACTGCCAATTGGAGATCGCGGAGGTGGCGGATGAGCAGACGCCGGACGGAGCGGGACCTGCCCTGGAGGACCGGATCAGACTCCGGGAAGGGCAGCGCATTTTGAGCAAAATGAAGGATCGGGCGTATGTCTGCACATTGGAGATCACGGGCAGGAAAATGAGTTCCGAGGAGTTTGCGCGTCTGATGGAGACGGCCGCCGTGGAGGGGCAGGGCCATGTCTGCTTTGTGATAGGCGGCTCTCTGGGGCTGCACGCGGATGTGAGCGCGCGGGCGGATTTTCGGCTTAGTTTCTCGGATATGACTTTCCCGCATCAGCTGATGCGGGTTATTTTGGCGGAGCAGATCTACCGCGGCTTTCGGATATTGAACGGAGAACCGTATCACAAATAGTTTGGGAGGACAGACGGATGTATGAATTTAAAGACGAATTTTTGACCGGGATCGAAGAGATCGACAGGGAGCATAGGAAACTCTTTGAGATTGCGGATGAACTATATGATCTCAAATGTGAGGAGTTTATCCCCGACAAATATGACAACATCAAAAAGATTCTCGGGGAACTCAAGGATTATACCCTCACCCATTTTGAGCATGAGGAGGCTTATATGCAGTCCATCGGCTACAAGAGGATGTTCACGCAGAAGAGCCAGCATGACGCGCTCAAAGAGATCATAGGCAGTTGGGACTTAGAGGCCATCGATGAGAATCAGGACGATGCCATAGAGGAGATGTTGAAGGTCGTCACGGACTGGTTGACGGATCACATTTTAGAGCAGGATAAACTGATCGGAAAGTAGTTGGAGAGGTACATAGGATGACGAAGAAACAGCTTGCCCTTGCCGTCATAGAGCGGCTGAAGGAGGAGTATCCTCAGTCGGACTGCACATTGGACTACGATCAGGCGTGGAAACTTCTGGTCAGTGTCCGGCTGGCGGCTCAATGTACGGACGCGAGGGTGAATGTGGTGGTGAAGGGACTGTATGAGAAGTATCCGGATATCAACGCGTTGGCGGAGGCGTCCGTGGAGGAGATCGAACGCATTGTCCGACCCTGCGGGCTGGGCAATAGCAAGGCGAGAGACATATGCGCCTGTATGAAGATGCTGCGGGATGAGTACGGCGGCAGGGTGCCCGACACCATGGAGGAATTGCTGAAACTTCCCGGGGTGGGGCGAAAGAGTGCCAATCTCGTCATGGGAGATGTGTTCGGCAAGCCGGCCATCGTGACGGACACTCACTGCATCCGACTGGTGAACCGCATCGGACTTGTGAACGGTATTAAGGAGCCGGCGAAGGTGGAGCGGGAGCTGTGGAAACTGATCCCGCCCGAGGAGGGGAACGCGTTCTGCCACAGACTCGTGGACCATGGCCGGGCGGTGTGTACGGCCCGCACAAAGCCGGATTGCGACAAATGTTGTCTGAGAGATATTTGCAGAAAAAATCTTTGAATTTAAAAGTATTGTATATAATTTAACCGAATATCATGTGAAATTATGTGAAATCTGAAAAAATACTGTTGAAAAAAAGAAATTAAGTGGTATACTATATTTTAATCAGATATAAGCAATGAAAGTTTGTCAGTATATTAAGTTTGTATAGCATTTTTTATGTGTTACCTATCAGTTTTACTTGTTTTATCATTACCTGCTTGTGCAGCCGTAGAATGTGCGATATGAAGACGACCTTCCGGTTTTATTCTGAATATTGTTAAGAGCATTTCTAAGGCGAGGTACAAGGAGGAAAAATTATGTCCAAGAAATTGAACAAGTATCGAATCAAGGATCGACTGGTGCATGCGTTCGTCATCGCGTCAGGGATTCCTGCGGCAGTCGCGGTGGTGGTACTGGCAGTGCTCATCACGGTGGCTCTTATTTATGCCAATTCATTGAGAAATTACGGATTCGCTCAGGGGGATGTGGGCAAGACCATGTCCTATTTTGCGGAGACCAGATCGGCGCTCAGGGGCTGCATCGGCTATGACGACATGGAAGCCATCGGCAGTATGAGGACGGTTCACGATCAGGACAGGGAGAAATTTGAGCAGAGTTTTGCCGATCTGGAAGAATCCATGATATCGGACGCAAATAAGAAGATCTATCGCAGTATCGCCGAGGAGCTTTCGGATTACTGGGCGCTCGAGAGCGAAATCCTGGAATTGGGTTCCACCTCCGATGCGGCGCGCTCCAAGGAAGCGCAGGAGCGGGCCATGAACGAGCTCATGCCTCTGTATGAGGAGATCAGCGAGCAGTTGACGGAGATCATGGATGTGAAGGTGGATCGCGGCAATGGCATTTCCGCTACCATGACCGTTGTGTGCGTGGCACTGGTGGCTGTGATCGCGGTGGTCATTATTATCTCCATTATCTTTTCCATCCGTCTGGGCAAAAATATCGCGGCGGGTATCGCCAAGCCTCTGGTGCAGTTGGGGGACAGACTGGAAGGATTCGCTCAGGGAGACATCTTCAGTCCCTTCCCTCAGGTTGACACCGAGGACGAGGTTGCGGATATGATCGCGTCCGCCAATGACATGGCGCAGTCCCTTGACTTTATCATTGAAGATATGGAGCATATTTTGGGCAGGATGGCCAATTCCGACTATACCGTGCGATCCAAGGACGGCTCCAGATACATAGGAGATTTCAAGCAGTTGTTTGACTCCTCCAAACAGCTCAGAGACTGCATGGTGGAGACGATGCAGTTTATCGAGGAGTCCTCTCTGCAGGTGACGGCGGGTTCCGGCAATCTGGCCGAGACCGCGCAGAGCCTTGCCGAGGGCGCCACGGAACAGGCGGGCGCGGTGCAGGAACTGCAGGCGAAGATCACCATGCTCACCGAGATCGCGGAGCATGCGGCGGAGTCCGCGGAGGAGGCCTATCATCAGTCTCAGAAATACGCGGATATGGCCGACGGCAGCAGCGCGGATATGAGAGAGATGGTGGAGGCCATGGCGCGTATCAACGAGACATCCCAAAAGATCGGAAATATCATTTTGGAAATTGAGAGCATTGCGGCTCAGACCAATCTGCTTTCCCTCAATGCTTCCATCGAGGCGGCGCGAGCGGGAGACGCGGGACGCGGTTTCTCCGTTGTGGCTGACCAGATCAGACAGTTGGCGGAACAGAGCAGCAAATCAGCCGTAGATACCAGAACTTTGATAGAGGGAGCCATGCAGGAGATCGACAACGGCAATAAGGTAGCGGACCGTGCGGTGGCATCCATAGAATTGGTGGTGGACGGCATCCGGAAAGTGGCAACTTCCTCCAAGGAGCTCAGCGCTGTCTCCATCAATCAGGCGCAGACGATGAGAGAGGCGGAAGAGGGGATCAATCAGATCTCCGATGTCATTCAGACTAACGCGGCAGTGGCGGAGGAGTCCTCCGCGACCAGTCAGGAGTTGTCCGCGCAGGCAGCCACGTTGGACGCGCTGATCGCCAAATTCGATCTGCCGGCTTGAGTTTTGCGGCCCAAATGATACCATGAAGATCATGTCGCCATTTTGCGGCGGAGAAGATACAAAAAAACCCGGGACAAAAAGATGTCCCGGGGTTTTTGGCGTTTGCGGGGAACTCTGTGAACCCGCAGGCATATATTATATGTAAAGAAATCACTTTTTATGCGAGCATTTTTCAGGAGGCAATCATGGCAACCTTTTATAATCAGGCAACTCTTTCCTATAATGGCAATACGACCACTTCCAACATCACCACCGGTGAGCTCTTGGAGGTGTTGTCGGCGACCAAGACGGCGCTCAGGGACACTTATGCGCCCAATGAAAACGTGACGTATGTCATCAGCATCCTCAATTCCGGAAATACGGCGTTCACGGGACTGACCGTCACCGATAATCTGGGCGCGATCGCGGTCACCGGAACCGACACCCGTTATCCTTTGACCTTTGTGGACGGTTCCCTGCGCTATTATGTAAACGGCACGCTCCACACAGCGCCCACGGCAGTCGCGGGACCTCCCCTGACGATCAGCGGGGTCAATGTGCCGGCGGGCGGCAACGCGATCCTGATCTATCAGGCGAGGGTCAACCGTTTTGCGCCTTTGGACGCGAGCGGCAGTATCACCAACACCGCCACCATCTCCGGTGTGGGAGTGAACAATGACATTACGGTGTCCGAGACCATCACTCCGGCCAACGAGGCCATGCTGACCATCAGCAAGTCTCTGTCGCCCACCACCGTGACGGAGAACGGGCAGATCACCTACACTTTCATCATCCAGAATCTGGGTAATACCGCGGCGGATGTGGCGGACAATGTGGCCATCACGGATACCTTCAACCCGATCCTGAATCCCATCTCCGTGACCTTCAACGGGACAGCGTGGGATGCCGGCACCAACTACACCTACAACAATCTGACGGGCGCTTTTGCCACCGTACCCGGACAGATCACGGTGCCCGCGGCGACCTACACGCAGGATGCCGCTACCGGGGCATGGACCGTGAATCCCGGCGTCAGCACCCTCACCGTGACGGGAACAGTGTAAGGTTTCGCGGAGACTGTGTAAAATTGTGACGGGAATCGCGAAAAGTTCTTCCGGACATTGCAAAAGATGTCATAGAAGTATAACCAAATAAAAGATGTCATAAAAGGCCGCGCGGCATATTGCCGCGCGGCCGATTTACGTCAATGTGTGAATGTGCGGGTCTGACTTCTCGCCGAGACAGGGCAGTAGCGCCCGCAACGGGTTTGGGATCACTGGAACAGTCTCAGGATACCGGACTGCTGATTCATCTGACGGCGCAGCATCAGATTCCTGTACTCGCCCAACAGTTCCTCCTGTTTCTTCTTGGTGATCGCCTTGGGCATATCCAGATCCTCAATACGGCTTCTTGCGCCCAACTGCTCTAAGTGGGCAGAAGTGTTGTAATTGTAGGTATGCTCCAGACGATTGGTGTAGGATCCCATGGAACTCCTGTGCTCGGAGATCTGTTTCATGGCATTGTCGATCGCGTCCAGACTGAAGTTGCCGCTTGTTACATCAAAATCGGCGATTCCTAAGGATTCCAGAGTGGAGTTGACCATGCCGATCTCAAGGCCTCCGCCGGAGGGATTGGTCGCAAGATGCATATCCGCCATGCTGCCGTCCAATAATTTTTGCTCATTGAAAGAAGTGTTCTTGGCGATGGACTGAATGCCCTCCTTCAACTGATCGATCTCATGCTGATAGGTCTGTCGGTCGGAGTCGGAGTTCGTACCATTCATGGATTTCAGGGCAAGCTCGCGCATTCTCTGCAGATTGTCCATGATACCGTCCATGGCTCCGTCTGCAATATTTAATGCGCCGATACCGTCTTTGATATTCTGCGCGCCCACCCGAAAGCCGGTCTCTTCCTTCTCCATCTTCTTGGCAATGGCAAGCCCGGCAGCGTCATCGGCCGCGGAGTTGATCCGTTTGCCGGAGGAGAGCTGAGAATATACATTGCGCAAACCGGTGTTTACAGACATTGAACTCATATATATACACCTCCTTTGCCGTGTACTTATATATAATAACATTATAACTTCCATTGCCAAATATTTCAATTATTTTTTTGATTTTAAACAAAATAACATACCATGATATTTTTTGGAATAAACAGTATATAACAGTTGACAACAGATATAAACTGTTATATACTGTTTACATAAGAGCAGTTCGCGAAGCGTGCTGCCGTTGTATACAACGGGGCGGATGAGCGATGCGTCCGTCCGACATCGCAGAGGATATGAGGTTTGCAAACATGAATTTAATTGTCAACAATTCTTCCATGGTGCCCATCTATGAGCAGATCATGGAACAGATCAAGGGAAGGATCGTGCGGGGAGAGCTGTCCTTTGACGCGGCGCTGCCCTCCGTGCGCGCGCTGTCCAAGGAGCTGAAGATCAGCGCGCTGACCGTCAAGAAGGCCTATGACGCGCTGGAGGAGGAGGGACTGGTCAGGACCGTCCACGGCAAGGGCACCTATGTGGCCGAGGCGAATCGGAACCTGATGCGCGAGGAGCAGGTAAAAGAGGTGGAGGCAGCGCTGGAGGACGCCCTGCGAAAGGGCAGACTCTACGGACTCACCGCGGAAGAACTGCAGACGATGTGGGAGATCCTTCTGGAAAAGGATTAAGGAGTTAGGGCGAAAATGAATTTACTCAAAATCGATCAATTACAAAAAACTTACGGTAATTTTCATTTGGACTGCACCATGGAGGTGCCGGCGGGACGGATCAGCGGCCTGATCGGACCAAACGGCGCGGGAAAGACCACCGTGTTCAAGGCGGCTCTGGGGCTGATCCGCCCGGAGGGCGGCAGTGTGGAACTTTTGGGCAGACCCGCGGGGCAGTTGACGGTGAAGGAGAAGAGTCTGTGCGGCGTGGCGCTGTCCGATTCGGGATTCTCCGGATATCTCAACGTGAGAGATGTGGCGGCCGTGATGGGGAGACTGTATCAAAATTTTGACGGGCAGGATTTTCTGGAGAAATGCGGGCGTTTCGGTCTGCCCATAAATAAGAAGATCAAGGAGTTCTCCACGGGTATGAGGGCGAAATTCAAGGTGCTCGTTGCCGTCTCCCACGGCGCGAAGTTTTTGATCCTGGATGAACCCACGGCGGGGCTGGATGTGATGGCGAGAGATGAGGTGCTCACCATACTGCGGGAGTTTATGGAGGAGGGAGAAGACAGAGGGATCCTGGTCAGCTCCCATATCTCCGCCGATCTGGAGAGTCTCTGTGACGATGTGTGGATGATCGACCGGGGACGCATCATCCTGCACGAGGAGACGGATGTGCTGTTGGACGAGTACGGCATTTTAAAGGTGGACGGGAGCGTGTACGAAGGTCTGGACAAGCGATATCTGCTGCGGGTCAGCAGGGAATCCTACGGCTATCGCTGTCTCACCGGGCAGAGGGATTTTTATCGGGAAAATTATCCGGACATCGTGGTGGAGAAAAACGGCTTGGATGAGCTGATCTATATGATGATAAAGGGGGAGAAAGTATGTTAGGACTGTTGAGCAAAGATTTCCGTCTGATCAAAAATCAGGGAATCTTGATGTTGGCGGTGATGGTGGTGGCGGGAATCGGGTTCGCTTACGGCACCGGCAATCCCGCCTCGGGTGTGGGTTATCTCACCATGATCGGGACGCTCTATTGCCTGAACACCATCAGTTATGACGGGTATGACAACGGGTATGCCTTTCTGTTCACGCTGCCGGTGAGTCCCCGGATGTATGCGGCGGAAAAATATGTGCTGACCCTGATCCTGTCTTCCGTGTCCTGCGCGGTGTCCGCGGTGGTGACGGAGCTGTATGTAAATGAGCCGTCAGGTTTGGGGGAGCGCATGTTCATCTATCCGGGTATCTGGATCGCCATGCTCTGCGTGGCAGGGCTGATGATCCCGATTCATCTGAAATTCGGGGCGGAGAAGGGCAGGATCCTGTCCGTATTCGGATGCGCACTGATCTTTTTGGGAGTGTATCTGCTCAGGGCGCTTGACCAAGAGAAGGTGAAGGCCGTATTTGACGCGATCGACGCATTTACCGAAAGGGTGGGGGATGTGGGCGTTTTGGCCGCGGTGGCGGTCTTTGTGGTGGGATTTTGCCTGATCTCCCTGCTCATCAGTATGCGTGTGATGTCCCGCAAGGAATTCTGACGCGGACGTGACAGGCCGTGGCCGCATATACTGTTACAAAGTTCGCAAAAATCCGCAAGTGTACCGCAAGGGCGCGTTTGCGGAAAACGGAGGCTTTCCATGCAGATATATGTGGTACGACCCGGGGACAATGTGGACGCCATCGCTGAGACATACGGGGTGTCCGCAAGCCGGATCGCGCAGGACAATCAACTGATCTATCCATATGAGCTTGCCGTGGGGCAGGCTCTTTTGATTGCGGAGGGAGAGCGGGATCCCTCCCGCAGCGTCTCGGTGAGCGGCTACGCCTATCCCTTTATCAGCGGATGGGTGTTGGAGCAGACCCTTCCCTATCTGTCGGAGCTGCCCGTCTTTTCCTATGGATTCACTCTTGACGGCAATCTGTTGGCGCCCTATTGGGACGATGAGTGGATGATCGCCGCGGCCCTCGGACAGGGAGTGCAGCCGATCCTGACGCTGACACCCTTCGGGGAGGACGGCAATTTTAACAACAATCTCATCCATTCCGTGGTCAACAATCCGTCCTACGCGGAGAATCTGATCCAAAATCTCCTGACGCTGATGGAGCGGAAGGGATATCGGGGCGTGGACATTGACTTTGAGTATATCTTATCCGAGGACCGGGACGCCTTCACGGAGTTCGTGCGGCGGGTGGCGGAGGCCATGCGGGAGGCGGGGTATCACACCTCCGTGGCTCTGGCCCCCAAGACTTCCGCGGATCAGAGGGGCCTCCTCTATGAGGGCAAGGATTATGGGGCCATCGGGGAGATCGCGGATCATGTGCTGCTCATGACCTATGAGTGGGGATATACCTACGGGCCGCCCATGGCGGTGGCTCCCCTCAATCAGGTGCGGCGGGTGGTGGAATACGCCCTGACGGAGATTCCCGCGTCCAAGATCGATCTGGGGATCCCCAATTACGGTTATGACTGGCCGCTCCCCTACGAGCGGGGCGCGACAAAAGCGCGCACCATCGGCAATGTGGAGGCCGTGCGCATCGCTGTGGCTCAGGGGGCAGCCATCTCCTTTGACGCGTTGGCGCAGAGCCCGTATTTTCGCTACACGGACGCGGAGAGCGGGGTGGAGCACGAGGTATGGTTTGAGGATGTGCGCAGTCTGCAGGCCAAGTTTGATCTGATAAAGGAATACGCTCTGCGGGGCTGCGGTTACTGGCAGATCATGCAGTGGTTTCGGGCCAACTGGCTGCTGCTCGCGGACAATTTTTACACGATCAAAACATGAGGGATCGGGGATGGCTGCGGAGGAATGACCGATTGCGGAAGATCGCGCGATAAATACTCCTTGTGCCGCCCGAGGGGGATATGCTAAAATGGAATTATCTTACAAAGGAGGAGCCGCGGATTGATCTTTAAAACATTAAAGGGATATAGAAAAGAGTATATCGGGAGGGATCTGCTGTCGGGGATCGTGATCGCGGCGGTGTCCATTCCCATTTCCATGGGCTATGCGGAAGTGGCGGGAATTCCTGCCATATACGGGCTGTACGGCTCGGTCATCCCCATTTTTCTCTTTGCGCTCTTCAGCAGCTCGCCGCAGTTTATCTTCGGGGTGGACGCGGCTCCCGCGGCCATCGTGGGGACGGCGCTTGCCTCCATGGGGATCGCGCAGGGCTCCCCCGAGGCCATGATCTATGTGCCGATGATGGCTCTGTTTGCGGGATTGTGGCTTCTGTTATTTTATGTGTTGAAAGCGGGCAAGATGGTGGATTATATTTCCACTCCGGTCATGGGCGGTTTTATCAGCGGCATCACGGTGACGATTATCCTGATGCAGATCCCCAAAATCTTAGGGAGCGGGTCGGGGTCGGGCGAGCTGCCGGAACTGATACGGCATATCGCGCGGGCGGCGGGGCAGATACATCCGCTCTCCGTGGCATTGGGGACCGCGTCGCTGCTCATCATTTTGATCTCGGGCAAATTTATCCCCAAATTTCCCATGGCTATTGTGGTCATGGCGTTGGGTGTGTTTTTGACCCGGGTATGCCATGTGGACGACTACGGCGTGAGGCTGCTCGCGCAGGTGGAGCCCGGACTGCCGGATATCGTCCTGCCCCGATTCGCCGGGGTGGATCTCAGTCAGGTGGCGGGACGGAGCCTGATGGTGGCCATCGTGATCATGGCGGAGACTCTGTTGGCGGAGAATAATTTTGCCTTCCAAAACGGGTACAGGATTGAGGACAACAGGGAGGTCCTAGCCTTTGCCGTTGGCAATATCGCTGCGGCGTTGGTGGGGTGCTGCCCTGTGAACGGCAGTATCTCCCGCACTTCCATGAACCAACAGTACGGGGGCAGGACGCAGGCGGTGTCGGTGGTGGCATCCGCCACCATGGTGCTGTTATTGCTGTTTGGAACGGGATTCATCGGATATCTGCCAGTGCCTGTTTTGACGGCCATCATCATCTCGGCTCTGTTAAAAGTGGTGGAGTGGCATCTGGCCAAGCGACTGTTTCAGGTGAGCAGGAAAGAATTTTATATTTTCATGGCAGCCTTCTTTGGCGTGTTGATCTTTGGCTCCATATACGGCGTGATCATCGGGCTTGTGCTCTCTTTCGTGGCGGTGATCCTGCAGGAGACGAATCCGCCCAGAACTTTTCTGGGGATGATCCCGGAGAAGGACGGTTTTTACGATCTGAGCAAGAACCGCTATGCCCGCGAGATCCAAGGAGTCAGGATCTATCAGTTCAGCGAGAGTCTGTTCTTTGCCAATATCAAGATCTTTCAGAAGGACATCGAGAATTGTATCGGGGAGGATACCCGTGCGGTGATCGTGGATATGAGCACCGTCACCAATCTGGACATCACCGCGGCGGACAGGCTGGAAATTTTGGCGCGAAATCTCAAGGCGCGGAATATTGCTTTTTATCTGACGGAGCACAAGGACATCGTGAACGAGCAGATGCGCAGATTGGGCATAGGGCATCTGATCGAGGAGGGACATGTGCGCAGGACCGTCACCGCCGCGCTGCATGATATGGGACTCTCAGAGCCCTATCCGCTCATACGCGCGGAGGAGGGAACGGGGAGGAGACCGCGCAGCCTCTCGGCGGAGACGGAGAATACTCTGGAAGAGTTTGCCTGGGCTTTCGGCGGGGAGACGGTGGACCGGATCGAGGAACAGGTGCATTCCATCCTGAGCCGGATCAGAGAGGTGCCTGAGTTGGAGCAGCTGATCGCGAACGGCCTGGAGGGCAATGCGGACGCTTGGAAGAGCCTGGGAGCCATTGATGAGGATGAACTGGTGCGCCGTCTGGAGCTTCATATGGACGAGTTTCCGGAAAAGATGCGCACCCGCAAGAATATGCGGCTTGTGTGGAAACTCTTGGAGGACAGGCGCAATCAGATCAGGGAGCGCCTGATGAGAGAGAATCCGGAGGAGTTGGAACGTCTGGAGGCCTATCGGGAGAAGTTGGAGAGAAGACTGGAGAAACAAAATCCCGAGGCGGCAAGGCGGCTGCATGAGTGGGAGGCCGAGGTCTCGGGGGAGACGCATAAAAGTTAGACAGATACGGAAAGGAAACGGATTGTGGAACCGGAGAACATCAGGGACGGGAAATGGATATTGTGCGCTGTGGCTTTTCTGTGCGGGATATTTTTGATCTGTCGCTGTGTTCCCGGGGAGGCGAAGGCTGAGACGATGTCGTATGAATTGGGAGAGGAGATTGAGGAGGAGATCGGGGAGCCTAAATCCGGCGCGGAGGCGTACGGGGAGATCGGGGAGCCTGAATCCGATGCGGAGGCGTACGGGGACGCGGCGGACCCGTCGGTTGTGCTGTTTGAGGCGGCGGATTTGGCAGCCATCGGTTTTGTGGATATGCAAATTGCCATGACCGGGCATATGACCGGTTTGCCGGCGGTCTCGGATGAGGACAAAGCGGATGGGGCCAAAACGGATGAGCCTTCACTCATCTCTTGGATGGTGGAAGAGGGAGACTGTCTCTGGGAGATTGCCCGCGAGACATACGGAGACGGCAGCAGATATCTTGAGATTTATGATAGCAACAGGGAATTGATCGGGGAGGATCCCCGTCTGATCCGGGTCGGCATGGAACTTGTGCTGCCGGCAGGATGACGGACGGCAGGAGACGGGTAAAACGCGGGAATGAAGACGGGTAAACGCGGTTGACATCAAAACGCGGGAATGAAACGGCTAAAGATGATACGGGAGGATAAGCGTATGAGAATGTATGACATCATCATGAAGAAACGAAACGGTGGAGAGCTCACCCCGGAGGAGATACGGTTCTTTGTGACGGGCTACACAAAAGGGGAGATTCCGGACTATCAGGCGTCCGCACTGATGATGGCCATTTATTTTCAAAAGATGACCGCGGCGGAGACGGGAGAGCTGACCATGGCCATGGCGGAGAGCGGAGATATGCTTGATCTGTCCGCCATTCAGGGCATCAAGGTGGACAAACACAGCACCGGAGGCGTGGGGGACAAGACCTCTCTGGCGCTGACGCCCATGGTGGCGGCCTGTGGCATTCCCGTGGCCAAGATGAGCGGAAGGGGTCTGGGACATACCGGCGGCACCATCGACAAACTGGAGAGTTTTGCGGGATTTACCACGGCTCTCACCACGGAGCGCTTTATTGAAAATGTGAACCGGATCGGCATCGCCATCATGGGGCAGACGGCGGATCTGGCCCCCGCGGACAAGAAACTGTACGCCCTGCGGGATGTGACGGCCACGGTGGACAATCTCTCGCTGATCGCTGCCTCCATCATGAGCAAGAAACTGGCGGCGGGGGCGGATGCCATCGTGTTGGACGTAAAGACCGGGAGCGGCGCGTTCATGAAGAGCGGGGAGGATGCCATGGCTCTGGCAAGAGAGATGGTGGAGATCGGCAAAGCGGCGGGGAGACGCACCATCGCCGTGATCTCCGATATGGATCAGCCCTTGGGGCGCGCGGTGGGCAATGCACTGGAGGTGAAGGAGGCCATCGCCACCCTGCGGGGAGAAGGGCCTAAGGACTTCGAGGAGCTGTGCCTGGCGCTTGGCAGCAGGATGCTCATAGCGGGCGGAAAGACGGAAAATGCGGACCGGGCGGAGGCCATGCTGCGACAGGTCATCTCGGACGGCAGCGCGTTGCGCAAACTGGCTGAGTTTGTGGAGGCTCAGGGCGGGGATTCCGGAGCGGTGTATGATCCGGAGCGTCTGCCGAAGGCAGCCTTTATAGAGACCGTACCCTCTCCGGTGAGCGGCTATGTCCGCCACATCGCCTGTGATGAGGTGGGAATCTGCTCGTTAATGCTCGGCGGCGGGAGAGAGACGAAAGAGAGCGTGATCGATCTGTCCGTGGGACTGGTTCTGGAGAAGAAGGTGGGAGACCGGGTGGAGGCGGGAGAACCGCTCGCCTATATCCATGCCAACGACCGGGAGAAATGCAGGGCGGCAACGGAGCGTTTCATAAGGGCATACACCTTTGATGAGACCGCGCCGCGAGAGTCGGGCGGATCCGTCATCAAAGCGGTCATATGATAATCACGGGACAAAGGAGGAAAGAGCAATGATACTGATCGTCTATTTACTCGCGGCGGTCCTCTTGGTGGCGGGACAGTTCTTGGGCGTGTTTGCGGCGGTGATCCCGCTTATGATCGGCACGGATGTCATGGTCACCGCCGCCGTGTATCTGCAGTTCATCGGCATCTGGATCGTGACGATCCCCTATCTGTATCTCACGAAGAAGAACCGTCCGATCCTGCGCGCCCTCGGCAGGAGTCCGGCGGGCAATACGCTTGGGAAATTTCTGCTTGGGCTGGGGATCGGTTTCGGATTGAACGCGGTCTGTATCCTGGGGGCTTGGCTCAACCGTGATATCGCGCTGTATTTTAGCGCCGTGGAGCCTCTCCCCCTGCTCTTTCTGTTCGTGGCGGTGTTCATACAGTCCGCGGCGGAAGAGTTTCTCTGTAGAGGATTCGTGTATCAGAGATTGCGTCAGAGATATCGCAGACCCGCAGTGGCCATTTTGGGCAATTCCCTGTTGTTTGCCCTGCTGCATCTGATGAATGACGGGATCACCGTTTTGTCCGTCTTGAACATCATGCTCACGGGCATTCTGTTCTCCCTGATGATCCTTTATTTGGACAGCATGTGGTGCGCCATGGCGGCTCATGCCGCGTGGAACTTTACGCAGAATATCATTTTCGGGCTGCCCAACAGCGGTATCGTGGTGCCCTATTCCGTCTTTCATCTGGACGCGGCCTCAGCCCGCGACAGCTTTGCCTACAATGTGGGTTTCGGCGTGGAGGGGACGCTTTTGGCGGACGCGGTGCTGCTTTTTGCCTGTGCGGGACTGTGGGCATGGGGCAGGAAATATGGAAAGGCGTCGGAGAATATACTGCCGTAGGACTTCATACATTGTTAGTATGAAAAAGAAAACGGACGACGTAAATCAAAATTCCAAAAAAGTAAAACTATTGGAGTCGCTGCAGTTTCCGAGGGACGTCTGTCTCGGCGCGCTCAGGGTGACGCTCACGGGCAGTACGGAGGCTTGGGTGGAGAATTACAGGGGTCTTTTGGAGTACACGCAGCAGGAGATCCTGCTGCAGGGGAAGAATTGTCAGGTATGCTTTGAGGGCACGGGGCTGTCCATTGATTACTATACCAATGAGGATATGAAGATCAGCGGATGCATCGCCAATGTGCGGTATTTATAGAGAGTGCGCTTAAAGGAGCGGGAATATGCTTGACATTCTAAAATATATCAGAGGATATCTGCGCATCCGTGTCACGGGATTTTCGCCGGAGAGGTTCATGAATCTTTGCAGCAACAGAGATATCCTGTTGTGGGACATCACCCGGGTGGAGGACGGCTATGTGATGTGTGTCAGCCTGCGGGGGTTTTATCAGCTGAAATCCATTGTAAAAAAGACAAGGACAAGGGTAGTCATTCTGGAGAGATGCGGACTGCCCTTTTTTGCGCGCTCCATGCGCAAACGCAGGATGTTTCTGTTGGGCTTTGTGTTGACGGTGGGATTCTGGTATTTTTCCACATGGTTTGTCTGGGACATTAAGATCGAGGGCAATCACCGGATCACGGACGATCAGATGTATACCTTTCTCGAGGAGCAGGGGATCAGAGAAGGGATGCGCAAGGACCGGTTGGATATCGGAGAGTTGGAGAAGGAAATCCGCAGACAATTTTCTCCGGTGACATGGACTTCCGCCAAATTGGACGGGACGAAACTTCTGATATCCGTCAAGGAGAACGACGCCCCGATCGTAAGGGCGGAGGAAGAAACGGACAGCGCCGGGACGGATCTTCTGTCGCCCTATGACGGCAAAGTGGTGGCCATGGTGGTGAGGGCCGGAGTGCCAAAAGTCCGCGTGGGGGACATGGTGGAGCAGGGGATGGTGTTGGTGGACGGCAAGATTCCGGTCTACAATGAGGATGCCACGCTTAAAAATTATATCTTTACGGACGCGGACGCGGATATCGTCATAGAGCATATGACGGTCTATCAGACTACGCTGCCTTTTGACTATATCGCCAAAGAGTATACGGGACGGGAGGAGACGCAGCCCTTTGTACAGGTGGGAGACGGCTTTGAGGGCAAGCTGCCCATGGAGAGTCCGTTTCTGAACTATGACAGGGTGATGGACCGGAGCAGACCCGCTCTGTTTGATAAACTGAACATCCCGATCTTTGGCGGCTCTTACACCTATAGAGAGTACCAAAATGTGGAGCGGGAGTACACTTTGGAGCAGGCGGAGGAGCTGCTTGGGGAAAATTTAATGCGATTTCTGCAAACTTTAGAGGAAAAGGGGGTACACATTATTCAAAAAGATGTTAAAATAGATACAAGTGACGACGGATGGATTTTGTACGGGGAGTTTCTGGTGCAGGAGCCCGCGGGAGAGAGAGCCGCCACGGACAGGGGAGAAGAGATTCTTGAGGAATGAGCATTCGGAGGAGAAATCCTTTTCAATGAACATGGATATACCCACGGAACACATGCAGAAGATCTTTGGTATGCAGGATATGTATCTCAGGAAACTGGAGCGGGATTTTCATGTGGCCGTGGTAAACCGCAACGGCTGCGTGACGGTGACCGGGGCGGAGAGCAATGTGAGACGCGCGGCGGGAGTGCTGAAACAGTTGACGATCCTCTCCGACAGAGGCAATGAGATAGAGGAGCAGAATGTGGACTACGCCATCGCCATGGGACTGGAGGCGCATGAGGAGGAGATCTCGCGGATCGACACGGACTGCATCTGCCACACCGCAAACGGCAAGCCCATCAAGCCCAAGACTTTGGGACAGAAGGCTTATGTGGACGCCATACGGCAGAATATGATCGTGTTCGGAACGGGGCCTGCCGGAACCGGCAAGACTTATCTCGCCATGGCCATGGCCATCACGGCGTTTAAGAATGATGAGGTGGGCAGGATCATACTGACGAGGCCCGCCATCGAGGCCGGGGAGAAACTGGGATTTCTGCCGGGAGATCTGCAGAGCAAGGTGGATCCCTATCTGCGCCCGCTGTATGACGCCCTCTATCAGATCATGGGGGCGGAGAGTTTTACCAGAAATATGGAGAAGGGGCTGATCGAGGTGGCGCCGTTGGCCTATATGCGGGGGCGGACGTTGGACAATGCCTATATCATTTTGGACGAGGCCCAGAATACCACGCCGGCCCAGATGAAGATGTTCCTCACGAGAGTGGGTTTCGGCTCCAAGGTGGTCGTCACGGGGGATTCCACCCAGAAGGACCTGCCGGAGGGCAAACAATCCGGACTGGACATCGCCGCAAGAGTGTTAAATAAAATTGAAGGGATCGCCTTTTGCAGACTCACGGACAAGGATGTGGTCAGACATCCTCTGGTTCAGAAGATCGTGAAGGCATATGATGACTATGAATCAAAAGACAAAAACAAAGGACGGGAGAGACGCCGCCGTAAGTAAGGGCAGTCGCCGGGCAGTATTGTTTTGGCCGGAGGTCGGCTGTATGCTCCTGGCCGGGGCCGTCATATTCCTGTTGGAGTACACGGGGATCATGGCGCAGGGAGTGGATTATATGCTCTGCCATATCGTGCTGACGGTGTTGGGCATCGGCATCACGGGATTTCTCCTGAGGAGAGAGGTACTCCGGGGGGAGTTGGACTACGATAACGCCGAGCATCCGGGGCGCTTTTGGCTCTGTTTTCTCCTGGGACTTGCGGTGGCCTTTGTGAGCGCGTTCCTGCCGGTGGCCGCATGGCCTTTTCTGCCGGTGTATGTGCTGCTTGGGCTCTTTGGGAGTCTGAATCTGGGCGTGTTGGCGGGGACGGTTCTGTTGGCGGTTCCGGTCTGTCTGTCGGGAGCCGGCGCGGAGAGCTTTCTGATCTATCTGATCAGCGGACTCTTCGGCGTATCGCTGTTCCAGAAGCTGCGCAGCGACTTTCGGGCGGGGATGCCGCTGACGCTGTCTCTGGGCTGTCTGCTCGTCTGTGAGACCGCGGGGACGGTGTTGGTGCTGAACGCGAGGCCCGAGATCGAGTATTTCTTTGTCCCGTTGGTCAATCTGATCGTGTCGGGCATTCTGATCTTTGTGGTCCTCAAGTGGTTCTCGGAGAAGATCGTCTATCAATACCGGGAGAATTATCTGGATCTGAACGATCAGGAGAACGAGATGCTCTCCGCGTTCAGACAAAAGGACAGGGATGCCTATATGAAATGCGTCCACACGGCATATTTTTGTGAGCGGATCGCGGGAAAGCTCGGAATGAACGCGGAGGCCTTAAAGTGCGCCGGATATTATCAGGGCATGGAGGAATTGGACGAGCTGTTGGACAGGCAGATCTTTCCGCCGGCGGCGCATGGGATCCTGACGGAGTACAGAGACCGCGGTAAGCCCGTCCGCAGCAGGGAGGCGGCGGTGCTTCTCGTGTCTGAAAATGTGATAGACGCCATCCTTGGGGCCATCCGGGCATCGGCGGGCAGCGATGTGGACTATGGCAAAGTGATCGATGAACTTTTTATGAGTTATCGGAAGGCGGGCACTTTTACGCAGTGTGACATATCCGTGAGGGAGCTCTACGCCATGTATAAGATCTTTAAGGAGGAAAAACTCTACTATGACTTTTTGCGTTGAGTTCGATGAGGGAGTGGTCAATGATTTCCCCTTCGAGGCGGAATCGCTGGCGAGACAGGTGGCGGAGACCGTGCTTGAGGCGGAGGGGTGTCCCTATGAGGTCTGCGTCAATGTGTTGGTGACGGACAATGCCGGCATTCGGGAATTCAACCGAAAGTATCGGGATATGGACAGGGAGACGGACGTGCTCTCCTTTCCCAATCTGGACTTTGAGAGGGCGGGAGAGTTTGACATTCCCGCAGAGCGGGAGGCCGATTATTTTGATCCCGAGACCGGAGAGTTGGTGTTGGGAGACATCATCCTGTCGGCGGATAAGATCAGGGAACAGGCAGTCAACTACGGACATGGCGTAAAGCGCGAATTTGCTTTTCTGACGGCTCACAGCATGTTACATCTGTGCGGGTATGACCACATGGAGGAAAAAGAGGCCGCGGTCATGGAGGAAAAGCAGGAGAGCGCGCTTGCGCGGTTGGGCATCACCAGAGATTAAGAGACAACGAGGATGAACGAATGAATCAGATTGAGATCAAGAAACGCCGGATAGAGATATGTTCCCATGTGATCGGCCTGGTGACGCTGCTTGTGTTGGGATTTATTCTGAAGGACAACGGAATAGCCTATGTGGCTTTTGCTCTGGAGAGTTTTACATTGTTTTGGATCATCACCGGAGGCGGGGTGGCGGACACATTGGGGCGGCTTTTGCGCGGCAGAAGCGCCAAGGGACAGTATCGAAATGCCGCCAAGCTGCGCAGGAACGCGATGTTGTTGGAGGGAGCCGTTGGGGCCGTGGGCAGCGCGCTGCTCTTTGCATGCGCCGGACTGTTGGGCGAACATCTGCTCTCCCTGCACTATTGCGTGGTCATGATCCGGATCCTCTCTCCCGTGATCTTTCTGAGGACCATGTCCGCAGTGTTTCTGGGATGCTTTCAGGGGGAGGGCACGGAACTTCCCACGGCCATTGTCTCTGTGATGAGGCAGGTCTGTATTCTGATCTTTTCTCTTCTTTTTTCCAATTTGTTCATGCAGCACGGCTATAAGGTCAGCGCGCTCTTGCGGGAGGAAAATTTTGCCGCCATGCACGGTGGATTGGGAGTGGCGCTGGCGGTACTGATCGCGGAGGCATTGGTGCTTTTGTTTCTGTTGTTGGTGTATCGGGGGAGTCATCGTAAGGAGCGGAAGGGTACCGGAGCGGGTATGCGCACCACGGATTCTTTCGTCAGTCAGGTGCGCATTCTCTACGGCAGTTGGCTGCCTGTGATGTTCACGGCGTTTCTGCAGCAGCTGCCCATATGGTTGGGACTGTTCTTTTACAGGAACAGCATCACGGATCTGTCGGGATTGAATGACTATGGTGTGTTCTACGGCAAATATCTGGCTCTGACCGGAATATGGATCCTTCCGGGCTGCGCTCTGCTCTTGGGGAGCAGCTACAAGGTCGCGGGCTGTGTGCGCAGGGAGGAACCCCGATATGCCAGAGGAAATTTCTCGGGCGGCCTGCACATGGGAGTGCTCTACGGCGTATTTCTCTCCCTGTTTATGACCGTGATGGCTCCGCAGATCGCAGGGATCTTCGGCGGGGGCGCCGTGGATCTTTTGACCAAGATGCTGCGGTTCGGGTCCTTTCTCATTCTCTTTACGGTGCTCGGCAGCTATTTCTCCGAGATACTGACGCAGCTCGGCGGAAAATTCCAGGTGATGGGCGCTCTGGCGCTGTACGATCTGGTCTTCATCGTCAGTCTGATCGCGTTTTTGAACGGGGGCAAGATGGGGATCATGGCAGTGCTGAACGCCGGAGTTCTGGCGGCCGGGGTCTTTATGGCGGCTTGCGGCGCATTGATCCTGTATCAGACCGGCGTGGGTGTCAATTGGATGCAGAGTGTGGCCATTCCGGCGGGTGTGGCCTGTGCGGTCTGTCTGATCGTATTCTTTATCGCCAAGGCTCTGACTCCCCATCTGGGCAATCTCGTGACGGTGGGGCTGTGTCTTGTGTTGGGACTGCTCTGTGACTGGGTGGTGCTGCTGTTTTTGAACAATTTCAGGGAACAGGAGTTGAGTTATATGCCGGGCGGCGCAGTGATCCGCGCGATCGGGCAGATATTGAGGATCTATTAAGTCCGGCACAGAGTCAACTATGTTGACCTGACTCATTGTTCGCGGGAATAAAAATTGCCCAAAAAGCTGATACTTTATTCCAAAACAGGCAAATGCAGGTGAGGAAGATGAAGGTAATAAAAAGTATCGGCTTATTCTTTGTATTTCCGGCCACAATGCTGTTTCTCGGATTTGTGGGGGGAGTGCGGGCCACACATTTCTTTTATCCGGGGGAGGACATCTCCCGCAGGGGCGGGATTGAGAGTGAATCCGGCGCGGAGGGCACTGAGAGCGCGGAGGAGTCGGGCGCTCCGAAAGATGCCGCGACGGACGGACTGTGGCAGGTCAGCAGACAGCGGGAGTCTCTGTCCGCGGACACGGAGTATGTGCTGTATGAGACGGATATCCTGCGGGAGACGGAGGTGGAGACCGTCTGGAAACTGCCGGGACAATATATCGGGATGGACAGGGAGAGATTTCTGTCCGCCATGAAGAATTATGAGGATTATCCGCCGCTGTCGGAACTGGAGCGCGGATTTGTGAGTCTGGAGGTGCTGTCCTTCTCCCCGGAGAGGGTGGAGGTCAGGATGAACTATCGGTATGTGCAGCCGGGGGAGGGATTTTATCTCACGGTGCAAAATCATGAGGTGGTGGTCTGTCTGGAAGATCGGAAGACCGTCTATATCAACACGGGTATTCTGTTGGAGTCTCTGCCGGAGGAACTGCAGCTTGCGATCATTGATATGCTCTACGTGGAAGAGGAGGGAGAGCTGTACAGCCTTTTGGAGAGCTATTCCAGTTGAAAGCCGGAAACGACGGGAAAGGCGGAAACAACGGGAAAGCCGGAGATCGAATAGGGAGATCAAAAGAGATTAAACAAGACAAAATAAGAGGGGTTAAACAGGAGAGATGAGTCGGATCAGGATCGGCGTGGTGGGCGCCGGAGCTGCCGGAATGACAGCGGCCCTCACCGCTGCGGAGGCAGGGGCGGAAGTGACGCTCTTAGAGAGCGGCGAGCGGGTGGGCAGGAAGATCTTGTCCACCGGCAACGGAAAATGTAATCTGGGCAATCCGGATCCCGCGCCCGGGGCCTATCGGGGGGCGGATAAACAGTGGCTCGCCGATTGTCTGGGACGGTTTGGCGCGGAGGACACTATACGCTTTTTCGCAAAGTTGGGACTTCTTATAAAAGAAAAAAACGGCGGTCTCTATCCGGTCTGTGAACAGGCTGCCGCGGTGTTGGACGCGTTTAGGGCAGCGCTCAGGGTATCGGGGCTGCGACTTACCACCTGTGGCAGGGTACAGGACATACATAGGGATCCGAAGGGCGGATTTGCAGTGCGGACGGCAGATGAAACTTATCACTTTGACCGGGTGATCCTGGCCTGCGGCGGCAAGGCGGCTCCCAAGACGGGATCGGACGGCAGCGGCTATGCGTTGGCCCGCGGTCTGGGACATACGATCGTTCCGGTGGTTCCCGCTCTGGTGCAGCTTCGCTGCAGGGAGAGTTACCTGAAAGAGGTGGCCGGGGTGAGGGCGGATGCCCGAATCAGCGTAGTGCGGGCGGAAAAGTTCAAGCTGACGAATCGGGGAGCCGGGACAAACGGAGAGGAACTGACGGAGCGGGGCGAACTGCAGCTCACGGACTATGGCGTCTCCGGCATCCCCGTCTTTCAGTTGAGCCGTGAGGTCAATTACATGCTGCGGGATATGGGAAAAGGCGGGGAGGCGGAGCTGTCCGTCAACCTTTTGCCCGATCTTGACGAGGCGGATTTTGAGGGCTTTTGCGCGGACAGAAAGCGATCGCTCACGGACAGGACTGCGGAGGAATTTTTCACGGGGATCGTGCACAAGAAATTGATGTATCTGTTTCTAAAGCTTGCGGGGATTTCACGGGATACACCCGTGAAAACGGCTGATGAGCGAAAACTTGCGGAAGTGTTTGCGCTCTGCAGGGACTGGCGGCTCCATGTGACGGGCAGCAATTCTTTTGACAATGCGCAGGTGTGCGCGGGGGGCGTGGACACTGCCGAGGTCACTGTGAATATGGAATCCCGCAGAGTCCCGGGGCTGTATTTTGCGGGGGAGATCTTGGACGTGGACGGCAGATGCGGCGGCTACAATCTGCATTGGGCATGGTGCAGCGGATATCTGGCGGGAAACGCGGCGGCAGGAAATTCCGAGGTCTGAAACAACGCGGCGCGGCGAATTGCGATGCGGCCCTTGCGCGGCGCGGCGGAGATCCCGAGAACCGAAACGCGGCCCTGTAACGTTAAAACAGAGGAAATGATGATATGATACGCATGAGTCAGGTGAAGATCAAATGTGAGAGCGCGCTTGCCGCCAAGAAACGCGGCGGGGACGGACTGAAGGCGCTTTTGACAGAGAAGGCGGCGGCTTATTTAAAGATCCCGCCGGAGGATATCCTGCGCATGGAGATCTGCAGGGAATCCATCGATGCCAGAAAGAAACCGGAGCTCTATTTTGTCTATACGGTGGAGCTTTTGTTGAAAGAAGAGAAACGGCTGCCCGGGTGTGCCGCGGCCGGGGACAAAGAGCGGAACACCGGCTCCAAGGGGCGCGGCACCGGCCTCCAAGAGCGGAACACCGGCTCCAAGGGACAGAGGCGCAGTGTTCCTGCGGGAATACAGATTGAGTCCGTACTTCCCGTGACGTACCGTTTTCCCGAGAGCGGAACCGAATCGTTAAAGCATCCGCCTGTGATCGTGGGAATGGGCCCGGCAGGGCTTTTTTGCGGTTATTATCTGGCTCTTCACGGGTATCGCCCCATCCTGTTGGAGCGGGGGCGCAAGGTGGAGGAGAGACAGGCGGACGTGGAGCGTTTCTGGCAGACAGGAGTGTTGGATGTGACGTCCAATGTGCAGTTCGGCGAGGGCGGAGCCGGCGCTTTCTCCGACGGCAAGCTGAATACTCTGGTGAAGGACAAAGACGGGCGCAACAGAGAGGTGCTGAAAGTGCTCGCGGAGTGCGGCGCGGAAGAATCCATCCTCTATGAGGCCAAGCCCCATATCGGCACGGATGCGCTGTGTGATGTGGTGCGCAGGATGCGGGAGCGCATTGTGGAATCCGGCGGCGAGGTGCGCTATGAGACCTTGGTCAGCGATCTGGACATTTCCGGGGGTCGGATCCGGGGAGTACGCACGTCCGGGGGAGAGTATCTGCCCTGCGACCGTCTGGTGTTGGCCACGGGGCACAGCGCGCGGGATACTTTTGCCATGCTGCATGAGAGGCAGATCCCCATGGAGGCCAAGGCATTCGCGGTGGGACTTCGGGTGGAGCATCCCCAGGAGATGATCAATCTGAGCCAATACGGTATGGCTGACACGGGAGAGTTGGGAGCCGCGCCCTACAAGCTGACGGCGCGGGCGGACAATGGAAGAGCGGTGTATTCTTTCTGCATGTGTCCCGGGGGTTATGTGGTCAATGCCTCCTCGGAGGAGGGGAGACTTGCGGTGAACGGTATGAGCTACAGCGGGCGGAACGGGGTCAACGCCAATTCCGCCGTGATCGTGTCCGTGACCTCTGAAGACTACGGTTCTTCGCATCCTCTGGCGGGAGTGGACTTTCAGAGAAAATTGGAGGAGCGCGCTTTCGCTCTGGCGGACGGGCGGATCCCCATGCAGCGATACGGCGCGTTCAAGGCATGTGTGGAGCGGCAAAGAGATGCCGGGGCGAAGGGAGCGGACGGTGACATCCGGGCGATAGAGGTTGACAGCGGTATCTTTTTGGAGGATAATGCAATCTGTGAAGTGATGCCCGCCCATAAGGGGCTCAGCGCATGGGCGGATGTGAGCAGCATTCTGCCTGAGGAGTGCAATCGGGCGTTGGTGCAGGGCATGGAGAGTTTCGGGCGGCAGATCAAAGGTTTTGACAGGGAGGATGCCATTCTCTCCGGCGTGGAGAGCCGCACTTCCTCGCCTGTCCGCATACGGCGGGATGAGAGTCTGCAGTCCGAGGTGCGGGGATTGTATCCCTGCGGCGAGGGAGCCGGATACGCGGGAGGGATCACCTCCGCGGCCATGGACGGGCTGCGGGTGGCGGAGCGGATCGCGGCCGTATACGCTCCGTTTTCGGAGGATTAGGAGAGAGAGTTTATGTATAATGATATTTTGACCGTGGGCCCCGTGACCATACACGGCTATGGGCTGATGATCGCCATAGGCATCCTGTTGGCGCTCTTTATCGGGGAGGCGCGGGCCAAGAGACGGAATATGAATGCGGACGAGATCTACAATCTCACTTTTTGCTGCGCGGTGTTTGGATTTCTGGGAGCCAAGCTGTTGTTCTGTATCGTGGAGTGGAGGGAGTTTGTGAAAGCCCCCATGAGCGTGTTGGGCTCCAGCGGCTTTGTGGTGTACGGAGGGATCATCGCGGGAGTGCTCGCGGGATACGGGTGGTGCCGGTTTCGCAAATTGGAGTTTTGGAATTATTTTGACATTGTGCTGCCCTCCGTGGCGGTGGCACAGGGATTTGGAAGGATCGGATGCTTTCTGGCCGGATGCTGCTACGGGCGGGAGACGGATTCCATATGGGGTATCGCTTTCACGCATTCCCAATATGCCCCCAACCATGTCAAACTGATCCCCACACAGCTGATCTCCGCCGCGGGGATGTTGGCCATCGCGGGATTTTTGTTTTGGTACGCGGGGAAACCCCGCAGACAGGGGATGGTGGGATTTCTGTATCTGATCCTCTACAGTGTGGGGCGTTTCGGCGTGGAGTTTCTGCGCAATGACCACAGGGGGGAGATCGGCATTTTCTCCACCTCGCAGTTCATCTCGCTCTTTATCGTGCTGATCGGGATCGCGGGATTTGCGCGGATGAGCCGACGGGGACGGCCGGCGCCGGAAGTTTTGTCCAAGGAGGACGCAAAGAAAATACAACGGGAAGGCATGGAGTCGAAAGATGAGTCAACTGCGGGAACTGCTCAAAGATAAAAAGAGGATCGTGATCAAGATCGGTTCCTCCTCGCTGCAGCATGCGGAGACGGGGGATATGGATTATATCCGAATGGAGAAACTGGTGCGGGAGCTGTGCGATCTGCGCAATCAGGGAAAAGAGGTCGTATTGGTGACTTCCGGAGCCATCGCGGCGGGCAGACAGGCCGTGAATCTGAGACCGGACCGGACGCAGACGGACGCGGAGGCATTGGCCGTCAAACAGGCCTGTTCCGCCGTGGGACAGGCGAGACTGATGACGGTATACCAGAAACTTTTTGCGGAGTACAATCAGGTGGCCGCGCAGATTTTGATGACCAAAAATACCATCGTGGACAGCCTGAACCGCTATAACGCGCACAATACCTTCCGGGAGTTGTTGAAGATGGGTGTGATCCCCATCGTGAACGAGAATGATACCGTTGCCACCTATGAGATCGAGATCGGGGACAACGACACGCTCTCCGCCATCGTGGCGGCTCTGGTGGACGCGGATCTTCTGATCCTTCTGTCCGACATTGACGGTCTCTATACGGATGATCCCCGGAAGAATCCCGACGCAAAATTTATCGGGGAGGTGGACGAGCTTACGGACGAGCTGATGCGCATGGGGAAGGGCAGCACGGGGAGCGATGTGGGGACCGGAGGTATGAACACCAAACTCATCGCCGCGTGGATCGCCACGAAGTCCAATGTGGACATGGTGATCGCCAACAGCAGTGATATCGGTATCATTCACGAGATCCTGGCCGGGGAGGAGCGGGGCACGATCTTTGCGGCGCACTCGGATGAGGGCTTTGATCTGCCGGGCTTTGTGGAGCGGTTACATAATTTCTGACGGAGGAGTCGGACATGAACATGGACGAGCGCATCAGGCGCATCAACGAACTCTATCACAAGTCGCAGGCGGAGGGGCTGACGGAGGCCGAGAAGACGGAACAGGCCGCGCTCCGCAGAGAGTATGTGGAGAGCGTAAAGCAAAATCTCAGGGCCAATCTGGACAGCATCCGCATCAGGCGTGAGGACGGCACCCTTGAGAATCCGGGCGAGATCAGGCGGCTTAGGGAGGAAAAGAAGGCGCTGCGGAAACAGATATTGCAGCTGCGGGAGGAATTGTCCGCGGAGGATCGGGAGCGGGCGGCGCTGTTGCTTGCGGAGCGCATCCTGGGACATCAGTGGTATTATCTCTCGGACGCGGTGTTGGCTTTTGCGGGCTATGGCAGTGAGATCGGGACGGATGAGATCCTGCGGGAGACCATCCGACAGGGCAAGGCGCTGTATCTGCCAAAGGTTGAGGAAGATGGGATCCGGTTTTACAGGGTCAGAGATCTTGCGTTTCTCAAGCCGGGCTACAAGGGCATACGGGAGCCTTTAGGGGATACGGAGCGCTATGAATATGACACAAAGACAGCGGAGTGCACCTTGCTGTTGATGCCGGGAGTGGCCTTTGACGGGGAGAGAAACCGCATGGGGTACGGCGGCGGATTTTACGACAGATTTCTCTCGGACAAGCCGCAGCTCGCGCTCCGCGCCATCGGGGTGGGACATGCCTGTCAGATGGTGGAGAAGGTTCCGGCGGGGGAGCGGGATATCAGGCCGTATCAGGTTATTTGTGTGTGACGGGCAAAACAGACCATGGCAGATCAAAAGGCATCCCAAAGGGAAGAAAGATCACGGGAGGAGATTCGGATGACGGATTTGGAACAGATGGGACAGAGGGCGGTGGAGGCCAAATATATTTTGCAGAAGACTTCCACGGAGGATAAGAATCGGGTGCTGCTCAAGGCGGCAAAACTGCTCAGAGAGCGCGGGGAGGAAGTGTTCTCTGCCAATGTGGAGGATATGGAGGCGGCGCGGCTTGCGGGTATGCGTCAGGGGCTTATGGACAGACTGTGCCTGACCGCGGCGCGCATAGACGCCATGGCGGAGGGACTGGAGCAGATCGCGGGACTTTCCGACTGTGTGGGGGAGATCATGGAGCGGTTTGACAGACCCAATGGTCTGCATATCGAGAAACGCAGAGTGCCTCTGGGGGTCATTGGTATTATCTATGAATCCCGACCCAATGTGACGGCGGATGCCTTCGGATTGTGCTTTAAGACGGGCAACGCGGTGATCCTAAAGGGCGGAAGCGATGCCCTGCGCTCCAATACGGCCATCGTGAAGATCTTGCGGTCCGCTCTGCGGGAATGCGGCGTCACGGAGGACGCGGTGCAGTTTATCGAGGATACGGACCGCAGTGTCACGGCGGGTCTGATGAAACTGAACCGCTATGTGGATGTGCTGATCCCCAGGGGTGGGGCGGGGCTTATCCGCAATGTGGTGGAGAACAGCAGTATCCCCGTCATAGAGACCGGAACCGGCAACTGTCATGTCTATGTGGAGCGGACGGCGGATCTCAATATGGCGGTAGAGATCATCTTAAACGCCAAGACACAGCGGATCGGCGTGTGCAATGCCTGTGAGAGTCTGGTGATCCACAGGGAGATTAAGGACAGGTTCCTGCCCATGTTGGCCGAGAGACTGCGGGAAAAGAATGTGGAGATGCGCGGAGACGAGGAGGTGTGCGGGATATTGTCGGACTGTATCCCTGCCACGGAGGAGGATTACGGCAAAGAATATCTGGACTATATCCTCTCCATGAAAGTGGTGGACGGAACGGAGGAGGCCATCGCGCATATCAACCGATATAATACGGGGCATTCCGAGTGCATCGTCACGGAGGATCCCGCGGCCGCGGAGCAGTTTCTGAACGAGGTGGACGCGGCCTGTGTGTATGTGAACGCGTCCACGAGATTCACGGACGGATATGAATTCGGTTTCGGCGCGGAGATCGGCATCAGCACCCGCAAACTGCATGCAAGGGGACCCATGGGACTCAAGGAGCTCACCTCTTACAAATACACCGTGACCGGCAACGGGCAGGTGCGGGGGTAGTTTCCGCGGACTCACGCGCGGGGGATCAGGCACAGAAAATCGGAACCGCGGGGGGATGTGTCAATGACGCGGATGGTCCCGCGGTGCAGCCTGATGATCTCGGACGCGATGGACAGTCCCAGACCGAAATGCCCGTCTGAGTTTCGGGCATTGTCTCCCCGGTAGAAACGATCAAAGATCTTATCTTTCTCCCCGTCGGGGATGCCGTGTCCGTTGTCGGCTATCCCAAAACAGATCATACCCGGATCGGTATCCGCGGTCAGTGAGAGCGTGATCACGCCGTCTGCCCCCGTGTAGGTCAGGGCATTCTGCACCAGAATCTCAAACAACTGAAAAAGCTTGTCCCGGTCGGCGTATACGGCGGGTACATCCTCGTCGGGCAGACGCAGACGGAGCTGTTTGCCATAGCTGCGGACATGGGGCAGAGTCTGTTCATAAAAAGTCAAGAGCAATGTGTCCGGCGCCAAGCGTTCAGGGCGGAAAAGCGTGGCGTCCTGAGCGGCCGAGGTATGGGGATCCTGGTTGTAAAGTCGGGTCAGCGTGAGCAGTTCTTCCACGAGTCTGCCCATGCGCAGCGTCTCGAAACGGATGGTCTCCTCATAGCCGGGCGGTCTTGCCTCCACGGAGGAGAGGATGACGGCCAACGGGGTGCGCAGCTCATGGGACGCGCCGGAGATAAAATCCAACTGGCTCTGCTGATTGGCCTGAATGGGTTTCAGCATTCTCCCGGTGAAGACCCACGCGAAGGCGGTGAGGGCGATGCAGCTGGCCAGGGAGAGCAGCAGGAACAAAACGCGCTGCCGCAAAATACGGTCGCGCAGGGCGGTGGCGGAGGAGAGTATGACGATCACGGTTCCCTCCCTGCGCTTGAGGGCGAGGGACTGTTCCATGGCACTCATGTGTCCCGTGTGGACGGAGCCGATCCCCACATTCAGATCACCGTAATTTAAAATGCGGACGGAACCGCGCGCAAGCTCTCCGGAGTCCGTGGCCGCCCGATATTCTTCGTACAGTGAAAGAGCGGTGTCCGCGTAGGCCGTGTGGGAGGCCATTTTGTTGAATGACAGACCCTGTCCGTTGTCCCAGAGAAAGATCACGCAGTCATTGTTCTGCTCCATGCGAAGAAGAAAAGAGTGAGTGAGGAGACTCTGTTGCTCCAGACTGCCGCAGAGACTGTCAAAATTATGTCGGAAGGAGAGTTCAAAATTATCCCGCAGGGTGTGCTCCGACACTGTCAGATACAATATGGCAAAGACGGTCAGAATGGATATGGTGATCAGCGCGCACAGCCCCGTGAGCTGATAGTGCAGCCTTTTAAACATCCTCCGGGTCACCTCCCTCCAGACGATACCCCACGCCGCGCACCGTGGTGATGCGTGTCCGTGATCTTACGGATCTTAAGCGTCTTCGCAAAAAGAAGATATAATTGTCCAGATTGCCTTCCTCCACTTCGCCCTCCGGACCCCAGACCTTTAAAAGGAGCTGACCGCGGCTTAAGGTCTGCCCGGCGTTTTGCATCAGATATTCCAGAAGGGCGCTCTCCCGCCCCGAGAGCGTGACGGCATCCGCGGGTCCCTTGAGTTCATGCAGCAAAGGATGCAGGCGCAGATCGCCAAACCGGAGTCCATATGCCCCGGCCGTGCCGGTGGAACCGTCCGCCTCCACAAGGCCGCTGCGGCGGGTCAGACTGCGGATGCGCGCCATCAGCTCCTCCATGGCGAAGGGTTTTACCAGATAATCGTCCGCCCCGCAGTCCAACCCGTCCACGCGGTCCGCCAAGGTGCCCAGGGCAGTGAGCATCAAAATGGGAGTGTGGTTCCCCTGGGCGCGGATCTCTCTAAGGACATTCATGCCGTCCGCTCCGGGCAGCATCCGGTCCAACAGGATCAGATCGGGTTTTCCCTCCTGCGCGCAGTAGAGGGCATCTTCCCCATTGGCGCAGGACTCCACCTGATATCCTTCCTTCCGCAGGAAGAAGGACAGATTTTTGTTCAGATTTTCATCGTCTTCCACAAGCAATATCTTCATGGCAAACCCCTTCCATTTCCCGTTCTTAAGCAGGTCCTTCATAAAGCATATCACAATTTGCTCTAAAAAACCTCTAAATCCTTTGGTATGCCCGGAGCGCAGCAGAGAAATCGGAAAATTGGAATAAAAACAGGAATAAGAAAACAGGAATAAAAAAGCCGGAATAAAGAAATAAAAAAGGATTTTTAGAGTCATTTTAGAGACAGGCAGGTTATGATAGGCCCGTAAAGATCATTCGGATTGATCGGATCACACAGTAAAACAGATCGAAAGGAGAAACTGCAATGATGATCAAAGCCTGTTTTAAGAGGCATATGATGAGCCGTGGCGCGGCGGTTATTTTGGCGGGCTGCCTCGCCCTTATCGGTCTCGCGGGATGCGGCGCTAAAGACGGCGGGACGGGGGAGGAGAACAATCCCGTGGTGTATATGGCCGGGACGGATTCCCAAGGTGTGGCGGATGCCACTGCCACAAAAGGCCGTTTCACGGAGACGGTGTTCGGACCGGATGAGTATAGCGCGCAAGGGGGAGTCTTACAGCTTTTGCGGCGGGAGGACGACTTATATGTGGTAAACTCCATGGGGCTTGACGCGGTGGCATCCAGGTCCACGGCAGAGATATCCGCCGTGGACCCGGAGGAATATCCGTCCGTTCTTCGCGAGAGATTGGAGAATGGAGATTATTTTACGGAGATGGTGGCGGCGCCCAACGGGGCGAGGATGTACTGCCTGTTCTCCATGGCGGGAAATGACTATCGCTATGAAAAATTTTTCCTGAGCGCGGACGGTGTGGAGACTGCGTGGGACACGGTTTCTTCCGATTCGTCCGTGGGGATCTGGTACGGGGGGGACGGATATTTTTATCTGACGGATTCGGCGCGCAAGCAGAGCACGCAGATGTATCGCGTAAACTGCGAGAGCGGGGAGACGGAGTATCTCTTTGAGGTGGACGGCAAGGTGAACTATCTGAGCGTCTGCGGATCCAGGCTGTTGATGGACACCTGGGAGGAACTGCAGATATACGATCTTGCCACCGGGGAGAAGGCGGCGGAGGATGAGACCCTCACGGAACTGTTGGCGGAGTCTTTGGGGAAAAATAACGGCAACTACGGATATGATTTCCTGATCTGCCCCGGAGAGGGAGACAGCATTTATGTGGTTACGGAGGAAGGCCTGTACCGCCATGTGCTGTACGGGAGCGTGACGGAGCAGCTCATCGACGGGTCACTCTGCAGCCTGAGCGACATCTCCAAACTGTTCAAGGGGATGTGTGTGGAGGAGACGGAGGGAATGCCCATATTTTATCTGCTCTATGACTCCGGGAAACTGATGCGTTTCTCCTATGATCCCGACATGCCCTCGGTGCCGGAGACGACCATCACCGTCTACAGCCTCTGTGAGGACGAGAGCATACGGAGGGTCATCACTGCATGGCAGACGGCTAATCCCGAATGCTTTATTCATTATGAGGTGGGCATGGACGGCGATGACGGCGTCACGAGGGAGGATGCCCTGAAGAATCTGGCCACGCGTCTCGCCGCCAAGGAGGGGCCGGATGTATTGATCTTGGACGACCTTCCCTATACATCTTACGCGGAGAAGGGCGTGCTGGCGGATCTGAGCGATCTGTACGCCGGGATGCAGACGGAACACAAATTTTTTGATAATGTGATCAGCGGTATGCGAAAGGATGGGAAACTCTACGCCATTCCCATGCTCTTCTCGGTGCCTGTCCTCACGGGCGATGCGGATGTCCTGCAGGGGATAGAGAGCGGTGAGGACATGTTGGAGGCATTTCGGAATACGACTGCGCCCGCGGGAGTGTCCAAGGCCGGAATGATGCAACCCGGGGCGGTGCTGCAGAGTATGTCCTATGGATATGGCAATCGTTTTCTGAAGGAGGACGGGAGTTTGGACAGGGAGGCGCTGACGGAATTTCTCACCCTCTGTAAGGAAATTTATGAGACGGACACGGAGAATTTCTCACCGGAGGAATTGGAGTATCGGTTGGGAATGCAGAACTTTTACGAGGATCTCGCCGCTGATTTTCGCAGCCGACAGATGTATCGCATGAGCAGGACGGCCACGGCGATGGTAACAAGCACGCTCTTTTTTGGAGAAAAGTTCAGTATTGGTGTGCTGGGCGGTGACGTGAGCACTTCGTTCAATTATTTTAACGGTCTGTTGGATGCCTGTGGACAGGATTATATGCTGCTGCCGGCGGAGGGAAGGGTCTGCCTGCCCCATACCATGTTGGGCGTGAACGCGGCCTCCCCCGTGGCGGAGAGCGCGCGTCAGTTCGTGCGGTACGCTCTGTCGGAATATCTGCCGGAGGCGGATTATCTCACGGGGATCCCCATCAACAGAGACGCGCTGCTCAAGCAGGAAGTCAACCCCAATGTGGATGAGCAGGGCAATCCGGATTATGAACCCTATATGAGTTATGCCATGTCCGGCGCTAATTCGGACGGTACGATGGGTGAAATTATCAGCGTGAGTGTGGGTTGGGGCAGACCGGAGGACTTTGAGAGATATAACGATCTGTTGGACAGCCTGGATACGGTAAATTACTGTGATCATGTGGTGATCGACACCGTGTTGGAGGAGGGCGCGAAAGCCCTCTCGGGAGAATGCAGTGTGGAGGAGGCCGTGAATGCCATCGCGGGGAAAGTGGAGATCTACCTTGCGGAGTGAGAGAAAAAGGCGCGAAAAGCGCAGAAAACATAGAAATCTGTCGTATCTTCCCTTTCTGCTGCCGAGCCTGTCGGGGGTTGCCGTCTTTGCGGTGATCCCCTTCGGGGATGTGGCGCGCAGATCCTTCATGACGGCCATGACGGGGGAGTTCTGCGGTCTGGCGAACTATCGGGGCGTGCTGGGCAATCAGGCCTTTCTTCTGGCGATGAGGAACACCTGTAAATTCATGGCGGTGTGTCTGCCGCTCTTGCTCGCGGGGAGTCTCGCCATAGCGGTGGCCATGGCGGGGATCCCGTTTCTGGAGCGGTTCAGATCCTGTTATCTCCTGCCGCAGGCTATGCCGGCGGCGACCATTGTTCTGGTGTGGCGGTTGGTGTTTGCCAAACAGGGATTTCTGAATGGGATGATGGGCACGGAGATTGATTTTATGAAGGGAAACGCGTCCTTCCTCGTGTTGGTGGGCACTTATCTGTGGAAAAACATGGGCTATACGGTGGTGCTGTGGCTGGCGGCGCTCAAGACCGTGCCCTCGGACATAGTGGAGGCCGCAAAGGTGGACGGAGCGGGGAAGATACGGTGTTTTTTTCTGATCACATTGCCCTGTCTCAAGGGGGCGGCCTACACCATCAGCCTGTTGTCGCTGTTGAATGCCTTCAAAGTGTTTCGTGAGGCGTATCTGATCAACGGAGCTTATCCCGCGCGGGAAATCTATCTGTTGCAACATGTGTTCAGCAACTGGTACACCAAGTTGGATTTTGACAAGATGGCGGCCGGGGCGGCGCTCACGGCATTGGTTCTGGGACTGGGCGCGTTTCTGATGGAGCGCAGACTCGGGATCGGATCGGCGGAAACCGGGAAAATGTCATAAAATACTGCGGCGGATGCCGCATGGGAGAGAGGATGGCGGGAAAATGACATATGAGAGCGGACGGATGGCGGGGATCATTACGGGACGGGCGGGCAGGAAGGTCCTGCGGGGCGCGACCGGCGCGGCCATATTATCACTGGGCTTTCTGTTTATTCTGCCCATACTGATATTACTGTCCGGCTCCATTGCGGACGGCTATGAATGGCAGGAGAGGCTTAAGCCCCTTCTCGCGAATGCGGACGGATACATTCTCTGGCATTGGATACCGGATTATCCCACGGGGGAGCATTTTAAGAGACTGCTGTTGTATTCTCCTGAGTTCTTACATCTGTTCTGGAACTCCGTGGGCATGGTGACGGTCATACTCGCGGGTCAGCTTGTGGTGGGAGTGCCCGCTGCATGGGCCTTTGCGGCTTTTGAATTCAGGGGACGCAGGGCGCTCTTTTTCCTCTATCTGGCGTTACTCCTGTTGCCGTTCCAGGTGACACAACTGTCACAATATCTCGTGCTGCGGCAGTTGACACTTTTAAACACCCGCGCCGCGGTGATCCTGCCGGCGATCTTTTCCACTTTCCCGGTCTTTCTGATCTATCGGAGCTTTGAGGGGATTCCCACGGAATTGTTGGAGTCCGCGAGAATAGACGGGGCGGGGGAGTTTCGGATCTTCGTACTGATCGGGCTGCCCCTGGCAAAAGGAGGGATCCTGGCGGCGTTTGTGCTGAGTTTTCTGGAGAATTGGAATCGGATGGAGGAGCCTCTGGCCTTTCTGCAGGAGAAGGCGCTCTGGCCATTGTCCCTGTATCTTCCGGAGATCTCCATCAGTCAGGCGGGATTTGCGGCAGCGGCATCCCTGATCACATTGACATTGTCCCTGTTGGTGTTCGGGCTGTTTCGGGATTCACTGGAACAGGGCATCGTGGCCGGAGCGGTGAAAGGATAAAGGCGAAGGATAAAAGTGATAGGATAAAAGTGATAGGATAAAGTGGGAGGATAAAAGTAAAAGGATGAAAGCGGGAGGATGCGGGTGAGAGGATGAAAGTGAGAGACGACATGAGAAATAATGACAGATATG
>JAMPHD010000013.1 GCA_023663635.1 Acetatifactor muris
TCATCACGGACATGAGCTGCAACAGTTCGTGGACATGCCGGATTGTTGCAGCCGGGTGTTCAGGAAGATCTTGACCGTTCCGTTGCCCAAGGCCATGTCCGTCTCCGGACAGCGGTTCGCGAAAGTGTAGCGGTACAAGCCTTTCCCGAAGGGATCAAAGGTGCAGATGAAGATAACGTATCCGGGGCTCAACTCCGCGAAGTCCTCACCGGGCAGCGGGGCAGTTGCGTCCAACTCCGCCTGATGAAAGCGGCTGCGATAGGGAAAGCACCGAACAAAAAAGCATTCTTCAGGTTCTCGAATTTATCTTTTGCCATAAATTCTCCTCGCTGTGAGTATGGCAGGGAAATCCGTCCGTGAATCTATCCAACCATATTACCAATAGCTTCTTCAACGGCAGCATTTAAACTTTTTCCATGTTCCATCGCATAAATCGCAATATTTCGATGCAATTCCGGACTGATTCTTACATTAAAAGTTCCTTTATATGGTTGCTCGGGTTCCACATTTTGATGCTTACAGTCCTCTAAATATTCATCGACAACCTGCCTGAAATCCTGTTCTAATTCTTTTACTGAATCCCCTTCATAAGATAACAGCGACCTTATTCCAAGTACCTTTCCGAACAGGCAGTTATCTTCCTTAGAATATTCTACGGTTCCGTTATAATTTTTATAGGATAACAGATTACTCATAACAGTCCATCCTTCCTTAATTTCTCTATGATCTGATCCAACACATATCTTTTTAGTATTCCGTTTGGATGAGGCTTGTGAAAATGGATTTTATATATAATATATCACTTTCGGGCTAAGTGTGCAACTATTTTTAGTTGCCGCAAAACTGTAATACACGAACGGTTCCCTACCGGTTGTGATGGGTGAATGGGTTACCTGTCAGAAATGAATAATGTGAGAACAAAATACGGATGTGTCGTCAGAAAATACCGGACATCCAAGACGGATATCCGAAAAGGGAATAGATCATGAACCGGTCGATACAGGCACAGTCAATACAACTGCGTCAGATACAGTCTACACCTGATACTTCCTATACATCTCATTCCGGAAAGCGGCGTCCGCCGCGTACAGATCCAGTCGGATGCTGCGGTAGTCGGAATGAAAGAACAGGGCATGTTCCGTGTGTACCGTGACCTCCGTGATCTTGCGGTCCAGAATGACCTCCAACACCATGCGGCAGATCTCGGGATCGTCCAAGGAGGCTCCGAACAGAAAAGCATTTTTCAGGTTCAGGTTCTCGAATTTCTCTTTTGCCATAAATTCTCCTTGCTGTGGGTTTGGCAGGGAAATCCGTCCGTGGTTCTATTTTACATTCAAAAGGTGACAATGGCAAGGAAAAGTTGCAACAGCGTTGAAAGTTTAACCACCCAAAAATATATCAACGTCACTACCTATTCATTACATGTATAGAATCATCATTAATACAACAATATAAATACTTCCACATATCAGAATAAACTTATCCTTGAGTATTACTTCTATAGGATCCGCATCTGCAGTTCCCTCGACCGCCAAGCTGTATTTCATGGTAATGAGCAGAACCAAGGGCACTGTCCAAATCATCATGGCGTGTGCATTTTCTATCGCCCACAAAGCATAAAACGCATTAGCCAACCCCATACACATATACATATTTTTATCCAAAAAACTATAGTTATAGTGAGATAAGACTACTCTGGTATCATCATCTGCGTATTTTTGCAGCTCATTTCTTCTCTTGCCCAATCCAAGATAAAATGCGCCCGCAATAATTGTTAAGTACAGCCAATTAGAAATAGGAATGTTGGAAAGCAATCCGCCATATGCAATCCGGATCACAAATCCGGACACCAGAATTGCCACATCCACCAAAGGAATGTTTTTAAGTTTTCTGCTATACAATATATTCAAAATAACGTAAAGCGCCACTATCCAATAATGTTGAAACATCTCTTTGGACAAACTGAAGGCAACTGACAATAACAGGCAAAGAACCGCAACAGCCCATGCAACACGAACACTGACTTCACCGCTTGCAATAGGGCGTTTGCATTTTACCGGATGCCTTCGGTCCTTTTCCACGTCACTGATATCATTTACAATATAAATAAATGAAGATGCCATACAAAAAGCCAAAAACCCGATGCCCGCACTATACATACGGGATATATCAAAAATTTTTTCTCCAAAGAACAATGGCACAAAAATCAGCATATTCTTCAAATAGTGCTTACACCTTATTAAACGCAAAAAACTTTTCAACTTCTTCATGATGCACCTCTGATATCCTTTCCGATGTTCTAATATTCGATGATCCTAAACGAATTATAGTCATCACATATATTCAAATCAGACTCCGCATCATACGAATGCCAGAATTTTGAGGAAACCGCTTTTTCAAATAAAACCACAATGATCTTATCGGAATCCGCATTTTCTGTCAATGTCCTGTTTAATACGTCCTCATCAATAAGGTTCACACATAGTATCTTTTGTAAATCGTTTTCTTTACTCCGTGTAACATCATAGTACCCCCCCATATCAAAAGAATCTGCACTAAACAAAATTGTAATGTTTTCCGTCTGTTCCAATTTCTCCGTCAAATACCCTTGGACCCCCTTATAATCGTCACATACATAATAGTAGTTAAATCGTATATTTGCTGCCGAGAACATAAGACACATGACATATAACGCCGCAAGAAAACACTTACTTTTTCCGCTTTTGATCAAATAATACAACAGATCCATTACCACCAACACATAAACCGGCAGCACTCCCATACAATGTCTCTCCCACAACCCAAACCCAATTGGCAATGAGAACAAAAAGAACACGATAAAATAGGCTATTGCGCCTCCGATCATTTCTTTTCTGTCAATTTTGATCTTTTTTCTGTTAAACAGCCATATTATGGCAATCGCCATCACAACCGCCACCAGAATCCCCATATAGATTATTTGATCAATACTTATAACATCAAAATTTCCGGCCCGCAAATCATTTCTGGATATCCCCAACCCCACAAATCCCAAAAAAGCATAGATGATATACATAATATTTTTAATTCCAAATCCCGTTTTCGTACTCGGCCCAAGATAAAATAATCCATAACAATCCATTGCAAGTAACGGAATATACAACACACAAAAACATAAAAAGACCAATATATGCTTTTTGAGTTTTATAGGTTTGTTTGCGAATATTTTGAATATGTACAGAACATAAATAAATCCAAAAATAAAGTGTATAAATACACCCAAAAGAAATATGGAATTTATTTTAATAATGTTTTCAATACTGTCGAACCTGTCAACAAAAAACACATAATAAATAAATGCTATAGACAGCGCATATACCATAATATACGGTGTGACCTCGTCCATATAATAGACAAACATGGGATGAATAAAGAATAACAAAGCCAAAAAAGCAGGATACTTTTTGCGCTGCATTATTTTATACACATAGTAAAAGGCAACCGCCACAAAGATCAGATTGCTCGTTCGCATTAAAAACTCGGTCTTGCCCACCAATTTTACCCACACAAACATAAATGACATATACCCGGGTTGCCCATATCCCATGGCGGTTTTCCATGTATTTGCAAAATTTCCGCTGATCGGATCCATCACTCTGCAGATCTCATCCCCCCACATACTTCCATTTGTTATGGAAAGTACGGAAATAAGCGCCACAAGAACTGCAGTAATCATCCAACAGATTTGATCTGCGGTTTTGTCAGTGATCTTTTGGGGCTTTGTCAATTCCTTCACTATCATAATGTTTCCTCCATTGAATATCGAATTCTTCTTGGTGCCCATTTTCGTTTTCATTTTATTCCGACTTTGCAAAGTAACTTATACATCCGATTTCTGATTTTACGGATGTAAACCATTCGATAGAAAAACGGAACGGTTGTCTGCCTATTTATATCTACTACTACCAAATCATTATCGTAAGCCAGCGTATGCGTTTTGGTTTTAGGCTCATCAAAACCAAGAGATTCCGGACATATCTCATAAACTTTTGATTCCGTAAAGGGCTTTATACTCGTCACCCGATTGACAAGCATACTCTCGCCATAACTTCGGATATTATTTTGTACCGGCCTGAATATTTGTCCGGTCGGTTGCAAAACAAAATTTCCGGCCGGCCTTTTATCATTACGATCATGCACAATATTCTCTATCTCGGTAACCTGCAGCGTATCCGGATTCAGTTCAAAGATATGGGTTATATATTTTCCGCCATTGTCTTCATAAGAAAATAAATATACTTCCCTACCAACCAACAATATAGTGGAATCAGCATATTTTACTTTATTAAGCAATCTCCCGTGCCTCTTCCATGTATACAGATTTCCCTTAGCTTTCCATATTTCCAATGTCCCATTCTGAGATGTTTCCGGAATCATATATACTTTATCTTTGTATTCAAACACACAAGGATATGACATATGATATGGACATTTGATAATTACTTTAGGCTCCGTAAACGCACCGTTTGCATAAGAAGATATCGCGATTCGTCCAATCTGAAGTTTCATATCAAATGCTTCCGTAAACAGATATTTCTCTCCTCTATATGTAAACAGCATAGGGTCTGCATAGAAATACCCCTTCGCGCACTTTAACGATTTCCATTCATTGGAATCTTTTTCTTTGTATTTTACAGTCCAAACACCACATATTCTTCCCATAAATCATTCCCTCGGATCTCTAACATTTACCATCTAAGCATACACTACGGAGTTCCAAACTTTCCTCTTTTCAGCTGCCTTTTTATCAGACCCCAAAAATATTTACACTCATTTGTCCTCCAAAACCACAGCATATATATGCCATTAGGCACAATCAGGCATATTAGAATTCGTAATATAAATTCCCCCATTCCTCCATCAACAAAGAACAGATTTAAGAAATAACAGAATGCTCCTACCACCACGGTAATGCCTGCATAATATAACTGCTTTAATAAATAGGTTTTCATATTCTTGGCAAAAAGATGTTTAAATAATACATATCCTTCAACCCAAAAAGCAACACCAAGTGTACTGCCAATTGTACCTAACAACACCCCTGCAACCCCATAACGAATTGCCAACGGAATAGACAATGCAATATTTATCACACATTCAACCAAAGGTTTATAGCGATCCGGCCAAAACAATCCCGATGCATCCTTAAATGTCACTACGGTTAATCTCATACCGGTAATATAAAAATTAATGGCAATGACCAACACGGTTCCTTGCGAAAGTAAATAAGATTCCCCTACCCAAAGCTGAATAAAAGGCTGCACCAAACAAAATAAAGAAATTGCACTAAAACTCCTTATCCAGAAATTTGCAAACAATACCCTGTAAAACACTTCCTCTATATGCTCTTTATCATGTGATAGCACGAGGTTTCCTACACTTGCGGTAATTGCACTGAAAATCCTGCTTATGGTCGCACTTATCGCATTAACGATCAGAGTATAATTTGAATACAGCCCAACCGGAATTAATCCTACAAATCCGGATATTATAATATTATCTGTAGAAAATACAATCTGGCTGCCTATTTTATGAAACAGAAGCGCAAACACATTTTTCTTAATATCCGCAATTTCTGACTTAGCTAGCGGTTGTACCCATTTATCTCTTAGAAAGGGGTACAATTTGTTCGCAGCTATCGAAATGAATATGTTTTCAGTTATCGTGACCACAATCGCCATGCATAAATAGGAAATGTAGCTGTGGGTGATTTTCAAAATAACTATTTGTGCTACCGACAATATTATTTTAGAAAATGTATTTACTATGGAAGTAATGTATGACTTTTGATCGCATACAATGAGAGAACGTTTATAAGCATAAAAATAGGACATTCCCGAATTTAGCGCATATAGCAAATAGTATATCGAAATATTGGGCATATCTTTCGGCATATCCGAAATAAGATACGGTAACAGCGGTGTCAGACTGCCTCCTATGATCAGGATCGTACAACCTATAATCCGATATAACTTCCGATACAGTCTCATGATCGATTTTACAAGTTCATAATCTCCCGTGCTTAATGGTTTGTACAATGCATAATTGATCGCGCTTCCAACCCCCAGTTCTGCCAGAGATAAAAAACTCAAGATATTAGAAAACAGACCATTGAGTCCCAAATACTCATCTGTCAATAAGTGAATGAAAATCGTTCTGTTGACAAATTCCAAAAATAATATCACACCGTAAGACAGCATTGAATATGTTATATTTTTAATGCTGTTCCTGGTTCTGGATTGATTCATTCTTTTATCCCTCTCGCCAAACTTGTTCAGTCCTTTCCGGCTATACATACTTTATGACATCCGTCCTCTTCTTTAACATCGCACCCTCGCTATAGGGATATCCCAAAGCAACTGACGCCCATATAATGTGATTTTCCGGTACCTCAAAATCGTCCAGAACCGTTTTGACCGGTTCCACATCCCGCAGAGTTCTCAAGGGATTCAGCCACACGGAACCGATGCCATAGGAATATGCCGCAAGCATCATGTTCTCCACAGCGCAAGACGCATCCTGACATCCGTGCGGATTCCGCTTGTCGTTAGATACCAGAATGATCGCCTGCGGATTCTCAAACCCATAAAAATTAACCTTTTCGCGCAACGCAGTCTCCCTTGTCCGTTCCCTTAACCTCTGTATGTCCTCCTGCTTTGTCAATACCGTGAATTTCCAAGACTGCATATTGTGACCGCTTGGAGCATGATAGCCGGTGCGCAGGATCATCTCCAGAATCTCCTTTGGGATCTCCCGATCCGTAAACCTTCGTATGCTCCTCCTGGACAGCAGCGCCTGAATAACGGGATTCATCAGATCCATACTCCCACGGTTCTCCCAAATTTTCCTCAGTTCCTTACGGTCGAGTTTCTGCATGGCATTTCTCGGCAGACTCTCCAATTGCATCACTTTTCGGGGCAATTTGTATCGCTCCGCTCTGTCTGAGATAAATTTGATCAGCTCTTCTTCCGAATATCCGCTCTTTACCACCACGAACAGGACAGGCACCTGTCCCATCACACCGTCCTCGTCTTCCACACCGATACAGGCACATTCCTGTATCCCCGGGTATTGGCCTGCTATATTTTCCACCTCTATCGGGGATACCTTCTCCCCACCCACGTTGATGATGTCATCCGCGCGACCCAACATATATATATACCCGTCCCGGTCCTCATACGCCATGTCTCCCGTCACAAGCCATCCGTCCACCAAAGCCTCAGCCGTAAGGGAAGGCATGTTCCAGTACCCGGCCATCTGCATATCCCCCTGCAGCGTCATCCGCCCCGGATTACTTACATTGGCCTCTATCAGATTGCCGTCCTCGTCCAGAAATTTAACGCAAACCGCTCCCTCCAACGGTCTCCCTAAGGAGGCCACTTTCACGGGATCCTTCACCACTTCGGAGACATTGCAAAAGATGGCGCCGCCGGATTCCGAACTGCCCCAAGTATTGTAAATCGTTGTACCGGGAAGGAGCGATGTGATTTCCTTTCGCTGTTGCACGGATAAGGATCCCGCGCCGAATTCAATATACCGAAACCGACTGCAAACCGGCACAAAGGCATCCTGCATCTGTCTGCGCATCACCTCATAGGATGCCGGTACGCATGCAAGGGCAGTACAATGCCATGTATTGACATTGTTCTCCACCTCCTTCGCAAAGGTGAAACCGTTCTGGAATACCACCATAGCCCCCTGATACAGA
This sequence comes from Acetatifactor muris, assembly GCA_023663635.1. Lineage (GTDB taxonomy): Bacteria > Bacillota > Clostridia > Lachnospirales > Lachnospiraceae > Acetatifactor > Acetatifactor muris_A. The sequence goes on from JAMPHD010000013.1 coordinate 7,748, forward strand.
ACTGCCCGCAGGACTCTCAACGCATAGGAGTGGTTCAGCGGCAGAGGGAGCAGAAGGATCTCATCCTCCCTGATGCCGATTCCCCGAATGGTATTAGCCAGGATATGATACACCGCCTTATAGGTCAGCATGACTCCCTTGGGCTGCCCGGTGGTTCCGGTCGTAAACAAAAGCTCTGCGACGGCTGACTCGTCCCTCTGTATCCTGTCCGCCACAGTTGCCTCATCCTGAGGCATCCCGTCCGCATCCTTATAAGCCTGCCGCAGTGACAGGATCCTGCAACCCGCGGCATGTTCTTTCATCGGCTTATCCGTCAGCAGCAAGGTACTGCCGGCCCTTTCATATACAGCGGCCATGTTCTCAGGCGTAGCGTTCTTGTCCAAAAATACCACAATTGCTCCACATAATTGAGTGGCCAGATATACCGCCGGCATCTCAGGTCCGGACACGGCCGAGAAACAGACTCTGTCGCCCTCCGACACACCCTGTTCTCTGAGCAGGACAGCCATACCCTGTATCTTCCCCCACAACTGCCCATAGGTCAGCATTTCTTTCTTATAGGCTACCGCCGGTCTGTCCGGCTTTGACGCTGCCAATTCCCTGATCCGCTCCACCAATATCTCTGTCATGACCCTACTCCTATCCCCGTGTTCCGCCGGCGCGCGGCAACTTTCCGTACCTATTTATTTTTGAAGGCGCTTGACCATCGCCGCCATCCCCGCCACGGAATTAAAGTTCTCCTCCACGATCTCCTCATAAGGAACCGTAATGTCAAACTCCATGGAAAGCGCCGCAATGATCCCCGTGATCGTCAGCGAATCCACAATCCCGTCGTCCACCAACCTGTCGGATGCCTCAAAATCAATTTCCGGATATTCCTCTGCCAACAATTCCAAAATCTTTTCTTCCATCGCTTTCTCTCCTTTTCATCCTGCCGTTAAAAGTTAAAATATATGAACGGGTTATACCCGCCGCCCACCGCATAACAGATATCCAACGCAAGGAGCGCGCATGCGCCGAGGACCTGAATACCCCCCCACACTTTGCACAAACGCCCTTTCTCGCAAAACTTTCCTATCGTCTCCAACACCGGGAATGCCAAAACAAACCCTACCGCTAAAATAATCTTATACTGACCAATCCAGTACAGACCATAGGTATCCGCCCACGCATTGCCATTCAAGTGTAGCATGGAACCATAGTATCGGATGGCATGGGACATGGAATCGGCATTGAAGATCACCTTTGTAGCCAACACCACCAAGAATGTGCCGACAAAGCCGAGCGCTGCGCCCAACTTTTTATTTTTTAAGGGTTTCCGGCGCTGCTCCCAGAAGATGAACACAAATTGGATCAACCCCCAGACCACAAAAGTCCAATTGGCCCCGTGCCAGATTCCCGTTGCCATCCACACAGCCAACAAAATGAACGCGGAAGATATCACGGCCGCTCTTTTCCTGCCAAACCGCTTGGCCGCGGCTTTGCGCACCTTGACCGCCGGCCCCAGGGCCAACGGGTAATACAGATAGTCCCTAAACCATTCCCCCAAGGAGATATGCCATCTCCGCCAATATTCCGAGATGGAACGGGATATATACGGATAATTGAAATTCTCAAGAAACTCAAATCCAAACATCTTTCCCAACCCGATAGCCATGTCGGAATATCCGGAAAAGTCAAAGTAGATCTGGAGCATGAATGCCAATGCCCCTGCCCATGCAAGAGCCACGGACAGTTCGCCCGGCGCTCTCCGAAATGCCATCTTCGCCAAAACTGCCAAATGGTTCGCCAACAGGAGTTTCTTGGAGAGACCGATCACAAAATGCCATGCACCGGCTGAAAACAGGTCAAAACTATGCTGCCGTTCTTTTAACTGTGCCGCAATCGTTCCATAGCGGACGATCGGCCCTGCGATCAGCTGTGGGAAGAAGGCTATGTATAGCCCGACATCCAAGATATTTTTCTGAGCCTCCTCCTGCCCCCGGTATACATCGATCACATAGGATAACGCCTGAAAGCTGTAAAAAGATATCCCAATCGGCAACGTAAGGGATGCCAACGCGCTGCCCTCCGACAACAGATGAAAGCTCTCCAACAGCCATACCAGATATTTGAAAACAAAGAGCATTCCCAAGTTATAGATACAGGCAATAGCCACGATCCGTTTCCCCTTATCTGACTTTGGGACAGTCGAAACCCGTCTGCCCAGATACCAGTTCACGCAAACGGATGCCATCATCAGCAAAATATACACCGGCTCACCCCATGCATAAAAGCCCAGAGATACGATGAGCAGCCAGATATTCCGAACCCGCATCTTCCGGCATAGGGGACTGTAATAGACCAACAGGGTGATCGGTAAAAATAAAAATAAGAAAACCGCGTTTGAAAAGACCATGATTTACCATCCCTCTCAACGAAAGTCAAAAGGTCCTCCCTCTATTTCTTCCTCTTGAAATGCCCCGATGCCATACACCATGACTACCGTATCAGGATTCGTCTCATCAATATAAGCCTGCAGACTGCCACCAAAATGCCTCAGATCAATGACATCCAAATCCTCCACCACTGCTGCCAAATAGGGAATCATACAATTAGCATAAGATTCTTTAATCATCAATATATGGCTGCCATCATCCACTTTACTATTATGAACTGTAATAAGTGCCCTATCACTATAACCATAGAAACCATAATCGTTTCTAAGATAACAATTGGGCTCATCAAAGACAGATACATCAAACAGCACATTCTCCATGGAGCCACACACAGTCTCATTTCTATTACTGCCGGATATAAAAACTTCCAAATCTGTATTATATCGGGGCAGTATGATCGGAAAATCCTCCTTTTCGCAATCATATACCTCTGTTACTTTCTTGCCCAATGATCCCAAGGCCCGTCCTTCCAATACGGTTGTCTCATAATTACTCATCTCAAACACGGATGTATCAAAATGATAGCCATACCGACCATTCAATTCCTCACACAAAAGGCCGTCCGCCCATATACCCGTGGAGGGGAGCCAATGATGATCTGTCTTGAAAAACAATGAGCAAAAATCCAGGCCTTCCTCTTCTATGGCACCCGTCACCCGGAATAAGTCCAAACCATTGGCCTCAAATGCCTGTAACAATTCCGCCTCTTTCTCCGCTGAATGATTCTGATATATTTCATTTCCCACATATTTCCCGGGAGTTTCAAAAAAGAGGAAATTTCTTCCCTCCGCCTCCATCTGTTTTCCGAATGTGATCACATTATCCATTTCCTTGGAAATATCTATATCATCTACAACGCAGCCCAGATATGTGCCCTCATATGTCAGCACGATATCACTAAAATCCGAAATATCATTTTCACCTGCCGTAAGGGACGTGGTCATATCCAGTCCAAGCAACTTATCACACATTTTTTTCCTAAATACAAAGGGAATTCGAAAGAAGAAAGTTGTTGTTACATTTTGTTCAACTTTGGTTTCCATCATTTCAATTTTATCTGAAATACCCTGCCAAACAGTTTGTTTTACGTCACTTTCCTCCCTCACATCCAAAGGATAATATACCATTGCATCCCATTCTGTATAATCTTGAGTTTCTCTGCCTTCCATTTTCCTTTGCGCTCCCAAAAGGACCAAAATAATCATAACTGTAAGAAATACAATAAATATAATGCCAACAATTCTATTTCTTATCTTTGTCATATCACAATTCATCCAAAATCCCTCCAAAGCCAAATGCTCATAATTAAGATTTTGACCTTATTCCTTCCTTCACCAACAGAACAAGATGGAGCAGTCTATACATTTTCAAACGAATAAGATATATCACAGCATTAACTTTCAAGGGGCATTTTGTCCTATCCATTTTCTGCAAGGCCCCTTGAAACGTATTGTCTGAAACAAATTTCTTTAGCTGCTCCTTTTTTTCCTGCCTTGTATATGGCGAATAATATCTGTATTCATTTAAGCAGGCGGTAATGGCCATACTGGCATAATAACTATTGATTTGCTCCTCCAAATTTCCGTCCCAAAGAGGAACACATACCTCCAACATATAGCTGCGCCAATTTTTACACATCTCAAAATAATTTTTCCTATAAGAATGTGTCAAACTTCCCTCTGTAAGCCTATAATGATACGCATCACAATCCTCGTACACATAGATTCTATTACAAGCAAGAATGGTCGGGTAGACCACTGCCGCATCTTCTGCCATAATAAATTCCGCTCGAGACTGATTCAACCAGGGCATCAGATATTCTCTGCAAAACAATCTCCCCGTCACATTTGCGCCCATACCGCTACCAAAAAAACCTCCATTTGATATTATCTTTGGAAATATCTCCTTTTCCATCCGTTCTCTGTCATAAAATCCCTCCGAAACGGACCATTTTTCCTCGCAGCTTTGATCACCTGTTTCTTCGGTATAACTATTAAGTAATACCGCATCCGCATTGTACTCCTGAATCTTATCATACATATTTTGATATATTAGAGGAGATATCCAATCATCGCTATCAACAAAGCTTATATACTGTCCTGTCGCACATTGTCCTCCTGATTTCCGGGCAATACTTACCCCCATATTCTTTTGATGGAGTACCCGAAAACGAGTATCTTGTTCCGCATAGAGATCACAAATTTCACCGGAGCGATCCGTAGATCCGTCATCTACAAGGATTGCCTCCCAATCCTGAAATATCTGTTCCCTGATACTATCCAAGCAACAATTTAAATATTTTTCGCAATTATATATTGGAATAATAATTGATATTTTAACCATTACCTATTTGCCTGCATCCTTCCTATATAATAATTCCTATGCTTTAAACGCGTTTCGGATATAACAGGATGCAATGCTACCGCATACATCCAAAACCAGTAAGTACAAAGATCCAAGTCCGGACAGGCAATAACCTGACAAACCACGGCAGCCAAAAGCGCCAATCGCACTCCATCACTCATCATAGAATAAATTGTATGTTCCTTTTTTGATATCATGGGCAGACACACTTTCAAATTCATAAGAATATAAGATATAAGCCCCCATATCCCCAATTGGCCAAGTAAAGAATAGATAATACTACTGCCTCTGGTCTGTTTATATCCGATGCCAAACCAAGGAGATGTTTCATAAATCTGCAACGCGTATCTGTCCCAACCATTCCTCACCTGATAAGATCCACTCCCCATCTTTGAAAAAATGACCGTATCCAATAAATCATAGAATCCGAAATACAAGAACAAAAATCCTATAGCCGCAACGGCAACTATGGCGATCTTCCATTGAGCACTGATATTGTGTGACATAGCAACAAACACAATTCCGACAAGCAAGAACGCTCCAAACCCTGTAGAACTTTTTGATAAAAGTAATTCTATAAAAAGTACTGCCAACAAAATCATATTTTCTTTCCACTTAGCGCTGATTGACAGTAAATAATAAATAGCTCCCACTACAAACCCGGCAAAATACGAAGGTTCCATAAACGTAGAGTACAATCTTATAGCTGAACCATCAAAAGCAAGATTTTGATTAGTCTCATTATAAATTAGTGCTTTCAGGATATTACCAAGCGGTAATACTCTCGCAGTTGTCAACCATTGTACGGCTCCCAACACTGCTATAATGATCGTAACATTCCTGATCATATGATAAACAGTATCTTTTTCTAAGCCCCCCAAGGTCCTTCCCATGCAAATAAAACATATGATATAAATTGCCAGTTGTATGATGCGTATATAAACCTCCTGAAGAACATCATTTATATATGAGGAATACAGAATCACCGCCAAAAGCAACAGCAATAAAAAAGTAATATTATCTTCATTTTTCCTCTTACCGATTCGCAATACTCCTCCTGTATGCACGATACAATATCCAATAAATACTATAGATGTAAGCAGTTGAGGGCCCACGCCTGCATCGCCCCATACCAAGACATTCGTGCTTTGAAAACACATAAAAAGCAAAGTTATAAAGGCCATATATTTAACATCTTTTTTGAAAAAGCAGTACGCGGTTATTATCACCCACAGAAAACCAAATGTCGTCATATAATCACTCCTTAACAGATAAATGCGTACAATGTCTCACAACTTTTTGGTTGTACAAAGTTTAATTCATTTTCCATACACTTTTCTTAATCCGTTTGCTTGCTTTCTTATTTCCAAATTTCTGTTTTCTATCTGTCTGATTGCCGCCACAGATCTCTCATGCCGCTCATATAGAGCACATTTCCCTTGAAAACTGCAAATCTGCTCTATCCAATCCTCCTGATTGTCTAATAATTTACTGACGCACAAATCCGTTGCCATTGCCTCTTCAGTAATATTCTCTGAGCATACTGCATATAATCCTGAAGCCTGTGCTTCCAACAGAGCCAAACCAAATCCTTCATAAAGGGAAGGAAATACAAAACAATCCATCGCACACAAAAATTCCGGTACATTCTCCTGCATACCTGTTAAAATACAGGAATTCTCTATTCCAAGCGTCTTTATCCGTTCTTCTATCTTACTCCGTAATACGCCATCTCCAACCAACATTAATTTTGCATCGGGAAGTCTGTCCAATACCTTAGAAAATACCTCAACCAAAAAAAGTTGATTTTTGGGTTCATTCATTTTTCCAACTGTTCCAATCACATAAGTGGAATTAGGTATTCCCCATCTCCTTCTACACCTTAACCTGCTATCTTCACTAAATTGATACTGTACCGTATCAATGGCATTTCGCATAATTTCAAATGCTCTGTTTCCATACAGATAATGCCCTGCTTCTTTTGATACTGCCAATCTTACATTTGTCAACAGATTCATTGGCGCTTTCATAACAGCATGAGCCAGTCCATAGTTACCTTTTGTTGTATGTACATGGGTGATCCTCGTTTTGACTCCCAAAAGCCAGGCCGGTAACAGTTCTATCAGCATGGTGGCGCTGTTTCCATGAATATGAATCACATCATATCTCTCCTGTTTTAATGTTCTGCTTAAGTCTCTTATATATTGCAACGTATGTCCTTTTCTATCGGAAAGATGTATGTACCGACTGCCGTTCCTGTCTAATTCATCTATAAGGGATGATACGGCGATATTACATGACGCAAAGTCTATCTGTAGTTCCGTCTTGTCCATGGCGCGGTAATAGTTCATCATAACGGTTGTAAGCCCGCCCCATGGGACAAATCCTGTTGTAATAACAACTAATACTTTCCTCATGTCTATACCCCTTATATAATCCTTTTCATATCAGAATGATTTCTATCCTTAACATTACCAATCCGCCGCATTTCCTGTCTGCTGAGCAAAGCAGTCATAACAGACATTTTCAATATCCTCAATTGTTTGTTCAAAATTTTCATACGGCTGAAAATAAATGCCATCGACTCTAAAATAATCGCTTAAATCCTCTGCCCTGACTTGACAGGATAATAATTCCCTGTCCGGTTGGATATATTGCCCACATTTATTCCTGCAGACAGGAGTCGGTATACAAATGTACACTTTTTGAGCGCCGCATGCTTTTACCATATCACATACCACTTTAAGTGTTGTTCCGGTAAAAATTGCTTCGTCAACCAATGCGATCTTCCTGCCGGCGATCAACTCCTTGATCGGGAAAATTTTTGAACGGATCATCTGCTTTCTCAACGCCATATCTGCATTTTGAAACGTCCTGACATTTGTATCCGGCTTAATAAGCGCCTGAAGATAAGGTTTTCCTAACTGTTCAGCAATACCCATTGCATAGAATAATCCCGAAGACGGAACGGGTACAACATAATCTACATTGCGGCTCACTTCCAACGGCAGAGAATCACCCATAAGTTTCCCAAGCAGATATCTGTAATTTCCAACCGTTTTCCCATATATGTGTTCTATAGGACTGCTCTCATAAATCAGCCTAAACACACATCCCTTTTGCTTTCTCAGTATCTGAGTTCCCATACCTACATTGGAAACAGCAAAATCTCTGCCCCCCCGGTCAACCTCCAGGCAAACATGGGGAGGACGGTTGGCCAAACTGCTTTGGTCATCTGCCGTGATCAACGTCTCATCACAGCCAAACTCTTTGGCAATAATCTTTGCCCAACTATATTTAGTCACAGGCATTCGGCTTGTAATGTGAATGATCCCGATTTCTCCAAGCGCCTCGGAAATAGCAATAGCCACCTCATCAATCAACACCGGATATCTGATCTGCCGATTATCTAACTTTAATTTTTCTCCGCATCTCAACTTATCCAAAACCCGGATTGGGAATGTCAACTTATCTGTCTCATCATTATATCCATAAATTATGGGAATTCTTATAATCAAACTGTTATCGTAATGTGATACAATATCCTCAGCCTGACATTTGGTTTCTCCATAATAATTTTTCGGATGCCTTTCCGCATGATGACCATACGGCTCTTCGGATTCACCGTCAAATACATAATCTGTAGAAATATAAATTAATTTAATATTCCTCCTTGAACAAACTTCCGTCAAGATCTTTGTAGTAACTACATTTGTTTGCCAAGCTGTTTCTTTATCTTTCTCGCATTGATCCGGGTCGGCTATATTAGCCGTATGGATCACAATATTCGGATGTTTCAGCTCCAAATAAGCTTCAACCCTATTAGCGTCACATAGATCAAGTGTTTCCATCGGTAGATCCGAATGCGGTCCTTTTACTTCTTCCACTCTATAATTTCGTTTTAAAACATGGCATATCTTTTTCCCCAAAAAACCGGATGCCCCGGTCACCATAATTGAAAAATTCTCTATTCCAAAAATCCGTTTCGCCTCAAAATATTCGAAGTATGAGTTGATCCCGCATATTTTTGAGGGACAAAAAATACATTGAACATGAACATCCCGTAAAATTTGATTCAACGGCACGGTATACCATGTCTTTTCCATCCCGGAAATACTCAATGCCCTCTTCATATCCGGTAAGTGTTCCCAACAGATTTTCATCATACCGGTATATATCACGTCCGAAGAAATATGTTTGCCGATTGCGGTTACATATCCCGATCCTGAGTTCATCTCAATTCCGGTTGCCCCATACTCTCCCTCACTTTTAATTGCAAGAAGTGTACTCCCTTCGCTTGCCAAAAGAGACTTTACAGCCTCTTTCTCAAATATCAGATCCCCGTCAAGAACCAAGACATCCTCTTCTATTTGTTTTAACGCTAAATAAAGACTATAGCTGTTGTCAGTCCCATAATACTTCTCATTATATATAATGTCACACAATCCCAATGACTCTATTTTTTCCTTCTTGTAACCTGCCACAATCAAAACGTCTTCCGGTCTGAAACCACAGCATTTTAAAATTCGGAACTGTCTTTCTATAATTAACTCATTTCCAAATTCCAACATACATTTGGGTCTGTCCTCCGTTAATTTCCCAAGTCTGGTTCCTTTCCCTGCCGCCAAAATAATTGCCTTCATGCCTCAACCTCATTAAACATTTCAAGGGTCTCTTTGTAATCTTCAACAAAGTCAATTTCATGCCACTTTTCCTGTGTGACTAAATTTTTAAATTTGTATTTACCGCAGATCTCCGTAATCGCAAGAGTATACCATGTCTTTACGCTATGTTCATTGAGCAATGCCTCCCGAAACGGCAGAATTGTATCCTTTCCAATCTTAAAAATACTGATATATACAAATCCGGTATGATGATATTGCTTACCAATGGCTTCCACATATCCGTCACCGTTCATAACGATCCCGGTGCTTTCCACTGAATCATCTGATTTTTTACTCAACAAAACATTATCATACGGATATTGCACTATTTCGTCTATCAGTTCTTTCTCAAAGCATAGGTCAGAGTCTAAAATCAATATATCGTCATCATACACAGATTGAAGGGCAAGTCCCAAACTATATGCATTATCTTTTTTATCATATTCCGGATTTATGATCAGATTTTCCGTAAATTTTTTCAACATTTCATGTTTGTATCCACCAACTACATAAATTGCATGTCTTTCAATTCCCGCCTCCTGCAATAGGCGAATCTCCCGTTCCAGAAGACTCTCTTCTCCTATACGAAGCAGGCACTTAGGCGCCCCTTTTGTATACTCATTTAACCGCTTGCCTGCTCCGGCTGCCAAAATAATTGCTTTCATTATCTCTGTATTCCTCTCTATACTTCCTCATTCCACCATGCGTCAAGGGTGTGATTTGACTCGCGCTCTTCAATCGGCGGCATTTTCATATAATCTCCATAAAGACCGGATAAATAATCCTCATACCGAACCGGAGCCCACAAAGTCGTATCTTCAAAGGGCATTTCTACAATCGTTTCAAATATGCTCTGACGAAAAATTTCTCTTTTCCCATATCTTCCGGCAGCATTCGCTATATATCGCGACTTATCAAAATCTTTTATCGCAGCAAGGAAATTAAAAAGCTTATTCAAATTATAGGTGCCTATCATTTTGGCTATCAGCCATGGGATGGCAAATATAATTGTCTTGGGCAGAGTCTCCATGCGAAAATTTCTTTTACTAAGAAAAACCGCTCTTGTAAAAATCTTTAAAGTCCAATACCACGCCTTAGCTGTAATGAGAGAATTCCCCATGCCGTCCAAAGGAAAAACATCCAGATACACGGAGGATATTTCTCTCCCGTTCCCTAACTTGTAATCAATTAAGGTTGTCCGCGTATCCAGCATTTTCGGGAAAGAATACCCATATGTTCTATCATTATCAAAAAATGAAATTTTGTAATAACCTTCCCTATCCTTTAAAACATCCCGTAATTTTAAAAAATCTTTTCTCGGCATAGCTAAATCTATATCATCATCCCAAGGAATAAATCCCCCATGCCGAGCCCCCCCCTAAGAGCGTTCCTCCAACTATGAAATAACGGAGTTCGTTTTCCCGGCAGACTTTATCAAAATATTTAACCATGTCCAATTCTATATTTTTAATCTCTTCTAATCCAATCTTCCTCATGTTGCCCACTTTACCTTTCCTTGTAGAAGAAATTACATTAGGGGAATGCGTTGCAATAATATTGTCTATATGATCCTTTTGGGAAACATATAATAATCTCTAGCCAATCTAAGCACTTTTACCTGCCCGGTCTGCCGGAACCCCAATTTGGTATAGCATCTTATCGCGGATTCATTATCCCTGCGAACATATAAGGAAACTCTCATTTCGTCCCTGTCCTTTGGAAAATACTCGCAGATACAGTGCGACATCGCATTTCCCATAACTCCCTTTCCTCGCCATTCCGGAAAAACAAATAAATTGTGAAAGCATATGTCACTCCTCTTCACATGAAAAAAAGCTGCCTTCTCTCCTTTCAGGACGATGCCCAGGAAAGCAACCGGTACCCCCCCGTGCAGAACTCCTATATATCTTCCATTTGCCAATACCGATGCATGTATAAAATCCTGCTTGCAAAACGCTGCTATATTTTCTTGGTCGATCGGGCAATACGTAAGATCATATGGATTGCTTTCCTGATACCCCCTCGGCACAATTAATGACATCACACATTCTGTTTTAATATGTTTTTCCAGAAAACTTTTCTGATTATGCATCTGCTCTCCCACTATGCGCCCTATAGTAATCCCCGTCTCCGCAAATCCTTCAATGCATCCGCCAATATTGTATTGTCCTCTTTGGTCAACGCACCAATATGCCCTACCCGAAACATCTTGTCGGACAACTCTCCTCCATTCGGACAAACCCAAATTCCATACTCGTCCTTCAACGTAATAAATATATCATATGCAGACACATTTAACGGATGGAGCGCCGTCACGGCATTGGACATATTTTCCGAGACAAAAGCGAGCGGTAAACCCTCTATTTTATGTCGAAAATCCTCTGCCAAATCCGCAACCTTTTGCACTTCATGATCCGGTCCACCCGCTAACTCAATCTCCTTCAGTCTCGCATGTATTTGGCGCAGGACGCTCACTGCAGGCGTAAAAGGAGTCTGTCCCCGCTCTCCATCCTTTAACGCACGTCTCAAGTCCAGATACATACACTTTGTACCGTGATCTTCCACACGCTTTATTGCTCTGTCTGAAAGTACAATTACAGAAACACCGGGAGGACAGGCGAGCGCTTTCTGGGAACCGGAAATCATAACATCCGCCCCCAGAGCAGACATATGGAACTCATCCGCCAGAAAGGAACTGATTGCATCTACCACTAAAAAAATATGGTTTCGCTTGCAAAACCGGCTGATCAGCTCCATATCATAGAGTACTCCCGTGGATGTCTCATTCATATTCACCAATAAACCGGTATAGCCCTGTCCATCATACTGTAAAAGCTGCTCTTCTTTTAAAGCTTTGCCAACATCAAGGGGGATGACCGTATGAGGTACCTGATGAATCTCACACAATTCCACAAAGCGTTGTCCAAAACTGCCGCCATTTATCGCAAGGACCCTGTCGTCATGGTCAAAAACATTCATGATCACGGCTTCCATTGACGCCGTACCCGAACCCGTGATAAATACTGCTCTTGCATTATCCTCCGCCCCTGCAAACCGTTTCAGCAACCTCTCATTCTCCAACATGACAGCAGAAAATTCCGAAGTCCTAAAATAAGGCACTTGCTCCGCACCAATTGCAAGAACCGTCCCACTCCCCATAACCGGTCCGACCGTAAAATTTAACATGATTACCCTCCATTTTGTAAAAAGTTCACAAAATAATCGTATCTTTTCTATTATCAAAATCTCCCATAATTTCAGAGATTGCCAAAGTTATATTCTCCGGTATGTAAGTCTCAGATTTTCCCTTATTTACAGATCTTAAAAAGCTGACAATCGCATACCGGATGCCTTCTCCTTCAAGTTGATAAAAATATCGCTTATTCCTTTCCGAATTTTCATATCGCACTTCAAAATAGTCAGTCTTCCACCATGGCGCCGGTACATACACATAACCGTTTGTACCCGTGACCACCAACTCGCCCTCTGACTTTGCGCCATTAGCGACCTTTACGGATGCCACAGACCTATTATAAACAAACTCCACTTTTGTAAATATATCTTCTCCCGACTCATTGAGTCTCACCTTTATGGATTTTGAGCGATATTCCGTACCCAATATGGAAAATACCGCCAATAATCCAAACGGTCCCCATGAATACAAGCTGCCTCTTTGATCTCCATCCATTTTTCTAAGACTGGTGCAGGTTGCATCCACCGACACCACATCCCCGATATAACCGCTCTTTACAAGCAATTGTAGTCTGGAAAAAGCTAACGCATACGCCGTTTTAATGGACTCCTGAAGAATACAACTGTGATCACGCGCGATTGCCATCAGCTCTTCAACCTCAGAAGCATTCATGGCCACCGGCGACTCACACAGAACATGAATTCCCCTTTCCAATGCCGCCTTGATCTGTTGATAATGTCTGCCCGGATGTGATACCAGATACACCGCATTCACTTCATTCAAAAGCTCTTCATATGTTTCTCTAAATCTGACACTGCCTTTTAATGTATCCGATAAATTGGTCTCGCTGTCTGAGTGAACTGATACAATCTCAACTCCATTCACATAGGTGCTCTCGCGGGCAAGTTTCTCAAGTTCACTGCTTGAATTACCGACCAACCCAATGCGAAGCGTGTATGCCTTCTCCCGCAACCCGGAACTGGATACCCCTTGTGTCCGCTCTAAGTAAACGACTTTACAAAACTCTCTTAAGTAATCAAAATGCCCTTCCCAGTCTGATCCCACCGTAAAGATATCCACATCATATCGGCGAATATCATCTATCTTTTGACCCTCGTACTCTTCGATAATGATTTCATCTGCCAAGCCCGTAGCCCGAACCGCTTCCACCCGCTCCTCCAAAGACTGTTTTACATTAATTTTCCCCCGCATCCGGTCAAACGAGTCAGAAGTGACACCTACGATCAGATAATCCCCCAATTCTTTTGCCCTCTCCAACAACCTGATGTGACCGTGATGAAACATATCATAGGTTCCATATGTAATGACCTTAATCATTTTTCCTCCACTGTTTCTACCGCTAATGCCGAATATTGCTCAACTCCAACAGACGTTTACACGCATCGCCATCATCATACTTATGTACAATATTCTTAACCCGTTTCCGCTCCTGCTCATAGGAATCATTCCCCAACGAAAGATCATTTAAGAACTGATAAAATTCTTCCTGTGTTTTAATCTTATACCCCGGCATATATTCCTCCGGATTATCAAAAACAAATCCTCTTTGTCTGCCGTACTCTTCTATATCAGGTATGACATATGCACAGGGTTTGTCTAATAACAAGAATTGTAGAGACACTGATGAATAGTCTCCAATCAGAACATCAATCTGCATAAGTAATTGATACAAATCATATCCTAGCCTGACAAAATCATCATTTGAGCAAATACTTAAATTAGAAAAATCCGATAAATGATATTCCTCCAATGATTGCGCCCCATGCAGTTTTACTATTAGTTTGTAATTGTATTGCTTTAACTTTTCATTCAACAGATTATAATCGTCCGCATCGAAAAGCGGAACCACCCGATTCTCCGGGGAATCGGAATATCCCAAGTTCTCTGATCTTCTAAATGTCGGGAGCCACAGCAACAATTTATCATAGTTTCCTAATTGGTATCTCTCTCGCAATGGTCTATAAAAAGCCGAGGTAGTCGGTTCATTACATACGACCACATTGTCCTCGCTACAGAGATATTCCCGGGCGACGATCGGCACATAATAATCCCCTGATGTAGTCATATAGGTAAAGAAAAACTCGTCTCCATTATTAATATTTGTCAACGCTCCTGTTGTCTTGTAATCACTTGTTCCATGATTCATATGAATCACAATCTGTTCTTTACTTGGTTTAATTGGAATCTGGCCGGCCGTATAAAATACATGACCTGCGCGAAAAAAAGTCATAACAGACTTTAACTTTCCTACATATTTTACATTTAGATAATCCTTTCCTTTATATTTTAAATTTTCTATCCCACATACTATAGTATATTTTTCATTATATCCTTCCTCTACCAAATACTCTAACAGGGGTTTTAAATTATGTCGCAGTCCCTGACTTGAAATATAGAGTAAAATAATTCTATCATCCTTTACTGTCAATTTGTTTAAACAGGATAACGGTTTAAATATCAGATTCTTTAGTATTTTTTTCACTCTAACATTTTTTAACATATTCTGTCTCCCCGTCCTGTCGTTTATGCAACCCGGAAACTGTTGTCATTAGAGCAGTTCATTTCTTTGCGAACTTCCTGATCCTAAAAAGATTAATTATGGTTGATGCCATATATGGATTAATCTTAAACAAAATCCCGCGGAATTTTTGTTGTGCGGATACCGGAGCTTTTAATGCGCACAATGCCTGATCCCGGCAGACCTTTTTCAATGAATTATATAATTCCGGACATCTTTCTTGAGCTCCGCAACCGATCATAACATTAAGGCAGTCGCAATATGTATGCCAATTGCTAAACTCCCAAGCTTTCATAAGTTGCGGTGTCTTTTGGATAAAAGTATCCCTTATATACTTTTGGGCATTTACACTGCTGAGGATTGTTTCTTTCTTAAATTTTGAAGCTACGCTTTCAGGATCTCCCACCCTGTAATGATATACCTTCCGATTTCCCACGGCAATCCGTTCGGCATACTGATATGCCTGCACAGAAAAGGCAAATCCTTCACCACAAGATAATCGAGGGTTAAAGCACAGATTATTATCAATGATCAAATCTCTGCGGATCATTTTATTCCAAGGCGCAATTACTACCTTGTGGTATAACATCTCTATTGCCGCACGCTCCCCCGTCCAGACCTGTACCGTATCGTGAACCGTAAATTCACGCACTTTGCCAAAAAACTTATCCGCTGCCGGGGTGAGCGCTATTTCCGCATTATTATCTTTACACAAACCATAAAAGTAACTTACATAATCTCTTGAAATAATATCATCCGAATCAACAATACAAATATACCCCCCCCGTTGACATATCAATTGCTGTATTTCGCGCGCGGGATACACCTGAATTTGCCTGATGGACTACAATGATCCTTGAGTCCATATTTGCATATTTATCAATAATCTCACCTGATCTGTCCGTAGACCCATCATCAATCAATATGATCTCAAGGTTTTCATAATCTTGCTCCACGACTGACTGAATGCACTCCGCCAAGTATTTTTCTCCATTATATATTGCTATAATGACGGTAATTAATTCCTCCATCCTGATTCATCCCTTTCATAACATCGTACACAGTTCATTCCTCTATGTCCTTCAAGTATTGATAGGCCTTATCCCGCCATTCTGCCAAACGATCATCCACTTCCAAATATTTAATCTCTCTTTGAATCTTCTCCTCCAGATCTGCCGGTTTTACCGCCCTTCTCTGTTCC
Source organism: Acetatifactor muris (assembly GCA_023663635.1). Classification (GTDB taxonomy): domain Bacteria; phylum Bacillota; class Clostridia; order Lachnospirales; family Lachnospiraceae; genus Acetatifactor; species Acetatifactor muris_A. The sequence goes on from JAMPHD010000013.1 coordinate 24,147, forward strand.
AACCCGAGCATAGACAGCAGACTGATCAGTTTCTCCGCATTGCCATACCCTTGGCCGCGAATAAACGTAACAAATCTGCGCCGGGCGATCACTGACAGGATCGTGCCATGAAAGGTATCCGTCACCACGTATTCCGCATTTGCAAAATATGAAAGAACCTCAAGAGGAGAACAATCCACGAAAGTGTTTCGGATATTCTGGATTCCACCCAAGCACACTATTGTCAATTTTCGGTTTACCGCAAATCTTTTAATTTCATCACATTCCGCTTTTGAAAACCTTCCCGAATATCCATACACCAAAAGATATTTTTGATGTAAAGGCTTTTCTTCCGGAATATGCCGGCTCCAATCATAAATCAATACCGGATCCAGATGTATGGGCGGTTCCTTTCCCAAAATCGCGCGAACAATGTCCTGTGAATTTCTGTCTCTCACGGAAATATAGGCAAGTTTACTCAAATCTTCCCTCAGGGTCTCTGTAATACCGGATTTTTCGATCTTGTCCAATGTGGTATTTCCAAAAGACGCCGCATATGAAACTACTTTGGCGGCGCAGTTGCCGTACCCGAACAATTCTCTGGAATATCCGACATTTGCATTGTTCTGAACACAGTTAAATACCTCATCGCTTCCTATCACCAATAAATCCAATTGGGGAGAATAATTCATGTGCTCCTTATCAATTCCCAAAAGAGGAAAGTATCGTTTTGCGTAATTTTTCTTATATCGGATAAAGCGGATTTTATCTTTTAGAGACGCTTTACAGCGCAAAATCTCCCAAACTTTCCGTATTTCACGCTGCAGTCCCTTTGGTTCTCCATTGCCTGTCAGACATTTTCCCGGGTGATAATCGACAAACTCCACCTGCCCCCCCGTTTCCTCCAACACCTTCTTTAAGGCATATGCCTGCAAAAATGAACCGTAATTTTGGATCCTCTGCATGGAAAGAATCCCTATCCTTCCCATCCTTATACACCCCATTCTCTTACCATCTCTTCCAAGCGTTCGTTGAATGCCCGATTATGGCTCGACATTTCTCCATTGCGTTCCCTGCAATATTCCTCATATTTGGCGATCACATCCGAGAGTCTTCCGATATCCTCCACCACAATAATATTTCCCATCCGCTCTTCCACCAACCTGCAAAACTCTAACTGGTGATCATTCACATGTTCACCATACCGTTTCTGTCTCGGGACAACGATGGGAATTTTGCCTGATTGTAATGGCATCAGAAAACTCGCAGGGCCACCATGGGTGACTACGATACTTGCTCTCTCAATATTTTCCTTCATCCGATCATAGGGAAATAGCTTTTGCCAACTGCAAAATCTCGGTTCATAATCGCTGAAACCTGTCTGCATGATGACCTCTTCCCCGATCAGGCCCTGCTCTTTCAAGCCATCCATCGCCTGAATCAGGCGATCAAACTGTTGCTCGTGCGTACCTACGGTCACAAATATCATGATTTGGCTCCTATCGGCTCCTAAAAAATACTGCCCAGATTTATCGCCTTGGGATATACCTGTTTCATCTCTTCCCACTGTACGATAAATTTATCCGCAATGGGATACACTAAGCGTCCGGTCAGAGTCGGCTTGTTGACGCGATCAAACACTTCAATATAGATCAATTTCTTCCTCATTAATTTAGCAATGTAAAAAAACGGAACCGCCACTGCCGCTCCGGATGAGATCAGTAGATCCGGTTTTTCCTTTCTCAAAACTTTGACGGCTACCCCCGTGTTGCGGATCAGATTTTTAATATTGCGATTTGTGGGATAATAGCAGGAATACACCCTTTCGCCTCTCAGAAGGCTCCGGGCATCCTCTTTGTCAAAAGTCACCCAGAATCGCTCCCTGTCCTGCCAAAAGGGCTTTAACATATATAAATGAGTGAGATGACCTCCCGAAGATCCCACCAGACAGATTTTCACTCTACATCGCCCCTTTTCTCTCCAACACCACTCTCACCGTCTTAAACAGGATCCTGACATCCAGTCCCATGCTCCAGTCCGTGATGTACTGCGCGTCCAGTCTGACCACTTCCTCAAAGTCCGTGATCTCGCTGCGGCCGCTGACCTGCCACAATCCTGTGATGCCCGGTTTGATGGCCAGACGGGCCCTGTGATGTCTCTGATACTTCTCCCATTCATCCACGGTGGGCGGTCGGGTGCCCACCAGACTCATGTCCCCCTTCAGCACATTCACAAACTGGGGAAACTCGTCCAAACTGTAGTCCCGGATAAAGTTGCCCAAACCTTTCTTCACCGTGCCGTCAGGCAATACCTTGGAACCTATGATCCGCGGGTCGCCCTTGAGTTTGAACATCATGCCGTCCTTGAAACCGTTCTGCTCCATCAGCTCCTTCTTGCGCGCCTCCGCGTCCGGATACATGCTGCGGAATTTGTAGATCTGAAACCGCTTGCCGTTTCTGCCCACCCGCTCCTGTTTAAAGAAGATGGGACCGGGGGAAGTGATATAGATGGCCGGAGCCAAAAATAGGAACAGAATCCCTGTGATGATCGTTCCCACGATCCCACCCGCGATATCCAACAGACGTTTCAGAATCTGCTGCAGTGGGGTGGCATAATTAATGGTAGTAGTCATCACCCGATAATTTCCCAGATTTTCTATAAAAGGCTTTTGATTGGTCCATGTGCCGGTCTCATTGCTGCGAAGAAAGAGCCCCCAGTGTACCACAAGCCCCATCTCCAGGAATCGGTTCACCAGTTCTTCCGGATAGGTCTCGTTGTGGGGCAGGGCTATAAGCACCTCATCCACCCACACATGGCACACGGCGTCCGCCACATTCTCAGCCTTGGCCACCACCGGCACGCCGCAGATCTTTTGTCCCTCCATGTCCCGGTCCAATATGGCTATGCCTGTCATGGAAAATTGTTCATAACTCCCCTTGCCGGCGTTTTGTATGACTCCCTCCGCCATGGACGCTGTGGTCACGATGAGCAGGGAACGCTTGCTGCGCTCCGCAGCCAGGACTTTCTGCAGATGTTTCTTCCAGAGAACCCGGGGAAAATACCCCAGACAGACATAAAGCACCGCCATCAGATAAATGACAATTCTGGAATAGGTGATGCTTTTTTGTATGGTAAACAAATATGCAATTAAGATTCCCACCACCAGGCACACATGCCTGATCGTGGCTGCAAGCTCCTGATAATATCCTCTTTTGAGTACATTTTTAAAACTGTTGAACAGAAAAGAGACCACCCCATCCGCCAGAAGGATCACCAGACTGATACTGCGATATGTTTCACTCGCGTAGGGATTGAAGGGTCCCATGCGCACCATATAGGCCAATACAAAGGCAAGCTGCAGACACACCATGTCCAATATGATAAAATCAAGGTGTTTCAGCCACCCCTGTACTCCTCTCCTGTACATAATCGTCTCACCTGTTCTCTGTCTTTATATCCGGCTCCCCCCGAAGGGGGAGCGCGGACAACCACATGTTGTGAAGATCCAAACGGGTGCCCGAATGAACGGACCTCCCGCTAATTAATCATGCATGATTAATTACTTTAGTACAAAAATGTGTAGTGCTTAGTTGTTGTAACGAACTTTGGTAGCGCAAACTGCAGCGCCGGCAAGAGCGATCATCATCATGATGCCTGCCACGGGCAGGGTCTCACCGGTCTTGGGAGCAGCGGGTGCGCCACTCGCGGTCACTGCGGGTGCATCATCGTCATCGTCGTCGCCGGTATCCTCTTTCTCGGTCACATCTGCCTTCACAAGCGCAAAAGTAGAGAAATGATTTACTCCGGATATGGTGATGGAGCCGTCAGCATTCACGACAACGGGAAGAAACTCGATGTCAACGCTTTCACCCGCCACGAATACATGCATCATCACATACTTGGCGTTCTGCTCCACTCCCTGAACATTCTTCAGGGTGACTTTACCGTCTGCGGGAGCGGTACCGGTCATGTCGAAAGCGGTCACAACCGTCAGGCTGTTCACTTTCTCCACCTCAATACCCACGCTCTGCATAGCCTCCGCGATCGCCTGATTGTCTTCAGGGGCAATCCCGTCCTGGTTGACCGCCTTTACGGCACCGGCCACCACGTCATACACAGCCACGTTCGTGCCTGATACCGTGATGCCCGCAGGAGCGCTCTCCTGAATAGCAACAGCGGTCGCATTCAGAGTGGTCTGGCTGACATTGGAGTCAACGGTACTCACACTGGGGTTCTCAGCAGCGGAAACCGTCATGCCGAAAGTCATGGCAAGAGCCATGCCCAGTGCTAACATCTTAGAAAACTTTTTCATTGGATTGTTCCTCCTTTCCTCATAATCATGTGGTTATATCAAGCCTTACGGCCTAATACCGACTCAGTTGGACACCGGTTCATAGAACACCTTAAGGATCAGTTCGTAGAGAGCGTCCTCGTCCACATAAAACTCTTCATAAACCTCGCCCTTGACTACCTCGCCCTGCAGGGAGCAGATGCTGTCCCCGTCAAAGCTGTAATCGGAGACCTGTGTGGCCAGATAGCTGACCTCATCTATCGTGATGTCCGTGACCATATACTTGCTGATGGTACTGTAGAGGGTCACGGGCAGGGTAATGTCCTTCTTCATGGCGCTCAATGCCGTGGAGGCATAGGCGCTCAGATACTGTTTCTGTCGGTCCAGACGGCGGAACGCGCTCTCTGCGCTGTTGGTGTCCCGGTTGTGCACATATTGATATGCCTGTTGACCCTGCAGCCGGATCGTCTGTCCCTTTTTGATATTGCTGTTGACCACGTCCTCCAAGGCCGTGACTTCCACACCGCCCACCGCGTCATTGATCAGTGATATCGCCCCCATGTTGATGGCGCAGTATCCGTGGATGGGCATATCGTACAACAGTTTGGACACGGCTTTTTTGCTGCGCTCGCAGCTGGTCTGCGCGCCATCCCCATATCCGTGCTGCAGCGTGATCTGCGCCGTGGTGGTCCCCAGGAAATTTCCCCCGGGGCTGTAGACGTCTATCTCCGCCATGGTGTCTCTGGGAATGCCGATGACCGTGGCCTTCTTGCTGTGAGGGTCAAGCACCAGAAGGAAGATGGCATCCGACTGTCCGCCCTGATCGCCCTCCTCCGTAGCCTTTACCTCCGACATCTTGTCGATGCCCAGGAAGAGAAAGGTGAGGATATCGCTGTTGTAGCGGTAATGAACGCCCTCATAGCGCACATCCCCCTCCTGCCAGTCGCTCTCTGACGGATTGAAAGCCTCCAACAATTCGCTCCGGCCCGGGTCGGCGCCGCGGCTCATGTCAGGAACCAGGCCCTTAGTCTCGCCGTAGAGTTTATTTTTGCCGGAAATCTGCATGCCCAGAAAGACAAGGACACCGACAAACACCAACGCCACCAACACCAACAGCAGTTTGGCAAGGGCGCGGTAGACCCTCATGCTAATCTTCATTCAACAGTACCCCCTGCACCAGATACCGGTTGTGCGACTTGTTCTTGACACAAGTGGACAGAGTCAATATCCGGTTCTGCGCGGTCACTTCCACATCTTCGTTAATGTTGCATGTCATGGAACGCATATCATATATATCATCCAAAAATTTTTGGAAGACATCCTCACTGGTAAAATCAAAGTTCAGCAAAAGGTGCAGATCGCTGAATTCATAGGCCGCGAAGATCTCATACACATACAGTTTCTCGGGAGTGTAGATATACACATAGGGATGCTCCGCAAAGTAATCCGCGTCTTCATATTTATGCAGCCCCGCAAACATGGTGCCGGCCTTCATGTTGTGTCCGTACAGCACGGTGTTGGGATCCGAGAAATCCTTGGCATTATAATCCTCCGAGTAAATACAGCCCGGATATCCCTTGCTGCCGTCCAGATTGTGCTCCAGATAATAGAGGTTATCCGTGGGATGCTGCAGCACCGGGTAGTCGATCAGAGAATCAGGTATGTAGATCCACGCGTAGATATCCGCGTTTACCTCCGCCTGCAACTGTTCAAAATCCACTTCCTTGTCCGGAATGGGCACCCCCATCTCCTCGAGCAATGCCAACGGATCCTTCTCCACGGGTTCCTCGGGAGTCTCCGAAGATTCCGGCGCGGAGGCGGGCTCCGTCTGCCCGGAAGGATTGGTCAGGTCTGCCAAGTCCCGCATCTGCTGCTCGGCCCGGTTCTGACCGTACAGATGTACTCCCCAACCGATGCCGGCCGCCAGAGCCGCCACCAGACACAGCGCCAACAGAATCTTCCATATTCGGTTATTGTTTGATCCGCCGTTTCGGTTATTCATCGCCATACTTCCCATAATACTTTCCGTAATATTTACCATAATACTTGCCATAATACTTGCCATAGTAGCCCTTGCCGGACAGATCCACCTTGTTCAGCACGCAGCCCAATATACGGCATCCCGTGACCTCCAACTGCTCCTTCACCTTGGCCGCGAAACGGTAGCTGATGGCGCCGCACTCGATTACGATCATGGCGCCGTCACAGAACTTGGATACCACCGCCGTGTCGATCACGCTCCCCAGAGGAGGCGTGTCAATGATGATCACGTCGTATTTCTGCCTGGAATCCTCTACGGCCTTCTGAAATCTCCTGCCCCCCAGAAGCTCACTGGGATTGGGAGGCACGGGCCCCGCAAAGACAATGAAGAAATTCGGGATATCCGTGGCACAGATGCATTCCTCAAAGTCCACTTTGCCGGCCAGACAATTGGTCAGGCCCAGACGGACCCTGCCCTTCTTATGGCGGGCTCTCATCACGGACTTGCGCAGATCCGCGTCGATCAGCAAGGTCTTCTTGCCGTTCATGGCAAAGGATCTGGCCAACTCATAGGATATGGAGGACTTTCCCTCATTGGGGGTACAGCTGGTCACGCAGACCACCCGGATGTCCTCCCCCGAAAATTCAATATTGGTGCGCAGGGTCTTGAAGGCCTCCTTGGTCCGAAAATCCTGCGGTTCTTTCTTTAACTCGATCGTCTGCATAATTCACTCTCCGTTTCGCCGGCGCGGATCCGTACATCAGCCTTCCCGCTCGTTGTAATCAATGATCTCCACATCGTCTTCCTCAACCTGCTCATTCTCCTCATGCCCGGAGGATCCGGAGTGCACCGGCTCGGAAACCGCCTTGGAGGATCCGGACGACTTAAAGGACTTGAATTTATATTTCTTGCTCTTCTCCTCGGTATCAGCGTCCGGAATCAGCGCCAATGTGCTGAGCCCCAAGTATTTCTCGATATCATCGGAGGACTTGATGGTGTCGTCCAATATAAAGCGCACCAGGACGAGAGCCGCCGCCAACACGATGCCCAAGGCCGTGGCGATCAAAGTCCAGTCCCGCACGGAGGGCTCCGACGGCTCTGTGGGCAGACTCCCCTCGTCCACCAGATTTACGGCATCCACGTCCATGACATCCACGATCTTCTCCGCGGAGACATTCCGGATGGCATCGGCGATCATCTTGGCCACCACCGGATTCTCATCTTTGACCGTGATATTGATGATACGCGTGTCCTTGGTATTCTGCACCGACACCTTTTCAGCAAGGCTTGCATAAGTATAGTATTCCGTCAGATTCAGCTCTTCCAACACGCGCTCCAACACATGACGGCTGGTGATCAATTGCTCATAGTCCTTAGTCAGCTGCGTGGCCAACTGGGTATCACTGACGGTCAGCGAACTGTTGTTGCTCTTACTCAAAATATAGACACTGGTGGTAGACTGGTACTGGGGGACCAGAACGAATTTGCTGATCATGAAACCGACCAGTCCCGCCATGATCCCGCAGGTGACGAGCAGCCATGCCCAGTGAAACAGCAGACCGACAATCTCCTGCAGATCGATCTCTATCACGTCGTCTCTTGTATTACCGTCCATCTTTACATCCTCTTTCATCTTGTTTCCTGTGCGACAAAATCCCGATATGCGTTGGAGTACAACACACAGTCGGCATATTCACTCCCAAACTTCCTGTTTATAAGCTTGGCGCAGTTTTTGATCTTAGGTGCCCGTTTGTCATATCCGTGCGCGTCCGTCCCGATGTAGTCCACCAACCGGTCGCTCAGAAGCCCATGCGTGAACCGCTTGACCTTCCATCCCAGTTCACCCTCCACACTGGCGGCGTTTACCTGAATGCGGACCCCCATATCCCTGAGCTGCCGCACGGCATCCCTGTCCTTCAGCATACAGGCATATCGCTCCACATGGGCCAACACCGGGGTATACCCCAGACTCTGCACATGGTCCAACGCGTTCCGAATATATCCGTATCTGTCCGCCGGCTGAAATTCTACCAACACAAAATCGGATCCATTCATGGTAAAAACAAGATGTTCATCCAACGCATCCTCGATTTCGCTAAAATATAGAATTTCATTCCCGAGCCAGATCGACACCTGAATCTCCGCCTCCGCGGCCCGCTGCCTCAGTTCCTGAAGGAGCCGCTGCAGGGTCTGTGGACGGGCATTGTGTCTTCCGCCTTTATAATGGGGGGTGGCAATGACATCCGTGATGCCTTCCTTCTCGGCGACAGCCAACATTCGGATACTCTCGTCCATGCTCTGTGAGCCGTCATCTATGCCCGGAAGAATATGCGTATGTACATCCATGATCTTCTGCCCGGTCTTCAACGCGCCTCATCCTTTCCGTATGGTCTTACAGATCTCCTTTGTGCCGGATCGCTTTCAAAGAATAATCACATCAGCGAAAACATGCAACCTAATCCTTATAATATATAGCACAATCGAACCGGATTGTCAATAACCGCATAGGCATTCCCTGTGTTCCTTTCCGTCTGCGCAAGGGGTCAAAAACCGCGTATTTATCCGAAAAACCGCACTTTTTGACCATCTTTATGACCCATAATTTGGATGAATGGCATCTTCCGAAAATGCATAGGACGCGGAGCATGCTGCCCTTATGTCAACAATAAGACGGTGCCCGGGAAACCGGACACCGTCTTTGATTTGTTGTTTCCTATTTATATAACTATGTATTGTTGCGTATCACTGTTGTGTATCCTACCTCTTGATGTCATAATTCATGTTCATGAGGTTGCGGATCGTCTTCTCGTCATCCGTGACATTGGCATCGCCGTGGATGGTATGTTTGATGGCGCTGCTGGCCACCGCAAAATTGATCATATCCATGGCTTTGTAGTTGTGCATGATGGCGTAGATCAGGCCGGACGCAAAGGCGTCTCCGCCTCCCACCCGATCCAGAATGTTAAAGGTGAACAGCTTACTCTCAAAGGTATGGCCCTCGTACCACATATAGGCTTTCAGGCTGTTCTCACTGCCGCTGTGGGCATAGCGCACATGTCTGGCAATGCATTTCAGATTGGGATAGCGCTCCACAAAGGCTTTAAATATCTCATCCTGCTGCTCGTAGGTGGGCTGCAGGGGCACATTGTCCTTCCAATCGCCCTTGCTGTGGTCATTCTCATCTTTCCAGAGATGATAGGGCTCAATGCCCATGAGCACATCCACATAGGGCAGACATTTGGTGCAGAAATCCCTCGCCTGTTCCCATGTCCAGAGGAGGCTGCGGAAGTTGCCGTCAAAGCTCACCGTGAGTCCCTTCTCCTTTGCCTTGCTCAGGCAGTCCAGAACCAGATTTGCGCAACTCGGGCTGAGAGCCGGCGTAATACCGCTCAGATGGATCCAGTCGAACTCTGACAGCAGCGCGTCCAAGTCCACCTTGGAAAAATCATATTCCGACATGGCGCTGTGTTTGCGGTCATAGGTCACTTTGCTGGCGCGGATGCCGTAGCCGGTCTCCAGATAATAGGTTCCCAGACGATGGGTGGGCGTCTCCTCGGGAGTACTCAGGATCACGGGCGTGCAGTGTACGTCATTGCTGCGCAGCATACGAATGGCGCTCTTACCCAGGCTGTTGTTGGGCACCACGGAAAAGAAGGTGCTGTCCACGCCCAGATTGGCCAGGGCCAACGCGATATTGGCCTCGCTGCCGCCGTAGCTCGCCTCGAAAGTATTGCTCATCCGAATCTTCTCGTAATTGGGAGGCGTCAGGCGCAGCATGATCTCTCCCACCGCCAAAAATTTGGTGCCTGCATTCTCTGCCAACAAAGGATTCCTATGTTCCATAATCTTCGCCTTTCTTATTGTTGTGCTACATCTTTCATCGAGAAACTGATCCGTCCCATCTTGTCCTTGCCCAGGCAGACCACGGTCACCACATCGCCCAGAGTCAGCACATCCTCCACGCGGTTGATCCGCTCTCTGGCAATCTTGGAGATATGAACCATGCCCTCCTTGCCGGGCGCGAACTCGATAAATGCGCCGAACTCTTTGATGCTGACCACCTTGCCCTTGAAGATCTGACCCGCCTCAAATTCGGTGGTGATGATCTGAACCATCTCCACGGCTTTGTCCATCATCTCCTTGTCGGTGCCGCAGATGGATACCATGCCGTCGTCGGTGATGTCGATCTTCACGCCGGTGCGGGCAATGATCTCATTGATGGTCTTGCCTCTCTGACCCACCACATCGCCAATCTTCTCGGGATCGATCTGAATGGAGATGATCTTGGGCGCGTAGGGGCCAACCTCGGGTCTGGGAGCCGCAATGGCAGGTTTCATGCAATTATCCATGATGAAGAGTCTGGCCTCGCGGCAGCGGGCGATGGCGCCCTCCACGATGGGTCTGGTCAGACCGTGGATCTTAATATCCATCTGAATGGCGGTGATGCCCTCGGTGGTGCCGGTCACCTTGAAGTCCATATCGCCGAAAAAATCTTCCAATCCCTGAATATCCGTCAACAACACAAAATCATCATCCGTGTCCCCGGTCACCAGACCGCAGGAGATACCTGCCACCATCTTCTTGATGGGCACGCCTGCCGCCATCAGGGACATGCAGGACGCGCAGGTAGACGCCATGGATGTGGAGCCGTTGGACTCAAAGGTCTCGGATACGCTGCGGATCGCGTAAGGGAACTCCTCCTCGGAGGGGAGCACGGGGATCAACGCTCTCTCCGCCAACGCGCCGTGTCCGATCTCACGTCTTCCGGGACCACGGGAGGGCTTGGTCTCACCCACGGAGTAGGAAGGGAAATTGTAGTGGTGCATATAGCGCTTGCTCACCTCATTCTCATCCAGGCCGTCAATCCTCTGTGCCTCGGAGAGGGGCGCCAATGTACACACATTACAGATCTGGGTCTGTCCGCGGGTGAACATGGCGGAACCGTGCACGCGGGGGATGATATCCACCTCTGCGGCCAGAGGGCGGATCTGAGTGATCTCGCGGCCGTCGGGACGCTTGTGATCCTTCAGGATCATCTTGCGCACGGTCTTCTTCTCATACTGGTACACAGCCTCGTCCAAGATGGCGAGCCACTCCTCGTTCTCCGCGAACGCCTCCTCCAACTTGGCGGTGATCTGGCGGATATTGTCCTCCCGCACCTGTTTCTCGTCGGTGAAGACTGCCTCCTCCATCTCGGCGGGAGTCACGATCTTCTTCATCTCCTCGAACATCTCGGCGGGAACCGCGCAACTGGTGTACTCATGCTTGGGCTTGCCCACCTCGGAGACGATCTTGTCGATCAGGGCAATGATCGTCTGGTTGATCTCATGGGCCTTGTAGATGGCCTCGATCATCTTGGCCTCGGGAACCTCGTTGGCTCCCGCCTCGATCATGATCACTTTCTCTCTGGTGGAGGCAACGGTCAGATTCAGATCTCCCTCCTTCCACTGTTTCTGGGAAGGGTTCACGATGAGCTCCCCGTCGATGAGTCCCATCTGGGTCATGGCGCAGGGGCCGTCAAAGGGAATGTCCGAGATGCAGGTCGCGATGGCGGCGCCGATCATGGCCACGATCTCAGGACGGCACTCGGGATCCACGCTCATCACCATATTGTTCAAAGTCACGTCATTTCTGTAATCCTTGGGGAAGAGGGGACGCATGGGTCTGTCAATGACACGGCTGGTGAGAACCGCGTTCTCACTGGCCTTGCCCTCACGCTTATTGAATCCTCCCGGGATCTTGCCCGCGGCATACATCTTCTCCTCATATTCCACGCTGAGCGGGAAAAAGTCGATACCCTCTCTGGGTTTGGCGGACGCGGTAGCCGTGCAGAGCACGGTGGTGTCTCCATAATGCATGAACGCGCATCCGTTTGCCTGTTTGCCCACGCGATCCACATCCACTACCAGCTTGCGTCCGCCGAGCTCCATTTCATAACTTCGGTACATAATTTCCTCCATTCCGCCGCCTTCGCGGCACCTGTATTCATGTATTCCAATGTATCTTGTCGGAACAGAGAATACCGAAACCACTGAAAAGAGCGTGAAACTCACATTCTTTTCAGTAATCTCGGATGAGATCTCTGTTCCGCAATTACCTGCACTAACACTAAAGGAAGCGGAGGGCCCGTGGGCCTCCTCCGCTCCTGCCTGATGCATTATTTTCTTAAGCCCAGTCTCTCAATCAGAGTACGGTATCTGTTGATATCTTTCTTCTTCAGATAATCGAGAAGACCACGTCTCTGACCAACCATCTTCAACATACCTCTGCGGGAATGATGATCCTTCGGATTCTCTTTCAGATGCTCGGTGAGCTCCTGGATTCTTGCGGTCAGGACTGCCACCTGTACCTCAGGTGAACCGGTATCGCCGGGAGTTCTGGCGTACTCGTTCATGATCGCTGTTTTCTTTTCTTTGGAAATCATTGTCTCTTCCTCCTTATTCCTGATGACCGCCGGACACTAAGACAGGGTCGGAGTCTCCCACATCTGAGCATCGGCTGACTACACTACATCAGTGTAGCACAAAAATCTTGAGTTGTAAATAGTTACTTGTCCTGATTTTCCTTCTGCGCGGATTCCTCAAATTTCTTCAACGTCTTAGCGGCAAAGTCTTTGCCGCCGATACCGAAAGCGATGGCGAAAGCCACTGCCAATGCCGCGATGATCAGCACGAAAGCGGTGTTGACGATGGAGGACGCGATGCCCAGCTCATTGAGCACCATGAATCCGCCCACCACATAGATGATGCATTTTACCACTAACGCATAGGTCTTATAACCGCCCTTCAAAAGCGCCTTCTGCACGATGGCGTTGCTCACGAAACATGCCACCAAAATCAGCGCAGCCGCCAACACATAAGGCATATAGGCGATGATCGCGCTGCCGATGTCGGTGAGTACCTGCAGACGCAGAACGCCGAAACTCTCCACGATAAAGAAGATGATCATCACCACATGGATCGTGCGGCCCACCACCTTGGAGAGCACGAAATTCTTGTTCTGATTGTCCAAAAGCTTGGAGAGCTTGGCATCCAGTCCGGCGGAGGCGATCAGGTTCTCCACGATATTGCCGGAGAGCTTGGCCACCATGCAGCCGATCACAATGATGATCAGGGCCACCAAAATATTGGGAATGAACGCGAAGATGATATCCAACATCCGAATGGCGGGATCAGAGATCGCGCTGATGCTCAACACCTGCAGAGCGGTGATGATCACGGGGATCAGGATCAGCACATACACGATGTACGCGAGGGTGTTGGACAGCTTGGCGGAGTCGGCCGCCTCAATGCCCGCAATCTCCTGCAGACGATTGACTTTCAATTTGTTGAATACGGGAACCAACAGCTCACGCACGAGCTTGGCGATAAAGGAACCCACCCAGAGCACGATCACTGCCGCCACCACATTGGGCACATAACCCCACATGGAGTTCAGAATGGTCAGGATCGGCGCGGAAATCCCGTTCATGCCCAGACTGGAGAAAATTCCCGGCACAAACAGCAAAAACACCAACAGATACACCAGTTTGCCCAGAAAATCCACGGCCTTCTGTCCCTCCGCAGCCGAGTCGGACTGCGCGAACAGACTGTTGAGTTTGGTCTTGGTAAACAATTTTACGACCAGAGATTTCACGATGGTGGCAACCACAAATGCCAACACGAGAATCAGCAGAGCTTTGATCACGGCCCATGTGCCCTGACCCAGAACGGAAATGAATTGCGATACTAATACGCTCATAACGAACCTCCTTTGTTTTGTTAATTATCATTATAAGGTATATGCCCTGATAAAACAAGAAAAAGTTACCAACGTGTTTTTATCATAAAAAATTTTTTCACGCCCATACTAACACCAAGATGAGCGATGATGTATCATTGCCTGTCTTAAATATAGAAGATAAAACAAGAAAAAACGTATTTGGAGGTGAAAAAGAATGGCAAACAGAAGCAATAGAGTAGAAGTGCCTGAGGCAAAGGCAGCTATGGATCGTTTCAAGACTGAGGTTGCATCTGAGCTGGGCGTGAACCTGAAGGACGGTTACAACGGTGACCTTACTTCCAAGGAAGCAGGTTCCATCGGCGGTGAGATGGTTCGTCGTATGATCAAGAAGCAGGAGGAGAGCATGAAATAACAGGCTCCCCGGATCAATAGAGAACGGATTTTGCACAAAACGAATCTCTATTAAAAACAGGCAGATCTGCAAGAGCGGACCTGCCTGTTTTATTAAATTCAAACGGATTCCTGCGTCTGCTCCATCTTTTCCACTTTGATGGCGCAGACCTTGTACTCCGGGATGCGGGCGTATTTGTCCAGCGCCGCGTTGGTGAGCACATTGGCGTTGCCGTCGGGGAAGTGGAAAGGCATCCATGTCTCCCCGGGAGACACCTTGTCGCCCACCCTCGACGTGGACACAATGCTGCCGCGCCTGGAGGAAACCTTTACTTTCTCGCCGTTGGCGATTCCCAGTCTCGCCGCGTCCTCCGTGTTCATCTCGATGAAGGAATGTCCCTCTCTCTCCATCAGGCCGGGAGTCTTGCCGGTCATGGCTCTGGTGTTGTAGTGGTACAGCACGCGCCCCGTCATCAGGATCAGCGGATATTCCTCGTCGGGCAGCTCCGCGCCGGGCACATACTCAGCGGGATAGAACCATCCGAGTCCTCTGGAGAATTTGCCCACATGAAGGATCGGCGTGCCGGGATGATTCTTGTCCGGGCAGGGCCACTGAATGGATTCGCCCCTGTCGAGTCTTCTGTGGCTGATGCCGCCGAAGATGGGAGTCACGGAGGCGATCTCATCCATGATCTCCTCGGATGTCAGATGCGGCTGAGGATAACCCATCCTGTTCATCAGGTCGATAAAGATATCCGTGTCAAGGCGCATCTCGCCCTCAAGCTGCACGGCCTTGCGCACCCTCTGCACTCTTCTCTCGGTGTTGCTGAAGGTTCCCTCTTTCTCCGCGTAGCTGGTGCCGGGCAGGATCACGTCCGCGTACTGCGCCGTCTCCGTCATGAACAGATCGGACAGCACCAGAAAGTCCAGACTCTCCAAAGCTTTTTTGATATGATTCTGATCCGCGTCGGTCACCACGGGATCCTCTCCGAAGATGAAGAGTCCGCGGATCTCCTTGCGGATGGCCGCGCCGAACACGTCCGTGGCATGCACGCCGGGTCTGTTGGAGAGTTTCACTCCCCATGCCCGCTCAAACTTGGCCACCACCTCAGGATTGGTCACCTTCTGGTAGCCGGGGAAATCTCCGGGCAGCGCGCCCATATCGCAGGCTCCCTGCACATTGTTCTGTCCGCGGAGAGGATTCACGCCGCAGCCGGACTTGCCGAGCTTACCCACCAACATGGCCATATTGGACATGGACATCACGCCCTCCGTGCCGGTGGAATGCTCCGTGACACCCAGACAATAGATGATGGGGGCCTTCGCCGCCTTGGCGTACATGAGAGCGGCCTCCCGCAGATGATCCGGATCGATATGGCAGATCTCCGCCACTTTCTCCGGCGTATACTCTTTGACGATCTCTTTTAATTCCTCGAAACCTTCCGTTCTGTTGCGGATAAATTCCTCATCGGCGAGGCCTTCATTGATGATCACATGCATCATGCCGTTGGCAAAGGCCACATTGGTGCCGGGTTTGATCTTTAAGTGAATGTCCGCCCGCTTGGAGAGCCCGATGTCTCTGGGATCCACCACGATCAGTCTGGTGCCTCTGTCCACAGCCTGACGGATCTGCATACCGATGACGGGATGCGCCTCCTCGGGATTGGAACCCACCAACATGATCACGTCCACATCGTTGGTGATGTCGCTGATGGGGTTGGTCATGGCGCCGGAGCCCAAAGTCATGGCCAGACCTGCCACCGTGGCGGAATGGCATACGCGGGCGCAGTTGTCCACATTGTTGGTTCCGAACGCGCAGCGCACCATCTTCTGCAGCATATAGCAGTCCTCGTTGGGAGAACGGGAGCACGCAAATCCCGCCAATGAATCCGAGCCGTACTGTTTCTTGATCTCATTAAATTTGGACGCGATCAGATCCAACGCCTCATCCCATGTGGCGCGCTCAAATTCACCGGTCTCACGATTTTTGATGAGAGGGTATTTGAGCCTCTCGGGGGAATGCACAAAGTTAAAGGAACCGAATCTTCCCTTGACACAGAGGAGATTCTTGTTGGAGGGGCCGTCCGCCGGCTCCACATCCACGATCTCATTGTCCTTCACCACCAGATAATATTGGCATCCCGTCGCGCAGTGCGGGCAGGTCGTGAGAACCTTCTCCACCTTACCCACCTGATATTTCTTTCTGTTCTTGGCCACCAGAGCGCCGGTGGGACAGACTCTCGCGCAGTTTCCGCAGGACTCGCAATCCGTCTCCTTCCAGTCCGGGCCGAAAGGCGCGTCGATCAGCGTTCTCGTGCCGATCTTGCCGTTGTGGAGCACGCCGTTGCCGGCCACCTTGTTACAGGTGC
The DNA here is from genome assembly GCA_023663635.1 of Acetatifactor muris. Taxonomy (GTDB): domain Bacteria; phylum Bacillota; class Clostridia; order Lachnospirales; family Lachnospiraceae; genus Acetatifactor; species Acetatifactor muris_A. The sequence goes on from JAMPHD010000013.1 coordinate 40,879, forward strand.
TGACACATCTCTGACAGTTGATACACAGCTCCGGATAGTAGGTCAGGAACGGATTCTCCTTCTTGGCCTCATATCTGGCGGCGCTGCCCTCATAGCAGGACTCGGTGATACCGTACTCATTGGCCAGATCCTGCAGTCGGCAGTCTCCGGATTTGCCGCAGGAGAAACATCTCACGTCATGGTTGGCAAGCAGCATGTTCAATACCTGTTTGCGGCTGTTTATGACTCTCTCCGTATTGGTGTGGACCACCATGCCCTCCGTCACTTTATTGTTGCAGGAAGTGGTCAGGCTGTCCTTGCCCTCCACCTCCACCACACACATCTTGCAGGCGCCTACCTCATTCACGTCCTTTAAGTAGCACAGTGTGGGGATCTTAATATCGGCCTCCCGGGCGGCCTCCAGAATGGACAGGCTCTCGTCCACGGAAATCTCTTTTCCATCAATCGTCAGTTTGACCATCATACTCTGCCTCCTTCCACCACGCCACAGCCGAAGTGGTCGCATCTCAAGCACTTGTTGCACTCCTGCATCGCCTCGTCATAGGACATGCCGTTCTCAATCGGCTCGAAGTTGTGTTTCCTCTCTCTGGCAGAGCGGTCCGTCAGATGTACGCGGCCGTAATGGGTCCTGTCATTCTCCTTGGGCTCGGGAACCTTGATATCGTCCAAATACTTGTGATGATAGCCGAGATACTCGTCAATGTTGAGCGCCGCGATCTTGCCGGCGCCGATGGCCTTGATCACCGTGGAGGGGCCGAACACACAGTCGCCGCCCGCGAAGATCTTGTCGTAACCCTTCACTCTCGTGGTCGGTTCCGTCTCAAAGGTCTTTCTTCTGGAATTCACGCTGTATTTCTCGAAGGGAGCCGAGACGATATCCTGTCCGATGGCCAGAAGGACCACCTCGCAGGGCACTTCGATCTCCTCCTTGTTGGCCTCGGTCACGGAAGGCTTACCCTGTTTGTATACGCTGATGATCTGGGGCTGTGCCACGAAACCGCACACATTCCCCTCCGCGTCCGCCGTGATCCTTCTCGGCGCGTTTAAGGTGAGCAGCTCCACGCCCTCCTCAATGGCGCCCTGGATCTCCGTGGGCAGCGCGGTCATGTCGATCTGTCTCCTGCGGTAGATCACCGTCACTTCCTTGGCGTTGCAGCGGATCGCGGAACGGGCGCAGTCCATGGCCACATTGCCGCCGCCTACTACCACCACGCGCTTGCCGGTGTAATCGGGGATATTGCCCCTGCCGATCTCACCCAACATATCCACCGCGGAGTAGACGCCCTTGCTGTCCACGCCCTCCACGCTGACGGACTTGCCCACCTGGGCTCCGATCGCTATGTATACCGCGTTGTATTCTTCCAACAACTGCTCCATGGTGACATCTCTGCCCACGGCCACATTGTATCTCACCTCAATATTGCCCGTGGAGAGAATGGCGTTGATATCCTCGTCCAAACGGTCCTTGGGAAGACGGTAATTGGGAATGCCGTATCTGAGCATTCCGCCCAGATGATCTCTCTCCTCGAACACCACCACTTTATGTCCCATCAGAGAGAGGTAATAAGCGGTCGTGAGGCCGGAGGGGCCGCCGCCCACGATGGCGACTCTCTTGCCCGTGGACACGTTGCAGTCCGGCACTTTGACCTGATCCGCGGCGATCTGATCCACGGCAAACTTCTTCAGTCCGCGGATATTGACCGGGCTGTCCAACAGGTCGCGCCGGCATTTCTCCTCACAGGGATGCTCGCAGATAAAGGCGCAGGCCGTGGGGAAGGGATTGTCATGGCGGATCAGATTGATGGCGTCCGCGTATCTGTGCTCTCCGATCAGGGCGATGTAGCCCGGGATGTCCACGTTGGCGGGACAATGGGAGATACAGGGCACCTTCTGACCGATCTCTTCCTGACATTTGTGCCGGTTGATATGACTCATGTACTCGTCGTGGAACAAATCCACGCTCTGCAGTACAATGTTGGCGGCCTCATAGCCGATGGCACAGTCCGCGGTGTCCTGGATCATCTTGGCCAGGTCCACCATGGCGTTGTAGGTATCCATGTCAGCCTTGCCGTCCAGGATCTTGCGCATCATGTTCTCCACCTGCTCCAAGCCGTCGCGGCAGGGGACACATTTGCCGCAGGTCTGGCTTCGCGCGCTCTGCAGGAAGGACAACTGCACCGCGATGGGACACACACCCGGAGGGTTCGCCTTGACACGCTTGACGAACTTATCCAGGAATTTCATGGTTTTTTCATTCATCTCATTGGTGTGGATCGTATTCTGTGAGTACATGTAAACCTCCTTCCGGTAAGTAAAATCTTCTCGTTCACATTATACTATACCGGGTCAAAATATACAAACATATTTTATGCCCCCGCCCAGATTTCAAAGCTGTCAGGCCATGCCCTGCAGATCAGGTTCAGATTGTATTCGCGTGCCATTTGAACCGCCTCCCCGGTGGGAACGGCCTTGGAGATCAACACCGGGATCCCCGCTGCCACCGCCTTGCGCACCATGTCCGTGGGGACACGCCCCGTGGTAAAGAGCATACATTTTCTCCGATCCGATCCGTGCAGGACGGCATATCCGATCGCCTTGTCCATCGCGTTGTGCCTGCCGATGTCCTCCGCAGAGTAAACCGTCTGCCCCTCCACAGCCAGCGCGCAGCTGTGCGCGCCCCCGGTACTGCGATGCAGCTTGGAATCCCTCGCGAAATCACTCACCATCCGAAAGACCTCCTCCCGCGTCCATGCCGCCGCAGGGAGTGGCTCACAGACGGTTCGGGGGCGCTGCAATAAGATCCAATTGTCCGTGCAGCAGGTGGACTCCTCCGGGACGGCGGTGCCGAGTAACGGAGCGTTTGGAATATATACCTCAACCCTGCTGCCGTTCTCCCCAACGGAAAGCTGCCCGATCTCGGAACAATCCTTTATGATCTGCTCCGTGATCAGTCTCCCCACCGTCAGTTCCTCCAGATCCGTGGGGGTACACACCACTTTTGCCCAGAGCAGCCCGTTGATCTCTATCTCCATCCGGTGTTCTTTAAGGATCTCTCCCTTCACCTTCTCCGATCCTCCGCCCTCCGCGCGCACCAGCACGGCCTCGCGCTCCGCCGTGGCGCGCGGGAATTTCACGTCTTCTCTCATCTCGCGCACTCCCCCGCGTCTCCCCGCATGATCTCCAGTCCGTGCTCCAGGGTGGGCAGGATATACGCAAGACATTCCCGCACGGCCTTGGGACTGCCGGGGAGATTGATGATCAGCGTCCGTCCCCGCATGACGCTCACCGCCCTGCTGAGCATGGCTCTGGGCGTGATGTGAAGGCTGTAGGCGCGCATGGCCTCCGCGATCCCGGGGACATTGCGGGTGGCTGCCCGCAGTGTGGCCTCCGGGGTGTTGTCCCTCGGAGACAGACCCGTGCCGCCGCTGCTGAACACCACATCCACCTGCTCCTCATCCGCCAGACGCACAAATTCCCGGTACAGTTCCTCCTCCTCGTCCGGCAGAACGCACTCGCTGCGCACATGATATCCCGCCTGTTCTATCAGTTCACGGATGGCGGGACCTGCCGCGTCCTCCCGCTCGCCCCGGCTGCCCTTGTCGCTGGCGATGACGATGCCCGCCGTAAAGCGATAGGGTTTTACGCCCACCGCCAGCTCATCTCCCACGCTGATGACGCCTCCCTGCAGCACTCTTGCGAAGACGCCCTCTCTGGGCATGATGCAATCCCCCACCTGATGAAAGATCTCACACTCCGAATGGCATTTTTTGCCGATCTGCGTAATCTCCAACACCACGTCATTGCAGGTAAAGACCGTGCCCACGGGGTAAGTCTTGAAATCAAATCCCTCCACCAGGAGATTTTCGCCGAAAGCGCCGTCCGCCACATCGGCTCCTCTTGCGCGGAAACGCTCCACCTCATCATGAGACAAAAGGCTCACCTGCCTGTGCCATTTGCCCGCGTGGGCATCCCCCTCCAGTCCGAAATTCTCCACCAGACGGGCCGTGCCCACATTCCGCTTGGCCGTCCCCTTCTTCTCACTGATACATACCGCAACTATCCGTCCCATAGCTCCCTCCGTAAACTGAATTGTCCTATATCCGACCCGGCATCCGCGCCGCTATCTGTTGATCCGCGCTAGCCTCCGATCTGCACCATCCTGCGGCTGTCGGAGTCCGATATATCCCTCTCCGCCGTGTGTTCAAAATCATGCGCCGCCGGTTTGGCCCGCACCGCGGCCGTGATCGTCGCGCGGATCTCTTCATCCGTCCCGCCTCCCCGCAAAAGCGCTCTCAGATCCACCCCCGCATTATAGTGCAGACAGAGTTTCAGCCGCCCCTCCGCCGTGAGCCGGATCCGATTGCAGTCCCCACAGAACTTGTGCGACATGGGACTGATGAAACCGATCCTGCCGATAAATCCCTCCGGCATGTAATACTTTGCGGGGCCTCCCGTCCCGCTCACGGAAGAGACGGGCCGCATCTCACCATAGGCCTCCTCCAAGAGCCGCAGTACCTCCTCCGTGGGAACGCCGTGGAACTGTCTGCCGCATCCCACCGGCATCAGCTCGATAAAGCGCACGTCCACCGGAAGACGTCCCGCCAGAGCCGCCACCTCCGCCAACTCCCCCGCGTTCCACTCCCTGCAGGGGACACAGTTGACCCGGGTGCGTATGCCCGACGCGGCCGCCCTCTCAATGGCATCCAACACCTTCCCGCACGCGTCCGTCCCCGTGATCTTGTGAAAAGTCTCCGGGCGCACGCTGTCCAGACTGATGTTCACCGCCGTAAGCCCCGCCCGTGTCAGCGCCGGAAGATTCTCTGCCAACAGCACGCCGTTGGTGGTGAGGGCAATCTCCTCTATCCCCTCCATCTCATGCACATCCGCCATGAGCTTGACGAGATTTTTGCGCACGAGGGGTTCCCCGCCCGTGAAACGCACCTTGCGGATCCCGAGCTCCGCCATGATACCCACAAGGCGCGCCAACTCCTCCAGAGTGAGCAGCTCCCCATGGGGGATCTGCTCCACTCCGGCGGGGGGCATACAGTATTTACATCGCAGATTACATTTGTCCGTCACCGATATCCGCAGATAATCGATGTTCCTTCCCAGATCGTCCCGCATTCCATACAACCTTTCCCTGTCCGACGCTGTCATTCACATTTTTCCGCTCGGGTTTTCCATTCACATTTTCCATCCGGCTTTCCCTCCCGAACCGACCCTACCGCTCCATCCACATGATCCTGTCCGCGGGAATCCGCATCCAAAGCGGCCGTCCCGCCGAGATGGTCCGGCTCCTGATGCGCTCCCACTCCTCCTTGCCAAACTCGGCAGTGAGGATCGAATCCTTTGAGGAGGAGTCCATATTTTGATTCCGAAAAAGCACCACCATGGAAAAGGTGTCCTCCACCTCCCGCAGGATCCGACATTCTATGCACATTTCGTCCGGGCACGCTCTTTCTGTCGGTTCAAAATAATGCGCCCGCACGGCAGCATACCGGTATGGCGTCCGCTGCCCGGAGCCGCCATCCGCTCCCCGCTGCCCGGAGCCGTCGCCCGAAACGCCCGGTTCTCCCGTCTTGAGATAAATTCCCCAATCCGACGCGTAAATCCCATCGGGGCGGTATTCCAATCCGGTCATATTTTTACATCCGGTGAGCAGAGCGGCCGCCAACGACCGCGGCGACTCAAAGAGCTCATGCTTGGGGAGAACGTCCTCCACTCTGCCCTGCTCCATAACGGCAATCCGGTCCGTCAGACGATAGACTTCATTGCGGTCGTGGGAGACCAGGATCGCCCGTCTGCCGTAGTCGTCCATGACATCCATCAGCTCCCGCTCCATTCCGGCCTTCAGATAATTGTCCAAAGCCGAAAAGGGCTCGTCCAACAAAAGATATTCCGGTTCGGCCGCCAACATTCTCGCCAACGCCACCCGCTGTTTCTGCCCGCCCGAGAGCTGTCCCGGATACAGATCCTCCTTGCCCTCCGGACAGAATCTCTCCAGATATCTGCGCGCCGTCGCCCGATCCCGCGCGCCGCACAGAATATTGTCCATCACTGTCATATTGGGAAACAGGGCATAGTCCTGAAACAGATAACCGATCTTTCTCTTGCGGGCCGGCAGATTGATATGTCTTTCGGAGTCAAAAAGCGTCCTGTCGTCCAGTCGGATAACGCCCTCGTCCGGCCTCTCTATCCCCGCGATGCATTTTAAGGTCATACTCTTGCCGCAGCCGGATGCCCCCAAAATGGCAAACACTTCGTTCTCCGTCTCAAATCGCGCCCGCAGTCTGAAATTTCCCAATGTCTTGCGGATGTCCACATACAAAGACATCAGTGACCACCTCCCCTGCCCTTGCGCTCCACCACATAATTCATCAGAAACATGGTGACAAAAGAGATACACAGGATCACGGCCACCCATCTGTAGGCCAAATCTCTGTTGCCGCTCTGCATGGCGGTGTACACTGCCACGGACATGGTCCGGGTACTGCCCGGAATATTGCCCGCGATCATGATAGTGGCTCCGAACTCGCCCAAGGCTCTGGCAAAGGCCAGGATGACCGCCGCAGTGATGCCGGGTCTCGCCACCGGCAGCAGGATCCTGACAAAGATGCCAAGCTCCGACATGCCGAGCGTCCTCGCCGCCGAGATCAGATTGGGATCCACCTGTTCCAGGGCGCCCCTTGCGGTGCGGTACATGATGGGAAAGGACACCACCACCGCCGCGATCACCGCCCCCTGCCAGGTAAAGATCACCGTCGCGCCGAATCTCTCCAAAATTTTCCCGACAAATCCGTTCTTACCAAACAATATCAGCAAAAAGAAACCCACCACCGTGGGCGGCAGCACCATGGGCAGGGAGAAGAGGCCGTCCAACAGCCCCTTCCATCTGCCCATGTTCATCACCAGCCCGGCGGCGGACAATCCCAAAATAAAAGTAAAGATCGTGGCAGCCCCCGCCACTTTCAATGAAATCCATAAAGGTGTATAATCCATCGCGCCTCAGCCCGTCCTCTCCGATTCCGGCCTTTTCCGGTTTTTTCCGGCCTTATTGTATCTTTCCTCCGGCTTTGTTCAGCCCCGGTTTATTGCATCCTCGAGAACCCGTAGCTCTCAAACAGGGCAAGCGCCTCTTCCGTCTGCAGATATTCCACAAACTCCGCCGCCTCATCCGCATGGGCGCTGTCCTTCACCGCCCCCGCGGGATAGATGACCCGTCCGCAGGAGCCCTCGGGAGCCTCCACCACGATCTTTACCTTGTCCGTGGTATAAGCGTCCGTGGCATAGACTATGCCGCAGTCCACCTCACCGGTCTCCACCCAGGACAGCACGGTGCGCACATCCGAGCCGTAATTGGCCTTTGTCTTCACCTGATCCAAGAGTCCGAGATTTGTGAACACTTCCTCGGAATACTGTCCCACAGGCACGCTCTCCGGCTCTCCCAGGCCGATCATCCGGATTTTGTCCGTCACAACCTCCTCAAAGGAGCTCAGATCCGTATCGCTGTCCGCCGGCACCACCAACACGATCTTGTTTTCCAAAAGTTCCACGATGGAGTCGGAGTCCATCAGCCCCTCATCGTTCAGGGCATTCATCTGTTTCATCGCCGCGGACAGAAACACATCCGCCGGCGCGCCCTCCTCGATCTGGGTCTGCAGGGCGCCGGAGCTCCCAAAGGAAAATTGCAGCGTCACATTTTCATGCTCCGTTTCATATTGCGCCTTGATCTCTTCGCACACATCCGTCAGGGATGCCGCCGCCAGAACGGTGAGTTCCGCCCGGGTCTCCTTCGCGGCAGCGCCGTCCGCCGCGCTCCCCTGCGCCGGATTTCCGGCGGCAGCGTCCCCGCCGGACACATTCCCGCCGGACGCGTTCCCGCCGCAGCCGACCAGCATCAGCGCGACGGCGAGCAGAGATGCCCTCCGCGCCCGTCCCCAAAGGCCTGGCTGCATTCCGCGGCATTTCCCGCGGTTTCCGTTTTGATTCCTATTTGGGTCTTTATTTTGATTTTGATTTTCGTTATGTCTCATCTTCCTCTTCCTCCTTGTGCGGCGCAGACGCGTCCCGCAGGGAGGGATTCACAAAATGTCCGCTCTTGCCGCCGGATTTCTCCAGCAGCCGGATTTCGGACAATTCCATGCTCCTGTCCATGGCCTTACACATATCATAGATGGTGAGCAGCGCCACGCTGACCCCCGTGAGGGCCTCCATCTCCACTCCGGTCTTGCCCTTGAGTTTGGCCGTACAGCGACACCGGATCCGCCGGTCCGCCTCCATATCAAAATCAACGGTGACCTTGGTGAGCATCAACGGATGACACATGGGGATCAGATCCGAGGTGCGCTTGGCCGCCATGATGCCCGCTATCCGGGCCGTGCCCAACACATCCCCCTTGGCTGCAGTTCTGTTCTTTATCGCGTCAAACACTTCCTCATCCACGCGGATAGATCCCTCCGCCACTGCTACCCGCTCCGTGTCCTCCTTGGCTGTCACATCCACCATAATGGCGTTACCCTCTCTGTCAAAATGCGTAAACTCTCCCATGGTTTCCTCCCATTTTCGGACAGTACATCTTATTTTTCAAAACTGCCCCGCATCCGCACCGGTTTTCCGCTAACACATCTTATATCCGAATTGCGCCTCCCTACTTGCCGAATCCGCAGTTCGGGAAACGACATTCCGGACAGTTCATACACAGTCCGCCCTCCCCGTACACCCGAATGTCTCCGGGGGTCAGTCTCTCCCCCGCGAGAACTCTGGGCAGGATCAGGTCAAAGATCGTCCTTTTCGCATACATCACACATCCGGGCAGGCCCAGGATCGGCACGGTCTTCTCCCCTGTCTCATAATAGGACAGCAGGAACATGGCCCCCGGCAAAACCGGCGCCCCGTAGGATACTATTTCCGCCCCGAAAGCCTTGATGGCGCCGGGCGTCCGGTCATCCGGATCCACGCTCATGCCTCCCGTGCACAGCACCACATCCGCTCCGCCGTCCACGAAATCCCCGATGGCCCGCACGATATCCTCCCTGTTGTCATCCACGATCTTCTGTCCCGCAAGCTCCGTGTCATACTCCGCGAGCTTGGCTCTCACGGCGGGCCCGAAGGCATCCTCGATCCGTCCCTTGAACACTTCGCTCCCGGTGGTCACGATGCCCACTCTCGCATGAGCGAAAGGCAGGATCTCAAGCAGCGGACGAGCCCCCGCGGCCTGTGCCGCGCGGTCCATCTTCTCCTCCTCAATGACCAGAGGAATGACCCGGACCGCGGCGATCTTATCGCCCTTTCGCACGGGAAAATTGCCATGTACCGTGGCGATCATCATCTCGCCGAGCCCGTTCACCGCGTTCAGTCTACCGGTGTCAATCTTGAGCAGACCGTCCGCCTCCGCCCTGATCTCGATCTTGCCCTCCTTGGGGGATCCGGCGGACATATTTTCATTGATGCAGATATCCCGCAGGATCGCGGCGGCCTCATCCTCGTGCAGGATCCCTTCTTTTTTCTCCCACACATAGAGATGCTCCTTGCCCACGGACAAGAGCACCGGGATGTCCTCCTCGGTCACGATATGCCCTTTTCTGAACACCGCGTCCTTCACCACCCCGGGTATGATCCGGGTAATGTCATGGCAGAGCACCTGTCCCACCGCGTCCTTTGTCTCTATCAGTTTCATTGTTTGGCCTCCACAGATTCACGGATTGTCTCCGTATGCAAAATATTTTTTGACGCACAAAAAAATCCCTTGAATATCGTCCATGCCAAACACCGGGCATTGCACGTCTTCCGGGGATACCACATCGGTCGCTATACAGATCAGAGAGTCCGGGTCACAGACCGGCACGGAGGATCTCGCCTTTCGCACCACTTCAACCTTGGGATAGGCGGAGTCCTTCATGCCCTCGAGAATCACCACATCCGCGTCACCGCACCGGGCGATCATTTCCTCCACACTCGCCCTGCCTTTATGATTTACGGAATATTGGGTATCGGAAAAGATCGCGCTGCACACCGCTCCCGCCTCCCGGAACCGGTATGTGTCCGTGCCCTCGTGATCCATGACATACTCATGACCGTCATGCTTGATGACAGCGACCGAAAGCCCCTCCCCGATAAATTCGTTGATCAGTTTGATGATAAGCCCCGTCTTGCCGGCATCCTTCACGCCGCTGACGGCGAACACGAGCGGCAGACTAAGCTTAGCATACTCCTCCCTTGTGTTGACATTTCTCACAATCTTTTTGTCAAAACAGGAAGTCTCCAGACGGATGTATTTGGTGCGGACCGCCCGCAGCACGTTCAAGAGCCTGTAGTGTCCGCTCTCGATCTGCTTTTCGATCGTCTCAAGCATCGCCTTGGAATAAATGGCGCAGAGGGGATGAATGTGATCCTCGTCCACCAGGCAGTAACAGTCATAGTCCGAGGAGATGAACTCCGCCATGTACTCCACCAGTTCCTTCTTGATAAAGGGCATATCCGCCGCGCAGATAAAGACATACTCCTCCTCGGCGTGTGAGAGTATCTGATAAATCCCCTCCATGGGGCCGATATCCCTGCGCTCATCACAGACCACGGGAAAGCCGAGATCCGCGTGATCGCCTTTTTTCGCAACGGAAATAAGCACCTGGGAGAAACCTTTCATCTCTCCGCAGATGCGGTCGATAAATCTCTCGGATTCCCATTGTAGCAGGGCCTTATCCTGCCCCATCCGGGTACTCCTGCCTCCGGCAAGGATCCCCACGCTCAAACGCACGGACATACTTTCTACATCCCCCTGATATATTGAATCCTGACCTCATCTCCCACCCCGACGCGCCCTCCCGCCGGGATATCCATAAAACAATTACACTGCGTCAGATTGGACACCACGGAGGAGGCATGGGTCTGCGTCGGCAAAAAGACTTTGCCGTCCTTTGCGTATGCCCTCACAAAGCGCCTCATGCCGTTCACCTTGTCGTACGGGCTCTGCAGGATCGCGCTCCCCTTCACCGTGTCAAAGCTCTCACATCCCATCATCTTGGCCATGAGAGGCCAGAAATAAATCTCAAAATTGACGAGAGCCGCATAGGGGTTGCCGGACAGACACAGGATCGGTCTGCCGTCCTTCACCGCCGCCGTGGTGGGCGTCCCCGGTTGAATATGGGCCCTGCGGAACAAGATCTTCGCCCCCAGATCCTCAAGCGTCTTCGGCACAATGTCCTTCCGGCCCACGGAGACGCCCCCGGTGGTGATCACCAGATCCGCTCTGTCCAGAGCATCCCGCAGACTTTTGAGGAGTGTTTCTTCCTCATCCTCGCAGATCGCGCTCTGTACCACAACAAGACCCTCCCGCTCTATGGCGGAGGCCAGAATATGCGAGATGCTGTTATAGATCTTCCCTTTTGTCAAAGGCCGTCCCGCCTCGACAAGCTCCGTCCCCGTACAGAGTATGGCAGTCCGCACGGGACGGCGCACCTTCACTTTGGCTTTTCCGATCTCCGCGAGAAGTCCGATATGCACGGGTCCAAGGCGGATGCCCCGCTCCACCACGGTCTCGCCCCGGCGGATATCCTCCCCCTGTCTGCAATAATTTTGAAAAGGTCTGACGGGCGCATATATCTTGACTTCCTCTTCCCCGTAATCCGTATCCTCCTGGCGCACCACCGCGTCAAAACCCTGCGGTATGAAAGCCCCGGTCATGATGCGCACCGCCGTATTTGCCCCCGCGGCGATCTCCTCATGATCCCCCGCAAAGAGTCTGCCCGCCACGCAGAGTACCACGGGATTCTCCAAAGAGGCCCCCGCCGTATCCTCCGCCCGAACCGCGTAGCCGTCCATGGCCGCCTTGGGATAGGGCGGCACATCCATATCGGAACACACCGTCTCTCCGAGCGCCATGCCGCAGGCATCATCAATAAATATCTCCTGCAGCGGTTGTTCCGCCACACCCTCCAAGAGCATGGCCAGACATTCCTCTATCTCAGGCCGATCGTCCTTCCTCTCCCGCGCCATATGTTCTCTCCCTGTCCTCCTGATTCCGATTCTCCATTCCGGCGTTTCGTCCTAATACCCCATTCCGGGTTTGATCCTGATCTTAGTCTTGACTCTTAGTCCTGATATCTGAAATAGTCAAAATCCGCGGGAATCCTGCTGCCGCATCCGCCGTTGTTGGCGTAGATCCCCACCAATGTGCCCGTGTGGCGCTTGGGATCATCCGGCACGCCCTCGTCGCACAGATAGATACAATTCTCCAAGACTCCCACAGGCTCCCAGTCCGTCCCGTCCACGCTGTAGTAAAAGCTGCGGGTCAGGCCCTTTACGATCACTTTCAGCCACACGGGGCCTTCGGGAACCCGTTCCACCTGCGCGATCAGCTCCTCCCCGTGATTTCTGTTGATCACCAGCCTGATCTTTCTTCCGTCCTCCCAACAGACCGCGCAGCGGGCATAGGTGGCCGTGCTGTAATAGCAGGTCAGCCCCGCCTGTTCGCCGTCCTTCGCGGGATAAAATTCCACCTTGGTCTCCGCCTCGTAGGACAGCTCCTGCTCTCTGCGGAGCAGTGTATTCTTGGCGCGTATCTCATGCAGCTGCCCGTCTCTCGTCCAGATGCGAAAATACCCCGGGCGCTCCGTCAGAGACCATGAGCCGTTGTCCGGATTCCGCACAAATTCCCACTCGTTGTTTAATTGATCGCTGTCAAAATCATCAGATAAATTTCGCTCAAAAACGCATTCCGGCAGATCCGGAGCAATCTGTTCCGTACTCGGCCCCTTCCCGTTATTGATCGTAAACCACCCGTCCTCCGTCCACCGTACGGGATCCAGCGCCGACTCCCTGCCCACGGTGGTATATCTGCCCCCGTTGGGTCTGCCGCAGAGATAATAGCACCACCAGTTTCCCTTTTGGTCCTGTACCAACTTGCCATGTCCGGCCCGTTGGATCGGAGCCTCCGGATCCGTCTGGCGCATCACCGGATTGTAAGGGGAATTTGCATACTCCCCATAGAGTTCACGGCTCCTGGCCACGTTGATCCCATGTCCGTAACCCGTGCCACCTTCCGCCACCATGGCGTAATAGTAGCCGTCCTTTCGGAACATATGCGGACCCTCGGAACAGCGCTCCCCCGTGCCGCCCCACGCGGTCTTCACGGGCCCTGCCACCGCCAGCCCGTCCGCCGTGAGCGGAACCGTCTGCACGGCCTTGGCGATGAGCATGTATCTGCTGCCGTCCTCATCCACAAACAGGGACGGATCGATATCATCCACCTCCAGACAGACGGGTTTGCCATAAGGTCCCTCCGGCCTGTCGGACACCATCACCAGTTGGCGGCGCATCACATTATTGTCCCGCTTGCCGTCCGCGTTCAGCCGCAATGTGGCGTAAATATAGAATTTGCCGTCCACATACTCGATGTCCGGCGCCCAGATGCCATGGGAATCCCTGATGTCGCTCAGATCCAGCCACTCCGGATTGGTGATCGCGTGTCCCACGATATGCCAATGCACCATATCCCGGGAGTGGGAGATGGGTATGGCCGGAAAATATTGAAAGCTCGAATTGACCATATAAAAATCATCCCCCACCCGGATCACGGAAGGGTCCGGAAAAAAGCCTCTCTGCACCGGATTGGAATAAGTTCTCGCTGCCGCCATACTGCGTCCTCCCATATATTTTCGTTCAACGTGTGAAAATCACGCCCATGCGAGGGCTCAATGTCCCCATATCTGAAAAGTATTGGATAAGATATCGTCCACAGCCTCCACCGGCACATTTGCGATCTCAGCGATCTCCTGTATGGACAGTCCGGATGTCTCGCAGGAAGTCTTCAGACCCACAACCTTATCCACGGCCTCCTCCGAATACTGTTCAAGACCAAACTCTTCTTTGATCGAATCCATATGATCTCCTTTCCGGCCAAGGATACCCGGGATCGCCGGACACCCTGACATATCTGTGCGTATTTTACGGTTATATGACCAGTATAACACAAAGGGCCGGGGATTCACAACAGGTTTTATGATTTGCGGAAACCGCTCCACAGGAATCAGTCCTGATCGGCCAATTGACCAGGGATGGCGAATTGCTTTGTTTTTCCAAAGAAACCGGACATTTCATACGTTGGTTTGACGGGAGAATCAATGATGAGGATCTATTTATGAAATTCATGAAAAACACCGACGAAAGAGAAAAAAGAAGGAAAATCTGCCATAGAATTTTAAGAATTACGCCAACCGCATAGCCTCGGTTTCAAGTTCCCTGACATCATTCTCGGATAAATCGGGAAAACATTCAGATATTTCATCCACTTTTATTTTCCCCAATTTCAGAAGTCTGCGGGCATTGTCTTTTGTAGCTCTTTTTGCCGCTTCATTCCTCATATCCTCCATCATTTTACACATGGCGTTTACTCCTTTCTCATCCTGTTTGAAGTACCTCGCCTTTTGGGCAAGTGCCTCGTAATTCATATCATCCGGGTCAGTGCATGAAAAATCGTGCATTAATTTGCCAACTTCATCATTGCCCCTATATTTACCGTTCACGTATAAAATATGCGAACCGTCCCCAAACAATACTTTATTTCCCCTGATTGTGACATATCTCTCTACCGGATATATCGGCTGATTTCCTTTCATCACATCATTTTCCGTAATGAAAACAACATAACTGTCGGGAATGTCCTCCGTTTTTTCGCCACTCTTTAATATATGCGCGTCCAACAGACTGCTGTTGTGCCTTGCCCGTTTTGCGCCTGTTCCTGCGTCTTTCCTCTGAATTTCCACGTCAAATTCCTTGTTGTCACTGTCAACCACATGAACATCTAATGTGGCGGAGCGCCCCTGTAAGTTTTTCAACATCTCCTGTGTTCGAACCGATTTTATTTTTATATCCTTTTTCCCTAAAACAATCTGTAATATCAGTTCCACAGCCTCAAAATTATCCGCAAGGCAGACGGTCATAAAATCATCGTCCATATATCGGAACGATTTCAGACGCTCTAAATCCAACTGATGCAGATGATCTTGTTGCATCAGTTTCTGATGCAGATGATCTTGTTGCATCAGTTTCTGATGCAGATGATCTGTCGTATTCAAAAATATCACCTTCTTTCGTTACCTTCATTATACATCGGACAATAATTTTTGAAAACTGAATTTTTCTGAAAATTCTCTTAAATCCTTTGTTATAGTCAATTAGCCCGGTATAAGCCGGCCCAACTTTGCCTCCTTCATCAAAACGACAAAAAGGCTGCCGTTTCACGGGATCTTATCCTTTCAAACGACAGCCTTAATAGTCAATCCGGTCTCGGAATATGTCCGCTTATGCCAAGGGGGTTACATCATACCGCCCATTCCGCCTCCCGCGGGCATGGGAGGCACATCCTCCTTGATGTTGGCCACAACGCTCTCGGTGGTGAGCAGAGTGCTTGCCACGCTGGTGGCGTTCTGCAGCGCGCTTCTGGTCACCTTGGCGGGATCCAGGATACCTGCGGTCACCATGTCCACATACTCCTCCTTCAAGGCGTCAAATCCCACGCCGACCTCGGACTCGCGAACCTTGTTGATGATCACGCTGCCCTCTAAGCCCGCGTTGGCCGCGATGTGATACAACGGAGCCTCCAGAGCTTTCAGCACGATGTTGGCGCCGGTCTTCTCATCGCCTTCCAGAGTGTCAGCCAGCTTGGTGACTTCCTTGGACGCGTGGATATACGCGGAACCGCCGCCGCAGATGATACCTTCCTCCACTGCCGCTCTGGTAGCCGCCAACGCGTCCTCCATGCGGAGTTTGGCCTCCTTCATCTCGGTCTCGGTGGCAGCGCCCACACGGATCACAGCCACTCCTCCTGCCAGTTTGGCCAGTCTCTCCTGCAGTTTCTCTTTGTCAAAATCAGAGGTGGTCTCCTCGATCTGTTTCTTGATCTGGCTGATGCGGGAGGCGATGGCATCTTTCTCGCCGTTGCCGTCCACGATCACGGTGTTCTCCTTCTGTACTTTCACGGATTTGGCGCGTCCGAGCATATCCATGGTGGCATCCTTGAGCTCATATCCCAACTCGGAGCTGATCACCGTACCGCCGGTGAGGATCGCGATATCCTCCAACATAGCCTTTCTTCTGTCGCCGTAGCCGGGAGCCTTCACGGCCACCACATTGAAGGTGCCGCGCAGCTTATTCACGATCAGAGTGGTGAGCGCCTCGCCCTCCACATCCTCAGCGATGATGAGCAGCTTGTTGCCGGACTGCACGATCTGCTCCAGAATGGGCAGGATCTCCTGAATGTTGGAGATCTTCTTGTCGGTGATCAGGATCAGGGGATTCTCCAGAGTAGCCTCCATCTTATCCATATCGGTGGCCATATAGGCGGAGATATACCCTCTGTCGAACTGCATGCCTTCCACCAGATCCAACTCGGTCTGCATGGTCTTGGACTCCTCGATGGTGATCACGCCGTCTCCGCTGACTTTCTCCATGGCATCCGCAACCAACTGTCCCACTTCCTCATCCCCTGCGGAGATGGCGGCGACTCTGGCGATATGCTCCTTGCCGTTCACCTTCTGGCTCATCTTGGAGATGGCCTCCACCGCGCAGTCGGTAGCCTTCTTCATACCCTTTCTCAAAATGATGGGATTGGCTCCCGCCGCCAGATTCTTCATTCCCGCGTTGATCATGGCCTGTGCCAGGACCGTTGCGGTGGTGGTGCCGTCACCGGCCACGTCATTGGTCTTGGTGGCAACCTCTTTCACGAGCTGAGCGCCCATATTCTCAAACGCGTCCTCAAACTCAATCTCCTTGGCGATGGTCACGCCGTCATTGGTGATCAGGGGAGCCCCGAAAGATTTGTCCAACACCACATTTCTTCCCTTAGGTCCCAGGGTCACTCTCACGGTATCTGCCAGCTGATTCACGCCGGACTCCAATGCTGCACGGGCCTCTGCGCCGTATTTGATCTCTTTTGCCATTGTTTTGGCCTCCTTTATACTATTAATGATGATTCCCTATCTGACTTTTGACATCTTATCTGCCGTCCGCATCCCGCCTCCCAAACGGCGCGAATACATTTATCTGCGGAAAATATCACTCGATGATCGCCAGAATGTCGTTCTGCTTTACAATGATGAACTCATCCTCATCCATCTTCACTTCCGTTCCCGAATACTTAGAGAAGATGACTTTGTCGCCGACTTTGACTTCCATCTTCACTTCCTTGCCGTCCACGGTTCCTCCGGGCCCCACCGCGATCACTTCAGCCTGTTGGGGTTTCTCCTTATTCTGGCCGGGAAGCACGATACCCGACTTGGTGGTCTCCTCTGCCACTAACTGTTTCAATACGACTCTGTCTCCTAAAGGTACTAATTTCATAATATTGCCTCCTTACATTGATTGTACAGATCATACCCGTTTTTCTTGTTTGTTAGCACTCATTCGCATCGAGTGCTAACCGTCAAAACATATATTAGTTTTATATGTGGAGCTTTGCAAATAGATTTACATGGATTTAATTTCCGTTTTCTCCTTAAATCTCATGTTTTCTCGATTAATCTTCCGTTTTCTTTTGCAATGTTGAAATGTGAGATTTTATAATTAGTTTATAATTTTATGAAAAGAGCCATTTGGGACATCCCTCGGGACCGTACCCAAATGGCTCTTTTCTACACGTCTCAGACTGTCGTGCCACCGCGCGAAAACCCGTTGCGGAAAGCGCGGAGCTCATCGCCGAAAATTCTCAGCACTTGATCTCCAGATAGCCGAGCAGCTTGCTCATATCGTACTCTTCCAACACGCCGAGATTGGAATCATAGAACTTGCCGTCATAATGTACCAGATAGTGGCAGAAACGTCCCATCTTCTCCATCATGATACAGCACTTGGGCAGAACGGTGTCACGCCCCTCGGTGTAGTTGATGATATCCGTGTGGTCGATGCCGTAGTAGTTCAGAGCGGAGATCACGCGTCCCATGGTCGCCTGCCACTCTCTGCAGTCCATGACCGTGATGACCTCGGCGATGGTCACACCCGCCAACATGGCCACACAGGCCTGCCCGCACAGACCATCCTCGGGCTGAATGATCACGCTCATGCTGTCGATCTTACGAACGGGATTCTCAAAGCTGTAGGGGCTGTTCTGGTCCATACGGATCAGGGAGCCGTTCACATGAAGCAGGATCTTATGGGGCACTCCCAACTCCACGCTCACCACATCCGCATCGGGAATATGGATCTCGTAATTACCTTTGTCGTGAGGCAGCAGCTCGCAGTCAATGATCTTGTTGTCCAGTACCACGTCCGCCTTAATGACCTCTCTCTGCTTGCAGACTTCCCAGATATTAAAGGGAATGGGGATCATATACCCCTTGTCTTGTCTTTCGATCTTGGACTCAAAAAAGTATCTCATATTTCCTCCATTTCCGTCCGCCTGTCCGATGACAGCGCGGCTGATTCTCATTATTATATAGATTGTATCAAATATTTATCCGCTTGCAAACAGTTTTCTCACAACTTTTTAAAGTTTTTTGCGGATTCGGATAACGGTCCGGGAGTTTGCCCGGCCTCTTCCGATCCTCTGCCCCGCGGAGCGATTATTTTCCCTTTCGGTACTCCTTGGGAGTGCATCCCAGTCTCTCCCGAAAACATTTGCCGAAATAGCTCGCCTGTCCGAAACCGGTCATGACCGCGATCTCGCCGATCTGTCTGTCCGTGTTGATCAGAAGATCCACCGCTTTGGAGAGGCGGTAATCCATGATGTATCTGTAGGGAGTGGTGTCCAGCGTCTGTTTAAAGCACCGCAGACACTCGGATTTGCTCACCCCGGCATCCGCCGCCAACTCCTCCAAAGTGATCTCCTCCCGGTAATGCTGCTCCACAAAATACAGGAATTTTCCCATGCGAGCGCTCACCGCGTTCCTGCGCCTTGGAGCGGATGGCCTGACGTTTCTCTGTATGGGGGACCAGACCGATGCCCATAACGTCAAAATTTCATATTGACAGCCCTGATCCCCGGCCGACTCCTCTTGCGCGGAAAGCGTCTCAAGCCCCGCAAGCACTTTCTCATGCCAATCCTCGCTGCCGTCGAAGAGCAAAACAGACAATCCCTCATTCCCCAACAACTCCTCTACCTGCCGCTGCGCCGGACTCCCCGGATAAAACTCCAAAAAATACGCGGGGAACATAAAGCTGACGCAGCGATACTCTCCCTTTTGCTCCAGGGAATGGACCACATTTCTGTTGATAAAAACGCCCTGTCCCGCCCGCGTTTCCACCGATGTATCCGGAGTGCGCACGACCACGGTTCCCGCCTCCACATAGAGGAAACGCAGATTCTCATGCCTCTGCATCACCCGGACGGCACTGCCCGAGGGGCGATCCTCCCATGTGAAGATTCTCCTATAATAGGGGAACGATTTTCGTGAAAAATCGTTCCCCTGAAACGATTTCCTGTCCTCCCGATCCATCCCGCTCTCTCATCTCCTTCCACCCGGATATCGTTGGCGATATCTTTTTATTTTTTGCGTGTTTTTAAGTCCAAAAATTCAATATTCTGTGATATGATTATATTACGAACCCGCAACACAGTCAAGTCCCTCAAGCCCCATATTGACAGTTTAGCCCCTGCTGCATTAAAATGATTGAACAGAAGTCAACTTGCGGGAGGGAATGATATTATGGCATTTGACGGCGTGACAATCGCAAATGTAGTGTCCGAATTAAAGCGGGAGCTCATCGGAGGTCGCATCAACAAGATCGCGCAGCCTGAGGAGGATGAGCTGCTTTTGACCGTCAAGACGGGGGCGGGCTTGAGACGTCTCTTCATCTCCGCGGACGCCTCCCTGCCCCTGATCTATCTCACGGAGGGCAATAAGCAGGGTCCCATGACCGCGCCAAGCTTTTGCATGCTGCTCAGAAAGCATCTGCAGAACGGCCGCATCATCAATATCTCTCAGCCTGGTCTGGAGCGCATCGTCCGCATGGAGATTGAACACCTAAACGAGATGGGCGATCTGTGCCGCAAGACTCTGATCGTCGAGATCATGGGCAAACACAGCAACATTATCTTCTGTGACGGAGAGGAGCGCGTCATCGACAGCATCAAGCGCGTGTCGGCCGCCGTCAGCAGCGTGCGGGAGGTGCTGCCCGGGAAACCCTATTTTGTGGTGGAGACACAGGACAAGCTGGATCTTCTCACCGCGGATTATGACGCGTTCCG
The DNA here is from genome assembly GCA_023663635.1 of Acetatifactor muris. Classification (GTDB taxonomy): domain Bacteria; phylum Bacillota; class Clostridia; order Lachnospirales; family Lachnospiraceae; genus Acetatifactor; species Acetatifactor muris_A. Next base: position 61,055 of record JAMPHD010000013.1, read on the forward strand.
CAAGGCCGTATCGTCCAAGCCTCAGCCCCTGTTCAAGGCGCTGTACGGCAGCTTTACGGGTATCTCCCCCTTGTTGGCGCAGGAGCTGTGTTTCCGCGCCGGACTGGACGGAGAGACTCCCACCGCCGCCTTCACGGAGGCAGAACTGCATGCGCTATATCTGCGATCAGAGGAGCTGTCCGCGATCATTCGGGGTGAAAATTTCGCTCCCTGCATCGCCTACAGCGGCAAACGCCCCGTGGAATTCGCCGCCGTTCCCATCACCATGTATGCGGGAAATTCCGACGAGCATCTCGTCTCCTTTGCGGACATGTCCTCCCTGCTCGAGTCTTACTATCGGGAAAAGAATGCTCTCACCCGCATCCGCCAGAAATCCGCCGATCTGCGGCGCATCGTGCAGACGGCTCTGGAGCGCAATGTCAAGAAATACGATCTGCAGCTCAAGCAGATGCAGGACACCGAAAAGCGGGAAAAATACCGCGTTTACGGCGAGTTGTTGAACACATACGGCTATGATGCCAAGCCGGGCGACAGATCCATAGAAGTCATCAACTACTACGACAATGAACCCCTGACCATTCCTCTGGACGAGACGCTCTCCGCCACGGAGAACGCCAAGGTCTATTTTGAAAAATACAATAAATTAAAGCGTACCCACGAGGCTCTGTCAGAGTTGACAAAGGAAGTAAAGGCCGAGATCGACCACCTGGAGTCCATCGGCAACGCCCTCGATATCGCCTTGCAGGAGGAGGATCTTGCGGCCATCCGAGAGGAGCTCGCGGAGAGCGGTTATATCCGTCGCCGTCCCGGTAAGAAGAACGGTTCCAAAGCCGCCTCCAAATCCGGCGCAAGCACGCCCTTTCATTATCTGAGCAGTGACGGTTTCCATATCTATGTGGGCAAGAACAACTACCAAAACGATGAGCTCACCTTCCGCTTTGCCACGGGCAATGACTGGTGGTTCCACGCCAAGGGCATGGCCGGCTCCCATGTGGTGGTCAGAACGGAGGGCGCCACGGATCTCCCTGACCGCACTTTTGAGGAGGCCGCCAGACTGGCCGCCTACTACTCCAAAGGGAGAGGCTCCGACAAAGTGGAGATCGATTATATCCAAAAGAAACATGTGAAAAAACCCGGCGGAGCCAAACCGGGCTTTGTGGTCTACTATACGAATTTCTCCATGGTGGTTTCGTCCGACATAGACGGAATAGAGCTTGCCAGTTCATAGAGCTCAGTGCAGCAGACCGCACTTTTGGGCGATACGGACCAACAGATAGCCCTTGGGGAACCCTCTCAGCTCTTCCTCCGTGATCCCGCGCAGCACCAACAGCATCACAAAGTACACTATAACGGCCACCAACAGCGCCGGTATCACCGCGATGCGCACGGATTCCGTCAACAGCAGGATGCCCTCATACACCGCGCGGGCGGCTGCTCCCATGAATATCGAGGCAAGGAGCGGGATTCCGAAACTTGAGACCAGTTCCTGCCTGTAACCGATGGCTCTGCGCACGGCCCACTGGTTCAGGAGACACATGATCCCGGAATAGACCGTGTTGGCGATGGTAAGGCTGTAGAGATCCAGATCGGTGTGCAACAGCAGCCCGAACAACAGCAGCGTCTGCACCGTCAGCGCCACGGCAGCGTTGACAATGGGGGCGTTCACATGGCCCAGTCCCTGCAGGACGGAGCTGTTTAATGTGGACAGCGCGTAGAACACCACCGACAGAGACAGTGACATCAGAAGTATGCCCGCAGTCGCCAGCGTCTCGTCCGTCTGAGAGGGAAAGAGCAGCGTGGTCACCGGCTTGGCCAACACCAACAGGCCCACCGCCGATGGGATGGAGATGACCATGGTGCTCTTGACCGCCACCCGAATCTTGTCCCTGGCGTCCGCCATCTTGCGGGCCGCCACGAAAGCCGCCACCGAGGGGATCATGGCCGATGCCATGGCGGAGGCAAAGGCCGTGGGAATATTGGAGATGGTCTGCGCCATCCCCGAAAAGATCCCGTAGTTGTTGTAGGCATCGGTGCTGTCGAGTCCCAACATTGACGGGATTACATCCACATAGACTTTGCTGTTTACCACACTGCTCAGATTGTACACGGCCGTACTCAAAATAAAGGGCGTCACTACCATGGTGATCGTCCGAATGATATCCCTGTAGGAATCCGTCTCTTTATGCCTGTCGCGCGCAATCCTTCTGTAAATCATCTTGCGGTTCAGCGCGTAGATCCCTGCCATGAACAACAGCGCCATCAACACGCCGGCCCCTGTGCCGAGCGCGCTTCCCATTGCGCCGTAGGTGGCGCGTTTCACCTGCAGACTCTCCTCCACGGGCACCTCCATGGTGCCCATGACATTTTGGATGAGCAGCACGGCGGCACCGATACTCACCACCGCGTTGGCGATCTGCTCCAGAATCTGGGACACGGAGGTCTGCACCATGCTGCGGTGAGCTTGGAAATATCCCCTGAGCACTCCCAGAATGCCGTAGATAAAGATCGTGGGGGCAAAAGTGCGCAGCACCGGCACCGCCGCCTCGTCCTTCAGAAACAACCCTGCTCCGAAGAACAGCGCCAGACCGGCGATACCGCCCACCACCAGCACATAGCCCATGGCGCACAGAAAGATCCTGTGGGCGTTGCGATATTCCTTCACCGCCAGTTTCTGGGCAATGACCTTGGAGATGGCGGAGGGAATGCTGTAGGAGGAGATCAGCAATACAATGGTGTAAAAGCTGTAAGCCACCTGAAAATAGCCGATCCCGAGAGTTCCCACAACAGCAGTTAAAGGGCTCCTGTATAGGAGCCCTATTATCCTGGTTATAATACCCGCGGCGGCAAGGATCCCCGCCTGCAGGACAAAATCATTCTCTCTCTTATTCTCTCTCTTCTGTGACGATCTGTTCTGCGACATTCTAATACCCAATCAGCCAGTCATACATCTCCTGATATTTGCCGGCGGACACTTTCCACGAAAAATCTGCCGCCATGGCGCGATCGATGATCTTGTTCCACTCGCGTTTCTTATCGTAATAGATCCGCTCCGCATAGCGGACCGTGTTCAGCATCTCATGGGCATTATAATTTTGGAAGGAAAATCCCGTTCCCGTGCTGTCAAACTCGTTGTAGGGCTGTACGGTATCCTTCAGTCCCCCCGTCTCCCTGACGATGGGCACCGTGCCATAGCGCAGAGCCATGAGCTGGCTCAGCCCGCAGGGCTCAAACAGAGAGGGCATCAAAAACGCGTCGCAGGACGCATAGATCTTGTGGGAAAGCGCGTCGGAATAATAGATATTGGCCGATACCTTGTCCCCGTACTTCCAGTCGAAATGGCGGAACATATTCTCATAGCGCTCCTCGCCGGTCCCCAACACCACAAGCTGTATATCGTCCCGACAGAGTTCATCCATCACATAGGCGATGAGATCCAAGCCCTTCTGATCCGTCAGGCGGGACACCAGACCGATCATCATCTTGCGGTCGTCCTGACACAGTCCCAACTCCTCCTGCAGAGCGCGCTTATTCTTCACCTTCTCCTTGCGGAAATTCACCGCATTGTAAGGTTTCACGATACATTTATCCGTCTCGGGATTGAACTCCTCATAGTCGATACCGTTGACGATTCCCCGCAGATCTTTGCTGCGGGCGCGCAACAGACCGTCCAGACCCTCGCCGTAGAAAGTGGTCTTGATCTCCTCCGCATAGGTATCGCTCACCGTGGTCACGGCATCCGCAAAGACGATGCCTCCCTTGAGCAGATTGGCATCCTTGTACGCCTCGAGCTTATCCGGGGTGAAATAGTGCTCCGGCAGCCCCGTGATGCTGCGCACGGTCTTGGGATCCCATTTGCCCTGGAATTTCAGATTGTGGATGGTGATGACGGACTTGATACCGCGGAAGAAGTCTCCGTCATGGAATCTCTCCTTCAGATATACGGGGATCAGACCCGTCTGCCAGTCATGGCAGTGGATCACATCCGGTCTGAAATTAACCACGGGCAGCGCGGACAGGACCGCCTTGGAGAAGAAAGCGTACTTTTCGATCTCCCAGAGTGTGTCGTCCCCGTAGGGCTTGGGTCCTCCGAAATAATTCTCATTGTCGATGAAATAGTACCAGATGCCCTCCACTTCCGCTTCCAGGATGCCCACATACACATTCTTCCAGTTGAAATCCATATAAAAATGTGTCACATACTGTAATTTATCCTTCATCTCCTGTTTCATGCAGGTGTATTTGGGAAGAAAAACCCGCACGTCGAAGTATTCTTTGTCGATGCACTTGGGCAAAGACCCCACAACGTCGGCAAGACCACCGGTCTTGATGAAAGGAACACCCTCTGATGCAGCAAATAATATTTTCTTCATTTGAAACCCTCCCGAGTATGATACTTAATTATACACTATTTTCCGGTATGGGAAAAGAGTTTTTTTCATAAACTTCAATCTCTGTAGGAGAGTCTGATGCGATCGGCGATCAGAGCGATAAATTCCGAGTTGGTGGGTTTGCCCTTGCCCGTGTCCACCGTGTAGCCGAACAGCGCGTCCAAGGTCTCCATGCGCCCTCTGCTCCACGCCACCTCGATGGCATGGCGGATGGCCCTCTCCACACGACTGGGAGTAGTCTGGAAACGTTTCGCAATGGTGGGATACAGGATCTTTGTGATGGAACTGAGCATGGAGGAGTCCTCCACCGACATCATGATGGCCTCCCTGAGATACTGATAGCCTTTGATATGGGCAGGCACGCCGATCTCATGGATCATATCCGTCACATCCTGCTCCAGATCCCGCGTCGCAGCCTTGGAGGCGGCAGACAAAGCAGCTCCCGCGCCCGTCTTCTCCAAGGAGCCGCCTTTGGAGGAGGGCACAGTGATCATGATCTGGAATTCTCTATTCGTCTGCATCAAATCATCCAAGATTTTGTATACTTTTTCATTATCCTTTGCAGTAGTAATGTTCAGCTGTTCCATACAACTACCTCCGGTCTGCATTATTTTGGGCAATTCACATTTTTTGTACCAAACCATTATAAAATAATATGCTTTCTGACATCAACTCCAACCCATCGCGCGATCCGTCCGGATTCAACAAATTCAGACGGCGCTCCGCCGGCTTTCCCGGCGTTTTTCCGATTTTGCGCAAAAATGTTAGTGTATAATTAAAGTTGGCAAAAAAGGAAGCAGAGAATAAATCCCTACTT
>JAMPHD010000014.1 GCA_023663635.1 Acetatifactor muris
AGCCCGGATATCATAGCCATGACGGATCTGATGATTCAGGAGATGAGCGGACCTTTCGACGCGGCTGTTTATGACGGCGAAGTGATAACACAACCGGATACAACGGAATCCGTCTCGCAGATGTGGACCGCGTAAGCCGTGAGAAAACGGGCAAATGAGGAAACTGAAGTGGTAAATGGTCAAAATACCGGATATTTATGCTTTTTGATCCTGGCAAAATATCTGAATGTAAATGTACCGGGAGAGGAAGAGGAGCGCTTTCGGGACGCGGCGGACACGCAATATCAACTGCTGCGTCTGGCGCGCAAACTGGATCTGAAAGCAAAGGCGGGCAGACTGCATCCCAAGAAACTTCGAAAGCTTTCTCCCCCGTTTATCGCGGAGAGAAGGGACGGTGAGTATCTCATCGTCCTTAATCTGCAGGGGGATAAAGTCACGATCCTCGACCCGGGGAAGGGCAGTCCGGAGGTCATTGACGAGAGGGATTTTCCGGGAAAGCTCTCCGGTTGGTGCCTGTTGTTGGGAAAGAAAAGAAGGACCGGAGAGGAGACGGGCGAGCGGTTCGGTTTTCGCTGGTTTATCCCCACGATCCTGCGTTTCAAAAAGCAGTTTATCTGTGTGCTGATCGCCGTGTTCACGGTGCAGATCATCGGGATCCTTACACCTTTGATGACGCAGGTGGTTGTGGACAAGGTGCTTTCTCATCATGCGGTCTCGACTTTGCACACGATCGCGGTGGGAATTTTGATCGCGTATATCTATGAACTGGTCATCAGTCTGGCCAAGAATTATCTGTTTGTACATACGACCAACAGGATCGACGTCCTGCTCAGCGCAAAATTGTTCCATCATTTATTTGCCCTGCCGCTCAGATACTTTGAGTCCCGCAGGGTGGGTGAGACTGTGGCGCGTGTCGGGGAGTTGGACACGATCCGGGCTTTTCTGACGGGGACGCCGCTGTCCTCGCTGATCGATCTGGGGTTTGTGACGGTCTATGTGGTGGTGCTGTATTTTTACAGTGTACCCTTGGCTGTGATCGTCACGGCCTCCATTCCGGTTTTCGCGCTGCTGTCACTGGTGGTCACGCCGCTCTTCAAAAGGAGTCTGGATGAAAAGTTCGCGGCGGGGGCAAACGCGCAGTCCTTTCTGGTGGAGTCGGTCACGGGGATTCAGACCGTGAAGTCTTTTGCGCTCGAGGAAAATTTTGAGGAGAAGTGGGGAGATCTGCAGGCGGACTATGTGAAGGCCGGCTATAAGACATCCATGATCTCCTCCGCCTCGGGTTCGGTGGCGAATTTTGTCCGGAGCGTCGTGGATCTGATCGTGTTGGTGCAGGGCGCGCAGTTGGTGATAGCGGGAACCCTCAGCATCGGGCAGTTGGTGGCGTTTCGGATGTTGGCGAGCCGGGTCAGCGGCCCGGTGCTGCGACTGGTGCAGCTGTGGCAGGAGTATCAACAGGCGTCTCTGTCTGTGGAACGGATCGGAGATATTTTCAATTCGCCAGTGGAGCTGACGGGCAGGAATGCTGCTCAGACAATGCCGGAGCTTCAGGGGAGGATCCGCTTTGAGAAGGTGTGGTTCCGCTATAGGGCAGACACCGCGGATGTGCTGAAGGGCATGAGTTTTGAGATCCTGGCGGGCAGGATCGTGGGATTGGTGGGCAGGAGCGGTTCCGGCAAGAGCACCGTGTCCAAATTGATACAGAGGCTGTATATTCCGCAGAATGGCAGGATTTCCATAGACGGGATGGATCTGTCCGTGCTGAATCCGGTCTTTTTGCGGGACAGGATAGGCGTGGTCCTTCAGGAAAATTTCATGTTTAACGGGAGCGTGGCGGAAAACATCTGTATCCACTGCCCCGGCAGATCCATTGAGGAGATCATGGAGGCGGCCAAGATCGCGGGCGCGCATGATTTTATCATGGAATTGCAGGAAGGTTACGATACCGTGATAGGCGAAAAGGGCGTATCGCTTTCCGGAGGGCAGAAACAAAGGGTGGCGATCGCCAGGGCGATCATCCATGATCCCAAGATCCTGATCTTTGACGAGGCGACCTCGGCGCTGGATTATGAGTCGGAGAGGATCATCCAAAATAACATGCGCGAAATCTGCAGGGGCAGGACGGTGCTGATCATCGCGCACAGGCTCTCCACCCTGCGGATCGCCGATGAGATCATGGTGATGGAACGGGGAGAGATCGTGGAGAGAGGCGATCATGAGACGCTGCTTGAGAGGGACGGGCTGTACGCCTATCTCTATCATCAGCAGCTGCGTGGAGAGATAGAGCGGAATGAGACAGACACAAAAGACCAAGAGTGAATACCTGAGAAAACACACGGGAATACGGGCCAAAAGGCTGAAATATGATTTTCTGCCGGCCATGTTGGAGATCATCGAGAGACCGGAGAACAGGGTGTCGGACATGATCGTCATTCTGGTGCTCTTGCTCATCACCTCGGCGGTAGTCTGGGCGGCCTATGCCAAGGTGGATATCGTGGTTTCCGGGAGCGGCAGCATCGCGCCTGAGGGGAATGTGGTGAGTGTGACCAATGTCTATGGCGGGGAAGTGGAGGAGATCCTTGCCAGAGACGGAGATCGGATCGGTAAAGGGGATGTAATGCTGACTCTGGACATCCGGGAGCAGGAGGCAGAGTTGGAGCAGCTGCAGTATGAATTGGACATCCTGTATGTGCAAAGGGAGGTCTACCGGAAACTTCGGGACTATGAGGAGGGCGGAGAGCAGACTGACGGCGGAAACGCGGAGTTGGAGGATGCCTTTGAGGACAGTTTCGGCATAGATGTGGAGGCTTATGGGGACAACCGGGCCATCGCGGAAGCGCTGATCGCGGAGCAGCAACTTTTTCTTCTGCAGACGGAGGAATATGAGCTCACCCGCAAGAATTCGGAGCAAAAAGAGATCATCGACAATCAGAAAGAAAGTTTCGTGGCGCAGAGAAATCTGACGATCCTGCAGAACATCAACTCTCTGGACATCAAGATTCATGAGACTGAGAACAATATGGAGGAGATGGAGCGCGCCATCGAGGCGAGACAGGTGACGGCGCCCGCCTCCGGAGTGGTGTCCAATCTGCAGGTCAACGCGGCCGGACAGGTGATCGCGGCGGGACAGCAGCTCGCCTATATCATTCCGGGGGACGCGGAGACTCTGTTTATCGCCTATGTGAGGTCGGCGGATATTGAGGCCGTGCATGTGGGAGACGAGGTCCGGGTCAGGATCACGGCTCTGGACGACACGGAGTATGAGATCATTGCGGGAAAGGTAAAGCGGATCGGCGATCTGGCGCTCAGCGCCAACGGCATCGGGAGCGTATATCAGGTGGAAATCTCCATGGAGGAGGCTCCCGCCGGAATCTTTCACATGGGGGCGGAGGGCAGCTGCGATATCATCGCGGGGAGCAGGACGGTGTTGGATTATTTTGTGGAGCCGTTGGTGAAAGGATTGGCCGAGAGTATGCATGAAAAGTAGCCGCGAAGAGAGGTTCGAAAAACAGGGCGAAAACAGCGCAAAAACAGACATAGGTTAAATAACGCATGTTTTCATAAAATACTATTGACATTTCCGGGAAATCATTATACAATCAATTTTGTTCGCAGGAATGGCGGAATTGGCAGACGCGCACGGTTCAGGTCCGTGTGGTAGCAATACCATGAGAGTTCAAGTCTCTTTTCCTGCATAAAGAGTGTTAAGTGACCGCTTAGCACTCTTTTTTTAACATAGGGGCAGTTTGCGGAGCGTGCTGCCCGTTGTTTCAGGTGGGAACGATCACGGCATATCGGGAGAAAGGGGCCGGGCTTATGAACGTAACACAGCGCAGAAACGCGGCGGAGGAAGAGTGGTACAAGCTGGATCTGTCGGCCATTGTCTATCCGACCCTGCAGAGGAGGGATTTTTCTTCGGTCTATCGGCTGTCGGTGCTGCTGCGGGAGGAGATTGACCCCGGGACGCTGCAGATGGCGTTGGACAGGACGCTGCCCCGTTTCCCGACCTACAAGGCGGCCATCCGCAAGGGGCTGTTCTGGCGGTATCTGGAGCCGAACCACAGGCCGGGCCCCTTTGTGCAGGAGGATGTGAAAAATCCCTGTCAGCCCATGCCTTTTAAGGCCAACAACCGCTATCTGGTGCGTGTCTATTATTACAGGAACCGCATTTCTCTGGAGGTGCATCACAGCCTGGGGGACGGCACCGGCGGCATGTGTGTGCTGCAGACGCTGACGGCGGAGTATCTGCGGCTGAGGGGGCATGAGGAGATCGGGTACGGGGGCTTTGTGCTGAACGTGGAGGATAAACCGGATGCGGAGGAGTTGGAGGACGCTTACATGAAGTACGCCAACGCCAAGGTGTGTCCGCCCCGGATGGAGGAGAGAGCCTACCGCGTGCGGGGCACGGGGGAGCCTTTCTATACCCTGAACGTGATAAACGGGATCATGTCCGTGTCGGAGGTGATGCGGGTGTCCAAGGGCTATGGCGCGACGGTGACAGAATATCTGAACGCGGCGCTTTTGTATGCCTTATTGGTAAAGCAGGAGTCGGAGCAAACCGGAAAACTGCGCCCCGTGAAGATCGCCATGCCGGTGAATCTGCGCAGGTTTTTCCCGTCCAAGACGCTGCGGAATTTCATCACCATGATCTATCCGGGGGTGGATCCGCGGTTGGGGGGGTATTCTTTTGAGGAGATTGTGGAGCATGTTCATAATTACATGCGTTATTATTTGAATGAAAAGCTGTTGCGGGGCGATATCACCACCAACGCCGCCGTGCAGCGCAATCCCTTTATCCGCCCGGTGCCGCTGTTCATCAAGGATTTCGTGGTGCGGCTGTTCTACACGAAGGTGCAGGACGGCAATTCCTCGGCGGGGCTGACCAATATGGGGGCGCTGCGGGTTCCGGAGAGCATGAAACCCTATATCGAGCGTTTTGACATCTATATGGGACAGCCCTTTTCGAGGCGGAGCAACTGCGCGGTGGTGAGTTTTGAGGATATACTGACCGTCAATTTTGCCAGCAGCATCGTGGAGACGGATGTGGAGCGGTATTTTTTCCGAAGACTGGTGCAGGACGGGATTCATGTCAAAATAGAGAGCAACAGGGAACAAGAATAAAAAATCGGAAAGGCATGGTTATTAGTATGTCATATTGTGTGAACTGTGGTGTGGAACTGGATACGGGTATCGGCAAATGCCCGCTCTGCGGGACGCCTGTGATCAATCCCAATGAGCTTATACCCAAGGAGGCTGCGCAGCCTTTCCCGGAGAAGAAGGCGGTGGTGGAGCCTGCGGACCGCAAGGATCTGGCGATCCTTTTGTCCGTGTTCGTGCTGGCCACGGCGGTCACCTGCGGTCTGTTGAATGTGCTGGTGTTCCCCGGGGTGTGGTGGTCTCTGGCGGTGATAGGGGCCTGTGTGGTGCTGTGGGTGGGATTGTTTCCCGTGGCGATCTTTCGGAAACTCTCCGTGTACGCCGTCCTGTTGTTGGACGGGCTGGCGGTGGCGCTGTATCTGTATATGCTGGCGTATATGATCGGTTCCCATACATGGTATTTCAGACTGGGACTGCCCATTACGGCAATGGCCGTGGTGTTGATGGAGATGTTTGCGCTCTGCGTAAAGATCCTGCCCTGTTCCTTTTTGAGCGTCTCGCTGTATCTGGACGTGGCCGCGGCGGTTCTGTGCATCGGTTTGGAGTTTCTGATAGACCGGTATCTGCAGGGGAGTTTCTCTCCGGGATGGTCCGCCGTGGTGCTCACGGTCTGTCTGATATTGGGGATCACGATCATCACGCTGCTCTCCCGCAGGAAACTGCGGGGAGAGGTGCGCAGGAGATTGCATTTATAGGAAGGCGCGCGGGCGGAATGCGAAGGTCCGCGGAAGGGAGGAATTGTAATGGCTGACAGGAATCATCAAAATCTGATGCAACTGATCCGTCGGGTGCATGGGATGGTGGAAAATACGGACTTGGAGAAACACAGGCAGTCTCAGAACCATATCGGGAGCATTCTGGGTAATACCAAAGAGATGCTCTATCGGGAGATCCTGATCGATGATCTGTACGCGGAGTGGGTCAGTGTGAACAGGGCACATATGAAAAAATATGTGATCCTCCACTGCCACGGAGGCGGCTATTCTACGGGCAGCAGCCTGTATGCAAGGACGCTGACCGCGAAACTGGCGGCGTCCACTTCCATGGACGTGCTCTGCTTTGACTATCGTCTGGCCCCGGAGCATCCCTATCCCGCGGCCGTGGAAGACGCGATGAAGGTGTGGGATTATCTGATGCTCTTGGGATATGGCGCGCGGGACGTGATCGTGACCGGGGATTCCGCGGGGGGCAATCTGGCTCTTGCCCTGATGCTGCGGCTCAAACAGGAAGGACGGCTCCTGCCGAGGGGACTGGCGCTCATGTCGCCGTGGACGGATCTGACTTCCTCAGGCAAGTCTTTTGTGACCAAGGCGGAGTTGGATCCCGTGTTAAATCGCGATTATATTGACAGAATGGTGGAGGCCTACGCCCCGGGACAGGATCTTGAAGACCCGATGATCTCCCCGCTGTTCGGGGATTTTGCGGGATTTCCGCCCGTGTATATCCAGGTGGGGGCCAATGAGATCCTGCTCAGCGACTCGAAACGGCTCTATCGGAAACTCCTGCAGTCGGGAGTCTCCGCCAGACTGGAGATCTTTAAGGGCATGTGGCATGTGTTTCAGATGGCTCCGTTTAAGACGGCGGCGGAGGCCATGGATAAGAACGCGGAATTTATTTATGATATTTGCAGATAATGAAAAAGGAATTTGGTGAAAAACGCAGAATATTCTCATTAGGACTGTTTGAGAGATGTAGGATTGTTTGGGAGAAGGCTTGACACCATGGCGCAAAGCCCATCGGAAGGAGAGCAGAATGACAATACGAGAGCGTTTGGAACAGTGGGAAGAAGACTATTTGAGCCCCTATGCGGCCAAGAGCAAGCATTCCAAGGGACGGCTGCGGGAGGAGGCGGAGTGTGACATACGGCCGGTGTTTCAGCGGGACAGGGACCGCATCATACACTGTAAGGCGTTTCGCCGGCTGAAAGACAAGACGCAGGTGTTCCTGTCGCCGGAGGGAGATCACTATCGCACGAGGCTGACGCATACACTGGAGGTATCTCAGAATGCCAGGACCATCGCCAAGGCGCTGAAACTGAACGAGGAGTTGGTGGAGGCCATCGCGCTGGGGCATGATCTGGGGCACACCCCCTTCGGACATGCGGGGGAGAGAGCGTTAAACCGCGTGTGTCCGCTGGGCTTTGATCACAGCGAGCAGAGCGTGCGGACGGTGGACAGGTTGGAGAAGGACGGGCAGGGGCTGAACCTCACCTATGAGGTGAGAGACGGGATCCTGAACCATCAGACCAGCGGTTCGCCCCACACTCTGGAGGGCAAGATCGTGCGCCTGTCGGACAAGATCGCCTACATACATCACGATATGGATGACGCGGTCCGCGCGGGTATCCTGCGGGAGTCTGATGTGCCGGACGGGGTGCGGGCGGTCCTGGGGGACACGCCGGGCAAGCGTCTGGACGCGTTTATCCACGACATCATCACCAACAGCATGGACCGGAACGATATCGCCATGTCTGAGCGGGTGGCCAAGGCCATGACGGACATCCGACAGTTCATGTTTGACAATGTCTATACCAATCCCATCGCCAAGAACGAGGAGTCCAAGGCGGAGGAGCTGATGGAGACTCTGTATGACCATTATTTTAAGCATCCGGAGGAGATGCCGGAGGAATTCCGCAAACTTTTGGACGAGGGAGATCCCAGGGAGCGCGTGGTCTGCGATTATGTGGGCGCGATGACGGACCGGTTTGCCATCGCGGTCTACAGTGATATTTTTGTGCCGAAGTCCTGGCAGCTTTAGGGCGGGGCATCCGGTCGGATGCCGGAAAAGGGAGCGTATATGTACTACCCGGAGGAATTGGTAGAGGAGATCCGATTAAAAAACGATATAGTGGGCGTGGTGTCCGGATATGTGAAACTGCAGAAGAAAGGGGCGAACCATTGGGGTTGCTGTCCTTTCCACAACGAGAAGACGCCCTCCTTCGCCGTCTCCGAGAGCAGGCAGATGTATCATTGCTTTGGCTGCGGGGTCAGCGGCAATGTGTACACTTTTGTGATGCAGTATGAGAACTACACATTTCCGGAGGCGGTGCGGACTCTGGCGGAGCGGGCCGGCGTGAATCTTCCGGAGGCGGAGTATTCCGCCGAGGAGAAGAAACGCGCGGGCCGACGGGCGAGACTTCTGGAGGTCAATAAGGAGGCGGCGAAGTTCTTCTATTATCAGTTGCGCTCACCCCACGGCGAGGTGGGACAGCGGTATCTGGAGAAAAGGGCCCTGAGCGCCGACACCATACACAGATTCGGACTGGGCTACGCCGGCAAGAGCGGCGCGGCTCTGGTGGAGTATCTGCGGGGCAAGGGCTATGAGGACGAGCTGATCAAAGAGGCGGGACTGGCCAATTTTTCCGAGCGACACGGACTGACGAGCCAGTTCTGGAACCGGGTCATGTTCCCCATTCAGGACATCAACCATCGGGTCATCGGTTTCGGCGGCCGCGTCATGGGGGATGGGGAGCCCAAATATCTGAACTCCCCGGAGACGCCGATCTTCGACAAGCGGAGAAATCTCTACGGGCTGAACTTCGCGAGGACGGCCCGTAGCGGCAATCTGATCATCTGTGAGGGCTATATGGATGTGATCGCCCTGCATCAGGCGGGCTTTACCCAGGCGGTGGCATCGCTCGGCACGGCCTTCACGCCGGAGCAGGCTAATCTGATGCGGCGTTACACGGAGAACGTGCTGTTGGCCTATGACAGCGACGGGGCGGGAGTGAAGGCGGCCCTGCGGGGGATCGGCATTCTGCGGGATGCCGGACTGACGGGCAAGGTCATCAACATGAAACCCTACAAGGATCCGGACGAGTTCATCAAGAACGAGGGCAGGGAGGCCTTTCAGGAGCGAATCGACAGGGCGGAGAACAGCTTTTTCTTCGAGATACGGATCCTCTCCGAGCAGTACGATATGCGGGATCCGGAGCAGAAGACGAAGTTCCACCGGGAGATCGCCAGGAAACTGTGCGAGTTTTCCGAGGACGTGGAGCGGGAAAATTATTTACAGGCCGTGGCGGAGAAATATCTGATCGGCGCGAACAATCTTCGGAAACTGGTGACGGGCTACGCGGCGGCGTCCGGGCCGGCGAGGCCCATAGAGAGACCCAAGTCCGGCGTGGCGCGCAGCCGGACGCCGGAGGAGAGCGCGAAAAAGTCGCAGCGTCTCCTGCTCACCTGGCTGGTGGACGAGCCCCAGGTTTATCCCGTCATACAGAAGTATATCTCTCCGGAGGACTTCACGGAGGAACTGTACCGAAAGGTGGCGGAAAAGCTCTTTGAGGGCTTTGCGAGGGAGGGTTTTCAGCCGGCCTCCGTCATCAGCATGTTTGAGGATGAGGAGGAACAGAGCCGGGCGGCGGAGCTTTTTCACACGACCTTGCCGCAGCTCAACACTCCTCAGGAGCGGGAGAAGGCGTTCCACGATATTCTGTTGGCAGTGAAACGCAACAGCTACGAATATTACACGGCGCGTCTGGGGATGGACGTCGATGCGCTGACCAAGGCGGTGGAGGGCAAGAAAGCCTTGGAAACACTGGCCAAAACGCATATTTCTCTGGAATAAGGTCAAGAATAACTGCAAAATACACACTAAAATACGGAAAGAACAGAATACCCGGGAAGGATGGAACTACAAAATGGACGAAAACACACAGGCAAAATTTGACGAGAAGATCAAAGAACTTCTGGTGATCGCAAAGAAGAAGAAAAACATGCTGGAGTATCAGGAGATCAGCGAGTTTTTTGCGGACATGCAGTTGGAGGAGGAGCAGTTCGAGAAGATCCTGGAGGTTTTGGATCAGAACAGCATAGACGTGCTGCGCATCACCGAGGAGGACGATCTGGACAGTGAGGAGATGATCCTCGCCGAGGAGGACGAGATGGATGTGGACGTGGAGAACATCGATCTGTCCGTGCCCGACGGCGTCAGCATCGAGGATCCCGTCCGCATGTATCTCAAGGAGATCGGCAAGGTGCCTCTGCTCTCCGCGGAGGAGGAGATCGACCTGGCCAAGCGCATGGAACTGGGAGACCAGGAGGCCAAGAAACGTCTGGCGGAGGCCAATCTGCGCCTGGTGGTCAGCATTGCCAAGCGCTATGTGGGAAGGGGTATGCTCTTTCTCGATCTGATACAGGAGGGCAATCTGGGTCTGATCAAGGCCGTGGAGAAATTTGATTACCGCAAGGGCTATAAATTCTCGACTTATGCCACATGGTGGATTCGTCAGGCCATCACCCGCGCCATCGCGGATCAGGCGAGGACCATCCGCATTCCGGTCCATATGGTGGAGACCATCAACAAGCTGATCCGTGTGAGCAGACAGCTCCTGCAGGAACTGGGAAGAGAGCCGTCCCCCGAGGAGATCGCGGAGGAGATGAACATGCCCGTGGAGCGGGTGCGTGAAATCCTGAAGATCAGTCAGGAGCCCGTGTCCTTGGAGACGCCCATCGGTGAGGAGGAGGACAGTCATCTGGGCGATTTCATACAGGATGACAATGTGCCCGTGCCCGCGGATGCCGCCGCCTTCACGTTGCTGAAAGAGCAGCTCGTGGAGGTACTCGAGACTCTGACGGAGCGGGAGCAGAAGGTATTGAGGCTGCGTTTCGGTCTGGATGACGGGCGTGCCCGCACCCTGGAGGAAGTGGGCAAGGAATTTAACGTGACCCGTGAGAGAATCCGTCAGATCGAGGCCAAGGCGCTGAGAAAGCTGCGCCATCCCAGCCGCAGTCGCAAATTAAAGGATTATCTGGACTGATGGCCGACGCGAAGACGGGCGGAAACATACGGCTCTCCCGCAGACTGCAGATGTTGGCGGACATGGTGACGCCGGGGAATGTGGCGGCGGATGTGGGCTGCGACCACGGATTTTTGTCCATCCGCCTGATCGAGGCGGGGATCAGCCCGCGGGCGATCGCCTCCGATGTGCGGCCGGGACCGCTTGCGGCTGCAAGGACACATATCGCGGAGAGAGGACTTTCGGCATACATAGAGACCAGGCTCTCGGACGGGCTTGCGGCCTACAGACCCGGAGAGGCGCAGACGCTCATCTGCGCGGGTATGGGAGGCAGGCTGATGCAGCGGATCCTGACGCAGGGAGCGGATGTGGCGGAGTCGTTCACGGAGCTGATCCTGCAGCCCCAGTCGGAGCTTTGGCAGTTTCGGGTGTTCCTGCGGGAACGGGGATTCGTGACGCTTGCGGAAGAGATCCTGCGCGAGGACGGCAAGTATTACTTTTTCTTCCGGGCGCGGCCGGGGGACGGGAAATGTGGTGAGTCCGCGCCGGACGGCGGCTTTGCGGAGGGTGGTAAGCCCGCGCCGGACGGCAGTTCCGCGGAGGAAGAGGCACGGCTTGGCGATAAGTACGGGGCGGGGCTGCTTTCAAGGCGGCATCCCGTGCTCAGGGAATATCTGGAGAGAAAGCTTGCGGAGTGTGAGGCTGTCAACAGGACGCTGAAAGCTCATCGTGAAACGGCGGCGGCCGGTTCGCGCGTGGAGCGCAGTCTTGCCGAGAATGAGGCGGAGTTGGCGGATCTGCGGGCGGCGCTTGCGTTGTACCGGGAGCAGGGAGACATATAATAGTAAGAAATACAAATAAAATACGACAAGAGGGGCAAGAGACTATGGTTACAGTGACGATTGACGGAATGCAGAGACAGATTCCCAGAGGGACGACCTACGAGACCATCGCGAAAGATTTTCAGCCGCAGTATGACGGCATGATCGCCGCCGTGGCGGCCAACGGCAGGATACGGGAGCTGTTCAAGAAGATCAACAGGGATTGTGAGGTGAAATTTTTCACATTAAAAGACGACGTGGGGCACAAGACCTATGTGCGGACGGCGACCATGCTGTTCTTCAAGGCCGTGTTTGACGTGTTCGGGGCCGTCTGCGCCCGCAACTGCAGGGTGGAGTTCACTGTGGGGAACGGTTCCTTTGTCAATCCCGGGGATCACATCCTGCCCACGGAGGAGAACGCGGCGCGGATCAAAGCCCGTATGCAGGAGCTTGTGGCGGCGGAGACACCTTTCATGAAACGCACCTGTCCGTTGGATGAGGCCATGGATCTGTTCAAGAGACAGGACATGAAGGACAAGGAGAAACTGTTCCGCTACAGGATGAACTCACAGGTAAACCTCTATGAGATAGAAGGGTATTATGATTATTATTACGGCTATATGCTGCCCAACGCAGGATATGTGAAAGCTTTTGACGTCATTCATTACGAGAGCGGGTTCATGCTGCTTTTGCCCGACAGAAAACATCCTCTGACGGTGGAGCCCTTCAGGGAGCAGAAGAAACTCTTTGCCACCCTGAAGACTTCCGAGGACTGGGGCAGCAGGATCGGCATTGAGAATGTGGGGGATCTGAACGATGAGATCTGCAAGGGTTCCTTAAGCGAGTTCATTTTGATGCAGGAGGCGGAGCAGGAGCGCAAGATCGGCGAGATCGCCAGAGAGATCGTGAGCAGGGAGGGCGTGAAGTTCGTGATGATAGCGGGTCCTTCCTCATCCGGGAAGACCAGTTTCTCCCACAGGCTGTCCATACAGCTCAGGACTTTGGGCAAGACCCCGCATCCCATCGCGTTGGACGACTATTTCGTGGACAGAGAGCTGACCCCCAGGGATGAGAACGGAGATTACAATTTTGAGTGTCTGGAGGCCTTGGACGTCCGGCAGTTCAACGAGGACATGTGCCGTCTTCTTGCGGGGGAGAGGGTGGAACTTCCCACCTTCAATTTCAAGATCGGCAAGAGGGAATATTTGGGCAATTACAAGCAGCTCGGCCCGGATGACATTCTGGTGTTGGAGGGCATTCACGGCCTGAACGATCAGATGTCTTACGCTTTGCCCAAGGAGAGCAAGTTTAAGATCTACATCAGCGCGCTGACCACCCTGAATATCGACGGGCACAACCGCATACCCACCACGGACGGCAGACTGTTGCGGCGTATGGTGCGCGATGCCAGGACCCGGGGCGCCGATGCCGGGAGGACGATTCAGATGTGGCCTTCCGTGCGCAGAGGGGAGGAGGAGAATATCTTCCCGTTCCAGGAGGACGCGGATGTGATGTTCAACTCCGCGCTGATCTATGAGCTGGCGGTGTTAAAGCAGTTCGCGGAGCCGCTGCTGTTCCAGATCTCCAAGGACGCGCCCGAGTATTATGAGGCCAAGCGGCTTTTGAAGTTTTTGAGTTATTTTTTGAATGTGACCAGCGAGAGCCTTCCCAACAATTCCATCTGCAGGGAATTTGTGGGCGGCAGCTGTTTCAGGGTGTAGCGCCATGAGGAGATGTGACGGGCGCGGGCTGACGGTCTGCGCCAACAGAGTGGTGCAGTGTGTGGGAGTCGTCATTCTGGCCGCCTTGGTGTGGTATGCCCTGCGCTTTACCCAATATATGGAGCCGGTGGCGGGATATGAGTATCCCGTGGACAGCCGGGATTCCGTGTGGCAGAATCTGCTCTGCGCACTGTTGGTATTTGCGGTCTTCGCGGGCGGAAAAGCGTTGGAGGAGCGCATGGGAGAGCGCACACAGCGCATCGTCTGTCGGGTGACGGCAGGGATCGCCATGCTTTGGCAGGGCGTGTGGAGTTTCCTGTGGGTTCTGGCGGCGGACAGACCTCCCGGGGGCGATCAGGACTCTGTGCTCTCGGCGGCGATCGGATTTCTGGAGGGGAATTACGGCGCTCTGGGGGAGGGCGGATATTGTGAGATCTATCCCCATCAGTTGGGGTTGGCCTCTCTGGAGGAGCTGATCTTCAGGATCTCGGGCGGCACGGATTATCATGTCATGCAGTGGATCCTGGCGGCCATGGCCGTGGGAACGGTGTACTGTGTCTATGGAATCCTGAAGGATCTGTCCGGGCGGACGGCCGTGGTGGTTCCCGGGACGCTGTTGGCGGGGCTGTGTACGGCGCCGATCCTCTACAGCAGTTGGATCTATGGAGAGTCGCCCTATGTGTTCTTTACGCTCCTGGCGGCCCGGATGTTGGCCCGCTACGGGCGAAAGAAGACCGTGGGAGCTCTGGCGGGAGTGGTGGCGGCCATGACTTTGGCCGTGTTGGTGCGCAAAAATGCCATGATTCTCATCCTGGCCTTCTGTCTGGTGGGGGCCGTGAGCGCCTTTGCCAAGAGAGATAAAAAGTTGCTCTGCGCCATGGTGTTGGCGGTTCTCGTACCCGCGCTCTGTTATGCCGGGATCTACAAAATGTATGAGCTGCGCTCCGGCTATGAACATGCGAAGGGTATGCCGGTCTACGGCCATATGTATATCGGACTGCAGGAGTCGGAGGGACGCTGCGGGTGGTACTATCTGTACTGCACGAATACGTATTATGAAAATGACAGGGATACGGACCGTGCCAGAGCAGCCTACGGGGAGCTGATCGCGCAGAGGTGGAGCGAGATGCGGGACACCCCGGGCTATACGACTTGGTTTTTCAAGAACAAGATCCTGTCCCAGTGGAACGCGCCCTTATATCAGTCCGTCTACTTTAATTTCGTCCATGGGGAGGTACACTACCCGAAGGTGACAGCCTTTTTGGACAGACTGAGCGGGGATCTCTTCGGCGCGGTGCTGTGGGTGGCGGACAGGCTGCAGTTTGTGATCTATCTGGGTATGCTCCTGTATTTTGCGGTGGGGATCAGACGGGACAGCGATCCGCTGCGGCATCTGTTGGCGGTGACCGTGATCGGGGGATTTCTCTTCAGCGTGATGTGGGAGGCCAAGACCAGATACGCGTTCCCCTGCTATATGATGATGTTCCCGCCCGCGGCCATCGGGTACAGGGAGTTGGCGGAGAGGCTGTGGAAGGTGATCGGGTCATACCGTGAAAAGAAGGCGGGCCGTTGACTTTTGCCGTGGCGGCGGGAAGGCTCAAAATCCGGATTGTTGACTTTTGCCATGGCGGCGGTTATAATATCCCTGTAAGTAAGACAGGCGATCGCGGCCGGATGTGCATGCATCCGGGTGAGGAAAGTCCGGGCTTCACAGGGCAGGATGCCGGATAACGTCCGGTGGAGGCGACTCCAAGGCCAGTGCAACAGAAATATACCGCCAAGAGTTTAAGCTTAAGGAATCAGAGCAAACTTTGCCAAAAGTTTCCTCTTGGTAAGGGTGGAAAGGCAGCTTAAGAGACTACCGTCCGTCCGGTAACGGGCGGAGCCATGTAAACCCCATCCGAAGCAAGACCAAGACGAGAGCGACAGGTCGGCCCGGCCTGCTCTCAGGTAGGTCGCAAGACGCGGCTGGCAACAGCCGTGCCAGACAGATGATCGTCCAACGACATAACCCGGCTTATCGTCTTGCTTACACATGCCAGGCAAAGATCGTGCCCCTGACGGGACACGGTCTCTTTTGTCTTTCGGACAGAATCACAGCGAGGTGAGCATGAAACAAAATTCAGGAAACAGTAAATGGCTTTTTATTCTGGCGTTTGCCATGATCGTATCACTGCTTTTGCCGAGCGGAGGGAACTTCTCAGGCGGCTCGGACGCGGGGAAGGGCGGCTCGGACGCGGGGCCGGAGAGCGCACAGTCGGAGGGCTCAGGGCAGGATGGCGTGGGTTTGGGCGGAGAAAACTCGGACGGAGAGGGCGGTTTTGCGGCGGGCCGGGAGGCTGATCAGGTCACCACGGTGAGGATCGGAGTCGGAGACAAGGGCTCGGATACCTGGAATGTGACGGGGAGCGGCGTGATCTGGGAGATCACTGACGAAACGCTGTGGATCGTCACGGCGGGGCATGTGACGGAGATGGCGGTCTCGGATCCGGAGGGGAAGATCAGCGTGGATCTCGGCGGTGAGGTGACGGAGGAATGTCGGCTTTATCCTGTCTCCTCGGGAGCGGATCTGGCTTTTCTGCGCATTGATCGGGCAAATGTGCCCGAGAGCGTCCGGGACCGGCTTGCGGCGGCGGAGACGGACAAGGCCTCCTATGACGCGCTGCAGCCCGGGGACGCGGTGCGCGCGTCCGGGTTTAATGAGGGGAATCTGCTCAACTGTAGGGGGGAACTCACGGACAGTTGGATCTATGTGGAAGATTTTGCGGAATATATGATACTGGCGGATTGCGCGGTCTACTCCGGCATGTCGGGCTGCGGCCTCTACGACGGGGAAGGGCATCTGATCGGGATCGTCTGCGGCGGAAATGAGGCCGGAGAGCTGACGGCGGTGCCTCTCCACGTGGCGCAGGCGGGATTCGCGGATCTTTGAATACGCGGAGCGTGACTTGGAATATGCGGGGCCGCGGATCTTGGAATATCGCTTGACAATCCGCCGGATATGGTAGAAAATAAGAAATTATAGACAGAAAGAAGGATGAGGTAAATGACAAAGATTGATGTGGTTTCCGGTTTCCTGGGAGCGGGTAAGACTACTCTGATAAAGAAACTTTTGAAGGAGGCATTGGACGGCAGCAAGACCGTGCTGATCGAGAATGAGTTCGGCGAGATCGGAATTGACGGCGGATTTTTGAAGGATGCCGGCATTGAGATCAAGGAGATGAACTCCGGCTGCATCTGCTGTTCTCTGGTGGGAGACTTCGGAACTTCCTTAAAAGAAGTGATCGACACCTATGCGCCGGAGCGCGTGCTGATCGAGCCCTCGGGCGTGGGCAAGCTCTCTGATGTGCTGCGGGCGGTGGAGAATGTGGCCGCGGATCTGGACGTGCAGGTCAACAGCGCGGTTGCCGTGGTGGATGCCTCCAAGTGCAAGATGTATATCAAGAATTTCGGCGAATTCTTTATCAATCAGATCGCCTATGCGGGGACGATCATCTTGAGCAGGACCGACAAGGTCAGTCAGGAGAAACTGAATACTGCGGTGGAGCTGATCAGAGAGCACAACGACAAGGCGACCATCATCACCACGCCGCTTGACCAACTGGACGGAAAGGATGTGCTGCAGACCATCGAGGGAGCGGACAGGTTGGAGGATATGATGAAGGAGATGTTGGCGGACGTGCAGGAGCATCATCACGACCACGAGCATCATCACGAGCATGAGCATCATGATCATGAGCATGAGCACGACCACGAACATCATCACGAGCATGAGCACGATCACGAGCACCATCACGATCACGACCACGAGCATCATCACGATCATGAGCACGACCACGAGCACCATCATGACCATGACCACGGTGAGGGCTGCAGCTGCGGCTGTCATGACCATGACCATCACCACGCGGATGAGGTGTTCACCAGTTGGGGCATGGAGACGCCCAATGTCTACACGAAGGAACAGATCGAGCATATCTTTGAGGAGTTGGACAGCGGTTGGTACGGCGATATCCTGCGGGCCAAGGGCATGGTGCCCTCCGCGGACGGGACATGGCTCTATTATGACTATGTGCCCGAGGAGCATGAGATCCGCGGCGGCAAGCCCGAGGTGACGGGCAAGATCTGCGTCATAGGCGCGCGTCTGCGGGAGGACAAACTGGAGGAGCTGTTTGCCTGTAAATGAGGCGGCGCAAGATCCCGGGACAGGGATCGTGAAACGAAAAAGTAGGATTTCAGAGGGGAATTGACTATGAAACCTGTGTATGTGATCAATGGTTTTCTGGAGAGCGGCAAGACGGAGTTCATCTGTTTTACGCTGGCGCAGCCCTATTTTCAGATCAAGGGTAAGACTTTGCTGATCCTCTGCGAGGAGGGAGAGAACGAATACGATGAGGCGCTGCTCAAGCGGAGCCGCACGGTGTTGGAGCTTGTGGAGAACGAGGAGGATTTCAATCCGGCTGCCCTGACGGCGCTTGAGAAAAAGCACAAACCGGAGCGCATCATCATAGAATATAATGGCATGTGGAATTACAAGAACGCGCAATTTCCCCGAAATTGGCGGATCGAGCAGCAGATCACCACGATAGACGGCTCTACTTTTCCCATGTATTATACTAATATGCGCTCTCTTTTGGCGGAGCAGATCCGCAAGTCCGAGATGATCATTTTTAACCGCTGTGACGGGATTGAGGATCTGGGGAGCTACAAAAGAAACATCAAGGCGGTGAACCCCTCCGCGGATGTGGTGTTTGAGGATTCCAACGGGGAGATCGATGAGATATTTGAGGAAGATCTGCCCTATGATCTGCAGCAGGAGACGATCGAGCTCGACAACACGGGATACGGCATCTGGTATCTGGACGCCATGGATCACTTGGAGCGCTATATCGGGAAAAAGCTCCAATTTACGGCCATGGTATTGAAACCGGAGAATTTCCCGGAAGGATATTTTGTGCCGGGGCGCATGGCCATGACCTGTTGCGCGGATGATATGGCATTTTTGGGCTATGCCTGTGAGTTCGCCGGCGCGGGCGCTCTGCGGCAGAAGGAATGGGTGAAGGTGACGGCCACCGTCTCTATGGAAAATTGGAAATATTATCAGGGGGAGGGGCCCATGCTCCATGCCCTGCGTGTGGAGAAGACAACGGCGCCGAAGGAGGAGATCATCAGCTTTGCGTGAACGAAAGAGAATGTGGGAGAAATTTCCGATGCGAAAAGATTGTTTTAAAGGATGGTTGTTATGAATATAGCAATCGGGATATTGATTCCCTTTGTGGGGACCACGGCGGGGGCCGCCTGTGTGTTCTTTCTGAAAAAGAAGATCGGCCCCGGCTTACAGAGGATATTCACGGGATTCGCGGCCGGCGTGATGATCGCGGCGTCCGTGTGGTCCCTGCTGATCCCTGCGATCGAATTGAGTGAGGACATGGGCAGGATGCATTTTGTGCCGGCTCTGACAGGTTTTCTCGCAGGTGTATTTTTCTTGCTGCTCATGGACAGTTTCATACCACACCTTCATTTGGGCAGCGATAAACCGGAGGGAGCGAAGAGCAGTCTTGGAAGGACCGCCATGCTGATGTTGGCGGTGACGATCCACAATCTGCCTGAAGGTGCGGCCTGCGGAGCGATCTTCGCGGGCGTTTTAAAGGGGGACGGCGCCGTGACCATGGCGGGAGCGCTGACCCTTGCGATCGGTATTGCGATCCAGAATTTCCCGGAGGGCGCCATCATATCCATGCCGCTGCGCAGCGAGGGCAACAGCCGGATGAAATCCTTTCTGTTGGGGACCTTGTCGGGGGCGGTGGAGCCCATAGGAGCCTGTCTGGCCATCCTGCTGGCCAATATCGTGACGCCGGTGCTGCCGTATCTTCTGGCTTTCGCGGCGGGTGCCATGGTGTATGTGGTGGTGGAGGAACTGATCCCGGAGGCCAGCGAAGGGGAGCATTCCAATGTGGGAACCATCGCCTTCGCGGCGGGATTTGCCCTGATGATGCTGTTGGACGTGGCGCTCGGCTGATGCCGGGGCGGAGACGGCCGGAGCGGGTCGTGGGCCGGCGAGGAGAGATAAACGACCGGGACGGATGAGATACGAATATGGAAAATGACAGAGAGTTACAACAGATCAAGAACAGATTCCGGGAGTTGGCCGATAAGTCCTTCTCCCGGAGTGTCTTTACATTCACGGGCTTTCTGGGTCTGAGTGAGCAGAGTGTGTTTCACGGGATGGAGCGGGAGTTGTCTTACGCGGGCTGCACGCTCTTCGGCGGCAGGGAGGAGACGGAGCGGAAGATGCTCCGGTTCGGGGACGCGGCGGTATTGGGCTACGAGACGGCTTTTCCCATCGTATGTGTCCATATCATGCCTTTGGCGGCCAAGTTTGCGGACAGACTCTCCCACAGGGACTTTCTGGGAGCGCTGATGAATCTGGGGATCGAGCGGGACACCATCGGAGATATCTTGGTGGGAGACAGGGAGGCATGGCTGTTCTGCGGGGATTCCATCGCGGAATTTATCTGCGCGAATCTTGAGCAGGTCAGACATACCCATGTAAAATGCGAGATCGCGGATGCCGTCATGGAGGTTCCCGAGGAGGAGCCGGAGCGTCTGACGGTGCAGGTGGCGTCCATGAGGGCGGACGCGGTGTTGGCCAAGGTGCTCAGGAAATCCAGAGAGGCCTGTCTGGAGCTCTTTCGGGCGCAGAAGGTCTACGTGGACGGGATGCTCTGTGAGAACCACTCCGGGCATTTAAGACCGGGGGCGACGGTGAACGCGCGGGGCTATGGGAAATTTAAGATCGTGGGGGAGCCCCGGATGACCGGGAAGGGAAAATTGTCTGTGGAGGTGGCGATATACCGATGATGCAATGGCTGTTTTACTTTTATTTTTATTGTTTTTTCGGATGGTGTTTCGAATCGACTTATGTGTCCCTCAAGACGAGGAGACCGGTGAACCGCGGTTTCATGCGGGGGCCGTTTTTGCCTTTATACGGCAGCGGGGCCGTCATGATGTTGGTGGTGTCACGTCCTTTTCAGGATCTGGCGAACCCGTGGAAACTGATCCTGACTTATATCGCGGGCTGTATCGGGGCCACCATATTGGAGTATGTGACCGGCGTGGTCATGGAGGCTCTGTTCAAGGTCCGCTATTGGGATTACTCTAAGAACCGCTTTAATTATAAGGGACAGATCTGTCTGGGGTCCTCTCTGGCATGGGGATTTCTGACGATCCTGATGACGGAGGTGGTACACAGGCCCGTGGCCCGCTTTGTGGAAGGGATTCCGGGCGGGGTGCTGACGGTGGTGACCTTTGTGGTGACGATCGGCATAAGCGTGGACTTCGCGCTCTCCTTCAAGGCGGCTCTGGATCTGCGAGACGTGCTGATCAAACTGGAAAAAGCCAAAGAGGATATGGCTCATGTACAGAAACGGGTGGATGTGGTCGTCGCGCTGCTCAATGAGGATATTTCCAAGCGCAGGGAGGAGCTGCAGACGGAGCTCGCCGAACTGCGCGGGCGATACAGGGTGCATCAGGCGGACAGGGAACGTCTGGTCGGCCTGAGGGATTTCTTCCAACGGAATATGATCCGCTCCAATCCCACCATGGTATCCGGCAGATTCGGCGAGTCGCTGCGGGAGCTTCAGGACAAGCTTGAGCAGGAGCTTTTGGAGAGACGCCGCGGGCGCAAATAACAGAGGCTCCTACGGCAGATCGTTGCGCGTCCGTGACCTTTGCCACAGCCACGCGATCAGTGTCAGCGCCGCGTATATTCCACACAGGACGCAGGTACTCCCGAGCGTTACCCGGAACATGGAGGCGTAGTCGCTCATGCGGTGCATCAAAGAGATATAATTCAGGTTCATAAAAATACACAGGACGGACAGATTGGCGAGTATGCCGATCCGCATTTTGCCCATGGCGCTCCGGCACAGGCAGACGCACAGGAGTATGAGGGAGAGCAGGATCGCGACCTCAAGACATCCCGTCAACAGCGGGCCTGTCATGTGGAGCGGGATGCCTAAGGGGCCGACATTGGCGCCCTGAGCGTAAAAAGTGGGAGAGTGGTACAGGGTATAAAAAGTGTAGAACATTGCCGAGACGCTGCCCGCGAGCAGGAGGCCCTGCAGGATATACATCGCCCGTCCCCTGCCCGGGGCATCGGCGGCATCTATGCCCCCAAAAGCGCATTGGGTGGCGATCATGGTCAGGGTCATCAACAGATAGTTCAGGAGATAAAAATTTTGCCCCCCGTTCACATTGAGCATCATAAGGCACACGCCGATGACCACGGCGATCATAAACAGGATATAGCCCATGGAGATCCGCCCCGTGAGATACCTTTGCAGTTTCTTAAAGGCTTGGATCTGTCGGGTCTGCGCGGCCTCCGAGGTCAGCGTTGTCCGGCCGAGCAGGGAATAGGTGTCGCGGCAGGATTTACACTGCTCCAGATGCCTCTCCACATAGTCCCGGGAGTCCTCCGAGCACAGATTTTCCTGATACAGGGGCAGCAGGTCCCGCACAATATTACAGTTTGTAGTATGGTCTTGATTCCGATCTTGTTCTGTCATAAATTCCTCCGTTCCGAGGCGTCAAGCCTCTTTTTGAGCAATATTTCTTTGCCGCGGTAAAAATGGACCCGCGCCAGGTTCTCACTGATCCCGAGCATCCGGCTGATCTCCCTGTAGGATAAGTCGCTGACCGCCCTCAGGTAAATGACTTCGCGCATGGTGTCGGGAAGGGCGTTCAGTTCCGAGAGCACTTCCTCCAATTCCACTCTGGTACATGCCTCTTTGGCCACATCCGTGCGGGTGTCGGGCGCGTCGTTTTCGGGTTCGCCGTCCCATGCGGTGGGGATCTCCCGCTTTTGTTTCTCCCATGTCTGATACAGCAGGTGTTTGCCTATCTGGCAGAGCCAGGTGGTGAGTTTACAGGAGCCGTCAAAGCGGTCGATGGACTGAAAGGCGCGAAGGAAGGTGTCTTGTGTCAGATCCTCCGCCAGCCGCTCATCCCGGCACAGGGAGTAGAGATAGCGGTATACGATTTCGGCATTCTGTCTGTAGAGTTCTTCCATACGGCCCTCCTTTCTGTCCATATATCCGTTTCAATCCTATTTTGTTACAAAAAAGATATTTTGTCCGGTCTTATTATTGCCGCCGGCCCTGCCTGACCTCAGCCGGCCCGCTTTCTTAATGAAACCTTAAAATATTTACCGGTTTTTTATTAAACTTCCATCCGGTACAATAATAGGAAATGAGGAGGGTTTTATGTACAATATACTGATCTGCGATGATGAAAAGGATATAGTGAACGCGCTGAAGATTTATCTGCATGACGAGAATTACAGGCTGTTTGAGGCCTTTAACGGAAATGAGGCGCTGCAGGTCATCTCCGAGTGGGAGATCCATCTGGTGCTGTTGGACATCATGATGCCGGAGATGGACGGGATCTCCGCCATGGTCAGGATCAGGGAACAGAGCAATGTCCCCATCATCCTGCTGACGGCCAAGAGCCAGGACGCGGACAAGGTGCTGGGGCTCACCGTGGGGGCGGACGACTATATCACGAAACCCTTCAATCCCATCGAGGTGGCCGCCAGGGTCAAGTCACAGCTTCGCCGCTATATGCAGCTCGGCGGGGGCAATGTCCGCCCGGAGCTGCTGCGGGTGGGCGGTATTGAATTGGACGATTTGGAGAAGAAGGTGCTGTTGGACGGGGAGAGCGTGTCGCTGACACCCACGGAGTACGATATTTTGAAACTGCTCATGAGCAATCCGGGACAGGTGTTTTCCCCGGGGGAGATCTACAGACGCATCTGGAACGATCTGCCCTATGGCAGCGAGAACACGGTGGCGGTACACATCAGGCATCTTCGGGAGAAATTGGAGATCAATCCCGCGGAGCCCCGATATATCAAAGTGGTCTGGGGACAGGGATACAAATGTGAGAAAGACGTGAGAAGGGAGCGCAAAGAATGAAAAAGGGTAACATAACGGAGAGCGTGGGGTTTAAGATCGTTTTGTTCTTTGTGTTGGCCGTCGGATCCTTTGTGGGATGTCTCTTTGTCCTGTTGGGGCTCGTGTTGTGGGACAACGGAGGCTATAGAGAGGGCTATGTGGCTTTTAAAACGAATATGATGGAGCGGGAAGCCTATAATCACATGACTTATATCTGTATGGACAGCCGCAATTTCGCCACATTGTCCGACATGGAGCGGGCCTTCATGTTGGAGAGCCAAAGAAACAATGTGACCTATTCCATCGTGCGGGTACACGATGGGAAAGAGTATTGGAGCAACGCGGACGAGGCGGGCGGGGAGAGCCCGTATGTGTATACATACGCCTGTGAAAGACCCACCAGATACAATCCGACCACGGAAAAGTGGGAGGAGCAGACATATATGGTGTATCTGTATGTGGACCCTGATTTTCCCAAGCAGGATACGTTCCGCTACATCAACGAATGGGCGGGTTTCATCTTTCAAATGAGATTTGACGGGCTTATAGCCGCCGCCATCGGAATCTTTCTCGCGATCATCAGCTTTATCCTCCTGATGTGCAGCGCGGGGCACAGGAGAGGACAGGAGGGCGTGACGCCCGGGGTGCTCAGCAATATCTGGCTGGATCTTCTGACGGCGTTCTTCGGCGCGGGGGCAGTCGGAATCGGGGCGCTGACCGTGATCGTATGGCAGGAATTGAGTAATGCCATCGGGTTGATGATCGTCCTGAGCGCGGGTCTTACATTGGAGGCGGTGTGGTGCACGATATATCTGCGGGAGTTCGCGCTGCGCATGAAGATGGGAAAATGGTGGCAGCACAGCCTGCTCTATACGCTGATCCGGGCATTGACACGGGCCGCCCGCAGGGCGGGGAAGGCGTTGGTGATCCTGATAAAGGGGATTCCGGGCATCGCACAGGTGGTCCTGGTGATCGCGGCGCTCACGCTCGGTGAATTTCTCGGCCTCCTCATGTTTCGGTGGGATTATCATATCCTGGTATTTTGTTGGGTGTTGGAGAAAATACTGATCATCCCGCCCGTGCTGTACGCGGCTCTGGCATTCAGGAAACTGCAAAAGGGCGGTCGGGCGCTGGCGGAGGGGGATCTGTCCCACAAGTTGGACACCCGATATCTGGTGTTGGATTTTAAGGAGCACGGTGAGGATCTCAACCGGATCGGGGAGGGGATCTCCCATGCGGTGGAGGAGCGTCTTCGCAGCGAGAGGCTCAAGACGGAGCTCATCACCAATGTGTCCCATGACCTCAAGACGCCCCTCACCTCCATCATCAATTACGCCGACCTGTTGGGCAGTGTGGCGGCGGGAGACGGATCAGGGGAGGACCAAGCTGACCGGGAGGCGCGGATCAAAGAATACTCGGAAGTGGTGCTCAGGCAGTCCGGAAGGCTCAAGAAACTGTTGGAGGATCTGGTGGATATCTCCAAGGCGTCCACGGGCAATATGGAGGTGGTCCCCACTCCCTGCGAGTTGGGTGTGCTGCTGACGCAGGTGGCCGGGGAGTATGAGACAAGACTGGCGGAGAAAAATCTCGATCTGCACATGGCCAAGCCCGAGGAGGAAGTGCGGATCATGGCGGACGGAAGGCATCTGTGGCGCGTGTTCGACAATCTCATGAACAATATCTGCAAATACGCCCAGGAGGGCTCCAGAGTGTATCTGAATCTGGAGCGCGGGGAGGATAAGGTGGAGATCATTTTCCGCAATATGTCCAAGTATGAGCTGAATATCTCGGCGCAGGAGTTGGAGGAGCGTTTCGTGAGAGGGGACGCCTCCCGCCACATGGAGGGGAGCGGACTGGGGCTGTCCATCGCCAAGAGTCTGGTGGAGCTGCAGCAGGGGACCATGGAGATTTTGACGGACGGAGATCTGTTCAAGGTCATACTAAGTTTTTCTATTTTAGATTTTTAGACTTTGGACTAAAGAAATAAGACTCATATGCCGATATAGTTGAAAAGGATAACCGGCTGAAACGGATTTCAGCCACCAACTCAAAGTCAAGGAGGAATGCATATGAGTACAATATCTGAGGTTCAGTCCGGAACTCAGGCTGCTCAGGCCGCACAGGCAAGGCAGACAGCTGAGACGGCTGACGCGTCCAAGAAAGTCAAAGTCAGCGGCAAGACCGTGGGCAATCCCCAACTGAGTGAGAAAGCTGCCAAATATTATGAGGAGCTCAAGAAGAAATATTCCAACATGGATTTCGTGTTGGTCAGCTCTGACATGAAGGAACTCGCCAAGTCTCAGGCGGGCAGCTTTGCCAATCCGTATAAGTTGGCGGTGCTGATCGATGAGGAGAAGATCGAGCGCATGGCGGAGGATGAGGATTTCCGCAAGCAGTACGAGTCGATCCTGAACAACGCCGCGAGCGGAGTGTCCCAACTGGCGCAGAAACTCTCCGCCACCGGAGCCAAGGTCAAGGGCTTTGGCATGCAGATCGACGACGGCGGGAACGCGTCGTTCTTCGCGGTGGTAGACAAGTCTCTGGCGGCGCAGAGAGACCGCATCGCGCAGAAGGCCGCCGACAAGAAGGAGGCAAAGCGCGCCGACGAGAAGAAGGCCAAGAAGGAAGCCGAGCAGGAGCGTCTGCACGGGAGCCGGGATAAAGATAAGGATGAGGTGGTGATCACCGCGTCCTCCATTGATGAGCTGATCCGAAAGGTGGAAGACATGCAGTATGCCGAGATGAGCGACCGCGTGCAGACCGAGGAGGAGCAGAAGATCGGACAACAGTTTGACTTTTCTGTATAGGAGGCGGGACTATGATTGCCGGAACGATCAAAAATTCCGTCAAGATGGCGATGATGGACAATCAGTGGCAGCAGAAGAAAGCCTCCGGCGCGCTCGGCAGGAAGGCCGCCCAAAGGGAGCTCACTCCGCAGGAGAGAGAACTCGCGCGGCTGCAGGAGCAGGTGAGCGACATCCATAAACAGCGGGAGCGGGCCGATCTGGACGCCAAACTCAAATCGGGGCAGGAGCTGACCGCGGAGGAGATAGAGTATCTGCGCAGGAATGACCCGCAGGCGCTGAAGGAGTATGAGGAGATCAGACAGCAGAGGAAGGCCTACAAGGAGGCCCTCAGGCACTGTGACTCCAAGGAGGAAGTGGAGCAGCTCAAACTCTCCAAGATGGGGCAGTTCATGGCTCAGGCCAAAAAGATCTCCAACAATCCGAATATCCCAAAGAGCGCGAAGAAAGCGGCGTTGGAGAAGATATTGAAATTCATCGCCTGTGTGCAGGATGAGCATCTCGCTTTTGAGAAGACATTGCAGTATCAACAGCTCCCCGAGAAAGAGGGAGACGAGGACAGAGAACGCAGGGATTTCCTCTCCGAGGAAGTCCCCGCGGAGCCTGCGACAAAAGTCTCGGATCCGGAGCAGCCGGAGGAGAGCGGGACAACCGCGGAGGGCGGCAAAAGTACGGCGTCGGGTGAGCTCGTGGAGAACACCGGGGACGCGGCAGCGGAAACCGCAGAGAGCGGCGTGATCGCGGACGCGCGAGGCAATGCGGAGAACACCGCAAGTTCCGGCGCGGCGGACAATCTCTGCTCTCCGGGTGAATTTGTGGATCTGCGTCTGTAATGGAAATTTTTGCTTTTAGAATTTTGCACAAAAATATTGCGCTTTTGGGGTGTTTTATGGTAAAATGTCCTTGTTCAAGGCATGGAACGGCCGAACGGTCGGCCGATATCACACAGGTAATTGCAAAATGTATGCAATGCAGACGATTTCCCAAGATCGGGCTATGACGGCCTTGTGATGATTTACCATATATCTATTGCTATTCTTTATTGCAAATACCTGTCTGACATTCTGAATCACTGACTGAGGAAAGGGGCAGTATTATGCAATCCAATCGATTGACATCCGCGTATCACACCAAAAAACTGAGATTTGTGGCAGTCCTGCTCGTTGCGGCGCTGTTGCTCGGCATGTTGCCGGCGGATTTTATGTCCGTCAGAGCGATGGCTGCGGAAAACGCATCCGGAGAGGGCAGCCCGGGGGAGCCCGCGCCCGTGGGAGACGCGACTGCGGAAAATACAGTCGGGGGGGCACCGGGGGAGGTTTCTCTTGATGAGAGCGCAGCTGCAGAGCCGGATTCCGGGGAAACGGGGATCATGGCGCTGGCGGATAGTACGCCAACGTATAAGTTGGCTACAGTGAACTATACGGATCCGCAAAAAGTGGATGAAGACGGTATTCGGATCGTTCCTTCGGGTTATAAAAAATCAGACGGCCTGGCAGACGGAATACTAGGAAAACACTCTGAAGGGACTTTGCTCACTTTGGGTCAAAACACCAGCGGTACATTAGACCCCTATATTGAAGGACAGCGACGTTTCTATTTTATTTGGAGAGGATGGGCCGTTCAAGGTGCCAATGGTGAGATTAATCCGGATTGCGAGCTTGTGGCGCCTATAGGGGAGGATGGAAGTCAGAGTTTTACAATGCCTGCCGAGGCTTTAAATATTTTTCCGACTTGGACCCGCAAAGAATACCATACCCTCACCTACGAGTGGGATTCTGTGGGAGCTTCCATTACCGGGGCAGACGCTCCTAAAGTTCCTGCCGGCATAACACAGGCTGATCTTGGCACTAAAAGTAAGACTGCTTATAAGGACGGAGACCATGTAGACTTCCCCGCGGTCGAGGATGTCGTGATAACTGACGCGACCGGCACGAAACTCTATCACTTTGAGGGTTGGAGCGCGCCGGCCAATGTCACCGTGGATGCCACCGGCTTTATCATGCCCGATGAAAACGTCACTCTGACCGGGCGGTGGAGCTCCAAGTCCGTGCATGACATCACTTATCAGTGGGCGGAGGACGGAGAGGGCCCCGCGGCCATCGATCTTGCCAAACTGACGCCTTCCTTCGCGGAGGATGGCGCTACGATCACTTTGCCCGCTTTTGGCGATGAAGAATATGATACCGAGGTCATGGACTATACTTTTGAAGGTTGGTATATAGGCTCTGTAAAATGTGACGGCAATGAAGTTACCATCACTCAAGATACCGTTTTCACGGGCAAGTGGAGCAGAACAGCTAAGAAAAAGTTTGCCATTACCACTGAAATTAAATCGTCTGAGGGCTTTGACTTCACGGGAGCAATCCAAGATCTCAAGAAGGATATTCCCTCGGAGCAGGATCCCTACGAGAGAGTATATCTTCCCAAATTGGATAAAAATGCCGAGATTCCGAATCATGCACACTGTGTATTCAGCGGTTGGACTGTCACCAATACAGCCACGGATCAGGAGATTACCCTGAAAACGCAGGGTGATCAATATTACTTTACCATGCCGGAGAGCGATGTCAAAATCACTGCCACGGTCATCCGTGAGAGCCGGCGTTGGGAGGCAAAGGGCAGCGACGGCGCACTTCTGGTAACCGTTGAGAGAGACAATCCTGCATTTGACCAACCGAAACCGGCGCAGGTTGAGTTGGAAGTGTGGGTGGATGATCCGGATGCGCCGGACAAGGCGGAGGCGGACGCAAAGGGTTCCTTTCAGTTTAATTACAGCGGTAATAACGGGTTCGGTTGTGTGGACTTAAATATCACTCCCGCAGAAGGCTATTACATTTATAAAGTGGAGTATACCGCCTGTTTCGGCAAGAACGGACCCGAGAAGAACGGTTGGAAATCGGGAGATCCGGGCAAGACCACTTTCCTCATGGACAATGTCACGGAGGGCACCACTGCCAAGATCTATCTGACGAAGGCATACAAGGTGGAGTACCACTTCGAGATAGAGGGCGTTGCTGACGCGGTGGCGGCGGATATCTTGGACAATTATCCCGCGTCTGAGACCGTGACCGATCTGTTTCCCTGCAAGGTGGAGGCAGTCGTCGATTCCTGCGACAATTCGGGCACATATCATAACACATGTACTTCCACAAAAAATCAGGAAATGGTTAGAGCAGATGCCAAGGCGGCTTTTGAGGACGGTTATGACTTGCAGACTGTTTTTGAGGTTCCCGATGTGCAACTGAAGACCAACCAGGCCGCAAATTATGTTTACAAGAACAATGGAAACTGGAAGGGACCGGGATCGAAGCAGGTCTCCCCGGGCACTTCCTTTGACCTCGCCGAAGCGGATGTGACGGAGATGGCGGGACTGATCTCCCCGGATGATCCCTATACCATCTCACTGACGTTCAGTCTGGCTCCCAAGGCGGCGGGCGATACTAAGTGTGACTATAAAGTACTGCATTTTTATCAGCAGGCGGACGGCAGCTATCTGCAGAGGGTGAGCGAAACCCTTCCGGCGAATGTGGGAGAGACTGTTACGGCTCAATACAAGACGACGTCGGATGCGTCGAATGCTCTTCCCGCGTATCTGACGGCGAATACGACTCATGCCGAAAGAGTGGAATCCGGTACAGCCGCGGAAGGGTTGGTACTGAAGTTATATTACGATCGCAAAAAGTATACCGTGACTTTCAATGCCGGAGATCAGGGTAAATTGAACGGGACGGAGGATTCTGTTGAGGACTCCATCTTCTATGGCGCTGCGTTCCCGGCGCGGCCCACAACCGACGCGAATGAGGACTATGTGTTCGAGGGTTGGTATGACGAGTCCGGCAAAGAGATCGAGAATTTCCCCACCACCGTGACGAAGGATGTGATCTATACCGCGCGCTGGATCGGAAAGGTTCCCTATCGGACGGAGCATTATTTCGAGGGGCTCACCGGCGATTACACCGTGAATGCCGGACTGACGAGTGAGGAGGCCAAGGGCGCTCCCGGCGATGAAGTCACGGCGGCAGTCTTGGAGACGGGTAAGATGCCGGCGGGCTATGTGGAGAATACCGATCACAAGGATCGCAATCCTGAAGACATCCTTCCGAAGACCGGAGAGGTGGTCCTGAAACGCTATTATAAGCTTGAGAGACATACCGTGACATTTAATGCCGGCCGATATGGCACCTTTGACCGAGATCAGGATACCATGGTCGAGTCCGACATACCGTACGGTTCGGATTTTCCTGAACTGCCCGAGCCTGTGGCAGATGATTCCGATTCCTACGCGTTCATCGGCTGGTATATCACGGGAACCGACACGCCGGTGGTGACATTTCCGGAGAATGTGACCGAGGATCTGAGTTATACCGCGCGTTGGGTCGAGAAAGTTGATTACAGCACGGAACATTATTTTGAACAGTTGGGTGCGGATGGCCAGACGTCCGGTTATGAGGTGGACGACAACTGTACCATAGAGGAAAGAGGCGTTCCCGGAGACGTGGTCACGGCGGCGACTCTGGAGCAGATACCGCCTCATTACGAGGAGATCGAGCACGCAGGGCGTGTGCTGAAAGGCACCCTGCCGAACAATTCGACCTTGGTATTAAAACGCTATTACGGCCTTGTCTCCTACACCGTGACCTTTGAGGCAGGAGCCCACGGCACCTTGGACGGGCAGGAACTTTCCGTCTCTAAGCCCGCCAAGTACGGCAGCGCTTTCCCGGCGCCGCCCGCCACGAATCCGGCCGAGGATTATGAGTTTGACGCATGGTATTGGAGGGATCCCGACACGGGAGTGGAGACCGAAGTGATGGATTATCCCGACACCATGACCAAGGATGTGGTGTTTGTCGCGCATTGGAAGACCGACAAGGCGGAATATCTGACGGATTACTATCTGGAGGAGCAAAACGCCGCCGGTGAGTATGTGTATGTGTTGAAGGAATCCGTTTCCAACACGGCGATACCGGACACGGAAGTGACTGCCGTGATCAAGTCTTTCGCGAACTATACGGAGAACAGGGAGCATGAGAATTGGGTGGATTCCGGCATGGCCGTGAGAGATTCCCTGCTGACACTGGAACTGTACTACAGCCTGAATGAGTACAAGATCACTTTCGACGGCGGAGAGCATGGCTCCATACCCGGAGTGGACGGACCGGTCACAGGCTCTCATAAGCATGGCAGCAAGTTCCCGGACGCGCCTGAAGTGACCGCTGAAGAGGGTTGGAAGTTTGACGGTTGGTATGACGACCGGGGAGAACTCGGTTTCCCGGAGACCGTGGGCGCGGATGCGACCTATACCGCGCATTGGACGAAGATTCCGGATCCCGTTCCCGGCGCGGTCACATACCTGACGGAGCACTATCTGGAGCAGCCGGACGGCACTTATCGGTTGGCCGATACCGACTCCGCGCAGGGCACGGCCGGCGCCACCGTACAGGCTGTGGCGAGACCTTACGCGCATTACACGGAGAATCCGGCTCACGCGGGCAGGATTGCCTCCGGAACACTCTCGGAGTCCGCAGGACTGACGCTGAGACTGTACTATGAGCTTGACAGCCATACCATCACCTTTAACGGCGGCGACCATGGCAAACTGCCAGGCACATTGCCGGGCACCTTACCCGGAGGCGGGAACACCGTCACCCTGCCCTATAAATATGGCAGCGCATTCCCCGCTCTGCCCGTGCCCGCTCCCGCCGAGGGGTATGTGTTTGAGGGGTGGTATGATGGTTACGGCAACAAAATAGTCGGTTTCCCTGCCACGGTGGACCGCAATCAGGTCTATACCGCCCGTTGGCAGGAAGTGGATGATGATGATGACGATGACCCTGCTCCTGAGCAGCCGTCAGCCGCCGTCTCACCCAAGACCGGTGAGAGTGCTCTGCCCTTTGGGCCTGTTGCGGTCGTATCCGCGCTCACCGCGGGTGTTATCTTCCTGTATCTTCTCAGGAGGAGAAGGTATGACGCCCTTTGACAATATCAAACTTAAATATTTTTGGGAGTGTCTCACGGACATTCCCAAAAATTCTTTATCCCCTATTTTCTTTTGCGGAAATATGTGGTAAAATGACCTTATTCGAGGTATGTAATGACCTTATTTGAGGTATGAACGGGAGCCATTGTATGATTATTGCGTTTTGTGTCCTGTCCTGTCTGTTGTGTGTGGGACTGTTGGTGGGTATTTTCCAATTAAATAAATTCGATCATCCCGTGCGCCCTTCCATTCAGTATCTGTTTGCGGCGGCGGTCTTTCCCATAGTGTTCAACGCTCTCTCACTCGTGACGGGCGAGTGGGCGGCGACGCTTTTGCACGGCCTGTATTTTGCGGCTACGGACTGGTTGGTGATCTTCCTCTATAACTATGCCAAACATTTTACGGACACGTTGGAGGAGCATAAATCCGTCAAGTGGATCATGGTGGCGGGAACGGTGGCGGACACGATCTCCATGATCGTGAATGTAGGGACGCATCATGTGTTTAAGTGCGTGGAAGTGGAGGTCATCGGATACGAGAAATGTTTTGTGGTGGAGCCCGGGGTTCTGGTCTCCGGACTGTCCATCTATACCTTGCATCTGCTGCTCGTCTACGGCATGGTATGCGTGGTTTTGGTCACTTTCCTGATGAAACTGGCCCACACGGTCAGGCTGTACCGGGCCAAATTCATGGCGCTCATATGGAGTTTCATAGTGATCCTGGCGGTAAATATCGGCTATCGCTTTGTGAACATTCAGATCGATCTGTCACCGATCCTGTACTCGGTCCTGGCGGTTGCCAGTGCCTATTTCACACTGTTTTATGTGCCAAAGGGCATTGTGGTAAAGCTCTTGTCCCTCTCGGTGGAGGATATGGAGAATGGGATCCTCTGCTATGACAAGGACGGAAAATGTGTATACGCCAATGAGAAGAGCAGGATGCTCTTTGACGCGTGGGACAGCCCCGCGCCCTTGGAGCAGTATTTCAGCGAGTGGAGAGAGGCGAGGAAAGATAAGGAATTCAAAGAGGAGAGTTGGCGCGAGACCCGCACCATAGATGGTGAGCCGCATTTTTTTGAGACACAGTTCAAGTTCCTGTTGGACAACAGGGGAAATTATGTGGGATGCTTTTTTTCCATGATGGACAGAACGGATGATTATCAGAAGATGGAGATAGAGCGGTACAAGGCCACCCATGACAATCTGACGGATATCTACAACAGGGAGTATTTCTTTGAGCGGGTGGAGGAGCTTATCCGGCGTGAACCCGAGTGCCCGCGGCTGATCGTCTGCATTGACGTGAAGGATTTCAAGGTGATCAACGACCTCTTCGGCGAGGAGACGGGTGACCGCATCTTAAAGCGTATTGCGGGACTCATGCGCAGGGACGCGGCGGAGGATACCATTTACGGGCGTCTGGAGGCGGATAAGTTTGCCCTGTGTATGCGGGAGGAGAGACTGATTCCCGAGAACTATACGATCTATCTGGACGAACTGAAGAAGATCGTCAACACCAGTGTCTACAGGATGCATGTGCATGTGGGAGTCTATCACATCCCCAAGACACCGCAGAAGGTCTCCATTATGTGTGACAGAGCGTTCATGGCAATCCGGAGCATCAAGGACAGCTATCAGCAGATCATAGCCTACTACAGCGACAATATGGGAAGTTCCGTCCAGAAGGAGAAAGTGATGGTCGGCGAGTTTGACCGCGCGATCCGGGCGGGTGAGTTTCGGATGTTCTTACAGCCCCAAGTGTCGGCGGACAAGCACACGGTTCTGGGCGCGGAGGCATTGGTGCGTTGGGAGCATCCCGTAAAGGGTATGGTCTCCCCCGGGGAGTTCATTCCCATCTTCGAGAAGAGCGGCTATATCACCAAATTGGACAGATATGTGTGGGAACTGGCCTGCAGACAGCTCAGGCAGTGGAAGGATATGGGCAGAGAGGATCTGCATATCTCCGTGAACATATCGCCGAAGGATTTTCACTTTATCGATATCTATGACACCTTCACCGGATTGGTGGAGCAGTACGGGATCCGGCCCGGGAATCTGAAACTGGAGATCACGGAGACCGCTTTCATGCAGGAGCTGACCAAACAGTTGGATCTCTTGAACAAGCTGCGCGACTATGGTTTCCATGTGGAGATCGATGATTTCGGCAGCGGATATTCCTCCCTCAACACCCTGAAGGATATTGAGGTGGATGTGCTGAAACTGGATATGGGATTCCTGCGGCAGACCAGTCACGAGGATCGCAGCCGCACCATTGTGAACGCCATCATCAATATGTCCAAGAACTTGGGACTGACGGTGATCACCGAGGGCGTGGAAACCATGGAACAGGTGCAGTACCTGACCGGAGCGGGCTGTGATGTCTTCCAGGGATATTATTTTGCGAAACCCATGCCCGTCAATGAATTTGAACAGAAATATGAGATCACGGCAAGCGCGTGACGAATGAAAAAGCATGTATAGAAAGCTGGCATAGAAAGCCGGCATAGAAAGCTTGTATAAAAAGTTGCGGAGCGCTCTATTTGGAGCGCTCCGTATATTTTTCCTCGCAGTATTTACAGCGATAGATTCCCTTCCGCTCATCGGAGAGGAAGAAGACATGGGGCAGTCCCTGCTCTATGGAGGTAATGCAGCGGGGATTGCGGCATTTGATCACATTTTTGATCTGCTTGGGGAGGATCAGTTCCTTTTTCTCCACGATATCGCCGTTCTTGATGACATTGACGGTGATGTTGTGGTCCAGGAATGCCAGTACGTCCAGATCCAACATGTCGATGTCGCATTCCACCTTGAGGATGTCCTTGGTGCCCATCTTGTTGCTGCGGGCGTTCTTGATGATCGCCACGGTGCAGTCCAATTTGTTGAGCTGCAGATGATCGTACAGATCCAGGCTCGTGCCCGCCTTGATATGGTCGAGCACAAAGCCCTCTTCAATTTTTCCAACGTTTAACATAGGAATCGCCTTTCTGTGTATAGGTTGCGCGGGGTCAGTCCGCGGGGCCGGTCCGCCGGCTCCGGTTCGCGAGGCTCAGTCCGCGGTTCCGGTTGGTGAGACTCAGTCTGCCAGTCCCAAGAGGGTCATGATCAGAGCCATGCGCACATAGACTCCGTATTGCGCCTGCTTGAAGTAGGCGGCTCTCGGATCCTCGTCCACTTCCACGTCGATCTCGTTGACGCGGGGCAGGGGATGGAGCACCAACATATCCTCTCCGGCGAGCTGCATCTTCTCGGCGGTGAGGATGTAGAAATCTTTCAATCGGACATAGTCCTCCTCGTTGAAGAAACGTTCCTTCTGCACTCTGGTCATGTAGAGCATGTCCAGACGGGGCAGCACGTCCTCCAGTCGGATGACCTCCTCGAAGGGAATTTCACGATCCTTGAGCATCTCGGTGATGTAGTCCGGGATGCGCAGCTCCTCCGGGGAGATGAACAGGAATCGGATGCCCGGATAGCGCACCAGAGCGTGGATCAGGGAGTGGACCGTGCGCCCGAACTTGAGGTCGCCGCACAGGCCGATGGTGAAATGATCCAGTCTGCCCTTGAGGTTCTTGATGGTCAGAAGGTCCGTGAGGGTCTGTGTGGGGTGCTGATGGCCGCCGTCCCCGGCATTGATGACGGGAATCAGGGATTTGCTGCTCGCCACGGTGGCCGCACCCTCCTTGGGGTGGCGCATGGCGCAGATGTCCGCATAGCAGGAGATCACCCGGATCGTGTCGGACACGCTCTCTCCCTTGGCGGCGGAGGAGGAGTTGGCATCGGAGAATCCGATGACCTGACCGCCCAGACGGGTCATGGCGGACTCGAAACTGAGGCGGGTTCTGGTGCTGGGCTCATAGAAACAGGTGGCCAGGATCTTGCCGTCGCAGACATGGGCATATTTCCCGGGATTTCGCTCTATGTCCGCGGCCAGATCAAA
Source organism: Acetatifactor muris (assembly GCA_023663635.1). Classification (GTDB taxonomy): domain Bacteria; phylum Bacillota; class Clostridia; order Lachnospirales; family Lachnospiraceae; genus Acetatifactor; species Acetatifactor muris_A. Next base: position 36,104 of record JAMPHD010000014.1, read on the forward strand.
GAGGCGGTCCAATTCCTCCGTGGTAAAGTCGAGGGGACTGATTAAATGACGCATGTTATTTCCTCCGTTTTGTGGGCGGGGCGCCTCTTGGGGACAGCCCCATAAAAAGTCGAAGAGAAAATAATCCCTTCGACTTCTTTATCAACTCTTATAGGATAACAGATCGGATACCGGTTTGCGCTTCGGTGCCTCCGGCGATACGGCGGGATAGCCGATGGCGATCAGCGCGACCAGTTCCTGATCTTCGGGTATCTCCAACAGCTTGGCCGCGTCCGCCTCATCATAGAGCCCCATGATGACGGTGCCGAGTCCCTGCTCGTAAGCCGCCAGACAAAAGGCTTCATTTGCCGCTCCGGCATCATACATCTGCCAACCGTCGCCCTTGCCCGTGGAGAAGGAGCCGTCTTTCTCAAAACCGCTGCGTCCGGTCACTACAGTCACCGCAATGACCATGGGAGCGCTGTTCATGATGGTTCCGTTGCCGGCCCAGAGGGTGGTGCAGGCCGCCAGTTTGTCCTTCATATCGCCTTCCACCGCAATATAGCGCGTAACCTGAGTGTTCTTCCAACTGGGAGCAAAGGATGCCGTCTCCACGATCTGTTCCAGAAGTTCATGAGGGACAGGCTGCTCCGTAAACTGACGAATACTTCTGCGTCCGGTGATACATTCTTTTGCGGTCATAGAGAACCTCCTTAATCGTATTTGACTTTTGTTCTATGATACCACTTCCCGCTGCCGGATTCAATCGGTTTTTCGGGAAAATTTATGCCGAAATTTTGTGTTGAAAATTTACGACGGGATCTCTTGGGAAAATTTATGCCCGGATTCCGAAGAAAGGTTTTGCATATCCGCACGGAATGAATTATAATCATAGAAAGGAGGATGAGTGTATGATGGAATTTGTCGAGAGAAAGCGTTGGCTCTTTTTGGGGCTGCCGTTTACGTTTACCAAATATTCGGTCAAAGAAGACATGATCACGATCACCAGCGGTCTGTTCAAGACCGTGGAGAATGACTGCTATATGTATAAGGTGCAGGATGTGGCGCACACGGCGAGTCTGGTGGAGAAGATGTTCAAGTTGGGAACGGTGGTCTGCTATACAGGCGACACCACGCACCCGAAACTTTTTTTGGAACATATCCGGAATTCCAAGGAGATCAAGGCATTTATCTTAAAGGAGGCCGAGGAGGCCAGACTGAAGAGGCGCACGGTGAACATGTTGGATATCGGATCCGGCGCCATCGACGATCTCGATGATGTGTAAATCCGGGAAGATATATCAGCGCTTGTGAACGGATCGGGACGAAATCCTCGGGGTTTCGTCCTGTAACTGTGTACGGCACAGCAGACGCTCAAAGAAGAGACCGGCGGCGAACCACCAGGGCGCGTAGTCCAAGCGGATCACCCTGCCGACGCGGTAGCGGCTGCGGCTGTAATCCCAGGGGCAGAGCTTTCGGCGTATGAGCAGACGTCCCGTGAGAAATTCCGCCGAGAAGATCAGGGACATATAGGTGAGGCCGCGCAGCAACAGGGTGTGTTTCTGCATCAATCGGAACATCGGCTCCAAAAAGGCGATGCTGCCATAGATGGGAAACATCCAGAGTGAAGTGTTTCCCTTGAGGCGCAGATTGCGCCGCCTCAAAGAGGCCAGGGCAGTGAATAGGATCTCGAGACACCAGCCCGCGAGGCCGCATTTTACAAAGTTGCGGGTCAGTCGGCGGACGGGGGAAAGCCGGACGTCGGAAATGATCCGGCAAACGGGAGAAGGCTGTTCGGCGGAGGCGATCCGGCCGATGGTGGATGTTTTACTTTTCATGGCTACCTCATAATATAAAAATTTTGCGCAAGAACCCGCCCTATGCCGACCGATGAGGAAACCCGAGGCAGGGCATATCGGAAAGCCGCGGCAGGACATATCGGAAACCGCGTCAGGGCGTATGGGAATAGTATGGACCGGAATCTTGATTTTATGCGGCGGACGGGAGAGGACAACGAATGAAATATCGTGAGGCCTTGGATTATATAGAGAGCATACAGTCCTATGGGATCGTGCCGGGACTGGACACGATACGGGAGCTGTGCAAAAGACTGGGCGATCCCCAGAAAGAGCTGCGTTTCGTGCATGTGGCCGGGACCAACGGAAAGGGCTCCACGCTGGCATATATATCCACCATCCTGAAAGCGGCGGGGTATCGCGTGGGGCGATTCGTGTCTCCCACCATCTTGGAATATCGGGAGCGCATTCAGGTAAACGGCAGGAACATCACGCAGAAAGCCTTCTGCGAGGGTGTGGAACTGATAAGTAACATATGTTACGAAATGACCCGGGACGGATTCGCCCATCCCACGCCCTTTGAGGTGGATACGGCTCTGGGCTTTTGGTACTTTAGGGAGACCGGCTGCGGGATCGTGGTCTTGGAGACCGGCATGGGCGGCCTGTATGACGCCACCAATATCATCCCGGCTCCGGAGGTCGCGGTGCTGGCGTCCGTCAGCATGGACCATATGGCATTTCTGGGCAAGAGTCTCGCGGAGATCGCGCGGCACAAGGCGGGCATCATCAAGGAGGGCTGTGACGTGGTCAGCGTGGAGCAGTCCGGGGAGGCCATGAAGGAGATACGGCGGGCCTGTGCGGAGCGGCATTGTGAGCTGCATGTGACGGACGAGAGATGTATCGGGAATATTAAGCGGGGGACCGGCGCCCGCGTGATGCGGCAGCGTTTTGACTATAAAGGCGCGGACGGGACAAAAATGTCCGGGCTGGAGATTCATCTGGGCGGCAGTTTTCAGATTCAAAACGCGCTGTTGGCGTTGGAGACCATCCGCGTCCTGCAGGGCAGAGGTTTTGCGGTGGAGGAATCCGCGCTGCGAAAGGGGCTGCGGGAGACTGTCTGGCCGGGGCGCTTTCAGGTGTTGGCAAAGAGCCCGCTCTTTGTGGCGGACGGCGCGCATAATGAGGACGCGGCGAGGGAACTTGTCCGCTCTCTGGAAATTTATTTTACAAACAGACGGATTATCTATATAATAGGGGTATTGAGGGACAAGGAATACCGCAGGATGATAGAGCTGACACATGAGTACGCGGACCAGATCATCACCATCACGCCCCCGGAGAATCCAAGGGCGCTGTCCGCCTACGAACTGGCAAAGGAGATTGCGGACATCCATCCCCAAGTGACGGCGGTGGACAGCCCGGAGGAGGCGGTGGAGATGGCAAGGCTCCTGGCCGGGCCGGAGGATGTGATCCTGGCCTTTGGTTCCCTGTCCTATCTGGGCAGACTGATCAAGATCGTGGAAAGGCAGACAAAATGATAAATCAGGACAAAATACGGGAAGGGGTGCGGCTGCTCTTAGAGGGTATCGGCGAGGACGTGAACAGAGAGGGTCTGTTGGAGACGCCGGACCGCATCGCCAAAATGTATGCGGAGATATTTGGCGGTATGGACGAGGACGCGTCGGAGCATCTCTCCAAGGTGTTCCATGTGGATGCCGGCGAGATGGTGTTGGAGAAAGACATCGTGTTCTATTCCATGTGCGAGCATCATATGCTGCCCTTTTACGGCAAAGTGCATGTGGCCTATGTGCCGGACGGCCGGGTGGTGGGCCTGAGCAAATTGGCCAGAACGGTGGAGGTCTATGCGAGACGGCTCCAGATTCAGGAGAGAATGACCACGCAGATCGCCGAGGCCATCATGGAATATCTGACACCGCAGGGCGTGATGGTGGTGGTGGAGGCGGAGCATATGTGCATGACCATGCGGGGTGTGCAAAAGCCGGGCAGCCGCACGGTGAGCATGGCCGCCAAAGGGGTGTTTGAGGACAACGCGCTGCTGCAGGATCGCTTTTGGCAGATGCTGCGCGGCATCTGATCCGGAGAGGACGGATCGGGAGAGAGGATTGCGGAAAGCCATGGTTATCAGATTGGAGACAGAGAGGACCGAGAGTGGAGAGGATCAACCGGATATTAAATCATGATTTGTTTTTACATCATCTGAGACAGAACGAGGCCGCCGAGGCGGAGCGCAGATTCGGGCATCACGATCTGACGCATTTTTTGGACGTGGCCAGGATCGGTGAGATCATCAACTTGGAGAGCGGTCTGGGGATCGACAGGGAGTGGGTCTACGCCGCCGCGCTCCTGCATGACATGGGCAGACATATACAGTATGAGGACGGAACGCCCCATGAGTTGGCGAGCGCGGAGATCGCGGTGCAGATCCTTCGGGAATGCGGATTTGCGGATTCGGAGGCGGATGTGATCATCGACGCGATCAAAAGCCACAGAGACGCGTCCGTGGCGGGGGAGGATACCCTGCGGGGCGTGCTCTATCGGGCGGACAAGGCCTGCAGACTCTGCTTTGCCTGTGATGTGGAGCAGGAGTGTCACCGCAGTGAGGACAAGAAGAACAGGAAACTGCGATACTAGATTTGGAGGATGGCGTGACTATGTTTTTGGAAGACGTGGATGTCATGAGGATTGGAAATAAGGCGTTTCGACGCAATGGGAAGACCTATGTGGTGGGAATCCTGAATGTGACGCCGGATTCCTTTTCCGACGGCGGGAAATGGAATGACAGGGACAAGGCGCTGCGCCATGTGGCGGACATGCTTAAGGAGGGCGCGGATATCGTGGACGTGGGCGGCGAATCCACCCGCCCCGGATACGCGAGGCTCTCGGAGCAGGAGGAGACGGAGCGTGTGGTTCCCGTCATAGAGGCGATCAAATCAAGATTTGACATACCCGTCTCTCTGGATACCTACAAGAGCAGCGTGGCCAAGGCCGGCATTGCCGCCGGGGCGGACATGATCAATGACATCATGGGGCTTAAATATGATGGCGGGATGGCGCAGGTCATCGCCGAGAGCAATTCGGCCTGCTGTCTGATGCACAATCGCGAGGAGGCCGTGTATGACCGCTTTATGGAGGATGTGCTCCTGGATCTGTCGGAGTCAGTCCGTCTGGCCGAGGAGGCCGGCATCGCGGAGGATCGGATCATTCTGGATCCCGGAGTGGGATTCGGCAAGACCTATGAGCAGAATCTGGAGATTCTGGACTGTCTGGAGCAGTTGCACGCCTTCGGATATCCCCTGTTGTTGGGATGCAGCCGCAAGTCCGTCATCGGCCTGACCTTGGGGCTGCCTGTGTATGACCGTCTGGAGGGGACTCTGGCCACCACGGTGATGGCCGTGATGAAGGGCTGCAGTTTTGTGAGGGTTCATGATGTGAAAGAGAATGTGCGCGCCATACGGATGGCGGAGGCCGTTTTGCGGAGAAAAGGATGAGGATTAAGATGAACAATGATGAGATCAGGATTGACAATCTGGAGGTGTATGCCTATCACGGCGTGGCTCCGGAGGAGAAAAAGAACGGACAGTTCTTTTATGTGAACGCAGTGTTGTATACGGACATCCGTCCGGCCGGGTTGGAGGACGATCTGAGCCTGTCTACGAACTACGGGGAGATCTGTCATTTTATCAACAACTGGATGAAGGAGACCATGTATGACCTGATCGAGGCCGTGGCGGAACAGTTGGCGGAGCAGATCCTGCTCAATTTCGGAGCCATAAGCGCGTTGGATCTGGAGATCCGAAAGCCCAAGGCGCCCGTGGGATTGCCCTTTGAGTCTGTCTCCGTGCGCATCAGCCGCAGTTGGCATCAGGTATATCTGTCACTGGGATCCAACATGGGAGACAGGGAGGCCCTGCTCAGGCAGGGGATTGACAGTTTGAGCGAGCATCCCCTGATACAGGTGCAGCAGGAGGCTGCCATACTGGAGACGGAGCCCTATGGAGGCGTGGAGCAGGGACCTTTCCTGAACACGGCGGTCAGACTGCGCACATTGCTCTCGCCCAAGGAGCTGCTGCGGTATCTGCATGAGATCGAAGATGCCGCCGGCCGCACCAGAGAGGTGCATTGGGGGCCGAGAACCCTGGATCTGGATATTTTGTTTTACGATAAGATGGTGTATGAGGACGAGGAGTTGGTGCTGCCCCATCCGGATATGGAGAACCGGCGCTTTGTGCTGCAGCCCTTGAGCGAACTGGCGCCCAATCTGCGCCATCCCATTCTGGGCCGCACCGTGACACAGTTGTTGGAGAGTCTGCGGGTCGAGGCGTAGAGTCGCGGACCGGCGGGAACGAGACCGGCAGGAACGAGGCCGGAATCGCGACGGGAACAACGGGGACAGAACCGGAATCGCGACTGCGGATCCGGATTGCGGAAATGGGAGAGCGGAATATGGAAGAGAAGAATTACATCCATCTGGATGCCGAAACGATCGACAAAATAGACGACAAGATGCCTCCTGAGGAGGAACTGCAGGACCTGAGCGAGTTTTTCAAGGTGTTCGGGGATGCCACCCGCCTGAAGATCCTCTACGCGCTGCTCTGCTCCGAGATGTGTGTCTATGATATCGCCACCCTTCTGGGGATGTCCCAGTCCGCGATCTCCCATCAGCTCCGTGTGCTGAAACAGATGGATCTGGTGAAAAACCGCAGAGAGGGCAAGACCATCTTCTATTCCCCGGCGGACAGCCATATCGTCACGATCTTAAGTCAGGGACAGGATCATATTGAAGAATAATAACGCATGTTATTGAGGGCTGAACGCACTGTACATGTCACTGCCGAACCGCGTGTGATACATGGTGGTCTCCGAGTCGAATTCCCGGAAGTACACATATTGGGAGGTCATGTTGATATCCGTATAGATGCCTTCCGCCACCGTCAGCGCATTGCTGCCGTCGGTTTGCATGCACTTGAGCTTGGGATCGGCGCCACCCGTCTGATAATAAATGTATCCCGCTCCCACATTGAAACATTCCACGCGGTCGTTGGTCAAAATCTCCACCGCCCGTTCGGACAGGGAGTAGCGGCAGAGCCTGTAGTCGGAGGATACGTCCATATAATAGATGTAGTCTCCGCTCAGCACGGGATACCAGAGATTTCCGTCCCACACGAGGCTGCTCACATCCGTGGCGGTGTCCAATATGTAGAGCGCGTGGTCTTCCTGCGTGCCGTTGTAATAGATGATACCGTTGGCCGCGCAGGCGGGATTGATGGCGTAATCCGCCAGATGCACCTGCTCGGACTTGTCAGTCTTGATCTTGTAAAAGATCGGATGTTCCCTTCCGGAGGTGAGAAGATACAGATAGTCGTCTATGAGCTGCCCACTCACCACCACGTCCCGGGTGACGGATACGACTTTCTGTCCCTTTAGATTGCAGCGGTTGAGAGAGTGGGTGTTGGCCACGCTGCCGAAACCGATCTCATTCCCCGTGGAACCGAGCTGAAAATAATACAGATAGTCTCCCCCGGCCAACAGATTGCAGACTTTCATGGAGTTGAGTTTCCGGATATCCGTCTCGTCCGCGTTCATGGCGTAGAGGGAACCGCCGTCTGCCGCGTTGGAGAAATAGACCGTGCCGTTATACTCGCAGAACAGTCCCCCGTTGTTGATATTGCCGGCGGTGTTGCCGATGGTGCCCGGCGGATTGGATTTCACCCTGCCGGAGAAGACGGCGGCCAACATCCCGGCCAGAAACAGGATGATGACGGGGGGCAGGAAAAATATGAGAAATTTGGTGTCTTTATTCTTTTTGGCCATGGTATCCTCCTTGTCTGCGGACTGATCGATCGCGGGAGACCGCGTGTAAAACAGCGATCACGCGCGAGTCCTCTAGGAGCAGTATACACTGTATTTTGCTTGCTATCAAGTTTGTTTTGTTATAATATATCAGTAACGGTACCACGCGGAACGTACCGCGGCCGGGAGTTCGGACGCAGGGATCACGGTCGGATGTCAGATCATTCCGCGGCCGGATCGCCATATCATCCGCACAAAGGAGTAAGAGTATGGATTTGAGTGAACTGAGAGCGAATATTGACGAGATAGACGCCGGGATTGTGGATCTCTATGAGAAAAGAATGGACATCTGCAGGCAGGTGGCGGAGTACAAGATCGAAAACGGCAAGAAAGTCTTTGACCGGGTGCGGGAGCAGGAGAAACTGAGTAAAGTGCGCGCTCTGGCCCACAATGAATTCAACAGCCGCGGGGTGGTGGAGCTCTTTGAGCAGATCATGTCCATGAGTCGCAAGCTGCAGTACGGACTTCTGACCGAGCACGGCGTACAGGGCGGACTTCCCTTCATCGATGTGGAGCAGCTTGACACGGACAGGGCCAGAGTGGTGTTTCAGGGGGCGGAGGGCGCCTATTCTCAGGCGGCCATGCAGCAGTATTTCGGGGACAAGGTCAACGGTTTTCATGTGGATACTTTCCGCGACGCCATGAGCGCCATAGAGGAGGGCAGCGCGGATTTTGCCGTGCTCCCCATCGAGAATTCCACGGCGGGCATCGTGAGCGAGATCTATGATCTTCTGGTGGAGTTCGAGAACTATATCGTGGGCGAGCAGATCATACGCATAGAACATTGTCTTTTGGGCGTGCCCGGGGCGCGGATCTCCGATATCCGGACGGTCTATTCCCATCCCCAGTCCCTGATGCAGAGCGCCAGATATCTGGCGGATCACCCATGGCAGCAGATCAGTATGCAGAACAATGCCTTTGCGGCCCGCAAGGTGGCAGAGGAGCAGGACAGGTCTCAGGCGGCGGTGGCGGGAGAATTGGCGGGCAGGATCTATGGTCTGGAGGTGCTGCAGCGGGGCGTGAATCAGTCCGACACCAACTCCACACGTTTCATCATCGTTACCAACCGGAAAATATTCCGAAAGGACGCGTCCAAGATCAGCATCTGTTTTGAGGTGCCCCATGAGAGCGGATCCCTCTACCATATGCTGTCCCATTTCATCTACAATGATCTGAATATGACCAAGATCGAGAGCCGCCCCATCGAGGGACGAAATTGGGAGTATCGGTTCTTTGTGGACTTTGAGGGAAATCTTGCGGACAGCTCCGTCAAAAACGCGCTGCGGGGGCTCAGGGATGAGGCGCGCAACATGAAAATACTGGGAAATTACTAGCCCGATCCGCGCAGGGCCGCGCCAAGCAGTGCGGGGACGCGTAAAACGGCGGGTCGCGGGACTTGCCGGATCACGGGCGGAATGAGGAGATCATGCGGGAACAGGAATTACTTTTATACAGAGATTTTGAGGACGGCCGGATCTTTTATGACATGGCCCGGCTCATGGCTCATTATCGGGATGAGGATGCCGGCGGGTGGGACGCCAGGGCGCTTTTGTTTGAATGTATGCACGGACTCTTGGAACTGTCGGGACATCTGGGCTTTCACGGCAATCTCTGGCATTGTTATCTGGCCAATCTTCTGGTCAACAACGAGAACAGCTACAGCATGGGCTGCGAGATCCGGGGCGCCATACAGGGCAGCGTGAACGAGGCGGCGCTGCATGACATCATCATCTTCAAGGAGTTTTATGATTATGACTTTACGCCCATGACGGAGGCGCTGCACGCTCCGGAGTGGGAGCTCGTCACGCATTATGAGGCGGATGACCGGGAGAGCAGGGTTTACAACCGCAGGATCTGCCGGAGGATCTGCGAGTTGGCGGAGCATTTCTGTGAGGACCGCACGCCGCAGGAGATGAAGGACACCCTGACCAAATTTTACGCCGAGTACGGTGTGGGCAAGTTCGGCCTGCACAAGTCTTTCCGCGTGGCGAGGGATGAGAACGGCGTGCATGTGCCGCCCATTCTCAACATCGCCCATGTCCGCCTGGAGGATCTGGTGGGCTACGAGATCGCCAAGGGGAAACTGATCGAGAACACCGAGGCCTTCGTGGAGGGCAGAAAGGCCAACAACTGTCTGTTGTTCGGCGACGCGGGGACGGGCAAATCTTCTTGTGTCAAAGCCATAGCCAACGCATATTACGACAGGGGACTACGCATCATAGAAATCTATAAGCACCAATTTCAGGATCTGAACGAGGTCATAGCGCAGATCAAGAACCGCAATTACAAGTTCATCATCTATATGGACGATCTGAGCTTTGAGGACTTCGAGATCGAATACAAATATCTGAAGGCGGTCATCGAGGGCGGTTTGGAGAAAAAGCCCGAGAATGTGCTGATCTACGCCACCTCCAACCGCAGACATCTGATCCGGGAGAATGTCGGCGACCGGGAGGAGATCCGCGAGGATATGCACACGGGGGATACGGTGCAGGAGAAACTCTCCCTCGTGAGTCGTTTCGGTGTCACCATCTATTTCGGCGCGCCCACCAAAAAGGAGTTTCAAAAGATCGTGCTGTCGTTGGCGCAGAGGGAGGGGATCGACCTTCCCACGGAGGAACTGCTCCTCGAGGCCAATAAGTGGGAGCTCGCCCACGGAGGTCTCTCCGGCAGGACCGCCAGACAGTTTATCGACCATCTCTTGGGGACGCGCATGTACGGCAGGAGGAATCAATGAGTGTAAAAACCTTTGCGGCCATTGATGTGGGCAGCTATGAACTGTCCATGAAAATTTATGAGTTGTCAGGCAAAAATACGATGCGGGAGATCGACCACATCAGCAGACGGCTGGATCTGGGCAGCGAGACCTACACCACGGGCAAGATCAGCGCGGAGAAGATGGATGAGCTGTGCCGCACCCTCAAAGAATTCGCGTCAGTGATGGCATCCTACAGAGTGGACGGCTACAGGGCCTACTGCACCAGCGCCATCCGCGAGACGCACAATTCCACCATCGTGTTGGATCAGATCGCGCAGCGCACGGGATTGGAGGCGGAGATCCTCAGCAATTCGGAGCAGCGCTTTCTGGACTACAAATCCGTGGCCTCCAAGGGGGAGAGTTTTCGGCGCATCATCGAGGAGAAGACCGCCATCGTGGATATCGGGGGAGGCAGCATCCAACTGTCCCTCTTCGACAATGACACTTTGGTGTCCACCCAGAATCTGCGGTTGGGGGTATTGCGCATACAGGAGGTCATGAACCGGATCAACGCGGCATCCTCCAGACTGGAGCATCTGGTGGATGAGATGATCACTGCGCAGCTTTCCGCCTACAAGAAACTGTATCTGAAAGACAGAGAGATCCACAATATCATTGTGGTTGACGACTACATCTCGCCCTGGGCCGTGAAACGCGTGGGGCGCAGGGAGGATGACACTCTGGACGCGGAGGACTTCTCCGGACTGATGGAGCTCTTAAGGAGCGCCAATCGGGCGGATATCGCGCGGACGTTGGGCGTGGTGGAGGAGAAAGTGCCTTTGGTGTTCATCAGCGCCATCCTGGTCCGCCGTATCGCGGAGCTGATGGAGGCCGACAGGATCTGGGCTCCGGGTGTGACGCTCTGCGATGGTATCGCCTACGAGTACGGCGAGAAGATCAAAATGTTTCGGGAGGAGCATGATTTCGAGAAAGATATCCTCGCCTGTGCCATGAATATCAGCAAGCGCTACATGGGCAGCCGCAGGCGGGAGGAGACGCTTGAGACCATCGCCACCACCGTCTTCGACAGCATGAAGAAAGTACACGGTCTGGGCAGGCGGGAGCGGCTCTATCTGCGGATCGCCGCCATTCTGCACGACTGCGGCAAATATATCAGTCTGGTGAATATCGGGGAGACTTCCTACGATATCGTCATGGCTACGGAGATCATCGGTCTCTCCCATATAGAGCGGGAGCTGATCGCCAATGTCATACGTTTCCGCCACAGTCCCTTTATCTACTATGAGCAGGGCGGGGGCAGCAGCGTGTTGGATCGGGAGGCATATCTGACGGTGGCCAAACTGACGGCCATCCTCAGGCTGGCCGCCTGTATGGACTACAGCCACAAGCAGAAACTGAAGGGCCTGAAGGCGGTCCTCAAGGATAATAAGCTCTTTCTGAGCGCGGACACCATGGAGGATATCACTCTGGAGACGGGATTCTTTATGGATGGAGTGGAGTTCTTCCAAGAGGTATTCAGCGTGACTCCGGTGCTCCGGCAGCACAAGGAGTTTTGACAGATTCAGACGGCTTAAATCGAGCTTTAATATGGATATGACAATGGGAGGTTGCCCTCATGAAGGAGAATGGGAAAGAATCAGGAAAAGATTCCGGAAAAGAGACAAAGATCAAATTTACCGATCCGAAATACTACACCAACAGAGAATTGAGTTGGATCCTGTTCGATCACAGGGTGTTGGCTGAGGCCAGGGACAAGAAGATCCCCCTCTTTGAGCGGCTGAAATTCCTGAGCATCACGGCGTCCAATCTGGATGAGTTTTTTATGATCCGAGTGGCGTCTCTGAAGGATATGGTCAACGCCGGCTATGAGAAGAAGGACATTTCCGGCATGACCCCCGCAAGGCAGTTGGAGGAGTTGGACAAAGCCATCCACGAACTGGTGGCCCTGCAGTACTCCACCTACAACCGGACTTTGGCCCCGGCCCTGCTGCAAAACGGCTTGGAGCTGATCCGCAGCCACGAGCAGTTAAACGATGAGGAGAAACGGTTCATCGACGCGTATTTTGAGGAGAATGTGTATCCCGTGCTGACCCCCATGGCCGTGGATTCCTCCCGCCCGTTTCCCCTGATCCGCAATAAGACCCTGAACATCGGCGCCATGGTGAGGGGCAAGGGCAAGGGCGAGGAGTTGGAATTTGCCACCGTGCAGGTGCCCGGAGTGCTGAACCGCGTTGTGGAGCTGCCCGCGAAGGACGGCAAGCGCAGGGTGATCTTCCTGGAGGAGATCATCGAGCGCAATATTAGCAGGCTTTTCCTGAATTATGACATCATCTGCGCCCACCCCTTCCGCATCATGAGAAACGCGGATCTCACCATCGATGAGGACGAGGCGGCGGATCTGCTCAAGGAGATCGAGCGGCAGCTCAAGAAACGCCAGCGGGGCGAGGCCATCCGTCTGGAGGTGGAGGCGGGGATCGATGAGCGCCTGTTGAAATTTCTGGAGAAAGAATTAAATATCGGGGATGAGAACATCTATTATATAGACGGTCCGCTGGATCTGACCGTGCTCATGAAATTGTACGGACTGGACGGATTTGAGAGCCTTAAGGCTCCCCGGTACGAGCCCAAGGTCGTGCCCGAACTTCCGCCCGGCTGTGATATCTTTGAGGCGATCGGAAAGGGTGACATTCTGTTGCACCATCCCTACCAGAGTTTCGCGCCGGTGGTGGATTTTATCCGCCAGGCGGCGTCCGACCCCGGAGTGCTGGCCATCAAGCAGACCCTCTACCGGGTCAGCGGCAATTCTCCCATCATCGCCGCGCTGGCGCAGGCCGCGGAAAACGGCAAGCAGGTGACGGTGCTGGTGGAGCTGAAGGCCCGTTTCGACGAGGAGAACAATATCGTCTGGGCCAGAATGTTGGAGAAAGCGGGATGTCATGTGATCTACGGCCTGTTGGGCTTAAAGACCCACTCCAAGATCACTTTAGTGGTGCGCAGGGAGGAGGACGGCATCCGGCGCTATGTCCATCTGGGCACGGGCAATTACAATGACGCCACGGCCAAACTCTACACGGACATGGGGCTGTTTACCTGCTCCGAGCCCATCGGCGAGGATGCCACGGCGGTGTTCAACATGCTCTCCGGCTATTCGGAGCCCCTGTTCTGGAACAAACTGTCCTTGGCGCCTCTCTGGCTGAAGGACAGATTCCTCTATCTCATCAAAAGAGAACAGCAGTACGCCATGGACGGGCGTCCTGCCCGCATCATCGCCAAGATGAACTCCCTCTGTGACAGGGACATCATTGCGGCGCTCTACGAGGCGGCCTCCAAGGGGGTTCGGATCGATCTGATCGTGCGGGGGATCTGCTGTCTGCGCACGGGTATCCCCGGGATCAGTGAAAATATCACCGTGCGCTCCATCGTGGGGAATTTTTTGGAGCACAGCCGTATCTTTTACTTTGAAAATGATGAGCACGCCGAGATTTATTGCGGCAGCGCGGACTGGATGCCCAGAAATCTGGAGCGCCGCGTGGAGATTCTATTCCCCGTGGAGGCTCCGGCTCTGAAGGAAGAGCTGATGCACATTCTCGAGGTGCAGCTCGCGGACACGGTGAAGGCATCCGTGCTGCAGCCGGACGGCTCCTACAGGAAGGTGGATAAGCGGGGCAAGAAGGCGGTCTCCGCCCAGGAACAATTCGTGAAGGAGGCGACGGCCAAGGCCAAGGCCATGATCGAGAAGAGCGTGGCAAAGCGCACTTTCACGCCTGTTGAGGGACAGGATACAAACCACGCCTGACAGGCGGTATGAGAAAGGCAGTATGGTGACATGGATAAGATCATATTGGCGTCGGCGTCCCCCAGAAGGAGGGAACTGCTGACGCAGATCGGTTTGGAATTTGAAGTCATGGTCAGTGACGCGGAGGAACAGCTTGACGCCACCGCGCCCCGGGAGGTGGTGCAGGAGTTGTCCGCCCGCAAGGCCAAGGCCGTGGACGCGGAGTACATGGCGAAGGCCGGATCCGGAGCGGACATATTGGTGATCGGTGCGGATACGGTCGTGTCCTGTGACCGGGAGATTTTGGGCAAACCCCGCGACACCAAGGATGCGGTGAGAATGCTGCGGCTTCTCTCCGGAAGATGCCACGAGGTATATACCGGCGTGACCTTTGTGTACGGCAGAGAACACGAGTGCCATACTTTTTATGAGAGCACAAGGGTACGCTTTGCTCCCATGACGGAGCGGGAGATTGCCGAATATGTCGCCACGGGTGATCCCATGGACAAGGCGGGAGCCTATGGCATTCAGGGATTCTGCGCCCGTTACATCATCGGTATCGAGGGGGATTACAACAATGTGGTGGGACTGCCCGTGGGCAGAGTCTATCAGGAATTGAAAACTCTGGGGATCACAGTCTGACGGGAAGGACGGATGCGGACGGCGATGAGAAAACTGGTTATCTTTGATCTGGACGGAACTTTGTCCGATTCCATTCACAGCATCAAATACTGTGCGGACAGGGCCGTGGCGCCCTTAGGTTACGGTCCGTTTTCCGAGGAGCAATACAAATATTTTGTGGGGGACGGCGTGGTGAATCTCATACGGCGCGTCCTCGCGGCGGGCGGCGACACGGCAGGGGAGCATATGGAGGAGGCTCTGAGCCGATACAGGGAGCTGTTTGCGGTAGACTGCATGTACGGGGTGAAACCTTATGAGGGGATCCCGGAGCTCTTGGACGCGTTAAAAGGACGCGGCGTGAAATTGGCCGTACTTTCCAACAAGCCCCACGCGGAGACGATCACGGTCATCGAGAGCCTGTTCGGAGAGGGGCGCTTTGACGTGATTCAGGGACAGGTGGAGGGCGTGCCCATCAAGCCGGATCCCGCGGGTGTCTTGGCCATTTGGGAGAAACTCGGCATGAATGCCGATGAGACGCTGTATCTGGGAGACACCGCCACGGATATGAAGACGGGGAAGAGTGCGGGGGCATTCACCGTGGGCGCCCTCTGGGGATTCAGAAAGCGAGAGGAACTGGAGGGGGCGCGGGCCGATGCGATCATCGCCCGGCCCGCGGAACTTCTGCAATATTTATGAGGTGCGCAAAAGTTTTGCCATACAAAATCCATGAAATTTCCGAAATTTTTATTCCGCTATTGACGGGGGAAGATAAGCATATTAATATGGTAGGCAGAAAGAGATGCGTGCCCGGACACAAAAGGAGGTTGAGCGTATGCATGAATTTGACGATGCGGTGTTAGAGTGCTTTTTGGAGAATCAGAGGCAACTTTTTCCCGAGCCTGTCGCTCAGACCATGGAGGAGGCGGAGAACTTCCTCGAGGAATGTATGGCGGTGGTAGTCAACTCGGTGGATGAGGTGATCGAGTTTTTTGAGGATGAAGGCATTGACATGGAGGGGGCCGTGGATGATGAGATTCTGGACGCCGATGAAGTCTTTGACATTGGAGACGGAAGATATCTGATCGTGGAGGGCTAAAGGATTTGGAGCGATTTTAATGAATTTTGGTGGAATTTTATTCAAAAAATCGCTCCAGGATCTCTAACAGGCCGTTCTCATCGTTACTCTTTGACGTGACGATGTGAGCGGCTTTTTTGACCGCGTCAGCCGCGTTGGCCACGGCGATCCCCGTCCCGGCCGCCTGCAGCATGGAGATGTCATTCTCCGCGTCCCCACAGGCGAAAGTATGGGAGAGGGGCGCGTGCAGATGATCCGCGATAAAGCGCAGGGCATTCCCCTTGCCGGCTCCGGCGGGCAGGATCTCCAGATATTGGTCGTTGGAGAAGATCATTTGGAGGCGGTCCGCGCAGTATTCCAACAGACTCTCCCTGAATGCCTCCAGGCGGCTTTTATCCGTAAGATGAATCACCTGCAGCTTAAAGCAGCCCTCCGGGAGCGCTCCGGCGATGTCCTCCACACATTTTAAGGGCATGTGAATGCGGCTCGTGTAGAAGGCGAGCTCCGCGTTCATGCCGTGACAGACAATCTCCGTATCCGTGTAGCCGTGAATGTGCAGCCCGCGGGCCTCGGCCGCGGACACGATGTACGCGATATCCCGGTTGGATACGCGATATTCCAAAATGTTGCGTTTCCGGTCACAATCATAGATTAGAGCGCCATTGTTGGAGAGGATCAGCATATTGGGGAAGTCAAGCTTTTCCCGCTCCCGCACCTCCAAAATGGAGGGCAGAGGTCTTCCGGAGGACAGGATCAGCCGATGGCCGGCGGCGGTCATGCGGTCCAGGGCGGCGCGCATGGCGGGGCTCACCGTGCTGTCATTCAACAGCATGGTGCCGTCCATGTCCGTGAAGAGCAGATTGCGCCGGGTGGCGCGGATATCCTCAAGGATGGAGTCCGGAATGTAGAGATGCCCATATCCCGTCGCCAGATCCAATCCCGGCTTGTTGGCCCCGTGAAAATCCGACCCGCCGCTGATGAGCAGATTATATTTGGAGGCCAGAGCGCGGATCTGCCGCTCATCCGCGGTGGAGTAGGTGCTGTAGAGGGCCTCGATGCCCATCAGCCCCACGGATTTCAATTCCGAGACGAGCGTGTCCAGAACGGAGGAACTCATGCCGTAGAGGATGGGATGAGCCAGTACGGGCACTCCGTCCGCCTGCAGGATCAGCTCCACGCCTTGGGCGGGGGTCACCTTCTCTCTGGATATATAGCAGGGACAGTGATCCCCTATATAGCGGTCGAAAGCCTCTTTCATGCTCTTGATATAACCGTGATTTAACAAATATTTGGCATAGTGCGCCCTTGTGATCACGGAGCCCGGAAACTCGGCGAGCAGAGCCTCGTAGCTGATGTCGATCCCGTGTTCCTGCAGGAGCGCGCACATTTTGCGGTTCCTGAGATCCCTGGACTCCACAAATTCTCTCAGATAGTCCTGAAACTTTTGATTTTTGTAGTCGATGAACAATCCCACGATATGGATATCCTTGCCGTGATAATCCGTGGAGAGCTCGATCCCCGGAATGACTTCGGGCACGGCGCGGGCGCCGACAGGGTCGCCGGCCTGTATATAGCCGTGACGCAATTCCTCCGCGCGGGCAAACGCCTCCTCCAATCCGTCCACGGTGTCGTGATCCGTCAGGGCGAAGGCGGTCAGGCCTTTTTCCATGGCATAGTCCACCAGTTGGGCAGGGGTGAAAGTGCCGTCGGAGCGGGTGGAGTGCACATGAAGGTCGGTGATACCGCCTTCATGGAGGTCGGCTGCGCCGCCTCCACGTCGGTCGGTGATACCGCCTCCACGTCGGTCAATACTATTAGTCATCGTCATCCTCCTTGTTGGCGGTGAACACGGTGCGTTTTCTCGCCATCTCATCATTTTCAAGGTATTCGTCATAGGTGGTGATCTTGTCAACGATGGTGCCGTCGGGCAGGATCTCGATGATGCGGTTCGCCGTGGTCTGCACAAACTGATGGTCATGGCAGGAGAACAGCGCCACGCCCGGGAACTTGATCAATCCGTTGTTCAGCGCGGTGATGGACTCCATATCCAGATGGTTGGTGGGCTCGTCCAGCAGCAGACAGTTGGCGCCGCTTATCATCATCTTGGACAAAAGACAGCGCACCTTCTCGCCTCCGGAGAGCACCTTTACCTTCTTCACGCCGTCTTCGCCGGCAAAGAGCATCCGCCCCAGGAAACCGCGCACATAGGTCACATCCTTCACGGGAGAGTATCCTGTGAGCCAGTCCACGATCGTCAGATCATTGTCAAACTCCTCCGTGCTGTCCTTGGGAAAATAAGCCTGTGAGGTGGTGACGCCCCATTTGTATTGTCCCTCGTCCGGCTCCAGTTCCCCCATGAGGATCTGAAAGAGCGTGGTCTTGGCCAACTCATTGCCGCCCACGAGAGCGATCTTGTCCTCATGTCCCATGACGAAGGAGACATCGTCCAATACTTTCTCGCCATTGACGGTCTTGGAGAGATGCTCCACCGCCAGAACCTCATTTCCGATCTCGCGATCCGGTCTGAAGTCGATATAGGGATATTTTCTGGAGGAGGGCTTGATCTCATCCAACTCGATCTTCTCCAGCGCGCGTTTCCGGGAAGTGGCCTGCTTGGACTTGGAGGCGTTGGCGGAGAAACGGGAGATGAACTCCTGCAGCTCCTTGATCTTCTCCTCCTTCTTCTTGTTGGCCTCCTTCATCTGTTTGACGAGGAGCTGGCTGGACTCGTACCAGAAGTCATAATTGCCCGCGTAGAGCTGAATTTTGCCATAGTCGATGTCCGCGATATGCGTGCAGACCTTGTTCAAAAAGTAGCGGTCGTGGCTTACCACAATGACGGTGTTCTCGAAACCGATCAAAAACTCCTCCAACCACGCGATGGCGTCCAGATCCAGATGGTTGGTGGGCTCGTCCAACAGCAGTATGTCCGGATTGCCGAACAGGGCCTTGGCCAACAGCACCTTCACCTTGATGGGGCTCTCCAGATCTTTCATGACCGCATAGTGATGTTCCGTGTCAATGCCCAGACCGTTTAGGAGCATGGCGGCGTTGGACTCCGCCTCCCAACCGTCCATCTCGGCGAACTCCGCCTCCAGTTCGCTGGCACGGATACCGTCCTCATCGGAGAAATCCTCCTTGGCGTAGATGGCCTCCTTTTCCTTCATGATCTGAAACAGGCGCTCATTTCCCATGATCACCGTATCCATGACCACGCAGTCATCATATTTGAAATGATCCTGCTCCAACACGGAGAGACGCTGCCCGGGGGTGATGAACACATCTCCCTTGGTAGTCTCCAGTTTCCCGGAGAGAATCTTCAGAAAAGTGGACTTCCCGGCGCCGTTCGCGCCGATCAGGCCGTAGCAGTTCCCCTCGGTGAACTTGATGTTCACATCCTCAAATAAAGCTTTCTTGCCGATTCGTAAGGTTACATTGTTTGCACTGATCATTTTTAAATCCCCTGCTCGTTTTCTTTTTTAAATTCTACATAATAAATGCCGTTTCGGGCTACTCTACCTATTATACATAAAACCGCAGCTTTTTCAAGAAAATTCTTAAGGTTATCGATTAAGCCTTGTTCTTCGGAAAAAATGAGACTATAATAAGGCGGGAGTTATGACGGATAAAATTCGGTGAAGGAGGAGAGAAAGCATGAATCCGACACAAGTGATCAATATGGCGCTCGTCGTCCTGTTTGTATTAGTGCTCCTGAGTCTGGGATACTTGGGGTTGATCAGCCCCAGGATCTTTCACAGACCGAGGCGGGAGCAGTTTAAGAGATGGCTGTACGCGCACAGGGGGCTGCATGACAATGCCGCCGACGCGCCCGAGAACTCTATGGCCGCTTTCGCAAAGGCGGTGGAGGCGGGATACGGCATCGAGCTTGACATTCAGCTCTCCAAAGACAAAGTGCCCGTGGTATTTCACGATTTTACCCTGCAGAGAGCCTGCGGCGTAAAGGGCAAAGTGAGCGATTACACCTATGAGGAATTGCAGGAGTTTCGGCTGTTCAAGTCCCGGGAGAGGATCCCGAAGTTTGAGGATGTGCTGGAACTGGTGGACGGCAAAGTGCCCCTGATCGTGGAATTTAAGATAGAATTCAAAGATCTGTCCCTGTGCCCCATCGCGGACAATCTGCTCAGGCGCTATTCCGGACTGTACTGTATGGAGTCATTCAATCCTTTGGGTGTCTGGTGGTATCGCCGCCATAGGCGGGACGTGATGCGCGGGCAGCTCTCGGACGCTTTTCTGCGGGAAGGCCGCTACAGAGGGCCGCTCTATTTCGCGTTACAGAATCTGTTGGCCAATTTTATCAGCAGACCTGATTTTATCGCCTACCCGAGCAAATATCCCCGCACTCTGTCCCGCAAGATCTGCTGCGGCCCGCTGGGGGCCATGGGGGCCGCGTGGACCGTGAAGAGCCAGGCGGAACTGGATCGGGCGGGAAGAGATTTCGATATTTTTATCTTTGAGGGCTTTCGTCCCAATGCGCATTCTCATGGAGCCGCGTGAAAAACGCTTGCCATTTCCCTCCGGATGTTATATGGTGGAGACATAAACGCAGATTAATGAATATAAAGAGGGAGAGAAAAAATGAAGAAATGGGTGTATTTGTTTACCGAGGGCAGTGCGGATATGAGGGAACTGCTCGGCGGCAAGGGAGCGAATCTGGCGGAGATGACCAATATCGGCCTTCCCGTTCCCCAGGGATTTACCATTACCACCGAGGCCTGTACGCAATACTACGAGGATGGCCGTGAGATCAATGATGAGATTCAGGGTCAGATCAATGAATACATCGTCAAAATGGAGGAGATCACCGGGAAGAAGTTCGGAGATCCGGAGAATCCTCTGCTGGTATCCGTGCGCTCCGGCGCAAGGGCATCCATGCCCGGCATGATGGATACCATATTGAACCTCGGCCTGAACGGGGACGTGGTGGACGCGATGGCGGAGAGATCCGGCAATCCCCGCTGGGCATGGGACTGCTACAGAAGATTTATTCAGATGTACTCCGACGTGGTCATGGAGGTCGGAAAGAAATATTTTGAGCAGCTCATTGATGCCATGAAGGCGAAGAAGGACGTGAAATTGGATGTGGAGCTCTCCGCGGAGGATTTAAAAGAACTGGCGGATCAGTTCAAGGCTGAGTACAAGGCCAAGATCGGTGCGGATTTTCCCGATGATCCCAAGGAGCAGCTCATGGGAGCCGTCAAGGCCGTGTTCCGCTCCTGGGACAATCCCCGCGCCAATGTGTACCGCCGCGACAATGACATCCCCTATTCCTGGGGCACTGCCGTGAACGTGCAGTCCATGGTCTTTGGCAATATGGGGGACGACTGTGGCACGGGTGTGGCGTTTACCCGTGATCCGGCCACCGGAGCCAAGGGATTGTTCGGTGAGTTTCTCACCAACGCGCAGGGGGAGGACGTGGTCGCAGGCGTCCGCACACCCATGAAGATCGCTGAGATGAAGGATAAATTCCCGGAGGCTTTTGCGCAGTTTGAGAAAGTATGCGCCACTCTGGAGGATCACTATAGAGATATGCAGGACATGGAGTTCACCGTGGAGCACGGCAAACTCTACATGCTGCAGACCAGAAACGGCAAGCGGACCGCGCAGGCCGCGCTGAAGATCGCCTGTGATCTGGTGGATGAGGGCGTGAGAACGGAGAAGGAGGCGGTGGCCATGATCGACCCCCGCAATCTGGACACTTTGCTCCATCCCCAATTTGACCCCGCCGCGCTGAAGGCGGCAACACCCATAGGAAAAGGCTTGGGAGCCTCTCCCGGCGCCGCCTGCGGCAAGATCGTCTTCACGGCGGAGGACGCGGAGAAACAGGCCGCAAGAGGAGAACGGGTGGTGTTGGTCCGTCTGGAGACATCCCCCGAGGACATCACCGGCATGAAGGCGGCACAGGGTATTTTGACCGTCCGCGGAGGCATGACCTCCCATGCGGCAGTGGTGGCGCGGAACATGGGAACCTGCTGCGTATCCGGCTGCGGCGAGATCGCCATGGATGAGGAAAACAAGAGATTTACCCTTGCCGGCAAAGAGTTTGTCGAGGGAGATTGGTTCTCTCTGGACGGTTCCACGGGCAATATCTATGACGGCGATATCAGGACGGTGGATGCCACCATCTCCGGCGAGTTCGGCCGCGTGATGGCATGGGTCGACAAATACAGAAAATTAAAAGTGCGCACCAACGCGGACACCCCCGCGGACGCGCGCAAGGCCCGCGAACTGGGAGCCGAGGGGATCGGTCTGTGCCGCACGGAGCATATGTTCTTTGAGGAGGAGAGGATCGCCGCGTTCCGCGAGATGATCTGCGCGGATACTCCCGAGGAGAGAGAAATCGCACTGGAGAAGATCCTGCCTTATCAGCAGAGTGATTTTGAACAACTTTACGAGACATTGGAGGGCAATCCCGTCACCATACGTTTTCTGGATCCCCCTCTGCATGAGTTTGTGCCCACCGAGGAGGCAGATATCGAGCGCTTGGCCAAGGCGCAGGGCAAGGATGTGAGCGCCATCAGAAACATCATCGCCGCTCTGCACGAGTTTAATCCCATGATGGGACACAGGGGCTGCCGTCTGGCAGTGACCTATCCCGAGATCGCCCGTATGCAGACCAAGGCCGTCATCCGTGCCGCCATTGCGGTACAGAAAGCTCACGGCGATTGGAAGATCAGGCCCGAGATCATGATCCCGCTGATCTGTGAGGTCAGGGAACTCAAATTTGTGAAAAAGACGGTGGTGGAGACTGCGGATGCTGAGATCGCGGCGGCAGGCATCCCGTTGGAATATGAGGTGGGCACCATGATCGAGATTCCCAGGGCGGCCCTCACGGCAGACGAGATTGCGGCCGAGGCGGATTTCTTCTGTTTCGGCACCAATGACCTGACCCAGATGACCTTCGGATTCTCCCGGGACGATGCCGGCAAATTCCTGAACGCCTACTATGAGACCAAGATTTTTGAGAACGATCCCTTTGTGAAACTGGATCAAACGGGCGTGGGCAAGCTGATGGAGACGGCCATCCGCCTGGGCAAACCCGCCAATCCCAACCTGCACATCGGCATCTGCGGCGAGCACGGCGGCGATCCCTCCTCCGTGGAATTCTGCCACAGGATCGGCTTGGACTATGTGTCCTGTTCACCGTTCCGCGTGCCCATCGCCAGACTGGCGGCGGCACAGGCGGCTATCAATAATTCATGACAATAGAATTCTGTTTTTGAATTCTATTGTAGATGCCATAGGAATTTTGGTACGATTTGGCGAAAGTGTAGAGAAATGGCTTGAAAAAGCTGAAAGCAGGGCTTTCAGCTGGGGATTTTGAGCGCAGAGGGGTTCACCGGAGTGGCTGGTGGGCTCCTCTTTTTTGCGTTTTGGGATAGGGCTGTGAATATGGCGA
>JAMPHD010000015.1 GCA_023663635.1 Acetatifactor muris
ATCAAAAAGATCTGGTCTTACGGCAAGGCAAAGAGCATCTGAAGGAGTATTTAAAATTTAAAAAAGCATTTAAAAGAACGTCCGGCGAAAACGGACAGAAAAAAGATGACGGAAAGAATGGCAGAGGGATTGGCGGAAAGAATGGAGAACAAAACCAAAAGACCAAGGATCATATGGGCAGGGCTTGTGATCTTTCTGGGTTTCATGGCCGTCTGTACCGTGGTGGCCAAAGGAATTTATAAGACGGGCCTGCCGCGGGTGCAGACCTGCAGACCGGAGAGAGCGGCGCTGTATTATGAGATAAACGGCGCGGGGGTAGTCCTTCCGGGGGAGACATACGGCGTGTATGTTCCCGAGGGGCTGCGCGTCCGTACCATGCTCGTCAGAGTGGGCGATCTGATCTCGGAGGGTGACGCGCTGTTTTTAATCGACATGGAGGATTTGGAGGAGCAGATTCTCCTCTTGACGGAGAGACGGGATCATCTGGCGGCTCAGATCAGGGACTTGGACAATGCCGCGGGGAAGGTCAGCCGTGAGAAGAAGAAACTGGAGGAACAACTCTTGGCGGACTATGAGGGAATGGTGGCCGGGCAGGATCTGGAAGTGAACCGGGCGCAACTCGCCATGGACAGCGCGTGGCTTCGCATGGAGAACGCGAGACTGCAGTGGGAGCAGAGCGACCGGACGGGGAGTGATGACGCAGGGGATGTTCCGGCGGGGACTGACGCGGCGGAAGGCAGCGCCATGGAGGATGTCCCGCAGGACGATGCTCTGGGGGAGGATGCCTCCCAAGACCAGTCTGCGGCCCTGCTCAATTACGAACTATATCAGAAAGAGTACGATCAGGCATATATTGCCGTCAGACAGGCCGAGCTCGATCGGGAAGATGCCATCAGAGATTGGAACCGCAGTCTGGAGGAGGCGAGAGAAAGTATTGGAGCAGAGACTGCCGGACGGGTTCAACTCGCCGGGGAGTTGGCGGCCTGTGAGCGCAGCTTAGAGAGGCTGCAGAGTCTGAAAGAGGCGGGCGGAGAAGTCTATGCTTTGGAGGCCGGCACTGTCCTCGGTTGTCCCGCGCAGACGGGGACACGCACAGGGGACGGAGCCTGTGTGCTGTATACCGGAAAAGGCGATGGCGTGGAGGTGGTCTTGGAGGAAAGCGACGCGCAACTTTTGTCCATCGGAGACAGAGTGACCATAAAATGCAAGTCCGCGCTCGGAGTCAGCGGACAGGTGGAGGGAACCGTCCGCTATCAGGAGAGTGAGAGCGGGCATAAGACCGTCAGGATCGACGCGGATGTATCCGACATTCCGGCGGGTCAGACCGTACAGATGCAATACAGCTGCAACAGCGAGATCTATGATATGGTGATCCCGGTGTCAGCCCTTCATGCGGACGGACTCACGGAATGGGTATATGTGGTGGAGCCGGTGGAGGGCATTCTGGGCACGGAATACAGGACCCGTAAGATCAATGTGACGGTGCTTGCGCGCAACAGCGAATACGCGGCGGTCCGCGGCGTGTCCCTGCAGGCGGAGAGCGAGATCATCTCGGGCAGCAATAAGGAGCTCTCGGACAATGTGCCCGTGAGGGTGATGTAATTATATTTACATAATAGGTTGTTTTGTAGCTGGAATTTGCCTATAATATAATTGAAAGAGAGGTGCATATAGAATAACAATAGATACAAATACGATGATTTCAATTACAGAAGCGAATCAAAATTTTTCAAAAGTAGTTGATGAACACGGAACGGCGGTTATTCTGAAAAATAATGTGCCAAGATATCTTGTTATTGATTTTAGCAAAGCGGAAAAGGAGAAAGTTGCCGGTAATGAAGATGTCTTTGCAATATCTGAACGGTTAATAAAGCAAAATATGGAAGCATATGAGGTCCTTGCAAAATGATTATTTTAAGCAAGGAAACAGGTATTAAAACTTCATGCAGATTTAATCAAAACCACCGGAGGAAGCCACGGTATTCGTGATGAAGGTATGTTGGACATGGCGTTAAATAATCCTTTTCAATCATTTGATGGAAGAGAGCTTTACCCAAGCATTCTTGCGTTAGCATCCGGTAATATTGATGAAAAAGAAATTTTACAATGGATTATTGAACATCAAAAATAACTGAATAAGTACTACGGCATCAGAACGTATAGAAACCAATCTAACCACAAACAACGCGCGTGAAAGTATCGGACTTGTGAGAGTATTTGTGGTAAAATCGGATGTGCCGATAAAAATGAATTTTTTATGGAGGACTGTTATGGGAAACCTTTGGACGGAAATACCGGAGCAGATCAAATCTGTTTCAAATGATATTTATTTGAGTGTCAATGCCCCTGCCGAACTTTCGGAGATACAGCTTTTGGAAGAAACCATAGGCGTAAAACTCCCGAGTGCTTTTTGTGAATATTTATCTACATTAAACGGACAGAAAAATACGGAAGAAGACACCAGAGACAGAAATGCGGAAATTCCTTTGCTCGGTTATATCTTGACTGCGATCCTGGAGTAAACGGGACATATGGACAAGTGTTTATCTGGGACTCCGGCATGGACTATGAAAGTGTTGTCGCGGATACGTTTGAAGATTTTGCCAAGGGACTTTTGGACAGACTGTCCGCAAAAGAGTTTGAGGTCACGGAATTTGGGACGATTGAATTTAAAGATTATTATATATAGCGGTTTATACGGGAAAGGAGCGGTTCCCTTTAAATTTTTACTCCTTCAGAATCTAAAAATTGTGCCGCGGTCATGCATTTAGGATGTTCTGAATCTAAACTCAAAAAATCTTTGTCGCCGGTAAGGATAATGTCAATATTATAAAGTATGGCGGCATTTAGGATAGGTTGGTCATTGGCATCCCGTATCTTTTTTTGTATATAAGGCGTTGCAGGGATCAGCTCAAAAGATAATTCTGTTAGTAACGCCTCTGCATCAGGCAGAGTTCGAGGTGCTTTTCTGTTTAGAACTTCCCGAAATTCCGTCAGGTTTTGGTCACATAGGACCAGGTCATGGTTTTCTGTGGTATATATTAATGCTTTTGCAGGTTTTGAATGTGGAAACAACACAGCTGAAATTAGAATATTTGTATCTGCAAGTATTTTCATTCAGTCCCCTTTCTTCAAGTATCTTGCGACATCTCTTTGCGCACTTCATCAACCAATGTCTGTACGTCGTCTTCATCATATACACCCATCTGTTCCGCAACGCCTTTAAATGCGTTTTGTGCCCTGTAAATTGCTTGGGCGGAGGCATTGTTGATGACCACTTCTCCGTTTGGTTTTCGGATAAACAGGACTTTATCACCTGATTTCAGACCGAGCAGACGGCGTATTTCCACTGGTACGGTGATCTGTCCATTGGCAGAAATTTTGGCTAAATTCATATAAATCATCCTTTCCTGATACAGTGCAGCCTATTATAAGCGAAACACAGAATTCTTGAGATTTCAAGAAAACTTTAGATTCTTATAAATAGTATATCCCAACCGGAGAAAAAGTAAATGCTTTTTCGCATATTTTATAATTTATTGTTTGATTCCAATATCCCGCCGTCCGGTTTTTTGGTGGACTTTGTCGGGCGGCTGTGTTATACTTTCGTTAATATTTGAGATTTGAGGAGGAAGATCATCATATGACCAAGATTAGGACGCGCTACGCACCGAGCCCCACCGGGCGTATGCATGTGGGAAATCTTCGCTCGGCGCTGTATGAGTTTTTGATCGCCAAACATGCCAGCGGAGATTTTATGTTGCGCATTGAGGACACGGATCAGGAGAGATTCGTGGAGGGCGCCACCGAGATCATCTATCACACGTTGGCGGAGACGGGCTTAGTCCATGACGAGGGGCCGGACAAGGACGGCGGCGTGGGACCCTATGTGCAGAGCGAGCGCATGAAGACGGGTATCTATATGCGGCATGCCCTGGAACTGATCGATAAGGGAGAGGCCTATTATTGTTTCTGTGACAGAGAGAGACTGGCGGGACTCAAGACGGAGGTAGTGGAAGGCAAGGAGATCAGCATCTATGACAAGCACTGTCTGTCGCTTTCCAAGGAGGAAGTGGAGGCCAATCTGGCGGCGGGTAAACCCTTTGTCATCCGCCAGAACATTCCCAACGAGGGCAGTACCACTTTTCATGATGAGCTCTACGGAGACATCACCGTGGAGAACGCGGAGTTGGATGATATGATCCTGATCAAATCCGACGGCTATCCCACTTATAATTTTGCCAATGTGGTGGACGATCACACCATGAATATCACGCATGTAGTGCGGGGAAACGAGTATCTTTCCTCCTCGCCCAAATATCAGAGGCTCTATGACGCCTTCGGCTGGCAGAGTCCGGTGTACATTCATCTGCCCCTGATCACGGATGAGAATCACAAGAAACTCTCCAAGAGGAGCGGACATTCCTCCTTTGAGGATCTGTTGGAGCAGGGATTCGTAACGGAGGCCGTGGTAAACTATATCGCGCTCCTGGGTTGGAGCCCGGAGGACAATCGGGAGATCTTCTCTTTGGAGGAACTGATACGGGAGTTTGACTATCACCGCATCAGCAAATCCCCCGCCGTGTTTGACATGGTGAAACTTCGTTGGATGAACGGCGAGTATATCAAGGCCATGGATTTTGACCTGTTTTATGAGAAGGCCGAGCCCTATCTGAAGGCCGTGCTGCACAGGGATTTGGATCTGGTGAAGATCGCCGCCATGGTGAAGACGAGGATCGAGGTATTCCCGGACATCGCGGCTCATGTGGATTTCTTTGAGGAGCTGCCCGAGTATGACGTGGAGATGTACACCCACAAAAAGATGAAGACCAACTTGGAGACATCGCTGCAGGTGTTGCGGGATGTTCTGCCGATTCTGGAGGCGCAGGAGGATTACAGTAATGACGGGCTGTACGGGACGCTTTCGCAATACGTGGAGGAGAAAGGGGTAAAGAACGGCTATGTAATGTGGCCCATCCGCACCGCCGTCTCCGGCAAACAGATGACTCCCGCCGGCGCCACCGAGATCATGGAGGTGCTGGGCAAAGAGGAGAGTCTGGCGCGTATCCGGAAAGGAATCGAACTGTTAGAGCATGCCGCGGGCTGAGGATCATAACAGGACTCCGCAGGAGGAACAGTTTCTCGCGGGGTTGAACGCGTCACAGCGCAGAGCCGTGGCGCAGGGGGAGGGGCCCGCGTTGGTGTTGGCGGGCCCCGGCTCCGGCAAGACTACCGTCATAGTCAGACGAATTCTGTATCTCATTCAAATACGACATGTCCCGCCGGAGGAGATTCTGGTGGTCACATTCACCAAAGACGCCGCTCTGTCCATGCAGCAGCGGTTCTTAAGCCGGGCGGGCAGTGTTTGTCCCGTGGTCTTCGGCACTTTTCATTCCATCTTTTATCACATATTGTTACAATCCCGATATTGGGGCAATGACACCAAAATCTTAAGCACATCCCGCAAGAAACACATCATCATGGATCTGTTGAGGGCATACGGACCCGATTCGCAGGGGCGATATGACCGGGATACACTGGAAAGTGACGCGGAAGTCATTCTGGAGGCCGTCAGCTATTATAAAAATACCATGGATTCGGAGACTGCCGCAAGGCGGATGCATATCGGCAGGAGGGAATCTTTCCGGGAGATCTTTGAGGAGTATCGCAGGCGCTGCAGGGCGGAGGGCGGCCTGGATTTTGACGACATGGTCTATGAGTGCGGCAAATTCCTGCAGGAGGATGAGGCGGGGCGGCGATATTGGCAGGACCGTTTCCGGTATATTCTGATAGACGAGTTTCAGGATATCAATCCTCTGCAATATGAGGTGGTGAAAATCCTGGGGGAGAGACACCACAATCTGTTCGCGGTGGGAGATGATGACCAGTCCATCTACGGTTTTCGCGGTTCCGGGCCGGAGTGTCTGAGGCGGTTCGCGGAGGAGTACGGAGCGGAGCAGATTTTGTTAAATATCAATTACAGGAGCACAAAAGAGATCGTGTCTGCGGCAGAACGGGTCATCCGCGAGAATCAAAACCGTTTTGCCAAAGACTGTGTGGCGGCTCAAAATGAAGGAAATAATTCAAAAAACGGAAAAAATTCAAAAAACGACGTAATTCTGCATAGTTTTGAAAATGTGCATCAGGAAATGCAATATTTGGTGAAGGAACTGCAGGATTTGCTGCAGAAACATCCGCAGGAGAGCTGTGGCGTGCTGTTCCGCACCAACAGCGGGATGCAGATATTGGCGTCTCTCCTCACCCGGGAGGGCATCCCCTATCGGATGAAAGAGCAGACCGGAGGACCCTATGAGCATTTCATCGCGGAGGACATCATGGCCTATCTGAAACTGGCGGCCGGAGACAGGAGGCGGGAATTGTTTCTGAGGATCGCGAACCGCCCGCTGAGATACATCAGCCGCGACAGTCTGGGAGAGAGGGATATGGTGGATCTGCGGGAATTGCGGAACCGGTATCTTCAGAGGGGACGGCGCGGAGATGACAGGATCGCCGCCTCTGTTCTGAGACTGGAGCAGCAGTTACGGAGCATGAGCGCTCTGTCTCCGGCCACCGCCATATTATATCTGTGCAGAGCGGTGGGCTATGAGGACTATCTGAGACAGCGAAAGGGCGCGGACAGGCATCTGGCGGAGTGGCTCGCGCTGTTGGAATTCCTGCGGGAGGATGCCCGCGCGTATGACAATGTGTGGGAGTGGGAGAGAGCGCAGAAAGCGAAAGATGTGGGGATGCGCGCGCAAAATAACGCCGTCCGGGAAGATACGGTTACGGAAAATACCGTTCGGACGGCGGAGCAAAATTCGGCTGTCATTCGGCTGATGACGGTACATGCCTCCAAGGGCTTGGAGTTTGACCGGGTTTATATGCCGGACTGCAATGAGAAAATCTATCCCCACGGCAGTCTGCCGGATGCCGGGGCGGTGGAGGAAGAGCGGAGGATCTTCTATGTGGGCATCACCAGAGCCCGAAAGCATCTGGAGTTTCTCTGTACCCACGGTACCAAAGAACGCCCCGTATTGTTGTCCCGATTCTTAAATCCGATCTTGGATCACTCGTCGATCAATTCGTCAAATTCACAATTGTCCAGATATTCATCGAACGCGTCCACAACCTTTTCGTATTCCTCATCGTCGTCGATATAGTCCAACTTGGGCTCTTCGTTGGAATCGTCGGGATTTTCGCTGTAGCGGTAGAACCATACCTCGCCGTCCTCGTTCTCCCCGTTCTCATTCAGGGGCAAAAGCGCGATATAATCCCTTTTTTCCACGGTGATGATGGTGATGACGGCGCAGTTTACCAGGGTGCCGTCCTCCAAGTCCAATTCCACTGTCATTTCCTCATCTTCATAATCATTTTTGGCTGCCATGTCGGTCTCCCTTCCATCAATTTTCATAAAATAGTGTCCAATTCAATTATAATTGCTTGTGGTTTCGGGCGCAATACTATATAATGAAAATATCTGACAAATTATGAGGAGGCTGTGATGACTAAATTAGAATTTGCCGGTAAGAAACCATATCCTCTTGGTGCGCATGCGGAGAACGGGTCCGTTTACTTTTCTTTTGTCTCCAAAAGAAACGATTGCGGGGTTCTCATTTATGATAGAAAGACGGGGAAGAGACTGTGGAAACTTCCCTTTACGAAGGATGAGCGCATTGGAAATATCCGGTGCAAATGTCTTGCGGAACTTGATCCGGACGAGATCACCTATCAGTTCTATGAGGGTGACGATATCGTGCCGGACAGATACGCGAGAAGATTTAACGGGCATGCCCCCTATGGAAAGGAGCGAAGACCGCAGGACTTTAGAGCGGTGATCCACGATACCCCCTTCGACTGGCAGGGGGATCGTTCCCCCCGGGTTCCCTACAGCGAGTGTATCTGTTACTGCGCCCATGTGCGGGGGTTTACGCGGCATACATCCTCCAATGTGGAGCACAGGGGCACTTTTCTCGGCATGACGGAGAAATTGGACTATCTGCAGGAGACGGGGATCACCACCGTGGAGCTGCAGCCGGCTTATGAGTTTGCGGAGATTTCCACGATGGCGGAGCGCAGGGCCGCTCTGGCGGCGCAGAATCCTGCCTATGAGATATCGGACGCGGAGTTGGAAATGGTGTCTCCCGCAAAGTGCAATTACTGGGGATACAAGCAGGGCTATTACTATGCGCCCAAGGCCGCGTACGCGGCGGGGGACGATCCCTGCACGGAGTTTAGGGAGATGATCCGGGCCTTTCACGCAAGAGGCATGGAGATCGTCATGCAGTTTTATTTTCCGGGATCCGTCAAGACATCGGAGATTACGGAGATCTTGAAGTTTTGGGTGCTTCAGTATCATGTGGACGGTTTTCATCTCATGGGGGAGAATCTTCCGGTGAATCTGATCGCCGAGGAGGAGATGCTCGCGGACACCAAACTCTGGTACTATCACTTTGACACAAATAAAATCTATGGTCCGGGCGAGACGCCGCAGTATGTCAATCTGGCCGCCTACAGTGACGACTATCTCTACACCATGAGAAAGTATCTCAAGGGGGATGAGAATATGTTGGGGACGGCGCTGTCCCATATGAGACGGATCCCTTGGAATATGGGGCGCATCCACTACATGAGCAATTACTACGGATTTACGCTGGCGGATATGGTGTCCTATGACCGCAAGCACAATGAGATCAACGGCGAGGACAATCGGGACGGAAATGATTTCAACTACAGTTGGAACTGCGGGGACGAGGGGCCGAGCAGACGCAAAAAGGTGAGAGAGCTTCGCCGTAAGCAGATCAGGAACGCCATGGTGATGCTGTTATTCTCACAGTCCACTCCATTGATCTTTATGGGAGATGAGTTTGGCAATTCCCAGAAGGGCAACAATAATCCCTACTGCCAGGACAACGGGACGGCGTGGCTCGATTGGAATGACCTGCGCAGGAATGAAGATATATGGCGGTTTTGGAAAGAGATGGTGGCGTTTCGCAGGGCGCACCCCATTCTGCATCCCACAGACGAGTTAAAGATGGCGGACTACATTTCCTGCGGATATCCGGATCTGTCCTACCACGGTCAGAGCGCGTGGCGTCTGCGCACGGAGAGCTACAACCGACACGCGGGCATTCTGTACTGCGGCAAATACGCAAGATGCGGGAAGGGTGAGGAGGATGCTTTCATCTATCTCGCCATAAATATGTATTGGGAGCCCATGGAACTGGCCATGCCCAAGCTGCCGGCGGGCATGAAGTGGCAGCTTGTCCGGAATACGGAGGAGGACGCGCCCCTGTCCGGGGAGGCTCCCAAGGAAAAAGTCAAAAAAGCCAAACCGGCGGTTTCGGAGAGCAACGCGCAGGAGTCACTCGCTGAGCCTAAGCAGGAGGAGGCCTTGGAGAAGGTGATCCCGGTGCCGGGGCGGAGTTGTTCCATCTATATGAGCGTGCCCGATGACGCGGGGCGCAGGAGAAAGAGAAGGCAGAGAAGACATGGGAAAGGCGTGGAGACACTTTAAGACGGTCACATACCACAAATATCTGGTGGCGCAGGGGTGTTTTCGGGTGGGACTGTACCGACAGGGCATCCTCCATGATCTGTCCAAATACAGCCCTGCGGAATTCGCCGTGGGCATGAGATATTATCAGGGCACGAGGAGTCCCAATGACGCGGAGCGGGAGGCGCTCGGATACTCCGGCGCGTGGCTGCACCACAAGGGGCGCAATAAGCATCACTTTGAGTATTGGGTGGACTACAGCAAACATGCCAAACCCGGAGAGATGGTGCCGGTGCCCATGCCGGACCGTTACATCGCGGAGATGATCATGGACCGCATCGCCGCGTGTAAGGTCTACAAGGGACGGGATTACACGGACGCGTCGCCCTATGAATATTATCTCAAGGGCGCCAACCGGCACTGCATGCATGAATATACCCGCAGCGTGTTGGAGCGGATGCTGAAAATGTTGGCGGAAGAGGGGGAGGAGAAGACCTTTCGGCGGATAAAGAGAGAGTTGGTGCAGGGACACTCTCAAAGGAGATCCGTGTCCGGCAAAGCGGCGGGAAACGGACGGAGGACAGGCAACAATCCAAGACCTGAGAATACAATACAATAAATCAAACAATACAGGTATCAGAGATGAATTGTTGGATCATATTGTTGCTCCTGTTGGGCTGCGGCGGCAGCGGTTTTGGAAGAAATACCTGCGGCTGTAACAACAACTGCGGAAACGGCTGCGGCTCCGCTCAGGATGACTGCGGATGCGCGCAGGACAGGGACTGCGCATGTGAGGAGCGCAGGGCAGCGAGAGCCGTGTGGGAGGCCAAGGAGGCCACCAGAGACGCAAGGGAGGCTGTCAGGGACGCAAGGGAAGCCGTTCGGGACGCGAGAGAGTGCTGTGACAATGCGCCCGGAATGATTCCCCCTCCTCCCAGAGTAGATTTTAACTACAATTATGGCAATGAGGGATGCGGCTGTCAGAATTGACGGCATTTTGTCCCCATGTCATGAAACGGTCGGTCAGAGGTCAATGAGCTTTAGGGCAGTTGACCTCTTGAGCCTTTACGATCAATAAAAAATACAAAAAGGATGATGTGTATGAGAATAGCAGTCTGTGACGACTGCGCGGAGGACGCTCTGGCTCTGAGAAAGTTTCTGGGGGGACATGACGTCAGGATCTACTCCGATGCGGGGAGTCTTCTAAAGGATGTGGCAAGCGGAAAGATGCGCTTTGAGTTGTATCTGTTGGATATCTTTATGGACGGCTCCGCGAACGGGGTGGAATTGGCCGGGGAGCTGCGCGGGATGCAGGACGAGGCGGCGATCTGTTTCGTCTCCACCAGTGATGATTTTTACAGGGAGGCCTATGATCTCTACGCGGTGCAATATCTGATAAAGCCCGTGGATGAGGAGTCCGTGCAGCGCCTGTTGGACAAGATATCCGGGAATATCGCCGGATATCGGGAACAAAAGCTCTCCTTTCAGTATCGGGGGCAGACGGGCAGTATTCCCTATGAAAAGATCCTGTACATCAGCAGCAGGGAACACACGATCTCCATTTACTGCAGGGACGGTTCCGTGCAGGAGTGCAGGGGAAGACTTGACGAGTTGGCCGGACAGGTGTGCGGGGACGTGTTCGCGCGCTGCCATCAGAGTTTTGTCGTGAACATGTATCATGTGGATCATTTGAGCGGCAATGATCTGATAGTGGGCGGCCGGCAGATACCGGTGTCCAGACGCTATTTTGCGGATGTCAAAAAGCGGTATCAGGAGATATTGTTTGAGGAGGTGGACTGATGGCCGTATTACGTGATCTGTCAATACTGTGGTCTCTGTTCCATATCTTAATACTGTTCATGTTGCTATATCGCTCCCGTTACGGCATGAGAAAGACTTTCATCCTCACCGGAATCTTCATGGGGCCCCTGATCCTTTTGAATGTGGCGGGGTTAGCTCTTTATGGGGCGGAGGTGATGGGCAGAGTTTTCATCCTGACCTGCACCCTGCCGAGTCTGTTGTTCTTTTGGTTTGTCTCCAAGGACAAAAAAGGCAGATTTTTCTTCACATTCTGTATGGCCGACACAGTGGCTCTGTGGATCATCATCGTGACCAATCTGGTGGATTTTTATTTGGGAGGGGAACAGTATATTCTGATGTTGCTCGGCAGACTGATCCTGTTTCCTCTGGTGGAGTGGTGGGCGGTCCGCCGCCTGAGAAAACCTTATCTGGAGTTGCAGGAATCGGTGGCGGAAGGCTGGGGTGTCTTTGCGGGCATAACGGCTCTCTATTATGTGCTGTTGGCAGTCCATTCCAATTTCCCGGTGATCATCACGGCCAGACCGCAGGAACTGCCCGTTTTGTTATTTTTGCTCGCTCTGATGCCGCTGACCTATGCCACGATCTTCGCGGCTCTCTACAGACAGTTGCTGCTCTACAGGAGAAAGCAGAGCGAACGGCTCCTGCGGGAACAGAAGAACGCGTTGGAGGCGCAGCTTGAAAATCAGCAGCGCATACGCAAGATGAAACATGATATGAAAGGACATACGGCCACCTTGGCCGGGTTGCTCACCGAGGGCAGGACAAAGGAGGCTCTGGCCTGTCTGGAGGGTGTGGAGAAGGAAATGATGACCCTGTTGGGGCCGTTTTGCGCCAATCCTTACCTGAACGCGGTATGTATCCGCTATTCGGCCAAACTGGAGGAATTGGGCGCAAAATGCAATATACACATACAGGTGGGAGAGGAGGCGCTGCCCTATATGGATCTGTGCAGGATCCTCTCCAACGGTCTGGAAAATGCCTGTGACGCCCTGCAGCTCATCGACAGGGACAGGCGGGAGGTATCCGTGCAGATGAAGTACAGCAGGGATTATCTTCTGATACGGATACGCAACCGCTGCAGGGAGGAACTGCAGGTGGAGAAGGGAACCATACCTGCCACGGATAAGGAGGGACATGACCATGGTTTCGGGCTCCCGATGGTGCAGGAGACGGCGCAAAAGCTCGGCGGAGAGATGTTCTGCTACACGGAGAACGGAAATTTTGTGCTGGATGTGATGGTGATGGCGTCCGGATCATCCGGCTGACGCAGCTTATCGGGAGCGCGCTTCCTTCCAGTACTGATTATACAGTTCATCCCCCTCCTCGCCGAGGTAGATGAAGGTCTCCAGATTCTCATATTGGGACAGATCCGGGAAAGCGATCTCGGAGTTGCGGATATCTTCATCCTCGATCAGAGCCTGTGCGGCCGTGTTGGGCGTGGAGTAGGTGATGTAGTCAAAATTCATCAGCGCGATGTCCCCGCGGCACATAAAATCGATAAACTTCTCGGCATTTTCTTTGTTGGCGGCGTTCTTGGGGATCACCCAGCCGTCGATCCACACATTGGTCCCCTCCTCGGGGATCACATATTCCAGATCGGGGTTCAGGCGCTGTGTGTAGATGGCCTCTCCGGAGTAGATCACACCCAGAGCGGCCTCCCCGCCGATCATCTTGTCGCGCACCTCATCTATGACCCATGCCTGCACCAGAGGGCTCTGTTCGATCAGCGCGTCCCTGGCGGTCTCAAGTTCCGCCACGTCCAGTGTGTTCATGGAATACCCGTTTAATTTCAGCGCCACCATGAAAGCGTCCCGCACGGAATCCTGCATGAGGATATTGTCAGCGTATTTCTCGTCCCAGAGGATGGACCAACTCGTGACGGGCTCATCCACCATGGTGGTGTTGTAGAGGATGCCCACGGTTCCCCAACAGTAGGGCACACAGTATTTGTTGCCGGGGTCAAACTCTTCGGCGGTCTCATAGTATTGCGCGCCGATGTTGGAGACGGCGTTGGGCATATTGTCAAAGTTTAATTCCTGCAACAGATCGTTCTCGATCATCTTGTGCACCATGTAGTCGGAAGGGCAGATGACGTCATAGACGGACGCCCCGGCCGCAACCTTGGGGTACATGGCCTCATTGGTGTCATATTCGTCATAGACGACTTTAATGCCGGTCTCCTCCTCAAACATGCTGATGGTGTCAGGGTCGATATACTCACCCCAGTTGTATACATATACCTCTCCGTTCTCGCCTCCCTCGGAAGAGGAGCAGCCGGCGAGAGAGCCGACGGTGAGAGAGCTGACGGCGACTGCGGCGCACAACAGAGTTGCTGATATTTTGGCTGATTTTTTCATGATAAGATTCCTCCGATACTGATTATTGGGTCTTTTTGCGGCCGGCTTTGGGTGTGTAATTTACCAACAGTAATAATACCAAAACCGAGACAAAAATGATAGTGGAAAGCGCGTACATTTCCGGTTTGATCCCTTTTTTGACTTCCGTGTATATCTTGGTGGACAGGGTATCTATACCGGGTCCCTTGGTAAAATGCGTGATGATAAAATCATCCAGGGACATGGTGAAAGCCATCAAAAATCCCGAGAAGATCCCCGGCAGAAGGTCGGGGAACACCACCCGGAAAAATGCCTGTATCCGCGAGGCTCCCAGATCGAGCGCTGCCTCATAGGTACTTGGGTTTAATTGTCTCATGCGCGGCATCACGCTCAGTATCACATAGGGGATATTGAAAGTGATATGCGCCAGCAAAATGGTGCCGAATCCGAACTTAAGGCCGAAACTGATGAACAGCAGCATCAGGGAGATGCCGGTCACGATATCCGCGTTCAGCATGGGGATGTTGGTGATACCCATGATGAGAGAGCGGGTGCGTCTCTTCATGGCCTGCATGGCGATACAGGCCACGGTCCCGATGACGGTCGCGATCAGTGTGGAGAGGAATGCGATGGCAAGAGTGTTCCACAAAGCCTGCATGATCTCCTCATTCTCAAAGAGACTCTTATACCATTTGAATGTAAATCCGCCCCATTTGGCCCGGGTCTTGTTGGCGTTGAAAGAGAGCACGATCAACGTGGCGATGGGGGCATACAAAAAGATAAAGATCAGCGCGATATACAGTTTTCTCACTGCGCCATACACTTTGCTCACAGGGCATTCACCTCCCCGTCCTTATCGGTCACCGCGGTGATGACCATGTTGAGGATGATGAACAGCATCAGCACGATGGAGAGGCCGCTGCCCAGATTCCAGTTGCCGGTCCGGGTGAACTCCTCCTCGATGATATTGCCGATGAGCAGGATCTTGCCGCCGCCCAAGAGTCTGGATATGACGAAGGTGGTGAGAGCGGGGACAAAGACCATGGTGATGCCGCTTATGATGCCGGGGACGCTCAAGGGCAGCAGGATCTTCAGAAAAGTCTGAAAGGAATTGGCGCCCAAGTCCCTGGCCGCATTTATGACATTTCTGTCAATTTTGACCAAAACATTATAGAGGGGCAATACCATAAAGGGCAGGAAATTGTACACCATGCCCAGTACGATGGCCCCCGGGGTGTTGATGATATTCAGGGCGGGAAGTCTCAGCCACGCCAGAATACCGTTGATGACACCGGTCTTCTCCAAGAGGGACTGCCACGCGATGGTGCGGAGCAGGAAATTCATCCACATGGGCAGCACGAAGAGAAACACGAGGAAAGTGTCCTGTCTGAAATTCATATTGCACAGGATCATGGCCAGCGGGTAGGCCAACAGAAGGCAGAGTCCCGTGCTGACAAGAGACAGTTTCACCGCCTCCCACAGAGCTTTGGAATGCTCGGGGGTGGTGATGGCCAGGATATTTTCCAATGTAAAGGCTCCGGTCTTGTCCGTCAGTCCGTAATAGAATACCATGCAGAGCGGTATCAGGATAAACAGGGCGGACCAGACAAGATAGGGAACCGATAAAAGCTTTTTACTCATTGACTCCCACAGCCTCCTCGTCCTCGGATTCCGGTTTGTTCATGATCTGTATGTTGAAGGGATCCACTTTGATCCCCACGGCAGTGCCCACGGGGTGCATACGGGTGGACTGGACGAGCCATTCATAGCCGTTTGCCATCACTTCCATCTCGTAGTGTACGCCCTTGAAGATCAGATGGGTCACGGTGCCCTTTATCACGCCTTCCTCCAGGGAGACCAGTTCCACGTCCTCGGGACGTATCACCACGTCCACGGGCCTGTCCTCGCCGAAACCCTCGTCCACACAGGCAAAGCGCGCGCCCAGGATCTCCACCAGTCTGTCGCGGATCATGGTGGCTCCGATGATGTTGCTGTCCCCGATGAAGTCCGCCACAAAGGCGTTTTCAGGTTCATTATAGACATTTTCGGGCGTGCCGATCTGCTGGATATAGCCCTGATTCATGACCACCACGGTGTCGGACATGGTCAGCGCCTCCTCCTGATCGTGCGTCACATAGATGAAGGTGATCCCAAGCTCATTCTTGAGGCGGATCAGCTCATACTGCATGTCCTGGCGCAATTTCAGATCCAATGCCCCCAAGGGTTCGTCCAGAAGGAGCAGCTTGGGCTCGTTCACGATGGCGCGGGCAATGGCGATACGCTGTTGCTGACCGCCGCTTAAGGAGTCGGGCATACGATGCTCATAGCCGTCCAGATTGACCAGTTTCAGAGCGTATTTGATCTTGTCGTCTATATAGGCCTTGGATTTATTTTTGATCTTCAGGCCGAACGCAATATTCTCAGCGATGTCCATATGGGCAAAAAGGGCATACTTCTGGAATACAGTGTTGAGATTGCGCTTATTGGGGGGAAGTTCCGTGATGTCACGGCCCTCAAAAATGACATGTCCTCTGTCGGGTCGCTCGAACCCGCCCAGAATACGCAGAGTAGTGGTCTTGCCACAGCCGCTGGGTCCCAAGAGCGTCAGAAACTCATTTTCCTTAATATAAAGGTTCAGATCGTCCAGGATCATCTGGCCGTCAAAGGATTTCGTGATGCCCTCCAAGTTCACCAAAGCATTTTCCATTTTTGTTCCTTCCCGTATAAAACAAATACAATACCTGTTATCCTGTGTATAAAGCGACAAAATCGGTTTGATTCCGCCGTTCGGGCATGATTTTGCCCTTATGCACAAATTATGATAATAATATAGTCAAACGGCGGGAATGTCAATGATTTTACCAAAAGTTTCACAATTGTTTCGAGAGGAGCGAGGATTTTCGGAAAGGGTATTTCAAAAATTGCCGCAATGTGCTAAAATATATCCATACTCGTGGCAGGAAACGGTTGAATGATGGGAGGAAGGATCATGGCGAAGGAGCAGGAAAAATATATAGCGTATGTCTCCACTTATACCCAGGGGGACAAAAACGGGATCAAGATATATGACGTGGACATGGAGAAGGGGAGATTTCGCGAGAAGAGCAAAGTGCAGATCACCAATTCTTCCTATCTGACCATATCCCACAACTGTCAATATCTGTATTCCATCACGGACTTCGGCGTGGAATCCTACCTGATCCTGCCGGACGGCAATCTGGAGCTGATCAATTTTGCTCCCATCAACGGTATGAGGGGCTGCTATATCTCCACGGATTACACGGACCGTTATCTGTTCGTGGCGGGCTATCACGACGGCAAACTCACGGTGCTCAAATTAAATGAGGACGGCTCCGTGGGAGAGATCACCGACGAGGTGTTCCACAAGGGTCTGGGCAGCATCGCGGAGCGCAATTCGCGGCCGCATATCAACTGCGCCCGCATGACTCATGACAACAAATATCTGTTGGTGGCGGACTCGGGTATGGATCATGTGAAAGTGTATCGTTTCAGCCCGGAGTGGGGCAAGGTGGATCTGGTGGATATCCTGCACAGCGAATTAAATTCCGAGCCCAGACATATCAAGATCTCACTGGACGGCAAATTCATCTATGTGGTGCATGAGTGGAGCTGCAGTATCGACGTGTATTCCTATGAGGACAATGACGGTACGCCGCGTTTTGAGAAGATCCAGACGGCGCTCACCGTGAAACCGGAAAAGGGCAGCACCAACGCGGCCAGCGCGCTGAGCTTTTCCAAGGACTACCGGTATCTGCTGTCCTCTAACGCGGGGGATAATTCCGTGGTGGTCTTTGCGGTGGACACGAAGACGGGGATGCTCACCCAAAAATTCTGTCTGCCGGTGAGCGGGGAGTACCCCAAGGATGCGGAGTTCTTTCCCAACGGCAAATTTTTGGTCTCCTTAAATCATGAGAGCAATGACATGACGTTCTTCCATCTGAATCCGGAGGCCGGCAACATGATCATGAACGGGCCGCCCATCAGTGTGGATGTGCCCAACTGTATCGCGTTCCACAAGTTGGGCAGCACCAGCAGAGCCTGACGGGCAGGGCGCGGCGGCCAAAAGCCAAAAGACGTAAACAGGCGGTCGGCTCCCGCGCGGCCTGTTCACCGATAGAAATCCACCAGACGGTCCAGACGGGCGGACATATTGACCATCATGGCGTCCAACACGGTGATCGCGCTCATGCACTCCAAGACCACCACCGCGCGGGGCACGATGACGGGGTCATGTCGTCCTTGGATGGCCAGATCGATCTCTTCGCCGGAGCGGTTGACCGTCTGTTGAGTGAGATAGATGGAGGGAGTGGGCTTGACATAGGCGCGCAATAGCAGGACATCGCCGTCGCTGATGCCGCCCAGAATGCCTCCCGCATGATTGGTGGACTTTATTACCCGGCCTTCCTCCATGCGAAAGGCATCGTTATTTTCACTGCCGCATCGCGCGGACACGGCGGCGCCGTCGCCAATCTCCACGGCTTTCACCGCGCCGATGGACATGACGGCCCTGGCCAGATTGGCATCCAATTTATCGAAGACGGGATCACCGATGCCCGCCGGGAGCCCCGTCACACGGCATTCCATACAGCCGCCCACGGAATCCCGGCGTTTTTTGGCGTCCTCCAACCAGGCCACGGCCTTTGCGTCCGCCGCCCGATCGGGCATGGCGGTGGGGGTGGTCAGGACCGCCTCCGCGTCAAAGGCGTTCAGGTCGGCCTCCACGGGGCCAATGGAGCGGGTGTAGGCCTGCACGGTGATGCCCATGCAGGAGAGGATCTTGGCGGCGATGGCGCCGGCGGCCACACGCCCCACGGTTTCGCGGCCGGAGGAACGGCCGCCGCCCCGATAATCCCTAAAGCCGTATTTTTGGTCAAAGGTATAGTCCGCGTGTCCGGGGCGGTAACACTCGGCGATATTGCCATAATCCGCGGAGTGTTGGGAGGTGTTTCGCACCATCATGGAGATGGGAGCGCCGGTGGTCCGGCCCTCGAAGACTCCGGAGAGGATCTCCACCAGATCATCCTCCTTGCGCAGGGTGGTGACGCTGCCGGTGCCGGGCTTTCTGCGGTCCAGATAGCGTTGGATATCCTCCTCGCACAAGGGCAGTCCCGCGGGACAGCCGTCCACCACCACGCCCAGCGCTTTCCCGTGGGATTCGCCCCAGGTGGTGATCCTGAATATGTTTCCGTATGATGAACCTGCCATGACAGTTCCTCCTGTATTCTTTGTCGTATTTTGGGTCGCGTTTAATGCTGCAATGCAAGCGATCTGACTTAGATTATACATGAGCGGAGGAAAGATGTAAAGGAGCGGGGGAAGGAGAGATTTATGATCCGTGCGTCGGATATCGTGAATAAGGCGACAGAATTGGGGTTTGACAAATGCGGGATCGTTCCGGTCGCGGACATGGCAGGGTATGGGGAGAAACTGGAGGAGCGGATACGCCGTTTTCCGGAGACGGAGAAGATATATGGAGACTTTCGCGCTTTTGCCCGTGTGAAAGAGGTTTATCCCCGGGCGGAGGCTGTGGTGATCTGTTCTTATTGGTACGGGAAATACCATATTCCGGAGAAACTGCAGGGACGTATCGCCAAGTACTATCTGACGGATGGAAGAAGGGAACCCGCGTCGGCGCCTTATCGGACCAGTGTTGCTTTTGAAAAATATCTTGTGGACGCGGGACTTTGGGTGAAGACGGACAGGGATTTCGGGATCACCGCCCTGCGCCATGCGGCTATGCGGGCCGGCATCGGCATCATACGGAAGAATAACTTTTTCTATACGGAGAGGGGATCCTGG
This sequence comes from Acetatifactor muris, assembly GCA_023663635.1. GTDB lineage: Bacteria > Bacillota > Clostridia > Lachnospirales > Lachnospiraceae > Acetatifactor > Acetatifactor muris_A. The sequence goes on from JAMPHD010000015.1 coordinate 19,471, forward strand.
CAATATTTAGAGGCTTTTCTGATCGACAGACCGTTTGAATATATCGCCGAAAACCACATTCGTCCCTGTGGGGAGAACTGTGATCTCTGCGCGGCGGCATGTCCCACGGGATCTCTGGAGGGGCCTTATATGATGTGCAGAAATACCTGTGTCTCCTGTCTGACCACATGGGACGGTTGGGATCTGCGGAAGGAACCTCTGAGCGACAGGTTTGGAGAGTGGATGTACGGATGTGACACCTGTCAGGATGTCTGTCCATACAATCGCAATGCGTGGAGTGACGAGGAGAAATTTCCGGGACTGGAGGAATTGGCGGAAACGTCAGGGCATCCGGATCCGTATATTTCCATCGTCCGCGCGGATTATCGGTGGTTGGAGGCGGTTCTGCGGCCCAAACTCTGGTATATCCCCAAGGGGAAGGAATGGAGATACAAGACCAATGCGCTGAACGCCATGCTGAACAATTATCGGCCCGAATACCTTCCCGTTATCCGGGAGGCTTTGGGGGATGAGCGGGAGGAGGTCAGAGAGATGGCGGAGTATGTGTTGGGACAGATAGTGGGGGTGTAAGGATGAAATATCAGGAAAACGCAAAGAAAATGGCAGCAAATAAAGTGACTGCAAATAAAATGTTTGTGAAGATGGGAAGGCCGATCGCGGCGGTGGCGCTAGTGTGCGCGGCGGCGCTGTGGGCGGCATGCGGATCAGAGGACGCGGCGGAGATCAAGAGTGTGATGCCGGAAACGGGTGTGTCACGGGCGGAGAGCGCCATGCCGGAGACAGACGGTTCAAAGGCGGAAAACGTGATGCCGGAGACGGATGTGTCAAAGTCGGAAAGCGTGGTGCCGGAGTCAGGCGCGTCCCGTCCGGGATCGGATGTCGCGTCCGACAGCGGGGCGGCGTATCTGCGTGACTTCGGAATGCATCCGCTGTACGCGGAATTTCTGCGGGGAGAGCGAAAGGTCACGAGATTCTCGCCGACTCTCCATCTCATCATGGATTCCCTGGGGTATTTTGACGACAGGGAGTTCTATATGGAGTCCGCATATGATGAAGAGTATCATAAAATGTTTGCGTTTGCGGACGTGAACCGGGATGATGTCCCGGAGTTGGTCTTTAAAATGAATAGCTCGCCCACCGAGGTGATCTATCTGTTGGGGGTTGTAGAGGATGAGTTGGTCTGTTTTGACGTATTCGAGACGCACACAACGCATATGGCATTTTCAGTCTGTGACAACGGCATCGTCGGGTGGGGACAGAATTATGACGGCAATGAGGAAGTATACTACACTTACGGTGAGGACGGCAGCGCGCGGGAGTTGATTCATTTTCGCAAGGAGGCGGACACCTTCTCCGAACCGTATTCCGATGACTATGACTATTATTATGAGAACGGAGATGAAAATACAAGGCAGGATATTCGCGACCATGAGGAGTATGAGAGCCTGTGCGCTCCCTATCGCGGAGAAGACCTTGAGTGGTATGACTGTGATGATTTTGCGGACACGCCGCAGTGGAAGGCTGAATAGCGATCAGTAAAAGACGAATAAAAATCGTTAAAATCAATAAAATCAGAAAAAGGGTGCATTCTGCCTGAATCTGTGTTATGATAATATATATTATTATGTTTAACCATGAGAAGGCTCATAGACGGATGAAGACTACACTGAGGGAGAAGATTAAAAAAAGACTGTTCCGGTTCGGCAGGAAAAACGGGTTTTGCAGGATACTCGCTTTTCCGTTGCTGGTGTTTTTTACGCTCATTTTTCATGTGACAGACTATTGTCGGGGGAATCTCAAACGTTTCTCCATGTTGGTGGTGACTTTCTGCCTGTTTGCCACTTACTCCAGTTTCTCGTTTCCGCTGTTCATCTCGGGGAACGGCAGGGCCGTGGACTGGGATCTGGAGGATGCGGACAGCGATGTGGAGTTGGCTCCCGAGTCGGAGCTGAGGCTTGAAGATATGGAAATTTTGTCCGACACGGATGTGTTGGAGGAGTATGAGTTGGAGGAGTACGAGCATCCCCGTGAAATCAGCGATGAGGAGCGGTACGACACATCGGATATTCTGGCCTCTCTGGAGGGCAGGGGCAACAAGGCCAAGCCGGAGGCCCGGGACATACTGGATGCCTATGAGTCCGGAGAGCTTGTGTTTGACAGGGACGACTGGCGGTTGGTGCTTCTCAATAAGCAGCATTCGATCCCGGATGATTATACTTTTACACTGGGCAATATTGGCGTCGGCAAGAGATGTGACGAACGGATCCTGGACGACCTGGCGGACATGGTGCAGGCGGCCAAGGATGATGGCATCAATCTGGTGATCGTCTCTTCTTACAGGACACCTGAGCATCAGGTGGAGCTCTTTGAACGCAAGATCAGGATGTATATGAACGGAGGGCTGTCCTACATGGAGGCCTATCAGCTCTCCAGTCGGGTCGTCAATGTGCCCGGCAACAGCGAGCATGAGGTCGGGTTGGCTCTGGATATCGTCTGCGACACCTATACAAAACTGGAGGCGGAATTTGAGAACACGGATGCAGGCAAGTGGCTGGCGGAGAACAGTTGCCGTTTCGGCTTTATCCTGCGTTATCCCGAGGAGAAAGAGTATGTCACAGGCATCAGCTATGAGCCATGGCATTTCAGATATGTGGGCGTGGAGGCCGCCACGGTGATCACCGAACAGGGCATCACTCTGGAGGAACTGTGGGAAACGCTGTAGCGCTTGAGGGAAGGTTGACGGGATCGACAACCCCGCGTAAGCAACGGAGCAGTCAAGAGGTTGATATAGTATGCAGGACACAATACAAAGTAATGCGGAGAACAGTCCGCGAGACATCAGCGCGCCCGGACGCTTTCGGGCGCGATATCGTCTGCTTGGGACGGAGGGCCGTGCCAAGCGGGGAGAGTTCATCACCGTACACGGCGTCATTCAGACGCCTGTATTTATGAATGTGGGAACCGTGGCGGCCATCAAGGGCGCAGTCTCCACGGAGGATCTGGAGCGGATCGGCACACAGGTGCAGCTCTCCAACACCTATCACCTGCATGTGCGGCCGGGGGACGGGATCATCCGCCGGATGGGAGGACTCCACAGATTTATGTCATGGGACAGGCCCATTCTCACGGATTCAGGCGGATTTCAGGTGTTCTCTCTGGCGGGACTCAGAAAGATCAAAGAGGAGGGAGTGTATTTTCACTCCCATATAGACGGCAGGAAAATCTTCATGGGACCGGAGGAGAGTATGCAGATTCAGTCCAATCTGGGCTCCACCATCGCCATGGCCTTTGACGAGTGTGCCCCCGCGAAGGCGGAGCGGGAGTATGTGCAGCGCTCGGTGGAGCGCACCACAAGATGGCTGGAGAGATGCGTGCATGAGATGCGCCGTCTCAATGAGGCTGAGGGGACGGTGAATCCCGATCAGCTTTTGTTCGGCATCAATCAGGGAGCGGTCTATGACGATATCCGAATTGAACACGCCAAGCGCATACGGGAACTCGATTTGGACGGCTATGCCATCGGCGGGCTTGCGGTGGGAGAGAGTCATGCGGAGATGTATCATGTGTTGGAGGAAGTGGTACCTTATCTGCCCCAGGATCGGCCCACCTATCTGATGGGGGTGGGAACGCCCGCCAATATTCTGGAGGCTGTGGAGCGCGGCGTGGATTTCTTCGACTGCGTGTACCCCACCAGAAACGGACGCCACGGGCATCTCTATACAAACTTCGGCAAGATCAATCTCTTCAACGCCAAATATGAGACGGACGACAGACCGGTGGAGGAGGGCTGCGGATGTCCCACATGCCAAAGGTATTCCAGAGCCTATATCAGACATCTTCTGAAGGCGAAGGAAATGTTGGGGATGCGTCTGTGCGTACTGCACAACCTGTATTTTTACAACACCATGATGCAGGAGATCAGGGACGCTCTGGACGCGGGAAATTATGCGGCGTATAAGAGGCGGAAACTGGAAGGAATGGGTATACCGGAATCATAAATTTTTGTTAAATTTTGAAAAGGGGCTTGCCCCCTCCGGAAAATCTGTGTATTATTATGAAAGTGCTATAAAAAGAATGGTTTTGGGGCGCAAGGCGTCGGAATGGAGGAACAATGGGTATTTTATTGAGTGGTGTCTCAGAGGCTGACGCGGCGGCTGCCGGCAGTTCCGCGGGAATGGGAGTGGTGATCCTTCTCTATGTGGCAGTCTTCGGATTAATGTACTTTTTCTTTATGAGACCGCAGAGGAAGGAGCAGAAGAAAGTGGCCGCGATGCTCGCCGCTCTGGAGGAGGGCGACTGCGTGCTGACCACGTCCGGGTTCTACGGGATCGTGATAAACATTGAGGACGACACGGTGATCGTGGAGTTCGGCAACAACAGGAACTGTCGCATTCCCATGGAGAAGTCGGCGATCAGCAGGGTTGAGAAACCGGATGCGCAGGGCTAGGATAATTTTTCATTAATTCCAAAAATATCTTGAACAGGAGAGCAGTCCGGGAGGATTGCTCTTTGTATAGGAGGTATCGACATGGATCTGAATATTACCTGTATCCCCGGAGACGGAATCGGTCCGGAGATCGTGGCGGAAGCCAAAAAGGTACTGGAGAAGGTGGCTGCGCTCTACGGACACCGGATGAATTTTACGGATATTCTGATGGGAGGCGCGTCCATCGATGTGCATGGCGTACCGCTGACGGAGGAGGCCATCGCCACCGCCAAGTCTGCGGACGCGGTGCTGATGGGTTCCATCGGGGGCAACACTTCCACATCGCCCTGGTACAAACTGCCCCCCAATCTGCGCCCCGAGGCGGGACTTCTGGCGATCCGGAAAGCTCTGAACCTGTTTGCCAATCTGCGTCCGGCAGTGCTCTATGAGGAGCTTGCCGCCGCCTGTCCCCTGAAGGAGGAGATCAGCGCCGCGGGATTTGATATCATGATCATGAGGGAGCTCACCGGCGGTCTGTATTTTGGGGAGAGAAGGACGGTGGAGGAGAACGGCGTGCGCAAGGCCATCGACACCCTGACCTACGATGAAAATGAGATCCGGCGCATTGCCGTCAAGGGCTTTGACATCGCCATGAAAAGGCGAAAAAAAGTGACTAGTGTGGACAAGGCCAATGTGTTGGACTCCTCCAGACTTTGGAGGAAAGTGGTGGAGGAAGTGGCGGCGGACTACCCCGAGGTGACTCTGGAACATATGCTCGTGGATAATTGCGCCATGCAGCTTGTGAGAGATCCGGCGCAGTTTGACGTGATCCTCACGGAGAATATGTTCGGCGATATTCTGTCCGACGAGGCCAGTATGGTGACCGGTTCCATCGGTATGTTGGCCAGCGCCAGTCTGAATGACAGCAAATTCGGACTGTACGAGCCCAGTCACGGGTCGGCTCCCGACATTGCGGGCATGGACATCGCGAATCCCATCGCCACGGTTTTGAGCGCGGCCATGATGCTGCGATACAGCTTTGATCTGGACAGGGAGGCGGATGCCATCGAAAGCGCCGTGCAGCAGGTGCTGCGGGACGGCTATCGCACCGGAGATATCATGTCGGAGGGCTGTACGAAGGTCGGCTGCTCCAAGATGGGAGATCTTCTGGCGGAGAGGATCCGCTGATATCATACAGAAAAATGTGAAAGGAAGGATACCGGGATGAGAAGTGATTCGGTAAAGGTTGGAAATGCGCAGGCGCCTCACCGCAGCCTGTTTAACGCGCTGGGATATACGGAGGAGGAGCGCCGCCGTCCCATGATCGGCATTGTGAGCTCCTACAATGAGATCGTGCCGGGACATATGAATCTGGACAAGATCGTGGAGGCCGTGAAGATGGGTGTGGCCATGGCCGGCGGCATGCCCGTGGTGTTCCCGGCCATCGCCGTGTGTGACGGCATAGCCATGGGACATATCGGCATGAAGTATTCACTGGTGACAAGAGATCTGATCGCGGACAGCACGGAATGCATGGCGCTGGCGCACGGTTTTGACGGCTTGGTGTGCGTGCCCAACTGTGACAAGAATGTGCCCGGTCTGCTGATGGCCGCCGCGCGTCTGAATATCCCCACGGTGTTTGTGTCCGGAGGCCCCATGTTGGCAGGGCGCGTAAAAGGGCAGAAGAGAAGCCTCTCCTCCATGTTCGAGGCCGTGGGCAGCGTGGCTGCCGGCACCATGACGCAGGAAGAGTTGTGCGAGTTTGAGGAAAAGGTTTGTCCCACCTGCGGTTCCTGTTCCGGAATGTATACGGCGAATTCCATGAACTGTCTCACGGAGGCCATCGGCATGGGGCTCAAGGGCAACGGCACCATTCCCGCGGTGTACTCCGAGAGGATCCGTCTGGCCAAACATGCCGGAATGAAGGTGATGGAACTGGTGGAGAAGGATATCAAACCCCGCGACATCATGACGGAGGACGCCTTCATGAACGCGCTGACCGTGGATATGGCTCTGGGATGTTCCACCAACTCCATGCTGCATCTCCCCGCGATCGCCAGGGAGGCCGGCGTGGAATTGAATCTCGATATCGCCAACGAGCTCTCCGCCAAGACCCCGAATCTGTGTCATCTGGCACCCGCAGGTCCCACCTACATAGAGGATCTGAACGAGGCCGGCGGCGTGTACGCGGTGATGAACGAGCTCACCAAGAAGAATCTTCTGCATTTGGACTGCATGACCGTAAACGGCACTACCATCGGTGAAAATATCAAAAATTGCGTCAACAAGGATCCGGAGGTCATAAGACCCGTGGAGAATCCCTATTCCGAGACCGGCGGGATCGCCGTCTTAAAGGGAAATCTCGCGCCCGACAGCGGTGTGGTAAAGCGCTCCGCCGTGGCGCCCGAGATGATGGTCCACGAGGGACCGGCGCGCGTGTTTGACTGCGAGGAGGATGCCATCGATGCCATCAAGGGCGGCAGGATCGTGGCCGGCGATGTGGTGGTCATCCGCTATGAGGGCCCCAAGGGAGGTCCCGGCATGAGAGAGATGCTCAATCCCACCTCCGCCATCGCGGGCATGGGACTGGGTTCTTCCGTGGCGCTGATCACGGACGGACGTTTCTCAGGCGCGTCCCGCGGCGCGTCCATCGGGCATGTGTCCCCGGAGGCGGCAGTGGGCGGCCCCATCGCGTTGGTGGAGGAGGGAGATATCATCCGCATTGATATCCCCGCCAACAAATTGGATGTGCTGATCTCCGATGAGGAGATGGCAGACCGCCGCGCGAAGTGGCAGCCGAGAGAGCCCAAGGTGACCACGGGATATCTCTCCAGATACCGCGAACTGGTGACCAGCGGCAACAGGGGCGCGGTGTTGGAAATCCCCGGGAGGAGGTAAGATCATGCTTCTCAATGGATCGGAAATTGTAGTGGAATGTTTAAAGGAGCAGGGGGTAGACACGGTGTTCGGATACCCCGGCGGAGCAATCCTGAATATCTATGACGCTTTGTATCAACACAGTGATGAGATACGCCATATTCTCACCTCCCATGAGCAGGGGGCGGCACATGCGGCGGACGGCTATGCCCGCGCCACCGGACGGGTGGGAGTATGCCTTGCCACCAGCGGCCCCGGCGCCACCAATCTGGTGACCGGAATCGCCACGGCATATATGGATTCCGTGCCCATGGTGGCCATCACGGCCAATGTGACGCTGCCCATGCTTGGAAAGGACAGCTTTCAGGAGGTGGACATCGCCGGCGTCACCATGCCCATCACCAAGCACGGTTATATCGTGAAAAATGTGGAAAATCTGGCGGATACCATCCGTAAGGCTTTCGAGATCGCGGGGAGCGGGCGGCCCGGCCCGGTGTTGGTGGATATCACCAAGGATGTGACGGCGGCGGTCTGCGAATTTACGCCCATGGCGATCAAATCCGCGGAGCGCGAGGTCTCCTACGGCGAGAGCGACATGGAGAAGGTGTTGGAGTATATAAGAGAGGCGGAGAGGCCCTATATCTATTTGGGCGGAGGCGCCATCATCTCCGGGGCGTATGACGAGGTGGCGGAGTTTGCGGAACTGATCGACGCGCCGGTCTGCGACACGCTGATGGGCAAGGGCGCGTTTGACGGGCGCAGTCCCCGCTATACCGGAATGATCGGTATGCACGGCACCAAGACTTCCAATCTGGGTGTGAGCCAATGCGATCTCTTGGTGGCTCTGGGCGCGAGATTTTCGGACCGCGTGATCGGCAATCCCAAGAAATTCGCGGAGAATGCCAAGGTGGTGCATATTGACATCGATGCGGCGGAGATCAACAAAAATATCCGCGTGGACGCCTCCCTCACGGGAGATTTAAAGGCCGTGCTCAAAGATCTGAACGCGAGGATCGCGGCGCAGGGCAAGAAGGATAACGGGGAGTGGATGCGGACCATCGCGGAGATGAAGGCCCAATATCCGCTGAAGTACGACGGGGAGAAACTTTCCTGTCCCTATGTGATAGAGGAGTTGGACCGCATCACCAAGGGAGACGCTCTGATCACCACGGATGTGGGGCAGCATCAGATGTGGGCCGCCCAGTATTATCACTACACCAAGCCAAGGACTTTTCTCTCTTCCGGGGGACTGGGCACCATGGGATACGGTCTGGGGGCCTGTATCGGAGCGCAGGTGGGACAGCCTGACAAACTCTGCGTGAACATTGCGGGGGACGGCTGCTTTAGAATGAATATGAACGAGCTTGCCACGGCGAGCCGTTACAATATCCCCATCATCCAGATCGTGATCAACAATCATGTGTTGGGCATGGTGCGCCAGTGGCAGACGCTGTTTTACGGCAAGAGATACTCTCAGACCGTCTTAAACGACAAGGTGGATTTCTGCAAGGTGGCGGAGGCTTTGGGCTGCGCGGCCATCCGGGTTACGGAGAAAGAGGAGGTGGCTCCTGCCATAGAAAAGGCCATCGCCATGAAATGTCCTGTTCTGATCGAGTGCGTGATCCCCGAGGACGACAAGGTGTTCCCCATGGTTCCTGCCGGGGCTCCCATCGATGAGGTGTTTGACGGGGATGATCTGGCGGGGAGGAACTGAGTGACCGGGCGGATAGGATAAACCGATGAAGATACGGATAAAGGGGATATGGGTCCTCCTGCTTATCTTAATATTGTGCTGTGGCTTGAGCTATGTGGGATTGTCCCTGTATTACAGGGACAATTTTGCGGCCAACACATGGATCAACGGACTGTATTGCACGGGCAGAAACGTGCAGGATGTCAACGGGGAACTTTTGGGACAGACGGAGCCCCCGGAGAGTTTCACGGTGAGGGGTTATGCCCGAGAGGGGCGCGATATTGTCGTATCTGAGTGGACCGTCTCCATGGAGGAACTGCAGTTTGCCTTAAGTTATGAGGAGGAGCTGCAGGACTGTTTCGCCGCCCAAGATCCATGGATTTGGATCGGCAATCTGTTCGGGCGGAAGGAACATTTCCTTGAGGCTGCCATATCTTATGATGAACAGTCGCTCAGGGACTGGTGGCAGCCGATCGTGGATTCACTGCGCACGGAGGCGGAGTACCGCATAGAGTATGTGGAGGATGAGGGCTATGTGCTACATGACGGACTGCACGGCCGGCTGAATGAGGACAAGGCTTGGCAGATGATAAGCGGAGCCCTCGCGGAGGGTTTGTCCCATGTGGATCTGATCGGGGGAGAGTGCTATTATGACGAGACTCCGGACAGGGAACAGCGGGAACAGGCTCTGCTGTGGGAGCGCATTGAACATTTTCAGGGCAACGGTCCCGTCTATGACTTCGGAGAGGGGGCGCTGCAACTCGACAGGGCCTGTATGGCCGCCTTTATGGAAAAGGATGAGACGAGCATGATGCCCCTGTGGGATGAGGACGGACATCCGGTGTTAAAGAAGGGCGCCGCCGGAGAGTGGCTGAAAGAAATGGCCGAGCTGCATGACACCTATGGTAAGACATGGGATTTTCAGAGCACGAGAGGGGATGTGGTGCAGGTACAGGGCGTAAACTACGGCACCACCATCAACCAAAAACGGGAATTGGTCTGGTTTTCGGATTATCTGGAGCGCCTTGCGTCGGGGGAGGAGACATCCGGGGACGTGCGCATACCCGAGTACAGCAGGGAGGCTTTCTGCCGCAGGTGTGAGGATGTAGGCGACACCTACATAGAGGTGGATCTGGGAATTCAGAAACTGTATTATTATGAAAACGGGGAGCTGCGGCTGGAGACGGATGTGGTCAGCGGTGACACGAAACGCCGCAGGAGTACGCCGGAGGGCGTCAATTATGTCTACAGCAAACAGAAGAACCGGGTGCTGCGGGGCAGGGATTACGTCACTCCCGTGAAGTTCTGGATGCCCGTGGACGGAGCCATCGGGATTCATGATTCGGATTGGCGGGATGAGTTCGGAGGGGACATCTATGAGACGGACGGTTCCCACGGCTGTGTCAATGTACCCCCCGAGGTGATGGCCGAGCTGTATGACATGACGGAGATCGGCACGCCCGTGGTGATGTTCTATGGGGAGGAGCCGGTGGCGGATGCGACGTGAAAGGAAAGGACCGGCGTCTGTTGCGAAAAATACATAAAAAACAGATAAATTTGTTGACGAAAGCCGAAAGAAAGATTATGCTATAGTTTAATCGGTTAAGAAAATGAGTTGATACATGGAATGAGGAGGAAATGAAAATGGCAAGAGTTTACAATTTCTCGGCGGGTCCCGCGGTCCTGCCGGAGGAAGTGCTGAAGGAAGCGGCAGATGAGATGTTGGACTATCAGGGCTCCGGAATGTCTGTTATGGAGATGAGCCATCGATCCAAGACCTATGACAACATCATCAAGGAGGCGGAGGCAGACCTTCGGGAGCTGATGAACATTCCCGACAACTATAAGGTGCTGTTCCTGCAGGGCGGCGCGAGCCAGCAGTTCGCCATGATCCCCATGAATCTCATGAAGAATAAAGTGGCCGACTACATCGTGACCGGCCAGTGGGCCAAGAAGGCTTATCAGGAGGCGCAGATCTACGGCAAGGCCAACAAGATCGCGTCCTCCGAGGATGAGACTTTCTCCTATATCCCCGACTGTTCGGATCTTCCCATCAGCGAGGACGCGGATTATGTCTATATCTGCGAGAACAATACCATTTACGGCACCAAGTTCAAGACCCTGCCCAACACCAAAGGCAAGACTCTGGTGGCGGATGTGTCCAGCTGTTTCCTGTCCGAGCCCGTGGATGTGACCAAGTATGGCGTGATCTACGGCGGTGTGCAGAAGAATGTGGGCCCGGCGGGCGTGGTCATCGTGATCATCCGCGAGGATCTGATCACCGAGGACGTGCTCCCCGGCACGCCCACCATGTTGAAGTACAAGACCCATGCGGACAATGATTCCCTCTACAACACCCCGCCCGCGTACGGGATCTACATCTGCGGCAAGGTGTTCAAGTGGATCAAGAAGATGGGCGGACTGGACGCCATGAAAGCTCACAACGAGAAGAAAGCCAAGATCCTCTATGATTTCCTGGACGAGAGCAAGCTCTTCAAGGGCACCGTGCGCAAGGAGGACCGCTCCCTGATGAACGTTCCCTTTGTGACGGGCAATGAGGAGTTGGACACCAAGTTCGTGAAGGAGGCCAAGGCCGCGGGTTTCGAGAATCTCAAGGGGCACAGGACCGTGGGCGGTATGCGCGCCAGCATTTACAACGCGATGCCCATCGAAGGCGTGGAGAAACTGGTAGAGTTCATGAGAAAGTTTGAGGCCGAGAACCTGTAGCAAGATCAACTGTCAAAATGCAGAGAGCAACTGTCAAAAGGAGAACAACAGATGTATAAGATAAATTGTCTGAATCCCATCTCCAAGGTGGGACTATCCAATCTGACCGCCGACTATGCGTTGACGGACAATGTGAGCGAGGCGGAGGGCATCCTGGTGCGTAGCGCCGCCATGCATGATATGGAACTGCCAGAGAAACTTCTGGCGGTGGCGAGAGCGGGAGCCGGCACCAACAATATCCCTCTGGATAAATGCGCCGAGAAGGGTATCGTGGTGTTCAACACCCCGGGAGCCAATGCCAACGGCGTGAAGGAGTTGGTGATCGCAGGTATGCTCCTGGCTGCCCGCGACGTGGTGGGCGGTATCGAATGGGTAAAATCCGCCGCAGGGGATGAGAATATCGCAAAGACCGCGGAGAAGGAGAAGAAGAACTTTGCGGGAACCGAGCTTATGGGCAAGAAACTGGGCGTGATCGGTCTGGGCGCCATCGGTGTCAAGGTGGCCAACACCGCAATTCATCTGGGTATGGAGGTCTGCGGGTACGATCCCTATCTGTCGGTGAATGCCGCGTGGCAGCTCTCCGGCAAGGTGCGGCATGTGCTGAATGTGGAGGATATCTATAAGGAGTGCGATTACATCACGGTACATGTGCCCCTTCTGGACTCCACCAAGGGCATGATCAATAAGGAGGCCATCGCCATGATGAAGGACGGCGTGGTGCTCTTGAACTTTGCCAGGGATCTTCTGGCGGATGAGAAAGATGTGCTCGCGGGAATCGCGAGCGGCAAGATCGCGCGCTATGTGTCTGATTTCCCCAATCCCGTCACGGCGGGGCAAAAGGGCTGTATCGTGATCCCTCATCTGGGCGCGAGCACGGAGGAGAGTGAGGACAACTGCGCGGTGATGGCCGTACAGGAGATGATGGACTATCTGGCCAACGGCAATATCCGTAACAGCGTAAATTATCCCGCGTGTGACATGGGCGTATGCACCAAGGCGGGGCGTGTGGCGATCTTCCACAAAAATATCGCGAACATGATCACCAAGTTCACCGCGGAGTTCGGCGACAAGGGTATCAATATCACCGACATGATGAACAAGTCTCAGGGTGAGTACGCTTATACCATGTTGGATATCGAGTCTCCCGCGCCCGAGGAGGCCGTGAAAGCCTTAGAGGCGATCGACGGCGTGTTCCGCGTGAGGATCGTAAAATAGATTAAAGAGACAGGTCGGAAAGTCGAAACGGGATAGGCAGATCGGATGTAAATGCAGACGGCGGGGGATATCGGTTGAGAAACACGGGAAGAACAGTAGACGCGCATAGATACGAGCATGTAAACCACATTTTCGGACCTGTGTACAACGCGTATTCCGAGATTCTGATTCTGGGGTCCCTACCTTCCGTGAAATCAAGAGAGCAGCAGTTTTATTACGGGCACCCGCAGAATCGTTTCTGGCGGGTGCTCGTTTCGCTGTATGAGGGGCCAAAGCAGACTCCCGAGACCATAGAGGAGAAACGGGAGTTTCTCCTGCGCAATCATGTGGCGCTGTGGGACGTGATAGAGTCCTGCGACATCATCGGTTCCTCCGACAGCTCCATAAAGAACGTGAGGGCCAATGATCTGAGCGTGATCTTAGAGCGGGCGCCCATCCGCTGCATTGCCCTAAACGGCGGCAAGGCGTGGGAGCTCTTTCAAAAATATTGCGCTGCGGATTGTGAGAAATATGACATACCAAAGATCGTCAGGCTGCCCTCCACCAGTCCCGCCAACGCGGCGTGGAGTGTGGAGCGCCTGACGGGAGAGTGGGCTAAGCTGCTTTTGACAGGATAGCGTTTCTCCCGATCGGATAGCGCGAGATAAAGGCTCGGGCCGGCATGATCCGTGACGGAACATAAGATGCGTCTTACCGAAACAGCAGGGGCATGCCCTCGCCGTCGTTTAAATCCTGCAGATCCTCCCGCAGTTTGGACTCGGTGGCGCATACGGCCTCGCTCTGAATATCCATGTAGAGAATGAACATGTCCTCCAGGGACATGTTTTTTTCATCGGCGATCTCCTGCAGGATGGGGCGCAGTTTGTCGAGCTGCGCGGACACCTGCACTTTCTGCGGATCAATATCGCCCAACACCTTCTCGCCGTAGTCATTGATGCGTTTCAGGATGGCTCTGTTTTCGTCAGTCATGATAAATCCCTCTTTTTCCTTGCGGGTCCGCCGCCGTTTTTCGCGACAACAGAAACGGACCGCTGTTATTTATTTAGTTATTTTAACACCTCAAGCTTGTTATGTATAGCATTTTTTGGTAAAATAATATGCAGTGGATACAATACAGATCACGCAAGTCACGCGGCCGCGCGACGGAAAGGAAAGAGTATGGCAGTTATCAGACCGTTTTGCGCCTACCGCCCGGCGAAGGGTTGGGAGGACAAAATAGCGGCGCTACCTTATGATGTATACGATCGGGAGGAGGCCTGTGCCGTGGTGGCGCAAAATCCCATGTCCTTCCTGGCGATCGACAGGGCGGAGACCCAATTCGGCCCCGAGGTGGACACCTATGCCCCGGAGGTCTATGAGAAGGCCGCCCAAATGTTGGAGGAGCAGATCCGTGAGGGACGCTTTGTGAGAGAGGAGAAACCCTGTTATTATCTCTATGAGCAGACCATGAACGGGCGCAGCCAGACGGGGATCGTGGCCTGTGCGTCCATCGATGACTATTGCAATAATGTGATCAAAAAGCATGAGAATACCAGGGCGGACAAGGAGCAGGACCGCATCAGGCATGTGGATGTCTGCAATATGCAGACGGGACCGATCTTCCTGGCCTATCGCGCCAACACAGCGCTGAGGGAGTTGACTGAAACGGTCAAGGAGCAGGATGCCCTGTATGATTTTGTCTCCGAGGATCAGGTGAGACATCGGGTATGGGTGATCGGGGAGGAGGAGAGGATCGCTCTCATCGCCGACACCTTTGCCGGGATTCCCGGCATCTATATCGCGGACGGGCATCACCGCTGCGCCTCCGCGGTGAAAGTGGGACTGAAACGCCGTGAGAGCCATGCGGATCATGACGGCAGTGAGGAGTTCAACTATTTTCTGTCGGTGCTCTTTCCGGATGAGGAGTTGCGGATTTTGGACTACAACCGTGTGGTAAAGGATTTAAACGGCCTCTCCCGGGAGGAATTCCTGGACAGGGTGAGCGCGCATTTTGAGATCAGGCGGGAGAGCGACGATCTGCGGGGAAAGGGCTATGCGCCGACGAAGAAGGGTGAGTTTGGCATGTATCTGGACGGCGCGTGGTATTGTCTGACCGCAGGGCCCGAGATCTGCAGCGCGGACGCGGTGGCGGGATTGGATGTCTCCATCCTGCAGGATCATCTGCTCGCGCCGATCCTCGGCATCGGGGATCCCAAGACGGACAAGCGGATCGATTTCGTGGGCGGGATCAGAGGGCTCGCGGAGTTGGAGCGCAGATGCACGGCGGAGCATCCCGGGGAGGAGGCAGGAATGCGGGTGGCATTTTCCCTGTATCCCACCTCCATAGCGGAGCTGTTCGCGGTGGCGGACGCCGGCAGACTGATGCCGCCCAAGTCCACCTGGTTTGAACCGAAATTGCGCAGCGGCCTGTTTTTGCATCAAATATAATGAGAGGAGTTCCCCCATGACTAATAAATTATACAAATTAATGAACTGGCCTCAGATCGAAGAGATCATCTATTCCGAGTGCGACGATCCCCATGCGCTGCTCGGGCCCCACAAAGCCGGCCGCCGGACATTGGTGCAGGCGTTCTTTCCGGGCGCCAAAGCCGCTGAGATCCGTTTTGACGGCGTGGGCACGGGCGCGGCTGACGAGACGCTTTGGAAGAAAAATCTGAAGATGGAGTTGGCGGATGAGGACGGCTATTTTGCAGCGTTGGTTCCCGCCGGAAAATTACCCGCGTACACTTATCTGGTGACCGGGGAGGACGGACAAAAGAGCGAGTGGGGAGATCCCTACCGCTACGCTCCGGTGATCACGAAGGAGGACACGGAGAAATTCAAGGCGGGCATACACTATACCGTCTATGAGAAACTGGGAGCGCATCCCATGGAGATCGACGGCAGGGCAGGCGTACTCTTTGCCGTGTGGGCGCCCTCCGCCATGCGCGTCAGCGTGGTGGGCGACTTTAACCGGTGGGACGGCCGCATGCATCAGATGCGCAGGCTGTGGGATTCCGGCATTTTTGAACTGTTCATTCCCGGGGTGAAGAAGGGAGATATCTATAAATTTGAGTTAAAGACGGGAAACGGCGCCACTTATCTGAAGGCGGACCCCTACGGCAACGCGGCGCAGCTCAGGCCGGAGAGCGCTTCGGTGGTGGCGGATCTGCGGGATTTTGCCTGGGAGGATGAGAAATTTATCGCGGGGCGCAAAGCGTTTCAGACCGGCAACGCGCCCATGAGCGTCTATGAGATGTATCTCGGGTCCTTTGCGGAGCCCTGTGAGGGAGAATACTATGCCAATTATCGGGAGATCGCGCCCAAGGTGATCGAATATGTGCAAAAGATGCATTATACCCATGTGGAGCTGCTGCCCGTGATGGAACATCCCTTGGACGGCTCCTGGGGCTATCAGGTGATCGGGTATTACGCGCCCACCGCCCGTTATGGAAACCCCGAGGATTTCATGTATTTTGTAAACGAGCTGCACAAGGCGGGGATCGGCGTGATCCTGGACTGGGTGCCGGCTCATTTTCCGAGAGACACCTACGGTCTGTCCAATTTTGACGGCACCTGCCTCTATGAGCACAGGGATCCCAGACAGGGATTTCACCCTCACTGGGGCACATTAATCTATAATTACGGGCGTCCGGAGGTGAGCAATTATCTGATCGCCAACGCGCTGTTCTGGGTGGAGAAATTCCACGCGGACGGCATTCGCATGGACGCGGTGGCCAGTATGCTCTATTTGGACTACGGCAAGAACGACGGGGAGTGGGTGGCCAATATGTACGGCGGCAAGGAGAATCTTGAGGCCATCGAGATGATAAAGCATCTCAATTCCGTCATGAAGAAACGCAATCCCGGGGTGCTTTCCATCGCGGAGGAGAGTACGGCGTTTCCCAAGATCACGGGCGATCTGAAGGAGGACGGCCTGGGATTTGACTTAAAGTGGAATATGGGCTTTATGAACGATTATCTGGATTATATCAAATACGATCCCTATTTCAGGAGCCATCATCATGGGGAGCTGACCTTCAGCATGATCTATGCGTACAGTGAGAAGTTCATGTTGGTGTTCTCCCACGATGAGGTAGTACACGGCAAGGGCACCATGGTGGCAAAGATGCCCGGCAGCCGTGAGGATAAGTTTGCGGCGCTGAGACTGACCTATGCCTATATGATGACCCATCCCGGCAAGAAGGCGCTGTTCATGGGACAGGATCTGGCGGAATTTGACGAGTGGAACGAGGGGCGGAGAGTGCAGTGGAATCTGCTCAATGTGCCGGAACATGCCGGCGTGGCGGAGCTTGTCAAAGACCTGAACCAAATGTACCGCAGTTATCCCGCGCTGTCCCAATTGGACGACAGTCCGGAAGGGTTTGAGTGGATCAACAATATCTCCGCAAACGACTGCTACCTGACCTATCTGCGCAAGTCCGGTGAGCCGGAGGAGATGCTGTTGGTGGTGGCGAACTTCTCCGGCGTGGAGCGGGAGATCACCACGGGAGTGCCCTATGAGGGCAAATATAAGGAGATCTTCAACACGGATGCCAAGAAGTACGGGGGCAGCGGTGTGGTGAACAGCCGCGCCAAGGCCGCGACGGACACGGAGTGGGACGACAGGAGACAGTCCGTCACCGTGAAACTGGCAGCGCAGTCACTGAGCATTCTGCAGTTTGTGCCCTACACGGAGGAGGAACTGAAGAAGGTGATCGAGGAGCGCATCCGCAAGAATACGCCCATAAAGAAGAATTCTAATAAGAAGGGGACCGGGCGTAAGAGAGAGGAGCGCGGCGAATGAGTCTGTTTACATTCAAGGCGAACGGGGCGTTGTGGGAACCTGTGTTTCAAAAGATCATGGACCGGGCTTTGAATCTCGGGGGCCGCATTTTGTTTGCCGTCATTGGATTTGCCATCGGCGTGCAGCTGATCAAATTCGTGAGGAGACTGGTGCGAAAGGCCATGGACCGCGCCAAGGCGGACGTGGGCGTCAAACAGTTCGCGGATTCCTTCCTGAAGGCGGCGCTGTATGTGGTCCTGGCGTTTATGATCGCGGCCTCCTTCGGAGTGGACGCGGCGAGTATCGTGGCTCTTCTCGGCAGCGCCGGCGTGGCCATCGGCCTTGCGGTGCAGGGGAGTCTGTCCAATCTGGCCGGCGGCGTGCTGATCCTGATGCTGAAACCTTTCAAAGTGGGGGACTATATCGTGGAGGGTTCCACGGGCAAGGAGGGCGAGGTGAGGGAGATCCAGATCTTCTACACCAAGCTGGTGACTCCGGACAACAGGGAGGTCATTTTGCCCAATGGCGCTCTGGCCAACAACAGCATCATCAATGTGACCTCCGGGCTCTGCCGCAGGGCGGATGTGCGGGTGAGCATCGCCTATAACGCGGATCTGAGGAAAGCAAAGGAAGAACTGCTCAAGATGCTCACGGCGGACGCAAAAATCCTCAAGGACAGAGAGATGAGGGTGTTCGTGGAGGAGTTGGGGGATTCGGGAGTGGTTTTGAATGTGCGCTGTTGGTTTGCCAACGAGGACTATTGGGAGGGCAAATGGCGCGTCACCGAGAACTGCAAATATGTCTTGGACGAGGCGGGGATCGAGATCCCGTTTCCGCAGATGGATGTGCATATGCGGTGAGGGATGGAGGACTGTATTTTTCACGGATATTCGGAAAGGGGCACCGGCGGAGCGTAGTCCGGGAATACTCGCGAAAAATGTAAATTGGGAAAATCACAAAAATAAAATCCTGCATAAATCCTACAAAAATAAAGTTTCGGAAACAAAATAAAATTCTATGTTGCAAAATTACGGATAACCCAGTATAATATACTTTGTCGGTTGCGTTTGGCATACCGAGATGCTGAAATAGCTCAGTTGGTAGAGCACTTCACTCGTAATGAAGGGGTCGTGGGTTCGAGTCCCATTTTCAGCTCGATCTGTTATGTAGGTTCCCGCGGACGGTTGCGTCAGCGGGAATTTTTTAACAACGGGCAGCACGCTCCGCGTGCCGCCTGTCGCGTTCGGCTCGGAACTTTCAATCGGAAATTTTGGTTTAGAGCCGCATTTTTTTGCGGATATGATGCTCGATCATCTGGATCCCCTTGTAGAATCCCATGGCGATCACACACAACAGCAGGACATTCAGAATGACCAGATTGAGTTGGAAGACCTGGGAGCCGTAGATGATCAGATATCCCAGACCTCTTCTGGCCGCCAGGAATTCGCCGATGATGACACCCACCAGCGCCAGACCGATATTGACCTTGGTGGTGCTGAGGAGTAGCGGTACGGAGGCGGGGAGCACCACCTTGCGAAATACATCCCGTTTGCTGCCGCCCAAGGTATAGATCAGGGTGATCTTCTCAGGATCGCATTGCTTGAATGCCGTGTAGAAACTGATGATGGAGCCGAACACCGCCACGGAGATGCCCGCGACGATGATGGTCTTGGTGCCGGTGCCCAGCCAGACGATAAAGAGCGGCGCCAGAGCGGATTTGGGCAGGCTGTTGAGGATCACCAGATAGGGCTCCAGGATCTCGGAGAGCCTTGTGGAATACCAGAGCACGGTGGCAGTCACAAGGCTTGCGATGAACACCAACAGGAAACTGAGCAGCGTCTCAAAGAGAGTGATGCCCACATGGCCGAAGATACTGTAATCCAGACACATTTCCCACAGCAGTGCGATCACTTTGCTCGGACTGGAGAAAAAGAAACTGTCGATCAGCCCGGTGCGGGCGCTCATTTCCCATACAATCAAAAAAAGCACCAATAGGAGCAGGCGCATACATGCAATCTGACGATGATGCCTATGATGCTGTCTCATGAAAAGCTCCTGCGCTGTCGGCTCGGCGCGGGAGGCGCTATTCGTTCTCTTCATCTTTGATCTCCTCCCATAAAAGATTAAAATAGCTGCTGAATTCCGGAGCGTTTCTGGCCGCCAGAGGCGAGTCGTCCGCGAGAGTCAGGTGAATGGGGATTTCCCGTTTTACCGTGGCCGGCCGTCTGCTCAGCACGATGACGCGGTCCGCCAGTGAGATGGCCTCAGACAGATCATGGGTGATCAGGATCACGGTCTTGCCGGTCCGGCGGATGAGTCTGCAGATGTCTGCGGACACGGAGAGACGCGTTTGGTAATCCAGAGCGCTGAAAGGCTCATCCAGAAGCAACAGCTGCGGGTCCAGCGCAAGGGTGCGTATCAGGGCGGCTCGCTGTTTCATGCCGCCGGAGAGTTCGCCGGGGCGCTTGTCGCTAAACTGCTCCAGATCGTAATCCCGCAGGAGCCGGTTGACATAGTCCAAGCGCTCTTTTGTGAGCATGTGATTGATCTCAAGGCCGAGGATCACGTTTCGGTAGACGCTGCGCCATTCAAAGAGATGATCGCGCTGCAGCATATAGCCCACCCGCGGATAGCGCAGGGAACCGTCCGGATTGTTCACGATAATGGTGCCGGATTCCGGGGAGAGCAGGCCCGCGATGATGGACAGCAGCGTGGATTTGCCGCAGCCGCTGGAGCCCACCACCGCCACAAACTCGCCCTCCTTTACGCCGAAGGACAGATCCTTTAGCACAGGGGTCTCGCCGTGCAGAGTGTGATAGGAATAATTGATATTCTGAAGCCGGAGCATATATTGGTTTGGCATACACAGACCTTTCTTCGCATAAAATGTGATTTACTGTATTGTATGAGCGCAAAATCAAAAAGGTGTATGCGGCGTGAAATCCGAAAAAGACGCGCTGCCGGACGAAATCCGGAAAAGATGCGCTGCCCGGCTTGCATTCGGGCACACTTTATGTTAAAATTAAATTTAATTATTTTGACTGTAGGAGCGAAAACAGCCGGCCCGGATGGCAGACGGGAAATTGCCTTCGCGAATTTCTCATCGCCTCTTCGCGACAAGTCGCTCGGAAATGAGGATTGATATGGCACAGTTATGGGGAGGGCGCTTTACCAAGGAGACGGACAATCAGGTCTATGCGTTCAATGCCTCCATTTGTTTTGACAGGAGATTGTACCAAGAGGACATTACGGGCAGCATTGTCCACGCGACGATGTTAGGCAGGCAGGGGATCATCACCCCGGATGAGAAACAGGCTATTTTGGACGGACTCTGCTCCATACGGGAGGATCTGGAGCAGGGTAAGTTGGAGATTGACGAGAGCTGCGAGGACATTCACAGCTTTATTGAGGCGGAGTTGACCGACCGCATCGGGGACGCGGGGAAGAAACTTCACACCGGAAGGAGCCGCAACGATCAGGTGGCGCTTGACATGAGGATGTATACCAGACTGCAGGTATGTCTTGTGGATGCTCTGTTGAAAGAACTGCTTGAGACCATCTTAAAGACCATGGAGGAGAATATGGAGACCTATATGCCCGGATTCACCCATCTGCAGAAGGCGCAGCCCATCACCTTGGCTCATCACTACGGCGCGTACTTCGAGATGTTCAAGCGGGACAGACTCCGCATGTATGATATCTGCAAGCGCATGAATTATTGTCCGTTGGGGGCGGGGGCATTGGCCGGGACCACCTATCCGTTGGACCGGGAATATACGGCGCAGCTGTTGGGGTTTGACGGCCCCACGCTCAACAGCATGGATTCCGTCTCCGACAGGGACTATCTGATCGAGTTTCTGGCGGCGCTCGCCACGGTGATGATGCATCTGAGCAGATTTTCGGAGGAGATCATCATCTGGAATTCCAATGAGTACAGGTTTGTGGAGATCGACGACGCGTTTTCCACCGGAAGCAGCATCATGCCCCAGAAGAAAAATCCCGATATCGCGGAGTTGGTGAGAGGGAAGACCGGGCGTGTCTACGGCGCGCTGATGAGTCTGCTCACCACCATGAAGGGCTTGCCTTTGGCCTACAACAAGGATATGCAGGAGGACAAAGAGGTGGCCTTTGACGCCTTTGACACGGTAAAGGATTGTATCACGCTCTTTACGGGTATGTTGTCCACCATGAAATTCAGGAAGGACCGCATGGCGGCCAGCGCCATGAACGGCTTTACCAATGCCACGGACGCGGCGGATTATCTGGTGGGAAAGGGAGTGCCTTTCAGGGATGCCCACGGCATCATCGGCAGACTGGTGCTCTATTGCATAGATCATGACACTTCCATCGACGCGCTCTCTTTGGAGGAACTGCGCTCCATCAGCGATAAATTCGAGGAGGATGTGTATGACGCCGTCTCCCTCAAGACCTGTGTGGAGAAAAGGCTGACCGTCGGCGCCCCGGGGCCGGAGGCGATGCGGAAGGTGATCGCGCTCCACAGGGCATATCTGGCGGAGGAGGAAGATTGGTTCCCGGACCGGGAACAATAGACGGCAGATCACGGTTTAAAAATCATATTCAAAAAACAGATCACAATCAGATCAAATGAGGAGGCATAGGATGAGCGAGAAATTAAAAGTCGGAATTTTAGGCGGAACAGGCATGGTGGGGCAGAGATTTATCTCCCTTTTGGAGAATCATCCCTGGTTTGAGGTGACCACCATCGCGGCGAGTCCCCGCTCCGCGGGCAAGACCTACGAGGAGGCAGTGGGAGGCCGTTGGAAGATGGATACGCCCATGCCGGAGGCCGTGAAGAAACTGGTGGTCATGAATGTCAACGAGGTGGAGAAAGTGGCCGCGGGGGTGGATTTTGTGTTCAGCGCCGTGGATATGACCAAGGAGGAGATCAAGAAGATCGAGGAGGACTACGCGAGGACGGAGACGCCCGTGGTGTCCAACAACAGCGCGCACCGTTGGACGCCGGACGTGCCCATGGTGATCCCGGAGATCAATCCGGAGCATATGCAGGTGATCGAGTTCCAGAAGAAACGCCTCGGCACCACCAGAGGCTTTGTGGCCGTAAAACCCAACTGTTCCATCCAGAGCTACGCGCCGGTCCTCACCGCGTGGAAGGAGTTTGAGCCCTATGAGGTGGTGGCCACCACCTATCAGGCGATCTCCGGCGCCGGCAAGACCTTTAAGGACTGGCCCGAGATGGAGGGCAATATCATTCCCTATATCGGCGGCGAGGAGGAGAAGAGCGAGAAGGAGCCTCTGCGCATCTGGGGCAAGTTGGAGGACGGCGTGATCAAACCGGCACAGAGCCCCGTGATCACCTGTCAGTGTATCCGTGTGCCCGTGTTGAACGGACATACCGCCGCGGTGTTTGTGAAATTTCGCAAGAAACCCACCAAGGAACAGCTCGTCGAAAAGCTGCTCGCATTCTCCGGAGAACCGCAGCGACTGGGACTGCCCGGCGCGCCCAAGCAGTTTATCCGGTACATGGAGGAGGACAACAGACCGCAGGTGGCGTTGGATGTGGACTATGAGAACGGCATGGGCATCAGCGTGGGACGTCTGCGCGAGGATACGGTTTACGATTGGAAGTTTGTGGGACTGTCTCATAATACCGTCCGCGGCGCGGCCGGGGGAGCGGTGCTCTGCGCGGAGCTGTTGAAGGCGCAGGGATATATCACCAAAAAATAACAAGGACATAGTTGATAAATTCCGGGGGATCCTGTATGAACGAGACAGACTATCAGTTAGATCTGCTTAAGGCAATGAATCAGCGGCTGAGCGCAAAAGAGAAAATGTACAAGATGATCTGTGACGCGTCCAACTGCGCTTATCTGTATTATTCTTTCGAAAAAGGTGAGATCATCACCATGGGGAGATGGCGGGAATTTTTTGATTTTGAGATACAGGACATCCGGGATATCACGCGCCTTCTGGATGAAGTGGACGAGAATCAGACCCTGTCCCTCAGGGATGTGCTGTTTTTGGAGAAGAGCGGGCATGGGATCTCGGCCATGGAGTGCAAACACAGGGACGGAAAGCGTTGGTATTCTTTCAGGACCACTGTCAACTATGACAATATGGGAACGGAGCTTGACAAGCTGATCGTGGTGGAGAACACCACCAAGCAGAAGATACAGCGGGATGAACTGCTCTATATGGCTCATTTTGACGCTTTGACGGGACTGTTTAACCGCAATTATTTCGTGTTGCTGTTGGGAGATTATCTGCAGAGGGCCAAGACGGAGAACAATGTGGTCAGCGTTCTGGTCATCGACATTGACGATTTCAAGAAGATCAACGACGGGATCGGCATGGTGGCCGGGGATGAGCTGATCCAGAATTTTGGCGCCTTTCTGAAAGATTTTACCGGGGACAATGTGATCGCGTGTCATCTGAACAATGATGTGTACTGTCTGGCCATCTACGATCCTTCCGGCAGCCGCAGCGTGGAGCAGATCCACCGGGCGATCCAAAGCCGGACGGAGCATCCGTTTGTGCTGAGCAACGGACAGAATACCAATATCACGGTGAGCATCGGCGTGGCGGAGTATCCGGAGGCGGCATCCACCGCGTTGGATCTGATCAACTGCGCGGAGATCGTCATGTTCCGCTGCAAGAGCATGGGCAAGAACTCCCTGCAGTATTTTGACTCGCCCATACTGAAAGACTTCCTGAACAATATTGAGATGGAAAACAAGCTGAGACAGGCTGTGTTCAACAGCAATTTTGAGTTGCACTATCAGCCGCAGTATTTTACGGAGACCAAGACATTCCGCGGGGTGGAGGCCCTGATCCGCTGGAAGGACGACAACGGCCATATGATCAGCCCGGAGGTCTTTATCCCCATAGCCGAGAAGAACGGCTGTATCGTTCACATTGGCAGTTGGGTGTTGGAGCAGAGTATCATGCAGTACGCGCAGTGGTGCGAACAGTATGGAGTCTCCTTTGTGATGTCCATCAATATCTCCGCCGTGCAGTACAACCGGGAGGATTTTGTGGCGGAGCTGCTGCGGACCATTCAAAAATATAATGTGAGACCGGAGCAGATCGAGATTGAGATCACGGAGAGTATCCTCATCGAGGATTTCAACAAGGTGATCGAGAAATTGAAGATGCTGCGGGCCGCGGGGATCCGCGTGTCATTGGACGATTTCGGCACGGGATATTCCTCCCTGTCTTATCTCAAGAAATTACCCATCGACACGCTGAAGATCGACAAGAGTTTCATCGACACCGTGCTGACGGACGGGGCGACCCGGATCATTACGGAATCCATCATCAACATGGTCAAATCCCTGGGGATGGAATCCATTGCGGAGGGCGTGGAGGACGAGGCGCAGTTTGAGTATCTCAAGTCCATAGGCTGTGATATGATTCAGGGATATTTCCTCGGAAGGCCACAGACTCCGGAGAATATCTCCGCATTGTTGCAAAAAATGATGTGAGGACGGAATCGATGGCATTTGTGGGAAGGGAAACGGAGTTAAATTATCTGGAGCAACATTTTAATGCGGAGGACAACCGCATTTTGGTGGTCTACGGCCAAAAGGGCGTGGGCAAGACAGCCCTTCTCAAGGAATTCGGCCAAGATAAGACATGCGCTTATTATATGGCCCGACCCTGCTCCGACAGAGAACAGCGCTATCAGTGGGCAGGGGAACTGCGCCCGGAAAAGGATGGAGAGAATGCCTATCCCGAGTATGGGGAGATCTTTGGCCGGCTGCGCCAAAGTGGCGGAGCAAAAATTTCCGGGCGGGATGCGTCCCGGGAGGGAAAGCTGCTTTTGGTCATCGATGAATTTCACCATATTGTGAAGGGCAACGGGAATTTCTTCGCCGAACTGGCGGAGTTTGTGAAGGGACATGCCGGACCGGTTCTTGCGATCCTGTGCAGTTCCGCCGCCGGATGGGTGGAGAATCATCTGGTGGAGAAGATCGGGAGCGGAGTCCTGTCCATATCCGGCTTTCTGAAAGTGCGGGAACTGCCGATCCAAAGGATGCGGGAATTGTATCCCGAATACGGGGAGGACGACTGTGTGCAGCTCTACGCGGCTCTGGGCGGCGTGCCCGGGCTTTGGAGACGGACGGACACCGCAAAGAGCGCGGGGGACAATCTGATCGACAATCTGCTGAGCCGATACGGCGCTCTTCACGGCGAGATGGCGGACTGTCTGGCCGGCGAACTGAGGGAGCCCGCGGTCTACAATACGATTCTGGCCGCCTTGGCGGCGGGCAGGACGAAACTGAATGATATTTACAGGCACACGGGTTTCTCCAGAGCCAAGATCAGCGTCTACCTCAAGAATCTGATGGAGATCGATCTGGTGGAGAAGACCGGCGCGGGGGTCTATCGCATCACAAAACCCCATGTGCGCTTTTATTTCTGTTTTATCTATCCCAATCAAAGTCTTCTGGAGGAGCTCACGCCGAGGCAATTTTACAAGGAGATCGTGGAGGATGACTTCCCGGGATTTGTGAGGGAGGCATATCGAAAGAGCTGACCATATGAGTAAAAATCTGTTTATTGCCGAGAAACCCGGCGTGGCGAGAGAATTTGCCAATGCGTTAAAATTAAATATGCGGAAATTTGACGGCTATATGGAGGCCGATGAGGCCATTGTGACCTGGTGTGTGGGACATCTGATCACCATGAGCTATCCGGAGGTCTATGATGAGAAATATCGCCGTTGGAGTTTTGACACCATACCCTTTATTCCGGATGAGTTCCGCTATGAAGTGATAGACAGTGTGGCCAAACAGTTTGGGATCGTGAGCGGATTATTGAACCGTCCGGACGTGGGAACGATCTATGTCTGCACGGACTCCGGGCGCGAGGGAGAATACATCTACCGGCTGGTGGAGCAGATGGCGGGCGTAAAGGGTAAGCGACGGCTGCGGGTCTGGATCGACTCCCAGACGGAGGAGGAGATCCTGCGCGGTATCAGGGAGGCCAGGGATCTGTCGGAGTATGATGCCCTGAGCGACGCGGCGTATCTGCGGGCCAAGGAAGACTATCTGATGGGTATTAATTTCTCCAGAGCGCTGACGCTCAAATACGGCTCCGCGGTGAAATCCTATCTCAAGAGAGACCGGGCGGTGATCTCGGTGGGACGGGTCATGACCTGTGTGTTGGGCATGATCGTGAACAGGGAACGGGAGATCCGCTCTTTCACCAAGACTTCTTTCTATCGGGTGACGGGGGAGTTCAAGATCCGCGACAGGAGTCTGTCGGGGGAGTGGAAGGCCGTGGAGGGATCCGCGTACTATGGCTCGCCGGCCCTCTACAAAGAGACCGGCTTTAAGGAAAAGGCATCGGCGGAAAAGCTGATCGAATTTCTGCAGGCCGAGCCGGTGGGGAATATCACCGTGGAGGAGATCGAGCGTAAGAAAGAGAACAAAAAGCCGCCTCTCCTCTATAATCTGGCGGAACTGCAGAACGACTGCTCCAAGTTTTTTAAGATCAGTCCCGATGAGACCTTAAGGATCGTGCAGGAGCTCTATGAGAGGAAGATGATCACTTATCCCCGAACGGATGCCAGAGTGCTGTCCACGGCGGTGGCCAAGGAGATACATAAAAATCTCGGTGGCCTGAGAAATTATGGGCCGGCGGGGAGTTTTGCGGCGGAGATCCTGTCGCAGGGCGGCTATAAAAATCTGTCCAAGACCCGCTATGTCAACGATAAGCAGATCACGGATCACTATGCCATCATACCCACGGGACAGGGACTCGGCAATCTGAATGGCCTTCCCCCGCTGTCGGCCAAGGTGTACGAGGTCATCGTGAGAAGATTTCTGGGGATTTTTTATCCCCCTGCCGTGTATCGCAAGATCGCTCTCGGCATAAATGTGAAAGGGGAGAGATTTGGCGCCAACTTCAAGGTTCGGGAGGAAGAAGGGTATCTGAAGGTCATGACCTATTCCTTCAAAAAGGATGTGAAGGATACGAAGGATGCCGCGGAGAACAATGGCGCCGGGAGCGGCGTCATAGAAAATGCCGACGCGGACAACGGCGCAGCGGAGGAACAACTTGAGGAGAAATGCGATGCCGGGATGTTGGAGCTCCTCCTGCATTTAAAGAAGGGGGATATCCTGGAGGCGGCGGGATACGCGATCAGGGAGGGAGAGACTTCTCCCCCCAAGCGATACACCTCGGGCAGCATCATACTGACGATGGAGAACGCGGGACAGTTTATCGAGGACGAGGAGCTCAGGGCGCAGATCAAGGGCAGCGGGATCGGCACCAGCGCCACCCGCGCGGAGATCCTGAAGAAACTGGTCCACATCGAGTATCTGGCCCTGAACAAGAAGACGCAGGTGCTCACCCCCACGCTCATGGGAGAGATGATCTATGACGTGGTGGACTCCGCCCTCAAACCCTTATTGAACCCGGCGCTCACCGCCAGTTGGGAGAAAGGGTTGACCCAAGTGGCGGAGGGCAGGATCACCTCCGGGGAATACATGGGGAAACTCAGCGATTTTGTGAGCAGACGCACGAACATCGTCAAGCAGATGAACAATCAGGGCAATCTGTACGCCCGTTTCCGCGAGGCGGAACAGAATTATAAGAAGAAATAAAAAATAGGCAGTTGAAGAAAGAAGAATCCGTTGGGAGGCAGGAAAATGGCTGATCAATATAAACAAATACAACAGATCACGATCCCCGCGCTGTATGATCTGAGCGAGACCATTGCGGCAGAACTGTTCGCGGGGGCGGTCTATCCGTGGGAGGTACTGCCCTCCATACACGATTTTATCTTAAAGTTGGGAGAGTCGCTCTCTCCGGAACGGTTTGAGAAGAGGGGAGAGGATATCTGGGTGGCGAAGAGCGCCAAGGTCGCGCCCACGGCCTCCTTAAACGGCCCGCTCATCATCGATGAGGAGGCGGAGATCAGACACTGCGCTTTCGTGCGGGGCAACGCCATCGTGGGAAAGGGCGCCGTGGTGGGCAATTCCACGGAGCTTAAGAATGTGATCCTGTTCAACAAAGTGCAGGTGCCCCACTACAATTATGTGGGGGACAGCATTCTGGGATTCAAGGCCCATATGGGGGCGGGCTCCATCACTTCCAATGTGAAGAGCGACAAGACCCTCGTGGCGGTGAAGGGCATTGCGGACGGAGAGAAGTTCGAGCTTGAGACCGGCCTTAAGAAGATGGGGGCCATGTTGGGAGACCGCGTGGAGGTGGGATGCAACAGCGTGTTGAATCCGGGCACCGTCATCGGCAGGGACTCCAATGTCTATCCCACATCCTGCGTGAGGGGCGTGATCCCGGCTGAACATATCTTCAAGGACAAAGAAAATATTGTGGGGAAAGAAAGTGGAAAGTCATCGGCTGACCGCTGAGGAGACAGCTATCGGCCGGTCGCTGAGGAAAGGCATTGACTTTAACGGAAGAATAGTGTATATTTTACATTGATTAATTTATTGCTTTAATCAGTTAAAGCGCCGTATCTCAATACGGCGGAATGGAGGGTATTATGAAGAAGAAAATGATGGCACTTTTGCTGATCGCGGCAATGTCGGCCACCGTGTTGACGGGTTGCGGCAGCAAGCAGGACGTGTACGACGTAGGTATCTGTCAGTTGATGGAACATCCCGCACTGGATGCCGCGACGCAGGGATTTCAGGACGCGCTGACCGAGAAACTCGGGGACAGCGTGAAATTCCATTTTCAGAGCGCGCAGGGAGAGCAGACCACTGCCGGCACCATCTGTAACGGATTTGTGTCTGACGGGGTGGATCTGATCCTCGCAAACGCGACTTCCCCGCTGCAGGCGGCTGCCGCGGCGACCACCACGATCCCCATTCTGGGCACTTCCGTGACGGATTACGCCACTGCGCTTGAGATCGACAACTGGACCGGCGCAACGGGCAGAAACATATCCGGGACTTCCGATCTCGCGCCCATCGCGGAGCAGGAGAATATGTTGGTGGAGCTCTTCCCCAACGCAAAGCAGGTGGGCCTCCTGTACTGTTCCGCAGAGCCCAACTCTCAGTATCAGATCGAGCTTTTCATTGAGGCTCTTGAGGAGGATAACATCGCTTATAAATCTTATCCCATCGCTGACACCAATGAGGTGCAGGCAGTGGTGACGGCCGCTGCGGGAGAGTGTGACGTGCTCTACATACCCACCGACAACACGTTGGCAAACGTCACCGAGACTGTCTACAATATCGTGGGACCCGCCAAGGTACCCGTGATCGCCGGCGAGGAGGGCATCTGCGGCGGATGCGGCGTGGCTACCCTTTCCATCAGCTATTACGATATCGGCTATACCACCGGTGAGATGGCTTATGAGATCATGGTGAACGGCGCTGATATCTCCACCATGGATGTGCGTTTTGCGCCCAATGTGACCAAGAAATACAACGCCAAGATCTGCGGGGAATTGGGAATAGAGATTCCTGCCGATTACGAGGCGATCGAGTAGTGATCGAAACATAAAGCTACAGTGAATTCAAAGCCGGGGATGTGCATTGCGGTATCCCCGGCTTTTGATAAAACATGGACGGATACTGTTGTCAAAGGAGAGAAAACAAACATGGATTACTTTTTGTCACTCAATCCCATGTCGCTTTTGCGCGCATGGCCGGGCTCCATCGCCCAGGGAATGATCTGGGGCATCATGGCTCTGGGAGTCTTTATCACCTTTCGACTGTTGGATTTTGCGGATCTGACGGTGGACGGCTCCATAGCCACGGGCGCGGCCGTGTCCGTCATGCTCATCAGGGGGGGCATGTCACCGATTTTGTCGCTGCCCATCGCCTTTGCGGCCGGCATGTTGGCGGGAATGGTGACGGGTCTTTTGAATACGGCGTTGGGCATTCCGGGAATCTTGGCCAGTATCCTGACACAGTTGTCGCTTTATTCGGTAAATCTGGTCATACTGGGCAAATCCAACCAACCCGTGAGTGTGGACAATTACCCGTTGGTGGCGTCCCTCCGCTATGTGACGGACGGCGACGTGGCGTCCAGAGTGCTGTTTTTTGTCGAACTCTTCCTATTCCTCCTGGTATTGGTGGCGGTCTGCTACTGGTATTTCGGGACGGAGAACGGACATGCCATCCGGGCCACCGGCTGTAATCCCAACATGGCCAGGGCGCAGGGCATCAACACGGATTTCATCAAGGTGTTGGCGCTGATGCTCTCCAACGGTCTGGTGGGACTCTGCGGCGCGTTCTACGCGCAGTTTCAGGGCTCGGCGGATATCAATATGGGACGCGGTGCCATCGTGATCGGTCTGGCCGCGGTGATCATAGGCGAGGTGCTGTTCGGCAAATTTGCGTCCAAGAGAAAGCTTGCCTTTGCGTTCACGCTGTTTTCCGTGATCCTGGGCGCGGTGATCTACTACATGGTATATCAGTTCGTGCTCTGGCTGAAGATGCCCTCTGACTACATGAAAATGTTCTCGGCCATTGTGGTGGCGATCTTCCTCGCCATTCCTCATCTGAAAGAGAAGAGAGCGCTGAAAAAGGGGGTGCGGAAGGCATGAGTGACGCAAATTATGCATTGGAGATTCAGAATGTGCACAAGGTGTTCAACCGCGGCACCATCAACGAGAAGGTGGCGCTCTCCGGTATCAGTCTGCAGTTAAACCCCGGTGATTTTGTCACGATCATCGGCGGCAACGGAGCCGGCAAATCCACCATGCTGAACGCCATCGCGGGGGTCTGGCCCACGGACGGCGGACGCATCATCATAGACGGCACGGATATCACGGGACTGGCGGAACACAAGCGGGCTCCCTATCTGGGGCGTGTGTTTCAGGATCCCATGATGGGCACGGCGGCCACCATGGACATAGAGGAGAACATGGCCATCGCCTACCGCAGAGGACAGAGGCGCACTTTGAAGTGGGGCATCACCAGGGCGGAGCGGGAGATGTTCCGCGAGAAACTGAGCGTGCTGGGACTGGGACTGGAGGACCGCATGACCAACAAGGTGGGTCTTTTGTCGGGAGGACAGAGACAGGCGGTCACGCTGCTCATGGCCTCTCTCAAACAGCCCAAGCTCCTTCTTCTGGATGAACATACCGCGGCTCTGGATCCCAAGACGGCGGCGAAGGTTTTGGAGATCAGTGACCGGATCATTGAGGAGAATGATCTGACGGCCATGATGGTCACCCACAATATGAAGGATGCCATCGCCCATGGCAACCGCCTGATCATGATGCACGAAGGCCGTGTGATCTATGATGTGAGCGGAGAGGAGAAGAAGAATCTCCATGTGAAAGATCTGCTGGCCAAGTTCGGAGAGGTCAGCGGGGAAGAGTTTGCGAATGACAGGATGATCTTGGCGTGATGGGTAATGGAATAAATGGATTCGGGGCTGATCTTCGTGATATATAAGAGGTGAAGGGGCTCCGAGGGGCGGTCATTTCCATTCGGGCGCGCTCCCGCTCGGCGAAAAACGCAACGGTGCTAAGCTCATAGGGACTTCGCTAAGCACCGGCGTTTTTCAACGGCCCTCATGAAAACGATCGCCCCCGGAGGAGGCAGCCTGACATGGTGTGAAGATCAGGGGCGAATTATTATTGTAAGGGGTAAGAGACGCTCATGTGGCTTTTGGATGACGCGCCCGAGGAGGCATTTGAGACTTATAAGATGTATTTGGAAGGAAAAATTTAAAGATTATTATTCCCAAAATGAGTTGATATATTAATGAGAACAACGTATAATATAGTTATAGATATGAATCTGTTGCATCAGTGCATTCATATCCGGGCTGACCGAAAGGTCCTGGTCCACCGGCTGGCGGGGATTTACCCCGCCATTTTTATACATTGAAGGGATGATCAAATGAAGGAAAAAGTACTTAGTGTTTTCATAGATGAATCCGGAGATTTTGGACAATACAATCCGGCTTTTCCAAACTATTTTGTTGCAATGGTTTTACATGATCAGAGAAAAGATATTTCAAGAAATATTGAAACATTGGAAAGGCAGATAAGTAATTGGGGATATCCGGAACATACCATACATACAGGACCATTGATCAGGCGGGAAGGTGCTTACAAAAATGACTTGAGAGAAAAAAGAAAAGCGTTATTTAATGCACTATATCACTTTATATACATATTTTTCTTCTTTTGATAAGGTTGTTGTTTACTATGATTATGGTCAGACTGAATTGGCGCGAATATTGGTATCTGTATTTAATACTATGTTTTCAAATGTTGAGTTTAGAAAAATAGAAACAAATCAATATAAATTATCACAAACGGCAGATTTGATCTGTACAGTTGAAACTATCGCGCAAAAGAATGTACTTACCAAGTCGGAAAGTGAATTCTTTCATTCAAAACGTGATTTTAATAAAAATATATATAAGAACATTGTTAGGAAAAAGTTAAGTGAAAAATAGTAGTGGAAACCTTTTCACAAATAATTCGATAAATTATACTAAAAATATTGGATTTTTTTTATAAATATGATACAATACATGATACAGTTATGTCAGATGATGGAGGGAGTGCGCTTTTTTCCCTGAAATATCATTAAAGCAATAGAGTCGAAAGGAGATTTCACATGATTTACTCAAAAGAAGTTGAAGAAATGTGTCCCGTGGCACAGGGCGTGAATCACGGCTGTGCGCCTATTCCTGAAGAAGC
Source organism: Acetatifactor muris (assembly GCA_023663635.1). Classification (GTDB taxonomy): domain Bacteria; phylum Bacillota; class Clostridia; order Lachnospirales; family Lachnospiraceae; genus Acetatifactor; species Acetatifactor muris_A. The sequence continues at coordinate 52,802 of JAMPHD010000015.1, forward strand.
CAAGTGGGTGAAAGCCAAAGATGTCAAGGACATCTCCGGTCTGACGCACGGCATCGGTTGGTGCGCTCCTCAGCAAGGTGCCTGCAAGCTGACCCTGAACGTGAAGGAGGGGATCATTCAGGAGGCGCTTGTGGAGACCATCGGTTGCTCCGGCATGACACATTCCGCAGCTATGGCCGCAGAGATCCTTCCCGGCAGAACCGTGATGGAGGCTTTGAACACCGACCTTGTGTGCGATGCCATCAACACCGCCATGAGAGAGCTGTTTTTGCAGATCGTTTACGGTCGTACCCAGAGCGCGTTCTCTGAGGACGGTCTTCCCATCGGAGCAGGTCTGGAGGATCTGGGCAAGGGTCTGAGAAGCCAGGTGGGCACCATGTACGGCACACTGAAGAAGGGACCCCGCTATCTGGAGATGGCAGAGGGCTATGTGACGGGTATTGCGCTGGATGCGGATGATCAGATCATCGGCTATCAGTTTGTGAGTCTCGGCAAAATGACCGACTTCATCAAAAAGGGTGACGATCCCAACACCGCTTACGAGAAGGCTAAAGGGCAGTACGGCCGCGTGGCGGACGCAGTGAAGATCATTGACCCCAGACAGGAATAAGAGAAGGAGGACACACGAGATGGCTTTATTTGAATCATATGAAAGAAGAATCGATAAGATCAATTCCGTTTTGAACAGCTATGGCATCTCCTCCATCGAGGAAGCTGAGAAGATCACCAAGGATGCCGGCCTTGACGTATACAATCAGGTCAAGGGCATTCAGCCCATCTGTTTTGAGAATGCATGTTGGGCATATACCGTGGGCGCGGCGATCGCGATCAAGAAGAACTGCAGGAAGGCATCTGATGCCGCAGCAGCGATCGGAGAGGGCCTGCAGGCATTCTGTATCCCGGGCTCCGTGGCGGACACCCGCAAGGTAGGTCTCGGACACGGCAATCTGGGCAAAATGCTCTTGGAGGAGGAGACGGAGTGTTTCTGTTTCCTGGCAGGACATGAGTCCTTTGCGGCTGCGGAGGGCGCTATCGGTATCGCCGAGAAGGCCAACAAAGTGCGCCAGAAACCCTTGAGAGTCATTCTGAACGGTCTCGGCAAGGACGCGGCGCAGATCATCTCCCGTATCAACGGATTTACTTTTGTGGAGACGGAGTATGATCCTTATACCAACACCGTGAAAGAGGTGTTCCGCAAGTCCTATTCCGACGGACTTCGCGCAAAGGTGAACTGCTATGGCGCAAATGATGTCTGCGAGGGCGTGGCGATCATGCACAAGGAGGGCGTTGACGTGTCCATCACCGGCAACTCCACCAACCCCACCAGATTCCAGCATCCCGTTGCGGGTACATACAAGAAAGAGTGTATTGAACAGGGCAAGAAGTATTTCTCCGTTGCGTCCGGCGGCGGTACGGGACGTACCCTTCATCCCGACAATATGGCTGCGGGCCCCGCTTCTTACGGTATGACGGATACCTTGGGACGTATGCATTCCGATGCACAGTTCGCAGGTTCCTCCTCCGTTCCCGCTCATGTGGAGATGATGGGACTGATCGGAGCCGGCAACAACCCCATGGTGGGTATGACGGTTGCGGTAGCCGTTTCGATTGAGGAAGCGGCTTCGGCTGGGAAATTCTAAATATATCTTATTTCAACAAAATGTCGAAAGGCTTGAAAGTACCGTAATCTACAGGGGTTACGGTACTTTTTTGGTGCCAAAAACCAGAAAAGGAAATTTGCTGTGAGAAGCCGTGTAACGTGCGAGAATTTGGTGAGTAGGCATCCGGTAGGTAACGAGTAGGTAACACGGTGAAGGTAACAAAAAATCGGGCAAGGAGAAAAAGAGAAAATGCCGCAGGCGCAAGGCTTACGACATTTTTTCGATGTCCTCCCGGAGCCAGTCGAGGTCCCGGTATGTATAGACTTTTTCGGTTACGTCATTGATCTTGTGGCCGACTAAGCGTTTCACAACGAGAGGGTCAACGCCGGCCTTTTTCATTCTGGTAACGAAAGTGTTGCGTGGGTCATGCGGTCTGTGTTCCTGTTTGAAGGGCAGGGTCTCCATAACTTTGAAGAAACGTCCGGCATATTTGTCATAGGTGATATTGATGCCGCCTTTTGGAGAGTCGGGGTCATTGAGCAGAAATTCACTTCCCAGGTCCTGGGCTTTCTCGTAGTTCTTCCGCACAAGCTCGGCTATCCGGGAATGGATTGGTACCATGCGGTTTTTGCCTGCATCGGTTTTCATGCCGCCGGTTATGTAGAGTTCCTCCAGATGTATGTCCTCCAGCCGGAGCCTTCCCATTTCTTGCGGCCTCCATCCTATGTAGCACTGAATGAGAATCCAGTCAACATATTTTACGGAGCCGATGTTATCCCAAAGTAGTTGCAGCTCGTCCTCGGAAAAAGGGATATGGCTGCGCCGGTTTTCTTCCTTCTCTTTGATGATGTCGTCGGAGAGTTCAAAAGTGCGGGCAAAGTTCTTATCCACCAGCTCATATTCGAGGGCATAGTCCAGCATGAGGTTGAACATGGATTTGATCCTGGCTTTTGTGCCGGGGGAGGCGTGGGTTTTCTGCCCTGCGTTCTTCCCCCTGTCCTGGATAATGTAGCCGTCCTCCATGATGCCCTTGATATGCCTTGCACGGAGGTCTTTGACACGCATACCATAGAGAACATGGCAGTACCTCCAGGCGGCGGTTATCGTCCTTGCAGACGATTCACTTTCGAGGGTAGGAAAGTATGCCTCGGTCCATTTCTGGTAAAGCTCAGCAAGCGTGAGATTGCTGTTCTGGATGTCATAGGGGTTTGCGCCATATTCGGCCAATGCCTGCAGAGCCTCTTTTTTGGTTTTGAATGTTCCTATCGGCACACGGTTCTGAGTGGTCTTTCCTGTTTCTTGATCGGTAGTCCAGCCGAGGGTGACACGGGCCAGATAAGGCTTGCGCCGGTTCCCGGACAGCTTGGTTACACTTCCGTAACCGTTAGGCAGTTTCATAGCATCACTTCCTTTACAGCTTGATAGATTCGATTACTGCGCCGAGTCCTGCATAGTCTGTCTTTACCGGCCCCAGTTTAAGCAGGGAGGACAGGGAGATTCCCTTCTGCTCCGGCACCCTCTCATTCAGTACAGATGTAGGCAGCACATAGAAATCCCAATAGTCCAGGTTGAGCAGGGAAACGTCCTTTGTCCTGGCGGTAAAAAGGCAGAACACATACAGGTCGCAGTTGCGTTTCGCCACGGTTGCCGAAGTGGCGGTAACATTGTCCCAGGCCAGTTTCTTTCCAATGTCGAAACGGATCTGAGCAAAGATATTTTCAGGGGTCCAGGCTTGAATGTAAGCGGCAGATTTTACTTCAATCCTGCGTCCGGATGGACTCGTCACGTCAAACGGGAGCCAGTTTTCTCGCATTTGCGTGCGGGGGGGGTACTCAGTATTGAGTGATGAATAAACGAGAAATTCTGCCATTACCCCACGCTGGGTATTGTCGATCAGTTCTGAATACGCCCAGCTCCAGTAATCCTTGACGGATATTCCGGCGCTGACTCCATGCAGGGTAAATTCCTCGTTTCCGGTTAATTGATCCATAGTTCCTCCGTTCCTCAGTCCATGCCGGTGCAGCCGGTAAGGGTGGCATTGATACTGGCAGGGTCGCCGTTGATGGAATCTGATAATAGTTTCCGGCACTCAGCATCCGATAGGGGGCCGTAAGAGTGCATCAGGCTGAATAGAAACTGATCCGGCAATGAGAGCCGGTTCTGCAGCAGCCGGATTTTCGCAACGGTACCGTAGGGGTAATCCTGGGAGCCGGAGTTGAAGCTGTCACAGAATGAAGAGAGGTAGAAGAGCAGGGCGGCGCATTCATTCCCTGCCTTTTCCTCTGAACGTGCCAGCTCAAAATAAAGGGCAGCATTTGTCATAGGCATTCTCCTGTCTTAGTAGCGGCCATAGAGCCGGTACCATTCTAAACTGATAATCTTTTTTCCTCGTCGAGATATTTCTGAGACTCGGTATAAGCCTTCAGGAATCCTTTGAGTTCCCCGACAAATTCATATTTCTTAGGTTCCGGCAGGGAGCGGAACAGCGCCAGCAGTTCGTCCTCTTCGGGCGTAGTGGACTTGCGGACAGGGGCCTCCTGGCCGGTCAGAAGGTAGTCCAGGGAAACGCCCAGGAAGTCGGCAATGGTTTTCATATACTTAGCAGGCGGATCATTCGTGCGGGCTTTCCAGGTTGACATTGTTGAAGTGCGGATGTTCAGTTTCTCGCAAAGTTCGTATGCCTTTTTGTCTTTCTCGCTGAGAGTTTGATAGATTCTTTCGATAATTTCCATAGCAGCCTCCGTATAAAAAAATTCTCGCATTTGAGTATATATCTATTTACAAACTCGTAATTGCGTGGTATAATATAAGTATGAAATACTAATCATTTCAAAGTTGCGAGCTGAGAGCGAAAAGTATTTCGTAACACGTCTGCGGGTTTGTAAATAGATTTACTTCTATTATAGCACGCAAATTCGCAAAGATAAATAAAAATATTTAGCAAATGCGAGAAAGGAGTGATACTCAAATGAAAAAGGAAACATCACAATGGGGTAAGGATGTCCGGAAAGCTGCGATTGATAATGACATGACGCTCAAGCAGCTTGCCGAGAGCATCGGTTACAGCTATGCGGTGGTTCTTTCGGTCATTTCCGGGAAGTATTCCAACACAACCTACCGGGCAATCGCTGAGAAGATCAACGAGAAGCTGGGGACAACGGGCTTGCCGGAGCGTACCGCAACACCATCAGACGAATGGTGTCAGGCAGTAAAGATTGAGCTTGTGAAACGGAAAATGAGCGTCAATCAGCTGGCAGAGAAGGCGAATGTCTCCAGGGATCGGCTGTCGCTGGTAATCAACGGCAGAATGATGAATGAAGAAATCGTAAATGCCGTCAACCGCCTGCTGAACATCACATTGCGGGCTGTTCCTGCTGGTGATACTTAAATTCTAACAGAAGGGTAGGTAATACGGAATGGGGAAAGGCCCTATAAACGAGAACACAAATGTATATTTTCAGGCGAGAAAAAAGGCAGCAATATACAACGAGAGGCTATACAGCCGTGAAGGGGCTGCAGAACTTTTGGGAATTTCGGTATCTACGCTGGCGGATTACGAGCTTGGCAACACGAAAGTCGTGCCTGTGGATAAGGTGGTTCTTATGGCTGACCTCTACTGCGCCCCGGAGCTGATTGCCGGGTACTGCATGAGGGAGTGTCCGGTTCATGGGTTCCTGCCATTGGCAACGGAAGAAAAGAGCATACAGGGAATTGCGTTACGGCTTTTGAAAGGCTTTAACGAGGATGAACTAAAGGCTATGAAGGTGGATTTGATTGAGATAACGGAGGATGGGATCATCAGCCAGGAAGAAATCCCGAAGCTGAAAGAAATCCTCAGAAAGCTGGACAGCATGGCAGAGGTAATCAGTGAAATGAAGATTGCCGGTGAGAAGTGCCTTAAAAGCAGATAAAGCCGGGCGGTACCAGAAAGGAGTCTATTGTGAGAAGAAAAAAGCTGGCAAAGCTGTTGTTCGGGCTAAAGATCCTGGCGATATGCGGAGCCGCCGTATTCATGGTTAAAGGCGTCGGAGAGTTCTATGCAGATGCCGGTAAGGAGGAAGAAACAGAAGAGGTAAAGGTAACGGAAGAAAGCGTGACAGCGGAGCCGGAAACAGAGGCGGTGCTGGAGATTGAAGAAAACGAAGTAGCCGAAAGGCAGTCAGCAGAGGCAGTTGTCGAGTACCAGAGCGGCATTCTCAGCATGGATTGGGATGCAGAGGAATCCTACCTGTTAGAGAAGATAGCAATGGCAGAGGCCGAAGGTGAGGATGTCGAAGGAAAAGCCCTTGTTATGCTGGTAGTCCTCAACAGGGTTTGGAGCGACAAGTTTCCGGACACTATCGAGGAGGTCATTTACCAGAGGACAGGAAACGGAGGCTGGCAGTTCAGTCCATTGCAGGAAGGCGGAAGGTGGTACACCACAGAGCCGGATCAGGAGTGCAGGGAGGCGCTGGAGCTGATCCAGACAGGAAAGTGGGACGAAAGCCAGGGAGCTTTATATTTTGAGAGCGAAGGCAAGTCAGACTGGCACAGAAAAAATCTGGAGTTCCTTTTTCAGCATGGCAACCATTACTTCTACACAGATAAGGAGCGGGTGGGATGAAAAGCGTAAAGAGGTATATTTCAAGAAATTGGCTGTGGATAGCGGCCGGTCTGATACTGACAGAGGTTTCGGTAAAATCGGCATACGCTGCGAGAGGCTATCTGGCATACGGAGGCGAGTGGCTGACATTGCCGCTGATCCTGATGCTGGCAGAAGCGGCAAGAAGTGTCGGTGATGTAATCAGATTTTTATTCGGGAAGGAGGATGGCTATGGAGCAGACGGAGATTGATGATATTGTG
>JAMPHD010000016.1 GCA_023663635.1 Acetatifactor muris
AATATGAGAATGTGGAAGGAGGCTACAGTATGTGTCAGGCAATGAGAGAATTGGAACAGGACTGGAAAGCGGAAGGTGAAGTGAAAGGAAGAACGGAAGGAAGAATGGAAGGAAGAATGGAAGGAAAAATCGAGGCCATCCTTGACTTTCTTGGTGAATTAGGTGAGATCCCCCGGGAGCTCGCGGAGCGCATCAAGAGCCAGACAGACCTTGAGACGCTCAGCCTTTGGTGCAAAGCCGCAGCCAGGGCGCAGAGTCTGCAGCAGTTTGAGGAACGGATCGCGGGTTTGTAATGGAGACAGCGAGGCTCGGATCGAGTCTGTAACGGTCGCTCCGGCCTGTGACGAAACCACGGGGAGCCCGGAGCTGTTTCATACGGATCTGTAGCGGCAACCGAGAAACTTGGCCCGGCCCTGTAACATCGGCCCGATCCGCAACGGAGCTCTCATCCCGTGACGGGTACAAGAAAGATGCCATCATATGTGCCGGGCGGTTTGCGGAATGCGCCGTCCGGCATTTGTGAAAACCATACAAAAGAGGTCTAAAAGTTATTCAAAACGGCAAGATAATGGCAAGTACATTTGAACATCCGCGCTTGACAAGCTCCCCGATTTATACTAACATTATAGATATCTTAAAATCAAAGTTCCAAATCTGGCTGAGATCTTTATTACTTCATTATCAGGCGGTTCCGCCATGGCGAGGTTCTTCTGCCGTTTTATCAGAGACACGATAACAAACACACAGCGGCAGAGGACACGAAGACTCCTCTGCGGAAGGAGGAGTATGGGAAAATACGATGATGCACTGTATCTGTACCTGTCGGACAATGACAGGTTCGCCGACCTTTTTAACGCGGCATTCTTTCACGGGGAGAGGGTGCTGCGGGGAGACATGCTCGAGTCTGACTCGGAGCGGCTGACGGCGGTAAAGCCCCGTGCGGATGCCCGGGAGATGCCCCGCACCGAAAACGGAAACCGGGACATCAGGAAACGGGCCAAGACAGGCGAGAGTTTCGTGGTAACCGCGGTGGAAAACCAGAACGACATCGACTACTGCATGCCATGGAGGATCATGCGTTACGACCAGATGGAGTACGGGAGGCAGATCGACGAGTTGGAGCGGGCGAGGGAGAAAGCAGAAAAAGGGAGAAAGTCGGGAAAAGGGAAAAAACAGGCATCCGGCGGATGGACAAAGCGCTTGGAGAAGGGCGAGCTCCTGCATCCGGTCTACACGGTCTGTTTTTATCACGGGACCGAGCCTTGGGACGGCCCGAGGAGCCTGAAGGACATGATGCGGTTTGAGCCGGGGACGGAGGCGTGGGCGAACCGGTTTCACGATTACGGCATGACGCTGTTCTGCGCGGACGGGACCACGGGGAGCCCGGAGCTGTTCCACACGGATCTGAGGCGGCTCATGGAGGTATTACCGCTGCGGGGCGACAGGGAGGCTCTGGACGCGTTGTGGCAGAGTGAGGAATATTCTAACCTGAGCCGCGATACGGTGGAGACCATTGCGGTCATGACGGAAAGTACGGAGATTTTGGAAAAACTGGATGAATACGAAAATGTGGAAGGAGGTTACAGCATGTGTCAGGCAGTGAGGGAAATGCGACAGGACTGGAAAGCGGAAGGCAGAACGGAAGGCAAAATCGAGGCCATCCTCGATTTCCTTGGTGAATTGGGTGAGATCCCCCGGGAGCTCGCGGAGCGCATCAAGAGCCAGACAGACCTTGAGACGCTCAGCCTTTGGTGCAAGGCGGCAGCCAGGGCGCAGAGTCTGCAGCAGTTTGAGGAACGGATCGCGGATTTGTGACGAAACCACGGGGGGCCCGGAGCTGTTCCACACGGATCTGAGGCGGCTCATGGAGGTATTACCGCTGCGGGGTGACAGGGAGGCTCTGGACGCGCTGTGGCAGAGTGAGGAATATTCTAACCTGAGCCGCGATACAGTGGAGACCATCGCGGTCATGACGAACAGCACGAGGATATTGGAAACGTTGGAAGAATGTGAAAATGCGGAAGGAGGCTATGATATGTGTCAGGCAGTGAGGGAAATGGAACAGGATTGGAAAGCGAAAGGCAAAATCGAGGCCATCCTCGATTTCCTTGGTGAATTGGGCGAGATCCCCCGGGAGCTCGCGGAGCGCATTAAGAGCCAGACAGATCTTGAGACGCTCAGCCTTTGGTGCAAGGCGGCAGCCAGAGCGCAGAGTCTGCAGCAGTTTGAGGAGCGAATTGCAGGTCTGTGACGGAGACAGCGAGGCTCGGATCGGGTCTGTAACGGTCGGGCCTGTGACGGAGACGGCGAGGCTCGAATCGAGTCTGTAACGGTCGCTCCGGCCTGTGACGAAACCACGGGGGCCGGAGTTGTTTCATACGGATCTGTAGCGGCAACCGAGAAACTCGGCCCGGCCCTGTAACAATCGGCCCGATCCGCAACGGAGCTCTCACCCCCGTGACGGGTACAAGAAAGATGCCATCATATGTGCCGGCCGGCTTGCGGAATGCGCCGTCTGGCATTTGTGCAAATTGTCCGATTGGGGGGGCAAAAAGTTGTTCAAAACAGAAAAAATGATGGCGGGTACAAGGGTTATGATGGACTTTTTGTTGCTAAAATGTTACATTAAAGGTAATCGGAAAATCATAAGCTAGGACTATAATGGATATCTGAGGAACAGCAACAAACAAAACAAAGAGGAGGTAGAAAAGATGTTCAAAAGTTCCATGAAACAGCGAAAATGGAAACGGGCATTAGCGGGCACCATGTCATTGGCAATGATCTTGGCGAGCCTGTATGTCGTTCCTGTTTTTGCGGAGACATCAGGTGACGAGCCGACGGAGCCATCCGCTGCGGCAGTCACGGAAGAGATCGGCACCAACGAGCCGGCGCAGGAAGTTGCGGCCGGGGAGGACGTTGCCGATGTCGAGACGACGGAGGTCATCGAGCCCGTTGCGGCGGATGTGGCAACCGTGCCCGACGGGGGGGTAACTGAGCCCGCTGAGGGAGATGCAGTTCAGGCACCCGAGGCTGCGATCGCATTGCAGAGCGAGGATGACGGGATTGTGGCATTGAGTGGTGGCCATGATATGGACATTGCAGGAATGACCGATTTCAGCAAAGATAAGACGGCGGGAACGGAAGTTGGAGATTCCACGGGATATTTTACCTTAATCTGTCATGGAAATACTATAGTTAAAGGAAATGAACATTCGTTTACGGATGGAGTAACTACGACAAAACAAATTGACCTTGGAGGAACGGGAAAGACAACTGCTGCATCCATAAAGTTTACGACAACAGCAGCTGCAGAGGTTGTTGTACATTGGGTATGTGCAGGTAACGAACGGCAGATAGTAATTATGGATGATAAAGGTTCAAAAGTGGCTACAAGCAGCGAAGGCCCTGAGAACAAATCCGTGAAGGATACGGCATACGTCACCACGTTTAATTTGGACACGGCAGGTACTTACTATCTGGGAAGCAGCACGAGCAGCAATTCAATTTGTGCTCTTAGTGTAGTGGAAGAAGGCAATGTTTCGACTGAGGAGAAACATAGTATGGACATTGCAGGAATGACCGATTTCAGCAAAGATAAGACGGCGGGAACGGAAGTTGGAGATTCCACGGGATATTTTACCTTAATCTGTCATGGAAATACTATAGTTAAAGGAAATGAACATTCGTTTACGGATGGAGTAACTACGACAAAACAAATTGACCTTGGAGGAACGGGAAAGACAACTGCTGCATCCATAAAGTTTACGACAACAGCAGCTGCAGAGGTTGTTGTACATTGGGTATGTGCAGGTAACGAACGGCAGATAGTAATTATGGATGATAAAGGTTCAAAAGTGGCTACAAGCAGCGAAGGCCCTGAGAACAAATCCGTGAAGGATACGGCATACGTCACCACGTTTAATTTGGACACGGCAGGTACTTACTATCTGGGAAGCAGCACGAGCAGCAATTCAATTTGTGCTTTGGATGTAATACAAGAGGGCACTTCTGCCATCAAAGTCACCGTTACTCCCACCATCACCGGCCTGGAAGACGGCCAGACAGTGGCTCTGGTGAAGAGCGGCAAAGAGACGGTGCTTACCTCCAATGAAAAAGTTGAATTGGCGACAGGTACATATGAGCTGATCGTAAAGAAAGCAGGACAGGAGGATAAGGATTACCGCGCTACGGTAGACGGCAAGACTTCGGTAAAAATTAGCGAGGACACCACTGCCATTGCCGTGACGGTCTCCACCGCTTACGCAAATCCTGTTGTGAAACTGGCAGAGGGATCTCTTTCCGCAGAGGGAAATACGATCACTGTGACCAACAAAGCGGATGCGGCAGACACGGCTACCCTCACTGTGGGACAGCCCGTGAGATTGACGATCGACGCAACTTATACATTGAGCACTGCGGCTGACTCCAAAACCAAAGCTACAACGGATAGCAAGGCGGAGTTCAAGGTGACCGCAGGTATGGCTGAACTGCCGATTCTGATCGAGTCCACCGTGGTATCCGCACAGGTGAAACTCTTCGATCAGGATGGCGTGAAAGATCAGATCACGGCATTGACCCTCAGCGATGGCAAGAGTTTCAGTGTGGATCTGAAGGCTCTGGACGGACAGAGCGTAGAACTGGTTATCGGAACAGAGTATACTCTGACCGTATCTACCGACGCCACCGATCTGACGGTAGAGCTGAACGGAGGAAAGTCCGTGAAGGCTGCCAAGGATACCACCGCGTTGAACGTGGTACTGGGCAAGGTTACGGAAGGCTTATATGTGATCGATCTGTCAGGCGGCCTGAAGAAGGGTGTTGAGTATGACGGCGGTATCTCCGTTCTGGAAGATATGGGTGTCAAGGACAGTGGAAAATATGTGCAGGGCTCCGGAAATCCTACGATAAGCGGTACCGGCGCTAAGGGCGATGTCCCGGATGCCGGTGCGGTTCTGGTGCTGAAGGCACAGCAGGATGGACGTGTGAAGATCAATCTGCTCTCTGCAGGTGGTAAAAATATTTATTTTGTGTCTGAAACAGGCGGACAGTTGGATACTTTCGTTTCCAACTCTGATACGACATTAGTTTATAAGGTAGAAGAAGGCAACACCTATTACTTCTATGGAAACGGAACCAAGATCAAACTTGGCGGCGTTACCGTAGATTACCGTCCCGCCGTGGATTGGAGCACCGTGGAGGATCCCGTATTGAATACGCCCACGGCAGCTAAGCCGGGCGAGGCCAATGAGGGCAGCGTCACTGTACCTTATGTGGCAAAGATAGGCGGTATCTATTCCGACTCCCTGCAGGTTCGCGTACTGCAGAACGGTGAGATCATCGAGACCGTGGATGTGTTAGACGAGACCGATATCGTGACCGGCTATGCGGGGGTCGCTGCCATCAGCGGGCTGCCTGCAAGCGGCGACTACACGATCCAGGCTGCTCTGAAGAGAAGCGGCGAGAAAGAGAAACTCAGTAATGTGGTTGCTCTGAACGGTTATGTTCTTCCCATGGCCACCCCCGTGATCGTAAACGTGGAGAGCCAGGGTTCCGGAAATGTGAAATTTAGTTGGCAGGAAGTGCCTGAGGCTGCGACCTACAATGTATATCTGAACGGTCAGTTGGCGGGCAGCACTGCGGATGTGTACTATCGTTTCAGCGGATTGACCGCGGGAACGGAATATGAGTTTGGCGTAGAGGCAGTGGGCAACGGAGATATCTCCGAGCGCAGCTCCCAGAAGGCAACCGTGACGGGCGAGGCCAAGAAGAACTGGCTGTTTGCGGCGTTCGGTTCCGGCGCGAGCACCAAGACGGATGAGAACAGCTATAGTGGAAGTTTTGACACGGGCGATCTGTCCGTATGGAGCCTTAAGGGCAAGGGTAAGCTTGTTCCCGCCTCCACGGATGGTTTGGCGTTCTACTACACCACCATTGATCCCGAGACGGAGAACTTTACCCTGACCGCGGATGTGACGGTGGACAACTGGACATACAGCAACGGCCAGGAAGGTTTCGGCCTGATGGCAGCGGATAATGTGGGCACGCATGGAGATTCCTCCGTATTCTGGAACAACTCCTACATGCTGTCCGTGACCAAGGTGGAGTATTCTTGGGATCCTCTGTTGGAGGAAGTTTCCGACAGCGGCACCAAGTACACCATGAGACTGGGAATCGGCGCGCAGGAGAAGACCGGCGTGACCCCCGAGAATCTGCCGAGCATGCAGGACGGCACGGGCATTAATGAATTTGTGACCAATATGTATACTTTGGAGCACAGCGCTGCGGTGACTCCCGCAAATGACGGCGTCAACGAGTATCTGCCCTCCGGCAGCTACAACATGGTGGGCGGTTTCACCAGCGATCCCGGATTCGCGGCTACGAATGCGGGTCTCCAGACCACGTTCCACATGGTACTGCAGAGAAACAACACGGGATATTTCTTAAGCTATACGGATCAGAACGGCGTGACCACCACCAAGAAGTTCTATCACGGTGATGATGGCGATGAGCTTGCTAAGTTGGATCCCAACAATATTTATGTAGGATTCTTCGCATCCCGTTACGCGAAGGTGAAGATTGAGAACGCGTCTCTGACCACCATTGCGCCCGAGAACGACGCTCCCGCAGAGGAGAGACCTATTCAGTATGTGACGCCCAAGGTTGGCTTTGAGTCCTCCAAGGTTTCCAACTCTCTTGATTACGAGTTGGTGTACTACGGCAACGCGGACGGCAAGCTTTACATTGAGTGCGAAGGCGGCGACATGGTAACTGACTTTATGGAAGTGAAAGCGGATACCAAGTATCGGTTTAATACGAAACTCCGTCCCGGAAAGACCGTTTTTGCGGGTTACTTCCAGCCGGATACCAACTATAAGCCGTCCAAGTATGAGGAACTGCTCAGCTATGAGCCGATCACTTTCAGTATTACGGTGCAGTACAAAGAGTCTCAGAGAAATATTTACTATGTAAGCCCCGAGAACGCTTATTGGGGCACGGGTGACAAGAATAATCCCATGGATATCTACACCGCGGTCAGCCTGGTGAAACCCGGCGACAGCATCGTGTTGATGGAGGGTACTTACAATCTGGACCGCACTATTACCATTGACAGAGGAATCGACGGAACCGCGGACGCAATGATCTACATGATCGCGGATCCCGAGGCGACGAGCAGACCCGTACTTGATTTCGGCGGCTCCTGCCCGGGTATGGTGATGGCAGGTGACTACTGGTACTTCCAGGGATTTGATGTGACAAGATCTTCCGCAAGCGACAAGGGTATTCAGGTATCCGGAAGTTATAACACTCTGGACAATCTGAGAGCTTACAGAAACGGTAACACCGGAATTCAGATCAGCCGTTATAAGGGAACCGACCTCTGGGAGGATTGGCCTTCCAACAACCTGATCCTGAACTGTACTTCTTATCTGAACGCGGATCCCGGTTACGAGGACGCAGACGGATTTGCGGCTAAGCTGACCATAGCTGACGGCAATGTGTTCGACGGATGTATCGCGGCGTACAACGCGGATGACGGATGGGATCTGTTCGCTAAGATCGAGAGCGGCCCCATCGGAAGAGTAGAGATCCGCAACAGTGTGGCATTTAAGAACGGTTATGACATCGGAGCGGACGGTCAGGAGATCGTGGCCGGCAACGGTAACGGATTCAAGATGGGCGGCTCCAGCATTACGGGTTATCATACGCTGAAGAACAGCGTGGCATTTGGCAACAGAGCGAAGGGAATCGATTCCAACTCCTGTCCTGATATTCAGGTATACAACTCGACTTCCTTCAACAATGAGTCCAACAACGTGGCGTTCTATACCAATGACGCCAAGAATACCGACTTCTTCGCGGACGGTATCGTTTCCTACAAGACCGATTCCGTGAAATCCGGCTACGGAACCGGTGAGAACTTAAAGCTTTTGGGTACGCAGGACGAGAGCAAGGTAAACGGCAAGACCAATTACTATTGGAAGGGCAGCAAGTCCATTAACACCGCCAAAGTGGAAGTGACCCCTGACTGGTTCGTCAATATGGACATGGATGCGGCGATCCACGGCGGAATCTGCAGAAATGCGGACGGAACCATCAATATGAACGGCTTCCTGGTGCTGACCGACGCGGCGGCTGCTGACGCGGGCGCGAGAATGACCGGTACCGCCTCTGAGAACGTGGTACTGCCCGAGTTGATCGTACCTTCGGATGACGATGAGGACGACGCACAGGTGAGCGCTCCTGCGGAAGAGCCCGAGGCTCCCGCGGCTGCTCCCGAGAAGAAACCCGGCAAGAAAGCTCCTACCTCTTCCGGTTCCGACAAGAAACCTGTAACGCCTACCGAGAGCGGCGACAAGACCGGCGCTACCACCAAGAAACTGGTCATTGACAAGGATATGGATTGGTCCGAGGCAGAGGCGGCTCTGGATGAGCTGTTGAAGAACGCCAAGGGCGATGCTGTTCTGGATGTGACCTTGGGCGCTTACAAGGTGCTCGACAAAGAGATGGTTACCCTGCTGCAGGGCAAGAACGTTACCTTGCATCTGGGATTGCAGAACGGCGTGGCATGGGATATCAAGGGTGGAGACATCAAGGATCCCAAGGAAGTGAACATGAATGTCGCGCTGAACAGCAAGAACATCCCTCAGGATGCCATCGACGAAGTGGCACAGGGCAATGACGTGATCGAGTTCTCCTTGGATCACGAGGGCGAGTTTGGATTTACCGCCAAGATGATCTTCCCTGTGGGCAGCAAGAACAATGGCAAGTTTGCAAACCTGTTCTACTACAACCAGGGCAGCTCGGAATTTGAGTACCAGTCCAGCTGTGAGGTAAAGGACGGCAACGCTGAGTTCTCCTTCAGCCACGCCTCCGACTACTTGGTGGTATTGACGGAGACCGCTATGAACGGTGTGCCTGAGAAGGCTCCCGCGGAGCAGCCCGCCGTTTCGGAGCCGAGCTCTCAGCCCGAGACCGGCGCAACGCCTGACGGCGCGTTGGCATCCGCTACCGTGGCATCCACCGGCAGCTCAAGCAATGTTCTTCCCATCATACTGATCATTATCGCGGTTGTGGTGATCGGAGGAATTGCAGTGGCAGTGGTCATGAACAAAAAGAAAGCGAACTAAAAGGATTTACAGAGACTTAAAGCCGTGAGAACGGCCGGGACCCCCGCTTTAACGCGGGGGTCCCTTTTTTGCAAATTTTTCTTGACTCTCGTCCCGGAATATGTTATTATGAACAATGCGTTATTGTGTGGAACTAGGCTTTTTTAGCGGCGTATTGCGGCGACAATCAGAAAGAACGGGGTGAAATGTCAATGGAAAAGAACAGAATACGTCCCATGGCCGGCAACAGGGTCATGCGTATGAGTTATTCAAGGCAGAAAGAGGTCTTGGAGATGCCCAACCTGATCGAAGTCCAGAAGGATTCCTATCAGTGGTTTTTGGATGAGGGCTTGAAGGAGGTCTTCGATGATATCTCCCCCATCGCTGACTACAGCGGTTCCCTGAGTCTGGAATTCGTGGACTTTGAGCTGTGCAGGGATGATGTGAAGTATTCGATCGAGGAGTGCAAGGAGAGGGATGCAACCTACGCTGCTCCTCTGAAAGTAAAGGTGCGCCTTTACAATAAGGAAAAGGAGGAGATCGGAGAGCACGAGATCTTTATGGGCGATCTGCCGCTTATGACGGAGACCGGTACTTTTGTGATCAATGGCGCGGAGCGTGTCATTGTAAGCCAGTTGGTGCGTTCTCCCGGCATTTATTACGGCATCGCTCACGACAAGCTCGGCAAGAGACTGTTCTCCTGTACCGTGATCCCCAACCGCGGCGCGTGGTTGGAGTATGAGACGGATTCCAATGACATTTTCTATGTGCGTGTGGACAGGACCCGAAAGGTTCCCATCACGGTATTGATCCGCGCCCTGGGCATCGGCACCAACGACGAGATCCGCGAGGTATTCGGCGATGAGCCCAAGATTGAGGCAAGCTTTGGCAAAGACACTGCTGAGAATTATCAGGAGGGTCTGCTTGAGCTGTACAAGAAGATCCGCCCCGGCGAGCCCTTGAGCGTGGAGAGCGCCGAGAGCCTGATCAACGCCATGTTCTTTGACCCCAGAAGATATGATCTGGCCAAGGTAGGCAGATACAAATTTAACAAGAAACTGGCGTTCCGCAACCGGATCAGGCATCAGATCCTGGCGGCGGATGTGGTGGACCCCTCCACCGGAGAAGTGTTGGCCGCTGCCGGCGACAAGGTGACGGCAGAGCTCGCCGATACCATTCAGAACGCCGCGGTGCCTTTTGTATATATTCAGACGGAGGAGAAGAATGTCAAGGTTCTCTCCAATATGATGGTGGACATCACCAATTTCGTTGACTGCAATCCCAGAGATTTCGGGATCCATGAGCGCGTTTACTATCCCGTTTTGGCTCAGATCCTGGAGGAGTTTTCCGATGATCCCGAGAAATTGGGCGAGGCCATCAAGCGGAATGTACATGAGTTGGTGCCCAAGCACATCACCAAGGAGGATATCATTGCCTCCATCAACTACAACATTCATCTGGAGTACGGTCTGGGCAATGACGATGATATCGATCATTTGGGCAACAGGCGTATCCGCGCGGTGGGTGAGCTTCTGCAGAATCAGTACCGCATCGGTCTGTCCAGAATGGAGAGAGTGGTCCGCGAGCGCATGACGACCCATGACGCGGAGGATGTGTCGCCGCAGAATCTGATCAATATCAAGCCCGTTACATCCGCGGTGAAGGAGTTCTTCGGCTCCTCACAGCTGTCTCAGTTCATGGATCAGAACAACCCTCTGGGCGAGCTGACCCACAAGAGACGTCTGTCCGCGTTGGGACCCGGCGGTCTGTCCAGAGACAGGGCGGGATTTGAGGTGCGTGACGTACATTATTCCCATTACGGGAGGATGTGCCCCATCGAGACCCCCGAGGGTCCGAACATCGGTCTGATCAACTCCCTCGCAAGCTATGCGAGGATCAATGAATATGGATTTGTGGAGGCGCCCTATCGCAAGATCGACAAGAGCGATGAGGCCAACCCCCGCGTTACCGAGGAAGTGGTGTATATGACCGCCGACGAGGAGGACAATTACCATGTGGCGCAGGCCAACGAGGCATTGGACGAGAACGGGCATTTTGTCCGCAACATGGTGTCCGGCCGTTACCGCGAGGAGACACAGGCCTATCCCAAGGCCATGTTCGACTATATGGACGTGTCCCCCAAGATGGTGTTCTCCGTGGCGACCGCGCTGATTCCCTTCCTGGAGAATGACGACGCCAACCGCGCGCTGATGGGTTCCAACATGCAGCGTCAGGCGGTGCCCCTTCTGACCACGGAGGCTCCCGTGGTGGGCACGGGAATGGAAGTCAAGACCGCCGTGGACTCCGGCGTGTGTCTGGTGGCGAAGAAGGCGGGAACCGTGACGTATGTGGCTTCGGACTGCGTCCGGATCACATATGACGACGGCGAGAAGGCGGAGTTTCATCTGACCAAGTTTTCCCGTTCCAACCAGTCCAACTGCTACAATCAGAAACCCATTGTGTTCAAGGGCGATCATGTGGCGGAGGGACAGGTGATCGCGGACGGCCCCTCCACCTCCATGGGCGAGTTGGCTCTGGGCAAGAATCCGCTGATCGGATTCATGACCTGGGAGGGCTACAACTACGAGGACGCGGTCCTGTTGAGTGAGAGATTGGTGCAGGAGGATGTCTATACCTCCGTACACATTGAGGAATATGAGGCGGAGGCGAGGGATACCAAGCTTGGACCCGAGGAGATCACCCGCGACGTGCCCGGTGTGGGCGACGACGCGCTGAAGGATCTGGACGACAGAGGTATCGTCCGCATCGGCGCCGAGGTGCGCGCCGGAGATATTCTGGTGGGCAAAGTCACTCCCAAGGGAGAGACGGAGCTGACGGCGGAGGAGAGGCTGCTTCGGGCGATCTTCGGCGAGAAGGCCAGAGAGGTGCGTGACACTTCCCTGAAAGTGCCCCACGGCGAGTACGGCATTGTGGTGGACGCGAAGGTGTTCACCAGAGAGAACAGCGATGAGCTGTCTCCCGGCGTCAATCAGGCGGTGCGCATCTATATCGCGCAGAAGAGAAAGATTTCCGTGGGCGACAAGATGGCGGGCCGTCACGGCAACAAGGGTGTGGTTTCCCGCGTGCTGCCCGTGGAGGATATGCCTTATCTGCCCAACGGTCGTCCTCTGGATATCGTGTTGAATCCTCTGGGCGTGCCCTCCCGTATGAACATTGGACAGGTATTGGAGATCCATCTGTCCCTGGCTGCGAAGGCGTTGGGATTCAATGTGGCGACTCCCGTGTTCGACGGCGCCAACGAGAATGACATTATGGATACTCTGGATCTGGCCAATGATTATGTCAATCTGGAGTGGGAAGAATTTGAGAAGAAACACAAGGCGGAACTGCTGCCCGAGGTGATGGAGTATCTGTCCGAGCACAGAGATCACAGAGAGCTCTGGAAGGGAGTTCCCATCTCCCGCGACGGTAAAGTCCGTCTGAGGGACGGCAGGACGGGTGAGTATTTTGACAGCCCCGTCACCATCGGCCATATGCATTATCTGAAACTGCATCATCTGGTGGACGACAAGATTCATGCCCGTTCCACGGGACCGTACTCTCTGGTGACGCAGCAGCCTCTGGGCGGCAAGGCTCAGTTCGGCGGACAGCGTTTCGGAGAGATGGAGGTTTGGGCTCTGGAGGCATATGGCGCGTCCTACACGCTGCAGGAGATCCTGACGGTGAAGTCCGATGACGTGGTGGGACGTGTGAAGACCTATGAGGCCATCATCAAGGGAGACAATATCCCCGAGCCCGGCATTCCCGAGTCCTTCAAGGTGCTGCTCAAGGAGCTGCAGGCGTTGGGACTGGATGTGAGAGTGCTGCGGGAGGATCAGACGGAGGTCGAGATCATGGAGAGCATCGACTACGGTGACACGGATTACCGCTATGAGATGGAGGGCGACCGCAAGTATGATGAGTATGACAACAATTCGCTTGGAGAGATGGGCTATCAGGCACAGGAATTTGACACTGCAAGCGGTGAGTTGGTGAGCGCTGAGGAGGACGACTACTCAGAGGATAACTACGAGGACGGCGGCTACGACGGTGACGACGAATTGTAATACGGATTGTATATAGAAAGGGAGAGCCAAAATGTCAGAAACAAGAACGGAAAATTACCAGCCTATGACATTTGATGCTATCAAGATCGGATTAGCATCACCTGATAAGATTCGTGAGTGGTCCCATGGTGAAGTTTTAAAGCCCGAGACGATCAACTACAGAACTCTGAAACCGGAGAGAGACGGCCTGTTCTGTGAGAAGATTTTCGGACCCAGCAAGGACTGGGAGTGTCATTGCGGTAAGTACAAGAAGATCAGATATAAGGGCGTGGTCTGCGACCGATGCGGCGTGGAGGTCACAAAGGCCAGTGTCCGCAGAGAGCGCATGGGACATATCGAGCTTGCGGCTCCCGTGTCGCACATTTGGTATTTCAAGGGAATCCCCAGCCGTATGGGTCTGATCCTGGATCTGTCTCCCAGAGTGTTGGAGAAGGTGCTGTATTTCGCGTCCTACATCGTTTTGGATAAGGGAGAGTCTGATCTGGACTACAAGCAGGTGCTCTCCGAGAAGGAATATCAGGACGCCAGAGAGACCTGGGGCAACAAATTCCGTGTGGGAATGGGCGCCGAGGCCATCAAAGAGCTTTTGCAGGCCGTGGATCTGGAGAAGGAGGCTGCGGAGCTCAAGGCGGAGCTGAAGGAGTCCTCCGGGCAGAAACGCGCCAGGATCATCAAGAGACTGGAAGTGGTGGAGGCGTTCCGCGGCTCGGGCAACAAGGCGGAGTGGATGATCATGGATGTGGTGCCGGTGATCCCGCCCGATCTGCGCCCCATGGTGCAGTTGGACGGCGGCCGTTTCGCCACCTCCGATCTGAATGACCTCTACAGGAGGATCATCAACAGAAACAATCGTCTGAAGAGACTTTTGGAGTTGGGCGCGCCCGACATCATCGTGCGCAATGAGAAACGTATGCTGCAGGAGGCGGTGGATGCCCTGATCGACAACGGCAGACGGGGACGTCCCGTCACCGGTCCCGGCAACAGGGCGCTGAAATCCCTCTCCGATATGCTGAAGGGTAAATCCGGACGTTTCCGCCAGAATCTGTTGGGCAAACGTGTGGACTACTCCGGGCGTTCCGTTATCGTGGTGGGCCCCGAATTGAAGATCTACCAGTGCGGTCTGCCCAAGGAGATGGCGATCGAGCTGTTCAAACCTTTTGTGATGAAGGAACTGGTGGCCAAGGGCATCAGCCAGAATATCAAGAATGCCAAGAAACTGGTGGAGAGACTGGACACAAGTGTCTGGGATGTGTTGGAGGAGGTCATCCGCGAGCATCCCGTGATGCTCAACCGCGCGCCGACTCTGCACAGACTGGGTATTCAGGCGTTTGAGCCCATTCTGGTCGAGGGTAAGGCGATCAAGCTGCATCCGTTGGTATGTACCGCGTTCAACGCGGACTTTGACGGCGACCAGATGGCAGTGCATCTCCCCCTGTCCGTGGAGGCGCAGGCGGAGTGCCGTTTCCTGCTTTTGTCGCCCAACAACCTGTTAAAACCTTCCGACGGAGGACCGGTGGCGGTTCCCTCTCAGGATATGGTGTTGGGTATCTATTACCTGACGCAGGAGAGAGAAGGCGCCAAGGGCGAGGGCAAATTTTTCAAGAATGTGAACGAGGCGATTTTGGCCTATGAAAATCAGGTGATCACGCTGCACTCCAGGATCACCGTGCGCGTCACCAAGAAGGACGCCGAGGGCAATGAGATATCCGGCAATGTGGAATCCACATTGGGGAGATTTCTCTTCAATGAGATCCTGCCTCAGGATCTGGGATTCGTGGACAGAAAAGAACCCGCTGATCTGCTCAAGTTGGAAGTGGATTTCCATGTGGGCAAGAAGGGCCTGAAACAGATCTTGGAGAAGGTCATCAACACCCACGGCGCGTCCAGGACCGCGGAGGTATTGGACGACGTGAAAGCCATCGGCTACAAATATTCCACCAAGGCAGCCATGACGGTATCCATCTCCGACATGACGGTGCCCGCGCAGAAACCTGAGATGTTGGCCAAGGCACAGGCCACGGTGGATAAGATCTCCGCCAACTTCAGACGCGGTCTGATCACGGAGGAGGAGCGCTATCGCGCGGTGGTGGAGACTTGGAACGAGACCGATAAGGAGCTGACGGATGTGCTGTTGGCCGGTCTGGACAAATACAATAATATCTTCATGATGGCTGACTCAGGAGCCCGTGGTTCCAATCAGCAGATCAAGCAGTTGGCGGGTATGCGCGGATTGATGGCGGATACCACCGGCAGGACCATTGAGCTGCCCATCAAGTCCAACTTCCGTGAAGGTCTGGACGTACTGGAGTACTTCATGTCCGCACACGGCGCCCGCAAGGGTCTGTCCGACACGGCGCTGCGTA
This sequence comes from Acetatifactor muris, assembly GCA_023663635.1. GTDB lineage: Bacteria > Bacillota > Clostridia > Lachnospirales > Lachnospiraceae > Acetatifactor > Acetatifactor muris_A. Next base: position 15,538 of record JAMPHD010000016.1, read on the forward strand.
CCGCGGACTCCGGTTATCTGACCCGAAGAATGGTGGATGTCTCCCAGGAGCTCTCCATTCGCGAGGTGGATTGCTGTGCCGACAGGGATGAGATTCCCGGCATGGTGGTCAAGGCTTTCATGGACGGCAAAGAGACCATCGAGAGTCTGAAGGATCGTATCACCGGAAGATATTCCTGCGAGGAGATCAAGGACGGTGAGGGCAATGTGATCGTGAAACGCAACCATATGATCACTCCCGCCCGCGCGGCCAGGATCCTGAGCGTGGGAGTGGACGAGAAGGGTAATCCCGTGGAGCAGGTGAAGATCCGTACCATTCTGACCTGTCGCTCCCATGTGGGCATCTGCGCCAAGTGCTACGGCGCGAACATGGCGACCGGCGAGGCCGTGCAGGTGGGTGAGGCGGTAGGTATCATCGCGGCCCAGTCCATCGGTGAGCCCGGCACACAGCTGACCATGAGAACCTTCCACACCGGCGGTGTGGCAGGTGACGATATCACACAGGGTCTTCCCCGTGTGGAGGAGCTCTTTGAGGCCCGTAAGCCCAAGGGACTCGCGATCATCGCGGAGTTCGGCGGACGCGCGGAGATCAAGGATACCAAGAGAAAGCGCGAGGTGGTCATCACCAATGACGAGACAGGGGAGTCCAAGGCATATCTGATCCCCTATGGTTCCCGCATCAAGGTGGTGGACGGACAGGAACTGGAGGCCGGCGACGAGCTGACCGAAGGAAGCGTCAATCCTCATGACCTGCTGAAGATTAAGGGCATCCGCGCGGTGCAGGATTACATGCTCCGCGAGGTACAGCGCGTATATCGTCTGCAGGGCGTGGACATCTCGGATAAGCATATCGAGGTGTTGGTCCGCCAGATGCTGAAGAAAGTGCGCATCGAAAATAACGGCGACGCGGATTTCCTGTCCGGAACGCTGGTGGATGTATTGGACTACGAGGAGATCAATGAGCGTCTGATCGCGGAGGGCAAGGAGCCCGCGGAGGGCAAGCGGATCATTCTGGGTATCACCAAGGCCGCTCTTGCCACGGATTCCTTCCTGTCGGCGGCATCCTTCCAGGAGACCACCAAGGTTCTGACGGAGGCTGCCATCAAGGGCAAGGTGGATAATCTGATCGGTCTGAAGGAGAACGTGATCATCGGTAAGCTGATCCCCGTGGGCACGGGTATGAAACGTTACCGCAACACGAGACTCAGCACCGACAATGTGATGACCATTGATTTTGACGAGGACGCGGCGGACGAAGACGAAGAGATTCAGTTTGCCGAGGAGCCCGAAGAGAGCGTTGTCATGGAGACGGAGACAACGTAGAAATGAGGAATGCATGAAGATTTTGGTGACCGGTGTCAAGGGACAACTGGGATATGATGTGGTAAATGAGCTGAGCGCCCGCGGCCATGAGGCGGTGGGCGTGGATGTGCAGGAGATGGACATCACCGATGCCGTCAGTGTGGATCGGGTGATCAAGGCTGCGGCTCCGGACGCGGTGATCCACTGCGCCGCCTACACGGCGGTGGATGCCGCGGAGGAGAATGAGGAACTCTGCCGCAGGGTCAACGCGGAGGGAACCCGCAATATCGCCAAGGTCTGTAGAGAACTTGACTGTAAGATGATCTATATCAGCACGGACTATGTGTTCTCCGGTCAGGGGGAGCGCTTTTGGGAGCCCGATGATGAGAAGGCGCCTCAGAGCGTGTACGGCCGCACAAAATACGAGGGAGAGCTTGCGGTGCAGGAACTTCTGGATAAATATTTTATCGTGCGCATCGCGTGGGTGTTCGGCGTCAACGGCAAGAATTTTGTGAAGACCATGCTCAAGCTGGCCGAGAATCATGACACCCTTCGCGTGGTGTCGGATCAGTTCGGCTCGCCCACCTATACCTTCGATCTGGCCAAGCTGTTGGCGGACATGGTCGTGACGGACCGGTATGGCGTGTATCACGCGACCAATGAGGGAATCTGCTCCTGGTATGAGTTTGCCTGTGCCATCTTTGAGGAGGCGGGGCTTGCGGATAAGATCACGGTGCTGCCCGTGTCCACCGAGGAGTACGGCGCTAAGGCCAACCGTCCCTATAACAGCCGCATGAGCAAGGAGAAACTGGTCCAAAACGGCTTTGAGAAACTGCCCCCTTGGCAGGATGCCCTGAAGAGATATCTGGAGGCATTATAATTTCAAAAACCCTTGACATGTCCCGGGTTTCATAGTATATTAGCTATAGCAACAGACAACTTAATATTTTCTCTTATTCAGAGTTGGTGGAGATACATAGGATCGATGAAGCCACGGCAACCCCATTGCAGGAAGGTGCCTCCCTGAGCGAGTGTTTCGAACAATAAGAGGATTTTGTGATTGTGCAACAGGTCCGCTTTTGTGAGCGGGCCTTTTTTTAACGCAAAGGCAGTTCGCAAAGTGTGCTGCACGTTGTTTACATATTCCTGTCTGCAGGGATAGGGAAGGAGGAAAATATGGAAAAACATCTATTTACTTCAGAGTCTGTCACGGAAGGACATCCCGACAAGATCTGTGACGCCATTTCCGACGCGGTGTTGGATGCTCTCATGGAGCAGGATCCTTTCAGCCGCGTGGCATGTGAGACCTGTACCAACACGGGTTTCGTATTGGTGATGGGAGAAGTGACCACCAAGGCGAATATTGACATCCCCTCCATCGTGAGAAAGACGGTCACGGAGATTGGTTATGACTCCTCCGAGAAGGGATTTGACGGCAATACCTGCGCAGTGATGGTGTCTCTGGATAAGCAGTCCGCGGACATTGCCATGGGCGTGGACAAAGCGCTGGAGGCAAAGCGCGGAGAGGCCGGCATGACCGAGGGAGAACTGGATGCCATCGGCGCCGGAGATCAGGGCATGATGTTCGGCTACGCCACCGACGAGACGGAGGAGTATATGCCCTATGCCATCTCTCTGGCTCACAAACTCACCCGTAAACTCACCGAGGTGCGCAAGAACGGGACGCTCACCTATCTGCGCCCGGACGGCAAGAGCCAGGTGACGGTGGAATATGATGAGACCGGCAAACCCCTGCGTCTGGAGGCGGTGGTGCTCTCCACTCAGCATGACGCGCAGGTGACGCAGGAGCAGATCCACGAGGATGTAAAGAAATACATATTTGACGCGGTGCTGCCTCAGGATATGATCGATGAAAATACCAAATTCTTCATCAATCCCACCGGACGTTTTGTGATCGGCGGACCCAACGGCGACAGCGGTCTCACGGGACGCAAGATCATTGTGGACACCTACGGCGGATATGCCCGTCACGGCGGCGGCGCGTTCTCCGGCAAGGACTGCACCAAGGTGGACAGAAGCGCGGCCTACGCGGCGAGATATGTCGCAAAGAATATCGTGGCGGCCGGACTTGCCGCGAAATGTGAGATTCAGCTCTCCTACGCCATCGGTGTGGCCCATCCCACTTCCATTATGGTGGACACTTTCGGCACGGGCAAGGTGCATGACGACAAACTGGTGGAGATCATCCGGGAGAATTTTGACTTAAGACCCGCGGGGATCATCAAAATGTTGGATCTGAGAAGGCCGATCTACAAGGCGACCTCCAGCTATGGACATTTTGGCCGCACGGATGTGGATCTGCCTTGGGAGAAATTGGACAAGGTGGAAGTTTTAAAGAAGTATCTGTAAGAGAAAACAGTAAAGCAAAAATATGAATATGTGAAAATTGATCGGCTGCCCGCAGGGCAGCCGGGACAGGAGGGGAAATGAAACGAACAAAGAGAGCAGCGGTCGCTTGGATGGCGGTCGCGGTTATGGTCATTGCGGTTTTGGGAGGCTGCTCGGGGAAGAAGACCTCTGACACGGTCAGATGGTTCAACGCGTCCTACGCGATCCTCACGGAGCTGAACGGGATGGACTACAACAAATTCGGCGGGATGGCTGTCACGGACAGCAACAAACAGGCAGTGATCAAGCTACTCGATGATTCATGGGGCGTGACGGACCGCGCCTCCGCGGATGAGACCTTGGAGTGGGCACTGACGGAGGGACATCGGGCGGATTTCGTGGAATTTATGGAGTATCTGGATGAGATAGAGCTGACCGAGTTGGATGAGGAAGATTGGGTTCCGTTCTTCATATATGTCTTTGAGACGGACGAGGATGAGGCCACGTTCATCGCGGACACCTACAGCATGTATCTTGAGTACGGTCCGGAGGCCATTGACGGTTGGGACTACTGCCGCGCCATGAATCTCTTGAGTTTCTATTATGTGGCGGGCTATTACACCGAGGAGGAGGCGTTGGACAAATCTCTGGAGATCGCGCAGACTTTCCAGTCCAAGTACAATTCGTGGGATGAGCTGGTGGACAGCTATCTGCGCGGTTATGAGTACTGGGCGGAGGAGAGCAGCGATGATCGGCGCGCCGTTTACGAGGAACTCAAGGCGGCGAGCGACAATCCCTACGCGGTGGATTACAACACCACTTTGAAGAAGACCTGGTAGAGATTCGGTAAAATGTAGAGAAAGCAGATAAAATAAAGAAAAGGGGCTGCCGTTTGACGAAATTTGATCCGTTAAGCGACAGCCCTTTTTAAAATCCCTGTTTTTTCAGATCTGCAAAGAGATTGACATAGAATTCGCTGACGTCAAAACCCTTGATATCTTTGTGGGTGAGGTCGATCATGTCCCCGTGGGAGATTCCCTTTCGGCCCGCGGTCAAAAGCCCCTGATATCTGCCCCATGCGGCGGAGGTTATGCTTACCAGACCGTCGTTATCCCCCTCATACTTTTTGACGAGAAGATAGGAGAGGTTCAGCGGGAAACCGGCGCTCATGAAACCGCGCATCTTGGACATCACGCTCCGGTACAGGATGCCGGGGGCATCGGGAACCTCTCTGTTAAAGCGCTCACAGGCGGCTGCGGTCAGATCCGTGACACCCGCGAGAAAATCCGGATTTTCATCCCCCAGAGTGCAAAACAGCGCGTTGTAGCGTTTGCTCACAAAGCGGATCAGCCCCTGCGGCAGACTGCCCAGAAGGGCATCCGCGAATTGGCAGCCCCGGTGGGGCGTGTTGATGGTGGTGAGGGAGGCCACGCGGTCCGCCATGCCGAGTTTGGTGATGGCGTAGCGGGAATCCAGACCGCCCTTGGAATGGGCCACGATATTGACTTTCGGGGCGCCGGTCTCAGCCAGTATCCGCTCAATCTCCGCTTTCAGCTCAGCCGCGCTGTCCGCAACGGACAGGGAGGATTGCTGTCTGCCATAGTAGACGGTGGCGCCGTTTTGCTTTAACGCTTTGGGAATGCGGCCCCAATAGTTGAGATATTGCCAGTCGCGGAAGAAGATGCCGTGTACCATCACCACCGGATAACGGGTGCGGCAGACGGCGTTTTCCACCCGGGCGCTGTCCAACAGATAGCGGTTGCGGGCGGTGATCAACTCTCTGCGCACCACCCCGCACCATCCGTAAAACAGGAACAGATTCACGGGGAAACACCACCAGAAAAAGAGCATGACAACGCGGCGCAATATCCCCAACTGCGCGGAGCAGAAGGCGGTCCGCCAGAAACCGTTCAGGTAGTGGAGCAGTAATACGCAGTAGGCCACGGCCAGGTTGATCCAAAACAGGGCGGATGCGCCCAAGCGGTTCCAAAGAAGGATGAGGACGGGCAGCTCGGCGAGCAGGGCATAGAGAGAGGTAAGGATCAGCTCATAACCCCCCGCCAAAAGCTGCAGGCGAAAATTCAGCCCTTTTTGGTAACACGGGAAAATCTCCAATGTCAAAAAGAGAAGAGCGAAGACAGAGTAGAGGAGGGCTTTGAGCGGTATCAGCGCAAAATGTCCCGCGCCGTTCGCAGGCCCGAATTGCGCGAACATGTTCTCCACACCCGCCACTGTCAGCGAAATATTCATGATAAAGACCAGATAAGCGGTCTTGCAGATTCGATGGAACATGGCTTAGCTCCTCTTGTGTATATTGATTTCTTCGTTTTGTTTTTGCTTTTTCGATTATACACATTTTTGGTGCGTCGGTCAATGCTCTGCGGGATGCAATGAACGCCTGCAATGAACGCTTAGCCGATCGCAGCGTTTAACCGGCAATACCGAAATTCACAAAAGGGATTTTCAGAATGGGAAAAGTGTGGTAAAATATAGAAATCACAGGCGGTGCCGGATTGACGCGCGGGCCGCCTAAACAGAAAGTGAAATAAAAAGGAGGAGGTAGTACAGATGGGTTATATGGAGGAGTATAAGTTCTGGCTGGAGGATGATTACTTTAATCAGGACACGAAGAACGAGCTGAAGGCCATCGAGGGGGACGCGGCGGAGATCGAGGAGCGCTTTTACAAGGAACTCGAGTTCGGCACGGGAGGAATGCGCGGCATCATCGGCGCGGGCACCAACCGCATGAACATCTATACCGTCCGCAAGGCCACACAGGGTTTGGCCAATTTCATTCTCAAGCAGGGCACACAGGCCAAGGGGGTTGCCATCTCCTACGATAACCGCCGTATGTCCACGGAGTTTGCCGATGTGGCTGCGCTCTGTCTGGCGGCAAACGGCATCAAGGCGTACATCTTCGAGAGTCTCAGACCCACTCCCGAGCTTTCTTTCGCGCTGCGCACACTGGGATGCACCGCGGGGATCATGGTGACGGCGAGCCACAACCCTCCGGAGTACAACGGATACAAGGTATACTGGGAGGACGGCGCACAGGTCACCGCACCCAAGGATAAAGAGATCATCACGGAAGTGTTGAATATTACGGATTATCACAGCTTAAAGACCATGGATAAGGACGAGGCCGTGAAGGCGGGGCTGTATCAGGTCATCGGCAAGGAGATTGATGACGCGTACATGGTGGAACTGAAGAAACAGATCATCCATCCCGACATCATCGCGGAGGTGGCGAACGACATCAAGATCGTCTACACGCCGCTGTGCGGTACGGGTAACAAGCCCGTGCAGCGCGTGCTGTCCGAGCTCGGTTTCAAGAATGTGTATGTGGTGCCCGAGCAGGAGAATCCCGATCCCAATTTCACCACTTTGGAGTATCCCAACCCCGAGGATCCCAAGGCTTTCACCTATGCGCTGAATCTGGCTAAGGAGAAGGATGCCGACATCGTGCTGGCCACCGATCCCGACGCGGACCGTCTGGGCGTGTATGCCAAGGACCGGAAGACGGGCGAATATGTGGCGTTCACCGGCAATATGTCCGGTATGCTCATCGCGGAGTACATTTTGAGGGAGAAGACCGCCACCGGAACCATGCCGGCCAATCCCGCCATGGTCACCACCATCGTGACCACCAACATGACTTTCCCCATCACCGCGGGTTATGGCGTGAAACTCATTGAGGTGCTGACGGGTTTCAAGTTCATCGGCGAGCAGATCAAACTCTTTGAGCAGACCGGCAGCAACAATTATGTGTTCGGTCTGGAGGAGTCCTACGGTTGTCTGGCGGGAACCCACGCCAGAGACAAAGATGCCATCGTGGCAGTGATGTGTCTGTGCGAGGTGGCCTCCTTCTGTAAGAAACAGGGCAAGACCCTCTGGGATATGATGTTGGAGATGTACGAGAAATACGGATATTTCAAGGAGAGCCAGTACACCATCACCCTGAAGGGGATCGACGGCGCCAAGCAGATCGCGGAGATCATGGACAAATTGCGCAAGAATCCGCCCAAGGCTTTCGGCGATCTGAAGGTTCTGAAATTCCGCGACTATCAGGAGGATGTTGTGTTGGATATGGAGACCGGGGAGAAGACTTCCACCGGACTGCCCAGGTCCAATGTGCTCTATTTTGAGCTGCCCGACAACAACTGGTGCTGCGCGCGTCCTTCCGGCACGGAGCCCAAGATCAAGTTCTACATCGGCGTGAAGGGTGACAGCATCGAGGACGCGGCCGCCAAGAACGCCAAGCTGACCGAGGACATCAAGGCTTTGCTGTAAATAAGGAGCAGACCATGGGTGCGATAAATCCGGCAAATTTCAAAAAGACCCTATATTATCTGCAGCGAAATGGTCTGCGTGATACATGGTATGCGGCAAGGGAGCGTTTGACACAGGGGAACGCTCCCTATGTCTATGAGCGCCCCTCCGCGGAGAGCTTGTCCGGGCAGCGGGAGACGGCGATCCGGGCGTTCGGGCCGGGAGGCGCTTATGAGGGTATCGCCTTCAGCGTTTTGGTGCCCGCCTACCGCACGCCGCGGCAGTATCTGCGGGATCTGATCCTCTCCGTGCAGGCGCAGAGCTATCCTTTTTGGGAGCTGATCCTGGCGGACGCAACGGAGGATGAGAGCGTAAAAGCCTGTGTGGAGGAGATGCGCAGGGATATTCCTGAATCTGAATCTCAAAAGCTGCGCTATATCCGCCTTCCCGACAACAAAGGCATCTCGGGCAATACCAATGAGGCGTTAAAACATGTCACAAATCCCTATGTGGCGCTCTTAGATCACGATGATCTGCTGACGCCGGACGCATTGTTCGAGATGGCGGAGGCGATCCGCGCCGGAAGGGAGAGCGGACAGAGTCCCATGTTGCTCTATTCCGATGAGGATAAATGTGATGAAACCGGTGAGAAATACTATGAACCCAACAAAAAAGAGGGGTTTAATTACGATTTAACACTGAGCAATAATTACATCTGTCATTTTATGGCGATGGAGAGCGGGCTGATCCGGACACTGCAATTTCGCTCCGGGTATGACGGAGCGCAGGACTATGATCTGATATTGCGCGCCGTGACAGAGCTTGGGATCCCACGCAGTCCGGAGAGGGAGAGGCTGATCCGGCATGTGCCGAAAGTGCTCTACCATTGGCGCTGTCATGAGGGCTCCACCGCGGCGAACCCCCGCAGCAAAGATTTTGCCTATGAGGCCGGACGCAGGGCGCTGCAGGACCACGCGGATCAAAACGGCATACCCGCGAGAGCGGTTCCCCTCAAGCATCTGGGATTTTATCGGTTGGACTACCCGGGAGGGATATTGGCCGTAAGGCCTGATCTGGGCGCGGTGGGCGGCACCGTCGTCAGGCGGGGCAGGATCGCGGGAGGCAGGATGGACGCCGCGGGCCGGGTGTTTTATGCGGGGTTGCCCGTCCGCTACAGCGGAGAGCTCCACAGGGCGGTCCTCACCCAGGACGCGGAGGCCGTGGATATCCGCCGCGTTGCTCTGCGCGAGGAGCTGCATGAGCTTTTCAGGGAAGTGACGGGGGTGCCCTACCGGCGTATGCCGGACGGGGATTGGTTCGATGTGTCCCTGCTGCCCCCGGACACGGACTATGCGGCATTGAGCCTTGCGTTATGCCGCGCCGTGAGAGAGAGGGGATTTCGGATTCTGTGGTATCCCGGAGGACATTAGAATGAAAGCATCAAAGATAACAGTTGTTATTCCAAATTATAACGGCATCCGCTATCTGAAAGATTGTCTGGAGACCCTCTATGCGCAGGAACCGGGCACTCCCGCCTTTGATGTGACGGTGGTGGACAATGGCTCCGCGGACGGCAGCCCGGAGATGGCGGAGCGTTTCTTTCCCGATACCCGTATGATCCGTCTGTCGGAGAATACGGGCTTTTGTCATGCGGTGAATGTGGGCATCCGGGAGTCCGGCAGTCCGTATATCATTTTGCTCAACAATGACACGAAGGTGCGGCCGGGCTTTGTGAAGGCGCTCTATGAGGCCATACGGCGGGACGGGCGGATCTTCTCCGTCAGCGCCAAGATGCTGATGTGGGACAGGCCCGGATTGGTGGACGACGCCGGGGACAGGTACAATGCTTTGGGATGGGCCTATGCCAGAGGAAAGGGCAGACCTGCCGGGGAATATGACCGCGCCGTGCCCGTTTTCTCCGCCTGCGGCGGCGCGGCCATCTACAGGCGGAATGTCTTGGAGCGGCTCGGTCTGTTTGACGAATTGCATTTTGCCTACCTGGAGGATCTGGATCTGGGCTACAGGGCGCGTTTGCACGGATATCGGAATCTCTATGCCCCGGGGGCGGAGGTGGTCCATTTCGGCAGCGCCTCCACGGGCTCCCGCTACAACGCGCGCAAGACGGGACTCGCCGCCGCCAATAACATCTATGTGATCTATAAAAATATGCCGACGCTGCAGATTCTCTGGAACCTGCCCTTTCTTGTGACGGGTTTTGCGGTCAAGTGGCTGTTTTTTGTCCGAAAGGGGATGGGGATCCTCTATCTGCAAGGCCTGGCGGAGGGCGTCAGACGCTGCGCGAGTCCCGAAGGCCGCGCCCGCAAAGTGCCTTTTCGACGGAAAAATCTGACAAATTATCTCAAAATACAGTGGGAACTGTATGTGAATCTCATAAGGTTTTTCTTCAAAAATTAACAGGCCGCCTCTCTGATAAGATCGTCCAAAAAGCGGATACTATGTAGGGAGAAACGTTCCGGATCCTCACATCAGAACAGGTTCACCCAAATTCTTATGATTTCTTAAGAATTGACTTCATAAATACTTAAGTTGACGATATATGGGTGTTCTTGTAAAATATGACATGGGTACAGAGCGCTTTTGAGGATGGTGCTTATGATAAGAGACAATCAGAAGGTGTTCAACAGATTGCTGGTCATATTGGATGCAGCGATTATTGCTGTTTCCTTTATGTCTGCTTATTTTTTAAAATTTTATGTCCTGAATGACGGGCCCGGGCCGGGAGTTTTGCCGGTGGAGGATTATCTGTATCTTCTGTTGTTCCTTGTGCCGGGATTTGTCTTTTTGTATTACAGATGCGGCGTCTACGCGCCCAAGCGCACCGTGCGCCGCAGATTCGAGATTTACGGTATCATTCAGGCGAACACCCTCGGTCTCGCCGCCATGATCATTCTGCTCTACATGGTCGTGAAAGAGATCAACTACTCCCGCTCCGTGATCATGTTCTTCTATATGTTGAACATTTTTCTCACGAGCTGTCTGCGCATCGTGCTGCGCAAGGGTCTTCAGACCATGCGGCGCAAGGGATACAATCTAAAGCACATTCTTCTGATAGGATATTCCAGAGCGGCGGAGGAATATATCAACCGTCTGCAGGACAACCCGCAGTGGGGCTATGTGGTGTGCGGCATCCTTGATGACCATATTCCCGCGGGAACGCTCTACAGGGGCGTAAAGGTTTTGGGGACGCTCGGCAATCTGGAGATCATTCTGCCGGAGAACAAATTGGATGAGATAGCCATCACACTGGCGCTCAAGGATTATGACGATCTGGCCTATATTGTGAATGTCTGTGAGAAATCGGGCGTTCACACCAAGTTTATACCGGACTACAACAGTCTGATCCCCACGAAACCCTATACGGAGGATCTGATGGGATTGCCGGTGATCAATATCCGCTATGTTCCGCTGACCAATACGGGCAACAAGGTGGTCAAAAGGATTGTGGACGTGGCGGGTTCTCTTTTGGGCATTATCATCACATCGCCCATTATGTTGGCCTGTGCCATCGCGGTGAAATGGAGCAGTCCGGGCCCCGTGATCTTCAAGCAGGAGCGGGTGGGACTGCACAACAAACCTTTCTATATGTATAAGTTCCGCAGTATGGAACTGCAGACGCCGGGCAGAGAGAAGAAGGCTTGGACGGTGAAGGATGATCCCCGGGTCACTTCCGTGGGCAAAGTGCTCAGATGCACCAGTCTGGACGAGCTGCCGCAGTTGTTCAATATCCTGAAGGGAGATATGAGCCTTGTGGGACCCAGACCGGAGCGGCCGCATTTTGTGGAGAAGTTTAGGGAGGAGATCCCCCGTTATATGGTCAAGCATCAGGTGCGCCCAGGGCTGACCGGATGGGCGCAGGTGAACGGGCTGAGAGGAGATACCTCCATACGCAAGAGAATTGAATATGACATCTATTATATTGAAAATTGGACCTTGGGGTTTGACATAAAGATCATTTTCCTCACATTTTTTACGGGATTTATCAATAAAAACGCATATTGATGCAGATGAAGGAGACAAAAGGGTTATGGCAGGAAATTCCAAAGGAAACACGGCAACAGGAAACGCACGGAAGAGCAAGAGCAGGAGCAAAAATAAGATGATCATTTTTGCCATTGAGATATTCCTGATTCTCATCATGCTTGCGGTTCTTTTTCTGGTGATGGTCTCGGGCAACAAGGGCCCCAAGGTGGTGGAGTTGGATCCCGATGATCTGGGCATTAACGAGGATGTGTTGGCGAGCCGGAATCAGGGCGCCAATGAGGCGGTGGTCAACCCCGGCGAGATCGCGTCGGGCGGCTATATGAATATCGCCCTGTTCGGCGTAGATGCCACTACTACCAATCAGCTTTACAAGAACAGTCGAAGCGACTGTACCATGATCGCGAGTATCAACATGGACACCGGCGACATCAAGCTCGTGAGCGTATATCGCGACACCTATCTGAATCTGGGAACGGATACCTACAATAAATGTAATCACGCTTATTCCAACGGCGGCGCGCAACAGGCGATCAAGATGCTTAACATGAATCTGGACATGGACATCACCAATTTCATCGCCGTGAACTACAGAGCTCTGATAGACCTGATCGACGGTCTGGGCGGTATCTATATCGATGTGGACAAGAATGAACTGAGAGACATCAACAACTATCAGATCAGTATCATCTGTGAGCAGACCAAACATACGGAGACGGATTCCTATGGCCGTTACACCTATGTGCCCGGTGAGAAGGACGGTTACTATCCCGTACAGGAGACCGGTTATCAGAAACTGAACGGTCTGCAGGCCACTGCCTACTGTCGTATCCGTAAGTCTCTCGCCGGCGGTGATTTCGACCGAGCCGCCAATCAGCGAGAGGTGATCAAGGCGATCGAGGAACAGGCCAAGAAGACCGATCTGGCCACTCTGACCAAGGTATTTAACACGGTGATCGATGAGATATACACGAATCTGAACAGCGATGATCTTTTGGATCTGTTGGGCAATATCAATAACTATCGCATCGTGGAAGAGGGAGGTTTCCCTGAGGAGTCCATGGTCACCACCGCCAACATCGGCGCGAAAGGCAGCGTGGTCATTCCTCTGGATCTGGAGGCCAATGTGGAGTGGCTGCACGAGTTCCTGTTTGAGGATGATGATTATTCCGTGTCCGATACGGTGAAGGAATGCGGCAGTCAGATCAAGACGGACACATCCAAATATCTGAACCGTTAGAAAAGTCCAAGGCAAAGGGGAGCTTGTGGTGAACAGGTTCCCCTTTTATATAAGGGGTGGCATCATGGAAATTGACATTATCATTCCGCTGTATAAGCCGGGCAGGGAACTGTTCACTCTCCTGGATCTGTTGGAGGGTCAGAGCGTTCCCATACACGACATCATTTTGATGAATACCGAGGAAAAATATTTTGAACAGTTGACCTATGGAACGGATTTTAATCGCAGATACAAAAACGTCCGGGTATTTCATCTCTCCAAGAGGGAGTTTGACCACGGGCGCACCCGCAGGAGTGCCGTCGCCAAATCCTCGGCGGATATCTTTGTGATGATGACTCAGGACGCCGTCCCCACGGATGCCTGTCTGGTGGAGAGGCTCATATCCTGCCTGACCGGGGATGTGGCGGTGGCCTATGCCCGCCAGATTCCCGGGGAGCGAAGTTCCGTGTTGGAGCGGTTTAGCAGACAGTTCAACTATCCGGACAAGTCCTGCGTCAAATCGGGAAAAGATCTGGACAGGCTCGGCATCAAGACTTATTTTTGCTCCAATGTATGCGCGGCCTACAGACGGGATATCTATGACCGATTGGGCGGATTCGTCAAGCGGGCGATCTTTAACGAGGACATGATCTATGCCGCCACTGCCGTGGGAGCGGGCTACAGTATCGCCTATGAGGCGCGGGCCGAGGTCGTTCATTCCCACGACTACAGTTGCGGGCAGCAGTTTCACCGCAATTTCGATCTGGGTGTGTCCCAGGCAAGGCATCCGGAGATTTTTGACGGCGTGAGATCCGAGTCGGAGGGGCTGCGCATGGTAAAGGCGGCGGTGTCATATCTTAGAGAGAACCGGTTGCGGAGGAAGATCCCTTATTTTTATCTGCAATGTTTTTGTAAATACGCGGGGTATCTTTTGGGAAAACATTACAGGATACTGCCCCGCGGACTGGTGTTGGCATGTACCGCCAGCCCGAATTTTTGGAAACAATGATCAAATGGAGGATTGGATATGTGTGGCATAGTAGGCTATATCGGACGGAAGGAGGCAGCTCCCATCATTCTTGACGGACTGTCCAAACTGGAATATCGGGGTTATGATTCCGCCGGGATCGCCGTGTTTGACGGGGAGCGCATCCGCACGGCCAAGGCGGCGGGTCGCCTGGCGGTGTTGGAGCATCTCACCCATGGCGGGGAGACCATGAAGGGTTTCTCGGGGATCGGACACACGAGATGGGCCACCCACGGGGCGCCCAACGATCTGAACGCCCATCCCCACACCAATAAAGCGGGGACCATAGCCGTGGTACACAACGGTATCATTGAGAATTATATCGCGCTTAAGAAGAAACTTTTGAGCAAGGGATATGAGTTCGTCTCCGACACGGACACGGAAGTGCTCGCCAAGCTCTTGGACTATTATTACAAAGGGAATCCTCTGGAGGCGGTCACCAAGGTGTTGCACAGGGTGGAGGGCTCCTACGCTCTGGGCATCCTGTTCGCGGAGTTCCCGGGGGAGCTCTACGCGGCGAGGAAGGACAGTCCCCTGATCGTGGGGCGCAGTGATGAGGGATGCTTTATCGCCTCCGATGTGCCCGCTATTTTGAAATATACGAGAACCGTATTTTATATGGAAAATCAGGAAGTGGCCTGCCTGAAGGCGGAGGGTCCTCAGTTTTTCTCCGTGGATGAGGAGGAAGTGGCCAAGGAGGCCGTCACCATCCACTGGGATGCGGACGCGGCGGAGAAGGCCGGCTATGAGCATTTTATGCTGAAGGAGATGTATGAGCAGCCCAAGACCGTCACGGACACCATCTCCCCCCGCATTCGGGACAATGACATAGTGATAGAAGAACTCAATATGACGGAGGAGGAACTTCGCTCCATCCGCAAGATCCATATCGTGGCATGCGGTTCAGCTTATCACACCGGCGTCACCGGCAAATACGTCATTGAGGGATTGGCGCGCATTCCCGTGGAGGTGGATGTGGCCAGTGAATTCCGCTATCGCGATCCCATTCTGGAGGAGGGCGCCATGGTCATCGTCATCAGCCAGTCCGGAGAGACGGCGGATACGTTGGCGGCATTGCGGGAGGCCAAAGAGAGAGGATTCAGGGTCCTCGGCATCGTCAATGTGGTGGGCAGCTCCATCGCCAGAGAGGCGGACAGCGTGATGTACACCTGGGCCGGCCCGGAGATCGCGGTGGCCACTACCAAGGCCTACAGCGCGCAGTTGGTCACTCTCTATCTTCTGGCCATGAAGATGGCCAAAGTGCGGGGCTGTCTGGATGAGAACGCGTTTTCCGGCCTTTTGAACGATCTGCGCCGACTGCCGGATCAGATAGAGATGCTGTTGGCACAGAAAGAAAAAGTACAGCATTTTGCCAACCGCTATGTGGGCGCGCGAGATATTTTCTTCATCGGGCGCGGGATCGATTACGCCATCTCGCTGGAGGGATCGCTGAAATTAAAGGAGATTTCCTATATCCACTCGGAGGCCTACGCGGCGGGCGAACTCAAGCACGGCACCATCTCCCTGATCGAGGAGGGTACGCTCGTGGTGGCGCTCTCCACCCAGGAGGAGCTGTTTCAAAAGACCATCAGCAATATCGTGGAGGTGAAGGCGAGAGGGGCTTTTGTCATGGCGGTGACCATCGAGGGCAACAAATCCATGGAGAAGGCGGCGGACTATGTGGTATATCTGCCGGAGACCTGTCCGTGGTTCGCCAATTCACTGGCCATCATCCCGCTCCAACTGTTCGCCTATTATGTGGCCGTGGGAAGAGGCTGCGACGTGGATAAGCCCCGCAATCTGGCCAAATCCGTCACGGTGGAATAGAGGAGCGGAAACCGGTATGCCGTAACTTTTTCACGTTTCTTTCATTTTTTAATCACAAAATGAACACAAATGACAGATATACTGAGTGTATCAGATGAAGAAAGAAATTCCGCGGAAAGGATAAAGCAGAAAAGAGGGATAGTTATGTATGACGATCAGATTTATGACCGATCCGGCATGGACCGGGTCGGAATGAACAATGACAATGCTACCTGGGTACAGGCACCCATCCGCAGCGACGCGGCATCAAATGAACCGAAGAAGGACAAAAAAATCGGACTGGGACAGAAAATCATGTTGAGCATCAGTCTGGGACTGTTTTTCGGTATCTTTGCGGGAGTCGGCTTTTACGGCGTGATGCAGACCATGGAGGCGGTGGGGACACATCAGAGCGCGTCAGAGGAGTCGCAGGACGTTTTCGATGCGGCGGACGATATGTCCAATGTGACGGACGGACTTCCGGCGCAGACGAATCCGGACGGCACGCCGTTGATCCAACAGACGGGGGCGGATGTGGTCTATAACGCCACGGGAACCAATGTGTCCGCCATCGTAAAATCCGTGATGCCGGCCATGGTGTCCATCGTCAATAACTATACGGAGACGGGCAGTTTCTGGGGGCAGCCTTACTCCGAGAACCACTCTTCCAGCGGTTCCGGGATCATCGTGGCGTCCAATGACAGGGAACTTCTGATCGTGACCAATCAGCATGTGGTGTCCGATGCCGATGAACTTCTGGTCACGCTCATCGATGACACACAGGCAGAGGCGAGGATCAAGGGTACGGACGCGGAGATGGATCTGGCAGTGATCGCCATCAGTATGGACGATCTGACGGATGAGACTTTGAAAAATATCGCCATAGCCAATCTGGGCGACAGCGATGCCTTGGAGTTGGGAGAGCAGGTGATCGCCATCGGCAACGCGTTGGGGTACGGGCAGTCCGTGACGGTGGGCTATGTCAGCGCTCTTGACAGAGAGATCGAGTTGGAGGACGGCTCCGTCAGGAGCTTTATCCAGACGGACGCGGCCATCAACCCCGGCAATTCCGGCGGCGCGCTGCTGAATGCCGCGGGTGAGGTCATCGGCATCAACTCCAACAAGATGAGCAGCAATATCTACGATTACGGCAGCGCCTCCATCGAGGGCATGGGCTATGCCATTCCCATCACGGCGGCAAGCCCCATCATCGCGGACCTGATGGAGCGCCAGACCCGCAGCAAAGTGGCGGAGTCCGACATGGGCTATATAGGCATCAGCTATCAGGACGTGACGGATTATATCGCGAGAACATTCGGTATGCCCAAGGGCGTGTATGTGCTGTCGGTGTATGAGGGTTCCGGCGCCGAGGCGGCGGGGCTCACCAAGGGCGATGTGATCACTTCCTTTGACGGAGACAAGATCACCTGCTATGAAGATCTGCAGGCAGCCCTTCGCTACTATGCGGTGGGCGATACCGTCAAGGTAAAAGTCATGCGTCCGGAGAACGGGGAATATGTGGAGCAGGAATTTACGTTGACCTTGGGACAGAGGCCCGTCAGCCGGTCCCGCAACTGAGAATCTTACAAAATTATAGGAATAAAAGGATAAAGTCCCGGGCGGCGCAGGCTGCCCGGGATTTTGAAAAAACATCCCTTGTACTGCCCTTCCATATTGGTTATAATGAAAACAGATATTTCCGCGCCCGAGTGCCGCAGGGCGTGGACAGATGTTTTGAGACAATTTCGCACAAGAGAGCGGCACGGAAATGAGGATGAGCATGTCGGATTTTACGGATGACAGAGAAATTGAGAGAAATGACGGCGGAAATGACGAAAGAAATAATGGGGCAGACGCGGACAAAGAGAAGGACCGGGCAAAAGACGCCTCCGTCACGGCCAATGCCGGCAAGAGTGACAACAACGAGTATGAGGATGTCTGTTTCATCTGCCGCAGACCTGAGTCGAAGGCCGGCAGAATGTTCAAGCTGCCCAACAATATCTGTGTCTGTGACGACTGTATGCACAAGACCATGGATACGGTGAGCCGCTTTGACTATCAGGGGATGCTCAATAATCCGGATTTTCAGCAGGAGATGGATGAGTTTTCCCGTCAGAACGGGTTTCCCAATATCAGTTTCGTGAATCTGGCGGATCTGCGCGGGGAGGGAGGCATTCCCAACAAGCAGAAACCCAAGAAAAAGAAAGAGAAAGCGGCCGACACACCTGCTTTGGACATCCGCAATATCCCTGCGCCCCACAAGATCAAGGCCAGCTTGGACGAGTATGTGGTGGGACAGGAACATGCCAAGAAGGTGATTTCCGTGGCCGTGTACAATCACTACAAGCGGGTGGCTACGAATTCCATGGACAGCATCGAGATCGAGAAGTCCAATATGCTGATGATTGGGCCCACGGGCTGCGGCAAGACTTATCTGGTCAAGACATTGGCCAGACTCTTGGATGTGCCTCTGGCCATCGCGGATGCCACTTCCCTGACGGAGGCAGGCTACATTGGCGACGACATTGAGAGCGTGATCTCCAAACTCTTGGCGGCGGCGGACAATGACGTGGAGAGAGCGGAGCAGGGCATCGTGTTCATCGATGAGATCGACAAGATCGCCAAGAAGAAGGAGACCCACAGCCGGGATGTCAGCGGCGAGAGCGTGCAGCAGGGGCTCTTGAAATTGTTGGAGGGCGCGGAGGTGGAGGTGCCCGTGGGCGCTAACAGCAAGAATGCCATGGTACCCCTTGCCACCGTAAACACCCGCAATATTCTCTTCATCTGCGGCGGCGCTTTTCCCGATCTGGAGGATATCATCAGGGAGCGCCTGAACAAGACCGCGGGAATCGGTTTCGGATCCGAACTCAAGGACCGATATGACAGGGACAAGAAGATCTTGGCTCAAGTCACGGTGGAGGATATCCGCAAATTTGGCATGATCCCGGAGTTCATCGGGCGTCTGCCCATCATCTACACCTTGGAGGGACTCAACAAGGAGATGATGGTCAAGATCCTGAAGGAGCCCCGAAATGCCATCCTGAAACAGTACCAAAAGCTTTTGGAATTGGATGAGGTGAGACTGGAGTTCACCGATGAGGCGTTGGATGCCATCGCGGAGAAAGCGATGAAACGGGACACCGGCGCCAGAGCCCTGCGCTCCATCATTGAGGAATTTATGTTGGATATCATGTATGAGATTCCCAAGGATGACAACATCGGCACCGTCACCATCACCAAAGAGTATATAGAGGGGACGGGCGGCCCCATCATTGATATTCGCAGCAATCTCATCAATGAGATACCGGCGGGGAAATGAGACCGGTGTGAGGAGTGGTTGGATTTTATTGTTTCCTGCAGAACAGGGAATGCCCATAGTTACGATATTGTAGAAGGGCCAATGGCAGATGATACAATATTCAATTATGTCCAAAATTTTTTGGATGGAAAGATTAGTCGGGAGGCTTTTTGGAGTCTGGCGAAGTTTAAGAAACCGACTCATCAAATCAGTTTTCATACAATAAAAGCATTAGCGACCCTGCATTTTTTGAGAGGAAGTGAAGTAAAAGATGAGGAATGACAGCGCATTGTTTTTTACCTGTAGCCTGATTGAGTATATCGGACGGCAGCAAAAGCAAAAAAGATCAATGATAGTGACATGTTTGGGACGAGATGTGGTTAAGAGAATATATAAATATGCGGATGTTTTTCACTGTGAACCGATAGAAAAAGTTGCCGATGAGTTTATTGCGCGTTGTGAGATTCCGACGGCTTGTTTTGATAATGTGGCGGGATGCAGGTATGAGGTGCCTGATTACTGGATCATTGGCGAGGTATATGAGCGGCTGATAGAGGACATCGTGAAAGAGGATGTTACAGACGGTATTGTTGACTGTATTGTGGCAGTGTATACATCATGGATAGATGATGTTATATCTAATTACAATTCTGATTTCTATTATCAATCACGGGAATATATTTGCGAGTGTTATAAAGAAGGGAGAATATGTGCGTAGAACTGATGTCATTTCCACCGCCGGGTCCCTGCGGTATGCCAAAATATAAAATCTTATGGATCTCCTGCCTTGACTTTCGCTGCAGTAGTCTGTCTGAAATTTTTCTAATCTGAAATTTTCAAATTACAACCCCTTGACAAATCTCAAATATATGTTACTATATTCATATGAACAGTCATTCATATGAATGCATACTCATATGATAAACAAAACCAATCAGATCAAACGGAGGAAATGACCATGAAGAAATCGTACAAAATTGAAGTAGACTGCGCAAACTGTGCTCTGAAGATGGAGGAGGCCGCCAAGAAGGTGGAAGGCGTGCAGGACGTGGTGGTAAGCTTTATGTCCCAGAAGATGAACGTGGAGTTTGCGGAGGGCGCGGATGACAAGGCCGTGATGCAGGCGGTTCTGAAGGCGTGCAAGAAAGTGGAAGACGATTGTGAGATCTATCTGTAAGAACGGGAGTTCTCTGTGTTGAAAGGAGGTTCCCATGACAAAGAAACAGAAAAAAGTCCTGTATCGCATCATTGCGGCCTTTCTGTTGCTGGTCGCGCTGTACTTTGTCCCGGTGGACGGGTGGCTTAGGGCAGGGCTGTATATGATTCCCTATCTGATCATCGGCTATGATATTTTGCGAAAGGCTGTCTTGGGAATCATTCACAAAGAAATTTTTGATGAAAATTTTCTGATGGCGGTGGCCACCGTGGGCGCCATTCTCTTGGGGGAATATCAGGAGGGCGTGGCGGTGATGCTCTTCTATCAGATCGGTGAGCTGTTTCAGGCGGTGGCCGTGGGCAAGAGCCGCAGGAACATCAGCGCCCTGATGGACATCCGACCGGATTTTGCCAATATTGAGGGAGCTGATGGCAATCTGGAACAGGTCTCCCCCGAGGAGGTGGCCATCGGCACTGTGATCGTGGTCAGACCGGGCGAGAAAGTGCCCATCGACGGCCGTGTGACGGAGGGAAATTCCACTCTGGATACCGGCGCGCTGACCGGGGAGAGCGTTCCCCGCGAGGTGGCCGTGGGAGACGAGATCATCAGCGGCTGCGTGAATCTCTCGGGACTTTTGAAGATCGAGACCACCAAGGAATTCGGGGAATCCACAGTGTCTAAGATATTGGATCTGGTGGAAAATTCCGGCATGAAGAAATCCCGCTCGGAGAATTTCATCACCAAATTTGCCAAGTATTATACTCCGGCAGTCTGCTATGGGGCGCTGGCTCTGGCCGTGCTGCCGCCGGTGGTATTGCTTGTCATGGGCAGACCCGCCATGTGGAGCGAGTGGATCATCCGTGCCCTGACTTTTCTGGTCATCAGTTGTCCCTGCGCGTTGGTGATCTCCATTCCGCTGAGTTTCTTCGGAGGGATCGGAGGAGCGTCCGCCTGCGGTATTTTGGTGAAGGGTTCCAACTATCTGGAGGCGTTGGCCAAGACCGGCTGTGTGGTCTTCGACAAGACCGGCACTCTGACCAAGGGCAGCTTTCAGGTGACTCAGATCGTGCCCTCCGAAAAGTGGATCGCCGACCGGGGAGGCAACGCGGAAGAATGCGAAAAGAGACTGCTGTATTATGCGGCTCACGCGGAGAGCTATTCAAGCCATCCCATCAGCAAGAGTCTGCGGGAGGCATATAAAGAACCCGTGAACAATGAGTCGGTGACGGATGTGGAGGAGATCGGGGGCCACGGAGTCACGGCGAAGGTGGACGGACATGAGGTGGCCGCGGGCAATGCCAAACTGATGCGGAAAATGGGTCTGCCCTATGCGGAGGATACCGGAATCGGCACATTGGTACACCTTGCGGTGGACGGTGTCTACGCGGGCCATATTTTGATATCGGATGTGGTGAAGGACAATGCGGCGGAGGCTGTCGCGGCCTTAAAGGCAGTCGGGGTGCGGCGGACGGTCATGCTCACCGGAGACGCCAAGGCCGTGGCGGAGAATGTGGCGGCGTCTCTGGGAGTGGATGAGGTACACAGCGAGCTGCTGCCCGGCGACAAGGTGAGTCTGGTGGAGGAGCTGCTTGCCCAAAAGACCGGAAAGGAGAAACTGGTCTTTGTGGGAGATGGGATCAATGACGCTCCCGTGCTCTCCCGGGCGGATATCGGAGTGGCCATGGGTGCCATGGGATCCGATGCGGCCATCGAGGCGGCGGACATTGTCCTCATGGACGACAATCCCATGAAACTCGTCCGCGCCATCCGAATCTCCCGGAAATGCCTGCGCATTGTCTATGAAAACATTGTGTTCGCGCTGGCGGTGAAGGCGATCTGCCTGGTTTTGGGAGCCGTGGGTCTGGCGAGCATGTGGCTCGCGATCTTTGCGGATGTGGGTGTCATGGTGTTGGCGGTGTGCAATGCCATCCGCTGTCTGAAACAGTCCTGATATTTTATCTGTGTATTTTCGGCACCACCGGATGAATCTTAGCATAGCATGATATGGTATGAATGAGATTTGTTCGGTGGTTTTCTTATGGATTTTTCGTATTCCGGTTCCACATCCGACGCAATGAATCTGACGGATGTACAGCAGTGTCGGGAGAGGATCCTCTCCGAGAACACTTATGATTTCATCACGGATTTTTCCCTGACGGATTTTCCCAGACCGGAGGGAATCAGCTGTTATGAGGATGTGGATGGTCTGTATTATATCATCTATGTAAATCGAAATCTGATCCCGAATATGAGCATTGATTCCTCTCCGTATCAGAGCATTCCCAAGCTGTACGGACTGATGCAGCTGAGCGGAGCGGGCAATGCCTTCAATCCGGATTCCCTGATCGTCAGCGGTATCACCCAAGTGCAGCGGGCCCCGCTGAATCTCACGGGGCGGGGATGTATCCTCTGCTTTATTGATACGGGAATTGATTATACGATGGATGTGTTCAGGGATCTGCAGGGAGACAGCCGGATTCTGGCCATCTGGGACCAGACCGTTCAGAGCGGCACGCCTCCCGAGGGCTTTCTGTACGGCAGCGAGTACACGAGGGAGGACATCAACCGGGCGTTGCGGTCCGATGATCCCTATGAGGTGGTGCCCAGCAGGGATGAAAACGGCCACGGCAGTATTTTGGCCGCGTTGGCCGCCGGCAGCGCCACCACGGGAACCAACCGCTATGTGGGTGTGGCGCCGGATGCGGACATCGTGGCGGTGAAACTCAAGGAGTGCAAAAATTATCTGCGGGAGTTCAACCTGATTCCGCCCGGGGAACCCGCCTATCAGGAAAATGATATCATGCTGGCGATCCGATACGCGGATTCCTTTGCGAGAGTCCTGTCCCGCCCCGTGATCATCTGTCTGGGGCTTGGCACCAATATGGGAGATCACGCCGGCAGTTCCGTTCTGTCCCGCTATCTGAACGTGGTGGCTCTTCGCCGCAGCCGCTCCATCGTGGTGTGCGGCGGCAATGAGGGAAACGCGGCGCATCATTACAGAGGACGGCTCAGACGTCCCGGGGCGGCGGATGACGCCGACAGCGATACCATAGTGCAGAGCAATACCTATGAGGGCAATGTGGAAGTCCGTGTGGGCGAGAATTGCAGCGGGTTTGTGCTGGAGTGTTGGAGTTCCCTGCCGGATACCCTGCAGGTGGGACTGCGCTCTCCGGGCGGGGAGTACATTCCCCCTGCCCGCAGCAGCAGCGGGAGCGTGACTTATCGACTGATCTATGAGAGAACGATCATCACACTGGACACGATTCTGGTGGAGCCCGGATCCGGGGAACAACTGATACGGTTTCGTCTGCAGGATCCCACGCCCGGCATCTGGACTTTTCAGGTATCCTTCCCGGGGGCGCTCTACAACGGCGTCTTTGATATGTGGCTGCCGATCAATGAATTTCTGGATTCCGAGGTCAACTTCCTGCGCCCGGACCCCTATATCACCCTGACGGAGCCCGCCATGGCATCGGACGTGATCAGTGTATCCTCCTACAATCCGGCTAACCTCAGCTTTGCCATTGAATCCGGGAGAGGGTATGCCCGCACGGGCGTCATACGCCCGGATCTCGCGGCGCCCGGCGTGAATGTCTCCACCATCCGCGGCCCCCGGACCGGCTCCAGTCTGGCTGCCGCCATCACCGCGGGAGCCGTGGCCCAGTTCTTCCAATGGGCGGTGGTGGAGCAGCGCAGCCCCTTCGCCGAGACGCGGGAACTGAAGAGCTATCTGATCCGGGGCGCGGCCCGCTCCGCGGATTTAACCTATCCCAACAGGGAGTGGGGATACGGCAGACTCGATCTGGAGGGAGTCTTCGACGCGCTGATCGGGCTGTGAGCGGCGGCCGGGAATGCTTAAATATCCCAAAATATAGTAGTGATTTAGAAAATGTATGGTAAAATATATCCATATTCGAGGTATGGAACGGCCGACCGGCCATAAAGGCCATGCGTGGTCTGCGCTCATGGTACAATGTCTATACTCGTGGCAGGAAACTAATACAGACCTTGATATTAAAGGTAGTTATTTATGAGGCTGAGAATGTAACTATGGCATTTTCTAAAAAGTAGGAGGTTTTATCATGAATTTCTATATAGGCAATTCAATAAATGAGATTGATGAACAGGATGTTAATGTAGAATTTAGTGATGAGTTACTTGATTTTGTTTACAAGTTAAGCAAACGCGGTTCATTCGATATGAGTAAGTTGTATGAGATTGATCCATATGTGGATGTTGAAATTTCCAAAAGTGATTTATCTCAGATAATTGAGGTATGCAATTATATCTTAGATACATCATTACTTCAGAATTATGAAGAGCCGGACGAAGGTAATCAAATGTTGAAAGATTTAGTGGAGATTGCTCGAAAAGCACAGTCAAGAGATTTAGGACTGGTTTCCATAGGAGATTAATGGTTTACACAATATCGAATATTATTTCGGAATTTAGAAGAATGTTTCCAAATATAAGGATATCACTTTTGAGGAAGGTTACGAGAATGCAGGGAGCCACGATTTCATGAACAGCAGGGGACAGGGCTTTCCCCTGCGGGTGTATACGGAATTGACTTTTATCTTGTATGATTATTGTCAGAAGATAAATGAAAATTTGTTGACGGATGGTTGGACGGTAGAAAGAATTATCCCTATAGGGGACGAATACTATAATGTTTTGATGTACCAAGAAGCAAGTGGCAGCAGCGTGAATTTGCTGTTTGATTATTCGGAACCAGAGTATAAAGTCCTATATTTGCAGGATGGCAACATGCCTTTTTCTTTAGAAACACATTATATGAGCCAATTTGATTGGGAGCCTTTTGACAGGGAGGAAAAGGTTATGTCGGACAATGGAAGGTGCAGGAATTTTATGGAGATTCTCCTTGTTTCAGCGGTTTGCCGGTTTCGGACGATCGAAAGGTATGGATTTGTATGAATGTAGGATCACATGAATACATAGCCGAGACATTTTATTATGTGAATGAGTAACACTTTTTATACGGGAGAGCGAAAACATGAGTCATATTCGTTTAGGTGATCAATTTATGAATGACCAAGCTAAGGAACGAGGCATTGCATAAAAGAAAATCGGATTCGGGATGTAAATTGAGGAGTTGGTTAGCTGAAGTCCGCCCACATCATATAGACATTTGACATAATTTCGAGTATAATGTATACAATTATTTTTAAGCGTTATCCGTATACCATATCAATATCCTATGGAGAAACCAACATGGAAGTGACATTACAGAATCTGACAAAGAAATATCCGGCCCGCGGGAAACAGGCTCGCGGCGAGGTGATCGCGGTGGACCGGTTTGATTTTGAGATCCCGGACGGCAAGCTGATCGGCCTGTTGGGGCCTTCGGGCTGCGGCAAGAGCACGGTGCTGAATCTGATCAGCGGTCTGGTGAAACCCACCGAGGGACGGATCCTGTTCGGGGGAGAGGACGTGACCGATCTGCCCCCGGAGCATCGGGGGATCGGTCTGGTGTTCCAGAATTATGCCCTCTATCCGCATCTCACCGTCAGGCAGAATATTTTGTTCCCCCTTCAGAATCTGAAGGGGAAGGACAAGCTCTCCAAGGAGGAGATGACGGAGAGAGCCATGGCGGCGGCAGGACTGGTACAGATCGAGGAACTGATGGACCGCAGGCCGGGAGAACTCTCGGGCGGGCAGCAGCAGCGGGTGGCCATCGCCCGCGCGTTGGTGAAGACGCCCAAGGTATTGCTCTTGGATGAGCCTCTCTCCAATCTGGACGCCAGACTGCGGATCCAGACCAGAGAGGAGATTCGCAGGATTCAGCGCAAGACGCAGGTCACCACTATTTTTGTGACTCACGATCAGGAGGAGGCCATGAGCATTTCCGATAGGATCGTGGTCATGAAGGAGGGGCGCGTACAGCAGATCGGAGCGCCGCAGGAGGTCTATGACAATCCGGTGAATCTGTTCGTGGCCAAATTTTTGGGGACTCCGCCCATCAATGTTTTTGAGGGACAGATCAGGGATAAACGGCTCTTTATCGGGGAGGACGCGGTGCTCGATATGCCCGGTATGGAAGACCGCAAAGTTTATGTGGGTATCCGCCCGGAAGGATTTGTGCCTGGGGAGAACGGCCCCATGGGCTGCCATATGAGCCGCGTGGAGGTCATGGGACGGGATATCAGTGTGATCTCCACCAATGAGGCATCCCTCAATCCCACCGTCCGCTCCATCATCAGCGCGGAGAGCGGGGTGGATCCGGACGCGGCCGAGATCCGTTTTGCCCTGAAACCCGGCAAGGTACTTCTCTTTGACCGGGAGACGGAGGAGAGGATTCGGTGAGAGGATGAAAAAACGACTTCAAAACAGTAATTTCAAGGCTTGGCTGTATCTTTTGCCGGCGATCCTTTTTCTGGGAGTGTTTATGATCTATCCTCTGGTGGATGTGTTCATATATTCCTTTGAGGAGGGCTACAACTCCGCGTCCCAGACATACATGGGCATCGGTTGGCACAATTATTCCTATGTCCTGCACGATCCGTATTTTCTGCAGGCAGTGCGCAATACTTTTCTTCTGGTGATCGTCACGGTGCCCCTGTCCACGGGGATCGCGCTGCTCATCTCCCTGGGGCTGACGACCATACGCCCCTTAAGAAACCTGTTTCAGACCATTTATTTTCTGCCCTATGTGACCAACACATTGGCCGTGGGACTGGTATTTATGGTCCTGTTTAAGAAGACCGCCTATTCCGACGGTCTGATCAATCTGCTCATCAATTGGTTTGGCGGCAGTTCCATAGATTTTATCGACGGACCTTATTGGGCCAAGATGCTGGTGCTCTGCATTTACACCATCTGGGTGGTCCTGCCCTTCAAGATATTGATCCTGACGAGCGCGCTCTCCTCCGTGAATCCGAGCTTTTACAATGCCGCCAGAGTGGACGGCACCTCGGGATTTCGGATCTTTACCCGCATCACGCTGCCCATGATCTCCCCCATGATATTTTATCTGATCATCACGGGATTTATCGGTGCCTTCAAGGCCTACAGCGATGTGGTGGCGCTCTTTGGCACGGATCTGAACGCGGCGGGGATGAATACCATCGTGGGCTATGTCTATGACATGCTGTACGGCGACAGCGGCGGATATCCGTCCTACGCCTCCTCGGCGGCGATCCTCCTGTTTGCCATTGTGCTGACGATCACCTGCATCAATCTGTTGGTCAGCAGGAAAAATGTACACTATTAAAAATTGAGCAGATGATCATGAAACTCATTATTTAGGAAGTTTCACAATTATCTGTCAGAATTAAAATCAGGCGGGAGGTGCAATATGGAATACGCTAAAATAGAAAAGAGAGCCCGGGTGGGAGGGATCATCCGCAGGACGATCACCTACATCCTGCTGGCTTTGTGGGCGCTGATCGTGCTGTTTCCCTTTTACTGGATGATCCTCACATCCGTGAAGAGTTACGGCGCGTACAACTCGGAGTACATTCCGCAATTTTTTACCCTGTCGCCCACTCTGCAGAACTATGCGGACGCGTTTACCACCGTGGCTTTGGACCGATATCTGCTCAACACATTGTTCTTTGCCGTGGTGACTACGGCGCTCATGCTGTTTGTGATCACGTTGGCGGCATTCGCTTTCGCGCGTTTGGATTTTAAGGGCAAAAATATCGTCTTTGTCCTTTTCCTGTCCCTGATGAT
The DNA here is from genome assembly GCA_023663635.1 of Acetatifactor muris. Classification (GTDB taxonomy): domain Bacteria; phylum Bacillota; class Clostridia; order Lachnospirales; family Lachnospiraceae; genus Acetatifactor; species Acetatifactor muris_A. The sequence goes on from JAMPHD010000016.1 coordinate 43,654, forward strand.
GATTCCCAATGAGTTGGTCGTCATCACCAACTTTGTGACCATCACCAATCTGGATTTGCGCAACAGCTTTACGGGACTGATCCTGCCCTCCGTCACCTCCGTGTTCTACATCTATCTGCTCAAGGAGAATTTCGAGCAGATTCCGGACAGCCTCTACTATGCGGCCAAGGTGGACGGTACATCCGATTGGAAGTATCTGTGGAAGGTGATGATACCCATTTCCAGGCCCACGCTCATCACCGTGACGATCCTGAAGGTCATCGAGTGTTGGAATTCCTATGTGTGGCCCCGTCTCATCACGGACAATCCGGATTACTATCTGGTGTCCAACGGCATACAGGAGATTCGGGAGAACGGGTTTGGCCGTGAGAATATCCCTGCCATGATGGCGGCGGTGGTGGTGATCTCCGTTCCGCTGATCTTGTTGTTTCTGATCTTCCGCAATAAGATCATGGAGGGCGTGTCAAGAGGAGGGACCAAGGGATGAGCGGAAAGAATACCGGGAAGAAAGGGCGAAGAGGCAAAGGTCTGCGTCGTATCGCGTCTCTGTTGGGGCTCTGCGGCATGTTGAGTTTAACGGGCTGTCACGGCAAGGAGGGACTGAAGGCTTTCACGGTCCCGGAGGAATTTGATACCGGGCGGGAATACGAGATCACTTTCTGGGCCAAAAATGACACCAACAAGACCCAGACCATGATCTACGAGCAGGCCATCGCGGATTTTGAGGAGATGTATCCCAACATCAAGGTCAATCTGCGCCTGTATACGGACTACGGCAAGATCTATAATGATGTGATCACGAATATCGCCACGAACACCACGCCCAATGTCTGCATCACTTATCCCGATCATATCGCCACATATCTGACGGGGGTGAATCAGGTGGTGCCTCTGGAGGAATTGTTCGCGGATGAAAAATACGGACTGGGGGGCAGTGAGCTGCGGTTTGACGCGCCCACGCAGGAGGAGATGATCCCGCAGTTTCTGGAAGAGTGTTCCTTTGAGGGACATTACTACGCCATTCCCTACATGCGCTCCACGGAGGCCTGTTATGTGAACAGGACTTATGTGGAAAAATTGGGCTATACGCTGCCGGACGTGCTGACTTGGGACTTTGTCTGGGAGGTCTCCGAGGCGGCCATGGCCAAGGACGCGGAGGGGAATTTTGCGGTCAACGGACAGAAGGTGATGATCCCTTTCATCTACAAATCCACGGACAATATGATGATCCAGATGCTTAAGCAAAAAGAGGCCGGCTACTCCACGGATGAAGGGGAGCTGCTTCTCTTTAACGATACCACGGAGGAATTTCTGGAGGAGATCGCGGGACACGCGAAGAACAGCGCTTTCTCCACCTTTAAGATCTCCAGTTATCCCGCCAATTTCATGAACGCGGGACAGTGCATCTTTGCGGTGGACTCCACGGCGGGAGCCACCTGGATGGGGACGGACGCGCCCCTGTGCGACATCAGCGAGGACAAGATCGTGGAGTTTGAGACGGCGGTCAGGACGGTGCCGCAGTTTGACCCGGACCATCCCCAAATGATATCCCAAGGCCCCTCGGTCTGCATCTTCAACAAGGAGGACCCGCAGGAGGTGCTGGCATCCTGGCTCTTTGCCCAATATCTGCTGAGCAATGACGTACAGATCGCCTACTCCGAGACGGAGGGCTATGTGCCCGTCACGACCAAGGCCCGGGAGTCCGCGGAGTATTTGGATTATCTCTCCCGCGCCGGAGAGGACGACAAGTTGTACTATGAGATCAAGATTCAGGCGGCGGAACTTCTCTTGGACAATGTGGATCACACCTTTGTCACCCCCGTATTCAACGGTTCCGCCTCTCTGCGCGATGCGGCGGGGCAGCTCATCGAGAACACGGTCAAATCCGTCCGAAGGGGAGAGACGGTGGATGATGCCTATTTTGACAAACTCTATGACGACATCACCGCGCTGTATCGTCTGGACCGGATAGGCGTGCGGGGCGGCGCGCCGGCGGACGCCGGGGAGGATATGGGACCTCTGCCGCAGACGGCGGTGACGCTGCTCGGTTCTCTGGGGGTCGCGTGGATTTTGATCGTCCTGTATGCGGTTTGGCAGATGTATGGAAAGCGCAGACGACAAAAATAAGGGATACCTATTGATTTATTGGGAAATTCATGTATAATTATCTCAATGTGTCCGCTCATCGCGGGGACAGGGACACTTATCATATTTTATACCTGACTGAGGTCCGAGGAGGATAACAAGATGAAGAAATTAGTATCGTTACTGTTGGCTGCCACAATGGTCTTGACCTTTGCCGGCTGCAACAAAGAGAACCCTGCGTCAGACGGTGACGCGGATGCAAAGTCCGAGGGTGTTATGACCTATGCGGAGTACATAGCGGCAGATCTGGACACTGAGGTCGTGATCGAGGCGTATGTACAGGCACATCAGTCCTGGTGGGAGAAGGACGGCAACGGCAAGATCACCGTTTATGCCCAGGATAAGGACGGCGCGTATTTTATCTATGAGATGAACTGCTCCAAGGAGGACAGCGAGAAACTGACTCCGGGAACCAAGATCAAAGTGACCGGATATAAGTCCGAGTGGGCCGGTGAGGTGGAGATCACGGACGCGAACTTTGAGATCCTCTCCGGCAGTTATGTGGCGGAGGCAGCGGATGTATCTTCCCTGCTCGGCAGCGATGAGTTGATCGATCATCAGAACGAGTTCGTCGCTTTCAAGGGCATGACCGTTGAGACCTATGAGAAGGATGGACAGTCCTATGACTGCGCGTTTGTATACAATGATGACAACTCCGGCGCGCATGACTCCAACAGCGATCTGTACTTCAATGTATCGCTGAACGGTCAGACTTACACTTTCTGCGTGGAGTCCTATCTGTGCGACAACACCACGGAGGTCTATCAGGCCGTGGAGAACCTGAAAGTCGGCGATGTGGTCGATCTGGAAGGTTTCCTGTACTGGTATGAGGGCGCAAACCCCCACATCACATCCGTGACGGTTAAATAAGATTAAGAAGTGGGTTTTCTGAGCGGGCATTCGGACATGGTGATCCGATCCTTTAGGACGCTAAGTCCGTTGTCCACCAGATAATCCTGCAAGATAGGGATGGACTGTGACGAGGTGGGGCCGATGATGATCTCACCCACCAGATCCGGCAGATGGAGCCCGAGACGGTCACACATCCTGTTCAGATCCAGAGGATAATATTTCTTGATGCGCTCGGTGGTCACATGATATTTGGGCTCGATGGCAAATTCGTTCATGACAAAGGGGGATACCACCAACCGAAACTCCCGCTCACTGGCGAACGAGGGATGCTTGAAAGCGGCCGACTGCACCCAGGCCTCCTTCATGAGCGTCTGCAGCCGGACGAGATTGTCCGAGAAAGTCTCCGACTCCATGATGGCGCGGTAAAATTCCTCCACAAGAAAATGTTCCCGCATATCGTTCTGATAGTACACTTCCCGCAGCGCGATGGCCCCGCCGGTCATTTCCTGCATCAGATCTTCCTGCAGGGCAATACACACGCCCTGTCCGAAATGGCCGTACCGCTCCCATTGTGCCGCATCATCCCGATATTTGGAAAAACACGCCGCATAGGCCGAGTAATGAAATTCCTTGTCCAACTCTTTTCGAAAAAAATCGCCTGTCAGCAGAATCTTTTCCGTCTCCCGTTCCTGCTCCAGTCTCTCAATGACGGCCTTGCAGATGCCGTTGATAAACAGCCGCATTTCCGCCGCGTCGTTCATGTTCAAAATATTGTTCAGCCGCAGTTCCGCGCAGCGGATAATGCCGTCAAAAGCCGCAAAATCAGTATAATGATATAACATATGCACCTCTTATGATCTTAAAATGCCCATATTCGCGGCAAGAAACGGCCGACCGGCCATCTGCCATAAATTGCGCAGCGATCTATGGTAAAGCGTCTTTATTATACAGCTTTGCGCCATCCAAGTCAAATACCCTGCGGGGACAGATCGATGGGGTTGGATCGATGGGGATGGATCAATGGGAGCAAGCGCGGCCTGCGGGAATGAACCCGCGGGCTTTTTCATATATTGTAATAAGTTTGCGTGGAATCAATGGAGAAAAATGGAATATGAATGATCTGCTGACCAAATATGTGCAGAACAGAGAGTGGCTCTCCAAACGCGCGGTCCCCACGATATGTTTTCTGGCGGCGGCTTTCCTGCTGGGCAGAGCCTTGGCGGGGGCGGTGCAGGAGAATCATTCCGCCGCGGAGGAGTACGCGCAGGTGTCGGCGAGGCCCTATGTGCAGGAAAATACAGTCTCCCTTCAGCAATCTCAGACCTGGGGACTTCTCTTCACGGAGAACTGGGGCTTGGGATTCGGGGAGTCCGGAAAGCGCCCCACCGGCAACAGTTCCGCGGAAGAACTGCTGCAATACAATGCATACTACGCGGGCAGTCAGGATGAGAAGGTGATCTATCTGACCTTTGACTGCGGGTATGAGAACGGCAACACGGAGGCCATCCTGGACGCTCTGAAGAAACACAATGTGTCCGCAACTTTCTTCGTGGTGGGACATTATCTGGAATCTGCCCCCGACATGGTCAAGCGCATGGTGACCGAGGGGCATACCGTGGGAAACCACACCTACCATCACCCGGACATGTCCAAGATCGCGGACGCCAAAGTGTTCGGAGAGGAGATGGAGGATGTGCGCAGCCTTTATCTGGAGGTGACGGGGGAGGAGATGCCCATGTATTATCGCCCGCCCCAGGGCAAGTACAGCCTCTCCAACCTGCAGATGGCCAAGGATCTGGGATATTACACCTTCTTCTGGAGTTTGGCCTATGTGGACTGGAATGTGGAAGATCAACCCACCCATGAGGAAGCCTTTGAGAAACTGACCAAGCGCATCCACCCCGGAGCGATCGTGCTTTTACATAACACTTCCAAGACCAACGGGGAGATCTTGGACGAACTGCTGACCAAGTGGGAGGAGATGGGATACACTTTCGGCACTCTTGAAGATCTGATCGGAGCTGACAATAATCCCAAAGATTCTTAAAATTTCCACATAAAGATTCTTAAAATCTCTAAATATTTGTTGCAATGCCCATTATTTTGTGATAGATTAGAGAATATTTTACAAAATGACACTATATTTTCAGACATGGATTTCCATGCGCGACAGAAAGATGCGAGGTACGGTCATGAGAAAAAATGTTTTTCTAAAATGCGTTCTGCGATACAGTCCTCTGTTCGTGGCGGAGCTTTTGCTGTCATGGCTGTTGGCGAGAGCGGTGGTAGAGGGCAACAGCCTGATCGGGACGGCGGTGGACACTCTGGTGGCCGGAGAGAAAGTGGAGTACACTTCCTTTTTGGCAATTCTGCTGATCCTGACCGCGGCGGGCTTTGTGGCGGCGTTTTTTAAAAGCATTGCCGCGTCCGTTTTCAGCATTTTGGTACAGACCCGCTACAAGACTTTAGTGGCGGAGAAACTGTACGGGTTGGAGTATCGTTATTTTGACGAGAACGGTTCCGCCACCGTGATCAACAAGATGAATGCGGACATTGCGGAGGCGGACGCGCTGCTGAATGACAATCTGCCCTATATCTGCATGAACGCGGTGTCGGCGCTGACTTATGCGGTCTATGTGGGTCGGATGAATCTGCGTCTTCTGGTGCTCATGTTGTTCTGCTATCCGGTGGTGCTTTGGATCTCCAACCGGGTGGTGAAGAAACTGACCAGTCTCAAGAAAGTACACAGGCAAAAGTCGGATCGCATCACGGAGATCGCGCAGGACTGTATGAGCGGCATTTTGGTGCTGCGCTCCTTTCAGGCGGAGGATCATTTCGGACAAAAGCTTGCCCGGGCCGCGGACGATCTGGTGGCAAATGAGGAGAAACGCACCCGCACCTCCAACAATGCCATTCTGATTCGCAGAATCCTGGGATGGATGCCCAATATCATCTGCGCCGTCTATGCCTATGTCCTGACGGTGCAGGGGGCGATCACCTTGGGAGGACTGCTGACATTCGTGCTGATCCTGGGACGCTTTGTGGACGCCTTTGTGGGACTGCCCTTTGATGTGGTGGAGGCCGGGGAGCACTGGGTCTGCATCCGACGTGTGGAGGAGATCCTGCGGGCGAAGGACGAGGAGAGCGGCACGGAGACTACAGACATCCCGGGGGCGGACGCGTTGGCTTTTGAACATGTTTGTTTTGCCTATCACGAGGGCACGCCCGTGCTGCGGGATCTGTCCTTTCGGATTCCGCAGGGCAGCACCGTGGCTTTCGTGGGAGATTCCGGAGGAGGAAAGAGTACGATCTTTCGGCTGCTGTGTGGGTTTTACGGCCCCGATGTAGGGGAGTATCGGCTGTATGGCAGATCCTTTGCGGAGTGGGATCTGGAGGCGGCCAGATCGCGGATTGCTCTGGTCTCCCAGAATGTATTTCTGTTTCCGGGCAGCATTCGGGCCAATGTGGCTTATGCCGATAGAAGTGCGGATGACGAGGCGGTGATGGCGGCCTGCAGGAATGCCGGCATTCATGATTTTATCATGCGTCTGCCGGATCGATATGACACGGAAGTGGGCGAGAGGGGTGTGCTGCTCTCCGGGGGTGAGCGTCAGCGCATCTCCATCGCGAGGGCTTTCCTAAAAAACGCGCCTATACTTTTGATGGACGAGCCCACCTCCGCGGTGGACGTGGAGACGGAGGGACTGATCCAACAGGCCATGGAGAGACTCTCCCAAGGCAGGACCTGCGTGATCATCGCCCACAGGCTTTCCACCGTGCGCCACGCGGATACCATCATGGTGTTAAAGGATGGCGCCATCGCGGAGAGCGGCACTCACGAGACACTTATGGACAGAGACGGTATTTACCGATCCATGTACGGAAAGGAGGAGGCATAGATGAGACTGACCAAACTCTTTATCCGCACTATGAAGATCATGGGCGGACGCGCGATCGTCTATCTGGCGGGCATTTTCTTTATGAGTACCGGATGGGCCATGTTCACTGTCATGTCCTCCCTGCTCGTCAAAAATGTGGTGGATGCGGCGCAGACCGGGGATGTGAGCAGAATGCGCCGTGTGATCGTCGGAAATATTGCGGGCGGACTGATCGCCATGCTCGTCTACCGCGCCGCTGCCATTGCCTACAATGTGGAGGCCAAGAGAGCTTATGGAAAGGTCTGCAAGATCCTGTATGCCCATGAGGTGCGCCTCCCCTATACCTATTACGAGGAACACCACAGCGGCGATTTCATGTCCAAGCTCTCCTACGATCTGGAAAAGATGGGCAGCATCTACGGCTCCCGTCTGCGCAGGACCGTGGCGCCCATTCTGCAGGTGATCGTGTATTTGATCCCCATGCTGCTCTTAAGCCCGCAGATCACCCTCTGCCTGGTGGTCGTAAATCTCCTGATGCTGGGATTGAACGGCATTTTCATCAAACCCATGCAGCGCGTGGCCAAGGATCTGGCCGCCACCAACGGCAAAATGACCGAGAAACTTTCCAATCTGTTGCAGGGGATGGAACAGGCCAGAATGTACGCGGCCGGCAGGGAGACCGTGTCGGAATTTGTAGAGCAAAATCACATCTATGCCCGCAAGAACAGGCGCAAGATCCTCTACACCGCCTGTCTGGAGAGCGGCAACAGCGGATTTGATCTGCTCTGCGCGCTGGCTTTTCTGATGGTGGGCATTTATTTCGTGGGACAGGGCGAGACCACGCTGGGCGCGTTGGCCGCCATCTACAGTCTCTACGGCAATTTTTCCAACCAATTCCTGCAGTTGGGCAGATATCTGCCGGAACTGGTGGGCTGCCTGGCCAACGCGGAGAACATCTTTACATTCATGGAAGAACCCGAGGAGCCCGAGAGTTGGTATGCGGCGGAGAAAGGACAGGATTTGGAGGAGAATGGGCAGGATGCGGCTGCGGCTGCGAAGGGCCGGGTTGCGGCGGAGAAGGCTCCCGCCGTGTCAGTGCGGGACATTCGGTTTTCTTACAGACAGGACAAGCCTTTGCTCAAAGAATTTTCCATGCATGTGGACAAGGGGGAGAGTGTGGCCGTCACGGGTCCCTCGGGCTGCGGCAAGACCACCCTTTCCAAGCTCCTGTTGGGGCTGTATCCCATCGAGTCCGGAGAAATTCGTCTCATGGGCAGATCCTATGGCGACATGACCAATGCCGAGATCAGGCAGCAGATATCCTATGTGCCCCAAGAGCCCTATCTGTTCCGGGGCACGATTCGGGAAAATATTTTGGTGGGAAGGACTGACGCCACGGAGGAGGAGATCGTCCGGGCCGCCAAACTGGCCTATGCCCATGATTTTATCGAAAAACTGGAAAAGGGTTATGACACGGATGTGGGGGAGCGGGGCAATCGCCTGTCCGGGGGCCAGAGACAGAGGATCGCCATCGCCCGCGCCATCCTGAAGGAGGCGCCTCTGATCCTCTTGGACGAGGCTACCTCCGCCTTGGACAATGAATCGGAACAGTTGGTGAATCAGGCCCTGAAGGAACTGCATAGACAGAGGACCCTCCTCATGATCGCCCACAGACCCTCCACCATTGCCCTGGCGGACAGGACCCATTCAGAAGGGTTCGGGGGGTGAAAGAATACCGTTTGACAGGGAATCATTCTACTTCTATAATAAGAGGAGTACAGAGATAAGTTTCCAACAAAACCTTGGAGGAGCGCGCAATGGACAGAGAGATGATAGTGGTTCTGGACTTCGGAGGGCAGTACAACCAACTGATCGCCCGCAGAGTCCGGGAGTGCAATGTGTACTGCGAGGTACATCCCTATAACATGAGCCTGACGCAATTAAAAGAAATGAACCCGAAGGGCATTATTTTCACGGGCGGACCTAACAGTGTCTACGCACAGGATTCCCCGCTCTGTGATAAGGCCATATTTGAGATGGGGATTCCCGTCTTGGGCATCTGTTACGGATCCCAACTCATGGCTCATATGTTGGGGGGCAAAGTGGCCACCGCTCCCGTCAGCGAATACGGCAGGACGGAGGTGGACGTGAACACGGATTCCGTCCTCTTCGGGGACGTGTCACCGAGGACCATCTGTTGGATGAGCCATACCGACTATATCGAGGCCGCTCCGGATGATTTTACCGTGACCGCGCATACGCCCGTGTGTCCCGTGGCTGCCATGGAATGCCCGCAGAGACAGCTCTACGCGGTGCAGTTCCACCCGGAAGTCATGCACACCAAAGAGGGCATGAAAATGCTCTCCAACTTTGTGCTTAAAGTATGCGGCTGTCAGGCGGATTGGAAGATGGATTCCTTCGTGGAGACCAATATCAGGGCTCTCCATGCAAAAGTAGGCGATGGCAAAGTGCTCTGCGCGCTGTCCGGCGGCGTGGATTCCTCCGTGGCGGCGGTCCTGTTGGCCAAGGCTGTGGGCAAACAGCTCACCTGCGTGTTCGTGGATCACGGACTGTTGCGCAAGAATGAGGGAGACGAGGTGGAGGCCGTGTTTGGTCCGGACGGTCCCTACAAGCTGAATTTTGTCCGGGTCAACGCGCAGGAACGCTTTTACGCCAAGCTTGCGGGAGTCACCGAGCCTGAGCGGAAACGCAAGATCATCGGAGAAGAATTTATCCGTGTGTTTGAGGAGGAGGCCCAAAAGATCGGCGCGGTGGACTATCTGGTACAGGGCACCATCTATCCCGATGTCATAGAATCGGGCCTCGGCAAATCCGCGGTCATCAAATCCCATCACAATGTGGGCGGCTTGCCCGATTGTGTGGATTTCAAAGAGATCATTGAGCCCCTTCGACTGCTCTTTAAGGACGAAGTGCGCAAGGCGGGACTGGAGCTCGGAATCCCCGAGCATCTCGTCTATCGCCAGCCCTTCCCTGGCCCCGGCCTCGGCATACGCATCATCGGAGAGGTAACGGCGGAGAAAGTGAAGATCGTGCAGGACGCCGATGCCATCTACCGCGAGGAGATCGCCAAGGCAGGTCTGGACAAAGACTTGGGCCAATACTTCGCGGCCCTGACCAACATGCGAAGCGTGGGCTGCATGGGCGACGAGAGGACCTACGACTACGCCGTGGCGCTCCGCGCAGTCACCACCAGTGACTTCATGACCGCAGAGGCCGCGCAACTTCCCTGGGAGGTCCTGGGGAAGGTCACGAACAGGATCGTAAATGAAGTTAAGGGAGTGAACCGGGTAGTGTATGACTGTACGGGGAAACCGCCCGGGACGATAGAGTTTGAGTGATGAAATGGGCTTTTGAAACCTAGTATTTATACGGGTTGCAAGCAAATTTGTTTAAGCGTTGGCAACGATTTGGCAACATTTTAGGTATCACTCGCTGAATAATTACATCAAATGGCATAGAAAAACCTTGCTGATTTTCAGGTATGGAAACTGAATATCGGCAAGGTCTTTTTATGCTTATTTCTGCTTTTTCTTTTTAGATGTTTTCTTTTCTTCTTTTTCGATTT
>JAMPHD010000017.1 GCA_023663635.1 Acetatifactor muris
ATAACAACTCATAAAGAAAAATGAGAAAAGTGCCAACGATTACTTGACACAAACTTCATAAAATCTTAAGGTGCATTTTACCACAAGATGTTGTATACTAGGCTTGTGAGTTCTAACAAGTCCTATAAAAGGCAATTATAAGCCTGCAGTATGGAAATGAGGGTTGAAAGTTATGAGAAAGAGATTTCAAAGAGTATTGGCTGTGCTGATGGCCTCTGTCATGCTGTGCTCCATGGCGGCGTGCGGCAAGGGAGACGTTTCGGATGACCAACAGCAGGGCATGGCATCATCAAAAGACGGGCTCGTCTGGGTTGCCGAGTTCGTGAAACCGGACACGGAGAGCGATCTCTACAACACGGTGTTCCGTGACGGCTATATTTATTATGAAAATTATCAATGGGATGAGGAGACCATGACCAGCAGCATCAGCATATCCTCCTGTTCCGTGACGGACGGCACGGCCGGGCCGAATATCGCGATCCCGGGGCTGGGTTGGGACGAGGAGACGGAGACGAGCAGGAATCTCTCCCAGTTTGCGTTTGACCCGGAGGGCAATCTTGTCGTAGTGGAGCGCAGCTACAAATGGGATGAGAAATCGGGACAGAGCTTTGAATGGTATTATCTGTGCAAGTTTGATGCCGCGGGAGAGCAGATCTATGAGACGGACTTTTCCGATATCATGAAAGAGGACGACAGAAACAGTTATGTTCAGTATATGGCGTTGGACGGAGAGGGCAGGATCTATCTGGGATGCAATTCCATGGTACGCCTCTTTGACGCGGAGGGCAAGTTCGCGGGGAATGTGGACTTGGGCAGCGGCAGTTGGCTTGTCAACCTGGGAGCGGGCAGTGACGGCAAGGTGTATCTGGTCTTAAACGGTGAGAGCAGCAACAGCAAGACCTTGCGAGAGGTCGATTTCGCGGGGAAACAGTTGGGCGCGAGCTATGAGAATTATGTGAGCGGCTATTCCAACAATGGTCTCAATATGGGGACGGACGGGACTTTTATCGAGTCGGACGGCAACAGTCTCTACTCCTATGACATGAAGACACAGACTTCGGAGAAGATCCTGGACTGGATGGACTGCGACATCTACGGGGATAATGTCCGCGGGTTGTCGGTTCTGGAGGACGGAAGGATCATGGCCATGATCTATGACTGGGAGGCGGACGGCGCGGAGATCGCCCTGCTGGAGCAGAAACCCGCCGCGGAGGTGCCGGTCAAGACGGAGCTCGTCTTGGGAACCCTCTATATGAGCAGTGACGTGAAGAGAGCGGCCGTGAATTTCAACAAGCAGAGCGATCTCTATCATGTCACCATGAAGAGTTATTTTGACTATAATGACGTGACCTACAGCGGTGATACCACCAACTACGAGGAAGTGATGGCGGACGCCGTCACCCGCCTGAACAATGACATCATATCGGACAACAGCCCGGATCTTCTGTCGTTGGAAGGCATCAATGTACCGCGGTTCGCCTCCAAGGGCGTGTTTGAGGATCTGGGACCCTGGCTGGACAAGAGCAGCGTGTTAAAGCGCAGTGATTATTTTGAAAATCTGTTGGATGCTTTTAATTACAGCGGCATTCAGGTGTCCATACCGAAGACCTTTACTTTGGAGACGCTGGTGGGCAGGACGGCCGATGTGGGTACGGAGCCCGGATGGACTCTGGCGGAGATGTTGGAGTACGCCGAGGCACATCCCGGGACCGAGCTGATGTATAACACCACCAAATCGGAGACATTGAGACTGTTGATCATGTTCAATCAGGGGCATTATGTGGACTGGGAGACCGGGCAGTGCGCCTTTGACGATGAGAGTTTCGCGGCTCTCTTGGAGCTGTGCGACCTGCTCGCGCCGGAATACAGCTATGACGAGGATGAACCTTCCTATCCTGCGCGACTGGCGGCAGGGGAGATCCTGCTCAGCAGGGAGGACATCTATGACTTTGAAGAGATACAGGTGCCCGAGGCCATGCACAATGAGCCGGTGACATTCATCGGTTTCCCCAATGAGAACGGGGACATCGGCACATATCTGGAGACGAGCGGCGGCATAGCTATTCTTTCCAAATCCTCCAATAAAGAGGGCGCGTGGGCATTTGTGGAGAGCTATCTGAACGAGGAAAGCGAGATGTACGGTTGGGGATTCTCCACCAAAAAGTCCGCGTTCGAGGAGGCCAAGGCCGAGGCGACCAAGGTGGAGTACATTCTCGATGAGAACGGCCAACCCATGTTGGATGAGAACGGCGAGCCTATGACTTACGGGGGCGGCGGTTTCGGATATGACGACTGGTTCTATGAGTACCACACTCCCACGCAGGAGGAGGTGGAACTGTTGGATCAGCTGATCGCGGGTGCCAAACCCGTCCAGGACTTTGACCAACAGATCACCAATATTGTGGTGGAGGAGGCCGAGGCATTCTTCCAGGGACAGAAATCCGCGAAAGATGTGGCCGCCGTCATTCAGAGCCGTGTCCGCGTATATGTCGATGAGAACAGATAGATCAGAGGTACTGTTGTGAAGAAGTTCAAGAGATCTAACAAAGTGATCAGAAGGCGCAAGTTTAGCTCGGGGCTGTTTATAGCCCCAAGCTTTCTTGGCGTGTTGGTGTTTTTCCTGATCCCGTTTATGGTGGTGATATTTTATTCCATGGTGGATAATCCCATCAGCACCAATTTTGTGGGACTGAAAAACTACTCTCTGGTCATCAACAACGGCGCTTTCCGGACAGCCGTGCGCAACACCGTGCGTTTCTCGGCGATCGCGGTGCCGCTGTCGGTGGTGCTGTCTTTGTTGTTGGCCGTGGTGTTGGAGGCCAAGCTGCCGTTTCGGAGTCAGTTCCGCACCTTTTTCTTAAGCCCCATGATGGTGCCGGTGGCATCCGTGGTGCTGATCTGGCAGGTGCTGTTCCACTATAACGGCGCGGTGAACGATGTGTTGGCCGTTTTCGGAGTGGAGCCGATCGAGTGGTTCAAGTCGGAGGCGTCCACGATCGTCATTGTCATTTTGTTCCTGTGGAAAAATCTGGGCTACAATATGATCCTGTTCATGGCCGCGCTGGCCAGTGTGCCCAAGGACATTCTGGAAGTGGCGAGAATGGAGAGCGCAACGCCTCTGCAGACTTTCTTTTACATCAAGCTGCGCTATCTGTCCTCCACGATCCTGTTTGTGACGATCATGTCACTTATCAGCTCCTTCAAGATATTCCGTGAGATCTACCTGTTGACCACGGATTATCCTTTCGATACGATCTATATGTTGCAGCATTACATGAACAACAAGTTCAGGAATCTGGACTATCAGGCCCTGTCCGCGGCGGCCATCCTCATGTCTCTGGTGATGATCGTCATTATCGGACTGTTGTTCATCGTGGAGAATTATTTTGGAAAGGATGTGGAAGGATAGCGATATGCAGCGGGAAATCATAGAAGAAAAGAAGAGCGGGCCCGGCCACGGGAAGAGAAGGGGCGCGGGGCGCAGGGGGCGAAAGATCCGGTCGGTGATAAAGATCGCGATCATCACCGCCATTGCGGCGGGATTTGCCGTGCTGTTCCTGATGCCCATTGTGCTGACCATCACCAATTCCTTTATGTCAGCCTCGGAGATCTCCGCCAACTACGGTTCCGTGTTCGCGGTGAATGAGAATGGCGGAAAGGTATACATCGCGGAGAAGGTCAATTTGAAATTCATACCGGATATGGTCTCGTTTTCCCAGTACATCACGGTGCTTCTCAAAAGTCCGGACTACCTGCTGAAATTTTGGAACTCCGTCATACTGGTGGGACCCATCGTGGTGTTTCAGTTGACGGTGGCGACGTTGGCGGCCTATGGATTTGCCAGATATTCGGGGAAACTTCGCAGCATCATTTTCTTTTCCTATATCATACTGATGCTGATGCCCTATCAGGTGACGCTGGTGCCCAACTATCTGGTGGCGGATAAACTCAATATTTTGGACAGCTATTGGTCCATCTGGCTGCCGGGGATCTTTTCCCCCTTTGCGGTGTACCTGATCACCAAATTCATGAAACGGATTCCCTATTCCGTGATCGAGGCGGCGCAGATAGACGGGGCCGGCGAGTGGCAGATATTCAGACGGATCTGTCTGCCCCTGTGCAGGGGGGCGCTCTGTTCTGCGGCCATTCTGGTGTTTATCGACTACTGGAACATGGTGGAACAGCCGCTGATCCTTCTGTCGGACGCGACGAAACATCCGCTGTCCGTGTTCCTGAGCAAGATCAACGCGGGTGAGGTGGGACTGGCGTTCGCGGTGGCCACCATCTACATGGTGCCAAGCCTTCTGGTGTTCCTCTATGGGGAGGAATATCTGGTGGACGGTATCACCTATCAGGGCGGTATCAAGGGGTAAGACACGGCGGGATGTACGGACATGAAAACGCGTGAGATATATGAACCAAGGCTGTCCGCGGGACGGCTGTTGTATAGAGGAGAGAGAGACGATGAACGAGAAAGGTAACAAGAGAAGAGAATGGGTCAAGACGGCCGCCATAGTGTTCCTGAGTGTGCTTCTGGTACTCACGTTCTTTTCCAACACGATCATGAACTACTCCCTGCCGGAGGTGGCGACCCAATATGTGGAATCCGGGACCATCACGGCCAAGATCAGGGGAAACGGGATCGTGGAGAGCGGAGATCCCTACAGCGTGCGGCTTAAGACCACCGGGGACACCAATGCCAAGGGGGTATATGAGGTGGAGTCCGTGGAGGTAAAGAAGGGAGATACCGTCGCCAAGGGTGATGTGCTCTGTTATCTGACCTCCGAGGAGAGCTCGGCGCTGGAGGACGCGAGGGACGCGTTGAACGATCAGCTCCTGCAATATGAGATCGCCATTCTGAGAGGAGAGGTGTCCGGATCCGTTCTGGACCACGCCCAGAGCGGCAACACGGCCGCCATAGCCACCTATCAGAGCCAGGTGCTCGCCAAGGAAAATGAGATTCAGGTGTTGAAGGATGAGCTCAAGGAGGCGGAGGACACTCTGGCCGCGTGGAAGGAACAGCAGACCAGACCGGTGGATACAACGGAGCAGAAAGCGAAATTGGACGCCGCGCAAAAGGCATATGACGATGTGGCGAAAGTGGTGAATGCCGCAAAGACGGAGATTGCTGCTTGGGAACAGGAGAAGGCGGCTAATGATAAGATCATTCAGGATTATCTGGACGGAAAACAGGTAGTGGCATCCGGCGGTTCCGGGACATCAGGCGGACAGACGCAGTCGTCCGCGCCGGCAGGGAACGATACTCAGACACAGGACGCGAGTGCAGCGGATCCAAGCGGGGCGGCGGATGGAACAGATGCGTCACAGGGAACGGATGCCGCGCAGCCGTCTGCTGAGGCCGGGGAGTCCGCGGGTGCGGAATCGGCTCAGACAGAGCAGCATACCGGCGGATTGACGGAGAATGCCGTATCGGAGGCGGAATATCAGGTGGCGCTGGCCAACAACAGCATTTTGGAGAATCGGATCGCCTCAAAGAAAGCGGAGATAGCGCCGCAGGAGGCACAACTCCCTGCTTTGCAGACCGCTCTCGACCAAGCCCAAAAAGATTACGACAACGCCACCCCCGGCGCTACGCAGAACGCGGCGGATCAGGTTGCCACTTGGACCAAGGAGGTGGCGAACCGCCAGCAGAAAGTCACGGATGCAGAGGAGGCCAAGGCCAAGTTGGTGACGGATATCGTCACGGAGCTGAACTGGAGCGACACATTGGATGATCTGAAGGAGAAGATTTCCGAGCTGCAGGGTGAGTCCGTAGCCGGACAGGTGACGGCTCCCATAGCGGGCACCATCATCAGCGTCAATGTAAAATCGGGGCAGGAGACGCCCACGGACAATATTTTGTTCACCATTCAGCCGGAGGGCAAGGGATATACCATGCAGTTTTCGGTGACCAACGATCAGGCGAAACGTCTCTCCGTGGGGGATGTGGCCGAGCTTGTGAACTCTTGGCGTTATGACGATGTGGATGTGGTGCTTTCGAGCATCCGTCCCGATCCCCAGAATCCGTCCCAGAACAAGCAGCTCACTTTTGACGTGACGGGCAGCAGTGTCACGGAAGGGCAGACCTTGAGCGTATCCGTGGGGCAGAGAAACGCCACCTTTGATTATACGGTGCCCAACAGCGCCATCAGGGAGGACAACAACGGCAAGTTCATTCTGATCGTGGAGACCAAGAGCACGCCTCTGAGCAATCGCTATATCGCGTCCCGCGTGGATGTGGAAGTATTGGCGAGTGACGACACCCGTTCCGCGATCAGCGGAGCTTTGAACGGATATGAGTATGTCATCACCACTTCCACAGCCCCCGTGGAGGCGGGCAAACAGGTCAGACTTGCCAATAATTAAGGAGCGACCGTATATGAAGAAATGGATATTGGGTATCTCCGGAGCCGTATCTTTTCTGTTGTTCGTGATCCTGTGGGCGGTGACGGGGCATATGGCCTCGTCTTTGCCGGAACAGCAGATGGCTGCCCGCTGGAGCGAAGAGGGCGGCGTGGCGCAGATCAGTTGTTTCTTCTCGGCTGATTCCGGGGTGACGGAGGATACCTTTCTGGAATTTGAACATTCACTGGACAGCTATCTGCAGGAGTCTTCCATCACGCAGGAGTCCGAGAATCCGGGGGCGCGGCTGTGGGTCGATGCCTACAGCGCGGACGGGCGGATCACCCTGCAGAGCGACCGAGGCAGCGTGGAGGCGGATGCCCTGGGAGTGGGAGGGGATTTCTTCCTCTTTCACCCGCTGAAACTGCTCTATGGGGCGTATTTTTCCGGAAATGACGTGAACAGGGATTACTGTGTGATCGATGAGGACGCGGCGTGGCAGCTCTTCGGCTCCAACAATGTGGCGGGCAGGATCATTTACATCGGGGGCGCGCCCCATATGGTGACCGGGGTGGTGAAACGGGCCGAGGGCAGAATGGTGGAGGCGGCGGGTCTGGATTCCACGAGAGTCTATGTCTCCCTGCACACCTTGGAGACCTACGGCATAAGCCATGGCATCAATCACTATGAGATCGTCATGCCGAATCCGGTCAAGGAATTCGGTATGAACTATGTGAAGGAAAAGCTGTGCAAGGACGAGAAAGAGTCGGAGGCAGTGGAGAACAGTACCCGTTTCAATCTGTTTCGACGCCTGAAACTGATCACCGCTTTCGGAACCCGCTCCATGAACGGCAAGTCCATCATTTATCCCTATTGGGAAAACATGGCCAGAGGGTACGAGGACATCATCGCCACCCTCACGGCGCTCATGGTGATTCTGTTGCTGTATCCGGTGGTCCTGGCGGTGGTGTTCTTTGTCAAATGGTGGCGCCACAAGGGATGGACCTTTAAGGATATATGGCGGAAGTTGACGGATCGGATAGATCGTATCCGGGACCAACGCTATTACAAGAAACATAGGGAGGAGAAAAAGTTATGAAAATGTGGAAGAGGCTGATGAGTCTTGCGCTCGTCTCAACACTGCTCATGGGGCTTTGTGCCTGTAACAGGGGCTCCGGCGACGGCGGCGGAGGACTCTTGGGAGGAGGCAATAAGAAAAATCCCAACGGCGAGTTGGCCAAACAGTATGTCTATCGGCTGACGGAGTTTGATCTTGAAAGTGTACAGGAAAAGGGCAGCGACAACTGGGTGCAGAGCCTGATGGCGTCAAACGGCAGGGTTTACCTGGTGATGGAGAGCTATAACTATGCTACTGAGAACAGCGATGATGCCTATGTCTATCGTCTGCTCTCCATGAAGGAGGACGGCAGCGATCTCAAGGAGGTCCGACTGCAGGCATCCATGGAGCAGCCCGGGGAAGAGGTGCCCTCATCGGAGGCGCAGCCGGATACGGAGGGGGACGAGGCCTATGATCCGTATGGACCGGGGCGTGATGTCTATGAGAATACCAACATAAGCCAAGTACAGGTTACGGGCAACGGTTTTGTGGGAATGAAGAATTACTATTTCAGAGATTATTCCGATCCCGAAAATTCTGTCTATGAGAACAAGACTTATCTGTGCGCGTGGGATAAGGACGGCAATATGCTCCGGGAGACGGAGATTGAGATGCTTTCTGACGAGGACACATGGCACTATGTGGCCGGCTATGTGGCCGAATCGGACGGCAGCGCGATACTTCTGATCGGCGGCGACGACTGTGGCAGACTGTCGGTGGATGCCGGCGGCAATGTGTCGGATTTAGAGCCCGTGCAGGGACTTGATATGTATTTTGAAAATTCCGCGTCCTGCGCGCCCATGGCGGACGGCCAGCTGTTTTTGACCTATTACGGGGAAGATTGGACCAAGATGTACGGGATTGTCTACAATCCCAGGAGCAATGTGACGGGAGCGGAGATACAGTTCTCGGACACTCTGGCCTATAATATGGGCAGTTTTGAGATGGATAAGAACGGTGACCTGATCTATGGCACCGGACAGGGAGTCTTCAAGTATCATCCGGGGGATGAGGAAGGCACGCAGCTCATGAGTTTTATCAACTCTGACATGTATCTGAATTCCCTGCCCTATCTCTTGCCCATCGATGATGATCATTTCATCGGTATGTATAATGAGTACGATGAGGAGACTTACAACAGCACTGTCAAGGGAGGCCTTTTCACCAGAGTGGATCCCTCGGAGATTCCCGACAAATCGGTGTTGGTGTTGGGCGGAGAGTATATCGGCGGCGATATCGAGAAACGCGTGATCGAGTTTAACAAATCCAGCGACACCCATCGTATCGTGATAAAGGACTACAGCAGTTACAACAGCTATGAGGATTATGAGGCGGGGTATACGCAGCTCAACAATGACATCATCTCCGGAAACATGCCGGATATCCTGATCGTGGACGGCTACAATATGCCCGTGGAGAACTACATCGCCAAGGGTCTTCTGGCGGATGTGGGGAAACTCTTGGAGGAGGATGAGGAACTCTCCCAAAAGGAGTATATGGACAATGTGTTTGAGGCATATAAGGTGGACGGCACGCTGTATCAGGTGATCCCCAGTTTCAACGTGCAGACCTATATTGGCAAGACTTCTCTGGTGGGAGGCCATGAGGGATGGTCCATGGAGGAAGCACAGCAGGTGCTGAGCGCTCTGCCCGGGGAGCCCAAGATGTTCGGCGATATGATCCGCAGTGATTTCTTCTACAACATGATGCGTTTCTGCGGCAGCGATTTTGTGGATGTGTCAACCGGAGTCTGCAATTTTGATTCAGACAGCTTTATCGAGCTGTTGGAGTTCGCGAAAGATCTCCCTCAGGAGATGCCGGAGGATTATTACGAGGGCGACTGGTATACCACCTATGAGTCCCAGTTCCGCGAGGATCGCACGCTCCTGAGCTCGGCTTATATCTCAAGTGTGCAGGATATGGTCTATACCATCAACGGTTCCTTCGGCGAGGATGTGAGTTATGTGGGATTCCCCACTTCCGGCGGGGACGGCTCCGTGATCAATGTCAGCACTTCCTACGCGCTGTCGGCCTCATCACCCAATCTGGAGACGGCGTGGGAGTTTGTGCGGTTTTACTACACGGATGAATATCAGGATACCCTGGAGTGGCAGCTGCCCATCACCAAAAAGCGGTTTGATGAATTGGCGGAGAAAGCCACTAAGAAACCCACCTATGAGGATGGGGACGGCAATATCGTGGAGGAGGATTACACGAATTGGATCAACGGGGAGTCGATCGTGATCGATCCTCTGACAGAGGAGCAGTTGAATAAGCTCAAGAATTTCATCGGTTCGGTCACCAAGAGAGCTTATTACAATGACGATATCAGCAATATCATCTCCGAGGAGACGGAGGCTTTCTTCCAGGGACAGAAGAGCGCGAAGGATGTGGCATCCATCATCCAGAGGCGCGCTCAGGTCTATGTGGATGAACACCGCTGAGGCAAGGCTGAATCGAAGACATTATTTTTTGTCCACGTCGATCACGGCGTAATATCCGGAGTCTAATGACTTGAGCTTATAAGATATGATCTCGGTCAGGGCATTGTCGGAGAGTCTGTAATCAAAAGGCACCACCACATCAAAGATCAGATTGGTGTGGGTGGGGCCTTTTACTATGCGGAAATCGTGCATGGTGATGTCGGGATCGATCTCGGAGAGCACATGCAGGACCAGATCGTGCAGACGGTCGGTCTCCGGGTCATTGACGCATACGGGATCCATGTGGATGACGGCGCTGCAGTGGAGTCCGGCTCGCAGCTCATGTTCGATCAGGTCGATCAGATCGTGCATTTCGAGGATATCGCCGTCCGCGGGAACCTCCGCGTGGAGGGAGAGATGCAGACGTCCGGGTCCGTAATTATGTACCATCAGGTCATGGATGCCGATGATGCCTTCATGAGAGAGGACGAGCGAGTTGACCTGCTCCACAAATTCGGGGTCGGGGGCCTGCCCCAACAGGGGATTGATCGTGTCCTTGGCGGCGTTGATGCCCGCTATACAGATAAAGACGGCCACGATCACGCCGCAGTAGCCGTCCGCCACAAATCCCGTGTAGTGACAAAGGAGCAGAGAGATCAGCACGATGGAAGTAGCCAGGACGTCCCCGAGGCTGTCCGTGGCTGTGGCCCCCATGGAGACGGACCCGATGCGCCGTCCGATATTTCGGTTATAGAGAGCCATATAGCATTTGACGGCGATGGAGATCAGCAGGATCGCGGCGGTGAGCGCGGAGAATTCCGGCCGCTCGGGGTGCAGGATCTTGCCGACGGAAGTCTGAAACAGTTCAAAGGCCATGAGCAGGATCAGAAAGGCCACCACCAGTCCGGAGATATATTCCAGTCTGCCGTGTCCGAAGGGATGATCGGAATCCGGCTTTTGGCCGGCCAGTTTGAAACCGAGGAGCGTCACGATGGAGGAGCCCGCGTCCGAGAGATTGTTGAAGGCGTCCGCCGTGATGGCGATGGAGCCGCTGAGCGCGCCCGCCAGAGCCTTTCCCGCAAAGAGCATCAGATTCAGCGCGATGCCTATGGCGCCGCAGAGTATGCCATAGCCCTGCCGCACGCGGGGATCCTCCGTGTTGTCCTTATTTTTAATAAAAAGTTTGGCTAAGATCGTGATCATCGCTGTTCTCCATTGTCGTTATTTTGAGATGTCCGCCCCGGTTGCCGGTCTGAATCCGTCCGTCGGTTTAATCCGTCAGTCGGTTGTCGCTACCGACCTCTCCGGCAGGTTGTCAGAACATTGTAAATCATTCCCCTCCAAAATACAATACTTTTTTGGCCGTGATTCTTGCGAATCCATGGAAGAAAGTGTATAATGCATTTTGGTGTGAAGATACTAAAATTGGCAGGAGGAATCGGATATGAACAAAAAACCTGTAGTTTTGATGATTTTAGACGGATACGGACTCAATGAGAAGACGGAGGGCAACGCGGTGGCGCAGGCCAAGACGCCCGTGATGGATGAGCTGATGAAGTCAGGGGTCTTCGTGAGAGGAAACGCCAGCGGCATGGCGGTGGGTCTGCCCGACGGCCAGATGGGCAACTCCGAGGTGGGACATTTGAATATGGGCGCGGGGCGCATCGTGTATCAGGAGCTGACCCGCATCACCAAGGAGATACAGGACGGGACTTTCTTTGAGAATCCCGCGCTCCTCAAGGCGGTGGAGAACTGTAAGAAGAATGACGGCGCGCTGCACTGCATGGGACTTTTGTCCGACGGCGGCGTTCACAGCCACAACACGCATCTCTACGGCCTGTTGGAGATGGCCAAGAGAAACGGCTTAGAGAAAGTATATGTCCACTGCTTTTTGGACGGGCGTGACACGCCTCCCGCCAGCGGTAAGGAGTTTGCCGAGGCGCTGTGCGCCGAGATGGACCGAATCGGCGTGGGTAAGATCGCGTCCGTGACGGGGCGCTATTACGCCATGGACAGAGACAACAATTATGACCGCGTCAAGACCGCTTATGACGCTCTGACAAAGGGCGAGGGGCTGACGGCCGCGAGCGGTCCGGAGGGCATACAGAGTTCCTATGACAGGGAGGAGACGGACGAGTTCGTGAAACCCACCGTGGTACTGGAGAACGGCCGGCCCGTGGCCACCGTGCAGGACGGGGATTCCGTGGTATTCTTCAACTTCCGCCCCGACAGGGCAAGAGAGATCACAAGGGCCTTCTGCGAGGATGATTTCAAGGGATTCGAGAGAGGGAAGAGAAAGGATATCGTCTATGTATGTTTCTCGGATTACGATCCCACCATCCCCAACAAGGAGGTGGCGTTCCATAAAGTGGCGGTGACCAACACCTTCGGCGAGTGGCTGGCGGCCAATCACATGCGTCAGGCCCGTATCGCCGAGACGGAGAAATACGCCCATGTCACTTTTTTCTTCAACGGCGGCGTGGAGGAGCCCAACGAGGGGGAGGACCGCATTCTGGTCAATTCTCCCAAGTATGTGCCCACCTATGACAGGAAACCCCGCATGAGCGCCTACACGGTCTGCGACAGACTGAGCGAGGCGATCACGGCCAAGGATGAGAACGGAGATCCCTATTATGACGTGATCATCTGCAATTTTGCCAATCCCGACATGGTGGGACACACCGGCGTGTTGGAGGCGGCAGTCAAGGCGGTGGAAGTCATTGACGAGTGCGTGGGAGAGATCGTGAACCTCGTGAAGGAAGTGGACGGCGCGCTGTTCATCTGCGCGGATCACGGCAACGCGGAGCAGTTGGTGGACTATGAGACGGGCGAGCCCTTCACCGCCCACACCACCAATCAGGTGCCCTTCATTCTGGTAAATTATGACAGCGCGTACACCCTCAGAGAGGGCGGATGTCTGGCGGACATCGTGCCGACTCTGATCGAGATCATGGGCTGCAAGCAGCCTGTGGAGATGACCGGCAAGTCCCTTCTGGTGCGCAGATAGAGCGTGGGATCTTGGTCCCCGGACCTCTTGGAACGAGACGGTCCGGGGGCTTTTTTATTGACAAAATTTCTTCAATCAGTATAATAATGAATATATGGTCTTTTATCTGCAAGGAAAACAAGAGAGGTGTCACAGTGGCAAAATACATTGCAAAACGAATCGTTCTGGCGATCGTCACGATCTGGGTGGTGGCGACGCTGACCTTTTTCCTGATGAATATGGTTCCCGGCGGGCCTTTCATGTCCGAGAAGGCGCTGAGCCCCGCGGCACAGGCTGCCTTGGAGGCCAAGTACGGCTTGGACAAACCTCTGGGAGAGCAATACCTGACTTATTTAAAGGACGCTCTGCACGGGGATCTGGGCGACAGCCTCAAGCAGAGGGGGCGCACCGTGACGGATATCATTCTGACCAAGTTCCCGGTCTCCGCGAAAGTGGGCGGACTGGCGGTTCTGGTCTCTCTGTGCGTGGGCATTCCGCTGGGCTGTATCGCGGCCTACAAGCGCGGCAAAGTGGTGGACAGCGTGATCAGCGTGGTCTCCACCTGCGGCATCGCGGTTCCCAACTTCGTGATCTGTACCGTACTGATGTATGTTTTGGGCGTGAAAGCGAGGATCCTTCCCACTTTGGGACTGACCGGGTGGAAGAATTATATCATGCCCGTGATCTCCCTGTCCTTTTATCCCACGGCCTATATCATGAGACTGATGCGCTCCTCCATGTTGGACGCGTTGGGACAGGATTATATGCGCACGGCCAAGGCCAAGGGGCTTTCGCAGAAGGTGTGCATTTTCAAGCACGCGCTGCGCAACGCGATCCTGCCCGTGGTCACCTATCTGGGCCCCATGATTACATATACGCTGACAGGCAGCTTTATCGTGGAGAAGATCTTTACGATCCCGGGACTGGGCGGAGAGTTCATCGGCGCGATCACCAGCCGTGACTATACGCTGATCATGGGAACCACCATCTTTCTGGCCGCCTTTATGGTGCTCATGAATCTGGTGGTGGATATCGTCTATAAGTTTGTGGATCCCAGAATCCAGTTGAAATGACCCGGACGGATGGCGGAATAAACGCGGATCGTCATAGAAGACAAGCGAGGAACGGAGAGGACAGATGAACAAAAACCCACTGAGTTTTCAACTGAATTTACAGCCGGAGGATTTCATGCCGGCCTCCCGGGAGGAGAGGGAAGGCCTTGTGGTCATGCGGGAGAGCGTGAGCTTTTGGAAGGACGGATTTCGCCGACTGGTCAAAAACAAAGTCGCGATGGTCAGTTTGGCCGTCATTGTCATTATCATGATCTTTTCATTTATCGTGCCCATGTTTTATCCCTATAAGTACAACACACAGACCAAGGGGGCGAACAATTTAAAGCCCATGCAGTACGCGGCGGAGGAACAGGCCGCGATAGACGCGGGGGAGAAGATATTTCCCCATATATTCGGCACGGATAAGCTGGGACGCGACTACGCGATCCGCGTGATGATGGGCAGCCGGATCTCGCTGTTGGTGGGATTGATCGCCACCGTCATCATTCTGCTGATCGGATCCGCCTACGGTTCCATTGCGGCGTTTGCCGGCGGATGGGTGGATATGGTGATGATGCGGATCGTGGACATCATCTACACCATACCGGACGTGCTCCTGATCGTGCTCCTCTCCTTCGCGCTGAAAGCGCCGCTGCAGGTTCTGGGGGAGGAAGTGCCCGGATTTTCCTGGCTGAACGTGATCGGTGACAATATGGTCAGCATTTTCGTGGTGTTTGCCCTGTTGTACTGGGTGGGTATGGCCCGCATGGTGCGCAGCCAGATTTTGATGCTCAAGGAGAGCGAGTATGTGACTGCGGCCAGGGCTCTGGGAGCCAAGAGCGGCAGGATCATCAGGAAACACCTTCTCACCAACTGTATCGGCACTTTGATCGTGACCACCACGCTGCAGATACCCTCCTCCATCTTCACGGAGAGTTTCCTGAGTTTCTTAGGTTTGGGAGTGGCCGTGCCCCTTCCGTCCCTGGGCAGCCTGTGCAGTGACGCCATCAACGGCATGGCGACCTATCCTCATCTGTTGTTTATTCCGGCCTTTGTCATCAGCCTGATCATCTTGAGCTTTAACCTTTTGGGAGACGGCCTGAGAGATGCCTTTGACCCGAAACTGAAGAATTAGGGAGGAGACGCCATGAGTGAATATTTGGTGGAAATTAAGAACGAGCGCCTTTCTTTCTTTACGCCGGCGGGAGAGGTAAAGGCTTTGAACGATGTGTCCATTCACCTGAAAGAGGGTGAAGTGTTGGGCATCGTGGGAGAGAGCGGCAGCGGCAAATCGGTGACGGCCTACAGCCTGATGGGACTGACGGCCCATCCCGGCAGACTGATCGGCGGCACGTTGGAGTTCAACGGACACCGGATTCATGAGATGTCGGAGAAGGAGATGCGTGAGATCCGCGGCAACGAGGTCGCGATCATCTTTCAGGATCCCATGACCAGTCTCAATCCCGTGTATACCATCGGCAATCAGATTGAGGAGGTCATTCTGCTCCACACGGACAAGAATAAGACCGAGGCCCATGCCAGAGCCAAAGAACTGTTGGAACTGGTGGGCATCAATGAGCCGGAGAAACGTCTGCGACAGTATCCTCACGAGCTCTCCGGAGGTATGCGTCAGCGCGTGATGATCGCCATCGCGTTGGCCTGTGAGCCCAAGCTCTTGATCGCGGATGAGCCGACCACAGCGCTGGATGTGACCATTCAGGCACAGATTTTGGAACTGATGATGGAGCTGAAAGATAAACTGGGCATGGCGATCATCATGATCACCCATGATCTGGGAATCGTGGCCAGTATCTGCGAGAGGATTGCGGTCATGTACGCGGGCAGGATCGTGGAGTACGGGACGACGGATGAGATCTTCTATGAGCCCAAGCATGAGTACACCAAGGGATTATTGCGCAGCATTCCCCGCCTGGACGCTCAGAAACATGAGAGACTGGTTCCCATTGAGGGAACTCCCATAGATCTGCTCAATCCCCCCAAGGGATGTCCTTTCGCGCCCCGCTGTGAGCAGTGCATGAAGATCTGCCTGCGGGAGATGCCTCCTGTGACAGAGTTTGGCGAGGTTCATTACACCCAATGTTGGATGAACCAAAAACAAATGATGGAAGGAGCGGCGGCAGATGAGTGAAAATTTAGTACAGGTTGAACACTTAAAGCAATATTTCCCCGCCGGCGGTTTTGGCAAGGGGCGCAAATACATTAAAGCGGTGGACGATGTATCTTTTGCCATTCAAAAGGGCGAGACTTTCGGCCTGGTGGGAGAGAGCGGCTGCGGCAAGACCACCACGGGACGTTCTCTGCTCAGACTGTATGAACCCACGGAGGGCAGGATCACCTATGACGGAGAGGTGATCTTCGAGAAGATGGGAGACGGGAAGAAGATTGCCGTTGACATGATGCCTTATCGCAAGAAGATGCAGATCGTCTTTCAGGATCCCTACGCCAGTCTGGATCCCCGCATGACGGTGGGAGACATCGTGGGGGAACCCATCGACATTCACAAGCTGGCCGCCGACAAAAAGGAGCGCTATGACCGTATCATTGAGCTTCTGCGTCAGGTGGGACTCAACTCCGAGCACGCGAACCGCTATCCCCATGAGTTTTCCGGAGGACAGAGGCAGCGTGTGGGCATTGCCAGGGCTCTGGCCGTGAATCCGGAGTTCATCGTCTGTGATGAGCCCATCTCCGCGTTGGACGTGTCCATTCAGGCACAGGTGATCAATATGTTCGAGGATCTGCAGGCGCAGCTGGGTCTGACCTATCTGTTCATTGCCCATGATCTGTCCGTGGTGAAACATATCTCCAACCGGATCGGCGTGATGTATCTGGGCAATATGGTGGAACTGGCGGACAGCTATGAGCTGACGGAGCACAGTATGCACCCCTACACGCAGAGCCTGATATCGGCCATTCCCATCGCGGATCCCAAGGTGGCGAGAGCCAGTAAGCGCATCGTGTTGGAGGGAGATGTGCCGAGTCCCTTAAATCCCCCTTCCGGATGCCGTTTCCGCACCCGCTGTCCCTATGCGGATGAGAAATGCGCCTGTGAGATTCCGGAGTGGAGAGAAGTGGCTCCGAATCATTACGCCGCCTGTCATCATTTGGACAAGTGCAATTAGAGCCTGTCCGCGGAGCGGGCGTATTGACGGATTAAATCAGATAGACATCTGCGGTATCGCAGTGTTTATATAGCAACCAATTAACAGAGGGAGATACTAAGATATCATCCCTCACACAAGGAGGAGAGAGTATGAAAAAGAAAATCATGGCTCTGCTTTTCTCGGCTGTTATGGTGATGGGTCTTGCGGCCTGCAATAACGGCGGGGGGGCAGATGGTATTCTGTCCGTACAGGTCGGACCGAATCCCGAGACCATCGATCCCGCGCTGAACAGCGCAGTGGACGGCGGCAATATGCTGCTCCACAATTTTGAGTGCCTTTTGACCGTGGGGCAGGACGGCACCCTGCAGCCCGGACAGGCGGAGAGTTGGGAGACCTCAGAGGACGGTCTTACCTGGACTTTCCATCTGCGCGAGGGACTGAAGTGGTCCGACGGCACGGATCTTACCGCAAACGACTTTGTCTACAGTTGGAAGCGCGTATGCGATCCCAAGGTTGCCGCTCCCTACGCGGATACAGTCCTGAGCATGGTAGAGGGTTATGACGAGGCCATTCAGGGCAACTTGGACGCGTTGCAGGTGGTTGCGGCAGATGAAACCACACTGGTGGTCACCTTGAGCGCTCCCTGTTCTTATTTCGGCAGCCTGGCGGCATTCGCCACGCTGAGCCCCGTTCAGCAGGCCACCGTGGAGGCAAACGGCGACAAGTGGGCCGTATCTCCTGATACCTATGTGTCCAACGGACCTTTCTACATCACTGAATGGGTCCCGGATTCCTACATTCTGATGAGCAAGAATCCCAATTATTGGAACGCGGACGCCATCAAGCTTGAGGGCATCAAGTTCAACCTGATCGAGGATTCCAACGCTGCCTACAGCGCTTATCAGACCGGTGAGGTTCTGATGATCAAGGATGTGCCCACCGAGGAGATCCCCAGTCTGACCGGCAACAGCGAGTTCCATGTGGAGCCTATCATCGGCACCTATTACATCAATCTGAACCTGAAGGAAGAAATATTCCAGGATGCCAAGGTGCGTCAGGCTCTGAGCCTTGCCATCGACCGCGAGTATGTGGCCAACACGCTGATGCAGGGAACCTATTCCCCCGCGGGCAACTTCATGGGCCCCGGTTGGATCGACACCGATGGTACTGAGTTTATCGACAACGCAAACGGTGGTCAGTCCTACATCGACAATTCCGATTACGAGGGCAATCTCGCCAAGGCCAAGGAGCTGTTGGCGGAGGCAGGATATCCCGATGGCGCAGGATTCCCCAACATCGCCTACACCACCAACGATTCCGGCTACCACAAAGTCGTGGCTGAGTATCTGCAGGAGGCATGGGCTGAGCTTGGCATCAATCTGGATGTAAATATCGTGGAGTGGTCCAGTTTCACGCCGCTGCGCCGCGCGCAGGAGTATGATGTGGCCCGCAACGGCTGGGTGGGTGACTACAGCGATCCCTCCAATATGTTGGATCTGATGTATTCCACCAACGGCAACAATGATGGAAAATACTCAAGCAAGGCATATGATGCCGCCATCGACATCTCCAGAACCACTCTGGATCCCGCAGAGCGCTCCAAGGCGCTGCACGATGCCGAGGACATTCTGATGGAGGACGCAGGCTGCATCCCTCTTGCTTACTACAATGACTTCTGGCTGCAGAGCGAGAAGATCACCGGAGCATGGCATTCCGCTTACGGCTACTGGTACTTCATGTACGCGGATATCAAGGACTGACGGATATCATTCCGGTAGAACGGTTGAGGCGCGTCTTATGGGGAGCGATCCCCGAGGCGCGCCTTTTTGCTGCCGGCTTTTCTTTTGCTGCCGCCTCTGTCGGTAGATCGGTTTGGGGCAGAATTTTGTCCTGTTGGAAAATTTTTGTTGAAATTGTCCACGGATTATGGTATGATTAAATCTGCTTGACATTAGGAGGTGTGAAATGGGAGCATTAAAGATCGCGTTGACGGTAATCTTTATCATAGTTTGTGTGGCGCTTGTCGTGTTAGTATTGATGCAGGAAGGCAAATCCGCAGGGCTCGGAACCATAGGCGGAGCGGCGGAGACCTACTGGGGCAAGAACAAAGGACGATCCATGGAAGGGTTTCTGGTGAAACTGACCAAGGTGATGGCGGTATTGTTCATCCTGCTTGCGGCAATACTAAATTTGAATGTATTTTCATAACACGTCAGACAAAACACTCTTGCAAAAGAGTGTTTTTTTAACATAAGGGCAGCACGCTCCGTGAACTGTCCGTTGTTTTATCTTGGAGAATGTTTGAGAATGAATGACACTAAAATATATGTGAGAGAAGACGATAATATCCTCACGGGCACTTTCATCGGACATGCCAAGGGATTTGGCTTTGTGGAGGTGGAAGGTCTGCAGGAGGATCTGTTCGTCCCGGAGGATAAGGTAAACGGCGCTTTTCACAAGGACACGGTCCGGGTGGCAGTCCGCGGGGGCGGCCATGGAAAGCGGCGGGAGGCGGAGGTGTTGGAGATTCTGCGCCGGGGGATCACCACTCTGGTGGGAACTTATGAGCGCGGCGGGAAACATTACGGTTTTGTGACGCCCGACAATGGAAAATTTCCCTGTGACATCTTTGTCCCGGAGGAATGCTCGAAGGGGGCCGTGGAAGGCCATAAAGTGGTGGTGGAGATCACGGACTATGGGGCGGAGGGCGCGTCCCGCCGGGCAGGGCACAATCCCGAGGGCAGGGTCGTGGAGATCCTGGGCCATATCAATGATCCCGGGGTGGATATCCTGTCCATTGTGCGGGCCTATGAGCTGCCGGTGGAATTTGCCGAGCGGGTTCTAAATCAGGCGGAGAGGGTGGCAAAGCCGGTGTCCGAGGCGGACCGCGCCGGCCGCAGGGATCTGCGGGATGTGACCATGGTGACGATAGACGGGGAGGACGCCAAGGATCTGGATGACGCGGTGAGCGTGGACTTTGACGGGAATGTGTACCGGCTGGGCGTGCATATCGCCGATGTGACCAACTATGTGCAGGAGTATTCCGCATTGGACAGGGAGGCCTTGAAACGCGGCACCAGTGTCTATCTGACGGATCGCGTAATCCCCATGCTGCCCCATACGCTCTCCAACGGTATCTGCTCCCTGAACGCGG
Source organism: Acetatifactor muris (assembly GCA_023663635.1). Taxonomy (GTDB): domain Bacteria; phylum Bacillota; class Clostridia; order Lachnospirales; family Lachnospiraceae; genus Acetatifactor; species Acetatifactor muris_A. The sequence goes on from JAMPHD010000017.1 coordinate 20,197, forward strand.
GGGAGGACAGACTGGCGCTCAGCTGTCTGATGACGATCGACGGGCGGGGAGAGATCACGGACTATGAGATCTGCGAGTCCGTGATCCGTGTGGACAGGCGCATGAGCTATAATGCGGTCAGGTGTCTTTTGGAGGATGAGGGCAGTGAGGAGTGGAAAGAACTCCATGCCCAATATGAGCCCCTGCTGCCCATGTTCCGACAGATGAAGGAGTTGTCCGGACTGCTGCGGAGTGTCAGGCGCAGACGGGGAGCCGTGGACTTTGACTTCCCGGAGTGCAAGATCCTTTTGGACAGGGCGGGACATCCCTTGGAGATCAGGCCCTATGAGAGAAATGTGGCTACGGATATCATAGAGGATTTCATGTTGGCGGCCAATGAGACGGTGGCGCAGCATTTTTATTGGATGGATCTTCCTTTTGTGTACAGAGTGCATGACGTGCCGGATCCGGACAAGATCAAATCCCTGTCCCTTCTGGTCAACAATTTCGGCTATTACATGAAGTCCATGGACAGGCGGGGCAGCAAGACCGGCAGCGAGGAGGTACATCCGAAGGAGATTCAGAAACTCTTGGACAAGGTCGCGGGGACGCCCGAGGAGGCCCTGATCGCCCGAGTGGCTCTGCGGAGTATGAAACAGGCGAAGTACAGCGTGGTGAGCAGCGGTCATTTCGGCCTCGCGTGTAAATATTATTGTCATTTTACCTCTCCCATCAGGCGTTACCCGGATCTGCAGATCCATCGCATCATCAAGGAGCAGTTAAGGGGAAGACTGGGGACGGAGCGTGTCGCGCACTACAGGGAAATCCTGCCCGGAGTGGCGCAGACGTCCTCGGAACTGGAGAGACGGGCGGACGAGGCGGAGAGGGAGACCGACAAACTCAAAAAGGTGGAATATATGGAGGGACATTTGGGCGAGGAGTTTGACGGTGTGATCTCCGGCTTCACCTCCTGGGGAATTTATGTGGAGCTGCCCAACACGGTGGAGGGACTGGTGCATGTGTCCCGACTGCGGGGGGATTATTTTACCTATGATGAGCGCGCCTGTGAGATGGTGGGTTCGTCCACGGGCAGGACTTATAAGTTGGGGATGCCGCTGCGCGTCCGGGTGAGGGGATGCGACCGCTTTACCCGCACCATAGATTTTGATATCGGGGGTGAGGAAGATGGCAAAGACTGAGACGGAGAAACTGATTGCCAACAATAAAAAGGCGTATCATGACTATTTTATAGATGAGACCTACGAGGCGGGAGTGGCGCTGCACGGCACGGAGGTCAAATCCCTGCGCATGGGCAAATGCAGCATTAAGGAGAGTTTTATCCGGATCGAGAACGGCGAGGTCTTTGTCTATGGAATGCATGTCAGCCCCTATGAGAAGGGAAATCTCTTCAACAAAGATCCGCTGCGCGTCAAAAAGCTTCTGTTGCATCGGCAGGAGATTAACAAACTGGCCGGGCGCATCAAAGAAAAGGGGTATACGCTGATCCCTTTGAAGGTATACTTTACAAGGGGAAAGGTGAAGGTGGAGATCGGTCTTGCCCGCGGCAAGAAACTCTATGACAAGCGGGAGAGCATCGCCAAAAAGGACGCGCGGAGAGAGGCCGAGCGGGAATTCAAGGTCAGAAATCTGTGAAGGAGGTGTTGACGAAAAGTAATCCGATTGATACAATAATCTCATAAGGGGTAGTAAAGGTTTCGACAGGGGTCTTGCAGCTGGAGAAGCTATCCGTATGCAATGCGTTAAATGGCAAACTTAAACTAAACGCTGAAGACAATTTGGCATTCGCGGCGTAAGCCGTGAATAATGCGGCCCTTGGGCCGCTGTCCGCTCCAGGGCACTCACACTTTGGAATACGGGCATCGACGATGTGAGAAACGACATGTGACGGGCTCCGGGCGCATGGACGTATGAGGAGCTACCGAATCCGGCCGGCTGTTCGTTTCCGACCGCAGGAGGGAAAGGGAGAAATCTGCTCGCGCAGGTATCTCCGCAATAACGGACTATGATAGTAGAAGGACAGGGAATGGGCTTTTGGACACGGGTTCGACTCCCGTCTACTCCACTTAAATCAAAACGGTCGAACACCGTTCAAATTGATGGCATCGCCGTGTACCAAAGCATGTTTGCCATTGTACTTGACACATCGGGGTATGGTGCCGGACAGGATGACACGGATTGTCCTCTCACTTATGCAACTATTCAAAGATGGATAGAGGACAATCATGGTGTCAGGGTCAGCAAGTCAAGTATCACTATGGTAAAAGACAAGTGTGATGCCTTGGAAATTGGTTTTAAGGCAGGAAAGGAGCCTGATAGCGGTATCATAAAGACAGCGAAAGAAAAGCTTGTTTTAGAGGCATTTAGGGCGTTAGGCGTTGTGTGATGATACAATTTAAGGACATAATTCAAAAAATGATTGACAAAAGTGCTGCAACCTGATATAGTGGTTCTTGCAGTTAAGTGAATAATAGCTTGAATGTCAAGCGGATGATATCAGTATTAAGAAGGAACAGATATCTTTGAGGAGTTGGGAGATATTCTGTCCTTTTGAAGATATTGATACATCGGCTTTTTTGTTGTGCCGATTTTGCGTACCTTGACAACTTCATACGCAAATTCAATGGATCACCGGTCGGGGAAGCAATGCCATGACCTGCATGGACAATCCATGCAGCGAGCGTTGTCAAGAACGAACCTTGAAAATTGCGACACAAAATTTTTAGAAACAAATAACCTTATGCTGTAAGCAGCCGCTTGGGTCGCTGCTTGCGGACAAAAAAACGGAGGTGTCAAAACATATGCAAAATCGTCATAAAAAAGATAAACTCACAGTCAAGCGGAAAAAAGCGGCAGTCGCTTATTACAGGAAACTGCAATACGAAAGGGAAAACGCCGACAAACAAAGGAGAAGCAATCAAAACATTACCCCCGAAAATCTGGCAGTGCGGCTCCTATACCTGAAAGAGAGAATCAACGGCTTGATCAATGTGGCATATGCCTGTGATGGATTAAGGATTGAGATTCCTCAGAGGTTGTATGATCAGGCAGATAACAAAATCGGTTTTACAAGGAGGTATGAAAATTGTTATGGCGCCCTGACCTATAAAAATAACGATTGCGAAATCCTTTATTTTGACGACCTTGGCATTCATTTCAGTTATAATGGGTTTTACGTCATCTTTTGGCGTGACGGAGCAGAGGCGTTTGACGAGATAAATTCCGATATCCTGCAGGATTTTATATATAACTTTTCTGTTTTTGAATCAGCGTTTTACGAATGGTTTGATGAGCTTGTAGGTATCAGCAAAACTGTTTAAATGCCTGTTAAGCAGGAGAAAAGGAGAAAAACATATGTCAGATTACACAGCAAACAGAATTATCATAAAGGGAAGTCAGGGGGAGCTTGCCTATGCAAGAAGTGTCCTGCACGACATGGATTTTGATGCAATACTGCCGTGTCCCGAAACCTTGATGATCGAACACTGCGGCGTGAACCTTGATGCAGATTTGGCGTTTTTATACACGATTTACGGGGACGACCCTGTAGAAGCAATCGAAAACGGCAAAACCCCGCAAATGCTTAATGTCATATATCCGACATGGCGGAAACGCTATGCAGAGGATATCCGGTGGTTAAAAGAGCGTGTTAAGAGGTCTTTCCCTGAAAACACGGTGACAGATCCGGATGCCGGACACCCTTTTGGTCAGGAGAGCAGCGATATATCCTACCTATGGGGGAAAGGTCATGAGAAGACCGCCGACATTCATGACAGCGCGGATTTTGCTATCAATGCGGATGATATCACGGCTGTATGCGATGACGGGGACAAAAATTCCAAAGCGCCGCGAAGCTGCGCAGACTTGGCTGCCTTAGGGCGTATCCGATATATCAATTATCTGAAATACGGACACACGGACTGGTACGATTGGCGCAACGCAAACTGGGGCGTAAAGTGGAACGCCGTCTATCCTGAGGTCAAGACGGGCGACGGCTTTGTCTCTTACGGCTTTGGAACGCCGTGGTGTATGCCTGACGGGATTTTCTGCGAGTTTAGAGAGCTACTTTCCTCTACAAGCCTTGAGGTCATATGGGCATTTGCTTTCGTGCAAAGAGGTTATGACTGCGGCTATTATTGGAAAAAAGCAGGCGAGAATGAATTTCATTATATCGACAAAGAAGGCGATGTTGAATTTGCCGACACAGTATGGGGCGAATGACAGCCGTAATGATGCTTCTGCGGCGGAACGGAATGAGGTGACTTGTAAAATGGAAAAACAAAAGGAGTACAATCAATGTGGAAAGACATGCGCCTGCGGGGACTGCCCGCAGGACGGTATGTGCAGGGCTTGGGCGGCGTTTGTGGAGAAGCATGATAAATGCAAGGGCTATGCACATTTTGACAGGCGCGTGTCCCTTGGGATGGAGCAGGTGCGAAGCTATGTGACGGATGCGGACAAGATAGCGGCGCATGGCTTCTACCCCTTTATCCATTTTGAGAGGAAGAACCCGCGATATGGCAGGAAAGGTCCGAAAAAGCCAAGAGAGCTGTATTACTGTTCCCACATGGACCGCTGCGTTTACCAGCGGTACGCCTTTCTAATCAATTACTATTACAATATCCGGGCAAAGGAGGAAGGGATTGATCAGGCTGCCATTGCTTACAGGGACAATCTGGGCAAGGATAATATTGCCTTTGCAAAGGAGGTCTTCGATGCAATCCGCGGATTGAACCGCTGTCTGGTGATTGTGGGGGACTTCACCGACTTTTTTGACAGGCTGGCTCATGATTATTTAAAACAGAGGCTTTGTGAGGTGCTTTGCGTGGAACGGCTGCCGGAGGACTATTTCGCCGTATTTAAGAATATCACACGCTTTGCAAGCTGGGATTGGGAAGATATTGTGAGAGCCGCGGGAGAGGATATAGACCAGAGGGGCATTCAGAAAAAGCTCAACCAAAAGAGGACGGTTTTAAGCAGACAGCAGTTTTTGGAAAATACGGGCTGCATCAGGAAGAATACATCAGGGGTGGGAATCCCGCAGGGTTCGCCGATCAGCGCGGTGCTGGCGAATGTGTATATGCTGCAGTTTGATACGACCATTCAGGAATACGCAGCCGATAAAGGCGGGATTTACAGGCGTTATTCCGATGATTTTATCATAGCGATTCCCATTACAGCGGAAGACGAAGTAAAAGAGCATATTGACTATGTTTTTCATTATATTGACACACTTGGGGGACTAATTGAGTTACAGAGAGAGAAGACTTCCCTTTATCTGTTCGAGAATGATTCCGTGCGGGCTTATCCGTCGGGGGAGTCCGGCATCATAGATTACCTCGGATTCTGGTTTGACGGCAGGAATATCAGGATACGTCCCCGCTCTATTACGAAATACTATTACAGGATGCGCAGGAAAGCGCGGACGATTGGGCGCAGTCATTGGCAGTCACCCACCGGGAAGCGTATCACGGCGAGAAATCTGTATCAGATTTATTCGCACAGTGAAACCAAGCAGACCTTTATCGACTATGCGAAAAGAGCGACACGCGTTTTGGGGCTTCGCGACCCGGAAGCGAGTGCGGTGATTAAAAAGCATAAACAGAAGATCGCACAGGCGATTAAAAAGGCGAGAAATAGCAGGGAAAATGGGGACAGGGGAGAACAGGGACAAAAATAGTAGTTGACATTTCCGGTCTTTCCCTGTAAAATGGTGTTAGCTAACAAGTGAACACAAAACCAAATGACCTAATGCAAACAGATGGAGCAGGTATCTTGGCAAGCCACAGTTTGGCTCATTGTTTGTAAGAACAAAAAGGGAGTGAGCTGCATGGAATATGCAAATTTTGGTGAATTTCTGAATAAGAAGCGTGTGGAAAAGCATATCACATTGAGGAAAATGGCGGATATGCTGGGGGTATCGGCGCCTTTTCTGACGGATATTGAAAAAGACCGCCGCAATCCTTTGGATATGGACAAGCTGAAAATTCTTGCGGATATACTAGAGCTGTCCAAAGAAGAAAATGAGCTGATGCTCAATCTTGCCGGCAGGAAAAGGAACGCGGTGGCGCCTGATCTGCCCGAATACATCATGGAGAGGGACTATGTGAGCGCCGCCCTGCGAACAGCCAGAGATTTGGGCGCGGGCGAGGAGGAGTGGAACCGTTTTGTGGAGGAACTGAAAAAGCGGAAAGGGTAAAAGCAGCCATAAAGCCGTCATAAATCTACTCTGCCAAAAGAAGGGAGTTTCACGATGAATTTATCCAAGCTGCATGTAGTCATTGTGGATGATAACTATTATAAAATCCGCGAGATACGAAAGGCGCTGGAATTCAGCGGCGTTAGGGATATAGAGGATGTCAGGGATCAGGAAAAGGTGTGGGACAGGATTTACGGCACTGGGGATGGCGTAAGAAAGCCAGATCTGATCGTCACGGACATGCAGTATCCTCTGACCGCAGAATCCGATGTGGATACGGAAGCCGGTTTTAAGCTCATAGAAAGAATGAAAAAAGAACAGATAGACATTCCGGTCATTATCTGTTCCGAATGTAATTATGAGAGTGTCAGGGGTATCTTGGGAAGCGTGTGGTTCAGGCAGAACGAAGATATCTGCTTCCCGTTTAAGGAAGTGCTGGGAAGATTAGGATAAATCTTTATCAGATTTTCCCTGCTGCTCCTTCTTCAAGGCTTCCATGCCGAGGCGTATCAGCTCTAAGGTGGCGGAGGACCTGCTGGGGTAACGGTTTTCAAAGCGGAAATCATCAATCTTCTTTAAAAGTTCTTCATCAACAATGATGGTATAGCGTGGTTTTTCTGTAGGCATTGCTGCACCTCCTCGGTTCATATTATACATAAGTTCATACAATATGTCAATGAAGGGGCTGAGTCAATAAATGGTAATAAGCAGTTGACAGGTTCAGAACCTATGAACTATAATAAGGTGTGGTTCAGAACTTATGAACCTAGAAAGAGAGGAGCGGTTATTATGTCAAGTGAATTAAAGAGGATTACTTTCGTTGTGCCACAGGATATGGAGATGCGGTTGGATGAAGTAAAAAAAGAAAGGTTTTACAATCGCTCTACATCTGAAATGGTAAGGACATTGATTGAAGAAGGCTGGAAATCGTTTCAGGAGAAGAATAACAGTCTCTCGAACTCGTGACAGGCAGCAGATTTATGTAGCAGAAATATCAAAATATAATAATTTCCCAAAAAGGAGAACCGCCATGCTGAAATATCTTAAAAACGAATGGTACAACATGACAACAAAACAGAAAGCGAAGATCATCTACGGGGCAGTATGTCTTGCAATCATCATCGTAACTCATTGGCTGTAAATAGCAGCGGAAAGGAGAAAAATTATTATGTGTCCAAAATGTAAAGCAGGCTCCATGAGGCAAATGGGGATAAGTTCGTCAAAATGGCAGTGTACTGTCTGCGGTTATACGGAGTACCGCGCAGGGTCCGGTTCGTCGGTCAGCTCCAGTATTTCAGCCAATCGGCAAAGGAGGAATGATGCTGCCAATAATTTTAACGCCGCCCACAGAAATATGAATGATGCACTTAGAGAGATGGATCAAGCTACCAGAGACATACACAGCAGCAGATCCTCAAAAAAGGAAAAAGGCGGCACCTCCGTTTTGGGCGTTATCGCCGTTATGATCATTCTATGGATATTATTTAATTCGTGATGGGAAATTAATTCCTGTTCCGTGATGGGCAGGGAAGATGTACGGAAAAAGAATAAAATACAGATACAAAAGGGAGGATAAATTCATGGAGTTTCAATTATCTTATTATCCGAATGGCAGTGAAATGGCGACCGCTGCTGTTCGCGCAGAGGCAGACGAAAGCAGGATCAGGGAGCTTTACGAAGGAGTAACCAGTCTTGTGGAAGAGATGGGAGACATGGCTGCGGATGCCAGAAAATATACGGATACCCTCACCGGTAGCAGTGAGGACTATGACCGTTCAGCTCCCGCAAAAGTCCTTTATGGATTTTGCGAGAATGGGAAAACTCTAAAGCCGGATGCTTTGGAGTCGGCTGAAAAGCATCTGTTTTTTAACGAGGAGGATGCCATTGCTGCCGTATTGTATGGTTACTTTCTTCTCTATGATTCAGATGACGAAAAGAGTGACAGCGAGGACAAACTACAAATTACGCCAACGTCCCTCCGCTTTGAGCGGAGCGCTGATTTGGGCGTAGTTATAGAAGACCTGCATCTGACGGTTGATTATAAGGGCGCTACCTATACGAACATACAAAAAGTCAGCGTATTAGACAGCTTGTTAGGAATCAGCGGGGTAAGATTCGCTGGCGAAAAGAATGGCGGACAGCCGAATACATATTATCTGCTGGCAAAGACGACTAAGTGCGGTGGTCCGGAATATCGCGGATATACCATAGTACAATCCCCATCCTTCGGTATGGTTGAAGCAGAGCCTGCGTACCGCTATGCAGGAAACCGCCTGAATTTCAAAGAATCTCATGAGCCGGTGAGCTTTGATGTCATCGGTGAAACAATCCCATGTACAGATGAGGATGGCAATAAGATCGAGCAATACGATGGCTATCGTTATGTTGAGAATGCGGAGAAGATTGATCCTGACTGGGTCAATACGGTCCACCTGTTTTTTGAAAGGGACGGAGAAGATTTTACCTTCAGCGTACTGAAAAACGGTAAGCTGTATAAGAAAATAAGCAGGACCGAGGATGTCGTGATTTTTTATGGAACGAGTTTTAGCTTCGCACCGGATGCGGATAAAGATAAACTCTTTGATATCGTATTCCGGAAAACAAACGGACAGTATCTGAATGAAGAACGTACTGTCGCCGGTGCCGCCGGGATGACAAAATTCGTCAACAGCAGCATAGAGATGCCGTCAATCCCGGAAGGGGATAAAGTGAATGCGGCGGATTATTCTGCTTTTTATGATGAGTGCGTAAAGGCTTTTTACAAAGCGTTTGAAAATTCGGAAAAGTATTTCACCACCAAATATCAGTGGACATCGCCTGACGAGACAACAGTTGTTGAGTGGAGCGAAAAAACACGGAAAAATCTTGGGACGGACACCCCGCCTGCCTGTCAGCTTGCGATCAGCCGCGGGGATAACGAGGAGTATGTTTTTGCTTTTGAGGATGCCTCGGTCACGGCGCATGTTTTGGCGGCTCGCGCCGACATGAATTTCAAGGAATACCTTGTCCCGTCTTTTCCTGATTTCGCTGTTGACAGCGTTGCTTTTTCTGAGGACGACGGAACGGTTGCACTCAGACCTGCCCATGGTCAGATGTATCTTAAAATAACCGATGCAAAAACAGGTCAGGTCTATGAGGAAAGATTTGCTTTATTAAGGATGGAGCCGGATTTTGACAGCACGGGCATTCCGATGAATCTGTATCTGGGTGCAGACTGGGTCAGGGTAAAGGGCAATCTTGACCTTTACCGGAAAATAAAAGATGCAGTGATGAAATTCGGCGTGGAAAGATGTGAAGTCCTGCTTAACGAGTATTCGGAGAACCGCCGCGAAAAAATAGCCGGGCTGCTGTACGGCGAGGAAGGAATGGTTCCCGACGAGACGGTTATTTCCATGGTGGAACAGCTTGAAAAGGAATATGAAAGGACCAAGCGGATTCCCAATATCGCCATAGTCGGACAGGCGGGTACCGGCAAAACGACCTTGGCAAAAAACCTCGGTAAAATATTTGAGAAAGAGGTTCTGCCTCTTACGCCTTCCGATTTGAGGGGCGCATATATAGGACATACAAAGTATGAAGTTGTGCAAAAGCTCGCCGAGGCCGCAATCAATAATCAGATTTTCTATGTGGATGAGGCATACCAGCTGATGGATGACAGCTTTGGCGCGGAAGCGGTGACAGTCCTGCTTCCCTTGATGTCGGGCGACCGGACAAAAATTGATGCAAGTATGGACAGGGGACAGCACCCGGTTATAGAGGTTGATTTTGAAAAGGGCTGTTATAAAAAAGGCAGTGCTACGGAAACTTTTACGCCGGGTATTGTTCCGATATGGATTTCGGGGTATGAGAACGAAGTCCGCATGATGATAAACCAAAATCAGGGACTTTACAGACGGTTGAAAAAGGTCATCATCAAGCCGCCGACTACAAGCGACCTGCTTAAAAAATTTACAGAGGAGCTTGAAAAATCCGCCAAAGGAAACGACAAAGCGGCGCGGAATGCTTTGAGGCTGAAAAAGTATTTCGATGAAAACGGCTGCGAGGCTGTTAAGAAATTCTTTAGCTGGGGAGCGCAGCCGCAGAACTCAAAATATTTCGCAAATAATGCAGGAGTGGGAAATTTCCTTGCAAATTGTCTGGATTCCATTGATTTTGGAAGGGATTTGGGGTCTCAGATTGAAGAGATCATCAGTTCTTCCAAATTTGATATCAAACGCCAGCTTGCCACGGTCAGAAACGGCAGCAGCAACGGTAATCATGCTTTATCCGGAAGCCTCAGTGCGGTTTTTGATGCCAAGGACAGCATTCAGGTTATCACGGACATTGATACCCGCTTTTCGGATTTGGTGGGCTGCCCGTCACAGGTTGCATACATGCAGAGTATTATCGAAATGCTTATCAACAAAAGCGTTTATGAGGATTATAATCTGGCGGTTCCAAAGGGCGCGTTGATGGAAGGGCTGCCGGGAGTCGGAAAGACATTTATCGCAAGGGCGATGGCAGGGGAGCTTGAGCAGCGTTTTCAAAAGGAAGCTCCCGATAAGCGTTTTGGCTTTATGGCATTTTCCGCTTCGGAGCTTGGGAAAAAGCCTGCAAATTATATCGCTTCCATATTTAATACGGCGGAAGAATACGATGTCTGTGTGCTGTTTATCGACGAGGTGGATGCCATTGCGAGGCACAGGAACGATAACCCCTCTTATGATAATTATCTGGAACTGATCAAACAGATGGACGGCATAGAAAAGCACTCCAATGTGTTTATCCTCGCCGCAACAAACGCGCCGGAAAATCTCGATCCCGCCTTTGTGCGCTCCGGCAGAATTGATAAAAGGCTTGAATTTATCCTGCCTGACAAGGATTCTCGAAAGGAGCTTGCAGAAAGGGCGATCAGAAAACGCATGAAAACGCTGGTCAACTTTATCCCTGAGGGGAAAGAGGAAGACATAAATGCGATCGTGGAACGGATTGCCGGGAAGACATCCGGGAATACGGCGGGTGATATCGACAATATGATCAACACTGCATTTATTATGTACCATCAGTTCATTCGGTATGGAGCGCATGTAGATGAATCAGGCAGCGTGATTGACAGGGACTTCTTTGAGAGTTATCCGTTTATTACGCGCGATCAAAAGAGTAAGCGGCTTGAAATCTCTGTTAAGGACGGAAACGGAATCAGGGATAGAGCATTGAGAGAACTTTGCCTGTTTATTGATGAGGAAATCGAGAGAAAACAGGCAGGGGTTCCGAATTATAAGGAGAGGGAAGCGGAGTTTAATACCGACAGGAATGGTCATAATTGTTCATCGGTTGCCATACATGAGGTCGGTCATGCGGTTGTAAGCCTGATGGTTGGTGAAGAACCCTTCGATATCATCACGACACTTCCGAGAGGAGATGCGCTGGGCTATGTTTCCCATTCGGAGCTGAAACTGGTCACAAAGTCGGATTATGAGAGGCGGATACGTGTCTGCATGGGCGGAAGAATTGCCGAGGAGATTATTTACGGTAAAGACAATGTTTCCACGGGAGCCACAAGTGATATGCAGCAGGCAACAGAATATGCGCGGGCGATGACTGAAAGATGGGGATTTTCGGACAAATTCGGTTTTATGGCGCTCTCCGTACCTGCCGGAAGGTATCTTGGTGGAGACCGCCGTTATACCTGTTCCGAGGAGTTCCGTGCGGATAGCGACATTGCGGTGAATGAGCTTTTACAAAAGCTGTACCGTGAGACTTTGGGGATGCTCTCAAACAGGAAGGAACTCATTGAAAATCTGGCTAAGCATGTGTTTGAGAAGGAAACAATGTCCGGCGATGAGTTTAAAAAGCTGTATGATGCGGAACTGAAAAAGAGCTGACAGAAGGGAAAAAATATCAGTTGACACCCTTAATGCATCCGTATATAATATTGTTTGCACGATAGCTAACAAGTAAAACGCAAAGGAAACCTGCCCAATGTACAAACCCGATATCAGACTGACCAAATCCGGCGTGCCGGTGTTAAGCAAAAAAGAGATTGACGTGATCGGTGAAAAGCTTGTGGGGGAATTCTCCCCACAGGCTTTAGTCACGCCGCAGGAATTTGATATTGACCTGTTCGTGCAGGATTATCTCGGTATGGAGCAGGATTTTCAATATCTGACACACTGCGGCATGTATCTTGGGATGACGGTGTTTGAGAATACGGATAAGGTTCCGGTATTTGATCCGGTGAACGGGCGCGCGGATTATATCAGTGCGAAAGCCCATACGGTCATCATTGACAGGACGCTCTTGGAGAACGGGCAGGAGCAGAGATACCGGTTTACGATGGGGCATGAGGCGGGACATGAGATTTTGCATCAACAATATTTTGCCCATATCCCCATGGTCCGGTGCCGTGTCGATTACGGAAAGGCGGACAATAGGGCTTCGGGAGCGTGGACTGATACCGACTGGATGGAATGGCAGGCAAATGAGCTGTCAGCCGCGGTGTTGATGCCCATGTCCATGGTTCACGCTGTTGCGCGTGAGGTCAGAGAAAGCGGCGTGGAGGAGTGTCTTTTTGATTATACATTGGTCGGACGGGTTGCGGAGGTATTTCAGGTGTCGCTGGAAGCCGCAAGCTACAGGTTAATGCATCTTGGGTATCTGTCAAAGTAAAATCGGATGGAATTGTGTGGAAAAGAAAAAGAGAGCTTAAAAGACAAGGAGATAAACGATGGAGGATTGGATAAAACAGATAGAAGAAAGCGGGCAGCGTATCGCGGATGTCCTGCCTAAAAGCAGAAGGTATGAGGGCGGGCGCAGGGATGATATGCCGGACGGCAGGGGCATCTTTACGGATGAGAACGGAACCGTGTACGATGGCGAATGGAAAGGCGGTCTGCCCAACGGACAGGGTACTTTGACTTTTGCGGACGGGCTTACTTTTGAGGGCGGATTTAAAGACGGCAGGAAACATGGTTATGGCGTGACATCGGGAGGAAGGTCCGGAAGCGTAATCAAATGCGAATGGAAAGATGATCAGCCCAACGGACAGGGTACTTTCGACTATGGAAAGGGCAGGGTGTATGAGGGCGAATGGAAGGACGGCAGGAGAGAAGGTCATGGCAGGATGACCTTTGCAGACGGCAGCATGTATGAGGGCGAATGGAAAAATGACAGGAGAGAAGGTCATTGCAGGATGACTTATGCAGATGGAGCGGTCTATGAAGGAGAATGGAAATGGAACAAAAGAGAAGGTCATGGCAGGATGACCTATGCAGACGGAGATATTTATGACGGAGAATGGAAAGATGACCTGCCGGACGGTTATGGCACTTATACCGGGGCGGACGGATTTGTGTATGAGGGTGAATGGAAAGCAGGTAAAATGGAGGGTTATGGCGTTGAGACTTGTGCGGATGGCTCCGTGTATGAAGGCAATCATGAAAACGGTCATTCAAATGGTCAGGGTACTTGTACCTATGCGGATGGAAGTGTGTATAAGGGTGAATGGAAAGACAGCAGAAGAATTGGTCATGGTATTATGACCTATGCGGACGGCAGCGTGTATGACGGAGAATGGAAGGAGGGCAATGAACACGGACAAGGCACTGGCACATGGGCGGACGGAGCTGTTTATAAAGGCGAGTGGAAAGACGGCAGAAGACACGGACATGGTATTATGACCGAAGTGGACGGAGGCGTCTATGAGGGAGAATACAAAGACGACTTCAGACACGGACAAGGCACTTATACATGGCCGGACGGAGCTGTTTACAAGGGCGAGTGGAAAGATGACAAAAGAAATGGCCGTGGTATTATGACTTATGCGGACGGTGATGTTTATGAGGGGGAGTGGAAAGACAGCAAAAAAAATGGTTATGGTATTATGACCTTTGAGGATGGCGTTTATAAGGGCGAGTGGAAGGATGGCGCAATGGAAGGTCAGGGTACTTGTACTTATGCAGATGGGAGTGTTTATGAGGGGGAATGGAAAGGCGGCAGAAAAAACGGACACGGCAGGCTGACCCTTGCGGATCGAGGTGTGTATGAAGGAGAGTTTAAGGATGATGTACAAATAGCTGGAAAGCAGGAGAAAAGATGAAGTATTATATTGCAGATACGCATTTTGGACATGGAAATGTTCTGGCATTTGATAACCGCCCTTTTTCCAATGTGGAAGAAATGGACCGGAAGATGATAGATATCTGGAACAAAACGGTAGGGGAGGAGGATGAAGTTTATATTGTGGGGGATTTTGCGTATCGCAATGAGCATCCGGAGGAATGGTATCTGTCGCGGCTGCATGGGCGGAAATACCTTGTGATCGGAAATCATGACACAAAATTGCTGAATAATGAGAATGCCATGAGATATTTTGCAGGGGTGGATAAGATGATGCATGTGTCCGATGGGGAGCATCAGATATGTGTCTGTCATTTCCCTTTGGCAGAGTGGAATGGGTTCCACAGGGGCACCATGCATATCCATGGGCATATCCATAACAGGCATGATGCAACATGGGAATTTATGAAGACCCGTGAACGGGCATATAACGCGGGATGTATGCTGCATGGTTATAGACCGGTTACTTTGAAAGAACTGATATCCGCACTTGGGGAGTCAAATACCCCGCCGTAAGCAGCAGGGCATTTAGCGTGACACGAAAATCAAGAGAGGAAGATAGGAACAATGACGATATACTTTGACATGGACGGCGTCCTTGCTGACTTTAAATCCGGTGCAGAACAGGCCGGAGCAACATATGTCCCTGCCGGGACCACGGATAAAAAAGCCGATGACGACATGTGGGACAAGATCCGAAAGATACCTCATTTTTATGCCGGACTTCCGGAAATTTCCCGTGCCGTACAGTTATTCAAAGACCTGCAGGCTGCAGGCGAAAAACCTGAAATACTGACAGCCATCCCGAAACCGCACTATGGAATCGAATATGCTGCTGAAGACAAAAAAACATGGGTAGAAACACACCTCGGTCCCGGCATACCGGTGCATATCTGCTACCGGGCTGAAAAGATCCATAAATGCGGCGGTCCAAACGACATCCTGATTGATGATCAGGACCGAAACATACAGGAATGGCAGGCAGCCGGCGGTACCGGAATCCTGTTCCGGGAAAATATGCCGTTAAAACTTCCAAAACAGCTCATGCTGCTGCTTAAAGAAGCCGGAACGGACCGGCAGGAAACAAACTTATCTTAGGATGTGATGTAGGCAGTGAGACACACGATCTGAGAGCAATTAACATTATAGAGGAGAGGAATTATAATATGCGAAAAAACAAATTTAGCGACATTCTTTTTGGACTTTTATTGTTCGGGTTTCTTGTTTCCAATCTGACAGGATGCGGCAATACGCCAACTCAGGCATCCGCACCTGCATATACGCCTTCCACGGCGCGGCAGACAGAGAACGATCAGGAAACGCATGAGGAAGTGGCATCACAGGAAACGGAGGAATTACAGACAGAACAGGAATATGGGGACGAAACCGGCGCCGAAACAGACATCGTGTTTCCGGGGGGCATCGAAATATATGAGTCTGAAACGGAAGTTCCGGAAACGGAAACAAATGCTGATAATAACAACGCCTACACGTCTGAAACAGACGATGGGTTCGTTGTCGGCTCCGACATCGCGTCAATCAAGTCCGTATGCGGCATCCTGGCGCCTGTCGAGACAGACATCGCTGCCTGCCACTGGGACTCCTTCGGGGAGCACCCCTATGACGTGGTTTATGACTACGGTGAGGAATACATGGCATATGTTGACGCGTGTGACTGGTCCCTGGTTTTCGACGCGGACTATTACATGGACACGTTCCCCATGCTGGCACTGCAATTTCATTATGATGAGGAAGAATTATTGTTCCACTTCCAGACCGTCGGCATCCACGAGGGCCGCCAGGGAAACGCGGACTTCAACGTTTACTGCTACGGCAAGAACACAGACAACGACCTCATCAGCGCGTTCGGCACCAGCTATGAAGGCTATTATTTATACTACATGCTGAACTATGATACTGAGAAGGACGTCAACACCGTCACAACAGAGGACATGGATAAAGTGCTTACCATGTATAAGTTTCATCCCACTGCAATGCAGACCGCGGAGCTTAATGCTGTCGGCGCGGACCGTGAGGAAATCGGCGTTAACGGTCTCAAAATGAACTCTGAAATCTGTGCCATCGCAAACTACAGGGCATACATCAACGCCCATGACGGCTACAGCAGGCATGACTGGGCAAAGGCAAACCTTGAACTGATGAATGAATATTGCAGGACAGCAGGTTTTGACCAGTTTTTTGCTGAAAATACCGTGACCACATACGCACGCAATGTTCTGGGCAAGGTCAATGAGCCGAATTATTATAATTCAGAATCCCATTACAATGCAATGGTGAACCCGAAATACAACTACATCGGTGTCAGCAACATGTGCAACGGCGAGACCTATTCCAGCCAGTTTGACTTTTTCATGGACACCATGAACTAAAAAAAAATTATGAAAACCAGGAGGTAACAGCTATGATGAACAATAACTATAACGCACACGTCAGCATCGAAAGCAAGGGCGGCGGGTACTACCATGTGAGCGAGACCCTTGCAGGCGCGGCCGAGGTCCTGTACTGGCTTATTTCCAAGGGTATCCCGAGGCTTGTGGGCCTTGTGGGCACCCTTGCCGTGCTCCAGATGCTCGGCCTGCTTTTCTAAGGCAGCATGACACTTTAAGGCGCATCTGGCATAACAGTAAACATTAGAAACAGTATTTGTCAGGCAGCCTTTGTGGGCGCAGGTGGTCTGGAAATGGAACCGTTTTATGAAGGAGGTTACAGGGCATGGACATTATTGAAAAAGAGAATGAAATACTGGCAAAGCTGAAGGAGAGCGGGTTTGGCACGTTTGGCGGCGACAGTGAGAAGGCGTATAGCTATTTCGAGGAGCAGCTTGACAAGGTGCTGATCTACGACGAAAAGGAGCTTCATGAGATGGTCAAAAACAGGCTCCATGGAGACGAATTTGGGGAGCAGGAAGCCGTAAGGAGAGAGGCGGAATATGAGAGAAGGGTGTCCGGACTGGAGGCTCTGAACAAGCTCTGCGCGGACTTGGGACTATCCCCGCTTGCAGACATTGATCTCGGAGACAAACAGGCGGTGGAGGAATTTGTCGGGCAGTGCAGATGGGCTTTCTACAATATGGCAAAGGAAGAACTGTCGAAAAAGTAATTGCGCCCTTATGGGAAAAATGGTATAATAAATCTACCTTATCCGATAGGCGGTAAGGGTTGTGCTATTTCATCCTTTGTGATGAATGCGCTCAGGTTTTGTTTGGTTTACCAGCACATTACCTTATGCAAACAGGACGATAATGTTCATGTACCTGCCTGCTGACTTAGGGAAGTTGTCCCCCGTGTCGGCAGGCATGATGCATTTATAGGGGTATTTTAAGGGAAGTCTTAACGGCTTCCTATTTTTTTGCCCTTTTTTAGCAGCAGGAAAGGAGGTTTTTTACACAACTGAATAGGGAACCCGTAGACAAAGAACAAAAATATGCAAAGAAAGGAATTACGATTATGGAAGAAATCAGGAGCAATGCGGAGGTTATTATGGCGAAAGAAAGTATGACGATCGAAACCTTTACAGAAATGGTAAAGGATGCGCTCTCACGGCATATGGAAGGCTGCAGCGTGGAGGTGCAGGAGACGAAAAAGAACAACGGGGTGATCCTTCATGGAATCTGCATCAGGGAGCAGGAAAGCAATATCGCGCCTGTTATCTATATGGAGGGCTATTTCGGGGAATATCAGGGCGGCAGGTCTTTTTCTGAGATCGTGGCGGCGGTTGCAGAAAATTACCGGGAAAGCTGCAGGATATCCGGTTTTGACATCAAGAGCATTGCGGATTATGAGCGGGTAAAAGAAAAAATCTGCTTTAAGGTGGTCAATACAGACTTAAACAGGGAGTTTCTTTCCGAGGTGCCGAATGTCCCGTTCTGCGACCTGTCGGTTGTCTTTTATGTGCTTCTTGACAGCAGGCATGAGCAGGGCGTTTCCTTTATGATAAACAACAGGTTTATGGATGATTGGGGAGTGGATACGGAAACGCTTTTTGAGAGGGCGTTGCACAACACGCCGAGGCTCCTTAAGGGAAAGGTCATGCCGATGCTGGATATCCTGTCAGGCCTCCTTAGCGGTGAGGATGACGGGGAGGAATGCCCGCTGCCTGATAAGGAGAGCGGCGGCATGTATGTCGCGACCAATGGGACCCATGTAAACGGCGCGTCGGTATTCCTTTATGAATCCCTGCTTTCCGATTTTGCGGACAGGATTGGCGGGGATTTTTACATCATCCCGTCTTCCGTCCATGAACTGATCTTCCTTCCGGGTGATCTGGACATGGGACCGGAAGACATAAAGAAAATGGTATCCGAGGTCAATGCAACATGCCTTATGCCGGAGGAGGTCTTATCCGATAATGTCTACCGTTTCCGCAGGGAGACGGGGCTCGTGGAGATTGCATAAGATCAGGCAGGGGGGTCAGGGAATGGAAAAACAGGAAATATCCATTGTGCATCTGCAGCTTGTAAAGGACAGTCAGGTGCCGTATGGGGAAATGAGGATGGACACGCCGGAGAAAGCAGCCGGGGTCATAAGGGGGTTTTTAGGGGACGTTGACAGGGAACATGTCATAATATGCTGCGTGGATAACCGCATGAAACCTACCTGTATTCAGGTCGCGGGGATTGGCACGATAAATTCCTGCCTGATCTCCGTGCCGGAAATATTCAAGGCGGCGCTCCTGTCGAATGCGGCGGGGCTGCTTCTGTTCCATACGCATCCGTCAGGGGAGGTAAAGCCGAGTCCGGAGGATATCGAGGTCACGAAGAAGATCAGGGATGCGGGAAAACTGCTGGACATCCGGCTGCAGGATCATATCATACTTGGGGCGGGAGAATATTTCAGCTTCAGGGAAAGCGGGCTTGTGGGGATTTTGAATCACACAGGCCCTTAATTTCTGCTCTTTGGGAAAGGAACTGTTTTTATGGGAAAGTGTATCTATGAAGGCGTTCCGGTTTCTCCGGATATGCCGGGATGCTGCAGCAGGTGCTCTCTTTACCTAAACACATGCGCCCCTATTATTCAAAACGGCTTTTTGTCGGGGGCGGAGTGCGATGCGGATTACTGCGAATACTGCCCCGCTTACGGGGAATGCAGTATGTATTTTTAATATATGGAAAGGAATGGTTATTATGATGAATGAGGAAAACTCGAAGAACAATGCGGCCATTGTTGAAATCGGGCTGGATAAGCTGAAGATTCATCCGAAGAACGTGCGCCAAAGCTACGAGGAGATCGAAGAACTGACAGCTTCCATCAGGGAAAACGGCATCCTGCAGAATTTCACGGTTGTGCCGGATCCGGAAGATGAGGGGACATATTTTGTGGTCATCGGAAACAGGAGGCTGACCGCGGCAAGGGAAGCAGGACTTACCTCTGCGCCCTGCCGTATCGCGGATATGGAAGAAGCGGAGCAGGTAATGTCCATGCTTGCGGAGAACATGAACCGCCAAAACCTTAAAATCCATGAGGAGGCGGCAGGAATCCAGATGTGCCTTGCGGATTACGGCTTTACGGTGGAGGACGTGGCACACAAGACGGGCCTTTCGGAAACCACGGTACGCCACAGGGCGAACATTGCAAAGCTGGACAGGAAGGCGCTGCGCGAGAAGGCGGAGGACGGCAGTTTCCAGCTCAGCATCACCGACCTTGCGAAGCTGGAAAAGGTCGGAAATATCTCTGTCAGGAACAGGATTCTCCGCGAGGCGAAGGACTCCCGCGATCTGGCATGGAAAGCACAGTCGGCGGCAGATGATGAAAAGCGCGCAAAGGCTACAAAGAAGCTGACCGCCCTTGCAAAGAAGGAGGGCATTGAACCCGCGCCGGAGGGGACATCAAGTGAACTGTACGGGAACAAATGGGAGACGGTCACGGAATATGACCTTACCGGGGAGATTCCTAAGAAACTGGAACTGGCTGACGGCGACAGGAAGGGGCTTTTTTACATCATCCAGTACCGCTCCTTCAAAATCATCCGCAAGGCTAAGAAGGTAAAGCGGGAACTCACAAAGAGCGAGGCGCAGGAAAAGGAGGCTGCCAAGAAAAAGCGCCAGATCAAAGCAATGTATAAGGAGATGCACGCGCAGATGGGCGATTTTGTCCGCAGTATCTTTGACGGCAAGACCGAAGAACTGAAAGACACGGCAGAACTCACTCAGGGACTATGGGATGTGCTTATCTCCAAAAGCGCATGGATTTCCCGTAATTATATGATGTGCGCCCTTCTTGGCAGGGACTCCTATGATGTTCCTGAGGAGGAACGGACAGCGGCGCAGGAGAAAATCTTCGGTCTCATGCTGCATCAGCAGATGCTAGCGGTCGCATACTGGGCCTGTAAGGATGTGGAGCTTGCGGATTACAAAGGGCGTTATGCAGAGAACAATGCGGAAACGCTGAAAAAGCTGTATTCCTGCCTTGCCCTCTACGGGTTCTCTTTTGGGGAGGAAGAATATGCCGCGCTCATGGAGGGCAGCCATCCGCTGTATGCCGTTATGGAGGAAGCGCAGGAAAAGGAGCCGGGGAATGATGCGGCGGACACGGAAGCTGCCGCAGCGGAGGAAGATCCGGAGACGGTCGGATATTCCGCAGAAGATGAGGAGGATTCAGGGATCGAGGAAGTGCAGGAATGCGCGGTTTAATCAGAATCGGGGCTTTGGCATGGCATGGCAGGGGCGGGACGGCTCCTGCCGCCTTCTGCCCGCGAGCCGACCGCGCAAGCCCCGCATAGCATTTTCAAACAGGAAGGCTTCTATGTTCGTACACATATATCATTGCGGGTTTGTTCTAAGTGTGCACACTGAGAAATAAAATGCGCCGTTCTAAGTGCTCACACTTATATAAGTGTCCACACTTAGAAACTTTATGGTTCTGGCAGTATATTTCTAAGTGTCCACACTTAGATT
Organism: Acetatifactor muris; assembly: GCA_023663635.1. Lineage (GTDB taxonomy): Bacteria > Bacillota > Clostridia > Lachnospirales > Lachnospiraceae > Acetatifactor > Acetatifactor muris_A. The sequence continues at coordinate 41,403 of JAMPHD010000017.1, forward strand.
TTATTAAAAATTCAGTTAATAACTACGGCGCGTAGCCACTTTGAAAATCAAGCCCATTTTCTAAGTGTGCACACTGAGAAATAAAATGCGCCGTTCTAAGTGCCTACACTTATATAAGTATCCACACTTAGAAATTTTATGGTTCTGGCAGTATATTTCTAAGTGTCCACACTTAGATTTTATTGGAAATTCAGTTAATAACTACGGCGCGTAGCCACTTTGAAAATCAAGCCGATTTTCTAAGTGTGCACACTTAGAAAATAAATACGTCGTTCTAAGTGTACACACTAAGAAGTCCGGCTATTAGCACGATTTACGGCGCGGGATTCCGTCCCGGACACTGCCTGATCTTGCCAGAAAGCCAAAATTAATTTTTTTGCCAGTGACACACGATTTTCTCAATTTTTATTAATTTTTGCCTTCAAGTCCGTAGCAACTTTTGACCTAATTTTCAATTTTTTAAAAATTTTAAGAATTTCCGCTCCAAAAATTTAACAACAAAGTTGTTACGCGCCGTAACAACTTTTGAGGTTTTCCAGATTTTCTATTTCTACTCACGTAGAAACAGAAAGGGCATAAGGGGGCGTGACACATTTCACCCAACACCGCTGCCGCGGTGTCGTGTAAAATGTGGTCGGCTCCGCCGACCGCCTGAGTACCGCTGCCGCGGCACCCACCCGTCGCTTACGCTCCGGGCCCTTACGGACACAAGTGTCCGCCCGAAATGGCGCTGCCGCGCCATTTCGGATGCCCAAGGCTTGCCTGAAAAAGTTACATCATGGAAATATGGACTTGTTTTCCGTCATATCCAAGCAGTGAGCTTAAAAATGTGTCTAGGTATAGAAAAATACCATTACAGAGTAAATTGATGTGGAATATGCCGCTGCAGGTGTGGTATAATTTAGTTAAAGAAAGGGAGAGCCTATGGAAATTGATATTATAATAGATACGCTGACTGACTGTCTGATATGTGCGGAAACAGGGGAAGAATGTGATACGGAATACCGTCTGGTTTCCAGAACGATTACGAAACATGATGCAAATGAATTGAAGGCGCAGGGCTGGAAGTTTGACTGGAGCGTTCCGCATCAGAACGGCTACGAGGTATATGAGCTGTTATTGGAAAACGATGATGAAGTGCAAGGCATGATTGCCTTAAAACATATCAGGGAACAGTATTACACCCATGTGGACATCGTGGAGGCAGCGCCGGATAATGTGGGGAGAAACGGAAAGTATAAAGGGGTAGGAGCGCATTTATTCGCAATAGCCTGTAAGCTCAGTTGGGATGTGGGGAATGAAGGGTATGTGCAGTTCACCGCAAAGACCGACTTAGTGGATCATTACATGAAAGAACTGGGCGCAAAAATGATAGACTGGCATACGCTGTATATTGATTCCTATGGCGCTGTTGCACTGATCAATAAATATTTTAAGGCGGGCTGAGGAAGGAGTAGGGATATTGGTATGATAGTAGCAGAGAGAAAGCAGAAGGTTGTTATGGATAGGTTTGACAAATTTGGCGAGAAGATGCCTGACGGAAGGCTGACGGCGCCTTCTGACGGCAAGGTATACCGCCTGAGGGAGGCAATATTATTATCAAAGCAGTTGGGGCGACCGCTGACACAGGAAGAAATCAGGCAGTTTGAAGTGTAAAACAAATCAAAGGTTATGGGTATTTGGGGATGGTGTCATGCCGACATTGTCATCAGGGATTCACCTGCCCGACATTTTTTGAAAACAACCGCATGGGGCTGCCGCCCCACGCGGTTGTCTTCAAAAATGTGGGGTGGAGGATACAAAACAGGAAAGGAGCGGAGGATATTGGCTAATAAGATGAAAGAGTTCCAACGTAATCCGGGGAATACTGCCTTTTGCTATTACCGTTACAGCTCTGATGCACAAAGGGATGTGTCCATTGACCAGCAGCGGCAGGCCGCTCATGAGTACGCAGAACAACACGGCTATATCATTCCGCCGGATTATGAATTTGAGGACAGGGGTATCACGGGAACCACCACGGACAGGCCGGGATTGCAGCGTATGCTTTTTGAGGCAAAGCATAAACGCCCAAGCTATCTGATCCTATGGAAACTAGACAGGCTTTCCCGTGAGGTGCATGATTCTTTTATTATTGATGCGCAGTTGCGGGAGGTCGGCGTACAGATTGTAACGGTGGCGGAGCTGCTTCCGGAGGATGAAGGCCTGCGCTATGCGATTCAGGGGTTATATGCTTCAATGGCCCACAATTTCATTGTGAACCACCGCAGCAATGTGATGAGGGGGCTGAACTATAATGCGGAAAACGCATTGTATAACGGCAGAAAACTTTTGGGATATATCGGAGAACCAGACAAAAAGTATGAAATCGACCCGGAAACCGCGCCGATCGTCCGGAAAATATTTACCGATTATGTGGAGGGCAAGCCCCTTAAAAAAATAGCGGATGAACTAAATGCGAGCGGGATTAGAAGTGTTCAGGGCAATCAGTTTGTTGTGAACTCATTGGCAAACATACTTCGCAATAGGGCGTATATTGGCGAATACAAGTGGGGAAAACATGTCATTCCCGGTGGAATGCCCCAAATCATCAGTCTTGAGCTGTTTGATGCTGCCGGCAGGAAACTTGCCAAGAATCAGAGGGGCGGCAAAGGCGCTGCGAGAAAGCTGAAACCGGAGGAGGTTGACTTTTGGCTCACGGGTCACATATACTGCGGCGAATGTGGCGCACCCCTTCATGGGATATCAGGGACAAGTAAAACAGGGAATGTCTATTACTATTACACCTGCTTAAACCACAAGAAAAAAGTCTGCAAAATGGGGAATCAGCCAAAGGCGAAGATTGAAACAATCGTGCGGCATACCCTTGACCGGATGCTTGAAGATTCTACACTCAGGCTCTTTATCGCAAAAATGTGTTTTGACTATTATGAGGACAGCAAAGGCGACGATAAAGGGGCTTATCTGCAATCGCTAAAAAACAAGCTGAAAAGTGTTGAGGGCGAATTAAAGAATTTTGCGAAAGCCATCGGCGCAGGGATTTTCAATGAGACAACCCAGCAGGCTATGAGTGAACTGGAGAACCAAAAGCATCTGCTGAAAGACCAGATTGAAGCGGAAGAACTGCGGGAAAAATATGATATCAAGCTGGATGACATACTGAAACACTTTGACAGTTTTGTCGGAAATCTGGACAATAAGGAGCTGCGGGAGCATGTTCTTGACATCTTTGTTGACAAGGTGTATGTTTATAATAACGAATTGGTCATCACATTCCATTTCACTGATGACAGGCAGGAATTGTCTTATGAAGATACCCTTGAAATGATAGAGAATCATAGGTATCTGATGGGTTGTATGGATGACACGGAAGCACACGTTGTCGATAGTCCGGCGGCGGAGAAAATAAGGGAAAGCATTCTTGCAATGGGAGACGCGAACCCTGATTTTTTTCCGTAAGGTGTTCGACTACCGATGATTTGGTTCCATCAGCGGAAATCGGGCGAGAGTCGAACCCGTTGGGTTCAGACTCCCGTCTACTCCATCAGCGGAAATCGGACGAGAGTCGAACCCGTTGGGTTCAGACTCCCGTCCGTTTCGTTTATTGAAGGATCAATCTGTGATATCGTTGCGGAATATTCTGAAGGAAATGAGTGCGATCAGGCAGACATCTGTTTGTGTTAAAAGCGGTTCTGTGTTAAAATAATAGAAGTTTGGTAGCCCGAAGGGCGGGTACACTGATAGAAGATACATTGATAAAAGATGCATTGATGAAGGATGCGGAGCATGCCCGGACAGGAGGAATATATCATGGAAGATAAGTTGGATAAGCAGGATGTCGGAAGATATATATCAAACGGCTATTCCTTTTTTTCGGAGAAGGACGCGGCTCTGGCGGAGACGGAGAGCCGCAAGGTGGAATACCTGAACGCGCATCTCGACTATGACAATCCGGAGAGCGTTCTGCGCATTTACAAGAAGGCCATATCCGAGAGGATCTTTAAGTCTCCGGTGGGATTGTTCTTCCTAAAGGAATTGCAGTCCTATCTGGCGCAGAGCCCGGGGATAGATTCGGAGGAGATCAACGCCATTCCGCTGTATGTCTCTTTTGACACGGAGTTTCGGGAACAGCCGGAGCCGGTGCGCAGCAGAGTCAGGCCCGCGCCTGTGCCGCCCGCTCCCAAGAAGTCGCCGGCGCTGTGGTTCTCAGTGATATTGAATCTGGGTCTTGTGGCGGCGGTGATCGCCATGTTTGCCATCACTTTGAATGCGGATCAGCCCAACATCCTGAATTATGAACGGGAGATCACGAACCGCTATGCCTCTTGGGAGCAGGAGCTGACAGAGCGTGAAAACGCTGTCAGAGAGCGGGAGAGAGAGCTGAACGTGGAACTCAATGAGGCACTTAACGCGGAGACGAAATGATACGGACTTTTCACAATTTGGACAAATGTATGTGTTATCATGACTTATAAGATATCATGACACATATGATATCGCGACCGAGAGAGGTGGGAGTTTTTCTGCGGAAGTGGGGTTGGATGAATGGACAGATTAAAGATTCTGGTTGTGGATGATGAGAGTCGGATGCGCAAGCTCGTGGCGGATTTCCTGACGCGGAGCAACTATGATGTGTTGGAGGCCGCGGACGGGGAGGCAGCGCTCACTCTGTTCTATCGCGAGAAAGAGATCGCGTTGATCATTTTGGACGTGATGATGCCCAAGATCGACGGATGGCAGGTGCTCAGAGAGATCCGCGAGGTCTCCAAAGTCCCCGTCATCATGCTCACGGCCAGAGGGGACGAGCAGGATGAACTGCAGGGATTCGGTCTGGGTGTGGATGAATACATCACCAAGCCTTTCAGCCCTAAGATTTTGGTGGCGAGAGTGGAGGCTATTCTGCGGCGCAGCGGCAGACAGGAGCAGGAAATCCTCACCTGCGGCGGCATCAGTTTGGACAAGGGAGCGCACAGCGTGACCATAGACGGCAGAGAGGTGGATCTGAGTTACAAAGAGTTTGAACTTCTGGCTTACTTCATGGAACACAAGGGTTTGGCTCTCTCCAGAGAAAAGATACTGAACCGGGTCTGGAATTATGATTATTTTGGAGATGCCCGCACGATCGACACCCATGTGAAGAAACTCAGGAATAAGCTGGGTGAGAAGGGCGATCTGATCAAGACCGTCTGGGGTGTGGGCTATAAATTCAGCGAAGAGGAATAAGGATGGCAGCAAAGAAAAATCCGTTCTCCATACGCAGCCAATTTGCGCTGATCTTCATCACTCTGATGATAGGAGTCATTTTGCTCTGTTGGACGGTGAACACATTGTTTTTGGAGGATTACTATATCCACAAAAAACAAAAGATCATTTACAATGCCTATGAGACGATCCGCAGGGCGGCGGAGCAGGACGGCTATGGGGCGGATGCCTTCACCATGGAGTTGGAGGAGGTCTGCCGGAACTACAATATCACCGTCTGCGTCATGGATGTGGACTCTCAGATCAAATATGTGTCCCAGAATGGCGGACTGCAACTGGAGGCCCGGCTGTTCGGATATATTTTCGGAATGAACGAGGATGTGGTGAAAATGCTGGAGAAGGGGGAGGACTATTGGATCCAGATCACCGGGCAGGGGGATGAGGAATATCTGGAGATGTACGGCAGACTGACATCCGGCATCTCATTTATCATGCAGACGCCCTTGGAGAGTATCCGGGAGAGCGCCGAATTGGCCAATCGTTTTCTGGCCTATGTGGGATTCGGCGGCGCCCTTTTAGGTGGGATATTCATTTGGGCGGTTTCCAACCGCGTCACCAGACCCATCAGCAGACTGAGCTATATATCCGGGCGCATGGTGCATTTGGATTTCGAGGCCAAATATGACAGCAAGAGACATCGAAATGTGCCGATCTTTGACGAGGTCGATATTCTGGGGGAAAATATCAATGAACTCTCCGCCTCGCTGGAGAGATCCATATCAGAGCTGAAGACGGCGAATAACGAGCTGAAACGCGATATCGAGAAGAAGGAAGAGATCGATGAGATGCGCAAGGAATTTTTGGCCAATGTGTCTCATGAGCTCAAGACTCCCATCGCGCTCATTCAGGGATACGCGGAGGGACTTTTGGAGGGAGTCAGCTCTGATGAGGAGAGCAGACAGTATTACTGTGAGGTGATCGTGGACGAGGCCTCCAAGATGAACAATATGGTAAAACGTCTGCTCACGCTGAACCAATTGGAGTTCGGCAATGATGTGGTCAGCATGGAGCGCTTTGACCTGGTGACTCTGATCCAAAACTATGTGCAGTCCGCTGCCATTTTGACCGAACAGCAGGGCATCAGGGTGCGGATGGAGGATTATGAGCCCGTCTATGTGTGGGCGGATGAGTTCAAGACCGAAGAAGTGTTCATGAATTATTTTACCAATGCCGTCAACCACTGTGAGGGGGAGAAGATCATTGAGATCAGTCTGGAGCAGACGCGAGGCAGGGTCAAAGCGAAGGTATTCAACACAGGAGCGCCCATCCCCGAGGAGTCTCTTCCTCATATTTGGGAAAAATTTTATAAGGTGGACAAAGCCCGGACGAGAGCCTATGGCGGCAGCGGTGTGGGACTGTCCATCGTGAAGGCGATTTTGGACTCCCTGCATCAGGAGTATGGAGTGGAGAATCGCGAGGACGGCGTGTGTTTTTGGTTTACAATGGAGACGGTACAGGAGTAGTATATGGAAGAAAAGACAAGAGTTCTCCTGGTGGGAGTGGACACGGGAGAGGAGACGGATTTTGAGCGCTCCATGCGGGAGATGCAAAGCCTCGCGGAGGCCTGCGACAAACAGGTGGCCGGTGTGATGACCCAGCGCATGGCTGCCGTGAATAAGACTTATTATATCGGTACGGGAAAGGTAAAAGAGGTACTCGACTATGCCGGAGAGTGCGGCGCGGAGGAGATCATTTTTGACAATACCCTCTCACCCTCTCAGATACGGAATCTCGTGAAGGTTTTGGACATGCCCATTATGGACAGGACCAATCTGATCCTGGATATCTTTGCCCTGCGGGCCCGCACCAACGAGGCCAAGATGCAGGTGGAGATGGCGCGGTTGCAGTATCTGCTGCCCAGACTGGTGGGGATGCATGAATCGCTGAGCAGACAGGGCGGGACCGGCGGCAGCATGAGCAACAGGGGCGCCGGCGAAAAGAAACTGGAGTTGGACAGGCGCAGGATCGAGCATCGGGTCGCAGAGTTGAGAAAGGAGTTGGAGGACGTGAAACGCTCCCGGGACACGGAGCGGAAGAAACGCAATGCCTCTGCCGTCCCGCAGGTGGCTCTGGTGGGATATACCAATGCGGGTAAATCCACAATATTGAACCGAATGTTGACGAAATACGGCAGGACGCCGGAGAAACAGGTGCGGGAGGAGGATATGCTCTTTGCCACGTTGGAGACCAGTGTGCGCAGCATAGAGCCGGAGAACGGGATTCCCTTTCTGCTTACGGACACGGTGGGATTCATCCACAATCTGCCCCACGGTTTGGTAAAGGCGTTCCGATCTACGTTAGAGGAAGTCCGATATGCGGATCTTTTGGTGCAGGTGGTGGATTTTTCCGATGAAAACTATCGGCTGCAGATGGAGACCACAAAAGAAACATTAAAAGAATTAGAAATAGGAGACATTCCGCAAATAATAGTGTATAATAAGGTGGACAGATGCCCCGAAGGGTCGGTCTGCAGTGTAGGGCCGGACAGCATACGGATGGCGGCCGGGCGGGGAATCGGCATAGAGGAGCTGATGGCGCTGATCCAACGGCATTTGTATCGGGATTTTATGATCTGTGATTTTTTGCTGCCCTACAGTGAGGGGCAGATCCTGTCCCGGCTGATGGAGCAGGCCGTGATCCTAAACCGGGAGTACAGGGAGGACGGTGTCCTGCTCAAGGCACGCTGTCACAGGCGGGAGGCCGCCGCGTATGCAGGCTATCTGTTGCGGACTCTGCCGGATGCGGAGCAGACGGCGGGCGCATGGAAATAAAATAAATCCGAAATAAAATAAACGGGAAATGAAACAGAACAATAAATTGGAAAACAGAGGATAAGATATGTATTTTAATAATTTGGATGAGAACAACCGGGACGCGCGGAGTCGGAATGAGATCGGATTAAGGCAGTTGCAGGGACGTATTGCCTTCCTGATAGAACATTCCGAGGATTTTGAGTTTACGGATTATCTCAGGCAAAGACAGGCATTTTTGGCGGGACATGAGAATCAGTGGGAACAACTGGCCGCCGATCTGGACCGCAAGGTTGTGATGTATGAAAACAGGATGCGCGCGAGACGTATGCAGCAACAAGTACCGCAGCCGATGCCGCCTATGCAACAACAGGCATCACAGCCTGTGCCGCCCGTGCCGCAATTTGTCCCTCAACAGGAGCAACCTGTTGCACAGCCGGCGCCGCCCGTGCAACAGCAGACACTGCCGCCCGTGCAGCAGATGTCGCAGCCGCAGCCTGAACCGTCTGCGCCGCAACAGGCACCGCAGCCGATACAGCCCGTGCAAAAAGAACAAAACATGGAGTTTGCCGTCGGGGCGGCCGTGCTCAGCATTGTCGGGGCGGCGTTTGTCCTGACTGCCATGGTATTATATGGTATATATTTTATGGAAGGCCTGACCAAAGGATTGCTTTTCTATGTGGTAAGTCTGGCGGTCATGCTGCTGTCCGAGATCTTTTTATATCGCCGATGGCAGCGGTTGGGCATGACCTTCTCCGCCATTGGCATGGGAGGGCTCTATATTTCCACCTTGGTCAACTATCTCGTGCTGCATAATTTTAATCAGTGGGCAGCCATGGCATTGACCCTGCTCATCACGTTGGCAGTCATATTGCTCAGCAGAAAACGGGATGCCGCAGCCTATCGGATTCTGGGAATGGTCGCCATGTATGTGTGCATTCTGATCGTTCCGTACAGTGAGATCTCAGGGGAGGGATTGCCGTTTGCCGAGTTTGTCACCGCGTCAGTCATGGCGCTGATCGTCAATGTCATGTGTATTGTCGTGCCGGTGCGCAAATCTCACACGAACATACAGATCATACATATGATACTGAATACTGCGTTCATGCTCATCACCATCATGGGGTGGTCGCTGAACGATGTGTTTCAGCAGACTCCGCCACTCTCCATGGAGGATGGACTGTGGCAGTTGCAAATATGGCAGCGGCCGGTCGTTTTGGCGGTGTCCTTTCTGGTAATGCAGCTGATCTTTGTGACACAGTTGCTTTGGAATGAACGGCAGACGCAGGGAGAAACCGGGGAAGATAATGTGGGGATCTGTGTCACTTACGGAGTTTCCGCGCTGCTTTTTTTCCAGATGGCATATCTGACGGCGGATTTTAGCGATATGCAACCGGTGATGCGCCTGTTTGGAGAGGAGCATCTTTTTGAGAGGCTGATTTGTACGATGTCCGCCGTAGCGCCCGGCATGGTCTTTTTCCTGATCATTCGCAAAAAGCAGGAAAAGTGGCTTATATGGTATCTGATGAACCTGTGGGTGTTGGCCGTTCACTGCGGACACGGTGGGGCGTGGGAGCGTTCGATCAGTCTGTTGGCGCTGCTCTTAGTCGCCAAGATCTGTTCTTTCACCAAAGAGAAACCGGCGATGTGCAGTGATATTTTGCTCACCACATTTGTGTGCGTGACAGTGGTATCTCAGCGAGGATCGCTCTCTGTGATCCCTCTGGTGATCGGGCTGTTGCTCAGCGTGTTATGTCTCAATTATCTGCATACTTATTTTGAGACGATATTGACTTTCGCGCTTGCGATCTATATTGCGTCCCATATGTTGCCGGCGCTGAAATTGCCGGTGTTTGTGGGAATCCTGTTTGTGGGGATGCTGGTATTTAACAATGTGAAGAGATGGCAGGGCAGGAAGATCATTGTATTTAACATACTGGCTCTGTGCGGTCAGGTGGCGCCATATCTTCTGCTCATCAATCCCGTGTACCGCAATTCCTATCTTACCTATCTGTGCATGGCCGTGTTTGGGACAGCAGTCATTGTGGTATGTCTCAGCCGGCAGTATCACTTGGAGTTTGAGGGCAAATCGTTGGTCTTGGCCATATTTTTGACCTATATGGGCTTGATCGTGAGGACGGACTATCCCATTGTCAACAGTATTTTGTTGATGACGATCGCTCTGAGTTGTGTGGGATACGGCTTTATCATACGAAAAAAACCGGTGAGAGTCTATGGGTTGGTGCTGTCCCTGGCGGTGTGTGCCAAACTGGTATTGTATGATTTTATGGGAGTCAATATTTTGCAGAAGACTATCGTATTTTTTGCCGTGGGAATGCTCGCGTTGGCCATCTCTGCAATCTATATGATATTGGAACGCGGTAATGAGAAAAGAAATGCCATAAAGCAAAACGAAATGTGAGGAGTGTTGCGGTCATGAAGAAAAGAGAAGTAGCCATTGCGTGCCTGGCGGCGCTTTTGCTGTCGGGATGCGGAGATGTCATGCCGAATCTGACGGAGGAGGAGAACAATGTCATCGGGGAGTACGCGGCCATTCAACTGTTGAGGTATGATGTGTCCACCAGGAGCAGACTGGTGGATCCGGAGCTGTTGCAGGACGAGGCGGAGCCGGTGCAGCCGGTCGAGCCGCAGAATCCGCCGGAGGAGGAAAAACAACCTGAGTCGCAGATGCCCGAGACGCCGGTTAAGGATAACACGGCGGCTGCGGTCACTGAGAGCCCCGAGAGCCTTCTGGAGTTGCCCGAGGGCCTGAGCCTGACTTATACGGGATATGAAACAGACTCTGTTTATCAGGAGGATGGAAACGCTTATTTTGTTCTTGAGGCAACGGAAGGAAAGGAACTGCTGATATTGCATTTCTCCCTGCAGAACGCTGCGGATGTGTCACAGACGGTGGATCTGTTTGGGAACAACACCGTGTATCGCGTGACGGTGAATGCGGATTATACGCGGGCGGCTCTGATGACTATGCTGTCCAATGATCTGGTGACATATTCGGGCACCGTGCCTGCGGCGGGAGCGGCGGATGTGGTGTTGGTGGTCGAGGTGGAGAGCGGTATCGTGGAGAATGCGGATTCCATTACCCTTAACATGAGGAGGGACTCCCGGACCTGTGTAATGCAGCTTTTGTGATGGTAAATTTTTCCAAGAACATATAGGCAAATTTTTTCCAAATTGGGTGTTGACAACTGTTTTAAGCAGTGCTATACTCAACTTTGCTGTTGGAAATCCGAACGAAATTCCGACAGTGGGAGAAACAAAAATCTCCAAAATCCTACCAAAAAGTTGTTGACAAGGCGGGCGGACTGTGCTATTCTGATGTAGTTGCCGCCGGACGGCAGCAACACGAACCTTGA
>JAMPHD010000018.1 GCA_023663635.1 Acetatifactor muris
TCCAGTCCTTGCATTTCTCTCCGTTCTGCACGTCCCGGATGAACTGCTCGGTCTCTTCACGCATGGTCGCAAAGTCTCCCGTAGGTGTCTCGTCAGGGTCGTAGTTGTAGTAAATTTCGTAGCCTGTCTTTTTTAGGATTTCTCTAACCGAATGATCATCATCTGCACCTAGTTCTTCAAAATTACAGTAGGCCAACTGTGTTGCCCAGATCAATTCTTCTGCCGTATACACGTTCATTTTCTCCTCCTCATACTAATATACTAATTGCTTGCTTGATTTCTGTTTTGTACTCGTCTCTCCAGATACTCGTCATATGATTTACTCATCTTTCCATCTTCATATGAAAAACTTAACTTGGGATACTTGCTCAATTCGCCGTCAAATTCACCTCTGATATCTGTGCTTATCGAAAAATAGTCTTTACTCTTGCGCATCATTTCCGTGTCCACGAAATAGAGTCGAATTCCCCAAATTTGATTCTCTCCTATTCCTTCTTCATCTAGCATTTTCAAAAAAGCATCCGAAAAATATTGGTATTCCTTCTCTGCTAAACGCTCCGTTGTTTCAGTATTGTTCAAAAAAACAGCTAAAATTATACTCAAATCTGTTTTTCGCACATATTCTTCCAACGTTAATGTCTGAGGTGAGTCAAATTCCGGACGATTGTAATATTTATCAATATGCACTTTTAAATAACACTCTCCAAATACTTCCTCAAACTCATCTCGCAGTATCTCATCCACCTCCAACGCCACCACCTCTTCAGGATACTCATCTCCATAAACCCCCTTCCCGTTCTTATAAATACAGGCCAAAAACACTACATCCCGATTATCCTTGGGTGAACAGTCCGCATAAAAGCGTGTCTGGTCCCTGTCCCACGCACTGTGAATGATAAACTCTTCCCCATACTTTTTCTTCAGCGACTTCTCCGCCACTTTCTTCAGGCTGTCCTCGGTGTAGATGTAATTTCTCAGGTCACACCCGCACAGCAGTATGCAGCCCAGGAGCAGGAATACGGGGAGCAGGATCTTTAATTTTCGCATTGTGTTACCTCCGTTGATATTCATTTGAACGGCAGTTGATCTCGCAAAATACCGTTCTATCATACCGCAATATTATTATTTTGTAAAGTGGCTTATTCCCAACACGCAAAACATTTGGTTTGTACTACCGTTCCATGTGCTTTTATAATATAATGAATAAATTGAAATCTGCGTCCAAATTAGAAATTTTTATAAAAATATATCAGATATGCAGACAATATGAATATAGACCGGTTATGAAATAATGTGTTGCCCGGATATTATTTGGGTCACCATCACTTATCTCTATAATGTGAACCACATTGAACAATTTTTATCGTATTATCTTCAATACGGTAAACAATACGATTTGCATCATCTATGCGCCTGCTCCAATAAGACGCCAAATCACCACTTAATCATCAAAATTCACCTCATGCACCGTACCACCCGTGGATTCCATCTGCGCCACGGAATTCCTTAGTCTGGTCATATTTTCCTGCGAATAAAACGGATCTGCCGATACCTCGAACGGTATGCGTCTCTCCTGCCCCAATTTTTTTAGATAAATGTTGATAGCCGTTGATAAGGACATTCCAATATCAGCACAGGCCTGCTCCGCCTTTTTCTTGACATCATCCTCTATACGCATACTGATTTGAGCCATTATACCACCTCTTTCTTTATGATGATTTCAGTATACTCCACAGTATAGCATTTGTAAAGCATTTTACTATCTTTGTTCTCCCGCTCTTGCCCTCCGCCGCCCGGCGTTATATAATGATATATAATAAGGAAGACAGACCCACATACGGAGGAGCACCAAATGGACATTGCCTTTCAAAAGATAACAGACTTTCCCCGCGGGACGCTCGTCTCTCTCCTGACAGACGCTTACTCTTTTGAGCCGCAATTTGAGCGCGATTGGACGGATCAGTGGCAGGAGTTTGACGATTTCTTCTACGACAATCCCCATATCGCTGAATCCTGCGGTTTTATGACCGTCCTGGAGGGAACTCCCATCGGCTTTGTCACCTGGAATCCGACTAAACTGCCGGAATCGGCAGAGATCGGGCACAATTGCATTTTGACCAAATACAAGGGAAACGGCTATGGAAAGCGCCAGATGCGGGAGGCCGTCCGGCGCATCCTTGCGATAAACCCTCACAGGATCATCGTTTGGACCAATGAGATCTGCGTTCCCGCGCAGCGCACCTATGAGGGCGCGGGCTTTCGGTTTGTCGGGACGAGCGAGGAGACCTTCTCCACCTACGCGGGCCGGCGGATCCATTACGAGATCGTGACATGCTGATTTGCACGGTGTTTCTTTCCCGGCCAAAAGCAGCACACACAAAACACCGCCCCAAGTTGCGCGCAGCCGGGGCGGTGTCTTTACTCTCACTTCAGTCCGTCTTTATACTTTCTTGTTTTTCTCCACATATACGGGGAAGGTGTCCGTTCCCTTCAGCTCCTTGTCGGCGGAGATGAGCACCTGTTTGTCGGTGATCACATATTCCACGCTGGCGCCGTCCTCAATCACGGTATCCTGCATCAGCACGCAGTTTTTCACCTTCGCGCCCTTGCCGATCTTCACGCCGCGGAAGAGTACGCTGTTCTCCACTTCTCCCTCGATCACGCAGCCGTCTGCCGCCATGACATGTTTTACCTTGGAGCAGTTCATGTAGCGGGTCGGGTTGTCGTCGCGGATCTTGGTGTAAACGGGGCTGGGTCCGAAGAGCGCGTCCAGATTCTTCTCATCCAGAAGTTTCATATTTTCCTCAAAGTAGCTCCTGGTGCCCATGATGCGGGCCACATAACCTTCAAAGCAATACCCGCGCACATCCAATTTGTCCAACTGATGCGCCAGAATGTCTCTCTCATAGAAGATACCTCTCTTGAGATACGCGTCAGCGATCTGGGCGATCAGCATCTCGCGCTGTGTCACATAGATGTTCATGGACAGATTCTGTATGCCCTTGTCCTGAGAGTTCACGCAGATCTCGGAGACCCTATTGTCCTTCAGTCTCAGGGTGTAGTAGAGATTTCTCGTGTCGGGCTCCAGCTCCAACAGATCCTTGGGGAGTCCCTCCTGCGTGTAGGCCATGGTCATGTCCGCGCCGCTCTCGATATGTTTGTGGAGCAGATCCTTAAAGTCAAAGTTCACCACCAGATTGGCGTCACACATCACCACATATTTCTCTTTCTGTTTCCTCAGGAAGGGGAGCATGCTGTAGAGAGCCTCCACACGTCCGCTGTAAACCTTCGTCTCCCTGTTGGAAAAAGGAGGCACCAGATTCAGGCCGCCATTTTTTCTTGCCAGATCCCACTCACGCCCGCTGCCCAGATGATCCATCAGAGAGTGATAATTCTCCTTGACCACCAGAGAGATATTGTCAATTCCCGCGTTGACCATACTGGAGAGCAGGAAGTCCACGATCCTGTAACGTCCGGCAAAGGGGATGGATGCCATCAGACGCTCACTGGCCAGTTCCGGGACCATCGAGTCATAGCTGTTGGGAAATATAATTCCAAGTGTATCCGCATTCATGTTTAACATATTTCTTCGCCCTCCTTCACCGTTGCTCCTACCATGGCCTTCGGTCCGATCTTGGCATTGCTACCCACGGTCACGCCGGGTCCAATGGTCGCCACGCCCTTCTCCTCATCGGTGGGAGCCGCGCCCACGACCGCATTAGCGCCAATGGTCACGTTTTCAGCCACGATACAATGTTTCACAACCGCGCCGGAGTGAATGGTGGTTCCGCCCATGACAACGGCGTCCTCCACCACAGCGCCCTCCTCTACCTTTACGCCGGCAAAGAGGATGGAATGTTTCACCTTGCCCTCGATCCTGCAGCCGTCCGTGATCATGGAGTCCACCACCTCGGCATTCTCGCCGATGCGGTGACCGGTCATGCCGCTGTTGCGGCTGTAGATCTTCCAGTCCTCGTCAAAGAGGTTGATGCCGCTGTGCTCGGGGTCAAGCACTTCCATATTGGCTTCCCAGAGGGAGGAGATGGTTCCCACATCCTTCCAGTAACCGTTAAAATGATAGGCATACATATTTTTGCCGTCTCTGAGCAGACTCGGGATGATGTCATTGCCAAAATCGTTGGAGGATTCCGGATTGGCCTCATCGTCCTCCAGATACTTCTTCAGCACGTCCCAATTAAAGATATAGATACCCATGGATGCCAGATTGGACTTGGGCTCCTTGGGTTTCTCCTGGAACTCCGTGATCTTGTCATTCTCGTCCGCCACCATCAGGCCGAAGCGGGAAGCCTCGTCCCAAGGAACCTCCATGACCGCCACAGAGAAATCCGCTCCCTTCTCCTTGTGGAACTTGAGGAAATCGCTGTAATCCTGCTTACAGATCTGGTCTCCGGAGAGGATGATCACATACTGCGGCTGATATCTCTCGATAAAGGAAATGTTCTGGTAAATGGCGTTCGCCGTACCCTTGTACCAGTCGGAGCCTTTGGCCGACTGATAGGGAGGCAGCACATGTACGCCGCCGTGCAGTCTGTCCAGATCCCAGGGCTGTCCGTTGCCGATGTACTCATTCAGCACCAAGGGCTGATACTGGGTCAGCACGCCCACCGTATCGATACCGGAGTTCACGCAGTTGGACAACGGGAAATCAATGATCCGGTACTTCCCGCCAAAAGGAACCGCGGGTTTCGCCAGTTTCTGGGTCAGAGCATAGAGTCTGGAACCCTGTCCGCCGGCAAGAAGCATTGCTATCATTTCTTTTGCCATATTTATTGCCCCCTTATTTTATTTCTTTATTCAAATTATACTACATTTTTTGGAAATTTCCACCTTTTTTGTGCATTTTTATTGACAAATACCAAAACAGGAAGAACCACAGGGGGTCACGTCCCGGTCATTTTGCCAAAAGCATCATGATATCATTGGTCCTTGCCACAAATTGGGTCATGGATTCGGAGTCCAGGGGCGCGTGCTGCAGCTTGGCCAGATCATAGAGCTGCTCGCAGATCATCGCCGTATTTTCGCCGTCCTCATGGGCAATGACATACTGCACCAGAGGGTGATTGGCGTTGAGGACAAGCGTCTCTCCCTCGCCGCCGAAGGGATCCGCTCCCATGCCGTGCACGGAGTACATCTTCATCATATCCTGCATGCGCCTCGTCTCCTCCGACAAGGTGAGCACGGAGGAGATCTTCTTATTCTTGAGTTTCTCCACCTTCACGGTGATCTTGTCGTTCTTTAGGGCCTTCTTCATGATCTTGCCCACGGTCTGCGCCTGTTCCTCCAACTCCTCCTTCACTTTCTTGGAGGTCTTGGCCTTCAACGCGTCCGTCACGTCAGAGTCGATGCGCAGGAAACGGACGCCCTCGTTCTTGCCCTCCAACTGCGTGATGAAAGGCTGATCGATATTGTGGGTGAGGATCACCGCGTCCATCTTGGCAGCCTTAAACATATTGATATACTGGCTCTGCTGCTGCTCATCGGTGACGTAGTAGACGATCTTCTCGGGTTTCTCTTCCGCCTCTTCCTCTCCTTCGGTCTCCGGCTCCTCCGTCACGATCTCGGCCTCCACCTTCTCACCGTTTTCATCCACGGCATTTTCCGCGCTCTCCTCCACGTCCAGAGGCTTGGTCTCCAAGCATTCGGGCAGCGTCAGATATTTGCCCTCCAGATTCTTGAAGAGGATATAGTCGTTCATCTTCTCGCAGAATTTATCATCCTTCAGACAGCCGAACTTGATGAAAGGACTGATGTCATCCCAATATTTATCGTACTCCTCTTTCTCGGTCTTGCACATACCGGAAAGTTTGTCCGCCACCCGCTTGGTGATGTACTCCGCAATCTTTTTGACGAAACCGTCATTCTGCAGAGCGCTGCGGGATACGTTCAGGGGCAGGTCGGGACAGTCGATCACACCCTTTAAGAGCATCAGAAACTCCGGGATGACCTCCTTGATATTGTCCGCGATAAACACCTGATTATTATATAATTTTATGGTGCCCTCGATGGATTCATACTCCATATTGATCTTGGGGAAGTATAAAATCCCTTTGAGGTTAAAAGGATAGTCCATGTTCAGGTGGATCCAGAACAGCGGCTCCTTGTAATCCTGAAATACCTTGCGATAAAATTCCAGATATTCCTCTTTGGTGCAGTCGTTGGGATGTTTGGTCCAAAGGGGCGTCACCTCGTTCAAGAGCTCGGGGCGCTTGCGGATCTTGTACTTCTTCTCCTCGGGCTCGGCGGGCTCTTCCTCCGCGGCCTCTTCCGCCTTGTCGTCCTCCTTCTTCTCGGGGACGATCTCCTCTATGACCACATCGTCCTCCCGTTTCTCGGACTCCTTCACGATCTGCGTCTCCTTCGTGTCCGCCTTGGAGAGATAGATCTCCGTGGGCATGAAAGAGCAGTATTTTTTGATCACTTCCCTCGCCCTGTACTCATTGCAGAACTCCAGGCAGTCCTCATTCAAAAACAGGGTGATGGTGGTGCCCACCTCGGCTCTGTCCCCGTCCTCCATGGAAAATTCCGTGCCTCCGTCGCATTCCCAATGAACCGCCACGGCTCCCGGCTGATAGGAGAGCGTGTCGATATGCACCTCATCCGCCACCATGAACGCGGAGTAAAAGCCCAGACCGAAATGTCCGATGATCTGGTCCGCGTTGCTCTTGTCCTTATATTTCTCGATGAAATCCGCCGCGCCGGAAAAGGCGATCTGATTGATGTACTCCTCCACCTCATCCGCCGTCATGCCCAGACCGTTGTCCTTAAATGTCAAGGTCTTGTGCTCGGGATCCGCGATCACCTCCACGGTGCCCTTGTACCCGTCGGGCAGACTGTACTCCCCCATCATGTCCAATTTCTTCAGCTTGGTTATGGCGTCACATCCGTTGGAAATCAATTCCCTATAAAAGATATCATGGTCCGAATACAACCATTTCTTGATGATTGGAAAAATGTTCTCACTGTTGATCGATAGACTTCCGCTCTTTGCTGCCATTTAAATCACATTCCTTTCCGTTTTCTGATTCTTTTCCTGATTCTTTTTCCGATTCGTTTGCCGGCCTCCGGATTCCGTGTCCCGATGCCGGCAAACGATTGCCAACCGTTAAAGACAAGTTTAAAACAGCGGAAAATAAAAGTCAACCCAAAATTAGCACTCGCTTTGCGCGAGTGCTAACAGTTTGTGAAAAAGCCTTGTATTCAGCGGGTTTTTCGAATTCTAAAATTTTTCTAAAACGGTATTCGGGTCCTATCCCTCATCCCCGAAATACTTGTCATAGATGACAAAAAAGTTATCCGTCCGCACTTCCTCATCATGGATCAGCTCGATCTCCTCCCACAAAGACCGGTTCAGATTCTTGGCCAATGTCTCCACAAACGCGTCATACTCCTGCCCGAACGCCTCCCTGCATCGCTGCTCCACGATCTTTAACTTATTGGCGTCCGTCTCCTGCCTGTCAAAGGTGTTGATACACTTGATGATATGATATCCGCTGTCGCTCTCCACCACGGGACTGATCTCATCCGTCTCCAACAGAAAAGCCGCCGCCTCGAAATGTTCCTCCATCTCTCCCTTCCCGAAGGAATAGGTGATATTGGTGTCCTCACTGTAGCGGGAGGCGAGCTCCGTGAAATCGTATTCTCCCGACGCCGCCATCTCCCGGATCTCACAGGCCTTCTCATAGGTGGCCTGTCTCGCGCCCTCCGAGTAATCCACCCGCTTGCCCGCGCCGTCCATGGTATAGGTGCGGAGCAATATATGCTGCACGCTGATCGTGCGGGCCTCGTCATCGCTGATCTCGGGATTGATACCCTCGATCAGAAACTCATAGACCTTCTCCGCCAGAGCATACTCCGTGTAGAGTCCCGTGATCGTCTCCGGGGACACCCCCATCTTCTCGATCTCCGTCTCGTTCAGAGAGTCCCAATACTCCTCCGCCGCCCGGTCCACTTGCCGAATCTCGCTCTCGTCCAATTCCACGCCCTTGTCCAGAGCCAACAGATACATGGTCTTCACCTGCGCGATCCGGGCCAGTACCGTCTCCTTCACGTTCTCCTCCAGAGTCACTCCGTCCAGTTCCGTGTTCCAGATCTCCTCCCCGTAGACGCTCTCATATTGATTCTGAATGGTGGTCAGATAGACCATGATCTCGTCCACACGGCAGGATTCATCCTCAATGCGGAATACCTCATCTTTGCCAAAGCCCGTGGTGAACACCACCCGCGTGCCGTCCCGGCGACCGCAGCCAACGGCCGCCGGGAGCGTCAACAGCAACAGCACAATGCCGATCCATAATCTTGTCTTCCTCATCTATTCCCGTCTCCCGTTTCGTCCTCTCCGCCTGTCTCTTCCACCCGCGCTGCCGCCTCGTCCTCTCTGCCCGCGAACAGCCAGCCTATGTGCAGCGGCAGACCATAGAACAGGATCAGATAATATCGCACCAGGGACACCGGTCCCAACAGGAGCGTCGCGCAATAGAGCAGCGTCAAAAGCATGGCTGATGCCAACGGCCTGTTCCTCCGGTACATCGCAAAACTCCATACAAACAGCGCTGCCCACAACATCCCGCCGATGGAAAAAAGCAGCCGGACCACCGGAATCTTCTGATAGGAGAACTCCTCGGCGATCCTGCGGTAGAACTCCAACAATTTCGGAGCTTTACTGTCGCGATATCCTCCCGGCCACATACCCATGTCAAAATAAGCGGTGCGCTTGTCCTTGGGCGCCGAATAAACGGACGTCCCCGGATACCACGCCTGATAGGTATTGTCCAAAAAAGCCTGCAGATAGGTCCCGGGATACCGTATTCCCTTGGCGATCCAGAGGGACAGCCAGCCCGCCTTATCTTCCCGGATCAGCTCATAGTCAAAGTGATTCTTGATATGATCCGCCAGAAACGGGTCATATCCTCTAAGCTGCTCTCTCCCGATCCCCGCGTAGATCTTCTCCAATTCCTCCTCCGTAAAAGCGCTCTCTCCATGGTCGTGATACACCCGGGCGAGCTGCTGCATGGGAACGGACAGCATTTCCACGGCGCTTCCCTCCTCGGCGCGCAATGCCAGGACAAGTCCCCGGTCAATGGCGCCGTACAGGAGCACCACCCCTGCGAACAGAAGAAGAAGTCTTTTCCCATACTTTCCATAATGCCATACCACAAAGGGAACCACACACACCAACGCGTATACGCCGTTTTTGCGCAACAGACACATGAGCGTCGCCATGACCGCCAACCGGCACACCTGCGTCCGGGAGGCCCAAAACGCGGACATATCCCTGCACATCTCATACAGAAAGACCACCGTGAGCAGCAGACACACCGAGAACAACACATCCTTGGTGGTGCTCATGGCAAACATGGCGATGGGCGGGAAGAAAGCATACCAGACAAACGCCGCCGCGCAGAGCAGGCGCCTCCCCGTTCTCCTCCAAAGATATCCTGTCACATAGGCAAACGCCAACGCGCAGACCGCCATCTGGAAGACGCTGTACAGCGCGATGCCGTCATTGAGCTCCGTTCCCATATGATATCCGAAAGCGATGATCTTGCCCATGAGCAGCGTGTGTAACAGCGGATGATGCGCCGTGTAGGGCACCTCTTCATAGAGCGCCTCGGGCACCTGCGTAAACGCGTCATAGTTGTAATATCCCGGATACGATGCCAGAAAACACGGCATCCAACAAATAAAAAGCAGGAGGGCTGTCGCCCCCCATATACCCCATCCAAATCCGCCACCCGAACGGCGATCCGCGACCGTTATCCGCTCCGACAGCGTAAAAAGACCATACAATACCACTCCGGCCACGATGAACACAAGCACGGCGGCAACGACACATTGTGCCCCGGTCAACACCCCTATGCGCTGCATGAGGGCCGACCGGTGCACCGTTGTGTGATAATGCATGGCAATCCGATATCCGGTGATCTGCATGGCGGTAAAGAGCATTGCCAACAGGCCTGCCGCCCATACTTTTCTCCTGCGCTGCGCGTGAATGTCCATTCTATCCCTCGATCACATGGATCCAGCCCTCAGGAGCCTCGATGCGGCCCATCTGAATGCCGGTCAGCGTCTCGTACAGTTTCTTGGTCACGGGGCCCATCTCGCTCATTCCGGAGGGCAGGGCGATCTCCTTGCCGTGATCCACGATCTTGCCCACGGGAGAGATGACTGCTGCCGTGCCGCAGAGTCCGCACTCGGCAAAATCCTTTACTTCCTCCAGGAGCACTTCCCGCTCCTCCACCTCAAGGCCCAGATACTCCTTGGCCACATGCACCAGAGAGCGGCGGGTGATGGAGGGAAGAATACTGGAGGACTTGGGCGTCACAACCTTGCCGTCCTTCGTCACAAACAGGAAGTTGGCGCCGCCGGTCTCCTCCACTCTCGTGCGGGTTCCGGGGTCCAGATACATATTTTCATCAAAACCGGCCTTGTGCGCGGACACGATGGCATGAAGGCTCATGGCATAGTTCAGACCTGCCTTGATATGACCCGTGCCGTTGGGGGCCGCCCGGTCAAAGTCGCTGACACAGATGGTCAGAGGCTTTACGCCTCCCTTAAAATAAGGTCCCACGGGAGTACAGAACACGCGGAACTGATATTCATCCGCCGGTTTCACACCGATGACCGGATTGGAGCCGAACATATAAGGGCGCACATACAAGGTCGCGCCGCTGCCGTAGGGAGGCACATAAGCCGCGTTGGCCGCCACGGTCTTGGATACCGCGTCCACAAAACGCTCCCCCGGGAACACCGGCATCTCCAGTCTGGCCGCGGAGTTCTCCATTCTCTCCGCGTTCAGATCCGGGCGGAAAGTCACGATCCGTCCGTCCTCGGTGGTGTATGCCTTCAGGCCCTCAAAGACGGTCTGCGCATACTGCAGCACACCCGCGCACTCGTTGAGCACCACATTGGCGTCATCGATGAGCGCGCCTTCATCCCAAGCGCCGTTTTTAAAATTGGACACATATCTCTTGTCTGTCTGCACATAGCCAAACCCAAGATTACCCCAGTCAATGTTCTTCTTTTCCATCAGTTCTTCCCTCTTTCCCGATTATTTGCCATCATCAAATGAATCCCTTTGGGATTTCCGTAAAACACTTTCCATTATTATACTTTTTGCGCCAAAAGTCAATATCCCCGGCGACAGCCCGCCACCCTGACCTCAGCGGATAAAATTCGTCCTCTCAAATTCCTCCCGCTCCGGCAGCCCGTACTGCTCCTTGCCAAGCGCGATACTGCGCATCAGGAAAGTCATGTTTCTCGCCAGAGTGCGCATACTCTGCAGTCCCTCCGCGTCCTGCGCCGCCTCCCCGGGGGCTCTTCCGTGAACGCTGTTCCAATACTGTCCGGAGGCCACAGGCATCCCGCTGATGGTGAAGAATTTGTTCAGCTCGTCAAAGGTGGAGGAAAGACCTCCCCTTCTGGCGCAGACCACGCTCGCTCCCACCTTCATGGTCTTGTCAAAGTGCGTGCTGTAGAACAGTCTGGTCAGAAAAGCCACCAAAGTGGCATTGGCCGACGCGTAATAGACGGGACTCGCAATGACCAGACCGTCACAGGCCTCCAACTTGGGAGCCGCCTCATTCACCGCGTCGTCAAACACGCATTTGCCACTTTGGGCACAGGCGCCACAGGCAATACAGCCCCGGATATCCCGGTTGCCGATCTGTATGGTCTCCGTCTCCACACCCTCCCCGGCAAAGATCTTCTCCATCTCTCTGAGGGCGATCGTCGTGTTGCCCTCCTTTCTGGGACTTCCGTTGATCATCAATACTTTCATCTCTCTACTCCTCTCCCGGAAGGAACCTGCACAATTCAGGCTCATCCGTATCAAATACTCCCTGACCGTCATAATGTACCCGGAAACGAAAATCCGTGTTCTCCCAAGGCACGGCACCCTCGGCAAACAGCGTCTCCATCTCCTCCAAGGCAAAGGGCGTCGCCTGATCCTCCAACGCCACCATCAGCTTGGCGTAACAGAATACCTCCCCCTGCTCTCCAAACCGAAAGTCGATCTGATTTCCCCAGGACATCCCGGTGACGGGCATCCCCTCAAAACGCGAACCCGCCAGGGAATGCTCCTCATATGTATCTCCGGCCGCCACCCGCAGCACATCTCCTTCATAGGAGTATTCCACGGTGTCGCACATCTCAAAAAACTGCTCATAGGGCAGGACATGCAGCGTGTCAAAGGAATCCTCCACGGAGTCGAACACGGCAAATTCCCGGACGGCAAAGCCCGTCCCGGCTCCCACATAGCAAATCATGCCGATCTCTTCCGCGCCGTCCCCGTCATAGTCATAGGCCGCGAATTCCGGCATGATCATCCTCGGAGTCAGAAAATCGTGGGAGAAAGTCCGTCTCTCCCCGCGGCATTCCACGATCATCAGCTCGCCTTCATCGACCTCCCCGTAAATCCGCACGTCCTGTTCGGGTAACTCTCCCAAGAGGATCAACTCCGGACTGCCCCACTCGTCATAATCAATCTCATCCGGCGTCTTGGCATTGCGAAAATCCTCCTCCGTCAGCGAGGCGTACCACTCGTCTACCGACTGCGGCTCCGTCCCGGTCCCCGCGGACGGCTCGGCTGCGTCGGCTGACATTTCCGCTCCGTCAGCGGCATCCGGCACCTCGGTTCCATTGACGACATCCGTCATCTCAGTCCCGTCAACGGCATCCGTCGTCTCAGTCCCGTCTGCGGCATCCGGCTCCGCCGCCCGGGCGCATCCCGCCAAGAGGCCCGACACCGCCAAGCCTCCCGCCAAGAACACCATAATTCTCAGTCGGATCCGGCAGATCCCGTTTTCTTTATACCGTCTTCCGTTCCATAGTTTCATAGTTTCTGCTGTCTCCCACGCGTTATCAGTCACCACCGCCCGGACCGTCTTATGCGGCACTCCCAAACGGCCGGCCGATTCAAACATCACTGAAAATAAGCGGCGATCTCCTTCATCCTGCTCTCCTGTTTTACATGAAAAGGACAGCGCGATTCGCAGTGCCCGCACTGCGCGCAGGCATCCGCTTTCACTTCCAGATTGCGATAATGCTCCGCCGCCATGGAATCCCCGTTTTGGGCCAGATCATAATATTTGTTGATGATGCCGATATCCAATCCCATCGGGCAGGGCTTGCAATGATTACAGTAAACACATTTTCCAACAGCCTCAGCGGGACTGAAGGAACCGATCACGGAATAATCCTTTTCTTCCTCCGGCGCCTCAAAGTAGGCGAGCAGCCGCTCCACCTGCGCCACACTTGACATCCCCGGCAACACCGTCAGCACCCCCGGCCTGTCCAACGCGTACCGAATGCACTGATACGCGGTCAATGCTTTCCCAAAAGGCGATACTGCCGCATCCAACAACTGACCTCCGGAAAAAGGTTTCATCACGGAAATGCCGATCCCCTCCGCCTCACAGCGGCGATAGATGGCGGAGCGCTCATCCACGGAGCCTTTCGCGTAATCCCCTCTCTGATAGTCATAGCCCGGATTTGCGGAAAACATCAGCATATCCACCCCGATGTCGTCCAATACCTTCCGGATGGTTGACGGTGTGTGGGAGGACAGACCGATATGCTTTACGACTCCCTGCTCCTTCATCTGCAGCAGATAGGCCAAGGCGCCGTTTTGCCGATAATCCCGCCAGTCAGATATCTCGTCAATGCAGTGGATAAAACCATAGTCGATATAATCCGTCCTAAGCTGAGCAAGCTGCCACTCTATGCCACGCCGGATCGTTTCGCCATCCGTGCTCCATCCATAGGTTCCCGTCTCATAATTCGCGCCAAAATGAACCTGATACAAGACATTTTTTCTCACTGCGCCGAG
Source organism: Acetatifactor muris (assembly GCA_023663635.1). Classification (GTDB taxonomy): domain Bacteria; phylum Bacillota; class Clostridia; order Lachnospirales; family Lachnospiraceae; genus Acetatifactor; species Acetatifactor muris_A. The sequence continues at coordinate 13,847 of JAMPHD010000018.1, forward strand.
GGCAGTCCCGAAACAGGAAAAGGTTCTGCTATCCGCCGTGGCGAGGTCATAGTAATTGACGCCTCCCTCATAAGCCCGCTGTATCGTCGCAACGGCATCCCGCTCGCCCGCCTCCGCGATATAGGAAGTTCCAAATCCCAAAGCGCTGATCCTGTCGCCTGTCCGTCGATTGACTCTGTATTCCATTCTTTTTCTCCTTGTATGTTCCCTTCAGTTATCCCCAATCCCGTCCTCTGTGGGAATTATCTCACCCGTAATATCATCATATCCGTCCTTATGTATATCTCATTATGTGGTATATTATACTGTGCATTTTGTCAAAATACAATACAAAACCAAAAGCATTTCCCTCCGTAAAAGATTCGGCTATTTCGGACAATGAAATTTGCAGTCGGAGATGTAAGAACCGGTTCAATGTCTACAAATCAAAGGAAAAGAAAAAGGAGAACAAATAAACTTTATAGCAATAAAAATATTTGTTGTCACATCTTGCCAAACCCTGTCACTATGATAAAAAATATATATGGGCGTTACCAAAACGGGTAGCGGTTCGCCTTTTGCCAAAATGAGTACATTTTGAGAACTTCCGGTATCAGAGGAGGGGATACATATGGAAAATAAAGTGAAAGGTAAGCACCATTAGTGTTTGGAATGATTTTGGAACTTGTCGGTATTGTAGTGACGGTTATCAGCATCATCGTCACGGCAATCAGTATCCGGCAAACCGGAAGAAATAAAAGACATCAAAAAAGCAACCGCCCTGACCAAAGCTAGGTTGCTTTTTTGATAACCTAATAACTGCGGCGAACCGTTGCTTTACGGCACACCTTTTCTATAAGACATCTTAGCACTTATCAGCACTTCCGTCAACAATTTTTCTTCCATGGTACGGCGCACACCTTTTTGCCGATACTGTGGTAATACGCCAACAGCACGGTGATCGCAGCAAGAGCAAGCCATTTTCTAAAGATTCCTCCCTTGTTCGCCCATCCGATGAGCCTTGACACGAGTTCTCTCTTGATCTCCTCCGTCATACCGCCGTCTCGATTGGCAAAATACAGGAACAGATAGCCGAATCCCGCGATCATGGCGAGAGTGGCCCAAATCTCCAACGGCGTGTTGTCCCCGGTCTTGGGCTCGTTGTCTTTTACGCCGGGAAGTTTGGAGTCGGTGTCGCTATCGTCCGTCATATCGCCGGCATCACCGTCAGTGTCTCCTCCGGCATTGTCATCAGTCCCCGTAGTATCGCCGTTTCCGGTGTCATCTCCTTCTCCCGGAGTATTTTCATCTCCGGTATTGTCCCCGGTTCCCGGAGTATCATCGTTGCCGGTGTTATCTCCTTCTCCGGTATTGTCCCCGGTTCCCGGGGTGTCATCGTTGCCGGTGTTATCTCCTTCTCCGGTATTATCCCCGGTTCCCGGAGTATCCTGCGCGTCTCTATAGACGATCGCGTAGGTAGAGAAAAGGTTGGTCTCTATGGTGACGGTAGCCGGATCGGAGTCCAGATCCGCCAACATGTCCGGCTCTCCGTTATGTACCCTGACGACCGCATAAGTTCTGTTGTCCGCTCTCAGCCCGTCCGGTACGGTTATGACAATGCGGATGGGGCTCTTAGTCTCTGCGATGGGAGTCCTGTCCTCATCAATGATCTTCACGAGCTCCACGTCCAAATATTCTCCCACCGTATAACCGGCACTCAAAGCGCTTCCCACCGCCTGTCGGTCACTCTCGGAAACGGTATCGTCTATGTCCTGTACCACCAGGAGGATCCGAATGTCCGTCCCGTCCTCAACACTCTGCAGATCCTCTGCGGAGAGCACCGCGTCCGCCAACGCGTCTGTGTCCATGGGCAGGCTGATGGCCGGTGTCCCCGCGCCCTGCTCGACTTCCTTTTCCACATTGCCCGGATCCCCGCCGGTTCCGAGCGCCGGGATCGTATCCGCCTCAGAATATCCGCACACACTGCACAGCCTGTGCCGACTTCCCTCTTCGGTTTTCGTCGGCTCTACGTCCACCGTCCACTCTCCGAAAGTGTGCGCCTTCATCGGAATCACGACAGAGGTTTTGTCAACAATTTCCGTGCCTGCGGCCTCGTCTTCATACCATCTGCCGCACAGACTGCAGGCATAATAAGCCTCCGCGCCTTCCTTGGTGCAGCTCGCCTCCTTCGCGTCAGTCAGTGCCATACTGTGGGCATGCATCCCGATTTCACCGGTAGCGGCATTCCTGATCACGGCATACGCAGCCGCGTCACTGTCAAAAAAATCCCACGGATTGAGCGTTTCCCCCATCCGCTCCGTCCATCCGGACGTGAAATCACTCGTACCGTCTTTTCCAAGCGGTGTCACGCCAAGCTTCGCTCCGTCCGTGAGAGCCTCATCCAATGTGATTACCGTCGCATTTCTTAAGAATACATTACTGTTTTGATCGTTTGCATCCTTGTTGGCATTCACCACAGCATTCCCCGATACGCCGAAAATACCTCCGTTCATAAAGATACCGCCGCCTCCCAGGCCGCTCCCGGATGTAAGGCGGTTGCCCGTGATACTGCCGCCCGACATATGAAACGCGGCATCCGCCGCAAAGACAACGACGCCGCCACCGCCCACTACCGCCTGATTACCGGCAATGCTGCCGCCCGACATGGTAAAGTTTCCCTGCACGAAGACACCACCTCCGCTATTGGTTGCGTAATTTCCAGATATCTCTCCGCCTTCCATCTCAAAGATTCCGTCCGCCTGCACACAGATGCCGCCGCCTGTCTGAGCTGTATTGTCACGGACAACGGCTCCCTCTTTCATCACCAGAGTTCCTTCCAGCACGGCGACGCCGGCTCCATACCATCCGGTCCCCAACGCGTTGTTTTGTAACACCGTGCCGCTCTCCAGCGTCAACGACGCGTCTCTGTCCACCATAAACAACCATCCGTTCCCGCGACAGACTATTCCGGTGTTGGTCCGTGACGCGGGATCATCTCCGTCCCAAACGGCTCCTCCATCCACCGTGATGTCCTTTAAGATCGCGGAAGAACCTTCTGAATTTACCGAAAATAAAGCGCTGAGATCCTCCCCTCGGGTAATGGTATGTCCGTCGCCGTTTAAGGTGAGCTGCTTACCGGCTCCGACCAGAACTGCCCCTCCTGACGACCAATTCTCACTGTCCAAGACCAGATCCCGCAGCAGCTTGATCTCGCTCACCGTAACTTGAGGTTCATAACACGCGTAGATCGCGTCTATGAGAGACGCCTCCTGCCATGTCGCGCCTCCATCCGTACTGTATGTCACCTCTGCATCTGTCTCATGCGCCTCAATGCCGTCATCGGCATGTCCTGTTTCCCCATTGATCTCATCCGTTGTCTCCGGATCTTCCGCCGCCAGTGCCGCGGCGGGCCTCACACCCGTTACCCCCCCGAGAACCAACGCCGCCGTCAACAGCAGCGCCGTCACCTTCTGCAAGGGATTACCTCTTCGTTTTCTCATAATGACCTCCTTTTTCCTTCCGTGCCTCTTCTTAAGCTTCGTCTATCTGTTTTATTATAGCACCATTCCCGATCTCACATTTTGTCAATTTTGTCTCCAAACAGGTCAATTTTGTCGTTTTGCAAAGTTTCTCCCTATAGAGGTCCGACTCCCTATCCTGAAAACCACCCTCGCAGGCTCAGGGGGCGCCCGTGTAAGTTCAGAAAGCCGACCACCGATTGACCTGCCACTCCTCCTGTGTTAAAATCAATAGGACAAAGTCATAAATCACAAATTGGTCAAAAGGAGGCAATCTATTGAATATACGACCCATGACAGAGCCGGATACCGCAAAAGTGCTTGAGATGATGCGGATGTTTTACGCCTCCCCCGCCGTGTTGAGCAACGGTTCCGAGACGATTTTTAAGAATGACGTGATGGCCTGTATCGAAGAAAATCCGTATTTGGAGGGATATGTTTTCCCGGAAAATGACGGGATCGCCGGATACGCCATGGTAGCCAAAAGCTTTTCTACTGAGTTCGGCAAACCCTGCATATGGATCGAAGATCTCTACATCGCCCCCGAATATCGTGGCAGGGGAATCGGTACAGAATTTTTGGCCTATATTGAGAATAAACATCCCGATTCCGTCTTGCGGCTCGAGGCAGAGGCGAGCAATCACAATGCGATACATGTGTATGAAAAATGCGGTTATGAGTGTCTGCCTTATGTGGAGATTAAGAAAGCCTCTGAAAACAGCAGCAAATAGAACAATCTGTAGAGAATGCAATACTTCCGTTTCATGAGGATTACTTTCAAAAACAATTGCAACCCGGGATTACCGGGAGTGCATTATTACTGTTCTCACAGCGATTAAAGATATTTATGTTGAAAATCCATGATTGTAGTAAGAATCATTCTTTCATTATCCCTTTCTAATCATTTTATCGAAAATTATTTTAAACCGTATTTAATCTTTATCCGTACTTCTTTGCAATAACTGCCGAAATATATGCTAAAAGCATATATAATCTTCAATTCGTTAATGACTCATATATTTTTAATATGCAAATGCACGATATACTTTATTAAAGGATGGCGGTATAATATTTTTGAAAGGAGTGATAACAATGACTCATCAAATTGACAATCGAAAAATAGGCACTTATATTGCAGGACTGATTGAACGAAACTTTAAGTCTGTACGACAGTTTTGCAAGGTTTATCTACAAACAAGCGGTATAAATGCCCCCACCGGAGACGATATACAAAAAATGGCGAACCGTCTTTCTCAAATAAAAAAAGGCGCAAAGGCAATTCAAATTTATGATTTGCCAATCTTTTCGGAACTGCTTCATGTTTCCTACGAACAGATATTAAGCGCCGGAGAATGCGGCGAATCTAATAACAATAGAATGACAAATTACACTATTGCCCAATCACACAACGAATCCGAATGGATTGCTTACATCGAAGAAAAAGATAAGCCTATCCTTAATCCTGATGAATATGGAAAAACCATATTGGAGTATGCAATTATGTTCGGCAATTATGATTTCATCAAATTTCTGGTAAACAAAAACTACATATGGTTTGACAGTCGGAAAGATAAAGATTACATTATGACATTTGGTGCCGGGACAAGTATTCAACGTATCAAATTTGAAGAATGCGATAACGGTTTCTTTATACGCCAACCTGACATGGATGATCTGCAGTATAAACTTGCGACAGAGGATCAGCTTAGAATGTATATCATTTCGTTTGCGGCAGATCACAATGACCTATCAATGTTGGACAAATTAAGAGCAAGAGAAATTCCTGAATTATATTACAAAGCACATTATTTGTCCTGCGCATGCCCGGATTTCGATATTCATTATGACAAAAATATGGTAAGTCATATTGCAAAATCCAGCGATAAGGTGTTGGATTATTTCACAGATCCATTTGAAATCCGAGATCGAATTCGATATAAGGACGGCAGCAACCGCAAACATATATTTATGTTTCCATATATTTCCCAACTGTTGGATATGTTGATTGAAAATAATAGCCCATTTTTGAAAACAGCATTAGAAAAATCCCTTAAACATAATGAGAGTACAAAAGAAAAACTGATAAACCTGATAAAAGAATCCATTGTTAAGGGCAGTTATGCCGAAGATTATTGGAGGACGGAAGTTCATTTCCATGAAAACGGAAATATTATTCATTTCCGAGAACCACTTTTTTATAAAGGAATCATCACCAATATAGCAAAAGTAACGAAAGAATCTGCAGATGATCAAATAAACCAACTTATCCAAAAATTGAATGACTCATACAATGGGATTAAATATATTACAGAGGAGGAAATGGCATGAGGAATACTTCTATGCATTATTGTCTTATTGCATCAAATATCTCAAACAACTGACTTGGAGACACTTACAAGAACAATTACAATAATATAATATCAATTGCAAAGGAGCGTTTATATGGGAAAAACTTTTTTTGATTATGATGATGGGAATTTTGCATGTGCCTTTTCAGATCATATGGCTCTAAGTTCTGATGGTGACATGTTAATGCGTATGGGCGATAATATGGCAATGGATATGGATTCCGGAGATTTACATTTTATTTCCGGTTGGCCCGATGATGACAATGACTGATTATAAATCAATCCTATTTCCACATCAAAAAGGGTATGTCGGATCACTCCGACATACCCTTGTCCCTTACAACATATTGTTTGGCAATACTCTCCTGCAACTTTCATGCTGCCGAATTTCACTTATCCGAAGTATCTGTTCAGCAGACCCTCGAATGCCTTCCCATGTCTCGCCTCATCCTTTGCCATCTCATGCACGGTGTCATGGATCGCGTCCAGACCCAATTCCTTGGCCCTCTTGGCCAGATCGGTCTTGCCCGCGGTAGCGCCGTTCTCAGCGTCCACGCGCAGCTGCAGATTCTTCTTGGTGGAGTCGGTGACCACCTCTCCCAAGAGCTCCGCAAATTTTGCGGCGTGCTCAGCCTCCTCATAGGCTGCTTTCTCATAGTACATACCGATCTCGGGATATCCCTCTCTGTGAGCCACTCTCGCCATAGCCAGATACATGCCCACCTCAGAGCACTCGCCCTCAAAGTTAGCGCGCAAATCCTTGAGGATATCCTCGCGGACGCCCTGTGCCACACCTACCACATGCTCTGCAGCCCAAGTCTTCTCGCCGCTCTGCTCGGAGAATTTCTCAGGGCCCACACCGCATACGGGGCACTTCTCGGGAGCGGAATCTCCCTCATGTACATAACCACACACCTGACATACGAATTTCATAGCTTTAGTCTCCTTCTCTTGTTATTTTTATAATTGAAGGGCATCTTCCTTCTTCTCCGCGGTCCCGGATGCCTTGGTACAGTCACCGCAGGTCCCGTAAAAATAAGTCACATGCCCGGCAATCTTGCCGTCAAAGCCCGCCCCGGCAATATCCCGGATCGTGTCGATGTTCTTCATCTCCAGATCGATGACACTGCCGCATTCCGTGCAGACGAAATGGTAATGAGGGGAGGTATCCGCGTCAAAATGATCCATGCCGTCCCCCACCCTGATCCGGTTGATCTCGCCTGACTCCGCCAGAAGAGTCAGATTGCGATACACCGTTCCGAGGCTGATATTGGGAATCTCCTTCCGCACATTCATGTAGACCATGTCTGCGGTGGGGTGATCCTTGCGGCCCATCAGAAATGCCATGATGCAGTCCCGCTGTCTGCTGTGTTTTTGAGCCATTGCCTCTCCTCCAAATCAGTAATCGTTACTGTTTTTATTATACTGATTTTTGCGACAAAGTCAACCCCGTTTGCGCTCATATTTCAGAAAACTGTAGACAATGTCAAAATAGGTCTGCTCCTCGCTGTCCGCGGTGATCTCCCACTCCTCATCCCTGTCCAGATTGGGAAAATAGGAATCCGCCTCGTAGGCATGGTCGATCTTGGTCACATGGACCACGTCACAGTAGGGCAGCATCTGCCGATACAGGCTCTCTCCGCCGATGATATACACATCCTCCTCATCGTATTTTTTCAGTTCCTCCAGAAGTTCCTCCATGGAATGCACCACGTCCGCGTCCTTCACCCGGTAGTCCGGTTTGGAGGAGAGAATGATGTTTTTACGGTTTTTGAGAGGCTGTCCCTGGGGAAAGGTCTCCAGCGTCTTTCTGCCAAGCACCACCACCTTGCCCGTGGTCTCCTCCCTAAAGTGTTTGTGATCGTTGGGAATGCGTATCAGCAGATCCCCCTTATTGCCGATCGCCCAATTTTGATCCACCGCCACGATCATATTCATCCGATTTCCTCTTTCCGCCGTCCAAACGGCATTTAATTCCGATTTCCCATTACCACCCTCAGATCGCGATGGGGATATCTTTGATCTGTTCTCCGGTCTCGTAATGCTCCAAGCGCACGTCCTCTCTGGTAAATTTATAAAAGTCCCTGACATCGGGGTTCAGCCAAAATTCCGGCGCGGGTTTGGGCTCCCTTGCGATCAGCTCGCGAATGATGGGCACATGCCTGTCATAGATATGCGCGTCCGCGATCACATGGACAAACTCTCCCACATGCATGTCGCAGACTTGGGCCAACATATGGATGAGTACCGCGTACTGCACCACATTCCAGTTATTGGCCGCCAGCACGTCCTGAGATCTCTGGTTCAGGATCGCGTTCAGGGTCAGCCTCTCCTCCCCGGGCCGCTGCGTCACATTAAAGGTCATGCTGTAGGCGCAGGGATAGAGATTCATCTCGTGGAGATCCTGATGCACATAGATATTGGTCATGATACGTCTGCTGAAAGGATTGTTCTTCAGGTCATAGATCACCCGGTCCACCTGATCCATCATGCCCTCTTTGTACTGATGTTTCACGCCCAACTGATAGCCGTACGCCTTTCCGATGCTGCCGTCCTCATCTGCCCACTCGTCCCAGATATGGCTGTGGAGATCATGGATGTTGTTGGACTTCTGCTGCCAGATCCACAGGATCTCGTCCGTGGCGGACTTGAGCGCCGTGCGCCTAAGGGTCATGATGGGGAACTCCGCCCGCAGGTCATAGCGGTTGACCACGCCAAAGCGCTTGATGGTGTAGGCGGGCGTCCCGTCCGGCCAGCGCGGCCGGACTTTCTCCCCGCGGGTGTCGGTGCCGTTCTCCAATATATCCCGACACATATTGATAAATAAAGTATCCGCGTAACTCATTTCTCTTCTCTACTCCCACTTGTCGCAAAGCGAATTGATCTGGTCCGCAAACCGCGCCATCTCCTTGTTTGCCATGCCGTCGTTTCGGGTGATCAATGCCATCAGGCGCTGTCCCGCAGCCAGGAGGCGGGCATAGACGCCGCTGACCGTTTTGGTCTTTTTCTTGACGGGAACGGGCTCCGCCTCATACAGGAATTTGTTGCCGATCAGATCAAATTCCGATCCGCTGTAAGGGGCATAGGCCCTCTGTCCGTGCTCGATCTTCAGGCATTCCGCGAAAGACATGCACACGCTGTCCTCACCGTGTACGATGAACACTTTCTTGGGTTTCTCCTCAAAGGCGTTGATCCACTCGATCAGTCCGTTCTTGTCCGCATGGCCGCTCATGCCGATCAGTTTCCGGATCTGCGCCCGCACCTGAATGGACTCGCCGAAGAGTTTCACTTCTTTGGCTCCCTCCACGATGCTCCGGCCGAGCGTCCCCACGGCCTGGTATCCCACAAACAGGATCGTGCATTCCTCCCGCCACAGATTATGTTTCAGATGGTGCCTGATACGTCCCGCCTCACACATACCCGAGGCAGAAATGATGACCTTGGGCGTGTCGATGAAGTTGATCTCCTTGGACTCCTCGCTGGTGATGGACAGTTTCAACCCCGCAAAGGAGATGGGATTGATTCCCTCCCGCACCAGAGACAGCGCCTCCTCGCCAAAGCAGTCCATGCGGTTCTCGTGGAAGACCTCCGTGGCGCTCACGGCCATGGGGCTGTCCACATACACGGGGAAATTCTCATGTCCCTTCACCAGACGGCCCACCTTGACCTGTCTCAGAAAATACAGGATCTCCTGGGTCCTGCCCACCGCGAAGGAAGGGATCACCACATTGCCGCCCCTGTCGAAAGTCTCCTGCAGGATGGATGCCAATTCCTTCACATAATCCACTTTCTCCTTGGAGTGCAGTCTGTCCCCGTAGGTGGACTCCATCACCACATAATCCGCCTGCGCGGTGGGGATGGGATTGCGCAGAAGAGGCTGATTCTTATTGCCGATATCCCCCGAAAATACAAGTTTTTTGGTGTTTCCGTCCTCCGTCAGCCACACCTCGATACTGGAGCTGCCAAGAAGATGGCCGATATCCGTGAAACGGATCTTCACGCCCTCGCAGACCTCTACCTCCCGACCGTACCTGCAGGGCACGATGCGCTTGATGACGCCCTCCGCGTCCTCCATGGTATAGAGCGGCTCCTGCACAGGCACGTTCTCGCTTCTCTTGGCCTTGCGGTTGCGCCACTCTGACTCCATCATCTGAATGTGGGCGCAGTCACGCAGCATGATACTGCACAGATCCGCCGAGGCATCCGTCATGTAAACCTGCCCTCTGAACCCTCTGGCGTAGAGCAGGGGCAGCAGACCCGAGTGATCCACATGGGCGTGAGTGAGCAGCACATAGTCGATCAGCGCCTCATCCACGGGCAGCGGCGCGTTCTCAAAGACGTTCACCCCCTGCTCCATACCGTAATCCACCAGAATATGCTTGCCTCCCGACTCCAGATAGTGGCAGCTTCCCGTCACCTCATGGGCCGCTCCGATAAACATTAATTTCATGCAGATACCTCCTTTTCACTATTTCAGAGCATTTGCAGTCTCGTAAAAATGATAGTAGATCCCTTTCCTGTCCAGCAGTTCCTGATGCCGGCCCTCCTCCACGATGCCGTCCTCCGTCAGTACCAGAATGCGGTCGGAATTGCGGATACTGGAAAGCCTGTGGGCTATGGTCAGCGTGGTGCGCCCCTCGGAAAGCTTTCCGAGAGACTGCGCCACCGCGAACTCACTCTCATTGTCAAGCGCCGATGTGGCCTCGTCCAAAATGATGATGGGCGGATTCTTCAAAAATACTCTCGCGATGCTGATGCGCTGTTTCTGTCCTCCGGAAAGCTTGACACCCCGCTCTCCCACATAGGTGTCATACCCGTCCTTCAGCTCCAATATGAACTCATGGGCGCCCGCCCGCTTGGCCGCCTCCATGACCTCCTCCCGCGAGGCCCCCGGCCGCCCGTAGGCAATATTTTCAAAGATGGTGCCCGAGAACAGATACACATCCTGCTGCACGATGCCGATGCTGCCCCGCAGACTCTTTAAGGTAAATTTCTTGATGTCTCTCCCGTCCAGGAGGATCCGTCCTCCGGATACATCATAGAATCTGGGGATCAGATTGCAGAGCGTGGTCTTGCCCCCGCCGGAGGGGCCCACGATGGCCACCTTCTCTCCCGCGCGGATGTGAAGATTCAGATCTTTGAACACTCTGTTGTGATCGTCCGGATATTCAAAGCTCACCTGCTCAAAGACGATATCCCCCTCCGGATCGCGCAGTTCCACCGCCTCCGGCTCATCGAAGATCTCGATGTCCGCGTCCAGAATCTGCAGAAAGCGCTCAATGCCCGTCATGCCCCTCTGGAACTGCTCCGCAAACTCAATGATGCGGCGGATCGTGGTGATCATGGTCGTCACATACAGCATGTACGCCACCAGATCTCCCGGCGCGATCAGTCCTTTCACCATGAAGATGCCGCCCGCCGTCACCACGGTCAGATACATCAGTCCGTCAAAGAGACGCACCGTGGTCTGAAACAGGGCCATATAGCGATAGGAAAGTTTTTTGATATCATAGAAGACCGCGTTGTCCCGCTCAAATTTCTCATTTTCCACGGACTCATTGGTGAAGGCTTTCACCACCTTATGTCCCAGAAGGCTGTCCTCAATGCGCGCGTTCAGCTCGCCGATCTGTCCCCTCTGGGCCCTGAACACGCCTCTCATGCGCAGATTCAGCGGCATACACACCGCGATCATCAACGGCACGCACACGAATATGATCAAAGTCAAAGGCAGATTGATACTGCTCAATATCAAAAACGCGATCAATATCTTGATAAACGCGATAAAAAATTCCTCGGGACAGTGATGCGCGAACTCCGTCACGTCAAACAGATCATTGGTGATACGCCCCATGATCTGCCCCACCTTGGTGTTGTAGTAGTAGGTGTCCGAGAGTTTCTGCAGATGGCGATAGGCATCCCGCCGCATATCCGTCTCGATCTTGGCTCCCATCACATGCCCCATGTCCGCCATATAGTACGCCGCAAAGGCGTCGATCACGCGCAGGATCAAATACAGTACCCCCAATCCTCCCACCATGCGCACGGACAATGCAGCCAGATCCCGCATCCCCTCGTTGGTAATGTAGCGCATGATAAGCGGCAGCACCAACTCACATATGGTAGTAAGCGCCGCGCAGAAGAGATCCATGCAGAGAGTCCCTCTGTATTTTTTATAATAGGGTACAAATCTTTTCAGCAATTCCCCCGTAGTGTACTGCCCCTGTTTTTCCTTTGTCATTCGTCTCCCGACTCCGATATCTTTCTTTTAATAACATTCTACTAAATTTTCAAAAAATATCAATGTCTTTGTGAAAATCTTTGCGATTCTGAAGATTTATAGCGATCAAAAGTAAATTTCCGGTTGACAAATCAAATTAGATTGCGTACAATCGAATTAAAGATTTAGCGCAATTTAATTTTTTCCAATTTATATAAAGGAGAAAACAGCATGGCGATGAATATTTTTGATTTTACGGTGGAAGATCATACAGGCGCGGAGACAACTTTAAAGGATTATGCCGGCAAAGTGATCCTGATCATCAACTCTGCAACAGAGTGTGGATTTACTCCGCAATATGATGACTTGCAGGATATGTATGAAAAGTATGAAGAAGACGGATTGGTCATTTTGGATTTTCCCTGCAACCAGTTTGGACACCAGGCACCCGGAACAAATGAAGAGATTGTGAGTTTCTGTGATTCCAGGTATGGTATTACCTTTCCGATCTTTTCCAAGATTGAAGTGAACGGTGAGAATGAAAGTCCGCTTTATACTTATCTGAAATCGCAGAAGGGATTTGCGGGATTTGACGCGGAACACCCGCTGACGCCAATGTTGGAAAGCGCATTGGAGAGAACGGATCCGGATTATGCGCGGAGCAGCGATATTAAATGGAATTTTACAAAATTTTTGATCGACCGGGACGGAAGAGCAGAGGCAAATAAACGGATAAAAAATCATGAAACTGTTGCGGCATTTGCGAAAAATATGATATCATGTTCAAAAATTATGATATGAGGGGCTGCGATAATATGCCAAAAAATAAATACGATTGTTTGAAACTGGAAAACCAGTTATGTTTTCCGCTTTATGCCTGCTCGAAAGAAGTAATAAGAAGGTACAAACCATATCTTGACAAGCTGGATCTGACATATACCCAGTACATTGCAATGATGGTCATGTGGGAGAAAAAAAAGCTGACGGTTAAGGAGCTTGGCGAATTTCTTTATTTGGATTCCGGCACGCTTACGCCTGTATTAAAGAAACTGGAGGAGAAAAACTATGTGATAAGGGAACGCTCAAAAGAGGATGAACGCAGTCTGTTGGTCTCGCTTACGCGGGAGGGGGAGAAATTAAAGGAACAGGCTGTCCTCATACCGGAGCAGTTAAGCGCCTGTGTCAATTTGGAGCCCCGGGAGGCCCGGCAGTTATATCAGCTTTTGTATAGGCTGCTTAACGGCTTATCTTAACACGGAAAAGAATGGGTATATGGAAATCTCGTACGGAAAATCGAAATGACTTTCAAAATTTACCGGTTGACATTTCCGCATTCCTATAGTATAGTAATATTTGTTTATAAATGCATACTCATCATGCACGAGTGGCTCAGCGGTGGAGCACCTCCTTGCCAAGGAGGGGGTCGCGGGTTCGATCCCCGTCTCGTGCTTTTCAATCTCCCCGACAAAACAGGACTGTGGTTTCAGCAATCTCCTCCACAGTCCTGTTTTTTTGTCATTTATTCTACCGTTTCCACTCTATCCGCGTATTTGATCCGATAGACTCTCCGCAGGGAATCATTGATGCGCTCCTCCGAGATCTCGCCATTTCGCACGGCCTCCAACACACCGTTATAGGCCTTCTCAAAGTCCTCCGGCATCAGGATCATGTCGCAGCCGGCGCGCAGCGCCTGCACCGCCGCGTCCCCCGCGTCATAGTAGTCCGAAATGGCAGCCACACTCATGGAATCCGTGATGATCACACCGTTAAAATGCAGTTCCCTGCGCAGAATGTCCGTCACCACGGCAGAGGACATGGAGCAGGGAGTGTTGTCCCCCGCGAGGGACGGCGCCGCCATATGGCTCACCATCACCATGTCCGCGCCCGCGTCAATGCCTGCGCTAAACACGGTAAACTCATTGTCTCTGAAGTCCTGCGCGCTCCGATCCGTGGACGCAAGCCCCTTGTCGGTATCCTGCGAGGTGCTCCCCATGCCGGGAAAATGTTTCAGGCAGACGTTTATATCCTGCTCTTTCAATCCCCGCACCATGGCGGCCACATAGGGGCTCACCTGCGCCGCGTCCGATCCGTAGGCGCGATTGGCCATGACGGAACCGTCCACACTGTTCAGATCCGACACCGGGGCAAAATTCAGATTAAAACCGTAATCCGTCAGATAGGCTCCCATAACGCCGCCCACCTCATAGGCCCTGTTGGCGTCTCCGCCCTCGGCCACCGCCTTGGCATTGTCCTGTCGGGTCACCAGTCCCTTCTCGCCCAACGGGCTGATATTGCCGCCCTCGTCCTCAATGGCAATAAAGAGCGGGTAGTTGGCATAGAGTTTCGTATTGTCGATCATATCTCTAAACTGCGTTTCGCTCTGAATGTTCTTGGTATTGTAGATCACACCGCCCACGGCGTATTTTGTCAGGGCATCCTTGGTGCCGTCCCCGGCTCTCACGGCGGTACTCACCCCCGTGATGGACTCAGGCGTCACGATGAACAATCCGGCCACCTTGTCCTCCAAGGGCATCACCTCGATCCCCGCATTGACGATCTGATCCAGTTTCTCCTCGGGTGTGAGTTCCGCCACTTCCTCCGAGGGTTCCGGCTCCGGCTCGGGATCCGGCAGACTCTCCTCCGTCTCCAATAGCTGATTCACCTGATCCTGTTTCTCCTGCTCCCGCTTGCGGCTCTCCCCGGTCAGATATCTCACGCCGAACACGATACCGGTGGCAATGGCTATGATAAAGATCAGCACGGTGGCATACGCCAGAACCTGATTGCGTATGCGGCGTTTCCTTCTGATTTCCCGTCTGTCCTGCTGACTCTGTGTATTCTGCTCCATATTAATGACCATGCCTTTCCTCAACCCGTATTTATCTTCTCAAAACACCTATTTTCTATCATACATTACTTTTCGACATTTTTCTACTGTAAAATCTTACTTTACCGGATTGTTTATAAAAAATTAAAATGCCCGGGTTCCAAAGAGTTGTACAATGACTGAGAGCGTATCGATTAATCTTAATCAATACGCTCTCTCAAACTATGCTATCCAATGGACCGCTACCTCGCTTTCAACTCATTTTGTCTTTTGGATTGTTGCTCAAGCAGATTTTGCTCTGTCGCATTTCCAATATTCAGTTTTCTTTCTCTTCCATCTTCTCCTTGGTGTCTTTCCACTTTTCCTTTTGTATCAGGATACCGTAACGTTCCAAATGACTGATCTGCTCTTTGGTAATTCGTTACATTTTCTTCTGTGTACTCGATCAATCTATGTGAATCTTTCTCTCAGGTGAAATGCCCTTGTAACTTAATTCTCTGGTACCTCAATGGAAGATTCTCTGATAAAAAATTATGTGTTAGGCGGACCGTACCTCCTTTGCTTAGATTTTGTTATGAGTTTTTATCTCTTGTTTGTTGTTAATGTTACTATACCGGACACGCCGACATTTGTCAACACATTTTTGCAAAAAATTTTATATTTTTTATTATTTTTTGTTCAACCCTGTTATTGTCTGTAAATTTTCCATTTTTTGACAAAACGACAGACCGGACCGACCCTACAATTTCGTCTCCACGAAAATATCGTAAATGGACTTGATGGCCGTCTCGAAATCCTCGTTCGACACACCGATGATGATGTTCTGCTCGGAGGAACCCTGGTCGATCATCTTTACATTGATGTGATTGTGCGCCAATGCCGCAAACACTCTGGCGGCCGTACCACGCATGGATTTCATGCCGCGTCCCACCACGGCGATCAGCGCGATGTCCGCCTCGATCTCTATGGTGTCGGGATTGACCAGTCTGTGAATGCCGGCCACCACCTGCTGTTCCTTGTGCATGAACTCGTCCTGATGCACGAACACGGTCATGGTGTCGATGCCGGAGGGCACATGTTCAAAGGAAATGCCGTTCTCCTCAAAGGCCTGCAGCACTTTCCGCCCGAAACCGATCTCCGCGTTCATCATGTCCTTCTCGATATTGATGGAGCAGAATCCCTTCTTGCCGGCGATTCCCGTGATGACATACTTGGACTTCTGGCAGGTGCTGCCCACGATCCAAGTCCCCTCATCCTCAGGCGCGTTGGTATTGCGGATGTTGATGGGAATTCCCTGCTGGCGCACCGGGAAGATGGCGTCCTCGTGCAGAACGCTGGCTCCCATATAGGAAAGCTCCCGCAGTTCCCGATAGGTGATCACATCGATCCGTTCCGGAGAGTCGATGATCCTGGGATCCGCGGTCAGGAATCCCGACACATCCGTCCAGTTCTCGTACACATCCGCTTTTACGGCCTTGGCCACAATGGAGCCCGTGACATCCGAACCGCCTCTGGAGAAGGTCTTCACCGTGCCGTCCGGCATGGCTCCGTAAAATCCCGGCACCACCGCATATTCACAGTTCTCCAGTCTGGCGGAGAGCACCTCATTGGTCTTCACCGCGTCAAAATCTCCCTTTTCATTGAAGAAGATCACGGTGGCCGCGTCAATAAACTCATAGCCCAGATAGGCCGCCATGACGATACCGTTCAAATATTCTCCCCGGGAGGCCGCGTAATTGGAACCGGCTTTCTCCCGGAAATTTTTCTCAATGATCTTGAACTCCTCCGTCAGATTCAGATCCAACTTTAAGCCCTTGACGATCTCCGTGTAGCGGGATTTGATCTCCTTTAGCTCCCTGTCAAACTCCTTGCCCGACTCCGCGAGCGCATAGCAGTCATAGAGCATATCCGTGACTTTAGTGTCATTTTCGAAACGCTTTCCGGGCGCGGAGGGCACCACATAGCGTCTCTCCTTATCCGCACGGATGATGTCTCCCACTTTCCGGAACTGCTCTGCGCTGGCCAGGGAACTGCCGCCAAATTTCACTACTTTAGACATGATTTTTTGCTCCTCACGATTCTGATTTATGATTCGGTATAAACTAATATAAGCGGATGCGGCTCTTTACGCCACTGCCCAAAGCCTCGTATTTGGCCCTGAAGTCGCTCTCCTTCATGGGCGGCGTGATCAGGGCAAAGTCCTCCGCGCGCCCCGGCACCGCGATCCTCTCGCTCCCCGGGAAAGCCTCCTCCACGGCTGCCTCGGCGGACACATCGGCCCGCACGAAATAGCGGCTCTCCAGATCCGAGATATCCGCGATCCGGGCATTCTTCTCCTCCCAGAAACACATGATGACTTTCCCCGGATGTCTCGCGCAGTCCACCACATCGGAGACCACGGCGCTGGCGGTGGGCAGCTTGCCCGCTCCCCGTCCGTAGTACATGGAGTCTCCCAACATATTGCCCGTTACGAACACGGCGTTGAACACATCGTTTACCATGGCCAGCGGGTGGTTTTGATCCAACAGGAAGGGGGCCACCATGGCCATCACCTCATCCTCCCCCAGAGCCACGCTCTTGGCCAACAGCTTGATGGATTTGCCCGCTGCCTTGGCATAGACAAAATCGTCCGCGCTCACCGCGGTGATACCCTCGGTATAGATCCGCTCGGAATCCACGTTCATTCCCATCATCAGGGAAGACAAAATGGCGATCTTGCGGCAGGCGTCATGTCCCTCCACATCGGCCTCCGGATTGCGCTCCGCGTATCCCTTCTCCTGCGCCTCCTTCAAAACGGCGTCAAAATCCGCTCCCTCTCTCTCCATCTTGCTGAGGATATAATTGGTGGTTCCGTTCAGGATTCCCGTGATCGCCTGGATCCGCTCCGCGGTCAGCGAATAATTCAGCGGTCGGATGATGGGGATCCCGCCGCCCACACTGGCCTCAAAGAGATAATTGCAGCTGTGGGCATGAGCGATCCGCAAAAGTTCGGGGCCGTGCTTTGCCACCAACTCCTTGTTGGAGGTACACACGCTCTTGCCCTTCTCCAACGCGGCCTTCGTGAACTGATAGGCCACGCCCGTGCCGCCCATGGTCTCGCAGACGATGGAAACTTCCTCATCATTTACGATCCGGTCAAAATCATGGATCACCTTGTGCTCATAGGGATCCCCCGGGAAATCCTTCAGGTCCAGAATATACTTGACATTCAGCTCCTGCCCAGATTTCTTGTTCACCATGTCCTTATTTTTCTCAATGACCTCTACCACACCGCTGCCCACGGTGCCGTAACCCAACACTGCTACATTGACCATTTTCTTCCTCCATTTTCGTATGTCTCTATATTTCCCGTTTTCCAATCTTTCCCTAACGGACAATCTTTCTTATGGACGATCCTTCTCCCGCAAGGGTCGTCACTCCCTCGCCACGATCTTCACATGATGTACGCCCTTCTGCTCCTCCATTCTGCCGATCATCTTGGAGATGTCCCCCGTGGTCTGCAGCACCTGAACGCTCAGACTTAAGGAGGCCACGCCGTTTATGGGTATACTCTGATGGATCGTCAGAATATTGGCCCCGTACTCCGCAATGATCTTCAGCACATCGGACAACAGCCCCGGCTCATCGTCCATCTGAAAAGTCATGGTAAATGTGGTCCCTTGGGCGTTGTCATGAAACTGAAAAATATCCTCTTTGTATTTATAGAAAGAACTGCGGCTGATCCCCACTGCGTCCACCGCCTCCTGAACCGTGGAGACTTTCTCGGACTCCAACAGCCGCTTGGCCTCGACCACCTTCAACAACACTTCGGGGACCGCCTTTCGGCGCACCACAAAATATTTGGCCGTCTCTCCCATCTCATTTCCTTTCTGTGTTTGTGTAGCGGACACTTGTTTGTCAACGAGAGATATTCTAGCACATTCCCGCAAGGATTACAAGGGTTAAAATAAAAAACATGTCAAAACCCGCCCAAACGGGAAGACTTTCCGTTTTCTTCTCAGAGTGTCCGCGCGTAGTCGCTCTCATACATCTTTCGCAGCTGCTCCGCCTTATTGTAGCGGTCTCCGATGCAGAATTCCTTCGACCATGTCATGTAATACGCCCAGGGCATGTGTGAATCCTCCAGCCGGCGCACATCCGGCAGATAACCCACCTCGCCCAGAGCCGCCACCTTATGACGGCCGTTGGCGCGGATCAGTCTCTCATACTCCCCGCCATAATCCGTGGCCTCATAAGAGTCCCGATAGACATCGGCGGCCACCACGTCCACCCGCGAGTCCCCGGGATATCCCTCCACCGCGCTGCAACTCCACACCCAGAGCAGATTGTTCAGGCCTTTTTCCAGATAATAGTCATACATCATGCGGTAGAGCTGTCGGGCCACCCGGGAGCCCTTTGCGCCCCACCAGAACCAGTCGCCGTCCGCCTCATGAAAAGGGCGCCACAGGACGGGGATGCCCGCGTCCGCGAAACGTGTAAGCTGTGTAGCGATCACGTCCAGATCCCGATAAAAAGCCTCCCTCTCCTCCGTGCCCTCCCGCAGGATCTTCTCCGCGTCAAAATCCGTATTCTTGGCATAGAAACTCTTGTCCCTGCCTCCTATGGGCGAGAACCAATGAAAGGTCAAAGTGACGATGCCGCCGCTCTCCTTCGCCCAACGCAGCGCCGTATCCATGGTGAGTCGGTTTTCATCCACCTCTCTCAGGCATTCCTCCCCTGACTCTTCGCGGTTGATGTTGGGGGAATATGCCAACAGTTCAAAGCCCTGCAGCATCGGAGCCTTCCCCGTGACGGCGCGAATGTAGTCGATCTCCTCCATCCCGTTGGTCTGCGTGTGCTGCCCGGTGATGATGCCTCTGCCGGCGGTATCGTACAGCAAAGCCAGCAGCTCTGCCGCCTCCCCGGTGTGCCGGGGATTGGAAGGCGCGCTCCACCCCTCCAACCTTCGGATCATCTCCATACACATCCTGCCGTTGTGATAGGGACCTTTCCACGCGTGGGCCGGTCCCCTGTCGGAGTCGATGGAACCGTCCTCCCGCACGGCCTCAAACCACTCTCCGCAGCGCCTGTCCGTCATATATTCCCGCACAAAATTCCAAACGGAACGGGCCGCCTCGAGATACTTGTCCTCACCGAGATGCCTGTAGGCATTATAAAAACCGACCACGGCCTCCGCCTGCACCCACCAGATCTTCTGACTGTCCACCCGCTCCCCCTCGCGCTCGTTTTTCATCCCATGCCCGTCGCCCTCAAAGGCATGTTCATAGGCCGCCTCCGCCACTCCGGCGCTAACGGCAGCGATCTTCTCCGTGTATCTCTCATCCCGCAATACCTCGTCCGCCCGCTCCAGGAGCCAGGATGCCTCGATATTGTGGCCGAAGGACTCCAGATCGATCAGGGAGTGATACTCCTTGTCAAAAAAGACCTCACAGCTACGTTTCCCGGGACAATAGATCTTTTCCATAAAAATATCCAGGATCTCGCACAGACGCTCCCGCACCCCCGGATCGCCATCCACCCGGTACAGCTCCGTATACGCCTCCATCACATGGAGCAGGGTGTTCATGGTGCGCTCCGCCAAAACGCCGTTCTCAGAGAGTTTGTCATTAGCCGCCGGCGTAAAATCCCGCTCAAAAGCCTCCAGGTATCCCTCCCCGTCCCGACATTTCTCCTCGATCAGCGCATAGAGCCCGTAGGCGTTTTGCAGCGCCTCCTCCCGGTTGGACGCCTCATAGTAAGCCGACAGGGCATAGACCGCAAACGCCTGAGCATAGGTGTGTTTGACGGTATCCTTCGGCTGCCCGGAGGCGGTCACCGACCAAAACATACCGCCCTGCTCCCTGTCAAGACAGCTCTGTGTCAGGAACTCATAGGCATGATCCGCCATCTCCCGCAGAGAGACATCCCGCAGCAACAGATACGCGTTGGAATAAAACCACAGAATGCGACTGTGCAGGATCACTCCCTTATCGCTCTGCCAATCCCTGCGCAGATCATAGTCCACATGCCCGCAAAATCCACCCTTTTCGGCATCCATGCAGCCGTTCCAAAAGGGGATCAGATCCGCGGTCAGATGATTTCTAAAAGATGATGATTCCATGATGATCGTCCTCCAAGTCCAAGATCGGAATGATTTACGGCTGTCGCCGCCTGTGCTCACTATCAGATTTATGTTATCACAGGCATGTCCGGAATTCCATTAAATTCAATGTAAATTTTTGATAAAAAATAGAGCATATAGATTTCCGTTTCCATATGCTCTAACGCTGTTACTGTATTGGATTGTGAGTGATATGATTGATTTATGCCAACTGCATGACTTCGGCTTCAAGTTCTTTCGCATCTTCCAATGTCAATTTTGGGAAAAACCCAGGTATTTCTTCTACTGAAATTCTCCCGTTTTTTAGCATTATCTTTGCATTTTCCCTTGCTTCGTCTGCACGTTCACTCTTGATAAACGATTTCATAATCTGTTCCTCATCAAACAAACTCATCATGATCGTCACAACCTCCTTTTCCCGCTCAAGCAAATATTCCCTTAAAACATTCCTGTCCTTGCATATACGAATGGTTTCCATAACCGCTTTTTGTGTCATTCCATATTGCCGTGTCTGCGCATTAAAAACTTTGCAGAAAATAATATACTGATTGATGATGTCCCCGGAACCTGCGGATTCCGTGGTATCGCTTTCATAGATAACTTTTGCTTTTACTTCAATGTCAATATCCGCACCTTCAAAAAATTCTTTTGATAAAGAAATTTTATCGGGGTTTCGTCCTCTGTTTCCCGTGAAAATCACATAAAGTTCAGGTTTTGGCATTTTCACTTTTCTGCTCTTGTAATAGTTTTGGCCGGTACGCTGAAAATATTCGTGATAGCTTTGCGCCAAATACAGCAGAACTCTTACTAAAATATTCATTGTCCATGTAGACTGTGCTTCCACGAGGATCATCAGCTTGTTGCCCGCGATAAAACCTAAATCGTTATACAGATTATCGGTCAACACATTTTCTATCGTTACATCAGTCAATGAGTCCTCTGTCGCTGTAGTGTCCTCCGGGTGGAGCGTTTTATACAGTTCTAACAGGTAACTCTTATTTTGAAAAAGATCAAGAAATACGCTGTTTTTTGCGGTACGCTTTGCCGTGGGCTGCGTCGCATCGGCCTCCCGTGTCTGCTTTGTATCTATGGACTCTCGTCCATTCTGCACACTCATCACCTCAGTTTCTTAAAATCTGTGCCGGAAGATAATACAGATTACTCCCGTACACCCTAATTATACAGAAAAATGTTCGTGTTTACAATAAAATAAACATTAAATTTCTATTGCGCCTCAAAAAACGGCATAGTCGGATTGCTCCAACTATGCCGCTATTTTTCCGCGAAAACTACACCAGCGGATACTTGTCGGTCAGAGTCTGCACGATCGCCCTCGCCTCGGGCACCTTGTCCTCGCCGCCCTTGATCACCATGGCAATGGCCTCCGCGATCCGGTCCATATCCTCCGTGTTCATGCCTCTGGAAGTCACCGCGGGAGTGCCCAGACGAACGCCGCTGGTCACGAAAGGAGACTGGGGATCGTTGGGGATGGTGTTCTTGTTGCAGGTGATATGCGCCGCGTCGAGCAGTTTCTCCACGGCCTTGCCGGTGAGTCCGAAATTGGTCAGATCCACCAACATCAGATGATTGTCCGTCCCGCCGGACACGATCCGGATATCTCTGGCGATCAGCCCCTTGCAGAGCGCCTGCGCATTGTCCACAATGCCTTTCTGATACACCTTGAAATCATCGCTCAAAGCCTCCTTGAAACATACGGCCTTGGCAGCGATCACATGCATGAGGGGGCCGCCCTGAATGCCGGGGAAGATCGCTTTATTGAAGTTGAACTTATCGGCAGCCTCTTGGTTGCAGAGGATCAGGCCGCCTCTGGGACCCCGCAGGGTCTTGTGAGTGGTGGTGGTCACCACGTCCGCATAGGGAATGGGGCTCGGATGCAGTCCGGCAGCCACCAAACCCGCGATATGCGCCATATCCACCATGAGCACGGCGCCCACCTCATCCGCAACCTCGCGGAATTTCTTGAAATCAATGGTGCGCGCATAGGCGGAAGCGCCCGCGATGATCATCTTGGGTTTCGCCTCCAACGCGATCTCGCGCAGCTTATCATAATCGATGAAACCGTCGTCATTTACGCCGTAGGGCACGATGTGAAAATATTTTCCGGACATATTCACGGGACTTCCGTGGGTCAGATGGCCGCCGTGGTCCAGATTCATGCCCATGATCGTGTCTCCGGGCTTGCAAACCGCAAACTGCACCGCCATATTGGCCTGTGCGCCGGAGTGGGGCTGCACATTGGCATAATCACAGCCGAAGAGCTCCTTGGCTCTGGCGATGGCCAGATTCTCCACCACGTCCACACAGTCGCAGCCGCCGTAATATCTCTTGCCGGGATACCCCTCCGCATACTTGTTGGTGAGCGGGCTGCCCATGGCCGCCATCACCGCCTTGCTCACCCAGTTCTCGGAAGCGATCAACTCGATATGGCTGTTCTGTCTGGCCTGCTCATCCACGATCGCCTGCGCGATCTCGGGATCTACAAGCTTCACATCCTCCAATGAATACATTTCTTATCCTCCTGTCGCCTGTTCAAAATTTCAGAATATATCGCTAATAACAAATTATAGCATACTCTCCGCGGAAAGCAAAGAAAATATTTGCAATAAAATATGCCCCGGTCTATAATGGGAGACAGAAAAAACAGAAAAGAGGTAGCCCCATGACGACAAACGAAAAAGCATTGATGCTGCACGAACAGTGGAACGGCAAACTGGAGACGGTGTCCAAGACCCCCGTGAACTCCAGAGAGGATCTGGCTCTGTGCTACACGCCGGGCGTGGCCGAGCCCTGCAAGGTCATCGCGCAGGATCCGGAAGCCGCTTATAAATATACCATGAAAGCAAACACCGTGGCCGTGGTCTCCGACGGCAGCGCCGTGTTGGGCCTGGGCAATATCGGTCCTCACGCGGCCATGCCTGTCATGGAGGGCAAGGCCGTACTGTTCAAGGAATTTGGCGGAGTGAACGCCGTGCCCATCTGTCTGGACACACAGGATACGGAGGAGATCATCAAAGCCGTGACCTGGCTGGCCCCCGGATTCGGCGGCATCAATCTGGAGGACATCAGCGCTCCCCGCTGCTTTGAGATCGAGGAACGCCTGAAAGCCACCCTGAACATCCCGGTCTTCCACGACGATCAGCACGGCACCGCCATCGTGGTCCTGGCCGGCATCATCAATGCCCTGAAGGTGGTAAATAAGAAAAAAGAAGACTGTCGCGTGGTGGTAAACGGCGCCGGCAGCGCCGGAGTGGCCATCACCAAGCTGCTCCTCACCTACGGTTTCACCAATGTGATCCTGTGTGACAAGGTGGGCATTGTGTCCAAAGACACCGAGGGACTCAATTGGATGCAACAGAAAATGACGGAAGTCACCAACTTAAAAAACGAGACCGGCACGTTGGCAGACGCCATGCGGGGCGCCGATATCTTCGTGGGCGTATCCGCCCCCAACATCGTGACACCCGAGATGGTGTCCTCCATGAACCGGGATGCCATTCTCTTCGCCATGGCCAATCCCGTTCCCGAGATCATGCCGGACGCTGCCAAGGCCGCAGGAGCCCGGGTGGTGGGAACCGGACGCAGTGATTTTCCCAATCAGGTCAACAATGTGGTGGCCTTCCCCGGGATCTTCAAGGGCGCATTGGAAGGACGCGCCACGCAGATCACCGAGGAGATGAAACTGGCCGCCGCGGAGGCCATTGCGGGACTGGTGTCCGATGAGGACTTAAGTGAAGACAATATCATGCCCGAGGCCTTCGACCCCCGTGTGGCGGAGTTGGTGGCCGAGGCAGTCAAATCCCATATCACAGGCTAACCCGTGCAGGGCGACTTGCTTTAGATTGGATATAAAGGAGACTCTATGCTGCAGGACCCCCTGACACTCTACAAACTGATCATACTCTACATGCTGGACCGGGTGAACTTCCCTCTGACCAAAGCGCAGGTCACGGATTTCATCCTGGAGCGGGAATACACGGGATTTCTGACGCTGCAACAGGCCATCGGCGAACTGATCGAATCCGATATGGTCGCTCCGCAGACCATCGGAAACCGCACGCATCTGGCCATCACCGAGGAGGGAGCCCGGACGCTGTCCTACTTTGGCAATCGCGTCAGCGACTCCATCAAGCAGGATATTGACGCCTATTTTAAGGAACATGAAATGACCCTGCGCAACGAGGTCTCCGTACAGAGCAATTACTACAAGGCCACCTCTGGAGAATACGAGGCCCGTCTGGTGGCCAAGGACAGAGACATCTCTCTGGTGGACATCACCCTCTCCGTCCCCTCCCGGGAAGTGGCCGCCGCCATCTGTGACAAATGGCAGGACAAGAACGAGACCATCTATCAATATCTGATACAGGAGTTGTTTTGACGATATCAAAACAACTCCCGCTCTAATCTTCCTCCGCCTCCCTGCGGATGCGTTTCATATGTTCTCTGATCTTCTCCTCATAACCGTTGCCGGATGGCGAGTAAAATTCTCTGCCGTCCAGCTCATAGGGCAGATACTGCTGCTTTACATAATGGTTGGGATAATCGTGGGCGTATTTGTAGCCGATGCCATGTCCCAGTTTGGCCGCTCCCCTGTAATGCGCGTCCTGCAGATGCGCGGGAATGGGGAGATTGCCGCTGCTCTGCACCTCCGTCATGGCCTGAGAGATCGCCTCCACGGCAGCGTTGGACTTGGGCGCGCAGGCCACATAGGACGCCGCTTGGGACAGGATGATCTGCGCCTCCGGCATACCGACGCGCTCCACCGCAAGCGAGGCGTTGACCGCCACCACCAATGCCTGAGGGTCCGCGTTTCCCACATCCTCCGCCGCGCAGATCATGATCCGTCTCGCGACAAAAGTCACGCTCTCCCCCGCGTAGAGCATCCGCGCCAGATAGTACACCGCCGCGTCCGGGTCGGAACCCCGCATACTCTTGATGAAAGCCGATATGGTGTCGTAGTGATTGTCCCCGTTCCTGTCATAGCGCACGGCCCGTTTCTGAATGCATTCCTGCGCCACGTCCAGCGTGATGTGGATCCGTCCGTCCTCCCCGCGTTCGGTGGTCATCACCCCCAATTCTATGGCGTTCAGCGCGTGTCTCGCGTCCCCGCCCGAGATATCCGCCAGAAAATCCAAGGCCTCCTCGTCTATATCCGCCTGATAGCTGCCCATGCCCCGCTCACTGTCATAGACCGCCTTTTTCAGCAATTCCTTCACGGCATCCCGCGGGATGGGTTTGAGCTCAAACACGATGGAGCGGGAGATCAAAGCTCCGTTCACCTCAAAATACGGATTTTCCGTGGTGGCACCGATCAGGACCACCGTCCCGTCCTCCACAAAGGGCAAAAGATAGTCCTGCTGACTCTTGTTGAAACGATGGATCTCATCAATGAAAAGGATGGTGCGCTTACCGTACATGCCCTGCATGTCCTTGGCCTTGCTCACTACCTCCTCCATGTCCTTCTTGCCGGCCGCGGTGGCGTTGATCTGGGTAAACTCCGCGCTGGTGGTGTTGGCGATCACCTTGGCCAGAGTGGTCTTGCCCGTCCCCGGAGGCCCGTAAAAGATAACGGAACTGATCTTATCCGCCTTGATGGCGCGGTAGAGCAGCTTGTCCTTTCCAATGATATGTTCCTGCCCCACCACTTCCTCCAATGTGCGGGGACGCATCCTCGCGGCCAGAGGGGACTCCTTTTCCATATTGGCATTTCTCATATAATCAAATAGATCCATCGGTCACGCTCCTCCCCTCAGATCGGTTCCCTTAAAACCCTTAAACTTTTGAACAAGCCTATCAACACCCGCAAGACACAGCAGCAATCCGCCCGCCATGCAGGGCATGGCGATCACGACGTAGGGATAGATATAACGGCTCTGCGCCTCCCAGATCACACTGAACAGAAAACCGCCCAACAGGATCAGTCCCGGCAGATATCTCCTCTCCCCGTCGCCGCCCCGCGCAAACGCAAGGCTGCACAGATAAACGCATATCAATAAATACGCGCAGGACTGATAGCGGTTCAGGCCATTATACAACTTGACATGCGCCTCATTGTACCAGAGATCCGTCACCCACTGCGCTGCCCCCGACAGCATACGCGTGGAGGAAAAGGCGCTGTACGAGGGTTCCGCCCACTGATTCAGGAGCTTGCTCTTCAGAACCCGTATCATCCCACCGGGATCGTCACGCCACTCCGCAAAGCGCGCGGCGATATCCTCCCCCGCCTGCCGCGCGGCCGCCTCCGCGTCATAGCCGCATTGGGTGAAAGTATCCCAGTTATAGCCGTTATACCCCCCGGGATTGTCCGAGACCTCTTCCCCGCCCTGCATTCCCATGGCCACCCAGAGGATCGCGGGCGCCCCCTGCGCGGACGCGGTACCGGTCTGTCGCTCAAGGGAAGACTCATACAGTTTCTGCCCTCCCAACACGCATATCAGGACGAGCAAAATGCAGAGCACCGGTTTCCACTTTTTCTTTCTGAGCGAAGTCAGGACCCCGATCACCGCCATGGCGATCCAGACGATGAGCAGCGCGGCCCGCATCGTACAGGCGATCCACAGAAAGAACGCCACGCCGATCCACCGCAGAACAGACAGACATCTCCACCGCCAGGCGGCCCGCCGGCCGCTCCACCCGGCAGACCGGTCCCCGGACTGTTCCTCACGATCACACGGCAAAAAGAGCCAAATCGCCAACATGGCGCAGCACAGCCCGATCACTTCCCCATAGAGAAACAGCACATAAATATACATGGGCGCAAAGGGAATCGCCAAGAGCAGATATAGCCCTTCCGCCCTCACATCCTCAAACAACTCCCCCGTAATGCGCGCGCCCGCGTAAAAAGTCAGTCCCGCGCAGACCGCGTTCACATACTGCAAAAGCTGCAGCGACTCCCAGACAGGCTTGCCGCCGACCCGTATGATCCCGGCCCAGAATTTACTCAACTGCAACTGATGCGGATACACCCAAAAATAAGGATTGCCGCTTATCTCTTCATAGTTTCCGTCCAACAGCCACTCCGCCCCGAAGAGCACCTGGGCAGGATCCGCCACCACTTCGGTGACCGCTGCCTCTCTGACCAGATAAAACAGCCCGGCCGTAATCCCGACAGCCATTATGATCTCCAAGACATGCATCTTCCTTCGGCTCAAAAAACCGCATCCCCTGCCGACCGCATAGGCCAATAACAAAAGCAGCAGAAAACATAACAGATTCCCGCCGAGGGAGTCTCTCTCTATCTGTACTTCCCCTGTCGTCGCCCTCCGAACCGTATAGAACCATACGAAAGCCGTCAGCCCCAACATACAGACCGCGCCGAGCCACGCTATGATCTTAAGGCCCGCCCTGTTCAGGCTGCCCGTCACATTCCTCATATTATCTCCTCAAAAGACCGCCCACAAAATTTTGATCCTAAAGTCAGATCTTGGATTTCACCGCTGCATCCCTTCATGAATCCGGTTTCAGACCTACATACTCTTTGTCATAATAATCCGCGCAGGCGCTGTTCACCCAATTTTCACCGGGCTCAAAGTCGGCATAAAACACCATTTCATAAGGCACCTGCAGGGGATCAAACAAGACTTCCCTGACAGAGTCATCCCTAAGTATCTCCAAACGTCCCTCCCATACGGCGGCATAGTCCTGCGCATATCCCTTGAAAAGCCATGCGCATGCCCTGTAGGTGGAGGTTCGGCTTAATTCCGTGGCGCAGATAATGCCCGCAAGACACAATCCCACCGTTACAAAATAAAGGAGTAAACGTCTGCCGACCCAATTCTTTAGGCTGCACAGCGCGGGAATCTTCTCCCACTTTACTTTCCGCTGTATCCATCCCAACCAATAACCCACATTCGACAACACCCAAATATGGTAGGCATAGTATAAAATATCTGCCATCCTGCCTCCTCCGGTATTGCCTCCCACATACATGGTGGGGACTATTTGGGATGCATAGATACCATAGGAAAACAAAGTGAAAAGCGCAGGATATCTAAATGTATGACCGGAATTTCTCAGCGCTCTCCACAGAAAAGGCAATATCAACAACACCATCCATACGATTTTCCATGTCGTCCATGAATAAATCAGGAGCACGGCGCGCTCCAATGACCGGATCACGGCCTCCCCCGCGCCCATGGTACGTCCGACAAATTCCGTACTGACCCTGACCTGATTTCCCGGCGCCGTTGCGCAGACTAAGAGACCGACAATCGCCGTCACCGTGATCGGCAGGGAACGCAGGAATCCCTTTTTATTCCGATGCCAAATCGCCCGAAGCGACAGAGCCGTAAACAGGCAGACCGCGGAAAGCCCGGTGGCATAGTTACTGCCCACGGCCAGAGCGGTCAACAGGCTCCCCCCGATCATCCGCCAAACAGTTTGTCCGCGTTTTGAGCAGCCACCCTGCAGCCTGAGATAAACCGTCAGCGCGATCAGCGACACACTAAACGTAAACGTGTAATTGACCGATCCCACATACCAATAAAAGGTCTCCACGGGATAGGGAACACATAAAATCTGGATCATCAGAGATGGGAATATGATAGGCAGGACCAACCATTTGTCTGACGCGCGGAACGCCTTGAGCAGATACGCGCAACATATGGTTTGGGCTGTCACCAATCCGCCGATCATGAGCCACGGCGTGATCCTGTAACAATGTTCCCCCCAGATCCCCGGCTGTATGGATCCCAACAGGGCATTGGCATACCGGGGTTCGCCCTTCTCCCGCCAAAGTCTCACCGTTTCGCCGACTGCGCGCACCACCCCCCCGGGACCGCCACCGCTCTCCAATGCGTGATGCGTCAGATTAGCCAATGACCAGTCATCCGCGGAGGGATAATCAAAATGTCCCAACACCAACAGAGGCAGAACAACCATCCCCATACAGACTATGCAGACAAACTGAATCCACCTGCTGCCTTCTCCTTTACCGTCCATGACCGCTCCTCTCGCGATATCCCGTCAACCGCCGATCCTATCTGCCTTCCCGCAGTACTTCCGCCGGCAGCTGACCCGTTTTCCGGTACTGATTCCACAGACCGTGATACTTAAAAGTGGCCTGAACGGACGCTATCCCCGCCAACAGGATCAGTATCCCCGACATCCTTCCGGTCATGAGATATGATCCCGCCATATTGAGCAGACTATAGCTCAATATCAGGATCGCGCACACACGGCTCTTGCCCAACTGTAGCCACAATCCCAGTCCGACCAACAACAGCGCATCCACTATCCAAGTCATGATATCTGAGGATGGCATGCCAAAAAGCGCCGTTAGCCCCGCGCATGCGTAGAGCACAACGGCCTCTGCCACGATCGTCGTCTTCAGGTTCTTCATCCCCGGCAGAGCATAAAATTCTTCCCTGGTCTTCATCTCCGACATTTCAATTACCTCCTGACAGTCTTGCTGCCCTTTATCTTCCGCATTCCATTGTATCCCACTTACCCCCTTTATGTCAAATCCGGCCGCCTATCTGTTTTCACTCACATACAGATGCACGCGGTTTTGTATCACCCGCGCCACGGCGTCCGCGGACTTCTGTCCGCTGTAATAAGCCGGAGCCTCCTCACTGATGATCCGAAGGATAGCGTCTCCCTCCGCCCCTCTCGCGGGGACGGCCTCCGGGACCAGAGCCAATATGCGATCGACCTCCTCCCGGCTCAGAGCCAGATAGTCAAAACTCCATCCGTCCTCCCATGTCAATCGTCCATATAGAAAATCCCTGTCACCGTGCCTGGCCGCCCACTCTGCATCCTCCCGGATCCGCTCGTCCACCTTCGCGTCCAGGTCCGCTCTCATGGCGGGAAAGTATCGGGTATTTACATGTTGACTGGTCTTGGGGCGGGTCAGAACAGCCTCCACAAATTCCCACGCCTCCTCTTTGTGTTCCGACACCGCCGCGATCCCAAAGGCATTGTCGCAAAAGAGCAGCGTCCCTCCGGATCCGTCCGCGGTGGGAAAGCCCACACAGGCCGCATTGGCGCCGAACATTCCCATATAGGGCTGGAGAGCTTTCAGACTTTGTATGTCCGCTATGGCAAAACATACCTCTCCGTTTTGTATCTTGGTGGGCAGGGAAATCTCCTCACTAATCTTATCTTCCCTGATCTCATCCGGGAAACGGCTCACCAACTCCAATACCGCCCGAAAAGTGTCCGAATCAAAATAACACTCCCCCGTGTCCCAATCAATAAAGATATCTTCATTAAACAGCATTATATATTGCATCATTTCTTCCTTTGTGATCTCATCAAAGAGCATCTCTCCGGTGGCGGACTCCCCTGTCGCAAGAAATGCGTCAAGCGTCAGTCCCGCGGCGCCGTCCGCCGCCTTCCATCGGGTGCCGTCCCCCATCGCCGTCCGCAGCGTGAATGCCTCCGGGATTCCCACCAGCGTACTGTCAAAGTCATACACATCCAACAGCCCCTCCACAAAATCGGCGCGTTTGAAGGCGCTGCTTTGATCCACATAGGGCGTCAGGTCCGCAAAGGCGCCCCCGGCGGCAAGCCTCTCCACATGGATACCGGACAGATCGACGAGATCCACCGGTTCTTTGGTCAGCATGGCATTGTAGAGATCCGACACGGAATCATACTTCTTCACGGTCACATGATACTGCGCGTTTCCTCTGTTAATGCGCATGGCCATGCCCACCATATCGCTCTCCCCGTCCACCGTGGCAAGCACCAGATTCACCCTCTTGGGGGCATCCTCCGCCCTCGTCTTGGTCAACAGCACGATACTCCTGTCCTCTCCTGCCCAATCCTCCACCGTGGCGCAATATCTGCCGTCCTCCAACAGGCCCAAACCCGTCACATAGTATCCGTTGATATCACTGTCCATCCAGGCAAACAGTTCATCCGTGCCTGTCCCGGAAATCTGCCCGCCGTTTCCCGTATGGGCGGCAAGATCATATCCGTAGGCATGCCACTCATCATACACCAACAGATCATACCGGTTCCCCTCATTGTCCTCCGCGCCCGCAGGCCATGCGCACAGCCCTGTGACAGCCGGGAAATCCGCAGCGACTTCCGTGAGCCGTTTCCCCTCAAAGTCCACCTCCTCCAAGCTGCAGCGCTCCTGTTCCATACCTTTGCCGACACAGACTTGCAGCCCGCCGTTCTCACCGCTCGCAGCGCCTCTAAACCGTACATTTTCCGACGGTTCATAAAAAATGCTGCCGTGATAACTGCCATCGGCCTCATACAGCCAAATCCCCGTCTGATCGCTGTACTCATCGGAGAAAACATAGAGCCGCCCCTGCCCGTCAACGGCCATATCGCTCATGGAAATACCGCTCTTAAGCTGCTCCGTGACGTCCTTGGAAACACTGCTCCTTCCCTCCGCGTCAAACTTGCACAAATAGCGCCGCATCCCGCCAAAATCCGCCGGATAGACATTCACGATCAGCCATACGCTGCAATCCGGATTAAAGACATAGGTGACCACATCCCGATAACTCCCCTCCATGGGCCACACAATAGGCGCGCTTTGCAGCTTACGATCCCGCAGGGAATACCGGCAGACACGATGCGCCTCATCCCCCGCCTCGCCGTTCATGGTGACATAACAGGCCGTGTCCCCAATCAACTGCATTCCGTCATAATCAGCCTTTCCGTCCTCAAGCTCAATCCTCTCCGGCACATATACCCACTCTCTGTCCGGAGCACCCTCGGGCGCGCTGCTCCCGACCGGTGCCGGATCCCCCTTGGAACCGGTCTGCGTTTCCAAGACATCTTTCCCGCAGGCCGCAAGCAGGATCCCGATACACATTGCCATACCGCAGATCCAACTTTTTCTTCTGCCTTCATATCGTTTCATACCGACGATCATCTCCTCTCCCGATCATTTCTTCTTTCCGGACATCTGAGTATCTAAAATGTTTCCATTTATGACATCGATGAGATATCCATGTATATAATGTGTCTCCGGATTGCCAAAGCCTATATCATATGCCACATTCGCGTTGCTCTCAAGCTCCCCTGCCGCCACCATATCCGAGATATCCGCCAAGGTCACGCCGTTTCCGGAACTGTCTGTCAGCAATTCCATTGCATCCGCCTCCGCACCGAGATCAGCCCGCAGCCGGTCTTCCGCGATCTCCAACGCCTCGTCCTTGGTGATTCCATCGGCATCCTGTACGATCTGTTCGAGCCGCGCCTGTTCCGCCGCGCGTTCCTCCCTTGCCGCCTGAGCTGCCGGACTCTGCGAGACGGCATAGCTCATCTTCTGCTGCAAGTCTATGATCTCCAACATCTCCTCGTCCGTCAGTTCTCTCTCCGGCAGATAAAAGATGCCCGTATCCCTGACATAACACAGCGTATCCGCAGGCACTCCGTCTCCGTGATCCGACTGCAGGATTTCTTTCTCCGGAAACATCCCGTCCTTATATGCCTGCCAGAGCTCTTTCTCTCGCGCTTTTTCCGCATCGGAATACTCCCTGGAAAACCCATCGGCCTCTGTCTCCTGAGACCGGAGCATGGCGGAAATATCCTGTATTTCGTCCTGCGGAATTTCTTCCATCCGCGCCCTTACCACACTCTCCACCACCGCCTGTACCGGAATGCTGACGGCAGCCGCCATGAACAGGAATGCTGCCGCAGCCGCCACGGTCTTTCCGAGCCTTTTCCTTTTGGATCCCGCATTCCTCCCGTTCTCCTGCCGGTCCCGCACATTTCGCAGGATATCCTCCCGCATTTCATCAGGAATGTGTATCCTGTCCATCGTTTCTTTTATATTGCGCATACTCATCCGCCTATGCCTCCTTCCATGCCTGATACATCTGCTCTCTTCCACGTTTCAGGCGCATCTTGACGGCTCCTTCCGTGGTCCCCAGGATATCCGCTATCTCTTTGACGCGATATCCCTCCACATAATGCAGATAAAGGACTGTCTTCTGCCTGACCGGCAGCTCCAAAAGTTCCCTCAAAGTCTCCCGCTCCGGCGCGGCAAGACTGTCCGCCACCTTCTCAATGGAAACGGTCGGGTGTCTGCGCCTGAATCGCAGCATATCACGGCAGATATTGACGGCTACCCGGATCAGCCACGCCTTCTCATGCTCCTCGCTCTCAAAATCCGGCCCCTTCTCCAGACACCTGCAGAAAGTATCCTGAATGGCATCCTGCACATCCTGTTCATTACACAGAATGACAATGCAGATCTTGTAGAGCATATCGCTGTATTTTAAGACCATTTTCCCTATGTCCCGCTCTGTGTTCATGGAATCCGTTCAACCTCCTTTACCTTAAACACGCTTGGAGTGGCCGAAAAGTAACTTCCTTAATGCAAAAAACATGTGAAAAGTCTCACATGTTAAAAAGAGTCATCCTGCACAGTTTTGCACTGTACAGGATGACCCTCACTGTTGCCGAAATCTATGAAAAATCACGCCTGTTGCTTACGGTTTCTCTGTACCACCGCACTCTTAAATGCTTTCAACATCGCCGGAGACAATTCTTGGCAATCCTCATCAAAAACAATAGGATACTCTTTTGCTGCTTCTACCTCCCTAAGTTGCTCTTCTGTAGGTCCTTGTCCATTTTCAATAATAAATGTCTTGGTCATAATAAAGTTTCCTTTCTACATCTGTTGCGAGTCTGGCTGAAATCAGTCTGACAGTTTCTTTCCTTTCCGTGAATACCACAAACAAAACATCTCCCACTCGTCCTATCGCAATATATCTGTCTTCGTCAACACTATGTTCAAAATCAAACATTTCTATATAATTAGGATCCTCAAAAACATGCGCTGCCACTTCAAATGATATCTTATGTTTTTCTTTATTTATAAGATTTTTCTCCTCATCCCACTCAAATCTCATTCTGTTTCCTTCCTTCTGTTAATATCATAACACAAAATATCTGCTTTTACACTATTTTATACAAAAATACACAGGATGACCCTCACCGTTGCCTATCTGCTTTCCTCCACATACAACTGCACGCGGTTCTGTATGAACCCTGCCACATCCTCCGCGCTCCTTTGCCCGCTGTAATAAGCTCCCGCCTCCTCGTTGATGATATGGATGACCGCGTCCTCTTTTACGGAAAAATAAGGTGTGGCATCCGGGACCAATTCAAGCGCCACATTGACATCATCCCATGTAAATCTGTCTTCGGCTATGGCAGTCTCCACCCTCTCATTCAATGTCTTTTTCAATGTAGGCCAGGTAAGCCAGAGTTCTGCGTAGAGTTCGCTTTTCTCCCGTGTCAGGGAATCCTCAATGAAGGCCCACGCGCTCTCCTTATGCTCCGACACAGCGGCGATCGCATACGCGTCGCTGCTGATCAAAAGGTGGCCGCCGTGTCCGTCCGCAGTCGGGAAACCTACGCAGGCAGCATCCCCTTCAAACATTTTCGTATAGTCCCATAACATGTACGGAGTTGTCTCCTCTATGGCAAACAGTACTTCCCCCTTTTTCATTTTGGTGGACAGGGATTCCTCGTCTCTCCCGTTCTCCACCACATCCGGGAATTGGTTTACATACTCAAGTAACGCCTTAAATTCTTCCGAATCAAACCGGCAGATGCCCGCGTCCCAATCAATGAAAGTATCCTCGTTGAACATCATGATATACTGCATCATCTCTTCTTTGGTCACGCCGTCAAAGGCTTGCGCCCCCGGATAGCGGTCCGCGAGTGAATACAACTCCTCCAAGGTCAGCCCCGCCTTGTTGTCCAACTGCGCGCCATTCCCCACTACGGTCCGGATCATGAATTCCGCCGGAATTCCCGCCAAAATATCATCGCAGGTATATACATCCAATATCCCCTCCACAAAATCCGAGCGTTCAAACGCCTCCGACTGCTCCACATAGGGCGTCAGATCCTCCAAAAGCCCCCTTGCAGCC
The DNA here is from genome assembly GCA_023663635.1 of Acetatifactor muris. GTDB lineage: Bacteria > Bacillota > Clostridia > Lachnospirales > Lachnospiraceae > Acetatifactor > Acetatifactor muris_A. The sequence continues at coordinate 49,706 of JAMPHD010000018.1, forward strand.
AATTTCCGCACATTGACGCCGGACAGATCGATCAGATCCATCGGTTTCCCGGTCAGTATGGCATTGTAGAGATCCGTCAGGGAGTCATAATCTTGCACCATGAGATGATACCGGCTGTTTCCCCGGTTGAACTTTACTGCCATTGCCGCCATGTCGCTTCCCCCGCCCACAGTGGCAAGCACCAGTTCTTCCCTTCGAGGCGCCTCTTCCGCCTTTGTCCTCTGAAGTGCCACGATCACCATGTCATCGTTCA
>JAMPHD010000019.1 GCA_023663635.1 Acetatifactor muris
AGTAGGGATTTATTCTCTGCTTCCTTTTTTGCCAACTTTAATTATACACTAACTGCTACATCGCTTAGTGCCGTTATTGGGAATTGTTGGGAATCCATTCCAAAAACTATTGATAAAATTAATTTTTGGGGATATGATAGTTAAAACGGATTCGTGGGAATCAAAGAAAGGCATGGTCATTCGTGTGGAACTGATAGAGCGGAAAGAATATTTGTAAAAACTGAAAGCGTTGCGCGACAAACATCTCATCAAGATCATAACCGGTGTTCGGCGGTGCGGAAAATCCACGCTGCTTGAGATGTTTCGCGCACATTTGCGCCAAAGCGGCATTTCTGAAAAGAACATCATTTCCATAAACCTTGAGGACTATGATTTCAAAGCCCTGCGGCAGCCCGACGCCCTGCATGAGTATATTAAAACCCGACTTGTCAAAGACAAGATGACCTATATTTTCATCGATGAGATACAGCAGTGCAAGCGTTTCCCCGAAGTCATTGACAGCTTGTATATCAAGCCGAATGTCGATCTTTACCTCACGGGATCGAACGCCACGCTGCTTTCCGGCGAGATCGCGACGCTGCTCACGGGACGCTATATCGAGATTTCCATGCTGCCGCTGTCATTCAGGGAATATGTGACGGCGGTTGGCAGCGGCGACCTTTCGCAAAAGTATCGCGGGCAAACAGCACCTGAAGACACTCGAAAAATATTATGTCGTAGACATCGGACTTCGGTATATGCTGCTCGGCTCTTCTTCAACCAATGTCGGACATATCCTTGAAAATGTAGTCTATCTGGAGCTTATCCGGCGCGGTTATGAAGTTTACGTCGGAAAGCCCGGCGAGCTTGAGGTCGATTTTGTTGCCGTGGATTACAAGAGAACGACTTATTTTCAAGTCGCCGCGACTGTCCGTGATGAAACTACCCTGCGCCGCGAGCTGACTCCGCTTGAAAAGATCAACGACCATTACCCAAAATTCATCCTTACCCTCGACAACGACCCCGAAACCGATTACAACGGTATCCGCCGGATAAACGCGCTGGAATGGCTTGTCGGGAACACGGAATAAGTCAATCATCGTAATTTCATCTTTTCAACACACGCTACATCGTTCTCGATTTGTGAATGCATGCCTCCATGGCATCCATCACTGCCGCCCGCATCCCCTGCTCCTCCAGGACTTTCACCGCCTGAATGGTGGTGCCGCCCGGAGAGCAGACCATGTCCTTGAGTTCTCCCGGATGTCTGCCCGTCTCCAATACCATCTTGGCGCTGCCCATCACCGCCTGTGCCGCGAACTCATAGGCCTGTCCGCGGGGCATTCCCTCCGCCACGGCCTCATCCGCCATTGCTTCTATAAACAGGAACACATAGGCCGGGGCGCTTCCGGAGACGCCCACCACCACATCCATCAGTCGCTCCGGGACGATCCACGCCCTGCCGAAAGCATTTAAGAGTCTCATGACTTCGTCCAGTTCCTCCGAGGACACTTTCTCCTCCGCGCATACCCCTGTGCAGCCCTCCAACACGAGAGCCGGCGTGTTGGGCATACAGCGGATCATCTTGCAGTCCTCCCTTTGGAAAGCATCTTTTAAATAGGATAATGTCTTGCCCGCCGCGATGCTGACCACCAATGCGCCGGGTTTGACCTGCGCCCTGATCTCATCGATGATCTCGGACATGCAGAGCGGTTTCACCGCCAGGAATAAAATATCCGACTCCGCCGCCACCTGTGCGTTGTCAACCGCTATTTTAATATTAAATTGTGATTTAACCGCACTTTCCGTCTCATTTGTGCGGGCTTTTCCGATGATATCCTCCGGCATCGCTGCCCGGTTGTTCAGCATACCTCCGATCATGGCTCTGGCCATATTGCCCAATCCGATAAATCCGATCTTCTGACTCATCTTCGTACCTCCTTGTGATCTCTGTCTTATTATTGTCGCCTACGCGCGCTGCCTGTGCGCCTCATACATCAAAAGCGCGGCCGATATCCCCGCGTTCAGGGATTCCACCTCTCCCTCCATGGGAATCTTCAGTCTGAAGGACGCTGCCTCCGTCAATTCCCTGCTCAAACCGTTCCCTTCATTTCCGATGAGAAATACCGTGGGCTCCCGAAAGGAATATCCTGTATAATAGTCCTCTCCCTGCAGATGCGCCGCATAGGATCTCACGCCCGCCCCATGCAGTCTCTCCAACATGGCAACCGAATCCTCCACACACACAAAGGGAACCCGGTAGATGGAACCCATGGTGGCCCGGATCACTTTAGGGCTGAAGGGATCCACTGTGCCGGCCCCTATGATAACACCTGTTATTCCCGCACCCTCCCCTGTTCGAAGGATCGTTCCCAGATTGCCCGGATCCTGCAGCTGCTCCACCAACACCAAGAGCGGCGGTTCCTTTCGCAACAGATCCTCCAACTCATACCGGGGCTGCCGCAGCACGGCCACGATCCCCTGGGGCGCGCGGGTGTCAGAGATCTTAAGCAGGATATCCTCCGTGACCTCCTCATATCCCGTCCGCAGGAGCTTGTCCCAAACCGCCCCTTCTCGCTCGGACGCGTCAGACTGCTGCAGCCTTCTAAGCAACTCCGTGGAGACATAGACCTCCCGGATCAGTTCCTCCGGCGCCTCCCAATACATCTTGAGGCCCTCCGCCACAAAGACCCGGTCCCTGTCGCGCTCTCTCGATTTGGTCTGCCACTGCACCACCTGTCTGATGCGGGGGTTGGACGGACTGGTGATCATACACTGTTCCTCTCTTTATATTACATACGTTATTTTATAAGAGCGGCGCTGTCATCGGACAACGCCGCTCTCTTTGATCAACATAAGGGCAACTCGCGGAGCGTGCTGCCCGTTGTTTCTATGCGACTCTATACGGATAGCAGATGGGACACCTCAAACTGATACTCATTGATGCCCTTCTGCATGTTCAAAGCTTCCTCGATATCATAGTCCACAAATTCACCCTTGCTGTAACCCACCACACGATTGGTCTTGCCCTGCATCAAAATGTCCACCGCGTATGCCCCCATGATGGACGCGTAATAGCGATCCTTGGCCGTGGGAGAACCTCCGCGCTGCATATAACCGAGGATGGTGGCTCGGGTCTCAATGCCGGTGGCCGCCTCCACACGTCTCGCCATGGAAACCGAATGGCCGATTCCCTCCGCGTTGATGATAATGTGATGCGTCTTGCCTTTCCTGCGGTTCGCGATGATATTGTTGATGATATTCTGTTCGTCAAAATCATATTTCTCGGGGATCAGAATGTCCTCCGCTCCGTTGGCGATACCGCACCAGAGCGCTATATAGCCCGCATGGCGCCCCATGACCTCGATGATGCTGCAGCGCTCATGGGAGGAGGAAGTATCCTTGACCTTGTCGATGGCCTGCATGGCCGTGTTCACCGCCGTGTCAAAACCGATGGTATACTCCGTACACGCGATATCCAGATCGATGGTGCCCGGCAGACCGATGGTGTTGATGCCCTGTCTGGACAATGCCTGCGCGCCGCGGTAGGAACCGTCTCCGCCGATGACCACGATCCCGTCTATGCCATGTTTTCTGCAGATCTCAGCGCCCTTCTTCTGGCCCTCCGGCGTCTTAAACTCCATACATCTCGCCGTCCCCAGCACCGTGCCACCCCGCTGGATGATATCCGAAACGTCCTTGCCCTGCATATCTATGATCTCTTCGTTCAAAAGGCCCTGATAGCCCTTCTTGATGCCTTTCACCTTCAGTCCCTTTGCGATGGTCGAGCGCACAACGGCTCTGATGGCCGCATTCATTCCCGGGGCATCCCCGCCGCTTGTCAAAACTCCGATCGTCTTAATCTCTTTTGCCATGACCTTACCTCCAATATAGGATCCCGAACCGCTATCCGGCTCCACACGGAAACTACTCTATTATTTTAATCCAATTAAAGGCAGTTTTCAATAGATTTTCGAAAAGCACCGGCATTTTGTGCGCAGGAGAACGCCTGCATTTTGTGACCGAGTCGCCAGGTATGGCATTCTCTTATTGATAAAAAGCGCTCATCGCTTGATCTTCACATTTGCCTCCCCGAACAACCCCTTCAGCCTGTTCTGCAGCGCCTCGTCCGCATTGACGCGCAGATTGGCCGGGAGAACCTTCCACGCCCTTGTATCTTTCAGAAAAATCACCACATTGTCCCCGCCGTCGGAATGCTCCAGAGCCGCCAAGAGCTCCGCCTTGCCCGCCGTGTACGCGGCGGCGTCCTCAAATTGGATCCACAGTCCCGTGGGCACCTTAGGCCGCGCGGGCGCGGCCGCCTTATTCCTGCCGAATCCGTTCTCCTCCACCTCCGCAAAGGTTCGGACCTCCTCGCAGATCAGTTTGCCGTCCTTATCCTCCTCCACGGATGCCCTTCCCCGGATGAACACTTTCTCATCCTCCAAAAGAATCCCTCCGTATCGCTCGTAATCCTTGGGAAATACCACGACCTCCACGCTGCCCACCAAGTCCTCCAGAGTCACAAACGCCATCATCTTGTCATTTTTGGTGTACTTGATGTTCTTTCCCGCGATCATGCCTCCCAAGACCACTCTCTTCCCGTCCGGAACGGCAACCGCTCCCGTCTCCTCATCCAGCGCGAAATCGCCGGCATTTTGATCCGTGTACTTCTGCCACAGATCCCGGTACTCCTCCATGGGGTGCCCGCTGATATAAATGCCCAGCACCTCTTTCTCGAAGGCCAAAAGCATCTCCTTGGGATATTCGCCCACATCCGGCATGCGCAGATCAAACTTCTCCTTCTGCTCATCCTCCGCAATGTCAAAGAGCGAGATCTGCCCCGCCAGATTGTTCTTCCTGTCCCTGGTCACATGATCCAAGATCTGCACATACACGCTCATGAACTGTCTGCGGGTCCCTTTCAGCCCATCCAATGCCCCCGCCTTGATAAAGCTCTCAATGACGCGCTTGTTGACCTCCGTCTGGACCAGGCGCATGATAAAATCGTTGAGATTCGTGAAGGGCCCGCGCTCTCTGCGCTCCGCCACGATACTGTCTATCACCGGACGCCCCACGCCCTTGATCGCCGTCAGAGCATAGCGGATCCGTCCGTCCGTCACGGAAAATCCCGCCTCTCCCTCATTGATGTCGGGGGGCAGCAGCTCGATTCCCATATTGCGACAGGTGAGGATGTACTCGGACACCTTCCTGCCATTGTCGATGACCGAGGTCAAAAGAGCCGCCATAAATTCCACGGGATGATAATATTTGAGCCACGCCGTCTGATAGGCCACCACCGCGTAACAGGCCGCATGAGACTTGTTGAAGGCATATTTGGCAAAATCCATCATCTCGTCATAGATCCCGGCGGCCACTTTCTCATCTATACCGTTCTCCACACAGCCGGGGACGGACTCCTCCTCGTTTCCATAAATAAAATTGGCCCTCTCCTTCTCCATGACGGACTGTTTCTTTTTGCTCATGGCTCTCCGCACCAAATCGCTCCGCCCCAGCGTATAACCGCCCAGATCCCGCACGATCTGCATCACCTGCTCCTGATACACGATACAGCCGTAGGTTGGTTTGAGAATGGGCTCCAACTGCGGGCAGGAGTAGGTCACGGCCTGATGATTATTTTTACCCTTTATATATTTGGGAATAAAGTCCATGGGCCCCGGGCGATAGAGCGAGATCCCGGCGATGATGTCCTCCAGATTCTGAGGCCGCAGCTCTTTCATGAAACTTTTCATGCCCGAGCTCTCCAACTGGAAGATCCCCTCCGTCCTGCCGGAGCCGATGGCGGCCAGCACCTTGGGATCATCATAGTCGATCCGGTCAATGTCGATCCGCTCTCCCGTTGTCTTCTCTATGAAATCCACCGCGTCATGGATCACCGTCAGGGTGCGTAGGCCCAGAAAATCCATCTTGAGAAGTCCGAGCTCCTCCAGAGTCGTCATGGTAAACTGCGTGGTGATGGCGCCGTCACTCCCCCTGGACAACGGCACAAACTCGTCCGCCGCCTCCGGGCAGATCACCACACCCGCCGCGTGCATGGACGCGTGTCTGGGCAACCCCTCCAAGCGTCTGCTCATATCGATGAGCTGTCTGACCTGCTCATCCTCCTGATAGAGTTTGCGCATCTCGGGATTCTTCTCAAGGGCCTTGTCCAATGTGATATTGAGTTCATTGGGCACCATCTTGGCCAGCGAGTCGCAGAGCTGATAGGAGAGATCCATGACACGCCCCACATCGCGGATCACGCCCTTGGCCTGCAGCGTTCCGAAGGTGACGATCTGCACCACCTTCTCAGCCCCGTATTTTCTGCTCACATAGTCGATGACCTCCTGCCGTCTCTCAAAGCAAAAGTCAATATCGATATCCGGCATGGTCACTCTCTCCGGATTCAGAAAACGCTCGAACAGAAGACTGTAACGGATGGGGTCGATATTCGTGATCTTCAGGCAATAGGACACAATGCTCCCGGCGGCCGAACCCCGCCCGGGCCCCACCGGAATGTCATGCTGTCTCGCGTAATTGATAAAATCCCACACGATCAGGAAATAGTCCACATAGCCCATGCGCCTTATGACGCCCAACTCATAGTCTAAGCGCTCCCGCAAAGTCTGCCCCGTGTCCCCGGCGGGCAAAGCCCCGGGATCCGTCCTGCTGCCGTCGGGGAGCGACTCCCCGTACCGCTCGTGCAGTCCGTCATCACACAGTTTGTTAAGATACTCCCATGAGTCATATCCCTCAGGCACCTCAAAGTGCGGCAGCTTGGTCACGCCGAACTCGATCTCCACCTGACAGCGGTCCGCAATGCGCTGCGTATTCTCCACCGCCTCCCACGCGTAGGGGAACAGCCCCTTCATCTCCTCCTCGCTCTTGACATAATACTGCCCGCCCTCGTAGCGCATACGATCCTCGTCCGCCAACTTTTTGCCCGTCTGCAGACAGAGCAGGATATCATGGGAATCCGCGTCCTGCGCATAGGTGTAATGCACATCATTGGTGGCCACCAGAGGAATGTCCAACTCACGGCTCATGCGCATGAGCTCCATATTGACCGTCTGCTGTTCCGGAATACCATGGTCCTGAAGCTCCAGAAAATAATTTCCCTTGCCGAAACACGCCTCATATTTTAAGGCCGCCTTGCGCGCCTCATCCGTCAGCCCCTTGGAGATGTAGCGCTGCACCTCCCCCGCCAGACAGGCGGAAGTGGCGATCAGCCCCTCGTGATATTGATTCAAAACTTCCATATCCACCCTGGGCTTGTAATAATACCCCTCGGTGAATCCCTTGCTCACGATCTTTAAGAGATTGGCATAGCCCTGATTGTTCTCCGCCAACAGCACCAGATGATAGTATCTGTCCTCTCCCCCCGTCAATTCCTTGTCAAAACGGGAATTGGGGGCCACATAGATCTCACATCCCAGAATGGGCTTGATCCCCTCTGCCTTGGCCGCCCTGTAGAAATCGATCACACCATACATCACACCGTGATCCGTGATGGCGGCGGAGTCCATCCCCAGTTCTTTCACCCGATGCACATAGTCTTTTATTTTGTTGGAACCGTCCAAGAGAGAATACTCCGTGTGGACGTGAAGATGGGTAAACGCCATGTCTTTTGCTCTGCTTTCCTAATATATTTGCACATATTTATAGTAGCGCATCCGCGTTTGGGTGTCAAATGATATCCCCAAGCAGCTCTTCCAACAGATTCTCCTGATAAGCCGCTCTTCTTTTCTCCTTCACAGCCTCTGCCGTCTGTTTCAGCAACGGATTTCTGACATTTTCCAACTTTGCCAAGCCGTTATCATCAATGCGCTCTTTTGAAACGCCCGTCTTATAGTCTTCCGGCGACATTCGCCATATATGAATTCGCTCTCCAAATTTCTGCCAGAGCCGATCCGCAATTCCGATTCCGTCCGGATCAATGTCACCGCTGTAATAGATATCCACACCACTGTTAAGGATGAGCGGAATCAGCTCCAGTGCCACCGACCGAATCTGTCCCGATGTACAGAGGAGAGTCAGTTTTTTACTCCGACTCGGATTTGAACTGCCGACCTGCGGACGCGTCTCTCTCACTGCATGTTCCAACAGATAGCAGAAAACCATCTCATTTTCAACCACATACACCCGGTCGCCTTCCGCCAAAGCCCCGGTTATTCCCCTCAGATTCTCCATCGTAATGACATAAGGCTCATTTAAACCACAAAAAGCGTCATATGCCGGATGCAGGCGATCCCGCATCTGCAGACGCAGCCCATATGCGTGTACCATAGAGGAAACATTATCCGGCACGATTCCAACCGCAAACAGCAAGTCACGCCACTGATGCGCATTTTTCGGCAGCTCCGCCTTTTCCCTATAACAGATTGCATTCACCAAAAGCTGTCCCGGGGTTGTGCCGCGATCAAAATAATGGGGATTACCGGATATTTTCGCCGCAAATACAGCCAACGGCCATTCGATACTGCTTCCATCCTGACGTTCCAACCGTATGAGCGCAGCCCCCACATTTTGGGCTAATATCTCTGCCTGCCAGGACTCCTTTTTAAATTCCTTCATCAACAGCTGATATCCGTATTTTTTATCGGATATCAGATCCCGCATCCACAAAAAGGCCGCTGATTCATCGCCCACACTGCTCAGGAAATGTTCCTTAACACCATTCAAAAACGCTGTTTTCCGTTTTTCCCACTCCTGCTTTTCTCCCTGATTCGTGGAGAGTGTCTCGCCAAAATATACCTCCAACACTTCTTTCATATCTACCGGAGCAAAGCGGGTTCTCTGCAGACCCTGTTCAAACTTGGAAAACTCAAAGCTGATATCCCTGTCGTAAAAAACTTTTCCTAAAATCCCGCCAATCTCACGGCGTTCCTCCTCATCCGCGTCTTTTAGCGTGATGCGCCCGGCCACCTTTCCAAAGGATTTCCATTTTTTCCGAAACTCCTCCATACATCTGCGATACGCCTTTTTACTCTTAAAATACCTTGCGCATTCCGTGTTATTGCTCATCCAATATCCTCTCATGTCCATTCCAGGAATAACGGATTGCGGAAACCGTCGGGGAATTCTGCGGTCTTTGCAGTTCCGCGATCCGAAGTCCCTTCACCGTCTCAAAGCATCCCCACAGCGCCTGAGAATTCATAATATAATCAAAATCCAGCTTGTGGACAAGCTCAAACATACTGCTGATGTTTTTATCATCCACTCCCGCAAACGCCTCATCCAATGCGATTATGCGCGGATGATCTTTATTATCCGCCTTTTGGTACTGTGCATTGACTGCCGCAAAAAGCGGAACATACATCGCCATCGCCTTTTCTCCGCCGCTGAACCGGTTAAAAGCGGCATTTGTCAATGCTTTTTTCGTCTCATCACCGCGCCTGAAAAACATTTGGAACTCAAACCATTTACGATAATCCAACGCATCCCTTACCAACTCCATATAGTTGATCACGCTGCCGTCTTCCTCAAGATTTCGTTTCTCTGTCCGAATTTTACTTCGGAAATGTGCCGCAACCTTTTCAATATCCTCCATCGTGAGAAGCGCGCGATCCCGAAGCAGAATCTGTTCCAACTCCGCCGTATCCAGTTCCGTATCATTCTCAGCCTTTCGGGGTTTCCATTCCAGAGAAAAGCTTAATCCCATGGAGGTATCCATCGCCTTCATCAGCCTTGACATATCCAAAACCCATTTACGGCTCTCCTCGATCCTGTCCGTCAGCTGCCGGCTGATGGTCCGGGATAAAATATCCTCAAACAGCTCGCGGTCTTTCTTCTGAATCAGAAGCTCCGTCTCATCAATCGCCGCCTTTAAAATCCCATAAAATTCCTCCAGATAAACCTTTTTCCCGTTCCAGACGGACACGACACACACACGCTTTCGGAGCGCATTTGCCACCGGCACGATCTCCGACATGTCATCCGCGGTTCCGAAACAATCCTCCAAAGCGGTTCCATAACTTGTCAGACTGCCATTATGCCCTTGATACACCTGAAACAGCGCGTTCAGCATCTCTCCGGATTCTCTGTTTTTATCACCTTCCCGTATCACGCCCGCCGCTTCCCTCGCACAGTCGAAAAGCGTCCGTTCTCCCCGCTCTAATACAAGCTTGAGGGAAAGTTCCTCCTCAAAATAATTTCTGACAAAGGTTTCCTCCCCGATCAACTGCTGAAGGCGCTCTTTTAGCTTCGGCAGGGATTCCTGCATCTTTAGAAGTCCATCCTCTAAACGTACGAGATCTCCATTCAACTGATCACGCTCTTTTTCCAGTTCGCTCAGCTCCTCCCTGATCTCATTCAGTCGGTTCGCTTTCTCAATATTTTCCGGTCGATTCAGATAATCCTCACACTGCCGGATTCTAAGCTCACACTCCTTGATTCGGGCGCTGCACCCTCGCTTTTCTACTATGGCGTCATCCATCGCCTGCTCATGGTCAGCCAGTTGCTCCTCTCTGTCTCTGCGATTGACGCGTTCCGTACTCAACCGCAATATACCGTTGCGTATCTCCTGCCAGATCCGCTGATATTCCTCAATGGCATCGCTGACCTCCTCATAGGCTTCCTTGGTCCTTGCGTATGGGAAGGATCTGCACTTCCGCAACATGTTCTGATACTGTTCGTTTTTCTGCCGGGCAAGACTCTGCTCCTGTTTCTCCTCCCTGTCGCATCGTTCCTTAATTGCCTGCCATTCCAGAGTACAGAGCTTTTCCTGCTCCAGCGCCTCATCAATACCGGAGAAATCCGGAAGTTTCAGATACTCCTCCCGCAAGGTATTAAGGCATCCCTCAATCTCTTCCAACTTTTTCTCCGCATCTGCAACCGTCTCCGTATAAACTTGAATCTGCTCTTCCAACTGCCGGATCTTTTCTTCTTTTCGTCTCTTCCTCGCAAGCAGACCTACATATTCCGCTGCTCCCGTCTTATCTGCCCTTCCGGTTAAAATACCCTGGCGGAAACTACCGTCCTCTGCGAGATAAACGCCGTTTCCGCCGCCATCCTTTTCATAAATATTGCTTAAGATCCGATCGACCATTTCCCGGATTCCATCCTCTGCCTCTTCACTGACCGTCAGCCCTGAGAAATGCGAATCCCCTCTTTTCTCCACATACAAAACGGTATCCAAAAATTGCGGACATGCCTGCCGGATTCTCTCTGCACTTTGCGCAGATACTACCAAGGCGTCCAGAAGCCCCATTTTCTGCAGTTGTGCCTCCAGCCTTGCGCACGCCGCCGAATCCATCCCGTTTGCGAATTCCACCGTCTTATAAAACGGAACCGCTTTGATACCGGCTTTCTGCAGGGCAAGTCTTGTCTGCCTTGCGCTCTCCTCTCTCTCCGGCTCCATCTCTTCCCGGTTTTGAATCTGTGTCAGCTCCTCCTTCGCCTCTCTTAAGAGCTCCTTTTGCTGCCGGAGTGCATAATCCTCGGCACTTTTTGCATCCGTCAACGCCTGCCGCTGCCTCTCGTAATCCGCGCGCAGAATCTCCTGCACCGCCCCCGCATCCTTGACAGACCGATAGTTTTGGACTCTCTCCTCAACCGCTTTCAGTGCCTCTTCCACGGGATTCCACTGTAAGGATGTCTCCTTTGCGTGAAAAAGCTCCACAATCCATTGGTCAATTGAATTTGTAACCTGATCCCGCGCGCCCTCCAACTCCTGCTCACTTAAAATTTTCTGCCGTTTGGTCTGTTCCAGGCGTCCCGCAAGCTCATCATATTGCCCGGAAATCTCCTCATACCGTTGAATTGCCTTTTTACATTCCTGAATGAGTTTCTTATATGTATCCAGATTCTTAACGATCTCGTCCGTCCCGGCATATTCCTCACACGCGATCAGCTGAAGAGCCGTCTGATGCTGATCCCAACGCAAAACCTCCTGCTGCTCCTCCAATTCCCGTTTTTCTCTCTGCAATTCCTGCTGTCTCAATTCCAAGCGGTCTTGGATCTCTTTCAGTTTCCGCTCTCCCTCACGGATACGTTCCCCGCATTCCTCAATCTTATTCTCCCATTTCGTTTCCTGCGTTTCAAGCTCCTCCCTTGTCTTCCTTGCCTGTTCCAACTTGCGGTCCATTTCTTCCAGATCTGTGTCGAGAAGCCCGATTCGTTCGATTTCCGCCAAATTTCTTTTCTCCTCCAGTTCCCCGCGACGAATTGTTTTGCCCCGCAGGTCACTTTCCATTTCTATTTTGCTCTGCTCCTGAGCCTCCAGCTGACTCTTTGCGTCCTCAACCTCTCTCTTTTTGGCAATATAGGCCTGCGCTTTTTTAGCGATCATATATTGATTGTACCGAGTATATTCCGTGCGTATCACCTTAATGTCGGCAAAGGCGCGGCGCAGCATATCAAGGCTGTCCTGTATCTCATCCATTTTTTCCATTGCATCGACCATGGCGCGCAAATCCTCGTCCGTCAATGTCTGCAGGGAATCATTTAGAATTTCATACACTTTTGTGGGTTTAAATTCTTTGGACAGTTTCGGGGCACGCACTTTGACAAGGAGCTTAATAAACTGCTCATACTGATCCGCCTTTCGGAAACCGAAAATATATTGATTGACATGCTTTTTGTACTCGCTCTGACTATCCGTAAAGAAATTACCCTCCCCGAGCTGCGCTTTCATTTCTCGTTTGTCATAGGGGAACTTTGTTGTTCCAACCTCCTTGTACAGCCACAGATCACAGCCGATCCTGCGGCCGTCCAGAATGATAAAGCCCCAGAAATCCATTGGTTTCCCACGCTTTGCCCGCTGCCCGATACCGATCGTGCGATATTCTTCGGTCCTTTCTTTTTTGAATTCGAGAAACAGATAACCTGTGGCCTCTTCCCTTCCTTCTTCCCCCAGAAAATAATACTCCATTCTCCGGTCACTGGAGCCAAACGGATCCAGACGGCTCGGTGTACGGTCCCCATCTAACACGAACGGAATAAAACTCTGCGTCGTAATGGACTTACCGGAACCGTTCTGCCCCCGGAGAAGCAGCTTTCCATCTATAAATTCAAAGTCTTCCTCGTCATATAACCAGAAATTTACGAATCCGATCCGATTCATTTTCCAACGATCTGTCAAGCCCTTGCTCCTCCCTCAAAATCCTTCGGATAATACCCTCTGATTCTCCCAACCGCCGGCAATATCGTGATCTCATTTCCATCACATTGGAGCATCATCCAGTTCTTCATGTATTCCAGAACAGTGTCCGGCAGCCTGTCCTCGTCCATCTCACGAAATTCCTTGCTCCATGCCTCATTCCAACGATTACGACAGTCGGACACCATTTCCGCAAATTGATTTCTCGTCAGACAGATGCACTCATTATCTTCCTTCTTCAGATTTCCATCCTGCAGCGCCTCCTGAATCTTTGCGCACAGGAGCAGAACGGCCTCCGGCAGCATTGCATCCCTTGGATGTACCGCTCCATAACAGTCGTCTGCATCCAAGGTCAGGAATGCCGCATTTTTATAAATATCCAGATTTCCTCCGAGATTCTCATTTAGATATTTGGAGACCCATTGGCGCTGATTCTTTAGATAAAGCGCATCCGCGTCCTCATTTCCTTCCCAATAATAAGCAGGGCAGACCGCCAGTTGTCTGTATACGCGGTTAATACGCATGGCTCCCCGGTCTTCGTCCAACTCCGCAAAATCAGTCTTTTCAAAATCTTCCCATGACTCGTATGAAGAAACATCCGTAACAAAACCGGTGGCAAAATATTTGGAATACCCTGTATTTTCATACAAGACCTCCTGTCCCGCCTCCGCGCCGAACGCCTCACTGTTTCCCTCATACGCGCGCAACATCTGCAGCCGTTCCATATACTGCAGAACACGAACCAACGATTTTCTCTGGGTGAAAGAAGTCCAATCAATCTCTATGTATGCCTTTAACTGCGTCTCCACATAGTTGATCAGTTCCGACAAAAGAAACTGTTCCTGTTCTTCCTTGTCCTCCAAATACATCAAAACAGCGCATAAAATACAGTAATCCCTGATATCGGTAAATTCTTCTATTCCCATAAAGCTTTGGGCGTGCGCCGGTTTCTTTTCCAGTTTTAACAGATTCTCCGTATGGATCAGTTTCCATCCCAACTGCTCACGGATGAATCTTTGAAAATTAGGGATATCACGTTTTACTCTATAATAGGTTTCCTTATCGCTATCCTTACAGATCCAAAAATTTTCAAACAGCGTTCTTGCTTCGTTCATTGTGATTTAAACTCCAATACATATGCAGGCATGGTCAACGCACCGTCCTCACAATCCAACACACAGTTCCCCTCTCCCCGAACAAGCTGATATTCCTGCCCATACTCCGTTCTCCCCATCCTTTGCGAGTTCATATTCGCCTGAGCGATCCATTGCAGAAATATCATTCTGACATCTGCCGGAACCGTTTCCCTGATCTCAGAAAAAATGATTCGATCCTCTTTTATGTAGCGCATCACAATCTCTTTTTGCTTTCTGACGTGCTGCAGATAGTCTTCCCTCTGCATTCTTTTTTCCAAGGACTTATCCGCAAAACCTCTCCGATCCTTTTTCTCCCTGTAGGCTCTTGTATGAGGCTTTAACAGAAACTCCGCGGGTTCTTCCTCATAAATACTATTATTAATTCCATTTTCTTCACGAGGCACATTCGTCTTGAAATGTTGTATTTTCTGTATGCCGAAAACATGGGCCGACAGCTTATGCGCCTCATCGAGATCTTCACATTTTAAGAACAATTCCAAAAATTTACGATACTCATCTTTTCTGCTGATTCCCCAGTTTTGAATCTGGACGATCAGCGCCGCATTCTGAATGATACTCCGAATCACGTCATTGGTAATCTGCAGAACCTTTTTGCATTCGCAGTCATGTCCGGGTGAATCAATAAACCAACTCTTTAAAGAATTCCACTTGCCCATAACATTTTCCCTGATATTGGGCTCCGCATTTCCATGAATTTGTAACAGCGCGTGCGGAATATCCAGTTCGCTCTGCACCACTTTCTCCAGAATAATATTCTCCACAACCGGAATATTCTTTATCAGGATCTGTTCGATCCTCCTTGCGTGCTGCTGAAGTTCCTGCACAAACTCGTTCAAATACTTGATAAATTTATCCTTGTGAATGACAAACTCCACAGATTTCATCAAATGATCCGTGTTCCCCGAATAAAAATCCCGAAGATAATCCTGATAATTCTGATTAAGTCGCTTAAAATCTTCCTGAAGCAAATTCCACCATTCATTCGTCTCCTTAGGCCCCGCATGCTCCATCAACACTGCGTCCTCCAGGCTTTTCTCCAATCGAACAAAAAAATTGGTGGACAAATTCCCCGATTCCAGAAAAATATTTTCTAACCGGACCGTCAATCTCTCTATCTCTACCGCGTACTCGGACATGGTATAGCGGTATTGCTTATTTTTATATTCAGCGATGGTATAGACCCGACCCGGGTCCTGAATTGGAGTAAGATTTTTCCATTTGACTAAGGCTTCCATATCAGCCACCAACTGCTCCATGGAATAATCCATGAAAAGATCATCCTGCCTGATCAACTGAAAGATATCTTCTTTGTATAATTGAAAATGCATCTTTTCATATTCCCGGTAAAATAAACGCATGATTTTCCGATATGTCGGCGCGTTTGGCACAGATAAATAGGTGGTCTCATGTATCGGATCAAACTGCTCCATCCTGCGTATCCCTTTCCGTATCAGAGTCTCAATGAATGTATATGGCTTGATTATATCACTTTGATCCTTGGAGTACTACTGAAAAATGCAAAAATCATGCTAAAAAATATATATGAATAGCAACTTGCGGCGCCGTTCACATTATTTTCAGTGTTTTAAAACAGAAAAAAGGCTTTCGGAGAAATCCCCGAAAGCCTTGATTTTACCGCATTCCTTCTAATTACTCTACGATCGTAGCCACACGGCCGGAACCAACGGTTCTGCCACCCTCACGGATAGCGAAAGTAAGACCCTGCTCCATAGCGATGGGATGGATCAGCTCGATGCTCATCTCCACGTTATCGCCGGGCATGCACATCTCAGTGCCTGCGGGCAGGTTGCAAACGCCGGTAACGTCGGTAGTTCTGAAGTAGAACTGAGGACGATAGTTGTTGAAGAAAGGAGTGTGACGACCACCCTCATCCTTGGTCAGAACGTACACCTGAGCGGTGAACTTTCTGTGGCAGGTAACGGTGTTAGGTTTTGCAAGCACCTGACCACGCTCGATCTCGGTTCTCTGAACACCGCGAAGCAGTGCGCCAATGTTATCACCGGCCTGTGCCTCATCCAACATCTTGCGGAACATCTCGATACCGGTTACAACGGTCTTCTTGGTCTCTTCCTTGATACCAACGATCTCTACTTCCTCATTCAGATGCAGAACGCCACGCTCTACACGGCCGGTAGCAACAGTACCACGACCGGTGATGGTGAATACGTCCTCGACAGGCATCAGGAAAGGCTTGTCGGTGTCACGCTGAGGATCGGGGATATACTCATCTACAGTGCTCATCAGCTCCATGATCTTGTCGCCCCACTCGCCGCTGGGATCTTCCAGAGCCTTCAGAGCGGAACCCTTGATGATAGGGCAATCGGTGAAATCATACTCCTCCAACTGCTCGGTGATCTCCATCTCAACCAACTCAAGCAGCTCGGGATCGTCTACCATGTCACACTTGTTCATGAATACTACGATGTAGGGCACGCCTACCTGACGGGACAGAAGGATATGCTCCTTGGTCTGTGCCATAACGCCATCGGTAGCAGCCACAACAAGGATAGCGCCGTCCATCTGTGCAGCGCCGGTGATCATGTTCTTTACATAGTCAGCATGTCCCGGGCAGTCAACGTGCGCATAATGTCTCTTCTCGGTCTGATACTCAACGTGTGCGGTAGAAATGGTGATACCACGCTCTCTCTCCTCGGGAGCCTTGTCGATATTCTCGAAATCTACCTTCTCGTTGCCGGCAACTCTCTCAGCCAACACCTTGGTGATCGCAGCGGTCAGAGTGGTCTTACCATGGTCAACGTGACCGATGGTACCAATGTTACAATGGGGCTTAGATCTTTCAAATTTAGCTTTAGCCATTATTAAAATCCTCCTTAAAATGATAGATACAGTTACTTTTTTTCTCGCTATCTCTGATTATATTAAATAATCAGCAGTTTGACAAGCGGTTTTTGCTAAAATAAGGCAAAAGTTACGAACTTATTTGGCCTTCTCGGACAATACCTTTTCCTGAACGTTCTTGGGAACCGGCTCGTACTTGTCAAAGAACATGGAGTAGTTGCCGCGACCCTGAGTCCTGGAACGCAGATCGGTGGAATAACCGAACATCTCTGCCAAGGGAACGAATGCGCGAACGATCTTGCCGCCGCCCAGATCATCCATACCCTCCACACGTCCGCGACGTGAGTTCAGATCTCCGATCACATCACCCATATATTCCTCGGGCATGGTAACCTCAACCTTCATGATCGGCTCGAGCAGCACGGGGCTTGCCTTCTGCATGGCCTCCTTGAACGCCATGGAACCGGCGATGTGGAATGCCATCTCGGAGGAGTCCACCTCGTGATAGGAACCGTCATATACATTGGCGTGAATGCCCAACACGGGGAATCCGCCCAAAATACCTGCCTGTGCGGCCTCCTTGATACCCTCGCCCACCGCGGGGATGTATTCCTTGGGAATCGCGCCGCCGACAACGGTAGATTCGTACAAAAGTACGGGGGGCTCGTTGATCAGCACATTTGCCTTGGGATCAAACTCAAATTTCTCGCAGTTGGCCTCCAAGGGCTCGAACTTCACTTTACAATGTCCGTACTGACCGCGGCCGCCGGACTGCTTAGCGTACTTGGAATCCACTTCCACTGCCTTGGTGAATGCTTCCTTGTAGGCAACCTGAGGCGCGCCCACATTTGCCTCCACCTTGAACTCGCGCAACAGTCTGTCCACGATGATCTCCAGATGCAGCTCGCCCATGCCGGCGATGATGGTCTGTCCCGTCTCCGCATTGGTGTGCGCGCGGAAAGTGGGATCCTCCTCTGCCAGTTTGGCAAGCGCCTCGCCCATCTTGCTCTGTCCCGCCTTGGTCTTGGGCTCGATGGCCAACTCGATAACGGGCTCGGGGAACTCCATGGACTCTAAGATCACGGGGTGCTGCTCGTCACAGATGGTATCGCCCGTGGTGGTGAACTTAAAGCCTACTGCAGCGGCGATATCGCCGGAATACACTTTGTCGAGCTCCGCGCGCTTGTTGGCGTGCATCTGCAGGATACGTCCCACACGCTCTTTCTTGTCCTTGGTGGCGTTCAGCACATAGGAACCGGAGTTCATGGTGCCGGAATACACGCGGAAGAATGCAAGTTTACCCACAAAGGGATCGGCCATGATCTTGAACGCCAGAGCGGAGAAAGGCTCTTCATCGGAGGAATGTCTCTCCACCTCATTGCCGTCGAGATCCGTGCCCTTGATGGCAGGGATGTCGGTGGGTGCGGGCATGTACTCCAAAATGGCATCCAAAAGTTTCTGTACGCCCTTGTTGCGGTATGCGGAACCACAGCATACGGGAATCGCCGTACACTCGCAGGTCCCCTTGCGCAGAGCGGCCTTGAGCTGCTCCACGGAAGGCTCTTCGCCCTCCAGATACATCATGGTGAGATCATCATCCAACTCACAGACCTTCTCGATCAACTCGGAACGGTACAGCTCCGCGTCATCCTTCATGTCGCCCAGGTCGTCAGTCACAGTGATGTCATCACCCTTGTCATCATTATAGATGTAGGCCTTCATCTCAAAGAGATCGATGATGCCCTTGAAATCATCCTCCTTGCCGATGGGCAACTGGAGAACGATGGCATTTTTGCCGAGTCTGGTCTTGATCTGCTCCACCGCGCCATAGAAATTGGCGCCCATGATGTCCATCTTGTTGATGAACGCCATACGGGGCACATTGTAGGTGTCAGCCTGACGCCATACATTCTCGGACTGAGGCTCCACGCCGCCCTTTGCGCAGAAGACGCCGACAGCGCCGTCCAACACGCGAAGGGAACGCTCCACCTCCACGGTAAAGTCAACGTGACCGGGTGTATCAATGATATTGATACGATGCTCCAACGCACCCTCCATGGGCTTGGTCTCCTTTTCCAAAGTCCAGTGGCAGGTGGTGGCGGCTGATGTGATCGTGATACCTCTCTCCTGCTCCTGCTCCATCCAGTCCATGGTCGCAGTACCCTCGTGAGTATCACCAATCTTGTAATTTACACCGGTATAATACAGAATACGCTCTGTCAATGTGGTCTTACCCGCATCGATATGAGCCATGATTCCGATATTCCTGGTTCTCTCTAAGGGATATTCTCTTCCAGCCAAGATCTTTTCCTCCTAACTATTCTCGTCCTTAGAAACGATAGTGGGCGAAAGCCTTGTTGGCCTCTGCCATCTTGTGCATGTCTTCTTTTCTCTTGACAGCGGCGCCGGTATTGTTCGCTGCGTCAAGAATCTCATTGGCCAGTCTGTCCTCCATGGTCTTCTCACTTCTCTTGCGAGAGAACATGGTCAGCCATCGAAGGCCCAGAGCCTGGCGTCTGTCCGCGCGTACTTCGATGGGCACCTGATAGGTTGCGCCGCCGATACGTCTCGCCTTGACTTCCAGAACGGGCATGATATTGTTCATGGCCTCCTCAAAAACCTCGAGAGCCGGCTTGCCGGACTTCTCCTCAACTTTGGCAAATGCGCCGTATACGATCTTCTGGGCTACGCCCTTCTTGCCATCCAACATGATATTGTTGATCAGTTTGGTGACAACCTTGTTGTTGTACAAAGGATCGGCCAATACATCTCTTTTCTGAATATGTCCTTTACGTGGCACGGTTCTTCCCTCCTTATTATTCAATAATTCATCGGTACTCACATGTGTTTCCCCAAGTGTTCGCGCTGTGTATCTGTTGCTCTTTTATAAACAATACAGAATCCAACACTTTTCTTAGTTCCGTTTTAGTGTAGTCCCTATTTCTTGGCGTCTTTCGGTCTCTTGGCGCCGTACTTGGAACGAGCCTGCTTTCTGTTGGCAACGCCTGCCGTATCCAAAGTACCACGGATGATGTGATATCTGGTACCGGGAAGATCCTTTACTCTGCCGCCGCGGATCAGTACCACGCTATGCTCCTGAAGGTTGTGACCCTCGCCGGGGATATAGCTGGTAACCTCAATACCGTTGGAAAGACGTACTCTGGCGATCTTTCTCAGTGCGGAGTTAGGTTTCTTGGGGGTTGCGGTCTTAACGGCAGTGCACACGCCACGCTTCTGAGGAGCAGAAGTGTTGGTCGCTTTCTTGTGAAGAGAGTTGTATCCCTTCTGAAGCGCAGGCGCTGTAGACTTCTTTACAGATGTCTGACGTCCCTTTCTTACTAACTGGTTAAATGTTGGCATTCTGTTTCACCTCTTTCTTATTATAAAATGTTTTTGGTAAAATATGCGTGCGGCGATCGTAACGCGCCTGCAGCCGTACCGCAGCGCAAAACAATGCTCCACGCACAAGTGGTGCCTACCGGGGGCACACTAAAATAGTATACTTGTTCGCGAGAGCATTGTCAATTACTTTTTTATAGAATTTGTTTGCCTTTTTAACAAGCGACTCTACCATTTCCGGCCGCCGGCGTGAATCGTCGTCTTGCATCCCATTTCCGCGTGAAGTATAATAAATCCATAATATACCGCTACCGAAGATCAAAGGAGATTTTACATGAAAATATTGGTATACAGATACGGCAGCATATGTGAGCCCGATGTCATCCGGGCCTTTCAAAAGCTCGGCCTGACCGTCCTGGAGGAGACCACGGAGATCACACAAAAAAGCCTTTCTTCCGCGGACCGTGTGCGGTTGGTGGAAAATGTCCTGAAGACGCAACAGCCGCTCTTTGTGTTCAGCATCAACTTCTATCCGGTCATCGCGGAGATCTGCCACATCTATCGGACAAGATATCTGTGTTGGACGGTAGATGCCCCTGTGCCGGAGCTGTTCTCCGAATCCATCCGCCATGACACCAATCGCCTC
This sequence comes from Acetatifactor muris, assembly GCA_023663635.1. Lineage (GTDB taxonomy): Bacteria > Bacillota > Clostridia > Lachnospirales > Lachnospiraceae > Acetatifactor > Acetatifactor muris_A. Next base: position 21,041 of record JAMPHD010000019.1, read on the forward strand.
TTCCTGTTCGACCGGGCTCAGTACGAATATTTTGCCCCCTACAACCCCGACGGCATCCGCTATCTGCCGCTGGCCTCCGACACGGAGCGGTTTGACCGGGTGATCGCCGACATCTCCGACCGGGACAGAACCCGATTTACATGCGATATTTCCTTTGTGGGATCTCTCTATAATGAGAAAAATCCTCTTCGCGATCTGAAGGGTCTCTCCGACCACGACAGGGGATATGTCGATGCATTGGTGGAATCTGCCCTCAAAGTATACGGTTGCAATCTTGTGGAGGAGGCCATGACCGACGACCTGGCGGAGTCCATCCGATCCTGCGCGACTGATTTCTACAGAATGGAGAAGACTGTCACCGATCCCAAGCGCCATATCGCCGCCCACAGCTATGTGGGCATGCAGATCGCGGAGACGGAACGCATCCGGACGCTGAACACACTGGCGCAGTACTTTGCGGTGGATCTGTTCACCCGCAGTGACGTCTCCAAACTGCAGGGCGTGCGCACCCACGGCGGTGTGGCCAGCCTGACGGAGATGCCCAAGATCTTTCACTTGAGCAGGATCAATCTCAACATGACCGTCAAGCCGATCCAGACCGGACTGCCTCTGCGGATCTTCGACATCTTGGGATGCGGCGGTTTCCTCATGACCAACTTTCAGGCGGAACTTCCGGAATATTTTGAGATCGGCGTGGATCTGGAGGCCTATTCCTGCATGGAGGAACTGGTGGAAAAATGTGCCTACTATCTGGAGCATGAGGAGGAGCGAGACCGGATCGCCCGAAACGGCTATCAAAAAGTATGTGAACAGCACACTTATCTGCACAGAATGAAAAAGATGATAGAGGCGCTCTAAACCCCTATCATCTTGATATATTCCCGTGACTTGTCCCGCATACACTCCATGCCGCGATATAATTCCTCCATGGCAAAGCGGTGACTGATCAATTGTTCGGGATGAATCCGGCCGTCCCGCAATAACTGCAGAACCGTATGCCAATCATCATCCGCCCTGCCCGTAAAAGAAGAGTTCCAAGTGCCCTTAAGCGTGAGCTGTTTGCGCAACACCTGCCAATAGACATTCTTGTCCAACGCCATATCCGATGCCGGATTGCCCACCAACATCACCCGCCCTCCCGGGGCGACGCATTGAATCGCCTCCGTCAAAACCTCGTTCCTGCCCACGCACTCAAAGAAAACATCCACGGCCCGCCCCGTATTTTGGAACCACTCCTCCGCGCTTTGAATCCGCATATCGCAAAATTCATCCGGCGATACTCCCATTTTCAACGCCGCATTCCGCTGTATATCTTTGTTGCCGACGGTCAGGACCTTTTTGCATCCCATACTCTTTAACAGCATCACGATCAACAGCCCGATGGTACCCAAGCCGCACACCGCAACGGTTTCGTCCGGCTGCGCTTTGATCCCGCGTATGGCGTGCATGGCCACCGCCATGGGTTCCAACATGGCCGCCTGCTCAAAGGTGACATTCTCCGGCAACTCCAACAGATTCCGCGACGGCACCCTCACATATTCCGCAAAACCGCCGTCCGTTCTCGAACCGAGATAGTTATAGCGCCGGCACATCTCGTATTGTCCCTTTTGGCACTGCGGACATTCCATGCAGGGTATCATGGGAAACACACCCACACGCTTATGCAACCATGCCGCATCCGCGCCGGGTCCGATCTCCTCCACGACTCCCGCGAATTCATGTCCGGGAATCAACGGATGGGAATAGGCGCCCGTCCGGTAGATCCGCGGGATATCCGAGCCGCAGATGCCCGCCGCACGCACCGCCACCAGAACAGTGCCCTCCTTCAATATCGGGCGCTCCGTCTCCTCATAGCGCAGATCCGCAATGCCATGCAACACATATGCCTTCATTGTCCGTCCTCCACCATCCTGCGAAAACGCTCTAAATCCTCTATTGTGGTCACCTTGAAATTGCGTTCGTCCCCCTCTATGTAACAGACATCCATGCCGGCCATGATCGCAGGCTCCGTGGATCCGTTCACGGCGAGAATCCCGTCCCTCGTGAGCATCCGGTTGGCCTGAAAATATCTCTCCAGTCGAAAAGCCTCCGGCGCCTGACCGGCGATCACCTTTTTACGTTCCAACAGAGATTCGATCCGCCCATCGACTCCGCAATAAACCGTATCTTTCATGGGCAACGCGGGCATCACGCCCTCATGCTCTGCGCAGCCCTCCACACATTCCGTGACGGTCCGAGCGGATACCAACGGCCTGGCCGCATCGTGGATCAGCACCACCGCATCGTCCGGCGCATAACCCCTGATGTCCGTCAGCCCGTTTAGGATCGACAACTGCCTGTTCTCCCCGGGATCTGAAAATCCACGCAGTTTCACTCCCGCCCACGACTTTATGAAATCCCGCCACTCAGGATGTGCCACGATCCAAACGACATCGATCAGCGGATGATCCTCCATGGTCTGCAGGCAATATGCGATCACGGGACGTCCGCCCACCTCCAGATATTGTTTGGGTATATCGGAACCTAAACGGCTGCCGGTTCCCCCCGACAGGATCAGCGCAATATTCATTCCAACCTCCAAGCCGGCTGCCGATGGCGCAGCGTCCTTTGTATATTATATGATGTTCCTGATGTCCTTAAGCACATCACTATAGGGTTCCTTCTTGCCAAAGAGCAACGTGGTGCCCAACACAAATCCCTTGACGCCTCTGGGCGCAAAGGACTCTATTTTGTCCCGGCTGCACGCGCCGTCCCAATAGATATTGAAATCCATCTCATCTTTCAACGACAGAAGTTTCGTGATCTTCTTGCCCACATAAGGCATGAACATCTGTCCCGCGTTGCCCGGATTCACCGCCATCACAAGGACCTTCTTTACAATGCGCAACATCTCAAACACCGTCTCCACACTGGTGCCCGGATTAATGGCGATCCCCGGGGTAAGGCCCGCATCGATGATCTTCTGCAAAGTGGTGGAGGGATGATATTCCGCCTCCGGATGGATATAGATCGTGTCCCCTTCGCTCAGTCTTTTGATAAACAGATTGATGTTGTTATTGGGGTGTTCGATCATCAGATGCACATCCAACGGCAGTTTCGTGGCGGAACGAATATAGGACATATCATTCAAAGACATGGCAAAGTTCGGCACATATCTTCCATCCATGATATCTATATGAAAGGAATCTATTCCCGCCTGCTCAAGATCCGCCACTTCCTGCTGCAAATTTCCGTAATTCGCGCACATCATGGATGCCATCAGCTCTATCTTCATCGTCTTTTCCTCTTCCGGCTCTCCGCCGGCATCGTCTATGCCAAGTTCTTCTGTTCTTCTCTTCTCTCCTCGAGGCTGTTGAGCAGTATAAACTTGCCTTTACTCTGGAACGGCTGCAGGATCGCATTCAGATCACCGTAGTACGCGTCACATACCTCCGCCGCTCTGTCCACATTGTCCGTCTCGTCACAGATACCCCATCCCGCCGCCTTATAGCCATCCAAGATCCGCTGATACCGCTCACCCGATTCCGGATTGACCTGATCCAAAATTTTCCTCATAACGGGATGCGGCCGCCACCACAATGCTACGACATCCTGCGACCTCTCAAACGTGTGTAACGTCTCCTCCAGTTTGTCCAACGCCTCATCGCCATATAGGGCATAAATCTGCGGATTATTGGCGCTGAGTACGATTTTCTTGCGGGCACCGTCCTTCTTTGTGATAAGCGGCTGCCACGCATCGGGAATCTCCAGAGTGGCCTCCTTCACTTCTATCTCATCCAAAAGGCCGATCTGTTCCGCCTTGGTCTCTATATTTTTCACGTACTCGCGCAATTGTTTCAGCTGCCTTGCATAAAAAGGATATTCATGCATACCCGGACATCTGACTTTCGCATGATAATCTTTATAAATAGTCGTGAGGATCTCATCATACCCCGATGGCACCGGCACCATGAAATTTTCAAAGCTTGCCCCATAGGTTTCTTTAAACCAAGCCTTGGGATACTTTTTATAGTCCCACTTGACATAATCCATATATTCCACGAGATAGTCCCCATCCTTCTCGCCGTATATCATGGCCAGTCGATTGCCCCACTTCCAGATTTCAGACTGCGCTTTCTCCCAGTCCTCTTCCTCGATGTATCGCCTGTTTATCTTAAAATGGCAGTTCTTCTCCAGACAATCCAATATCTCATGCATCTCGGCAACAGCCATTTTTTCTTTCTCCGTCCGCCCCTCATCTTCCGCGGTTCTGAGTTTACCCTCCCATATGTCCTGCGCCAGTTTTGCCGCATGTCCCGTCAGAGCGAACAGATTGATCTGCATCTCCCGCTCCTGCTTATTGCGGGGCAGATAATCCAACGCAAAGATATCCAATCCCACCGTAAAAGGACAATTGTGAAACGCATTCATCCATTCGGGGGTAATATTGATGCCGTTTCCATTGTTCACACAGGAGTGAAACTGTGTGTACCCCTCTTCAGTGAGCGCGCTGCGTACGCAGTATCCCTTCGGCAATTCCGCGGGAAGCACCTTCATCAGTTTCATGTAGTCGCTCCGTTTCAGCCAGATATCGATATCATCATCCCACGGAATAAAGCCCTCATGGCGGATGGCTCCCAACAATGTGCCGTACGCCACATACCATGTCAGATGATGCCTGTCACACACCTCTGCGATCTTCTGCAGCACTTCCAGACTTGCAGCCCAGAAGGTCTTCATCGTGGTATCCAGATAAAATCCGTCACGCACTTCCTGATCAAAAAAATCCTCACTAAACTCTAACATCTTCCGTCTCCCGGTTCACTCAAACATTACAACATGGTACAAGATCTCCGATCAGATCTCATTTCCGGGAAACTTGGGAATCCCCGCGAAACCCTTTGCCAGATCCTCATCCGTGGGAATATAATCGCTCATCTCTCCGTTATTGTAACGCTCGTAAGCCACCATATCGAAGTATCCCGTGCCGGTGAGGCCGAAGAGAATGGTCTTCTCCTCCCCCGTCTCCTTGCATTTCAGCGCCTCGTCCATGGCCACCTTGATCGCGTGAGAACTCTCAGGCGCAGGCAAAATACCCTCCACTCTCGCAAACTCCTCCGCCGCCTTGAATACGGAAGTCTGCTCCACACTGACAGCCTCCATATACCCGTCCGCGTACAGCTGCGACAGCACCGAACTCATGCCATGGTAACGCAATCCGCCCGCGTGATTGGCCGCCGGTATAAATCCGCTGCCCAGAGTATACATCTTTGCCAATGGACAAACTTTTCCGGTGTCACAGAAATCATACACATATTTACCCCTGGTCAGGCTGGGGCAGGACGCGGGCTCCACGGCAACAAATCTGTAATCCGCCTCCCCGCGCAGTTTCTCTCCCATGAACGGGGCGATCAGGCCGCCCAAATTGGAGCCGCCTCCGGCACATCCGATGATCACATCCGGTTTGATTCCATACTTATCCATCGCGGCCTTGGTCTCCAATCCGATCACGGACTGATGCAGGAGAACCTGTGTCAGCACGGAGCCCAATACATAGCGATAACCCTCCTGAGAGGTGGCTGCCTCCACCGCCTCGGAAATAGCGCAGCCCAAACTTCCCGTAGTCCCCGGGAACTCCTCCAGGATCTTGCGTCCCACATTGGTGGTATTGGAGGGAGAAGGGGTCACGTTTGCCCCATAGGTCCTCATAACTTCCCGTCGGAAAGGCTTTTGCTCATAAGAACACTTCACCATGTAAACCTGACAGTCCAAACCCAGATAAGCACATGCCATAGAGAGCGCCGTACCCCACTGTCCTGCTCCGGTCTCCGTGGTCACGCCCTTGAGTCCCTGATTCTTGGCATAATACGCCTGAGCGATGGCCGAATTCAGCTTATGGCTGCCGCTGGTGTTATTGCCCTCAAACTTGTAGTAGATCTTGGCAGGCGTCTGCAATTTTTCCTCCAGACAGTAAGCGCGCACCAGAGGAGAGGGACGGTACATCTTATAAAACTTCCGAATCTCCTCCGGAATCTTAAAATACGGCGTGGTGTCGTCCAGTTCCTGCTTGCACAGCTCCTCACAGAAAATGCCGCTCATCTCCTCCAAAGTCAGAGGCTGCAGAGTGCCGGGATTCAACAACGGCGCCGGTTTATTCTTCATATCCGCCCGCATATTGTACCAACTGTCCGGCATCTCATGTTCTTCCAGATAGATTTTGTAAGGAATTTTCTTTTCTTCGCTCATATCGTTCTCCATTTCCGTCTTTTCAAACTATATTATGGTTCAGGGTCAGACCGGGTTGACATACCAATTTCCGGATACCACTCATTATTATACCAAAGTCAGCGGATAAAGCAACTTTTTTGTGGGGAAAATGTGCTGTTTTGCGTGGGAAATTTACTGCCTGTTACGCGGTTATCGCGATCCGGAAATATCAAAGTTCACCGCCCGCAAGTCCACCGTGAGAGCCGGGCGGACGCCAAATCCCTCCAGTCCCACGTTTTCCTGTCGCAAAAGCTCCTTGGTGTAACCGTTTCCCACCAGATAGCATTGGGACGCGGTATGTTCCACAGGCTCCCGCAGCCACCAACAATATTCATTTACCCCCAGATCATCCCGATCCAGAACATACCAGTTGCTATTGTCGCGGTCAACCGCCGCCTGCGTGGGAACGGCATACTTGCTGATCCCCGCCTCGTCAAACCATGCCAACTCTTCCAATGACAACAGATACACACGATCTGTCGTTGTGACGGTCGCCCCCTCCGACAGAGCATTGGCATTGGTCACGTTCTCGACTTCCACAACGGCCGACAGTTCCTCCTCCGTAAACCCGTGCAGAAATCCCGCCTCATTTTGATAGCCGTTCTTTAATTCCGCCATGGCGCCTGACTCAGGCGGTTGATCCGCATAGACCACCACTTCATCATCGCTGTTCAGCCAGGTTCTGATATTGGAAACACTCCAATCACTGTTTCCCCGCACCATGGCCTGCAGCTCCATATCCGTGTCCGCCTCAGACTCCCGACTCCAATAACTTGCATGGTCATACCAATTATACTTTCCGCTCTCCGCCGCGTCAAAGGCCTTCATACTGAGAATATCCGCCGCCACCAGAACCGCCCGGGTGCCGTCATCAGACAGTTTGAGCACGCGCCACCGAATTTCCTCCCCGTTATAGCTGCCGAAAGTGACCGTGTCTCCCACCGTCACCGTCTGCACCTCCCGGTTGGACACATTTCCCGTGACCGCATAATACACCCCGCCCGCCACAAGCAGGACTGCCGCGAGTATGAGCGCCGCCGCCCACATCTTGGAAGGTTTCTTACGCGATTGCGATATCTGCAATATCGCTCCGGTCTCCCCCGCCGTCTCGGAGGGCTGAGTATCGTCCCGGGTCTCCAGATTTTTCACAAATTGAAGTATGGCCGTTTCGGCCTCCCCGTCCCCCGCGTTCACCCGCTGATGTATCCTCAAAAAATATTCCATGGACTTGGACAGCGATACATCCTCCAGCTTGTACATCAGGATCGGTATGGATCTGCTGACCGCCCGCTCCACCTCCCGAAGTACATGGGGCGACCGATTGGCGCTCCGCGACATCAACAGAACCACCGCCGTCGAACTGTCGATTGCGTTCACAAGCTCTTCCGCATATTCCTGTCCGGAGCGTATATCCCTGGGCGCAATGAAACACTTCGTGCCGTTGCGCTCCAACAGATCACATATTTTCTTTGCCTCTGCAGCGTCCTTGGAAGAATGAGATATAAATATCTGCATTTTATCGGTCCTCTCCCGCCCTGCCATGTGGCAGTGTTGTTTAAGATATACGAATGACCAAGGTTCCATGAAGGAAACCTTGGAGTGTCCGCTTTATTAACATAAGGGCAGCTCGCAGAGCTTGTTGCCCGTTGTCAACATAAGGGCAGCTCGCAGAATGTGCTGCCCGTTGTTTATTATACGGGAAAATGGCGAGAAATGCAATCGGGGGGCGGGGAATAAAGGATAATTTGGGATTATCAGATGAAAAACAAAGGCCGATTCTTATTTCCTAAGATGCAGAAACCGGCGCGAGAGAATCATATTTTTAGGGGTGATATAATGATTTTTCTTTGCTTTGCAAACGCAGACAGATATACAATTGCAGAACCGGTACTATACCATTTCGAAAATTTTGGCATACCTATGTGGTATGATAGACATAGTTTGATCATAGGAGATAATCGTGAAGAAGTAAACTTTAAAGAAGGCATTATTTCTCAATCTTATTGTGTATTAATAATTACTAAAAATATAGAGAGCAATATATGTGCGAATGAAGAAATTCAGATTGTTAAGGCTCAATATGAATTGGAAAAAATGCGGGTTTTTCCAATTCTATATAACATCACAGCAGATGAATTACCCCCCAAATATTGTTGGATGAAAGAAATAATTTACCGCGAAGTGACGGACAAAAGCGGCACGTTAAAGACAGTTAGCAGCATAGCATATAGGTACTTAAAGGATAAACTGCAGTTTTTCCCATATAAAAATTTATTTGATATGAAAGATAATATACCGGATGCTTATTTAAATTGTTTGCTAAAAATGTATTATTCTATTGACAATAATAACTTAAACGCGAAAATGGCGATTTTGTACTGTTTTAATCACTATATGTACTCTATAATCGACAAAAAGTTGCCTTTATATTGTGTCAAGCCGTTTGAATTGCTTTTTTCCAAAACAAAGCTTAATATTGAAATCGACTTTAAAGAATTGTCCATATTAGAAACATGCACAATGTTATCAATTAAAGAGAGTGGTTTGGGAAATATTGTTTAGAATCGTGTTTATTATCTTGTTAATTTTGAGCGCATCTTTATCTTTTGCGTTCAAATAATCAATGAAAGGCTCTAAATATGGATATTGTGTTATATGATCTTTAACATCATTCCAAATTAATTCACTTTCATATCCTGTTGCTCCAATGGGGATTATAAATTTGTGCAGTTTCTTGGCAATTTGATATTCATCCCATACACCTTCTGAAAAGTGACCGTTGGAACTATGATTAGATTGCCCAAACATAAAAATGGATATATTCGCTTGCCTGATCAACTCTGTACGATAGACAATTCTTTCCTTTTCGGTTGTATGAACAGGCATCGGTCGCATTAGAAGATATTTTTCTACATCATATATTCTGTTTTTTTGAGAGAGATAATCCAAACCGTATCCTCCTATAAAATTACCCAATCGATATCCCATTCCCGAAATTATTCGGAACTTTCCATCTAAAATACGAAAGATTAGGTCTTTACATAATTCGGTGGCAAATTGTTCTTCTGCGAATGTAATGGAGTCGAATGCACCTGATATAAAAATTTTTTTCTTACAAACATTCAAATTCATATCTTCCAAAACAGAAGGTATATCATCATATGTATCGACTACCAATGTTTTAACATGATACCGTTTTTCCAAATCTTCAATGAACATCTCAAAACAAGGATCTTCTTTATCTCTAGGTATAATTGCATAATGATAATTGCAGGCATTGCCTAAACATTGATTTATCTCGGATAAGCAGGATAACGCAAGGGTATCTTTGAAACTATATCCCAAAAATAAAAATGTATTTGAAACTAATTCTTTTTTCAAAAAGGTTAATAATATTTTATGTTTTGCCATATAGTCTTCCAAATCACTTTGGGTAATAACTATATTTTTTAAATTATTAACATCGCCATTTAACTTATATATATTTACTCTATTATTAGGATTGATATTTACCAAATCTGCATCATCATATATGGCATTAGACAATATTTTACGTTGTTCCAAATTCTTTTCAATATTTGTATCATAGTTAGTTGTCCATATCGTTTTAAAATTGAATTGTAATAAATTGTCCACCAAGGTACTGCTTGTGCCAAAACTATTAATGTATTCATTGACTAATTTTTTTAATTCATTATAGCCCTTAGCATTTGCATAATACTGGGCAAGCAAATATAAATTCATGGCATTGTTTATGCAAAGCCCCATCTCTTCCGCACATTCTTTCAACAATGTTCCCCAAGCAGGGTATCCTGCGCTACAGGAAACACCGGCACCCAAAAAGAGCGAGACTTCTCCATCAAGTATATGTTTTGTCATATCATTCAAAAACTCTTTCTTACTTGTTGCCACTCTATTTTACCTCCGCAATAAAAGAAAATTTTATTAACCTAAGAATCGGCCTTTGTTTTTCATCTGATAATCCCAAATTATCCTTTATCCGCATATATCGTGTAACATGCTTTTACAAATGTTTGCATTTATTATTATATCATATTATCTACACTTTTCTACAAAAATTTTCCTTTTTCTCAAATTTTTCTTTCCCCATTCAAAAAGAGCCATGCCTTTCGACACGGCCCTTCTCCTTTTATACTTTTCCCTATATCCTATAATATCCTTTCTCCCGCCCAACCTTCAATGAATATCCAACTTGGGAGGCACATCCAACTCCTCAGACACATACTTTCCATCTTTCTTGCGCTGTCTGACACACTCCGTGAGCAGATACTCAATCTGTCCGTTGATGGAGCGAAAATCGTCTTCTGCCCATGCGGCAATTTCGGCATACAGTTTTTCGGACAGCCTCAAGGGGACCTGTTTTTTCTCAGCCATTAGTACAGACTTCCCGAATTGACAACGGGTTGCGCGTCATGGTTGCCGCAAAGAACCACCAACAGGTTCGATACCATGGCTGCTTTTCTCTCCTCATCCAACTCCACAAGTTGTTTTTCATTTAATCTCTCCAAAGCCATCTCCACCATTCCCACTGCTCCGTCCACGATCATCTTTCTTGCGTCGATAATAGCGGATGCCTGCTGCCGCTGTAACATCACGGACGCGATCTCGGGCGCATAGGCCAGATAGGTGATGCGGGCCTCCAGAATCTCAAGACCTGCCTCGTTGACCTTATTCTGAATCTCCTCCCGAATCCGCTCAGCCACCACCTCGGCAGACCCCCTCAGACTGCCCTCGTCCGCCACACCGTCCCCGGTGGTGTCCACATTGGCAGCCACATCATAGGGGTATATGCGCACAATATTTCTTAAGGCGCTGTCACACTGCAATGACAAATATTCCTTATAATTGTCCACATTGAAAACCGCTTTAGCCGTCTCCGTCACCCGCCAGATAACAGCAATGCCGATCTCCACGGGATTTCCCAGACAATCATTGATCTTCTGCCGGCCATTGTTCAGAGTCATTGCCTTTAAAGAAATTTTCTTACCGAAGGCATTGACACTGACCGTTACATTATTTCCCTCCCCATTGTAAGCGGAACTGCGGGGCGTGTTTCCCTGAATGTCGCCGCTTTGAGCCAATTTGGTCGCAGCCGCCGGGTTCACCGCAGTACAGAAAGGATTGACAAAATAGAAACCGGGCTCCCTGATCGTTCCCACATATCTGCCGAACAGCGTCAGTACCAACGCCTCCTGCGGCTTTAACACTTTCAAGCCACACCAGACGATCCAGCCCAACGCGCAATAGATCATGCCCGCCCATATAAACAGCATACCGTAAGTCCTGTGTCCTCTCCCTCCCGTAAGACTCATCCCAAAGAGGATGGCCGCGATCGCTGCCACATACAGAAAGATTGTCAGCAGTAAAACAAACATTCCCCGTTTTTTGGTCGTATAAATTTTCTCTTCCATATTGTCTGTCCTCCGTGATATTGAATCAATTTGATATCATTATGATATCAGTTGGACGCAGATTTGTCAAGCTCCAATACCTCTCTGATCTCTCTTGCGATCGCCTCGATCACATTTACGGTCACGCTGTTGCCAAACTGCTTATACAGATGCGTATCGGCCAACTCTAATCGGAAGTCATCCGGAAAACCCTGTAATCTCGCCCATTCTCTCGGGGTCAGCTTGCGTATCCCCTCGCGGTTGACCTCTCCCTTTATACGCGTCACGGGGACAAAATCCGTGAGCCTCCTATCGATCACCAGATTCCGCTCACGTCCCATCCCGCCGCAGACCAAAGCGCCCGCCTGTCCGTCCAAGTCCCTTATCTCATACCCGAACCCGTTGCCCTTGGCCTGATGTCTCTCCTTATGTTTGCGCAACGTATCCATATATACGTCGGACAAATAGTATTTCACGCTGACCGGCTGCTCCTCCAGAATATCCCTGATACAGGTATCCGACTTGTCCCCTTCCGGGAACCGGAAAGAACTGCTGTCCATGTCATTTCGAAAAGCGACTATATAGATCCTCTCCCGGTTCTGCGGCACACCGAAATCTTTGCTGTTCAGCACTTTATCGTACACCGTGTAGCCGATCTGTTCAAAAGCGCGCCTGATGACCTTGAACGTGCGTCCCCTGTCATGGATGGTCAGACCCTTGACATTTTCACAGAAAATGACTTTCGGCTTTGCATAGTCGCAGATCCTCACCACATCCTGAAACAAGGTCCCGCGGCACATCCCTTTGTAATCATCGTCAAATCCCATGCGTTTCCCCGCCAGTGAAAACGCCTGACAGGGAAAACCCGCCAAACAGATATCAAACGCAGGTATGTCCTTTTCATCTATTTGGGTGATATCTCCCGCGATCTCAAAATCATCGTGATAGTTCAGCCTGTAAGTACTCCGCGCGTATTCGTCCCACTCGCTCACGAACACTGTCCTGATATCGTTTCCGAACGCATTGTCAAAGCCCTTTCTGATTCCTCCGATTCCCGCAAACAGATCGATTGACTTATACATCACATATTCTCCCCTTTTGTCTTGAAGTCCCTATTCAGTGTATGTAATTTCTTGGGGCGTGTCAAGCATCCCCTGCCCCATTATTCAGAGCCGGATCCGCGAAATTTCCTTATCGGGACAGACTTTTGAGGTGGACTTTTTGTGCGAAACGATTTATTATATAGATAGTAACGCACGAAAAGTTTCACAAGGGGTACGGAAAGTGAAGAAGAAACATAGATTATTTTATCTGCTGATCATTGTTTCTGCATCAGCGATCGTCAGCCTGACGGTGCTGCTTTATGTCAGACAGATGAACGCGACAATTTCAAGAAACATCATCAACTCCATCAGTGAGATCGCGGAACATGACAAGGCAACCATCCAGACATATATTGAGATCTGTTGGGAGGACCTTGAGGAGATACACAAGCGCTTTATCGGCTTTGATTGCAGGACTCTTGAGGATGTTGAGACGCGACTAAATCTGGAGTGTGCCTCCAGCGAATTTTCCCATATCTACCTGGTGGCGGAGGACGGCACCGTCTATACGGACAAATATGTGGTCTATGCGCCGGGCAATGATATCCTGAACAGAAATCTGGATTTTCGTCCTCTTTTTAAGGAAGACGGGGAAAATGTCGTTGTTCGCTTTGACGATAAGACAGAGGGCGGTTGGCTGGTAAAGGAAAATATTTTATACGGAATCCGGCTGCACGATTACAGCATAGAAGGGGTTAAAATGTTCGCGCTGATCGGAATCAGCGATATTACCTCCATTCAGGACAACATGGTGATCGACAGCTTTATCAAAAACGGGGAGAGCCGCGGCCACAGCGCCCTGATAGACATGAACGGGAACTATATCGTCAATATCAACAAGGAGATCTACCTGAACAAGCAGAACAACCTGTACGATCATTTGGCGGAAGCTTCGCATACCGACCTGACCAACGAGGAAGTCCGGGAGAAACTTCACAACCGGGAGACTTTCGGATTCTACCATTCCCATGCCGGGGAGAAGGGCAAAGAACTTTTCTACTTTATTCCGCTGGACAATAATTTTGACCTGTATTTCATCATGTCCGCCAACGAAGAAGTCTTCGTGGAACAGAGAAAGACATTTGTATCTCTCAGTATGACAATGGCGATCATCACCATCTGCACGGTGGCCATCATGCTGCTCATCATCATGAGACTGCAGGTGAAGACCGTGCGGACAACGGAATCGGCGAGATCTCAGAAGGAATTTCTCTCCAACATGAGCCATGAGATACGCACGCCCCTGAACGGTCTGATCGGCATGAACCATCTGATCATGGCCAATATCGATGATGAGAGTCAGAGACCGCAGATCAAGGAATGGCTGAAAAAATCCCACAGCACGGCCAACTATCTGTTATCATTGGTGAATGATATTCTGGATATGTCCAAGCTCCAGGCCGGCAAAGTAGACATCGTGCGGGAACCGATGCGGATCGCTCCCATGATCGATGAAATTGCGGCGATGCAGACCGACAATATCCGCAATCGGGGCGTGGAATTTATTGTGGAAAAAGATATCACGGTGCCCTGCATTGAGGGTGATGTGGTCCGCACGAAACAGATCCTGATGAACATTGTCGGCAATGCGGCCAAATTTACGCCGGAAGGCAAATGGATCCGCCTGTCCGTCACACAGGACAAGACAGATGAGACACATGTACTCACGACCTACCGCTGTGAGGACACCGGCATCGGGATATCCGAGGAATATATCGACAAGATCTTTGACTCCTTCAGCCAGGAGCGGGATCGAAACGCCAACGGCGTCAAGGGCACCGGACTGGGCATGGCGATCAGCAAACTCCTCGCGAAGGCCATGGGCGGAGATATCACGGTGGAGAGCCAAGTCGGCATCGGAAGCACCTTTACCGTCACCATCCCCTCCAAGATTGCGGAGGATATACCGGACAATCCGGAGAACCCGACAGAATCCGGTGAACCGGAAGATACCACAGGTTCCGCATGTCGGGAAGACGGCAGACCGATCAAGATCCTGGTGGCTGAGGACGTGGAGCTCAACGCGGAGATCTTGTTGGAAATACTCAAAATGGACGGGTTTGAGACCGCGCTCGCGCAAAACGGACAGGAGGCGTTGGATCTGTTTGAACAATCCGAAATCGGCGAGTTCGACATTATCCTGATGGATATGCAAATGCCTGTCATGGACGGATGTACCGCGGCCTCCAATATCCGGAAACTGGACAGAGCGGACGCCAAATCCGTTACGATCTACGCCTGTACCGCCAATATGTTCCAGGAAGATCGGGACCAGGCTCTGGCCAGCGGCATGAATGACTTTTTGACCAAGCCCATTGATGTGGATGTCCTGTTGAAGAAATTAAGGAAAAGCTAAACATAATATTTGGAAAGAGGAAATGACGAACATGAAAAGAAGGATACTCGCCACAATACTCGCACTCACATTATGCTGCGGCCTTTTCACCGGCTGCAACAGCCCAAAAGCAAAGGAAGATGTGACCCTTATCATCAAAGTCCCCAGCTTGGTAATGAACTCCGTCAGCAATCCCGAGATCACGGACTCAGGGGTCTTCCTGCAACAGGCCGGCGAAGAATTTGCGGCGCAATATGACAAGGCCAATGTCACGATCCGAGTGGAATCCTTTGACTATGTGGACGAAGTGGCAGCTATCACGGACAGCTTTGACACGGAAGACGCTGCCGACATTCTCTACGAAGGCTATTTCAACATGGCCTCCTATCTGCACACCGGCAGGGTGGTTCCGTTGGATGATATCATCTCGGATGAGATACGAAACGATATCGATGACGCGTCATGGGAAATGAGTACAGCCGGTGGGAAGACCTATATGATGCCGTTTTTGAGTATGCAGAATATCCTGATCTACAATAAGACGCTTTTCCTTGACTGCGGCCTTGACCGGTACGTTGCCGACACGGTCACGATACAGAACTGGACGGTGGAAGAATGGACGGATATTCTGGACACTCTGGCGGCCAAGCTGCCCGAGCGGACTTATCCGCTGATGATGTACGGCAAGAACAATCAGGGGGATACCCACATCATGTCCTTTATCCGCGCCTATGGAAACACGATCTTTGACGAGGACGGCCATTTTGACTTTGAGAGCGAGTCAGCCGTCAAGGCGTTGGAATGGATCCAATCCGGCGTAGACAGAGGTTGGTATCCGCCCCATCCGGAAAACCTGGAGATCTCAGACTGTAACGAACTGTTCGTCAACGGGCAGCTTGCGATCCACATATTTAACAATGCCAACTTCACCCTCTACGACAACATGGACAATTACGGGTATGTGAATTTCCCCGGCAATGTGGCTACCTCCTTTGTGACCGGTTTCGAGGTATTCGACAACGGCAATCCCGTAAAGGTGCAGGCGGCCAAGGATTTTATCCGATTCATCTATGAAAATGACAAATGGTTGGAACTCTCCGCCGGGAACATTCCCTCCAGCCGAAAAATAGCGGATAAATACAAGGACCGGATCACCATGCTGCACGAATTTACCCAAAATGCCGCGAATGTGGTGGATTTCATGAATAACAGCCCGAACTGGCAGGGCAATGAGACCTCCGTCCGCAGCGTATTCTGGCCTCATATCCACGAGCTGTTGTCCCAGAGCGTCACCGCCCGGGAATGCGCGCAGGGACTGGATGCATCCTGCAACGCGGCACTGGATACCGGCTGGGCGAACAGCGAGCTGCACGAATAAGCAACTTCAGCTCACTATTTCTCTGACCCAAACATCCTCCGCGTTAAATCCCGGCTGCATGGATTCTCTGATCATCTGAAACTCCCCGGGATAAATACAATTCGGGAAGGTACTTTGGTGAATTCCCTCAAGTACCTTCTCGTAATCCATAAAAACGACTTCCCCGACTTCACTTTCCTGAAGAATAAGCCGGTCTTCCGCTATAGGTTTCTCATAGAGATATACCGGGCTGATCTCCCAATCCTTAAAGGGCTGTCCCCAAAAAGTATTTTCCACATATCCCTCGTGAAAACCGATAAATTTCAAGTCCTCTTTCGCTGCGATAATACCGAGTTCCTCCTGCAATTCTCTCAACGCGGAAGTCTCAAAGTCATCTCCCGCCCGCACATGTCCGGCGGAAGAAACGTCATAGCATCCCGGATAGGCGTCTTTGTGTTCGCTGCGTTTCTGCAGCAATACATCCGTCCCGCCGTCCGCTCTTTTTCTGATTACCCAAATATGTACGGTTCGGTGAAGGTCACCCTCCCGGTGAACCATATTTCTCTCCTTCACATGCCCTGTGGGTTTTCCGTCCTCCCCGCAAATGTCCAACAGTTCCAGCTCTTCCCCGTTCAACACGCCGCGACACCAACCGCCATCCTCACGATAACAGAGCTTTAAGGAAAAAAACGGTATCTCCTGCCTGAGCAGTTCCAAAAACAACACATCGCCATCCCACAGATTAAGACTCCGAACTTTGTCCTTGTCCACCCACTCCAATTTTCCCTCGTTGCATTCCCTCAAAGTTCCCTCAAACGCATCCCCTGTATAGAGGCACATGTACTCTGCGGGATGGTTCTCATAACAAAAGGTAATGATTCCCCGAAATCTGTAAGAGATAAGCGTCAGTCCCGTCTCCTCCCTCACTTCCCGCAAAAGGCAGTCCTCTGGGCTTTCACCCTCCTCAAAATGTCCTCCTATGCCAATCCACTTATCCTTATTCACATCATCTTTTTTAGATATTCTGTGCAGCATCAGATATTGTCCGGCTTTCTCTATATAGCACAAAGTGGTAAGTCTGCTCTTCATGATCCCGGGCACCTCCTTGCATTAACAAATCACCCCACCAGCCACTTGTATTTTGCCACGCTATAAAGCGGGATAAAAGGAAGAAGAATCGGTGTTTTCTTCACATACTCCCGATACTCGGGATCTTCCCCGTAATTTTTGTTCTGGCGAAGCTCCAACCTTCTGGCACCGCCGAACATGATATATACAATGCATATCCATCCTGCCAACGCAGCGCACCATTCCACCGGTCCGGAAAGGATCGTCACCCCGGAAAGAAAAACCCCCGTCCAGATCAATACCTCACCCAAGTAATTGGGACAGCGCACAAGCTTAAACAATCCCACATCACAGAAACGCTGCGGATGCGCTTTTTTGTATTGATTCTTCGTATAATCGGAAACAGCCTCCAACAGGATTCCCAATGCCATGACCACCGTTCCGATCACCGCCATGACATCCGTAGGGGCATTATGCTGCAGACGGAAGAAAATCGGCGCCACTTCGCAGCAATACAGCAGAGCGCAGCTTACCCATATCACAACCTTAAGGATCAGTTTCATATCGGAACCATCCTTGATATCATTCTTCATCGTCTTCTGATAAGAAACACTTTTTCTCTCACGAACCAACAGATAACCGCCAAGCCGGCAGCCGTATATCACACACAGAACAGCCAACAGGATCGTAACAGGCGTCAGGTTCCCCCAAAACATCACAAGCATCGCCACACCAAGGCCGGCAATGGAAAATCCGTATCCAAGGGATATGAACCACACAAACTTCTTAAATCCGATAGAACTGATGACCAACGCAACCAATAATAAAATGAGAAACTGCATATCCATACCTTCTTTCCGAACCATCCGGTCCCTTTTATTCCCGCGAGCAATGCAATATGAGACAGACTTTGATCTATGTTTATCATAGGGCAAAATCCGGTTCCTGTCCAGATTTATATATCTCTTTTATGGATTTTCATGGAACTGCGGGGATGTATGTGATATAATGACCATATTCAGGGCAGGGAACAGACGATAAAGCGCTGAAAGCGCGAGCTTAGATGATATAATAGGCAGGAAAGCTCGAAACAGAGCGCGAAAGGAACCCATTATGAAAAATATCCTTATCATACAAGGCGGAGGCCGCCCCAACGGGAACACGGCACAACTGGTGAACAGCTTTATAGCCGGTGTAAAAGAATCCGGCCATTCTGTTGAACTCATTTCACTCACCAAAAATGAAGTCAAAGGATGCCTCGGCTGCAATGCGTGCCGCTACGGAAAACCCTGCATCCAAAAGGATTCATTTAATGATCTCATTCCCAAGATAAAAGCGGCAGACTGCATTGTGTTTGCATCACCTCTTTACTTTTGGACCATATCCTCCGGAATCAAAGCATTTATCGAAAGATTCTATTGTATTGCGGAGGAAGACCCCAATCCGCCATTGGGCAGATATGAGAAGTATCCGATCAAAGACTGTGCCCTGCTCATGACTTCAGCAGACAATTTTTTCTGGACATTTGAACAGGCAGTCTCCTATTATCAATTTGCAATTGTAAATTATATTGGATTTAAGGATAGGGGGATGCTGCTCGCCGGCGGATGCGGTGATACTAATGGCAGACCACAGATCGATAAGACGGAGCATCTGCAGGAAGCGTATGAGTTTGGAAAGCATATTTACGGATAGGAAAGGAACTATTATGTCAAAGAAAGCTGTCTGTTTCCCAGGCATCGGATACCATTGCGATAAACCTCTTCTACATTACAGCAGGCACATCGCAAACAGTCTTGGATATGGGAATTCCCAAAATATAGCCTACACATACAGCGCCGGAAATATCCGAGGCAATGATGAGAAAATGAAAGAAACATATGACGCACTGTTTTCACAGACGGAGGCAGAACTTTCAGATATTGATTGGACCGAATACGACGATATTCTTTTCATTTCCAAAAGCATCGGTACGATCATTGCCGTTTCCTATGCAAAGAAATATGGATTAAAAGATGCAAGGCATATTCTATATACGCCTTTAGCGCAGACGTATTCTTTTGCGCCGGACAACGCTATCGGTTTTATAGGGACTGCTGACCCATGGAGCAGTGTAAATGAAATCACCCGGCTTTCAGCAGAGCATCATATCCCACTCTTTACATATGAAGGCTGCGATCATTCTCTTGAATGCGAGGATACTCTGAGGAATATCGAAATCTTAAAAGATGTGATAGGGAAGGCGGGAAAGTTCATTGAAAGACCGAGTATTTGCCATTTTTCTTAAATCCATAATCTGTATACAACAACACTCCCATATCAGATGCCGTTATCTGTACAGTAGCACAACCAAAATTTTTCGTTTCATTTACTACCTTATCAAGCAAAAACTTAGCTATTCCTTTTCTTCTGTACTCCTTAATAACATACATACTTGACAGTAAACCAATCTTCCCGGAAGGACAGCTATAATAAGGCAGCTTTTCGACAAAAGACATACCGCTTGTTCCCACAATTTTATTATTATCAATTGCCAGCCATGAAATAAAAGTATTGTCTTGTAAATGCCTTATATAATAATCTTGTAAATAAGGTTTCAGATCAAATGTTGCTTCAGCTCCTTCTTCTTACAATTGTGATATACGCATTTCTATAAATATGTCTAAATCCTTATCTGCTAATTTTCTATATTCATCTGTCATACCTTCGCCTCATTCATTTTAGCTATATAACAGATTACAAAGTTCCGTCAAATTATTAACGACAAAATCAGGTCTTTCAATTTCTTCCTTAATATTCCAATATTGTCCAAATCCTCGTTTGATCCATATTGTGTTCATGCCCATTCGTTTAGCCGGAATGATATCATTATCTATTCTATCTCCAATCATAATCGCATTGACTGGTTTACAATTACTTCTCTCTAACGCAATTTCAAATATTCTTCTGTCCGGTTTTTCAACACCTTCTTCTGCAGAAGCGATAATTAAATTGATATATTTCAGAATGCCATGACGTTGTAATCTTTCTTCAGTACCCAATGATTGGTTGGCAATTATGCCAATTTTATATTTTTCGCTCAAAGTTTCAAAACATGGAATTGCATCATCATATAAAAATTCATCTTCCGTGTACCATTTGGGCAATGTTACGCCTAATTCCCCTGCCACCTCCAAATCACCCTTTTTGTTCAACTTATAATATTTCATAGCCATCTCGTATACCTTTTCAAAAGATATATTTGCCAATTTAGCTATATCCCGCATTCTGTGTTCATATGCAATTTGCTCATTCATTATTGTTGAACCAACATCAAAAAATAACCATTTAATCTCTTTAAACATCCAATAATTACTCCCGCATGATACCGCCCAAAATCCGGTATTTACCATACATACGATGAAAACACTCTTCGCATACTTACATTAGGGCTTGCCGATTTTCTATTGCCGAAATATTACCACTAATCTTTCCAATAATTCTCTGCCTCTTCTGTAGTAGTCTTAATCCCAAACAGTTTCCACATAAAGTCCTCTCTTTCATTGTATATGTCCGTGATCTTTATAGTATCAGTTTCAATTTGATAAAATACATAATTATGCCTGACATATAACATTCTGTAATCACATGGAATACCTAAAACACTCTCCACAGAAACACCATTTTCTTCAAATCGCTGTAAATCTCGAATGGATTTTGTCATTTCTTTAATAACTTTACCAGCCGTGTCAACACCAAACCTCTGCGTCACATGCTGTTTTATCTGCTTTAACTTCTCGCGAGCATCCGGAGAATATGTCAATTTCTTCAATCGTCTACCCCCAATTCTCTTTCCAAATCATCTGCAGAAATCCAGCCGTCCTTATCTGCACGTTCTTCTGCTTTCTTCAATTTGGAAAAAAGCGTATAGGCAGCCCTATATCTGTCAAGCTCATCTATCTCTGACATAGTGAGAATACCATATTCCCCATGTCCATTACGAGTAAGATACACTCGGTTTGAAACATCTACCTGTTTCAATACTTCCGTGTAATTTCGCAAATCAGAAATTGGTTTTATATTAGGCATAACAATATCTCCTCCTTACCGAACTTTCTTTCATTATATACATATTCATATACTTTTGCAAGCAAATTTACATGTAAATTCGCAGCATGTGCTATCACTTTTTATTGTATTTTTCCAAGATACCATAATATAAATACCATAAGTATGGCAGACACTCTTAGGAAATGTCTGCCACATAAAACAAATTATACTCTCTTGTGTTATTCGAACTCGGCGTGTTCTTTGCTATTCTTAACTATATTTGTTTAGGTTTTATACAAATACACGCCTGTTTTTACTTCAGTTACATCAATTATTATGGCTTGCTGATTTTCTGTTGCCAAAATGTTGCCACGGCTTTATTATAACAAATCCTTGTAAATTAGCAACCAATTTTTCACATGTTACGCAATAAAAGCCCATTTTTGCGGATAAAAGTATCAAATATCGTTCTGCATATATTTACGTCCAAAAGACCTTGCAAAATAAGATTTTCAAAAGGGCTAAAGCGTAACAAATCATCCGCCAACTCTTATTTTCTCCTTAACGGCTTTATCTACATGGTGCTAGCACCATGTAAAAAAAACATATACAAGAAAAATATCAATTCGTTGCTCTCCACCACTCTAATCAACAAATTCAAAAGTTGTCTAGCCAAGCTGTATTTTTCCTTCTACTATATTTGAAATAACTTCGACTAGAAATTCATGTTCCCTATACAATACTCTTTCTGCCAATACTTCTGGTGTGTCATTTTCCATAACAGCAACTTTCGTTTGTGCTACAATTTCTCCACTATCATATTCTGCATTTACCCTATGTATAGTAACTCCTGTTTCTTTTTCTTTGGCATTAATAACTGCAGTGTGAACATTCATTCCAAACATCCCTTTCCCACCAAATTTAGGAAGAAGTGCAGGGTGTATATTAAAAATTCTATTATTGTATTTTTCAAGAATAGAGATATGCAACAATCTCATGTATCCTGCTAAAAAAATCATATCAACATTATATTGGTTTAACACATTTAAAATTTCTATTGCCAGGACTTCTTCACTACCATATTTTTTCGCACTCATATGAAAGCTGGGAATATTTTCATTTTTAGCACGTTGTAAAGCCACTGAATCTCCATTATTACTTATTACAACTGCTACCGTCGCATTAATCTGGTCATTTTTACACCCATCTATGATTGCTTGCAAATCGCTACCACCATGCGATGCAAATACTGCTATGTTCATTTATGTAACCTCCTTAAATTCAACTTATAACTTTGATTATATCACAAGCTTGAACAGTTCACCACAAAATATGGGCATAGCAACCGCCATGCCCCACATTCTTATCGTTCCAATGATTTCTCAATCTTCCATTTCTGCCCTTTCAAGTCATTTTGCTTCTCATACAGATTATTTCGCTCTTTGCAGAGTTCTTTCATGCGCTCCAGCTGTGCTCTCATTCCCTCCCGGCAATCCAGCTCTATCTTCTTATATTCCCCAGTCAGATTGCGGATTGTATTATTGTTTTCCTTTATCTGCTCCGACAGGCACACCCAGTCTATCAGATTTTGCACTTCCTTATCCGTTTCGTAAAGGTCTGTTTCTGCCACAATCTTAGCACACAGCCGCACCATAACTTTCTTTTCCATGTCCGTCATATCCTATCAATCCCCTTTCCTATCGGCTCATTTCAAAGGCATGTTTCGGGCGTTTACTTGCCCTTTCTGCCTGTTCTAATGCCTTTGACCGTTCCACCATCGACTGTACCTGCTCCCTGCCCAAATGACGCTCCAAACGCCCCAAATCAGACACTTTTTCCTGCAATCTGTCTATGGTGTCGCTCTGCTCCATAACCTTGTCTGTCAAGCGGCTAATCTGCTTTTGTTGTCCATCCACTTTAGTAGTCAGCTTCTTTCCCTGCTCCGTAAGTTGCACGCATTTGATAGTCAGATTTTTTACTAGTTCTTTCAACTTCTCCACAAGCGGTAAAGCCTTTTTATCTCGGTATGTCTTTGCGCTCATCAATGCCCCCGGCTCTGCTAACTGCCACTTCACATCTTCATCATAGGCGTGTATGTTGCGCTCCATGACCTCTTTTGACTGCACCATTTTGTTGATTTCCTGCTGTAACTTTTTCTGCTGTTTCTCCAATTCTTCATTTTCGGATAACAACTTTTCTTTATCCTCTGCCAATGTTACAGTCTGCTCTTTCAGCAGATGATTTGTTTCGGAAAGTTCTGATACTTCCTGCCGAATTGTTTCGCCATCTTTCAGTATCTGCTCCGTTTCCTGCTCTGCTGTTATCTGCTGATGAAGAATATCGGATAATTCTTCTTTACTGACGGAAATCGTCTGTTCCAGTTCCGCAACCTCTTTCTGTCTTTCCTGCTTTTCAAAATCGAGTACAGACAAATGCTTGTTGTGCGTGCCTAACTGTTTCCACTGTACGCCATATTTCTCCATGACCTTTGAAAGTTCCTGCTTTTCCGCTTCAATCCATTCATTCCATTCCGTCATTCCCCTTGTGCCGCCCTTGAATCCTTGCTCCGACAGTGCTCCTTTTAGCGATACCCTTGTATCAAGCCCACGTTTGCTGTTACGGATAAAAGGAACAAAATCAATATGGATATGCGGTGTCTGCTCGTCCATGTGCAAATGACTTGAAAACACATACAGGTTAGGATTTCTTTTCTGAAACTGCTCCATAAACTCACATAAAATATCTTTCGCCAACTGCCCCTCATTGCTCTGCACATTCATATCGTCCTTATTTCCGATTTGGAAAATTACCTCATAAAACAATTTCTCCTGCTTTCCCCGGCGTATCTTCTCAAAATAATCATCAATCTTTCGGTCACTCCGTTTCTGCTTTGCATTGTAGCGTTCCAGTGCTTCATCAAAAAGAGTATGATAGACTTCTTTTATATCCGAGTGGCAGAACTCTATGTTATCCCGGCTTCGTTCCTTATCCACATTTTTAGCTATAAAGGCTCTTGTATTATGATTGACCGAACCTTTCCCCATCATGCCGCTGATTGTCCTCTCCAATAAACATATCCTCCACATTTTCTACTTTTTACTGCGCGATAGGCGCATAGCCTTTGTTACTTTCTGCGAAAGTAACGCAAAAGCACTTTCGACAGGCTACGCTCTATCAAAAGTGCCTTTGCGCCCTGCCGGGGGCTCTCCGTCCTTACGGACGGGCGGCTTTTCGCCGCTTTAATGCGTCGGTTTGCGTCGATAGCGTCGATATTTTCTATACCGCCCCGCTATCTAAAATACCGTCGCAACCGACGCATATCGTCGCAATCTACGCTTTCGGCTCCAACCGTTTCAGAATAATTTTTCTCTC
Source organism: Acetatifactor muris (assembly GCA_023663635.1). Taxonomy (GTDB): domain Bacteria; phylum Bacillota; class Clostridia; order Lachnospirales; family Lachnospiraceae; genus Acetatifactor; species Acetatifactor muris_A. The sequence goes on from JAMPHD010000019.1 coordinate 45,962, forward strand.
ATGCCCCCGCTTATTGTCATAGAAAATGCCATAATCATTAAGCAGTTGGCTGTTCACTACGTTTAATTTTCTCGATAGCACATTTGCTGATAACTGCATATCCGGCAACTCTTTCAGAAGTTCTGTTGCTGTCCCCTCCCACTCCTGCCTGTCCTCTGTCAGAAATTCATTGACTGCTTCAAGTAATGGATTAGGCGGCTGTTTCCAAAGTTCTGTTTCCGCTTTTTGGAATTTCCAAATACACTGTTCCCGGTCAAACTCTATCGTCAGTTCCTGATCCGGCTGGTCACGTCCTACTATATCCATAACTGCTATATTGTCAGTACGCTTTTTCTTGTGCATGATAAATGCCCCGTCTGCCGCACCGAGCAGTCCGTTTGTGCCGGAAATCATATCAAAACTGTCCTCGGACTCCAGCTTGCGTGTGTGATGAACCACTAACAGACAGACACCGTATTTATCACTGAATGATTTTAACTTTGTCACAATCTCATAGTCACTGGAATAGCTGTATCTGTCCCCGCCAACCTCGCGCACTTTTTGAAGCGTATCAATGATAATCAGCCTTGCGTCATTATGCGTTTTGAGAAAGCCCTCTAACTCTCCGTCCAGTCCTTCATTCAGCGTCTTTGCCTGTGTCGCAAAAAATAAATTGTCTGCACACTCCACGCCAAACATGACGGACAACCGCCGTTGCAGTCTTGCATAATCATCTTCCAGTGCAAGGTATAGTACCGTCCCTTTTCGGACTGGATAATGCCATAATGGAAGCCCCATTGCCACATGATAGGCAAGCTGCCCCATAAAGAATGATTTCCCCACTTTCGGCGCACCTACAAAGAGATAAGTACCACCATACAGAAAACCGTCTATAACAGGCGTTCTCGGCGGGTAGACCGTATCATACAATTCGGTCATAGAAATCGTTTGAAGTTCGCCGCCCTGCCCGGATTTTTCCGGGCAGTTTGTGTCAAAGTCACTGTTTTTAGTGGCTTGTAGATTGATTTGTGCTGTTTCATTTGCTATAATTTCATTGTAATTTTTTACTCTCGACTGTTCCCCATCTGCGCCAACAGATGATACGGGAGCAGTCGTTTTCTTTGTTCCTGTCATTCATCTTCTCCTTTCAGACCGTCCAGTGTGATTGCGATTACCTGCAATGTGTAGAGCAGTTCGTCATTATCTGGGCTTATATTTTCCATGCGCTTCAATTCCTCATGGATTGCCGACATCTGATTTTTCAGCGCCTTATATACCCTCGGATTGCCCTGCACTACAACGTCCCTGCACAAAAGCCGCCTTGTGATGTAGTCCTGCTTTGTCAGCCCCGACAATGCCACCAAGTCATTCAGCAGCTTTGCTTCTTCGTCCGATACCCGGAACGCCACCGTATGATTGCGCCATCTTCCTTTGTAATCAAGTGATTTCTCCATGTTTTTAGTCCTCCTTTGTCATTCTCTCCATTTCCAGTTTTTCTGCCATTTCTGTCTGAACCGTAGGGAATAAGTGTGCGTAACGGTAAGTTATCTTTTCCGCTTCATGCCCCATGCGCTCCCCAATCGCCAGTACCGAAAATCCCATGTTAATCAACAGTGATACCGCACTATGGCGAATATCGTGGACACGAATTTTCTTAACGCCCGCCTGTTTCGCCCCTCGCTCCATTTCATGACTGAGATAGGATTTTGTAACCGTAAATAAACGCTCGTCCGGCTTAATGTCATAAAGCATTCTGATGTACTCCTGCATTTCCTCACAGAGAAACGGCGGCATTTTGATTGTTCGGTTGCTCTTTTTCGTTTTGGGGCTTGTCACAATATCCCGCCCCTTGGAACGGTGGAAAGTCTTGCTTATCGTGACCGTCTGCTTCTCAAAATCGAAATCAGCAGGCGTTAATGCAAGCAGCTCGCCCGAACGCATACCGCACCAGTAGAGCATTTCAAACGCATAATAAGAACGTGGTTTGTCCATCATTGCCTCGGAGAATTTCAAATATTCTTCCTTTGTCCAAAAGTCCATTTCCTTGACAGCTTCGCTCCCAATCGTCCCCGCCCGCCTTGCCGGATTGTAGGGCAGGTTGTAAAAGTTTACTGCATGGTTGAATATCGCTGTAAGCTGTGCGTGTATCGTCCTCAAATAATCTGCGGAATAGGGCTTTCCTTTCTCGTCCCGGTACGCCATCAACTCATTCTGCCACGCTATCACGTCCTTTGCTTCAATCTCTGCAATTTTGCGGTTCTCAAAGTACGGTAAAATCTTTGTCCGTATCACATGGCTTTTGGACTCCCAAGTGCTTTCCTTGACACGCTGTTTCTTGTCGGCTTCATACACTTCAAAGAAACTGCCGAAAGTCATATCCAGTTTTGCACCCTGTTTAAGCATGGCTTCATGTTCCCACGCCTGCGCTTCTCTTTTGGTTGCAAAACCTCTCTTTTGTGTCTGTTTCCTCTCCCCTTTCCAGTTGGTAAAGCGGTAGATCACACGCCACGTCCCCGTAGCATTGTCTTTGTATACAGCCATTCCATCATCTCCCTTCTATTCGCTGTAACATACTTTTTTATGAAAAAATGTAGCGTTCACCCGTCCTGCCACTGTCAGATAGCCCTGTTTCTGCATTTCTGCGTTCAGTTCCCTTACAATCTGATAGGCTTTTGACTTTGACACACGCAGTTCCGCTGCCACTTCCTCCACTGTCATAAATGATTTTTCTGTCATTCAGATACCCTCTCCTTTCATTTTCTTAACTGTTTTTGTTTATGTTGTATTGATATGATACTAAATAAATTCCGTTAAGTCAAGTGGCTTTCAGAAAAATCTTAACTTTTTTTATTTAAGTTATTCTTGCTATTTCTATTGCACCATGTTATACTGACTTCAACAGATTTGTTTAAGTAAAGTCATGCACGAATGTCAGAAAACAGGGCTGTGGGTGCTTGCACACGCTGAACTGCTTTCTGACAGGCGTATATGGCGCACCGCCACAGCGAGATGAAGCGGAGCGCAATCGAGCTGGCATGACTTTATTTCACACCAACACTTCACAATAACGGAGGTTTTACTATGGCAATCGGCAAACGTATCCGCTTTTTCCGCAACCGAAAAGGCA
>JAMPHD010000001.1:0-40791 GCA_023663635.1 Acetatifactor muris
TCAAGGTTCGTGTTGCTGCCGTCCGGCGGCAACTACATCAGAATAGCACAGTCCGGCCGCCTTGTCAACAACTTTTTGATAATTTTTTTGGAAAATTTTCCACCGCTGAATTATTCCTGCGGTGGACTTTCATAATAGCATATACAAGCCGCGTCTGTCAATCATTTTTCATGTAAATTTCCTTTAAAACTTGTATCTTTTTTCCAATACCGGTATACTGTATTTGATTTATTTTCATTTTATTTCATATATATTGAAGAGGGCGGGCAATGAAAAAACAACTTAATAAGATTCCTTTTTCTTATATGATATATATTGCCGTGTCAGTCGCAGCCCTTTTGCTGTGCGCATTTGCCTTTTCCAACCCAAAAGATATTCTATACACGCGCGGCGGCGGCAGTGTTGTCGAAAAGCTGACCGTCACTCCTTCGGAGAAGGACGGATACTTTGAGTACAGCTTTACCTTGCCTTCGGAGAACGTCTCCGACAGATCCGTTGCATTTCACTCGGCGCATTTTGACATTGAAATCTTCATCGACGGCGAGCCTGTTTTTCGCCTGCAGGCGGGCGATCCCGACAGAAATAAATCCTCGGGTTTTTATTGGAACTTCATTCGACCGGAGCCGGAAGATGCCGGAAAGACTCTGTCCATCCGTTGGATACCGGCCTATGCCGGCCTGACGCCCAAAGATACGATCTATCTGGGAAATGAGATTGATATCTACAGAGCGGTATATAGAGAGAACGGTCTGCGGCTGATCCTGGCTGTTGTGATCCTTATGATCGGAATTGAACTTCTTGTCTATTCCGCCTGTACCATGGGCAAAACAGACAGAGGACCCGCCCTGTTGCCTTTTTCCGTTTTTTCCATTCTTCTGGCAGGTTGGACGATCTTAGAGTCGCCGCTCTGCAATCTGATAACTATGCGCCCGGTGGAGAGTATGCTCCTGGATCATTATGTGCTGATGCTCATGCCCATACCGTTTACCATGTTCATCCGCCATATGTTCACCTACAGAGATCATCCTCTGTGGGATTTTCATATTATATTAAACGCCGGCATTGTCCTGATCCGCACTCTGTTGCAGGTCACTTCCGTTCTGGACATAAAGCAGACCCTTTGGATGACGCACATAGCCATCATTCTTCTGGCGGTCACCGGCGTATCTTTTACCATCCTGGATCTGAGACTTTCTGGAATGACACGGCAGATGAAAACGCACCTGATATGCATTCTGTTTATTTTCGTCTCCGTTGTCCTGGAATTGGCATTGTTTCAGTTTTTCCACAAAAGCAGCATCTGGAGCATGATCGGTTTCGCCACATATATTCTGGTGATGTCACTGGACATGATCCGGAAATCGCAGAGAACCGCGGCGCGTGCCCGAGAGGCCGAGCTGTATCGCAAACTGGCTTACACGGATGAGCTGACGGGCGTCTACAATCGGACCGCATTCCGTCACGATATGGACGATCAGATTCAAACCGACCAAAAGACGGGGGAACGCGTGGTCAATCCTCTTGTCGTGTTCATGTTTGACTTAAACGATCTGAAACGCTGTAATGATAATTTCGGACACGAAAACGGCGACAGATATATCCGGATGGTCTCCGATGCCCTGACAACGGTATTCGGCATTGACGGCAGGTGTTACCGCATCGGCGGCGATGAATTCTGTGTGCTGATGCCCGGTATGAGACAGATCGACATCGACGGCAGGCTCAACGCCCTGCGCCGATACATCAGGGAGCTAAACCGCAAAGGCTTTGTAGTGCCTGTGAGTGTGGCGGCCGGATATGCCGTATACGACCAAAATATCGATCAAACTCCGGATGACACCATGAAACGGGCCGATGCCGCCATGTATCAAAACAAGCAGGCGATCAAGCAAAGCCGCCATTCCGCATGACAATCCGCCAAAACAGTAAAGGCAGTGGGACAAAAGTCTCACCGCCCTTTTATGTTCGCGCCGTCTCAGACACCAAAATCGTACTTATCTCCAACTCCCGGTTCACTCTCTCTGATCTTGGACCAGTCAATGTGATTGATCTTATCCACCAGCTCCTGCAGAGAGGAGGCGGTCACTTCCGTTCTCTTGGAGGGAATGTGCAGATCCTTTTCATTCACTCCCCGCTCTTTGGCCTTCTCAATGCGCTCCCTCTGTTTCTCGCTCACCTTCTCCAACTCGGCAAAGAAAGTCATGCTGCCGTCTTTGTTAAAAGAGACACCCGTGCCGAGAATGGCCGTCTCATTGGAACCTTTGCCCTGTGCCGATTCAAAGCCAAATTGCCGGTCAATCTGCTCTGACATGCGCACCGCGTTTTCCATGCGGCTCAGGTATTCCTTCTCATAGTTCTCATCTGAGGCCATTTTCTCCAATTCATCGCTTGAAAACAACACGGAAAACTCTTTCGTTCCCCGAGAGAGAATCTGTTTCGCATCCTCTTCGCCGTCATAATCCGCCACCATGAAGTCCATATTGCCATAGGTCTTCTTCAGTTTCTCCAACAGAGCTTTGGCTTTGTCGGACAACTTAGCGCCGCTTACTCCGGTCTGTTTCTCAGCACGCTCCGCGCCGGCAGTCTTTGTATCTGTTGCCTTTTTCCCGGTGTTCCGATCCTTTACCGCGCCGTCATACCGGTCCTCCCGGTGAACGCCATACCCGTTTACTCCATACATAACGTATCCTCCCTGATCGTAAAATTGGAAATCCCTTCCCAAATTGTCTACCGTATCATAATTGTATATCGGCTCTTGCCCGCCAAAAATTATGTCAAATGTAGTAACCGGACAAAAATTATCATAGGGATTGCGTCTCCGTGCCATTCTCCGGTCACACTTTAAATCGATAACCCACGCCCCAGATCGTCTCAATATATTCCGGCTTGGCAGTGTCCCTCTCGATCTTTTCACGAATTTTCTTAATATGCACCGTCACCGTGGCAATGTCACCGATGGAATCCATATCCCAGATCTCGCGGAACAACTCCTCCTTGGTGTACACATGATTGGGGTTTTCCGCAAGGAAAGTCAGCAGATCAAACTCCTTGGTGGTAAACGTGCGCTCCTCGCCGTCCACATACACGCGGCGCGCCGTCTTGTCGATGCGTATACCGCGTATCTCCACGATATCATTCTGCGGCTTGGCATTGGTGCCCACCAATCTCTCATAGCGGGCCATATGAGCCTTCACTCTCGCCACCAGTTCGCTGGGGCTGAAGGGCTTGGTCATATAGTCATCGGCTCCCAGACCCAACCCCCTGATCTTGTCGATGTCGTCTTTCTTGGCAGAGACCATCAGTATCGGAATGTCTTTCTCCTCCCGGATGCATTTACACACCTCAAACCCGTCCATCCCGGGCAGCATCAGATCCAGGATGATCAGCTCGTAATTGCCCTCCAACGCCGCCTTCAATCCCTCGTCGCCGCTGTTGCGGATATCCACCTCAAAATCGCTGAGTTCCAGATAGTCCTTCTCAAGGTCCGCAATCGCCTCTTCATCCTCGATGATCAAAATTTTGCTCATATTCATCCTCCTTCTTGTTAAGCTCCCGGCTGCAGTTCAATATATTTGCGCAATACAAAGTGCATACAGGTTCCCTCGCCCTCTTTTCCGGTGGCCCAGATATAACCGCCGTGGTCCTCAATGATCTTTTTCACAATGGAAAGCCCTATGCCGCTGCCGCCCTGCGCTGAATTGCGGGACGCGTCCGTGCGATAAAAGCGCTCAAAGATCTTCTGCAGATCCTTCTGGGCAATGCCCTTTCCGTTGTCCTCGATCTCCACCCGTATGGAGTCCACCTCGTCCAAAATGCGGATATCGATGGTGCCATGGGGTTTATCCATATATTTCACGCTGTTTCCGATAATATTATTGATGACTTTCTTCATCTGCTCAGGATCCGCTATGACAATCGTGTCAGTTTCAACCGTATTGGAGTAGTTGAGCCGGATATTCCTTGACTCCAACTCCAGTCCCACCTCCTCCACGCAATCGCCAAAATAGTCCGCCACGTTGATCCGATGAAAATTGTAGGGGATGCGGTTATTGTCGATCCCTGAGTATGTGGTCAGCTCATTGATCAGCTTATCCATGTCATTGGCTTTATTGTAGATCGTCTTGATATACTTATCCACTTTCTCCGGCGTGTCCGCCACACCGTCCATGATCCCCTCCACATAGCCCTTGATGGCCGTGATGGGGGTCTTCAGATCGTGGGAGATATTGCTGATCAGTTCCTTATTGCGGGTCTCATTCTCCTGCTTTTCCTCAGCGGATTCCTTGAGCTGCAGCCGCATATCCTCATAATTGCGATAGAGCTCCTCTATCTCGCCCCCCGCATCCGTCTGAAGGGCATAGTCAAACTGGCCCTCTTTGATCTTCTGCATCGCGGTGTTCAGCCTGTCCATTGGGATAAAAACACTTCTCCGAATCCATTGCGTCAGCATCACACTGGTAAATATGAGGATCAAAACGATCGCGATAAACATATCGATCATCAGATGTCTGGAGATCAGAGGACTGATCTTGGTGACAATAAAGATGCTGCCCTCGCTGCCGTCGGAAAAGAGAAAATCAATCTGTTTTACATATTTTTCCAGATCTTTGAAATAATAACCGGTCTCATCCGCCAACCGTTCCTCGCCGTATGTCGGCAGCTTGGCAAAAATCCTCCGGGCCGCGGATTCATCTCCCGTATAATAGAGCTCACGGTCCTTGCGCACGATCAGATAAGTAGACTTTCCGGCCACTTCGTCATTGACGCGCGCCAGATACTCCCGGTCCTCCAACATGGCCGGATCCGCCTTCAACTGATCCAACAATGTAAAATAGGTCTCATCCGTGACTTCCACAAACTCTCTGATATTGTCCGCCACCATGGTGTAATCCATCTCCTGAATCGCGATCCCGCTGCGGACATTGGTCAGACAGATCACAATAATGATAAAAGCCATCATGGTGAGCACGAGCGGCAGAAAAATGATGCTGAAAAACGTAACCTGCAAGCGGGTCTTAAACTTCATACGGATATCACCTCTTCCGAAGATTATAACATACTCTGTCGGCTAAATGTGTAAAAAAGCCGGAATATATTCCTAAAATATTTATAAAATTACCGGGGCGATCATACATTTCCCGCCGTTCTTATCCTGTTTTGTCGAATTGCGTCACGCGATATTTTACACTATATTTTGTGATAAAATCATTGACAAATAGAAGTCTCTTGCTGTATAATAATTTGTGCGTCACCCGAGTGACTTATCTGAGTGACCACAACAGCATATTGGCAGAGTCGCAGTTCGGATCATGGAGAAATACTCAAGAGGCCGAAGAGGCGCCCCTGCTAAGGGTGTAGGTCGGGCAACCGGCGCGAGGGTTCAAATCCCTCTTTCTCCGTTCACTCTGCCAAATATAAAACAGCAATATCCTGTCGGGTATTGCTGTTTTTGTATTCCGGTTTAGCCTGATGCCGGATCAATGTCTTTTGCCGCGAGGGTCAATCCGACTCCTCCGTCCTGTATTGTCGGATAGCCGTCTCATACAGGTCATCTCCCTGCGAGTCGATCACCACAATGACGGGAAAGTTGTCAATCTTAAGCCTGCGGATGGCTTCCGTCCCCAGGTCGTCATACGCTATCACTTCCGATTCCGTAATGGAGCGTGAGAGCAGGGCCCCTGCGCCGCCAACCGCCGCAAAGTACACGGCTCCGTTGCGGACAATGGCCTCCTTCACTTCTTCCGAGCGCTTTCCCTTGCCTATCATTCCTTTCAATCCCAAATCCAACAGCGCGGGCGCGTACCTGTCCATCCTGCCGGCCGTAGTGGGTCCGGCGGAACCGATGGGTCTGCCCTCCCTCGCCGGGGAAGGTCCCATATAGTAAATGACATTGTTCTCCATATCCATGGGCAGAGAACCGCCCTTTTGCAGGGCCTCATACATCCTCTTGTGGGCGGCATCCCTCGCCGTGTAGATCGTGCCCGTGAGATACACATAATCCCCGGCCCGAAGCTGCGCGGCATCCTCCGCGCTCAGGGGAACATTTATATACTTATCCATCTATGTACCCGCCTTTCCTCAGATCACTCTCACCGCATGGCGGTTCACATGACAGCAGATATTGACCGCGACCGGAAGTCCCGCGATATGCGTGGGATAGGTATTGATGTTCACCGCCAACGCCGTCACGCTGCCCCCCAATCCTCCGGGTCCTATGCCGAAACCATTGATCCTGTTTAAAAGTTCCTCCTCCAGTTCCCTCACGTAGGGAATGGGAGACCGCTCGTTCACGGGCCTTGTCAGAGCCTGCTTGGCCATGAGCGCGCACTTCTCGAAAGTGCCTCCCACGCCCACGCCCACTACCATGGGAGGACAGGCGTTGGGGCCCGCGTCTCTCACGGCCGTGAGGATCGCCTGTTTGACACCCTCGATGCCGTCCGCGGGTTTCAACATGAACACACGGCTCATGTTCTCACTGCCAAAGCCTTTGGGGGCAAACGTGATCCTGACATTCTCACCCGCCACCATGCTGTAGTGAATGACTGCCGGCGTATTGTCACCGGTATTCTCTCTGTATATGGGATCTTTGACCACGGATTTGCGCAGATATCCCTCCACATAGCCGCGGCGCACGCCCTCATTGATCGCGTCCTCCAAAAGACCTCCCTCGAAATGCACATCCTGACCGATCTCCATAAAAATGACCGCCATGCCTGTATCCTGACAGATGGGAATCATATCGGAGCCCGCAATCTGCAGGTTTTCCTGCAACTGTTCCAGAATCTGTCGCCCCAAAGGCGCTTTTTCCTGCTCTACCGCATTTTGCAGGAATTCTTTCATGTCCTCTGAGAGATAGTGATTGGCCTCGATGCACATCTCTTTAATGTTGTCCGCAATGACACTGACATTAATTGTTCTCATATTCAAATACCTCTGAATTTACCCCGTAATTTGTCGTTTGATCTCCTCCAGTTCCTCCTGGGAAAGTTCACCGGGAACCCATCCAATCTGCTGTCCGTCATTTTTATATCGCGGAATCATATGCAAGTGAAAATGCATCACGGTCTGTCCTGCAACTTCCCCGTTATTTTGCGCTAAATTTATGCCATCAAATTGCAGTTTGTCCTTCATTTCGACAGCAATCCTCTTGGCCGTGGGAAGAACTTCTTTTGCAAGTTTATCCGGCAATTCAAAGAGATTGTCCGCGTGTTCTTTGGGAATCAACAGAGCATGTCCCTTGGTAGCCGGGCCCAGATCCAAAATTGCCCGAAAGTTCTCATCCTCATAGATCGTCTTGGAAGGGATCTCTCCATTCGCGATCTTACAAAAAATGCAATCCTCTTTTCTCATATCATCTGCCTGCCTTTCTATGATCCGTTTTCCTCAATCGGGTCTTCCCGAGATTCTTTCTCCCTCAGATTCAACCTGCCCTGTCTTATACCTCCTCAAAGGGAAATACCTGATCCAACATCCGCAGAATCTTCATGTCTCCCTTCGTGGTCATGGAGCCGGACATAAATGCCCTCTGAAAGGTCATACGTCCGTTCACGATATCTTCCATCGTACCGCGTCCGGTGTTCATCACCATGTCCGACTGCTCACAGACACCATACTCACACTCCAGATCAGGGCCCTTGATCCTGAGCACAAGCGCCTTGCTTCTCCCCTCAATATTGATCGCACAGGTCGCATGGAATCCCGCCTGGGGTTTGAAAGCCCTGCGGAGCTCCGGAATATATTCCTCCTCATTCTCCGCGTCCCTGCTCAGCTTGTCTCTGAAGAGACTCGCCAATTCCTGAATATCCTCCTTCTGCCGCTGCACATACCTGTCATCCGATACATACTGGGACAACTGCTCCGTCTCCTGCGGGGACAGATTGATCTCCGGAGACACGGCGATCTTCTGTCTGACCGCCTGATTGCTGGCGGGGAAATTCGCCGTGCGCTGATTGATGGTGCGGTAGAGATTTTCGGCTTTTTTCTCGATGATCTGCGCATAATCCTCATTCATCTCCAACGCCACCGTATTCTCTATATACCCGCAGATGCCGCTGCATGGCAATCCGCCCAGAATCTCCCACGCATTCGCCAGATCCAGTTTGGCCTCCCGCTCTCCATAGGTAGTGGACATGACGATGGGACACATATAGATCTTGGCAATGCGCTCCTTATCCCCATACAGCCAACATGCGTCCAAAAACTGCTGCATATAACCGCCTATGCCAAACCATTCCACCGTGGTGGCCAAAATGATGCCGTCCGCCTCCTTTAGGGTCTGAGGTAATGTGGGAATGGTATTCTTCAACTCATACAGATTATAGCGCATCACATTGACCCGCAGCTCCTCCAATACTTCCTGCATTTTGTTGATAACATAGCCGGTGGGATCATCAATGATCCCCCGTCCGCCGTAATAAATATTAATGTTCACGTCTTCCTCGCATTCCGCCGCATGGGACATGGTCCGATCCACGGCCTAAAATCTAAAGTAATGTGGGAATTAAAAAACTGCCTCCCCACTCTGCACCCTCTGTCTGCGCTTACCATTTATCACCTTTCGGGCCAGGACAAAAATCGTTCCCGTCACAAAGCCGATGATCAGACCGCCCACATGAGCCGCGTTGTCTATATTACTCCCCATAAATCCTTCATACAGAGACAAGGCTATCATTAAAAATACCCTGCCGGGCGACACCGTATTCCTAAATTCTTCCGAAAACAGCACCAATGCGAGCAGAAGACCGTCCAATCCGAAGACTGCGCCGCTGGCTCCGATGGAGAGCGCATTGCTCTCCGTCATGATCTTGTCGATGAGGGACGCAATATTGCCTCCGATACCGGACAAAAAATAGATCAGCGCCAGCGGAAGATGTCCCGTCTCTTTCTCCAACATCGCCCCCAAAAAGAGCAGGATGATCATATTGTTGAACAGATGCGCCGTGTCGTCATGCAAAAAAAGGGCCCACAACAATCTCCCGTATTCATGTTGAATGAGTATACCGGTCCGATACACCCCGCCCAGATAATACAACAGCTCCCCCGTAAACATACACGCGAAAAACACGAGCACATTGATACCGACCAGAGTGACCGTGACAAAGGGAAAATCTCTGTACCTTCTCAGCACCTGCCTCATCCTCTCCCGATCAAAGTCCGTAAAATCACAAAACTCTTTCTAAATGTACCACTCTTTACCCCTTCGCGTCAACCTTCAACCGTCCTCAATGTGCAAATTTGGCGTCCGCAATATGCAAATTTGACCCCAATACATAAATATTGTCCTCACCGGTAGACGAACAAAAGTTTCCCAAAACGAATTTCATCTCCCTCCTGCAACCTCCTCTTCTCATAAGGCTGCAGGCGCAGACCGTTCTTAAAGGTTCCATTGGTGGAATTGAGATCTTCCAGATAGACTGTCTCGTCCTCCCTGCAGATCCTGGCGTGTAACCTGCTGACGGAATCATCCTCCAGGACGAGATCCACCTCATCTTTCTGCTTTCCGATCACAAAAATATCTTTTTCCAGCCGCGCAGCCACTCTGCCGTCCGGCATATACAGCCTGTGACAGGTCACCTCTTCCTCCTGTTCCCGGTAAACGGTCTTCCCATAGTCTTCCTCCTCGTAGACACTCTCCTCCGCTACCGCGCGGCCTCCATGGACGCAAGCCTGTTCTCCCGCTCCTCACGGCTTTGATTTTCCGCCTTTCGTCTCTTCATCCCGAAATTTTTCCAAAAACTCTTCTTCTCCTGCACTGAGGAAATTTCGGGAATTTCCCTTAAAGACAGATTTTCCTCCGCGCCGGAATCCTGCCCTGCTCCATCTTCCGTGGTCTCCTCTGCCCTCCGATCGCCTTTTTCCTCCAAGTCCTCCAGACGGCGAATATCCTCAAAGATCTTTTCACGCAGATAGACCTCTCCCACCTTTTCATATTGCTCATACATGTTATACGCGCACTCCACCAACGGCTCGTCCTCATAATCCATATGTCCCAACACAAATTCCAAAAACCGATTCATGCCGTTGTCCTCGCCATGATAGGGCAGATACAGGAAAAAGAATTTGCGGCTGCTCAGATCCTGAAAAATCTGCTCGGGATATACCAACACATTCTTCTCATCCAACAGAAATCTTCCCAATTCCTGACGGATTTGGTCATAATTTCGGAAAAAGTCGATCACCCAATCCCTCCGGATCACCTGTTTTCCATACAGTTGAGCCACATTCTGTCTGGAAGTGATGTCATAATACAGATAGGCCTGCCCGTTGATATAGCGCAGACTGCAGGGAAGCAATCCTCTTATGCCGCCTCTGGTCAAAATGCAGTATTGATATCTCTGTTCATCCGGTTTTTGCTGCAGATGCACCCTCTCATAATTGCTCTGCAAACTTCTGATAAATTCTGTCTCCAACATTTATTTTCCTCCCGTGATCTTTCTGTAATCTCTGATAAAATCCACCGGTCTGATCCGCCGGTTCTCGAAGACGGCCTGACTCTCCCACATGTCATTTCCGCCCCCCGATGCCTCATCCCATGTCAACAATTTTCCAAACGGAAACTGCAGTGTTCCCGAGCACTCCACCCGCACCCGGTTTCCCTTTAGGCTGATCCGGGCATCCTCCTTCTTCCATGCAAGAAACACCCTGTCGTCCTGCTCCCACATCTCTGAGAGTCTTTTTACAAGCTGTTCCGAATCCTCCCTCTGCAGAGTACATCCCCGCAGAGCCGTCACTCCCGCGCTCTGCTCCATCAGACATCTGTCATACTGAAACAGGAACAGCCAAACCGTAAGCAATACCACGCCGAACACGACAGGCATGACCAATGCGGCCTCCACCGTAAAATATGCATTTGTTTTTCGCATTTTGTCTCTCCGTTCAACACAAAACTTTCACCGCGTACACCACCGCCAGAAAGGGCAGATAAGGCAGTTTGGTGTTCCTGCCCGCTTTCCTCATAAACAACATACCCGCGGCAAATACCGCCATGAGTAACAGGCTGAGACACAAGAGCAGAAAGCAGTCCTTATAACCCGTCCACATTCCCACGCTAAGGAGCGTCAGTCCGTCCCCGTACCCCGCCTTGCCCGTCAGGCGCGCCACGGCCAGCAATAATACTCCCGGAAATAATCCCAACACAAAGGATAATAAAAACCATTCCCGCTGTCCGGATGATTGCGACAGTCTGTATACATTATACAAAATCGCCGCGATCCCGCCCGCCACCGGCAAAATGACCGGAATCTTCCGCTCCCGCCGGTCGAACAGGGCCAGTATCGTCAGATAGATCAGTAATACAATTTCTTTTATCATCTACGCCTCCCCGTTTTACTTTCATGGCTCGCCCTATCGACATGGCTCGCTCTATCGACATGGTCTTATATTCATGGCTGCCCACAGCGGGAACAGGCCCTGTACTGCGATGCCTGCTGCCTGGGGATCGTATGGACCGTGCGTTTCAATCCCGGGCAATCCCGCACATAGTGATAATAGTCTCCCTCACGGGCGATAAAAAGCGAACCCTGATATGCCATTGTCCCACATTTGGAGCACTTTTGGTAGCGGCCGCCGCTCTCATTTCTCGCGAGTCGGACTGTCCACGGCGACACCTCGCGGACACTGAGCTGCAGATGCGTACAATCCGCTCTCTCATGATATACCTCGCCATGTTCCGCCACATACACCACGTCCTGCTCCAGGGCAGACAGCGAAGTATCCAATTCATAGCCGGTCCACATTCTCCCATAATATCTGTTGGACATGCGAAACGGCGGCACGAAGGGCAGATCCAACCACGGGGATACCTGATAAGTCAGGACGATATCCAGAACATCTCCCGAAAGTATACCTTCTACATCCGTCCCGCTCTCCCCCAATATTCCGCTCTCCCAAAACTGCAGCCCGCTCACCCCATGGCTCAGCGGGGATGCCTGCAGATACTCCTCCCCCGCATACGCAACCACACAGCTCTTGACATAGGTGTAGCTCAGCGCGATATCGCCCATCTCCTGCAACAGCGTTTTCCCCTGCGCATCTGCACCACCTGCGTTTCCCGCAGACCCATTCCCCGTATACGCGCCATCCACGGACTCATCTCCCAAATCATCTGTCGCGCCGATCACATGTCCGTAAACGCACATCCGGCTGCCCACATCCCACAGCGCCATCTGCAGATTTCCGTGCAGACGGATCATTTCCATGGCGCTGCCCAGATTGACCAGAAAGAACACGAACAAAGGCAGTACCACGGCAGCCTCCACGGTCATTCCCCCAGGGACTTTTCGGCGCAGTATTCGCGCAAAGGCTTTTCGCCACAGAAAGGCGGGCAGTGATGCCCTCTCTATGGCATTACCCCGGACCGAATGGTTTCTTTGTTTTTTATGCTTTGGAGAAGGACTTTTTGGCTCTGTCAACTGTTGCTCTTGCGCTAAGCAATTCCATAAAAAGGGCATCACCGCTCACCTCCCTGTCTCGTCTAAAATGTACCGTAGCCTTTTCGCCTTGTGATCTCACAGTTGTATCCGTAGGCGCTTTCCACTGTCACGCAAGCCTCCACGCAATCCACACAGCCGTCCAATCGAAAAAATTCGTTGCCCGGAGTCTGCCTGATATCCGCCTCCACCATATTCATGGCCCTCGCGGTGAGCAGATCCTCCGGCTGTAACATCAACAGGATCCGCAGATAATCTTTATAATCCAAGCCGGCCATACCGTCATACGTTTCCGGTTCCTGCCCGCTCAATACGTTTTCCAGACCATAATGCCATGTGTCGGAAGTTTTGATCAAAGGCACTTCCTCTCCCGCCATCAGGCACTTTACATCATAGATACTCTCCGCGAAGGCCCAGCCGAACAGCAGGATGAATTTGAGCACCTGCGAGGCTTCCGGTATACCCATGGCGGAGGCCAACAGAGAGCCCAAAGCCTCCGCCATCGCACTCTTTTCCTGATCGGAGAGAAGGTAGGACGTGTTGGCGGCCTCCCGTATGGCAAAGATGATATTGACCACACCCTTTAAATTGTCCGTATCCGACTCGTCCCCGATCAACAGATACTCCACCTGATAGGCCAGAGCGTCCTCCCCGGATTCCGCCCCGTAATGCCCCATATAGCGCAACAGATATTCCTGAAACAAAAAGCGCTCCAACAGTTTCTCCTCCGCGGTCAGTTCTGTCTGCTCCATATTGCCCTCGTTGAGCGCTCCCGCCTCCATGCGCGACATGATGAGATTCTCCGTGGACAATCTCTTCCCGGACAATGCCTCCGGGTCCTCCAGCACCCAATTCAAAATTCCGGCTCTCCGCTTTTCCTCCAGAAAATCGGTGGGATTATTTACTTCTATGGTGATCCACTCTTTTTCCGAGATCTGTTTCTCCTCCCCGTCATGGGAGGCCAATTCCCGGTCCAGTTCAGCCTTCCGTTCAGCCACATTCTGCTCCGTCAGTCCCTCGGATTCCACGGTCTCAAGCCATCCCTGCAATTCTTGAAACAGATCCGCGTTCCAGTCATCCCAAACCGTCTCCGCAGCTCTCCTGCGAAACAGGGCGCCCCCTGCGTCCGTCAGAAATGACACTTTTGTCACGTCAGCCTCCTGCAGCCTTAATCCCAAGAAATCCCTATATAGGAGCCAATCCAAAAAGACGTCCTCCCCCGAAAGATTTTTCCGAATATATCCCTCCAGATGCTCCTTTACGGCCTCAGTGCGGGGCAGAGTCCGACCGTAAGAGGAATCAATGGCAAACAGATTGTACTGCGTCAACAACTCCCGATGATATTCCGCCAAAATGCTGTTTAATCCGATATCCGTCACGCACTCTGCCTCCAGAAAAATGGCTCCCTTTCTCGTGCCCTCGATCAATGTCAGGCACAGGGAGAGAATGATCGACAGAACCAACGACAGATAAACCGTCAGATATGCCCCGCAAGCGGATCCGCGATAATCCTTTCGTCTCATACGCCTCCCCCTGCCGTGGCTCAAAACTTATTGGTCTGCTTGGTGATCTTGGAAAAAATGGACTCCACGATGACTGTGATCTGTTCCTTGAAGATCAGCACCAATCCCACCAGGACCACAATGATCAGAATGATTTCCACCGTGCCCATGCCGTCCTCCTCTTTCATCAGTTGCGTCAGATTTTTTAATTCCGAATTTTTCATATGATTTTCTCCTTCTGCCGTCCTGCGGCGTGTTTTGTTTTATATGTTCTATACTCCCATCCCGGTAAACGCCGGCAGCATGATCATCACCATCACCACCGCCAACATCATGACCATGGGGATCAAAAGTTTTGAGGATGCCTCCTCCCCCAGTTTTCTACCCGCCCTGATCTGTTCCGCCAATGCCTTTTGCGACTCCTCGTGAAGGCGGGGCAAAAGAGAACTGCTGCCTCTCTTCAGATGCTGCGCCATCAGCGTGCCCAGGCGAATATATTCCTGCACTCCCGTCCTCTTCCCAAAGCGCTCATAGGCGCTCCCCTCCGGCACACCGGAATCCAGTTCACGGCAGGTGTAGAGGATCTGTTCATAAATGGGATCCGGCTTTGTCCTATCTTCCTTTTTGCGCTCATACCCGGCCCCAATCTTCCTGAAAGCTCCCTGCAGGGTCATTCCCGCCCCCAGATACAGAGCGAGCTTATGCACGATGTCCGGGTATCTTCGTCTCATCTCCTCTCTTTGCTGCTCCAATTGGCCATGCAGATCCCGGTCGCTCATAATATAAATCAATACGCTGACCGCCACAGCTCCCGCCCATAGGAGCAGACTGTTATCCTCCACCACAAGGTGCCATGTGAGCTCTTCGCCGTCCATGCTCTCCGGCAGGATCAGATATTCCTCTCGGCGCGTCTCCTCCTCCCTTGTGAGCAGTTGCTCCGCCAGTCTACTGTACCGCGCCTCCTCTTCCGTCAGCGCCTTGGGCAGCACCCAAACGGTGATCGTCTGTCGCCACTCCCGCTCACCATAGGCAATGTCAGCCTGCAGAGTCACCTCCTCAACCTGCTCTCCGGAGCTCACGACGCCTGTGGAGGTCACACGGTCCACGTTCAAACTGCGCCATTCCACCGAAAAGGGATATTCCTCATAGCTTTCCTGCAGATTCAGGTTTTCACTCACCTCCCGCAGAGACGCATTCTCTCCCGCGATCAGTTCCGGCAGTCTCCCGCAGAACTCCTGATAACATAAGAGCGTTTCTTCCTCTGTCAGTTGCCGCGGCCTCAGTTGAATGGCAAAGCGGTTTCGCTCCCCCTGCAGAACGGTCTCCACCGTCACCTCCCTGTCCGTATCCGCCACCTCCCCGCGTCTCAGCGCATTGCCCTGCTCCGGATTGCGCTCTCCCACAGCCTTAATTGCCAACAGGATTGCCAATACGCTTCCCGCCAGAAAGATGACAAAGGATTTTTCCAACTTGCGCACATAGTAATCCTGACACAGCTCATCCCGATCCCGCCCCGGATGCAGCCGCTCCAGATCCGCCCTCACTTCCGGGCGAACCAAAAGTTTGCGACCGCTCAAGAGATGATATATTTTGGCGATTCCTGTCCGCATTCGGCTCAATGCCATCACCTCCTACACCATTTTCGCCGCGATCCGCTCCAAAATCCGATCGCCCAACACATACGCCCCGATATATACCCCCAGACAGACCGTCATGATCAGAATCCCCTGCCCGTTGTGATACAGCGGGTCAAAGTATCCGGGATTGCTGCACCCGATATAGAGAAGGATCCCAAAGGGCATCAGTTTCATGATGGTCTGTTCCATCTGTCTGCCGCTCAACTGTGTCCGGATCTCCTGCTTGGCATCCATTTTTCGACTGATCAGGGAGGCCGTGGTCTGAATGATCTCCGAAAGATTCCCGCCGTTTCTCTTGGCTATGGCGAACACACTCGCGAATTGCGGGATATCATCCCCCGTGCTGCGCTCCGCCAGATCCGCCAAGAGTTCCTCCAGAGTGATATTGATGACCAATCCTCTGCGGATGCCCTCCAGTTCCATGTAGATGGACGATTCCTCCCCATACAGCAATTTCATATCCTTGCGGCTCTCCACAAAGGCATTCTCCACCGCGTAGCCCGCCTTTAAAAGGGTTGCCACACAGAGCAGACATTCCTTAAACTGCAGATTCAACTCCTCTCCGAAGGCTTTGACTTTCCTGTCCCGCTCCTTGTGAAAGAAGAGGACTCCCACCGCCGCCAGCGGAATGACCGCCCATACGCTGCGGTAGAAAAAATATGCCAAGGCCGCCACCACAAGACTTGCCTTTCCGATCTCAAGCACAAGTTCCTTCGCCTTCCACCGGTATTTGTGATAATCCCGCCGCCCGAAGTTTGCGTTCACACACAAGCGCCCCCTTTCTCTGCAATTTTCCCAGAATGCGTCCCTTCGCGTCCTCCCCCTGCTCCTCAAACACATACAGAGGGTTCAGGCCGATTCTGCCCTCTGCGTATCCCGTCACCTCCGTGATCTCCAACACTCTGCGGGATTTGTCCCGCAGTCTTCCCAGATGGACGATCACGTCCAGACCGGAGGCGATCTGTTGGCGGATGGCCGCCAAGGGCAGATCCATCCCCATGAGCACCATGTTCTCCAGACGCGAGAGCATATCCGTCGCGCTGTTGGCATGGCCCGTGGACATACTGCCGTCATGCCCCGTGTTCAGACATTGCATCATGTCAAAGGCCTCCGCCCCGCGCACCTCTCCCACGATGATCCTGTCGGGTCTCATGCGCAGTGACGCGCGGATCAGGTCGCGGATACTGATCTCCCTGCACCCTTCCACATTGCCGTTTCGGGTCTCCAGCCTCACCAGATTCGGTATGCCCTGCAACTGAAGCTCCGCGCTGTCCTCAATGGTGATCACCCGCTCCCCGGGGGAGATAAATCCGGACAACGCATTTAGAAAAGTCGTCTTGCCGCTGCCCGTGCCTCCGCTGATAAAGAGGTTATATCCCGCCTGCACCAGTTTTTGCAGAAAATCCGCCGCCTCCCCGGATATGGAATCCATCCGGACCAACTGCGCCATGGTGATGGGATGATCCGGAAAACGGCGGATCGTGACGATCGGGCCGTTCAGCGCGATCGGTCTCATGACGATATTGACGCGGGAACCGTTGGACAGACTTGCGTCCACGATGGGCGATGCCTCATTCACCATGCGGTTGCACCCCGCCACGATCTTCTGTATCACATCCTGCAGTTTCTCCGCCGATTCAAAGCGCAGCTCCAGCTCCCGCAGACAACCGCTCTGCTCCACAAAGATGGGATCCGTCCCGTTTACCATGATCTCCGAGACTGTGCTGTCATCCACCAGATCCTGCAGGATGTCCAACCCTCTGAGGGCATTAAAGAGTTCCCTCTTCAGTCTCCATCTGATCTCTACCGGACACAGGCTCATCTCCTCCCTGCTCTGCATCATCTCATCAATCAGTTCGTCCACTTCCCCGTCGCTGTAGTCTTTGCCGTAATCCATGCGCTCCTGTATGGCATTTCTCAGATTGTTCCTCACTTCAGAATAGTCCATTTTTCTGCTCCTCCAATTCGCGGATTATTTTGCGCACAAAATCCGCCATCTCTCCCCGGGTGCACTCCTCCGGATCCTCCGGTATCCTTTTCACTTTCGGAGCCATACATTTGCAGGTCTTCTGCAACACATCCCCATAGGAATAAGCCTCCAGAATATGCTCATACTCCGCCAATTTTCCCTGTGCCACCTTATCTTCTTTGGTCAACGTGAAAACTTTGACACAGGATCGCAATATGTCAAACAGCCCCTGCATACTCTCACTCAGATCCAAGATCACAAAATCATATTCCCCGATCTCCTCCAGTCTCCGCAACAGTCCGGCCCATTCCCGCGGCGATACAAAGAGAAGGTTCTGCCCTGATTTCATGGGCGGGACATAGTCCAGACTCCCCCTGTGTTTCACAATAGTCTGCAGCCGCAGACGGAATTTGTCCCCGTCAGCCATGAGAAAATACAGAAGATCCGCCAGATCTCGGGATCCCGCCTCGGCAGCCAGCTCGGATATACCCACATAATGCTCAAAGTTCAAATACAATGTCCTATATCTCTCGCTCAGCATCCGGCTGAAAGTCAGGGCAAAACTTGTCTGCATACATCTGCGCACGGGAGAGTACATACCGATAAACCGTGTATTTCCCGTCCCCTGCACCGGAGGCACGATCGCGTCCCCCATCTCCAGATAGACTTCCAAGATGCTCTGCAGCACTTGGGACGCCTGAAGGTACTTGTCCACTTGGACATGATCCGTCCGGTTTAGCGTCCGGTTCAGCGCCCCGCCCTCGCTCAGTATGACCGTGCGGGCGGCTCGCAGTGCGGAGAGTTGCTCCCGATAGCTGCGCTCAGACACCACCATCACATCGATGGGGGCATCTCCTTCCGCCCGCAGCAGTTCCTCCTCCGCGGTGTAGGTGTGCACATCCCAAGGCAGTTCCTTGTGTTTGCGGATATATTCCGTCAGAAGAAACGCGTACTCTTCCTCCCTGTCATACAGCACCAAAACAGGCTTTCTCTGCTCCTTCAATAGACACCTCCCAACCCCAGAAGCACGCTGCACCAGACAGGGCCGGACATACAGATGCCCCAAAGTCTGCCGTCGCCCTTCTCGGGCAGATAGAGCCTCCACTGCCCGCTGCGGGCCACTGCCACGCAATATTCGCAAAAATAGCTCACTCTGTCCCGCGCGCTGCGCTCCCTGTAAATCTTACAAACGGAAATGATCGCTGATATCAGCAGTGAATAAAAAAGAAAATAACAGATTCGATGCGGAGAAAAATATCCCGCGCAGACACTCATCAGTTTCACATCCCCCGCCCCCAGACCTCCGATCCGAAAGAAGGGATACAACAGCAGGAGAACCCCCGCCGTCACCAACAGATACCGTCCCAATCCCTCAAGCCCGCCCAAAAAAGCGTTTCGCCACAGCCCCGCCGCCATGATGATCAAAACGACCGGATTGGGAATCTTTCTCTTTTTGTAGTCGCACACACAGGCTACAGCAAGAGAAGCACATAATACCGCCACCCCATCAACTCCTTTACCTATATTTATTTCATTGTGTTGAGATTTTGGGACGAAACTGTCCCGAAAGATTGTGTGATCGCCCGCCAAGTCTGCATGCATTCCTCATCGGCTTGGACTTATTATAGCACAGTCTGACGACTTGGCAAGCGAAAAATAACAAAAAACGAATTTTTGGTAATTTCTCATAATAATTTGTAAATCCCAAGTCCATAAAGAGCCACAAGCCCAGGCAAACCAAGGATTCCGGATGTCAAAACCGTCACCGCGTTGATCCCCACACCCAGGGAAATTCCGGCGGATGACAACGCCGAATTGATGAAATACATGGCCACCGTTCCCAAAATAGCCCGCATGAATACATTCAGAAGCCATTCCATTTTGTTGCGCAGAACGCCGATGAGCAGCACGATACCGCACGCCGCCAAGATCAATATCATTCCCTTCCCGTACCGCATGGTTCCTCCCATCCTCCATACTTTTGAACTTTCTTGTCCCTATATCATATGTTTTTTTTACATAAAAATTCCGTTTTTGGAATATTTTGCCTGTCCGGTGTTTATACTGATAGTAACCCAAAGCAGGTCTGTGTCCGCGCGGTGTCACGGATCTGTCTCCTCAGAACCGCGCTGAAATGAGGACAGCCATGAAAATATTGTATCGGCAGAACATGAATTCTTTACTTCCCGTGGGGGAAGAACTGTCTTCCCTCAATCTGAAAGACTCCATAGAAAAAACCCGACAGGCTCTCGAGATTGCCTACTCGGGTTTTAACAACGCCGTTGATGAAGATTTAATTGACAGCTATATCTATGAGATCAATGCCCTGCAGAAACGCTACCGGCATCTCACGGATCTGGTCGCCAAGCAGGAGCCGGAACCTGCGCCTCTATACGCGCATTCCCCGATTCGCACCCTGATCAGCCATGTTTTCAGTTAGGGTATTGCGGCCATAGGTGAGACCTGCGTATACGGTCTGAGAATTATCCATTACGGGCCCCTTTGGATTTTGAGGCGCAATCTGTTCATAGGCATCGTGCAGGGGCCCGATGATCCGCCTGATCTCACTTAAGGCATTCTCCTGTCCCGCCTGCGCGTGAACCAGTTTCCGGGCACAGTACAGATAGAGCTGCCTGAGTCTGCCCGCAGGTTCATATTCCATGTGCAGCGACTGCTCCAATTCATTCAGGCAGCCTCTTGCTTTTCTTATCGCCTCGGCAAGCGCCGCGGAATCCTTCGCGGCAGTCGCCTCCTCGGCCTCATCCAGATAACAGAACATCATTTCATATAAAATGACCACCAATTCCGTCGGGTTTGCCTGCGTGATCCGCAGCGTAAACTGTTGCTTGCATTCACCGGTCATTCCAACTACCACACCTTTCCCGTCCGGGTATCAATCCCACCTGTTTCAAGCCCCGCTCCCGATTCTTACTGTAAGAGCTGCAATATCTGAGAAGGTCTCTCATTGGCCTGTGCCAACATGGACGTTCCGGCCTGTGTCAGCACCTGATTGGTGGTATACTCGGTCATCTCCTCCGCCATATCCACATCCATGATACGGGAATATGCGGCAGTCATATTTTCACTGGTCACATCCAGACTGTTCACCGTGGACTCCAGACGATTCTGGTAGGCTCCCAATCTGCCCCTCACCTCGGAGACAAACTGAATAGCGTGATCTATGCGCTCAATGGCATCGTCAGCGCCCTCTTTGGTGCTCACATCCACATCCTCGATCCCCATGTTCAACAGATTGACCGCGGGAATCTCCACTTCCAACACCTGTCCCTCGTTGGCGCCTATCTGCAGACGCATCGCGCCGATACCGGTCACATCCACCTTGAGACCGTCATAAGTGCCGGTTTGCATGGGCAACTGCAGGGTCAGTTCAAAACCCGCGTCGTCTCTGATGGTCATCAGGCTGTCCTTGATCTCCGCTTTCGTGCCGGTAGGAAATTCGCTCCCCGGTGTAAAGCTGTCCAAAACAAGCTCATCATCCACCAGAGAAACGGACAGGCTCGTGATCGTATATTCCTTTGCGGTGATGGAACTGCTGTAGGAGTTTACCTTGACATTGTTGTCCGTGGTATATCCCTTATATTCAAACTCACCGTTTAAGAGTTTCTGGCCGTTAAACTCTGTGGAGTCGGAGATTCTCATGATCTCTTCCTTCAACTGCGCCACTTCGTTTTGGATGGTATCTCTGTCCGAATCCGTCATGGTGCCGTTGGCCGATTTGACGGACAGCTCATTCATACGCTGCAACATGGATGCCACTTCCGTGAGGGCTCCGTCAGCAGTCTCAATGACGGATACGCCGTCGCCGGCGTTTTGATTGGCCACGGAAAGGCCCCTGATCTGCGCGTTCATTCTCTTTGCCATGGCCAGTCCCGCGGGATTGTCTTTGGCATGGTTGATCTTCAATCCGGAGGACAGTCTCTCCAGAGACTTGGCCAACGCATTGTCATTGTTTGCCAGAGCGTTGTTCGACAGCATTGCTGATACATTGTAGTTGATTCTCATAGATTACCTCGCTTTTTTTGTTCTTATTTGATTGCCTGTAAAAAAAGCTTCGCAACATGATACAGCTTTCCATTGTCCAGGGAAACATTCTCCCCTTGGCTGCTATTTTCCGACGTCCCTGTCATATTTATGTTTCCTTTGCTTACCACAGGTAATTTCATCGCTTCCAGATTTAAGGAAGTGTTCTCATTGATCAAGTTGTAAAATATATCGGACGCTTTTTGTAATTTCGTAACCTCCTCCGAGGTATTTCCCAGAAGAAATCCGTCCACCCTGCCGTTTTGTACCTGAAGTCGGGCCTCCAGACGGGAGTCCTCCCCATATTGTACGGTGATGGAGATACCGCCCTTTTCGTCCGTTCCATGCTCCAGAGTCAGATGCACCAGAGCCTCCTCATCGCCCAGATCCATGGACAAAAAGTATTCCTCGCTCCGCGCCAGATTGCCTATGATACTGATCTGCCGATGCGTCATCTGCAGCGCCCGCACATCCAAGAAACTGTCCTTTTCCTCGAAGGTCATATTCTCGGCCTCCGACTGCATCTCCTCCACGGCATCCCCGTACTCCGCCCTAAAAGCCTCCTTGTCCGAGAGACGCTCCCAGAGCGTATTCCGTTTCTGTTTAAGCTCCTGAAAAGGATTCCTGCCCTTTTGTACAAGCTCCTGCGCCGCCAAAAGATTTTCCGCGTTGGCGGGTATTTCTCCTCTCTCCAACAGCGCGGTCACTTCCGCGTCCGTCTCCGTCACCCGCCGCAGCCCGGCAAGCTCATCCCTGTCATAAGCCGCGGAAATCTGATCGGAGACGGATTTATTTTCTCCCTCCCGCACCAACTCGCGCAGCACACCCAATTCATCCGTGGCCCGCACATCCATATGCCGGAACTTTCCGCTGCGGACCGCGGACAGCAGATTGGCAAACTGCAATTCCGCCTGTGTGTTGACGATGCTGCCGATGGCGGCCCCGTCCCTTCGCTCGATCTGATGCAGGAGACGATACACGCCGATATAACTCTCTCTCTCCTGCTGCGTGATCTCCCCGTTTCGCTCCAGACCGTACAGGAAACGGCTGTAACTCTCCGCCTGTTCCCGGTAACTCTCCGGCAGCTCATCAAAATATTGATTTAACTGCTCAAAACTCTGCTCCAGAGGATTGATGCCGTCCCGGATCATCTTGAGTGTGGCGGCGGGAGTCATTTTTTCTATCAGAGCGCGCACCTGCGCGTCAGCGTCTTTCACACGGTCCAGATTGTCCTCCGTGATCTCCATATGATTATAGCCGAGAATGCGCACGACCCGCCTGTTCTCCTCGGTGGGCTCCAAGCCAAGCTCTCTGAGCAGCTCATCCACATTACCGAAAGCCTTGCGCATACTGTCCCCGAGATCCGCTCTGGGCGCGGTCATCAGAGACTCATAGCTCTCCCCTGCCCTCTCATAGGTCTCCTTGAGAACCATGCCCTCCGCATGGAAATGCTCCAGAACGGTGGCACTCTCTTCCCCTTGATCGCTGACACGCACGGTGCCCAAAAGCTGCGCCGGCAATGTCGGCAGATCCCGCATCACCTCGTTGGCGGCATTCCAATTCTCGTATTTGGATACAGCCTCCGCGTCGTCCGGGAAGTAGCGCTCCGCCACGGCCTGTTCCGCCTCCCGAAGAGCCTCGATCAACTGCTCCATGGGCGCGGTGTCAATGGCAAAACCGCTCTTTAACAGCCTGACATTTACCTCCGCCGTCATGCGCAGCCTTATCTCCTCCAATTGTCTGCGCGCCGTCAGATCGCTCTGTCCGCCGAACAGGCTCTCGGACTTCTCCCGACTCCCCGACTCGTAATCCCGCACAGCCTCGTCATATTGTGATCGGTAATAGTCCAATATCTCAACGGCTCTCTCATAGAGATTCCCACTCTTGTGAGCCTTGGGTGACAAATCCGCGTGCAGAGGCTCTTTGCCCTCGGCCACCGCCGCTGCCGCCGCCCGCGCAAAATCTTCCTCCGTGACGGGCAACGTCACATCCCGCAGATCCTTCAGTCTTTGAACGCTCTCCGCAGTCAGCGGCAGTCTGCGCTCCAAGAGCCACATCGCCGCCTGACGGTTCTCCTCATTGGGCTCATATCCCGCCTGCTCCAGTACCCGGTCGATCTGTTTTTGTATGCTTTCCTCCCGCAGATAAGCCATATCCTCCGCGGAGGTGTTCTTGTCGCGTCCCGCACTGTCAGCGCCACTGTTTTCCGCCAGATAAAAATTCCAGATCTCCGGCTCCATCTCATTGTCAACCATGTATTCATACGCGCCTTCCGTGGGAGTCTCCAACCCGGACGCCATATTCCAAGCCTTCTCCACCGCCGCGACATTCTCTTCGGTGAGAGGAACATCCATCTCCCTGAAACTGTCGGTCAACGCTCTTGCCAAGGTCTCGCTCCCCACGGCTGCCGCCAGAGTATCCATGTCCAGATCATCCGTGTAGCCCGCGATCTCCTTGCCGCTTCGCACCAACTCCGCCTTGATCCTGTCCACAATGGTGACGGCCTGCTCCGGATCCAGAGAGGCAAAATGAAATCCCTCCTCCGAGAGTTCGCGATAGTCTTCCTCGGACATGGTATGTGACATCAATGTCATGTAATCCTGTGAGACGCCCACGTCCACATAGGATGCCTCCTGCTGAAGGTCCGTCAGAGTCTTGCCCTTATCCCAGCCCTCGCGGTCCACGCCCAAATCTCCAAATACGTTAAGACCGTCCTCTCCCACCGAAAAAGTCACATTAGCGGAACCGGAAACATTCTTTTTCACTGAGGATTTCTCCTCCGTCCGAATTCGTCTTTCCGTGCTGTTTGATGTACGGGCATCCCTGCCATATCCGGTGCGCTCCGGATATCCCGCCGTTCCGGCATCCGTCCTCTTGTCCTGATTCTGAAAGCTTATATTCATAGACGCTATAACTCCTTTGCTGCCTCTCTCCTGAAATGTGAAAGACATGTACTTAGGGTACTCATCTCATATTTCGGTAAAAATCAGGAATTTCTTAATCGCCGGAGTTGATATTATTATTCCCGCCATAGCTCATGTCACAAGAATAACCGTCATGAGAGCAGCGCTAAAACCGCCATGGGCAGCGCTAAAAACAGTTGGCTGTCATTTGACGGGAGTGCTATAATAAGGCATATAGGTGAACCTGAGAATTGATGAAATGTTTTGGAGGTGACATCCATGCAATATACCGCGACATACAGATCCCCTGTGGGGGATATCCTTCTGGCGGCCGATGACATTGGCCTGACAGGGCTTTGGTTTGAAGGGGAAAAATATTACGCGCTCGGCCTTGACAGAGAACATGAGGAAAGGGAAGTGCCTGTCTTCTTGGAAGTTAAACGTTGGCTTGACATTTATTTTACGGGGAAAGAACCGGATTTTATGCCGTCCATCCATATGATCGGGACACCGTTTCAGATGGAAGTGTGGGAAATCCTGCGCCAAATCCCTTATGGGGATACGACCACCTATGGAGAGATCGCAAAGAAGATTGCGGCAAAGAAAGGACTGCAGCGGATGTCTGCCCAAGCGGTGGGAGGCGCAGTGGGTCACAATAAGATTTCCATTATCATCCCCTGCCATCGTGTGGTCGGGACAAATGGGAGCCTGACCGGATATGCGGGCGGGATCGACAAGAAAATGAAACTCCTGATCCAAGAGGGCGTGGATATGGAGGGACTGTTTGTGCCGAAACTGCTTTAACCAACGAAGGCTTTTTGTGATGGGGATGAAATTTGCGGGTTCCACCATTATCTATTCCTATTTACAGGCGGTAGGGGTGACGACCATGAGCCGGAATGCTACTGTTCTAATGACAGCGAACGACTAAATTCCTCTTGAAGGTTTTTTAACTCCCTGATCCGATCCGCAATCATGCTCAAATATATTTCTTCCGTATAGCCTTTTTGTATTTCTTTATCCGTACATCTCTTAAAACCGGACAAAATATTGATAACTGACGGTATATTACGCATAAAATAGCTTACAAATATTTTAGGGTAATAATTTTCATCTTTATAATCTTCCATTACTTCTCTGACTATTTCCTTCATATGGATAAATGACTGCTCATTCCATTCACCTGCATTTGTACGGATATAAGTGAATAATTCTTCATCTGATGCGTTGTATTCATAAAAATTTTTTAGGCTTTCTTTTAGCGGCTCTCCCATATATAAATACTCCCTTTTCGAAATTGTGTACTCATTTAGACTGAACTCTGCAAACTAATTTTAATTCGTTTTCACCTTCCGGAACTCGTCCAACATGTTCTCAACCGTTTCTTTCGATCCGTCCTCAGATTCATTGAGATGCCAATTCATGACTTTTAAATATGGTCTTGTCCACCCTGTGTATAATTGAATCGCTAAGGCAGCAATGATACCATAGGCATCCTCATCATTTTCCCTGTTAATAAAAATGAGTACCAATCACACTAAACAATTCTTGACTCTTTAGCTAATGCCAGCACTTCTTCAAGACTCATCTCCATTAGCCCCGGAAACTTGTAATTGTCCCATAGAAAGTAGTATACCAGATTCCGTGTTTCCTCCGGAAGATTGCGGTACTGCTTCCAATGTTTCGTTGTGTATGCTCCCGCTATGGAACCCATTTCCTCCGATTTCAGTATATATCTCTCCATCCTTTTCGCCAACCGCCAATTCCGAAAATTCTCCATTTAGCAACAGCCCCGAGGTTCGTCCCCGTGGCTGTTGCCTTTTATTTTTCTGTTTAACTTTCTGCTCAACTTTTATTGCAACTGTCATTCACGCCACATCAAAACACGAACACCGCCGCGCAATAGGCCGGGAGATCAAAGCTGATGGAGTAATCGTGATAATGGCAGGGCTCCGCCACGGCATTCAACACGGCGGGAATTTCATTGCCCCAACCTCCGAACCTCTCCTCATCGCTGTTGAGGATCAGTTTGTATTTCTTCTTTTTGGGCACGGGCACCTGATAGTTCTCCCATTTCACGGGTGTCATGTTCAACACAAACAACAGGCTGTTCCTGCCCGTGGAGGACTTTCGCACAAAGGAATAGGTGCTGCGGTCCGCGTCGTCCGCGTTCATCCACTCGAAACCGTCCCAACAGTTGTCGAACTCATACAGTGCAGGATATTTATTATACATCAGCAGAAGTTCTTTCACCCACTCATGCATTCCCAGATTGTTCTTCTCACCCAACAGGAACCAATCCAACTCTCTGGCCTCGCTCCACTCCCGCTCCTGTCCGAAATCCTGTCCCATGAACAAAAGTTTCTTGCCGCAGTGACCGAACATGTAGGCATAACCCACTCGGAGATTGGCGTATTTGTCCACCTGATAGCCGGGCATCTTGTTGACCATGGAACATTTCAAATGCACCACCTCGTCATGGGAGAGAGGCAGGATATAATTCTCGCTCTCATTGTAGCTCATGGCGAAAGTCATGGCATAGTGATTGCCCTTGCGGTAGATGCCATCCAGTTTCATGTATTCGCAGAAATCGTGCATCCAACCCATATTCCACTTAAAGCTGAATCCCAGACTGTCCGTGCCGATCTCTCCGCTGACATTGGGCCACGCAGTGGATTCCTCCGCAATGGTCAGGAAACCGGGATATGTACCGCGCACAACGGAATTCATATGTTTAAAGAACTCGATGGCCTCCAGATTCTTGTTGCCGCCCTCCTCATTGGGCAGCCACTGTCCGTCCTGTTTGCCGTAGTCCAGATACAACATGGAGGCCACGGCATCCACGCGGATACCGTCCACATGGAATTCCTTCAGCCAGAACAGCACATTCGCGATCAGGAAATTTTTCACTTCCGTCTTGCCGTAATTAAAGATCTTGGTGCCCCAGTCGGGATGCTCCCCGCGTCTGGGATCGGGATGCTCAAAGATGCAGGTCCCGTCAAACTCACCCAATCCGTGGGCATCCGTGGCAAAATGCGCCGGCACCCAGTCCAGAATGACACCCACGCCGGCCTTGTGCAGCTCATTTACCAGATACATGAAATCTTGAGGCGTGCCATAGCGGGAGGTGGGCGCATAGTAGCCCGTCACCTGATAGCCCCAGGAGCCGTCGAAAGGATGCTCCGCAATCCCCATCAGCTCCACATGAGTGTATTTCATTTCCTTTACATATTCCACAATGCGTTTCGCGAATTCTCTGTAATTGTAAAAGCCCTCTTCCGTGCCGTTGTTGGGATGTTTCATGAAAGAACCGATGTGGCACTCGTAGATGGCCATGGGCTCCTTATTCATATCCTTCTTGTCCCGCTCGGCCATCCATTTATTGTCTTTCCACGCAAAACCCTCCAGATCGGTTACGATGGAGGCTGTGCCCGGGCGGTACTCCGCGTAATTGGCAAAGGGATCCGCCTTGTAGAGCTTTCTTCCGTCCTTGGCGGTGATCAGGAATTTGTACATCTCGCCGGTCCCCACACCGGGTACGAACAGACTCCAGATACCTCCCTCGTCCATCTTGGTCATCTGATGCGTTTCCTCATCCCAATCATTGAAGGATCCGATCACATGCACATCCTCGGCATTGGGCGCCCACACCGCGAAAAATACGCCTTTAACGCCTTTCTCCTCCGACAGATGTGCCCCCAATTTCTTGTAAATGTCATAATGGGTTCCCTGTGCAAACAGATACCTGTCTGCCTCGGAAATGAAAACCTTCTCTCTCATCTCGCCTTCACTCTCCTTACATCCTGTTTTATACTCGCGCAAAATCCTTCTCCGTCACAACGATCATGTCCTCTTCATCATATCGCTTCGCGAGCAAAATGTCAAAGAAATGTCCCGGGGTTTTTCGATTGGCATGTCTGATCGCCTCATTCACGATCTCCTGCACCTCCGCCGTGGTCACTGCATGATCGAGGGTCTGGCGCTGCTCAATGCGATTGTGCAATGCCAAAATACCCAACTCATCAATGGAATACTCCTGCTCCTTGGCGTATTTTTTGCCGTAAGCCACCAACAGATCATTGCTGAGAGTCTCCACGTCCACTCTTGCGGTAAAGACATCCAAAAGGACATCATTGCGGCTGAGAAAACGATCCATCGCCTTGGTCTCGTCCTGCAACAGGATCACAATACCGAGATTTTCCTTCTGCAAAGCCTGATACAGATCCTTCACCGTATCCTCGTTCATGCCACAGGCGTCCTGCACGATCAACGCGCCGTTCTGCAGTTGGTTCAGCACATCGTCCACGTCTCTGCCGTTTAACCCCTGCCCCGATATCTTGGCCACCCGTCCGGAGAAATTACTGTCCGTGATCTGTACTTCTTTGATCATCTTCTTGGCCAGAGAAATGGTATCCATTCCCTCCCCACCGGTGATGACAATATTGCCCGTGTAGGCGGCAAGACTGATATTGTCCACGGCGTACACGATCTGCTCCTTGGTGGATCTGCTCTGAATATATGCCGCGTAAAGCTCCTTCTCCTCCCTGGTCATGGATCGGGTCTTGCCCTGCGCCACAGGCGGCTCTTCTTCCCGCTCTTCGGGTTGGGCATCTGTCTCCCCTTCAGGGCGCGTCTCCTCCCGCTCTCCGTCCGGAACATCATCCGTTGTCTCAGATAAAATATCACTCTTTGTCTCATCGGAAATCTCATCCGGTTCTTCGGGCATTTCACCCGACTCTTCAGAAACTCTGTTTTGCGCATCCGCGGATGCCTTCATGGTATCGGCATCCTTTATCTCCACAAAATTGAACAGCTCATCGGAATCCTCCTGCGTCTGAATTTCCTCCGACTCTGCAGATTCAGATATTTCCACGGGATCTGCCGGTTCCACGGATTCCTCCGGCTCCTCAAGTTCCTCCAACTCTTCCACTTCGTCCGTGTCGAAAACATCCATTCCCGCATTATCTGTTTCCAAGTCGTCCGCCCGCGAATCCTCTGTCTGTGGATCCTCCGTCTGCGAATCCTCCGTTTGCAAATCCTCCGTCTGTGAATCTTCCGCCTGAGCGGCGCTCTTTTCCAACTGCTCCAAAAGTCCGTCCCGCACGGCCGCATCAAATTCCGTAAACATATTGCCGGTCTGCTGCAGTACGCGCTGACGCACATCTTCCTTGCGCTTTTCCTCGTTTTCCAGTTTCATGCGCTCCCACTCCGCGAGCACATCCTGAATGTCCAACTGGCCCGTGATCTGCTTTTCCACCTTTTCCCACTCGGGAACCACCAGACTGATCTGACCGTCCGGCTCCTGTGACAGCACATTGGCCAACTCGCGGGGCGGCTCCACTGCCGCCATGCGCTCCTCGTCCCTGTGGACCGGATATACCACCTGCTTTACGCCGGGAATCTGCTCTTCGTCTCCGCTCACGACCTTGACGCTCTCCTGCCGCGATTCGTCTGCGGGATCGGCAGATATACCGGCCTCTGACCCGTTTGCAGCCGCGGCGGCCTCCTCCAAGCCCTCCCGGCGCATCTGCTCCAACACGATCTCACCGGTCTCGCCAAAAAATACCTCTGATTCCTCTATCTCCTCGTACTCCGAATCCAAGTCTTCCTCACTGACCATGTCGATCTCCGGGTAATCCAGAGATTCCGTGTCGGAGTCAACCATGGGGGCCACGATGGAACGCGTGATGGGATTGTCGATTCCCTGTCCCGCGTTCTCCTGCTCCGCGTCCAAGAGTTCCTGCAGACCCTGTGCCAGTTCCGCCTGCAGATTCAGCGTATTGTACTGTCCCACATCCATGGTCTTGACATGAATGTCCGGCTCCTCCACACGGGCGGGAGCTTTCTGTCTGAAAACTTCCACCGTCTCCGGCTCAAAGTCCTGCCCCCGATAGGGCTCATAAATTTGAGTGTCGCCGCTCACGCCCTCTGTCCCGTTCGTCGCCACACCGTAAACCTCATCTTCAGCCGCGCTCTCATCATAAAAGAGTTCTGACCCGTCCGCATAGTGTTCGTCAAAGGACTCCTCCTGCGCGTCATCCATATACGGGGCATCAAAACGGTGGTCATATTTTTCCTGCTGCTCCGGGCTGAGGGGCTGATGCAGCATTTTTAACTCCATGGCCTTGATGACATACTCGCCCTCACCAAACCACAGGATCATCTCATCGCATTCCTCCACACAGCGCGTGGCAAGCCCCACCCTGTGATAGAGATAGGCCAGTTCATAAGCCCACTTCTCCCGGTACTCGCATTTCTTGAGCTCCTCCAATACCTCGATGCGCTCCTCGAGACTCACTTCCTGATTTTCATAGAGTTTGTATTTCAAAATATAGCAGCCGGGATCCTTGGGCGCCACCTGCACAAACTCCTTATAATACTCCATGGCCTGTACGAGCTCACCCGTCTTGATGGACAATTCACACAGGGAATAGCAGATGTTCCTGCCCCCGGGACGGCGCTCGTAAGCCAACAGCAGTAAATCTCTGGCGTCCTCGTATCTTCTGTTGATCTTATACAGGTCGCTGATGGTACACAGCATCATGACGCTCTTTACCCTGCGCCAGTCGATGGTGTCCGCGATCTCGGCCGCCTGTCCGAAATTGCCCTGCGCGATCAGCTCCTTGATCTCTTCCGCTCTCACTTTATATTCATATTTATCCAAAGTATTCGCTCCCTTTTGTATCTCGTCAAACAATCATCCCATTTTTACTCTATCAGTGTATCATAGTCCCCCGGCTATGTCAAAAATAAAACCCCAAAAAATGCACAAAAAATACAAGATATAGTTTTCCACCAAATCTTGTCAAACAATATATCGATATTTTGGATAAATATCCCATAGGAGTTTCACGAGGTCTTCCGGCTCCTACAACAGATCACTCAGAGCCGCAAACTGTTCCAAGGTCAGAGTCTCCCCCCGCACGGTGACATTAAGCCCCATCCGCTCCAGCGCCTGCGCCACCTGCTCCTTGTCCAGGTTCAGACCGCCTGACAACCCGTTCACCAAAGTCTTGCGGCGCTGATTAAAGGAGGCTCTGATGATCTCGAACATCCGCTCCTCATTCTTCACCCGTACCGGAGGCTCCTCATAACAGGTGAGGCGGATCACCGCGCTTCCCACATTGGGTCTCGGCATAAAACAGTTGGGAGGCACGTTAGCCACGATCTCAGGTTTGGCGTAATATTGCACCGCCAGCGAGAGCGCGCCGTAATCCTTGGTGCCCGGACCCACCTGCATCCGATCCGCCACCTCCCGCTGCACCATGACCGTGACGCTCTCCAAGGGCACATGTTTCTCAAAAAGTCCCATGATGATGGGCGTGGTTATGTAATAGGGCAGATTCGCCACCACCTTCACGGGTCTGCCGGCATTTTTCTCCCGTACCAGACGGGCGATGTCCAATTTGAGGATATCCTCGTTGATGACGGTGACATTGTCATAATCCGCTAATGTCTCCTCCAAGATGGGGATGAGCGCGCCGTCGATCTCCACCGCCACCACCTCTCCTGCTGCCTCCGCCAGATACTGCGTCATGGTGCCGATGCCCGGCCCGATCTCCAACACACAGTCCTCCTTCGTGATCCCCGCCGCCGCGATGATCTTCTCCAACACATGGGGATCGATCAGAAAATTCTGACCGTACTTTTTTTGAAAATGAAAATCATATTTCCGTAAGATCGCAATGGTATTTTGCGGAATGCTCAGTTTATCCATCTTTCCTCTCGTTTCCGGCACATTTAGACCCTGTTTCTCCGGCGCTTGCCCTGCTTCTCCTATATCTTTGGGGCTGTTTACGTCATATGGGACAAACTCCGTTTCCCCGTCTCAGTTTATCACAAATACATGCCCGCTGTACATTACCAATAGACAAACTCCTCCAGAAAATGTACGCAGTTGTACAGCACCAACACATCCATCCCCTCCTCCGGCTCATAACTCTCCATGAAAGAAAAGAGTTGGCCGTTCATATAGCGCAGATCCGTCACATAAATCTTTTCATAATGCATGGCCAACAGGGGGATCAGGCAATTTGCGTAGGAATCCTTTATCACAAAGAGCGTCCTGCCATTGTGAAAGCCCGTGTCAATCTCTATAAAAGCGTGATTGTCGTCCAGAAAAAAGCCGTACTGATTCTTGGTATTCAGATAACTCTCCTCGTAATAAGAATTGCTCTCCTTCCGCAAATTATAAATCAAATGCGGTTTCAAGACATTCGTGATGGGAAAATACTCTATGCGGTCCGGCTCCATGGGCAGATTGACCCTGCCATGCAAAGTCCCCAGAAAATCCTCCGATGCCGCCTCCGCCATGTCCGCCCGGAAACTCTGCGGCCTCTCACCCGCAGACTCCGCCCAGGCCAGATAGCCATAAAACGCGCCCCGGGATGTCCAGTGGTGATCCGTGCGATAATAGATTTCCTCCGCGTTATGTTCCTTCAATGCGCCGTACACATCCACATAGCGCTCATCACCCACACATTCCGTCACCCGCTCAAGCAATTCGCTCTGGTCATAATATTCCGCGTAGGACGGCAGCCTGTAGGAGAGAATATTGTCCGCCGTGGGCACCAGCATCACTCTCGCGTCCCAACGATCCGCCAAAATCTTCAAAAGCGCCAGTTTCCGCTCTACCTGCTCCTCCGTAAAATCTTCCGGCGCATGTCTCTCAATAAGATAACCGTCACTGCACAGCCACACCCCGTTGATCTCCCTTTTCCGCATCAGAATATCCGCGCGGGTCTTGACGCTGACCCATTTTCCGCGTCCCACAAACTGATCCGTGACATAAGTCTCGTACTCTCTCATAAAACTTCCATCCAATACGCTCTCCCGCGTCCACTCCGGCCTCTGCGCCAAAACGCGGTTCTCCGCCTCGGACAACACCCTGTCCCCGTGCAGCAGATCCGCCACGGTCAGGATCAACAGGACCATGCTAAAGAGTCCCACGTTCACCAAGGCATTCACCCTGGCTCTTCCATGTCGTGAGCCGGAATCCGTCTTTGGGTCCATTGTCCTGTCACCTCCTTCCTGTTTGGCCCTCTTCAGCGGCTGCGAGAAATCCGACGCGGGGCCTAAAACCGAAAATACAAAAAGGGATTGTAAGAGGCCTCCACCACATAGGCCACCGACAATAAAAACAGCGCCGTGGGGATCAGCCTCTCTCCCAATTCATACAGAGCAGCGGCATAACCCGCCCGCCCCGTCCGCATCCGTTTTGTGGTGACCTCATAGAGAGGCGTCGCCGCGACCACTCCGATCACCAACAGGATCAGATTTTCCCTGCCGAGATAAAGCCCCTGCCGATCCCAAAAAGAACGGCCTCCCAACCCCAACATGGCACCCAGATACCCGCCGATGTCACGCAGAGATTCCAATTCAAAGATCACCCAACCCGCCCACACCACTGCCAGACAATAGAGATGCCTCACCACAAGGGGCAGACAGGCGAGCAGCCTTGTGGCGAACAGCTTTTCCGCGATCAGAAACAGCCCGAACCACAGTCCCCACAACAGAAAATTCCATCCCGCTCCGTGCCAGATGCCCGTCAACGTCCATACGATCAGAAGGTTCACCACCTGTCTGCGCATTCCCTTCCGATTACCCCCAAGCGAAATATACACATACTCCCGAAACCAACTGCTCAGGGAAATATGCCATCTGCGCCAAAATTCCGTGACGGACTTGGAGAGATAGGGATAATTGAAATTTTCAGGGAATGTGAAACCCATGGCGGCCCCCAGACCAATAGCCATATCCGAGTACCCCGAGAAGTCAAAGTAGATCTGCATCGCGAAAGCCGTGATGCCAAGCCATGCGGTGAATACGCTGATCTCCCCGTAATCCGCCGCCCTGATCTCGCTCCAGATCAGTCCGAAATTGTTGGCCAACAGAACTTTCTTGGCCAGTCCCACCGTAAACCGTTTGACGCCGCGGCTTAAGTCCGATACATCCGCGTGACGGTCATGCAGTCTCTCTTCCACCTGTCGGTATTTGACGATGGGACCCGCGATCAACTGGGGAAACATGGTGACAAAGACGGCAAAGTCCAAAAGATTTTTCTGCACCTTGGCCTCGCCCCGGTACACATCAATGGTATAAGACATCGTTTGAAAAGTATAGAAAGAAATACCGATGGGCAGACCGAGCCGCAAAAGCGGCAGGGAACCACCCGTCAGGGCATTCCAAGACCCGATCAGAAAATCCGCGTATTTAAAAAATCCGAGCAGCAACAGATTGACCGCGAGAGAAGACACCAACAGTCGCTTGGCCGCCCGTGTCCCCCGCTTTCGATCGATCAGTTGCCCGTGTATATAATCCGACACCGTGGAAAAGAGCATCAACACCACATATACCGGCTCTCCCCAGGCATAGAAAATCAGACTCCCCCAAAAAAGGATCACATTTTTGACCCTGTCGGGAGCAAGAAAATAGCATATCATGAAGGCCAGCAGGAACCGGAACAGAAACATCACGCTGCTGAATACCATGCTTTTTCCTCAAAGCTGACCAAATTTACAGATTCAGTTGCTCTCTGATGATCTCGATCACCCTTTGATTCTGTTCCCGACAGTGGACGATCACGGCCTCATCCCCCTGTTCTTCCACATCCGAGACATCGCCGCCCAAGAGCACGAAACACACATAATCGTCCATGCGCTCCACCATGCTCGCCTGCACTTTGCCCAGATTCATGGGATACGGCCTGTTGTTCTCCACATAATTGTCGTGATAATCCTTAAGCGCCTTCTCCACCGCGTCCGCCTGACCCTCCGCCGCCTTTACGATCAGGAGCGTATCCACGTTCATGCTGAGCATGGGCATCTCTCCCATGTAATCCTCATACATATCCGGAGTCAGACCATAACTCATCTCCAACAGTTCCGCGGGGATCGCCATGTCAGGCCAATATGCGTCCCCCAATTCATCCGTGACCGCGGCCCGCAGAGAGGCCATCTCCTCACTCCACCCCGAGAAAATTTCTCCTTCAGCCGAAGTTTCTCCAGATCCTGCCTGCGCGGAAGAACTCTCCGAAGAAACGCCCGTTCCTTGCGAATTGCCGCTCTCCTGCGCAGCCGCGCTCTCCCCTGTCCCGGACTCCGCCGGACTGCCCATGTCACCCCTGCTGCCGCAAGCAGCAAACATCAGCGCCAACACACCGGCGCACAGACACAACATTCGTTTTCTCATCTCTTTACCTCATTTCCGTATTTCCGTCATACCATAAACCGGTTCCGGAGAGTAGTATTCCACGGTTGAGGGGAGATGATACAACAAATCATTTCCTTATTAATCTGCAAAATTCACCCGGGGTAATCGTTTTTGTATCAGCGGATTGATAATCTGCAATGTTTCTTGTCACAATATAATCCGCCTTCGCCGCAATAGCGCATTTGTCCTGTAAACAATCCTCAAAATCCTGAAACTCCACTGTTTCGACAGCCTTGACTACCGCATCATGCCCTGCGCTGACAACTGATAAAAGAGTACATATCTGCTTTAACATTTCCCTGCGGATATCATTCGGTTTTTTCCTCAATATAAACCATATGTTTGGCAGAGAGTGGAATGCAACGCAACCCTGGATTTCGCCATTAGCACATACTTCCATTATTTTCCTTGCGTCATCAAAAAAC
The DNA here is from genome assembly GCA_023663635.1 of Acetatifactor muris. Taxonomy (GTDB): domain Bacteria; phylum Bacillota; class Clostridia; order Lachnospirales; family Lachnospiraceae; genus Acetatifactor; species Acetatifactor muris_A. The sequence continues at coordinate 36,117 of JAMPHD010000001.1, forward strand.
CCTTCTCTTTCCGCAAGATAATCAAGAATGACATTCGTATCAACCAATATGACCATATTTCTCTTCCCTCGCTTCGGCCAACTCCTTATCCGGATCAAAATCGGTTGAAAAACCGCCCCGCAACTGTTCTAATTTTTGAAACGCTTTCATTTTGTCTGACACGACCGGATTAACCGCTGTTTCTTCTTTCGGAATCAATCGTTCAATAATTTCTAATATAAATTTTGCGTCAATCTCTGACATATTGATCACATGGTTTATTACCTGTTCTTGCGTCTTGGACATTTTAACACCGCCTTCCATATATGCCTACAACCGTTTTGCTGATAATCTTTTGACTAATGTTCATTATATCACAATTCCTGTTACCATATCAATTATTCTCCCATCAGGGTTTGTGTTACCTGTAACTTACGCATTTTACCCATTCAAAACCGAATTATAAATATTGCTCACGATGCTTTCCATATCTTCATCAGATGTAATACTGTCTTCATTTAATATGTCGGAAAAATCTTTTTCACGCCACCATCTTCGCATTTCTTTCTCACCGAATTCATTACAATTAGGCTTTGTTTGATGACGCCTTAAACTTTCCTCAAATGGCAGATCGAAATAGTAAGCATATATTTCCGTATCATATAATTGAACGGCTAACCTGAATAACGGCTTATACCAATCAGCACGCATAATTCCTTCCAAAATAACTATATCACTATGACTGTTTCCATATATCAAAAGTTCTTTCATAAGCGGTATCGCCGGCGTGCTTTCCCCATCTTTAACGTTCAACATATCTCTTCTGATCACATCTTGTGAAATAAGCATTGTATTTCTGCCAAACCTTTTTTGCAATTCTTTGGCAACAGTAGTTTTCCCGCTACCTGAATTTCCCCTGAGTATGATCAATTTGGACATATTTTTCCTCCCACAAATCCCGATTGAGATTTGATGATTTTTAAGGGAAACATTAGCTGTTATATTTTGTTATTAAAATCTCTGCTAACCCTTGAAAACACTAAGTTTATCATAGGTGAACTTTTCCTTACTGTTTCCCTTGTGTTATATCTTCCTATAGGGCATTATGAAACCTGATAAGGGCAAAAATAAGGGAAACAAAATCACATAAAACATTATAACACAATATAAATCAGGCGAAAAGAACTGATTGAAATGCTTTCCCTTTTTGGTACTGAATCATAAGTACATAGCAACAACCTATATCCAAACAAAGTGCATCTTCACGCAATAGTGAATTTGCACTTTGTTAGCATTCAATTGTCCGTTTAAACAGCAGTCGATATATAACGATAAGATTGTGGTGCGCAAGAAACCCCAATATCTTCTAAAGCCAATGGCTTATCATAAATAATTAGATTCTTTAACTGATATGCAACCGCCACCTTTTTTCCTTTATAATATTTTCTGAAAAATTTATATGTAATGCCGGAATATTTTTTAGTTTGATGCCATACCGTCAACAAATCATCTTCTAAAATACTTGCAATTTCCGCTTCTCCAACTACTTGTTTTTGGGGCGCTGTTGCATAAATAATAATTTTGTCCACATCATCACGGCAACGGAATTTTCTATATTCATATAACTTTTTCCCTTGTAGAATACTTGTTACAAATTCCGGGTTAATTGACAATAACATTTGACACATTGACATGTCCCTCCATTAAAATTTTTTTGGTCTGTATTTCCGAAAGATGTATCTCCGTCGGATATTGTTCAGTCGTCACCCAACAATCATTATTTTGAAGCCAATCCATATTTACATTATTGCCAGCACCAAAATAACCATAATACAATAACTCTACAATGGAAACGCTGTAATACTCACTGTACTGACGTTGGAGTTCTTGCTCGTTGAATACTGATTTATTCCCAATCCGCTTAATCAAATCATCAAAAGACATCAAATAATGTCCCTTTGCTTTAGCTTGAATTACATCCGTAACAACAGCATAAGAAGTTATACACGACCGATATTTTGTTCCATATCCACCTCTTGTATCTTTTCGGTAAATAAATATTGGTTCTCCTATTTTATGGTTTTGTACTGGAGCTTTCCCAACATATATCTTACTAAGTCCATTACTTACACTATTGCCGATTTTATTCTGTAAATCCAATTTATTATTCGCCAATTCAGAATACGCAAACATTGTGTCATGGTAATTATCCTCAATGATAAGATATCCGGCATAATCGAATCCACTTTTGATAAAAGGAAATGACAGATAAGGATTGCTAAAATCAAGGTTTCTCTTGTCTTTTAGATAAACGCCTTCCCCATTTAAGTTGTAACCAATCTTTTTGAAACCGAAGCGTTCCAATTGAGTTATCAAAGTATTTTGCTTATCAAATACCGTCACATAAATCTGATTAAAACCAGTAGCCTGCCACTTCCAAAGCATCAGACCAATTGCACCTTCTCCATAACGTTCTCCCCGGTGTCGTTCGGAAATCTTCAAGGTGCTGACTTTCATTCGATTCTCTGCGGGAAGCGTACTATCTTGCATCTTAATTTCTTCATTTTCAGATTTAAGAGCAACAAATGCACTAATGCCAATCGCATCTTCAAAAATGAGTGCAGTTGCTCCATTGTCAGACTTTTTCTTAAACCAATCGATAAACCCTGTACTATTTGCTGTTCCCGGATAATCCTCTTTAAGAGAATCAAAGAAAGCGTCATCCAAATTAATATCCGAAAATTTCTTGAACAAAAATTTCCCTGCCATATTTAAAAACCTCCTGCTTTAATAAAATCTATAATATGCCCAAGATCATTTACCCCTTGCGATATCTGCAATGGCACTCCAAAATTTTGTGAAACTTCCTGAGCATATTGTGTTTCTGTCTCTTGAAATTCTCTAATTTCACAGATGTCTTGTATTATATTATCTCTTTGAAACCTGCGCTCCGCAATAATATCAGGCTTTTCGGTTAAAAGAATGATAGCATCTGGCTTTAATAATTCAAATGTATTATAGGGTATTCTTGTAACTTTCCCACAGGCATCCAATAGGCAAAAATGACCATCTAAAATAAATTCTTCTTGGCTTTGCCTAAGTTCATCAATAGCTTCAATCAGCAGTAATTGGTTATCATCAATATCCGATACAAATTTATCTGCCCTAAATCCCTTATTTCGTTTTTCCGCGATTAACTGACTTGCAGAATAACTTTTAATGCCAAGTTCTTCTTTAACCAGATTACAAAAAAATGTTTTGCCCACACCATGTATCCCGCTTAGAAAAATCATTTGTGTTCCCCCTATAGCTATACTCAAAATCCGTCTAAATCATTGTTAATTGCTGGTATCGCTTCATCAATTCTGCAACACAACTTTCCTCTGTTGTATCTTTGATGGAAAATCCATATGCCTGCATGACGGCTTTATCATTCTGCATATGCGCTTTGCGTAGTTCAGTCGGCATAGTAAGTTCATCATATAAATCTGCTAAGGAACTGTCCGGATATAATGCTCTTGCATCTAATATTGCCTGTGCAGTCTGTTCTATTTTTTTGCGTTGTTCCTCCGTAGGATTTGGCCATGGGAAGTTATTGTATACAATGTCTTTTGAATAAGTATAATCCGACTTCAAACGAGCTGCAACTGTACGCATCCATGCCATATGTACATTAGATGTCAATATGCCAAAATGATATATCTCTGCATCAGGAATAATAAACAATTTATTTCCAGCTATGACAGAACTATCCAAATATCCCAAAGGAATATATCGTCTGCGCTCTGATGACACAATCGGTATAGCAATAAATCTTGCCGGATTACGCTGTTCCCGAAACAGCATTGGCGTCTCCGCTTTTTTTCGCGCTCCCGCATCTTTGCTTGCCGCACGCACTTCCTGCACTGCCTTTACCCTTTTCATCACATGGGGCATATTCCGAAGCTGTGAAGGAGAACAGTCTGCCAACCATAAACACCAGCGTTTTTTATTATTGATAAATTCATACCCCATCATGTATCGTTTTATAAAAGGAAGTGCCTGTGGTTCTTTTGCAACAAATTCGTCATAATCCTTTTCTTCAATAATAAGATTTCCACCATCCATTGCCTGATTTCCCATAACCATCTCCGGAACCTCGCAAATAGATGTTTTTCTGCTTAAAATCAAAAGATTTGTCCCTTCTATCAAATAAGGACTTATATTTGACACTTTCCTGACTGTATTATCAGCAAATAAATATTTTGAAGGTTTGACGAATGCAGAAAAACCAATAATAACTACATGCACATGAGCCGTGTTGCTTGATTCGCTGTTCCAAACAAAAGACTGCCATGCAAAATTTATAGAAATCGGACATTTTTTTAGAAGTAACGACCATAAATCTCCTGCCATTTGTCCTTGTGATACTGAATTAGTAGATACAAATGCTGCCTCGCATTTTGATCCCTGAATATACTCTGCCGCTTTTTTATACCAACAACATACATAATCAAGTAAAGCCGGCTTTGTTTCCGCAAAAACAAATTTCATATCCTCTTTTTGTATTTCACTGGCAAACTTAAATCCGACAAACGGCGGATTTCCCATAATATAATTCAGCTCTTGTTTGGGCACTATACTTTCCCAAGCAAGTTTAAGAGCATTTCCCTCAATGATATTTGCATAAGATTTTAACGGAAGGAAGTCAAGGCTC
>JAMPHD010000001.1:40891-136694 GCA_023663635.1 Acetatifactor muris
GCGTCGCCCTGTCACGGCGAAGGTCGTCGGTTCGAGTCCGATCTGGGTCGCTTTTTGTACGGGGTCTTAGCTTGGTCGGGAGAGCATCCGCTTTACAGGTGGAGGGTGCAGGTTTAAGCTTTAGAGGCTCCTTTTTGTTGTCTTTATATTTTCACGAAAAAACTTGTTTTAATTTCTTTGAACAGTTGACAATCGAAGCTTTCGCGAGATATACTAATAGATGAGTATTATATGATGTGTGGCATGTCATGATATATGATATGTCTTATATCAGAGACGGGAGAGGGAGTATGGTAGAGCATATATTGGGAAATTATCTGATAGACACCGGCAAGATCACGAAAGAGCAGTTTGACAACGTGATGGAGTTGCAGGATACCACCCGCGTCAAATTGGGAGTGCTTGCGGTATCCGAGGGTCTGATGACCACGGAGCAGGCCGATGAAGTCAATCTTTTGCAGATCGCGGAGGACAGACGGTTCGGAGATATCGCCATTGAGGAAGGCTATCTCACGGCGGAACAGGTGGAAAAACTCCTCAAGAACCAAGGCTCTGCTTACTTGGCTTTCATACAGAATCTCATGGACGAGGATTATGTTACCTCGGAAGAGTTGGATTGGCTCTTGGATGATTTCAAGAAAGTCAATCATTACAGCAATTCGGATTTTGAAAACATCAAGAGCGATGATGTGGAAAAGATTCTTCCCTATCTGTTGCCGCAGGAGGCGATGACTTATTGCCCGTTGGTCGCAACGGTGGTGCGTGCCATGATCCGATTGGTGGATCGGCATGTGTATCTGGGGAGAGCTGCCATGGACAGAAGTTTGCCCACGGCGGATCTGGCGCTACAGAGGATGACGGGAGTCAATGGAATCGTGGACTGTCTGGCTGAGAGAAACGGCGCGCTTTTGAAGACCTGTTGTATCTACGGACAGGAGATGTTCTCCAAACTGGATGAGGTGGCTTTGGACGCCGCGGGTGAGTTGTTGAATTGCGCCAATGGAATGTATGTGTCGGAGCTCAGCAATCAGGGAAGATTTCTGGACCTGATGCCTCCGGAATACGCGAGCATCGAGGGCGTTTCAGACATCTGCAGGATTCCCGTATTTATCGGGAATGTGGGATTGTATCTGATGGTAGGAAAATTGAAATAGAGAGGAGAACAGCAATGGCGAACATTATGATTGTGGATGATTCGATCACATCCAGAAAATTTCTACGAGAGATTTTGGAGCGTAATGGACATACCGTGCTGGGCGAGGCCGTAAACGGTGAGGAGGGCTACCTGAAGTTCAAAGAATTACATCCGGATGTGGTCACGATGGATATCACAATGCCGGTCATGGATGGCATTGAAAGTTTGAGCCTTATCAAGAAAGAAAATCCGGAAGTCAAGGTGCTGATGATCACCTCGGCGGGACAGAAAGAGAAGATGATCGAGTCCATCAAGCGGGGAGCGGATGAGTTTATCATGAAACCCTTTAATGAGGCAGAGATCCTTGGGGCTTTGGAGAAAACCATACACATACAGAGCGCACATAAATAACACACATAAGTAAAATAGAAACGGATTCCTGTCACTTCAGGAATCCGTTTATGATTTGTTCCTCGGCCTCGGCTTCCGTGAGGCCCAGGGTCATGAGCTTGGTGATCTGATCGCCGGCGATCTTGCCGATGGCGGCTTCATGGATCAGCGCGGCATCGGGATGATTGGCGGCAATCTCCGGAATGGCGCGGATGGTGGCGTTGTCCATGATGATGGCATCACATTCGGAATGTCCCGCGCATTGGTTGTTGCCATTGATGGTTGCGAGAAAGACCTGTTTGGAGTCGTCTCTTGCCACGGCTCTGGAGATCAGATTGGCGCTTGCGCCCGGGCCGTTTAAGTCCACATGAAAAGAGGACTCGGCATACTGGCTGCCGTGGGTCATGAGGCGCTCGGTGATCACCAGCTTGGCGCCGTTCTCCAAGGTGGCGGTGGTGGAGCGCTTGGTGGAGTCCACGCCGCGGATCTGCACGGTCTCCATCTCCATGAAACTGTTTTCCCCCAGTTCCACCACGGTCTGCGGGTTCATGACGCGCCCGCCCTTGCCGTTCCCGCTGCCGTAATGTTTTTCCACATATTTGACATGGCTGTTTCGGCCGATATAAAAGCTGTGAATGCCGTCATGGCGGCTCTCGCTGTCCCCGCCGTTGTGGATGCCGCATCCCGCGATGATGGTCACGTCGCAGTCATCCCCCACATGAAAATCGTTATAGACCATCTCGGTGAGGCCGCTCTGACTCAGCACCACGGGGATGTGTACGCTCTCTTTGCGGGTTCCCGGCCTGATCAGGATATCTATGCCCTGTCTGTCCTCCTTGGTCACAATGTCGATATTGGCGGTGGTGTTGCGCCCCACGCTCTCGCCATTGGCTCTGATATTGTAGGCTCCTGCCGGAATTTCGTGCAGACCGGCCACCTGTTCTAATAAGTTTTGCTGTATCGCGTCCATAATAACCTCCTGCAGGCCCTGTCACTGATAAAATTTGCAGCTCTCCGTGTCCTTTAAAAGTTCGGGTAGGATTTCCGATTTGTTGCCTTTGGCCTTGATCTCACCGTTTGCCACCACCACGATCTCGTCGGCTATATTCAGGATGCGTTCCTGATGGGATATGATGATCAGGGAATTGTCGCTGGTCTCATGCAGTTCCTCAAACACCTTGATCAGATTGTTGAAACTCCACAGATCGATGCCCGCCTCTGGCTCGTCGAAGACGGACAGCGGGGTGTTGCGCGCGATGATGGTGGCGATCTCAATGCGCTTTAACTCGCCCCCGGAGAGGCTGGCGTCCACATCCCGGTTGATGTAGTCTCTGGCGCACAATCCCACCTTGGACAGATATTCACAGGCGCCGGCGGCGCTGAGTTTCTTGTCCGTGCCGGCGGAGAGCGTGATGAGATCTTTTACCTTGATGCCCTTGAAACGCACCGGCTGCTGAAAGGCAAAGCTGATGCCCAGATTGGCCCGCTCCGTGATGCTCATGTCCGTGATATCCGTGCCGTTCCAAATGATGCGGCCGCCGGTGGGATGCTCGATGCCCATGATCAGTTTGGCCAATGTGGATTTGCCGCCGCCGTTGGGGCCGGTGATGGCGGTGAAAGTGTGATCCTCTAAAGTCAGGTTGATATTTTTAATGATCTCTTTGGATTCCGTGTCCTGTCCGGACACCTGAAAGGAGAGATCCTGTAGCTGTAGCATGGGGTTTCCTCCTTGGAATGTTCTATGTCAGATAAGTATAACACAAAAGAGGGAAAAAGCATACTGTTTTTGTATGAATTATTTGCCGCCTGAATGATTTACGATTATTTGAGGCGAATTATTGCGCCTGATCCGTTCACTACATTTATATCTCTAAAAGCTAAACTTCCCTCTTGATTTTGACGATATATATGATACAATAATGAGAGAAGAATCATTTACGCACATAATCTATTCAAGAGAATGGATTCTCCACTCAGTCGTTTCGCCGCGCGGAAGGGAATTTGCATACGGCGGAAGGAGAGGAAACATGGCAAAGGGCACGGATGCCCGCAACTTTTTTCAGGCAGCAGAGCGCTGCGCTACAAGGAGGTAATGATATGAGTATCAATTTCAACAACAACTCAAGCATCTCCAGTCTGTTCTCGTCCCTTGGTTCGAGCGGCAGTTCGGGTCTCTCCAGTTTTCTGGGAGATTATGCCAGTATTAAGAATGGCAGCTACGGCAGGCTGATGAAGGCTTATTATGGCAAGGGCAATTCTTCGGGCATAGCGTCGTCGGGCAGCAAGACGACCGGCACGAACAATGTGCTCGACAAGATCTTTGAGGAGAAGAGGAATCCGAAGGTTTCCAAGGATGTGGAGGAAGCCAATTCCAATCTGACCACGGGGCTTTCGACCATGAAGACTTCCGTTGCGGCATTGCAGAAGAGTTCCACCTATGAGGACACGGAGAACGGCGCGACTGCCGCGAGCAAAGTGCTCACCGCAGTGAAGGCGTATGTGTCGGACTACAATGACGTGGTGAACGCCGCAAAGGGTTCCACTCTGTCCGGCAAGACGGCATATGTGGCCAATATGATGAGCACCACGGCCGCAAGCGCCGATCAGCTCGCGGAGATCGGAATCAAAGTCAACGCAAACGGCACGTTGGAGCTGAATGAGGGTACGCTGAAAGCGGCTGATATCTCCAAGGTGCAGGATATGTTCTCCTCCGAGAATATCATGAGTTACGGCTCCAAGATCGCGTCCCGTCTTAAGTTTGCGGGTTCCGCGGCTACAGGTTCCACCACGGGCAGCAAAGAGACCACGGATACCAATGACACGGCGGCAGCAGGTTCCGCCGCGGCAGGTCTCAAGGCGGACGGCACGGCGCTTGCGTCTGACGAACTTTACGCAAAGGTAAAGGATAAGGACGGCAACGAGACGGACAAATACGATGTGGACGGCATCTTTGCCAAGGCGAAGAGCTTTGTGAACAACTACAATAAGATGTTTGAGGTGGCTGAATCCGGTTCCAATTCCGGCGTGGTGGCGAATCTGTCCTACATCAGACAGAAGACCGCGCAGAACGCTAATGCGCTCAAGCAGCTCGGAATCAGCGTGGATCAGAAGGGACAGCTGTCGATCGATGAGGATACTTTCAAGAAAGCAGATATGGCCCAGGTGCAGAAGGTCTTCAAGGACTACGGTTCTTCCATCGCCACCAACGCGTCTCTGGTAGATTACTATATGACGACACAGGCGAATGCCGCGGACGGTTATACCTCTGCAGGCGCATATAATGTGCAGAACAATTCCCATTATGCCGGCACCGTGTAATATGCCGGTATGATCTGCCTTGGACAGGCGGAATATAGGAAGATGTGATAAATGCCGGTCTCCGCGTAAACATCGGAGACCGGCATTGCAGTTGTGTTGAGGACTTGCGTTGCTGATTTGCCTTGCCGACTCGCATTAGTGACTTGCATTTGAAAAAGTGCTTGACTTTTGGCCGGGAAACGGTTACAATATAATTCGTTGCAGATAGTTTGCGACAATGTGCGCTTAGCTCAGCTGGATAGAGCGTTTGGCTACGGACCAAAAGGTCGGGGGTTCGAATCCTCTAGCGCACGTTTTTGTGCGCTTTAGCACGTTTACGTGCGCTTGCGCACGTGTGCGCTTTAGCACGTTTTTGTGCGCTTGTGCGCTTTAGCACGTTTACGCGCGCTTGCACATTTCAGTCCTGAGAATATCAGATTCCCGGGGCTTTTTATTTTGCATAAAATATGGCGCGGCGGCCCCGCGCTTTATAAAAAATTTATAAATCCTTCCTTTTTATGTTATTTACCGTCAAAGGCGGGCGTGATAAAATAGTATCTGACGGGGAGAGACCGGGATGAGTGGAATTGTGTACGACGCAAGGAGAATCAGGGCATATGAAGGGCTGATGGCATTGGGCGGATACGCCGGCAAGGATGCCCGGTGGTTGGAATCGCTGTGGCGTGAGCTTGTGCCGGACGGTCCGCTGATGAAGGAGTTTATGTACTATCTGGATCATCACGGTTTCCTCGATGAGTTAAAATGTGAAGGCTATGCGCTCACAGACCTGTATGTGTGGCAGATGGATCGCTACAATCTTGTGCGTGAGGTGGGCAAGAACACGGAATGTTGTAACAAGGAGGCCATGGTGTTGAACGCTTTTTATACCATGAGCCGGATGCAGAAGGAACCTGCAGTCTATGTGAAACGACTCACGTCGGGAGAGGGAATGGATCAGTTGCAATGAATAAACAGGAGTTTGTGGACAGACTGAGGGCTGCTCTGACGGGACGGATTCCCGCATCCCAAGTGGAGGAAAATGTCAATTATTATATGGATTACATCAACACGGAGATCCGAAAGGGCCGCAGTGAGGAGGAAGTGCTGCAGTCTCTGGGAGATCCGCGTCTGATCGCCCGCACCATCATACAGACGAGCGGCGCGTCGGGCATTGAGTATTCCGCCGGCTATCAGGGGGAGAGTTATGGTACGGAATCCGGACGGCACAGGAGTTTCCGCATTCCGGGATGGCTTTTCGTACTTCTGATCTTTCTTGTCATTGTTTTGATCATCGGCATCGTATTTTCAATCCTGTCCGCTCTCTGGCCTTTTATTCTGATGACGGTGGCAATCGTTCTTTTGGTTAAACTCTTCAGAGACTGGCTCAATTAGACATACTTTGTAACATAAGAGCAGTCCGCAGAACGTGCTGTCCGTTGTTTGGTAAAAAATTCCATGTAAACATGGGATATTTCGAAACTTTTTCAGACATACTACTTCTGTAACTAACAACCAACAGGAGGGAAATGTTATGTCTAACAACAATCAGAACTACGACAATAACAAGTACAACAACAGCACCAAGAATTCTGACAACAGCCAGAATTGCAAGAACAGCCAGAACAACAATCAGAACAATAACAAGAACAACCAGAACAATCAGAACAACAACCAGAACAATTACTAAGGTTGCTGCGGATCCGGCAGGACGGGGACGCCTTGAGGTGTAGGGACACCTCAGGGTGTCCCTTTTGCCTGTAATCGGGACTTTACATAATTTCACAAAACGGGTATACTTAAAGACAAAATGGAATCAGAGACGATGGAAAAGGTATCGATATGCGAAAATTTGATCTGATCGCGCCCTGCCATTTCGGCATGGAGGCGGTCCTGAAAAAAGAAATCACGGATCTGGGATATGATGTGATCCAAGTGGAGGACGGGCGCGTCACCTTTGCGGGGGACGGGGAGGCCGTGTGCCGGGCCAATGTGTTTCTGCGGACGGCGGAGCGCGTATTGATCAGGATCGGCAGTTTCCGGGCCGAGACCTTTGAGGAACTGTTTCAGGGCACGAAGGCGCTGCCCTGGGAGGAGTACATACCCGCGGACGGACGATTTTGGGTGACGAAGGCTGCCAGCGTGAAATCCAAGCTGTTCAGCCCGTCAGACATCCAATCCGTCATGAAGAAGGCCATGGTGGAGCGCATGCGGGAGACCTATCATGTCAGCCGGTTTGCGGAGGACGGAGAGCCTTTTCCCGTTCGCGTATTTTTGATGAAGGATGAGGTCACGGTGGGCTTGGACACCACGGGGGAGTCCCTGCACAAGCGGGGTTATCGAAAACTTACCGCCAAGGCTCCCATCGCGGAGAATCTGGCGGCCGCGCTGATCCTGCTCACGCCTTGGAACGGCAGCAGAATCCTGGTGGATCCCTTTTGCGGCAGCGGTACGTTTCTCATCGAGGCGGCCATGATGGCGGCCAATATGGCGCCCGGCATGAACAGAAATTTTACGGCGCAGAACTGGGATGCGCTGATTGACCGCAGAATCTGGTACGACACATTGGACGAGGCAGCGGAGATGGTGGATCTGAATGTGGATACGGACATTCAGGGCTATGACGCGGATGACGCCATGGTGAGCATTGCCCGGGAGAACGCGAAACTGGCGGGGGTGGACAGACTGATCCACTTTCAGCGCAGAGGCGTGGAACAGCTCAGCCATCCCAAGAAATACGGTTTCATCATCACCAATCCCCCTTATGGGGAGCGGCTGCAGGAGAAGTCGGAGATGCCGGCGCTCTATCGCGCCATCGGGGAGCGCTTTCGGGCACTGGACTCCTGGAGCCTTTATCTCATCACCGCCTATGAGCAGGCGGAGCGGGATATCGGGCGCAAGGCGGACAAAAACCGCAAGATCTACAACGGAATGATGAAGACATATTATTACCAGTTTCTCGGGCCCAAGCCGCCCAAGAGAAAGCCATAGACGATGGGGGAGGGACCGCCATGGACGAGAGGGAAAAACTGCATATGCGTTTCACTGCCGTATGGTGGAGTGTATTGTTCCTCACATCCATGTGTCTGATGCTCGTGACGGCCAATCGGAAACTCATCGTCATCATGGACGGCTCCTACGGACAGGGCGTGGTGCAGGAGGGAGAGCAGATCGTAGAGCAGGAGCGCCGGATGGAGCTGTCGGGCTCGAAGGAAGATACGGGAGTCTTTAGGATTCCGCTGGAGAAGAAGATCAAGGCGGAGGATGTGGTGGTGGAGAACCGTTACATGGACAGGGAGCTTCACATATTTATCGAGGGAGCGGGAGAGGAATTTTACGAGGCTTGTTCCGTCCTGGGGGATGTGTCCCCGATCCGATCCGCGGGTTGGGAGAGACAGCACAGGGGAATCCTCCTGAAATTTTATATGGATGGCGTGTACGAGTATCGGACCCGCATGGATGCAGATATGCTGCACATAGAGGTATGTTCTCCCCGTGAGATGTACCGAATGCTTGTGGTGGTGGATACTGCGCCATCCAAGCTTTCCAAGATTTCCGCGGATGTGTGCAGACTGCTCTATGGTCAGATGAACAATGAAAATATCCGCCTGTATTTTACGGGCGCGGAGGATGTAGAGATCCCGGCGGAGGCCAAGCTTGATTTTGTGGAGGAAGTGCAGCCTGATCTGTTTCTGCAGGTCGGGTTGTCCGAGGGGCAGGATGCCTCGCGGTATGGCATCTGCGGCCGGTATAATGAGTCCTATTTCATTCCGGAATTCGGCAATGTCGAATGGGCAGACATTGTCACCCGCAATGTGACCGTGACATGCGGTAACCGCGCCGTGGGGCTTGTGCCGGCGGATGAGGACAGCATACTGCAGGACATTCGCATTCCCGCCGCGGGCGTGGAATTGGGCAATCCGGCCAATGAAAGGGAGGGAAGGCTGCTCTTAGGGGAGGCATATCAGGAAAAGTTGGCGCAGGGTATTGCGGCGGCTCTTAGGGAGGTTTACGCGGAATATTATGAGTGATCGGGTTTATGACAAAATTATTTTTGCCACCGGAAATGCTGGCAAGATGAAAGAGATCCGTATGATCCTCGCGGATACGGGGAAGGAGATCCTGTCCATGAAGGAGGCCGGGATTCGGATCGACATTGAGGAGAACGGCGCAAGTTATGAGGAGAATGCCCTTTTGAAGGCGCGGGCCGTGGCAGCCTGTCTCCGGGCGGCGGGAGCCATCGTGTTGGCGGATGATTCCGGACTGGAGGTGGACCGGCTCGGCGGGGAGCCGGGCATTTTCTCCGCCAGATATATGGGAGAGGATACGCCTTACAGCGTGAAGAATGCCAATCTGATGGAGCGGCTGCAGGGGGTGCCCGAGGAGGCGCGCGCAGCGCGCTTTGTGTGTGCCATCGCGGCGGTGCTGCCCTCCGGTGAGGAACTGGTGACCCGGGCCGCCATAGAGGGGCGGATCGCTCATGAGGCGAGGGGCGCCAACGGATTCGGCTATGATCCCATCTTCTATGTGCCGCAATTTGACCGCACCACCGCGGAACTTACGGAGGAGGAGAAGAACCGCGTGAGCCACAGGGGCAAGGCGCTGCGTCTTATGAGGGAGGAACTGAAACGATATGAAGGTACTGATCGTCAGTGATACGCACAAAAAGAATGATATCTATCTCAATCTCGTCAAACTTCATAAGCCGGATATGGTGATCCACTGCGGTGACGCGGAAGGAGCGGAGGATCTTCTGACGGAGGCGGCGGACTGTCCCGTATATATCGTATTGGGCAACAATGACTTCTTTTCCAAACTGCCCCGGGAGTTGGAACTTCAGATCGGCCGCTACAAAGTATGGGTGACGCACGGCCATAACTACTATGTGTCCATGGGAAATGAGACCATCAAGCAGGAGGCGGAGGCCAGAGGGGCGGACATCGTCTGCTACGGACATACGCACAGGCCGGTGGTGGACAAGAGCGGCGACGTGATCGCCTTAAACCCCGGGAGCCTCTCCTATCCGAGACAGGAAAACCGCAGAGCCTCCTATATCATCATGGAGATAGACCGGCAGGACAGGGCGCATTTTACCATCGCCTATGTCTGACAGGGCGGCGTGTTCGGGCGGGTTTTCGCGGTTGCCGGCGATATGGCTCAAGGCGGCAAAAGACGGTAAACAATCTTAAAAATATAGTTGACAATCTCGCTGGTTATTTCTATAATATTTTTTAGGAATTATTCCTATCAAACATATCAGACTCAGGGACATAAGGAGGTTGACATGGAGGATAGAAGGAGATTAAATCGCAGGGCCGGTTTTTCACTGGTGGAACTGATCATCGTGATCGCCATTATGGCAGTTTTGTCAGGTCTGATCACGGCGTCATATATAGGGTACATGGAGAGGGCGAAGAAGGCCAGAGCCCTCACTAATGCCAAGGCAATTTTTGACGCGGCTCAGATAGCCATCATAGACGCGTCCACATATGAGAACGAGGCATTTCGCTACGCGCTGAAGTTTGAGGAGACCATTGACGGTGAGACGGTGCGCTTGGGCAGGTTCAGCAACCAGTCGCTGTATAAGTACCTGCAGGAGAGCGGGGGCGGCGGCAGTTTGAGCAGCGCGCTTTCCAAGGCGGCGGACTATAGGATCGCCGAGTCGCTGTCAGGCAGTATCAAGGGAGCCGACGGTAACATTGAGTCGGATCTGTTGCAGGATAAGTCTCCCATAGGAGATACCAATTCCACCAAATATATCTCGGAACACCCGGAGACATACGGCGAGGTGGTATTCGCGATGGCATACAATGCATATGGAGAGCTCGTCTATTTCCAGTGCGTGTACGATAAGTATTTTATGACTTGGGAGCAGGGCAGCGGGTTCACGGCGGAGCGCGTCAGTGACAGCACAAGGTTTAACAACTGGCCTAGGACCAGGGCCTCCGGGACGGACGGTTGGTAAAGAGAGACAATATACTCCCCCATGGTCGGTATCCAAAGGGTGCCGGTCATGGGGGAGTATTTCTTGACAGAGATAAAGACTCCGGTTTATAATAGGCATTGTCTGTGATGTGCCATCCGGCATCGGGGTGTGGCTCAGCTTGGCTAGAGCGCCTGGTTTGGGACCAGGAGGTCGCAGGTTCGAATCCTGTCACCCCGATCTAAGGCCTTTCCCGGACGGGGATGCAAAAAAGGCATTTAGTCGCCTAAATGCCTTTTAATATACGATTTAGAGCATATCCGCACCACTGACTCTCTATAGTACGGTCTCCTTTCGAATCATTTTGTTTAAAACACTGTGCCTGTTCCTGTATTTGCCAATTTCCGCGTGATGTTAATATGACGCGTCCCCGATTTTGATATACACAATGTCATTCTCCTCCACAATGCTTCCGGGGGCAGGAAACTGCGGCATATTTGTCACAATTTCCGAAAAAGACAATGTTTCATATTCCTCGCCCGTGATCATATTCAAGCGGAGGCCCTTTCGGTATTCTAACACGCTTCTCCATGATCTTGAGCCGTGCGCTCCCCAATACCATGCTCCATACAGGGCGTACTGGTTCGCGTATTCATAATTGGGGTCAATGGCATACAGCGGACTGGCAACGGGGATTCCCACAAACACATACTGCTTATCATTGCTCAGCAGATCTTCCTGTAACAATTTGTCCACGACCAGATCCGCGATGTTTTCCGTTGCGATCCTGCCCTCGTACATTATATTTTGGTCGATTATCACCTGCCAGATGCTTCCGTACAGAACTCCCGCCATAAAGAGAGCAAATATCCTGCCGGGTATCTTCCCGCCTTTACCGATACCGCGCCCCCCCTGGTCACTCTGCCGGGCGTCTTCGATCCTCTTTTCATTGCAAAACATACATGTCAGCGCCGCAAGAAACAATGCGGGTCCGCAAGCCGTCTGAAGTCCCAACGGCGCGTCCGTGGCAATAAACAGGACTGACAATACAGCCGCCGGATATAACAGGATCAACAATCCGAACACAACTGCCTTTGTTTTGCTCTTTCGAAATATTCTTATCATATTCAGCGCTACAAGCATCAACGCCAGGACAAACATTACCGTAAATATGTGTTTTTCCTGCATTCGGTTGATCTTATACATAATCCCTCTAAAATACAGATCAAAAATCTGATAAACCTTCTGTAGCGATGAGGGCAGATTTTGTATTGAGTACAGGATGGAATAGCGGTCTCCGCCCTGGTAAACTGACATTCCTATGCCGGCTTTTTGAAGATATATATTCAGTATGACGATGTACTCGATTCCGCCCAGTACGATGCCGATACCGGATCTGCCGCAAAATCCCGCAATGTCTTTCCACTTTGTGTTTTGGGAGAGTTTCATCAATAATGCGGTCAAAAACGCAACTGACGCGCAGCAGATGTATGCCTGATAAGACCCCATCGAGAGAGCGACACAAACGGAACCTGCCATGACGGCAATGCAGGGGCTTTTAATCCTTTCAAAACACCAGACTGCCAATATACTTAAAAAGAAAGCAACCCCGAACGTCGGAGACATATAACGATACGATAATTCAAAACATATCGCGGGATGGCTGATGAACAAAAGCCCTGACAGGACAATTATGTATTTATTCTTTATATTCCACAGATCAAACAGCAGCAATAGTCCGCTTACCATGAGCGCCAAGGTGATCAGAGATGTGTATGGATCCGGGCTGGTTCCGAACCGTAATCTGCTGATATATTGCCAGAACCATCTGCCCATTGAAAGCTCCCACGTTCCCGCGTTATGAAAAGAATTCTCCCAGAGACCGTCATAATCATTGGTCAGCTGGTTGATCATAAGCTGTGAGTAAATGATGATTGAACTGACATATAATACTATAAAATGTCTGCAATTTGTCTTTAATTGTTCCTGTGGCATGTTTTGTTTTTCAAACCTTTCCAAGGATGTAGTATTTCCTTTTACATTATAAAACCGCAGGAATGCAAAAGCAACTTAAAAAATATTCGCAATCTTATGAAAATTATGAAAAAATTTTGATTTTATGGTACAATATGTCCATACTCGCGGCGGGGAACCGGAATACATAGCCGCTGCGTTGGAATAAGAGTTGTCTGCATACAAATGTATGGGTAAACTGCATAGAAAGGCAAGAGGAAACATATGAAAAGGAAAAATCGGGTATGGTTGGCGCTTTTGATGGCATCCGCGGTTCTTGCGGGATGCGGCAACGCGCCGGAGACAATGGGGGAAATCGGGAGTGCGCGACGGGAGACAACCGGTGAGAGCGGGAGCGCGAGTGAGGATATGACGGGTGAACCGGGGAGTAGCGTACAGGAGCCGACAAGTGAAGGCGCGTCCGAGACCTGGTCGAGGGAAGAAACAGAGTACAGGGAGAATGGCAGCAGATTGTCCGAAACGCAATATGACGCGTCCGGGAAACGGACGAGAGTGACATATTATGATGAGCAGGGGTTTGTAAGCGCTTATGATGAGGATGCGTATGACGTGTCCGGCAATCGGACGAAGACCACATGTTATGACGCGTATGATGCCGTCACCGGCACCATAGAGTATGAATATGACGTTGCCGGTAATCTGATAAAGACGGCCTGGTACAGCGATACGGATGTACTCACGGAATATAGCGAATACGGGTATGATGATGCCGGAAAACTTGTGTGGGAGACATACCGCTCTTTGGGCGAGTATGGAATATATTATCGTATGGAGTACGAATACGCGGGTGGAGACGATCCGGTGAGAGAGAAAAGTTATAATGAGTCCGGCGATATGACGGGTTATGAAGAATACGAATATGACGCGTCCGGCAACCTGACAGAGCAGACGATCTGTGCCGAGGACGGCTATGTATATTTCCGAAACAAGTATGAATATGACGCCGACGGCAATATGACACGGGAGACGCTGTGTTACGGAGGGGACAGTCCGTATTCCTTCACGGAGTATGAATATGATGCCGGCGGCGGTCGAACGAAAATGATGATTTATGACGCGGCCGGTATTTTGGCCGTGTGTGTGGAGTATGATGCCGGCGGTAATCGGACACGGTATGTGAGTTATTATGAGAGCGGCAGTACACGCTATTGCGCCGAATATGATGCCGCGGGAATCCTGATGCGGGAGACGGAGTATTTTGAGGATGGCAGGATAATATATTACATTGAATATGAACATGATGATTTCCGGATGACGAAAACGACACAATATGACTCGGCCGGAAATGTAACGCAAACCAACCCGTGACTTGTACTTGCCATTTTCCCAAAAGTTTGGTATAATCCTAAAATGACTGTGATTCTGTCCGGAATTTGTGTCCGATGCGCTCAGATCGCGCGGTTTTCGGCAGATTAAAGAGGAAATGAAAAATAAATCGAAACGACACAGGTATGAAGGAGGAAACGGAATGAGTTTACAGGTGGAGAAACTGGAGAAGGGCATGGCAAAGCTCACGGTCGAGGTGCCCGCGGAGGAGTTGGACAAGGCGATCGAAGACGCGTATAAGCATAACAGAAACAGGATCAGCATTCCCGGTTTCCGCAAGGGCAAAGCGCCCCGCAAGATGATCGAGCAGATGTACGGCAGGGAAGTGTTCTATGAGGACGCGGCCAACGCGCTGATCCCGCAGGCTTATGAGAAAGCATTGGAGGAGTGCACGGAGGACATTGTCTCCGCTCCCAAGGTGGATGTGGTGCAGATCGAGTCAGGCAAACCGTTTATCTTCACGGCCGAGGTGGCGTTGAAACCCGAGGTGAAGTTGGGCAAATACAAGGGCGTGAAGGTGCCCGCGGCGGATCTGGAAGTGACGGACGCGGATGTGGACGCTGAGATCGCGAGAGAGCAGGATGCCAATGCCCGCACGGTCAGCGTGGAGGACAGAGCCGTGAAGAGCGGTGACATGACGGTGATCGATTTCGAGGGATTTGTGGACGGCGTCGCTTTCGAGGGCGGAAAGGGCGAGAATTATCCGCTGACCATCGGATCAGGACAGTTCATCCCCGGATTCGAGGACGCGCTGATCGGCGCGGAGTTGAACAGGGAGACGGATGTCAATGTGACCTTCCCCGAGGATTATCAGGCGGAGGAGTTGGCCGGCAAGCCCGCGGTGTTCAAATGTACCGTGAAGGAGATCAAGGAGAAGATCCTGCCCGAGTTGGACGATGAATTTGCAAGCGAGGTGTCCGAGTTCGACACCATGGCCGAATATCGCGAGAGCGTGAAGACGAAGATTGCCGCAAGAAAGGCTGACGCGGCGAAGGATGCCAAGGAGGAGGCAGTGGTGGATGCCATCATCGCCGATGCCGAGATGGAGATTCCGGACGCCATGTTGGATACGCAGCAGAGACAGATGGTGGAGGACTTCTCTCAGAGGCTTCGCTCTCAGGGACTGTCCATGGAGCAGTATATGCAGTTTACGGGTATGACTCCGGCGGTGATGATGGATCAGGTGAAACCTCAGGCCTTAAAGCGCATACAGTCCCGGCTGGTGATGGAGGCGGTTGCCGCGGCGGAGAAAATGGATGTCTCCGAGGAGGAATTCGAGGAGGAGATCAAGACCATGGGCGAGGCTTATCAGTTGGAGCCGGACAAGGTGAAGGAACTTCTGGGAGAGAGCGGAGCTAAGCAGGTGCGCGAGGATATCTGCATCAAGAAGGCCGTGGAGTTTGCGGTGGCAAACGCCAAGGAGGAGAAGGCCAAGGCCTCAAAGTCCTCCAAGTCCAAGAAAGCTGAGAGCACGGAGGAATAATCCCTGCGAATGGAGCCCTGCGGGGGCAGTGACGGTTGTACCCGATCCCATCGGGTGCAACCTTTCGCGTATATCCATGGGAAATATCCAAGGGAAATATCCCATGGATATATCCCTTGGGGTGTCCCCTTAACTTTTTATTAAATCCGCCGCTATGGCATTGAAAAAATGTATAGGGTGGGATAAAATGGTAAAGATGCAAGTAAACCGGAATTTAGGGAGTACCGGGAGCGTATTCCGCAGACGGGAGGAAGAAGAATGAGTTTAGTGCCTTATGTCGTTGAACAGACCAGCAAGGGTGAACGGTCTTATGATATTTATTCCAGACTTTTGAAAGACAGGATCGTATTCTTGGGGGAGGAGGTCAATGAGACCACGGCCAGCCTTGTGGTGGCGCAGCTTTTGTTCCTGGAGGCCGAGGATCCCGAGAAAGACATCCATCTGTATATCAACAGTCCCGGCGGCAGCGTGACCGCGGGCATGGCGATCTATGACACCATGCGCTACATCAAATGTGACGTGTCCACCGTATGCATCGGCATGGCGGCCAGCATGGGCGCATTCCTGTTGGCGGGGGGAGCGAAGGGCAAGCGTTTTGCCCTGCCCAACGCGGAGGTCATGATACATCAGCCCTTGGGCGGCACCAAAGGTCAGGCTACGGAGATTGAGATCGCGGCAAAGCATATTTTGCGCACCAAGGAGAAACTGAACCGCATGTTGGCGGAGAACACAGGCAGGGATTATGAGACGATCTGCGCGGACACGGAGCGCGACAACTGGAAGAGCGCGGAGGAGGCCTGTGAGTACGGGCTCATCGACAAGGTGATCACCTTCCATGCCGCTCAGGATGAGAAATAATAGAAAGCAGGAGTAAACTATGGCAGGAAAGAATACTGACAACAGTATCAGATGTTCCTTTTGCAACAAGGCGCAGGGGCAGGTCCGCAAGCTGATCGCGGGCCCTGCGGGCGTGTATATCTGTGACGAGTGCGTGGATATCTGCGCGGATATCCTGGAGGAGGAACTGGAGGACGAGGAGCTCGAGGAGGCGCAGCGCACGGAGATCAATGTGCTCAAGCCCAAGGAGATCAAGAGTTTTCTGGATGAGTATGTCATCGGGCAGGAGGCTGCCAAGAAAGCTCTCTCCGTGGCGGTGTACAACCATTATAAACGCGTGACGGCTCCCAAGGATCTCGACGACGTGGAGCTGCAGAAGAGCAATATCATCATGGTGGGGCCCACCGGTTCCGGCAAGACCTATCTGGCGCAGACTCTGGCCAAGATCATCAATGTGCCCTTTGCCATCGCGGATGCCACCACGCTGACGGAGGCCGGCTATGTGGGCGAGGATGTGGAGAATATCCTGTTAAAACTGATACAGGCGGCGGACTACGATGTGGATCGCGCTCAGTTCGGCATCATCTATATCGATGAGATCGACAAGATCACCAAGAAAGGCGAGAATGTGTCCATCACCAGAGACGTGTCGGGGGAGGGCGTGCAGCAGGCGCTTTTGAAGATCATCGAGGGCACCGTGGCCAGTGTTCCGCCCCAGGGGGGCAGAAAGCATCCCCATCAGGAACTGATCCAGATCGACACTTCCAATATCCTCTTTATCTGCGGCGGCGCGTTTGACGGTCTGGACAAGATCATCGAGACCAGACTGGACAGAAAATCCATCGGATTCAACACGGAGCTCTCGGCCAAATCCGCTGAGAAGAGCGATGAGATCCTGCAGAAGGTCACGGCGCAGGATCTGGTGAAATTCGGGCTGATCCCGGAGTTTGTGGGACGTGTGCCCATCTGTGTGGCTCTGGAGGGGCTTGACAGGGACGCGCTCGTGCGGATCTTAAAGGAGCCTAAGAACGCTTTGATCAAGCAGTATCAGAAGTTGTTTGACATGGACGAGGTGGAACTCGATTTTGAGCAGGAGGCCATAGAGGCCATCGCGGATCAGGCTTTCGAGAGGAAGACCGGGGCGAGAGGACTGCGCTCCATCATGGAGAGTATCATGATGGATATCATGTACGAGATCCCCTCCGATGACAATATTGAGACCTGTATCATCAATAAGGAGGCTGTGGAAGGCGGTGATCCGCTGACCATCCGCAGGGAACCGGCATGATCATCCGAAACGTAAATCTGGAGACGGTGTGCGGTATCACCAGCAAATTGCCCGAGAATGTCCACCCGGAGGTGGCATTTGCGGGCAAAAGTAATGTGGGAAAGTCCTCGCTGATCAATTCGCTGATGAACCGCAAGTCCCTTGCCCGCACCAGTTCTCAGCCGGGCAAGACGCAGACGATCAACTTCTATAATATCAACAACGAACTCTATCTGGTGGATCTGCCGGGTTACGGCTACGCCAAGGCCAACGAGAAGGTGAAGGCGCAGTGGGGCAGGATGGTGGAGAACTATCTGCACAGGTCCAGGCAGCTTAAGCTCGTGTTCCTGCTCATTGACATCCGTCATGAGCCGGGCTCCAATGACGTGATCATGTATGATTGGATCAAACGTCACGGCTATCAACCCATTATCATAGCCACCAAGTTGGACAAGATCAAGAGGAGTCAGATCGACAAACAGTTAAAGCTGATCCGTGTGACATTAAAAGCCGGGGGAGATACTGTCATGATCCCTTTTTCGGCGTCCACCGGACAGGGCAAAGAAGAGATTTATAAGATTTTGGACGGCATTTTGGAGGACGAGGCAGATGAGGAAGTACATAAAGGCAACGATTAATCTGGTCATAGCGCTGATCATTTTCCTGCTGATCATTTTCTTGGCGCCGAGACTCTTGGTGTTCTTTGCGCCCTTTGTGGCCGGTTGGATCGTGGCGCTGATCGCAAGTCCTCTTGTACATTTCTTTGAATCTAAGTTAAAGATCAAACGCAAGGCCGGCAGCGTGGTGGTGATCGTGTCGGTGATCGGTCTGGTGGTATTGATCCTGTATCTGGCGGGCGCCAAACTCACCACGGAGGTGGTGGGGCTGGTGAATGAGCTCCCTGACATTTGGGAAAACGCGGAGGAGGATTTCGCGGAGATATCCCAAAAACTCAGCGTGATCTACAATAAACTGCCAGAGGATCTGCAGCAGAGGATCGCGGGATTGGGAGACGACATCACCGAATATCTGGGAGACTTTATGGGTAATGTGAGTCTGCCTACCATTGCGGCGGTGGGTAATTTCGCAAAACAACTGCCCTCCATTTTGATCGGAGTGATCATGGCGCTTTTGTCCTCCTATCTGTTTGTGGCGGAGAGGCATAATATCACCGCATGGTTTGTCAGGGTCATGCCCGAGGGGCTCATAAACCGTTACAGGATCATCAAGCGCAGTCTGGTGAAGGCTGTGGGGGGATATCTCAAGGCGCAGCTCAGGATCGAACTGTGGATGTATCTGCTGTTGGTGATCGGTCTGACGATCCTGCGGGTGGATTACGCGCTGCTCATCGCGTTGGGGATCGCGTTTCTGGACTTTATTCCTTTTTTTGGCACGGGCACGGTGTTAGTGCCCTGGGCGCTCATCAAGATCCTGAGTTCAGATTATTCTATGGCTGTGGGACTCCTCATCATCTGGGGAGTGGGGCAGTTGGCCCGTCAATTGATCCAACCCAAGATCGTGGGGGAATCCATCGGCGTGGCGCCCATTCCCACTCTGTTCCTGCTCTATATCGGATATAAACTGGGGAGTGTGGTCGGCATGATCGTGGCGGTGCCCATCGGGCTGATTGTCTACACCATGTATGAGGAGGGCGCGTTTGACACGACCCGCAACAGTATATTGATCCTGGTGAACGGCCTGAACCGGTTTCGCAGGTTGGAGCCGGAGGATCTGACAGATGTGGAGCGGAGGGAGCAGACGGACGCGGACCGGACGAGACAGGCGGAAACGGACGGGACGGAATAGAATAGGCGGCTTTCGAGAGGGAGGAGCCTTATGCGGAATATCAGACTTATATTGCAGTATGAGGGCGCCGGATATCAGGGATGGCAGCGGCAGACGTCCTCGGACAATACCATACAGGGAAAGTTGGAGACCCTGCTCTCGAGAATGTGCGGGGAACCGATCGAACTGCAGGGCAGCGGCAGGACGGACGCGGGCGTCCACGCGTTGGGACAGGTGGCCAATTTTCATACGGAATGCGACATGCCCGTGGAGGAGATGATTCGCTATATCAACCGCTATCTGCCGGCGGACATCGCTGTGGTGGATATCGCGGAGGCGGCGCCGAGATTTCACAGCAGGCTGAACGCGAAGGGCAAGCATTACGAGTATTGCGTCATCAACAGCGCCGTGCCGGATGTATT
The DNA here is from genome assembly GCA_023663635.1 of Acetatifactor muris. Taxonomy (GTDB): domain Bacteria; phylum Bacillota; class Clostridia; order Lachnospirales; family Lachnospiraceae; genus Acetatifactor; species Acetatifactor muris_A. The sequence continues at coordinate 60,788 of JAMPHD010000001.1, forward strand.
TCGCAGACGATACGCATTGGAAGTGCCGGAGCAGTTGGACGTGGCGGCCATGCAAAGGGCGGCCGGACTGCTCTTGGGTGAGCATGATTTCAAGAGTTTTACCTCCGCCAAGAGGGGGAAGAAGTCCACGGTGCGCAGGATTGATGAGCTGACCATAGAGCGGGAGGGCAGTCTGCTCCGGTTTTCTTTCAGGGGCAATGGGTTTCTGTATCATATGATACGGATCATTATGGGGACTCTGCTGGAAGTGGGCAGAGGAGAGCGCAGCCCGGAGAGCATGACGGAGATCCTCGCCGCGCGGAACCGGGAACGCGCGGGCGCCTTGGCGCCGGCCAAGGGATTGACACTGGTGGAAGTGTTTTTCTAAAAAATTTTAACAAATTAAACAGAATTTTGAAACTTTTTACCCCTCAGAGACGTCTAATACTATGAGGGGATTTTTTTGTCGAAAGGACATGTCAGTTTATAAAATTTTAATAATTATTTTGCAAAAAATATGCAGTGTTTTGCTAGACTAAGATGGGAACGGTGGATCGGGCCCCGGTCTTGGCAGGACACATGGCGGAAAGGAGCCAAGTGCCGAGGGGCAATGTGGAGAGATGAACAGCGGAGTGGATAAGATGGAGAAGAATATTGTGGTGTACAATGACAATACGGGTGTTTCGGGGAAGATGGCGCCTCTTTTGTCAGGGGAAAATATACACATGAAGGTGGCGGAGAGTCTGGACGAACTGCTGATCCTTTTGAAGGGGGAGCGGATGCATCTCGTGTTGATCGATGTGGAGCTCTCCGGCAATGACTGGTGCAGCGGAGTGGAAGTGTTGGCCCTGATCCGCAGCAGAAGCAGTGTTCCCATCATCGTCATCTCCGATCAGAGCGCGGAGAGCGCCAAGATCATGGCCCTGAACGCGGGGGCGGATGACTATGTGGTGGCAGACTGCAATCCCCTTGTGCTGTTGGCCCGGATCAAATGTCAACTGCGCCGGTATCTCCAACTTGTGAATATGAGGAAAAATATAGACAGCATCTACACGGTGGACGGATTGGAGGTCAATGATCTCTCCCGCAGAGTCACCGTGGAGGGCAGGGAGGTGAAACTCACGCCCATCGAATATCAGATTTTGAAACTGCTCGTGCAGGAGAAAGGCAAAGTCCTCTCTATTGAAAGGATCTATGAGTCCATCTGGCATATGCAGCCCATCGGCGCAGACAATACCATCGCGGTCCATATCCGGCATATTCGGGAGAAGATAGAGCGCAATCCCAAGGAGCCTTACTATCTCAAGGTAGTATGGGGGATCGGTTACAAAGTCGGATAGCGGAGGCATGAAGATGGAGCGCGGAAAGGAAGAAAGTTGGCAGGGGGTGAGCGGCGGCACACTGAAGATCATCGCCGTGGTCACCATGCTGATCGATCATATAGCGGCGACGGTGTTGATGCGGATGCTGCGCATTGAGTATGATCCTGAATTGTATATGGTCTACAGGGTCATGCGTCAGATCGGGCGCATTGCTTTTCCAATATATTGTTTTATGTTGGTGGAGGGGCTGACGCACACCCGAAACAGATGGAAATACGCGGCCAGACTCGGAGGGATGGCGTTGGTCAGCGAGATTCCCTTTGATCTGGCGTTTCGCAGCGCCGTGTTGGAGACGGGATATCAGAATGTGTTTTTTACGCTGACGATCGGTCTGGTGACGCTGGGCGCGTGGGAGGAGATCGAGAGCAGATTCCCGTTTGGGATCGCGTCGCGGCCCCGGATGTGGCTCAGATATCTGCTGATGTCCGTTACGGGGGCGGCGGGCATGGGATTGGCGGCGTTTCTCAAGACGGACTACGGTTGGAGCGGCGTGGCCTGTATCCTGATACTGTATTGGTTCCGCAGGGTACGGGCGCTGCAGTTGGTCATGGGTTATCTGGCCTTCGTGGCATTGTTGGATGAGGTGATGGCGTTTCCCGCCTTTGTGGCATTGGCTCTGTACCGGGGGCGGAAGGGTGTTTCGAGCAAGGTCTTTTTCTACGGTTTTTATCCGGTACATCTGCTTTTGCTATATTTGACCTGCGTGATCCTGGAAATTGCCCGGGTTCCGGCAGTATACAGATAGTGAGACTCCCGTTTTCGCGGGAGTTTCGTAATATTATATGAAATCCGGATATTCTTTCGTTGACTAATTGTGCAAAACTGTGTAAAATAGATTATAACTCTATAATAAATCAGGCCACGGAGGATACATAAATGCAAATGCCAATTTTTGAACGGTATATCGATGAATTGATCGAGAAGAGTACGTTGGATGTTCCCGCATGGAACATTGAGAAAGCCAGGGAAGGGAAGGTTTCCGGATGGAATTACATAGACGGTTGCATGATCCTGGCGCTTCTGGAGATCTACAGCGCCACGGGTGAGAAGAAGTATTATGAGTTCGCGGATGCCTTTATCGACCACAGGGTGCAGGAGGACGGCTCCATCAACGGCTATTCCGTGGAAGAGTACAATATCGACAATGTCAATGCGGGCAAGACCCTGTTCGCCCTGTATGAGATCAACGGCAAGGAGAAGTACAGAAAGGCCATCGATCTGATCTACAGCCAGGTGCAGAATCAGCCCCGCACGGAGGAGGGCAATTTCTGGCACAAGAAGATCTACCCCAATCAGGTATGGCTCGACGGCATGTATATGGGACAGCCGTTTTACATGGAGTATGAGACAAGATTCAACGATAAGAAGAATTATCAGGATATCTTCGGGCAGTTTGCCAATGTGGTGAAACATATCCGCGATGAGAAGACCGGACTGTACTATCATGGCTACGATGCCTCCAAATCCGTCTTCTGGTGTGACAAAGAGACGGGACTCTCTCAGAACTTCTGGTTGAGGGCGCTTGGGTGGTATTCCATGGCTCTTCTGGACACGCTGAACAAATGTGATCCCGGGGAGGAGTGGAAGGCAGAGTATGACAATCTGAAACAGGTGTTCAACGATCTGATCGACTCCATGCTGAAATTCCAGGATGAGAGCGGTATGTGGTATCAGCTTCCCGCAAGAGGCGGCGAGGAGCCCAACTACCTGGAGACCAGCGGCAGCGCCATCATGGCTTATTCGCTGCTCAAGGGCGTGCGACTCGGTTTCCTGCCGGAGAGCTACAGAGAGTATGGCCTGAAGGCGTTTAACGGTATCTGCGACAGATATCTGAAGGAGAAGGACGGCCATCTGAGTCTGGGCGGCATCTGTCTGGTGGCAGGCCTCGGTCCGGCAAATAATCCCCGCAGGGACGGCAGCTTTGAGTATTATATGTCGGAGCCCATTGTGGAGGACGACGCGAAGGGTGTGGGGCCTTTGCTCTTAGCTTACACGGAGATGCGCAGACTGGCAGATTAACAGAATACATTTCATATAAGGCAGAAGGAGATCCGGCATGATGAAAAAGAAAAATTTTTTTCAATCCATCAAATTCAAATTAGTTTTGATCACGGCGCTCATCTGCCTTATATTATTGGTTGTCATCACCGTGTTCCTCATCAGGTCTTCCAAGGGAAATTACAGTGAAATGACTCACAGCTATATCTGTGATCTGGCCATTGCTTACGGCGGTCAGGTGGAGAACGCGGTGGAGGAATTGGGATCTGACGCAATCTTTACGCCGGAAGTGTTGGGCAATATGTTGGAGGGTGTGGGGGTCAGCGGGATGTCCACTTCCTATGCCTATCTTGTGGACTCCGAGGGGATCATACTATATCATCCCGATGCGGAGAAGATAGGCAGCAAAGCGGACAACGCAGTGGTTGCGGGGCTTGTGGAGGATCTTCGGTCGGGGATCATCCGTGATCCCGGCACGGAGGAGTACAAGGATGCCGGGACCGTGCGGTACACGGGGTATTTTGTGAATGCAGAGGGCAGTTTTATCCTGCTCGTGACGGTGGATGAGACGGATGTGATGGCTCCGTTTTCGGCGCTCGTGGCTCAGGCCAATGTGCTGAATGTCTCATTCGGCCTGATTGCCGTGGCGGGAGTATTCATCATCATCAATATCATGATGGCATCCCTGCAGTTTGGCATCAATTCCGTGGACAGACTGGCGGAGATGGATTTCACGACTCCAAATGCGGAAAAGGAGCAAAAGTATCTGCGGCGCGGGGATGAGATAGGCGATATCCTGCGGGCAGTGGTCATGCTGCGCGGCAAGTTGGCGGATGTGTTAGACGGTCTGGAGCGGCAGAGCAGCGATCTCTTCCGTGAGGCGGAGCAGTTGAGCGTTTCCGCAAAGGATACCGGAGCGGGAGTGCATGATATTGAGAAGGCTGTGTCTGAGATGGCCATCGGCGCCACGACACAGGCAGAGGAGACTCAGCGCGCCACGGAGAGCGTCATAGACATCGGCAATATGATCGAGGCAGCCTATGAGAGCACAAAGGTATTGGCCGGGGACGCGGACAATGTCAAGCAGCAGGGCCAGGACGCCAACCGGATACTGAATGAGTTGGTGTCGGGGCAGCAGGCTATGGTGGACAACATCAATGTGGTCTATGACAAGACCAAGGAGGCCAATGATTCCGCCAAGAGGATTTCCGAGGTTGTGGAACTGATCACGGAGTTGGCCAGTGAGACCAATCTGCTCTCCCTGAACGCGTCCATAGAGGCGGCCAGAGCCGGGGAGGCGGGAAGAGGCTTTGCGGTGGTGGCTGAAAATATCAAGAAACTGGCGGAGCAGACTACCGATTCCGCCACGGATATAGACGCGATCGTTCAGGAGTTGGAGATGCGGTCCGAGGAGACCGTGGAGAAGACGGATGCCGTGAAGGGGCTCGTGGACAGACAGGAAAAAGAAATGCAGCGCACGGTGGGTATCCTGCACAACGTGATCACCAATATCAATCATTTGATCGAGAGAGTGGATGATGTGGTCAACAATATCCGACAGATCGACCAGTCCAAGGAGAGTGTGGTGGATGTCATTCAAAATCTGTCCGCGGTATCGCAGCAGAACGCGGCGGCTACTCAGGAGACCAACGCGTCCACGGCGGTGACTTTGGAGACTATAGACGCGATCGCGGAGAATGCCGTGCGGCTTAAGAACATAGCGGAAGAGTTGGAGACGGAGATGAAGAAGTTCAAGATATGAATTTGAGATCCGGATTGGAATCCGAAATTCCGGATTCGATATGTATTACAGAATCCCCAAATGTTCCAGCAGGATCTTGCAGCCCATGGCGATCAGAATGATGCCGCCGGCCAGTTCGGCTTTGCTCTTATATCTGATGCCGAAGACATTTCCCACCTTGACGCCTATTGCGGAGAGGGTGAAAGTGATCATGCCGATAAAGCATACGGCGGGGAGGATCCGTACCCGCAGAAAGGCAAAGGACACACCAACGGCAAGGGCATCTATGCTCGTGGCCACGGCCAAAAGGAACATGGTTTTGATATCCAGTGAATCATCAGCGCTTTCCGTATCTTTGGAGAGCGCTTCTTTTATCATGGAGAGACCGATAACGCATAAGAGTACAAAGGCGATCCAGTGGTCAACAGATGTGATGTATTGCTCAAATTGACTGCCCAACAGATAACCCGCCGCGGGCATGAGCGCCTGAAATACACCGAACCACAGACCCACGACACAGGCTTTGGACAGGGTGATCTTCTTCATGGCAAGTCCCTTACAGATGGAGACGGCAAAGGCATCCATGGACAGACCCACGGCGATCAGAAACAGACTTGGTAAACTCATGATGACCCTCATTTCCACATTGGTATTTTATTCCATTATATGCAATGAACGCGGCAAATGCAATACCGGAAAAAGTTCGTTTCATTCATTGCCGTCAGATACGGGACAACATGCGCCGAAAACTGTCCCGTGCTAAAAAGAGCCGGCTCCTCTGAGCCGGCTCTCCGCGTTTGTCTGCAAGAAAGATTAAGCTACAACGCTTACGTTGGTAGCGCGAACCTTGCTGCTGTTCTGGGGATCATTCTCGGTGTCGAAAGTAACCTTCTGGCCTTCCTCAAGGGACTTGAAACCCTCAGCGTTGATTGCGGAGAAGTGCACAAATACTTCCTCGCCGGTTGCATCGTTAGTGATGAAACCATAACCCTTCTGTGCGTTGAACCATTTAACTGTACCGTTGTTCATTTGGTACCTCCTTCTTTTGGGCTCTGCCCTTCTTAGATTTGTCATTCTAAATTAGAGGACAATAAAATCACATATTTTTGTAAACCATTCTTTTGCAACAAAAGTAACAATGACTTACAAAAATATGTGAGTTCAATGACTTTTATTTAGAATACTCCGTCAGTATAACATCACTTTTGCGTACATGTCAAGTATATTTTTTAGGACTTTTGCAAAAAATATCAAAAAGATGGATGGCAATGAAATAATTGACAAGCCTTAGGGCGGAATGGAAGGAAATTATGGATACATTTGTGGTGGCGGCCGTGGCGATCGTGGCGGCTATGGCAGGATTTTGGACAGGGCGAAGCATTCAGTGGCAGCTTGCGGAGGCGGACGCCGCGGAGCCCACGGAACGTTTGAGGATGGGCACGGGCGCGGAACCGGCGGCAATCGTCGAGATGACAGGGTGCGTGAAAGCCGCGGCCGGCTGTTATAAGGCGGATCTGTCGGAGAGAGCAGCCGACGCGGAACCGGCTCGGGGCAGTCTGCGGGAGTACGCGCGCGGCGGCAGAGAGAGGGAGCCGTTTCCCGGCAGACTGCCATCGGACAGCCGAAGGCGGATCAATGGGCGGTTCGACAAGCGCAGACAGACGAAAACGGTCTCTCTGGGACGCGAGATCGGCAGTCCGGTCACGGGACAGGTGAGCGTGTTTGAGGAGGACGGACAGTGCAAACTGCGGATTTTGCCGGACAAAGGGCAGGTGTACGCTCCCGCCGCAGGAAGGATCAGACGGCTCTATCCCATGGGCAGCGCCATGCTGCTGCAGACGGAATTCGGCGCGGATATTTTATTGCGGATAGGGAGCAATGTGGATGAGATGTGCAGCGGATATTATTCCTGCCGCGTGATGGAACATGAATATATCCGAAAGGGTTCACTTCTCTTGGAATATGATCCGGCGGGTCTCTGCGGTGAGGGAGCGGAGCCGGAGATCATTCTCAGCGTGGAGAGCGGCGCGGCCCCGGGGAGCGTGACGTTTACGGGCAAGAGCCGCGTTAGGGCGGGGGAGCCTGTGTTATATGTTGTCTGCGATAAGCATTCGGAGTCATATGAAAAGCTTGTTTGAATTCCCTGAAGAAACTGCGGGAGCTGCCGAAACCCGCGTCCAGCGCGATGGCGGTGACGGAGCGGTCTGTGTCGGAGAGAAGCTCCCGCGCGTACTCCAGTCTCTTGGAGTTTACATAGGAGGGGAAGGAAGTGTGCAGCCCGTCCGCGAACAGGCGCGAGAGCTTAAATCTGCTGACGCCGAACTCCGACGCCACGAGTTCCAGGGAGAGATCTTCCGTGTAATGCTCCTCCAACCAGATCAAAATGCGTTGTTCCGGTTCGAGACTGTTGCCCGGTTCCCGTAATCGCAGTCTGAGAGGGGATTCGGATAGGAACAGATCCGCCAAAAGCAGCGACAGATAGCCCTCCGCCAGACGGCTGACATGGAGAGGGATCGTCCCGCCGCGCTCAAATTCTCCCGTCAGCGCCAAGAGTCCCGCGGCCGCCGTCCGACTGTGCGGGGACAGCTCCTCCACATCAAAGGAGCTGTCCGCGGCGGCATAGTCCTGAAAATATTTGCGGTACCGGGGGCAGAAGTCAGGACGAAAGATGGTCAGAAGGATGGTGCTCTCCGAGCCGGCATCCGTGCAGAGGCTGTGCAGACGGTTGGGGAAGATCAATACCCCCTGACCGGAATGCAGATCATGGCGGACTCCGTCCGCGGTGACGCTCAAGCGGCCCGAGAGCGCAAGGATCAGTTCCACCTGCCCGTGCAGATGGGTGGCGAAGGTATTGTTGCGGGAAGTGAAGAGACGCAACTGCTCTTTGCTGTTTTGATAAAAGAAACTCATGATCCGCCTCCCTGTCCGCGTTTTAAAACGGACTCTCGCCTTGCTATTCACCTTTTAAAACGCATCACGTGCAAAAAATGACATTACCAATATCATAATAACCTTATTTTTTCGGGAAAACAATACATAATTGCAAAAATTGGCACAAACCTGTGGAGATATGGCACGAAAAGTATGCAGCATAGTGTTATAATATACTTGTACATGACATCTGCGGCAGCATACAACAAAAAGCTTATGCTTTTCGTTGTCAGGAATTTCGCAGGTTGCGGAAAGGCAGGGTTACTATTATGGACAGATCAAAAATTCAGAAAATGTGGGTTGCCGATCAGGGGGACGGAACTTATATCAACCCGATCCTCTACACGGATTATTCCGATCCGGATGCCATCCGGGTGGGGGAGGATTATTTTATGATCGCCTCCAGTTTTTGCAATTCTCCGGCGGTGCCCCTTTTGCACTCAAAGGATCTTGTGAACTGGAAAGTGATCAACTATATCATTGACAAACTACCCTTTGAGCGCTATGAGAAACCGATTCACGGATGCGGCACATGGGCGCCCTCCATCCGTTTTCACGAGGGCGTGTACTATGCGTTCATCCCTTTTCCGGATGAGGGCATTATGATGTGCAAGACCATGGATCCCTGGGGAGAGTGGAGCGATCCGTCCTTTGTGAGACAGGTGGTGGGATGGATCGATCCCTGCCCGTTTTGGGATGATGACGGCAAGGCTTATATGGTGAGCGCCTTTGCCAGAAGCCGTATCGGCTTTAAGAGCTTTCTCTACATGTCGCCCATAGAGCCCGACTGTTCCGGCGTGTTGGACGACGGGCAGTTCATCTATGACGGTCATGCCACGCAGCCCACCATCGAGGGGCCGAAACTTTACAAGAGAAACGGCTACTATTATATTTTTGCCCCCGCGGGCGGTGTAAAGCCCGGCTGGCAGACGGTTCTGCGATCCAAGAATATTTACGGCCCCTATGAGGAGCGGATCGTGCTGAGCCAGGGAGGTTCCCCGGTGAACGGACCGCATCAGGGCGCCTGGGTGGACACCCCGGACGGACAGGACTGGTTTTTGCATTTTCAGGATGTGGGAAACGCGGGACGCATCATCCATCTGCAGCCCATGAGATGGGAGGATGACTGGCCGGTGATCGGAGTGAATGACAGGGACGGATGCGGCGAGCCTGTGATGCGCCATGTCAAACCCGCCACGGGTGCAGACTGTTTGCCTGACGCTCCTGAGGACAGCGACTTTTTTGAGGGGGAGAAACTGGGGCTGCAATGGCAGTGGAATGCCAATTACAAAAAGGAGTGGTACGATCTGTCCGACAACAGCCTGATCCTCCACGCGCAGCCCGCGGATCCCAACCTGCAACTGTGCGACACGCCGAATCTGCTGATCCAAAAGTGGCCGGCTCCGGATTTTAAGATCACCACACTGCTGCATCTCGACCGTATGCAGGAGGGAGATATGGCAGGCATGGTCTCTCAGTGCGGACATTATACGGGGCTGGCCGTGGTGAAACGGGACGGAAAGTATATGCTCTGTCAGCGCACGGGAGATTGGACCAAGGACAACGAGGCGCGGCAATATCTCGAAATGCCCGCCCTGCAGGGGGATGTGATCTGTCTGCGCATGCGGGTGCGTGATGAGAAGTATGTGTCCTTTGAGGCCGGGGCGAACGAGGAGCATCTGATCCCCGTGGGCGAGACCGTGGAGGCCACGCCGGGGCGCTGGGTCGGCGTGAAAGCGGGACTCTTTGCGGTCAACGAGTCGGGCCGGACGGGAGGCAGCGTGGCGGCGGAATATTTTGTGTTTGAGAGGAATGAATGAGATCGGGATAAGATCAAATAAAACCGGAATTATCGACCAGGGTTGACACCAAATGCGATACCACATATAATAAAAGCGGGAGTATTCAAAATGTCAAAATGGGATAAACTTTTAAATAAGATACATACTTTATCAAAAGATCTCCGATTTGATGAATTACGCAAAGTGTTGGAAAGTTGCGGATATGAGATGAATACCCCCAAAAGCGGCAGCAGTCACTATACATTTCGGAAACCGGGTTGTCAGCCGATCACTATACCAAAGCATGAACCCATTAAGAAAGTGTATGTAGAGATGGTAAAGCAGATTGTGGAAAGCGAGGCGGGTAGCGATGAAGACGATTGAGGATTATATGAAGTTGAATTACCGTATGGAAGTCCTTGAAGATATGGAGGAGGGCGGTTTCGTAGTCTCTTATCCTGAGTTGCCGGGATGTATTACTTGCGGTGAGACCGTGGAGTCGGCGGTTGCAAACGCATTGGATGCCAAGAAAGCATGGCTTGAAACTGCTATTGAAAGCGGAATTGAAATTCATGAACCGGACAGTTTGGAGGATTATTCGGGTCAGTTTAAGTTGAGAATACCGCGCAGTCTGCATCGCTCGCTTGCCGAACATGCGAAGAGAGAGGGGATCAGCATGAATCAATATTGTGTGTATCTCCTTGCCGGAAATGATGCGGTTTACTCAAAGTAGCGAAATAGTATGTGCGAAATAAAATCAAATAAAACCGGTTGACAAATACCCTATGGGGGTATATTCTGTAATGGAGAACAGGATACCCCCGTGGGGTATTTTGACGTGAAAGAGAAAGGATATTTTGCAAAATATGGGAGATAGTAAGGACTGTTGTCACCGGAAGGCCACGCCCAGGCAGGCCGCCGACGTGAAGAAGTTGAAGAACCGCCTCAGCCGTATGCAGGGACAGTTAAGCGGCATCGGCAAGATGCTGGATGAGAACCGCTACTGCGGCGATATCCTGACACAGATCGCGGCGGTGGAGAGCGCTCTGCAGGCATTCGGACATCTGATCCTGGAGGAGCATATGGAGACCTGCGTGCGGGAGAAGATCCTGCAGGAGGATCCGGACGTGATCGGGGAGACGTTGGAACTGATCAGGAAATTGCGGTGACCGGATGATGGAGAAACATTGTTTTGCAATTACCGGATAATTGCAAAACCCACCATTTAGAAAGTGTCATTGTGCATATTGCATACTCCAACGCAGCCACGTTCCCACTCCGCGAAAAACGCAACGGTGCTAAGCTCGTTCCTCGCTAAGCACCGGCGTTTTTCAAGGGGCTGCTTAGGAACATACAATATGCACAATTCGAATTGTGAAAAGTAGTGTTTTGCAATTACCTATGTAAGGAGTATATAAATATGAAAGAGCGATATCATATTTCGGGAATGACCTGTTCGGCCTGTTCCTCCCATGTGGAGAAGGCGGCCAATAAATTGGAGGGTGTGGAGAAAGCGTCCGTCAATCTTCTGACGGAGACGATGGACATCATCTACGATGATCAAAAGCTGCAGGAACAGGATATTGTCAGAGCGGTGGAGGCTGCAGGGTACGGCGTCGCGCGCATGGGCGGCGGGTCGGGAGCGCCGGGCACGGGAAACACGGGCACAGGGGCGGATGCGCAGGGCGCGGTCTCCGGGGGCATGGGCAGTTCGGGCCCGGGCGGCCAATCCGGAAGAGACGCGCTGAGCCGCAAGGCCAAGGAGGAGAGTCGGGCCATGAAATGGCGCCTCGGCATCTCCATAGGTTTTCTGATCCCGTTAATGTATGTGGCCATGTATCACATGCTGCACGGCATGTTGGGCATTCCCGCGCCGGGCTTTGTGCTGAAGGCCTTTCACGGAAATGAAAACGCCATGATCTTTGCGCTGACGCAGTTTTTGCTGTTGCTGCCGATCCTGTATATGAACCGCAAATTTTTCTCGGTGGGATTCAAGACTCTGGCGCATCTGTCCCCCAACATGGACAGCCTGATCGCGGTGGGAGCCTCCGCGGCGGTGGGCTACGGACTTTTTGCCATGTATCGGATCGCCTACGGCATGGGACATGGGGAGTGGGCCGTGGTGGAGCATTACGCCCATGATCTGTATTTTGAGTCCGCGGGCACGATCCTGACATTGATCACGGTGGGAAAATATCTGGAGAGCCGCTCCAAGGGCAGGACGAGCGAGGCCATCACCAAGCTCATGGATCTGTCTCCCAAGACGGCCATCCGTCTGCGGGAGGACGGCAGCGAGGAGGAAGTGCCCACGGAGGCGCTGCGCGCGGGGGATATCTTCCTGATCAAGCCCGGGAGTCTGGTGCCCGTGGACGGCACGGTGCTGGAGGGGACTTCCGGCGTGGACGAGGCGGCCATCACCGGGGAGAGTGTCCCTGTGGAGAAACAGGCGGGAGACAGAGTGATCTCCGCTACGTTAAACAAGGCGGGTTTCCTGAAATGTCGCGCGGACCGCGTGGGAGAGGATACCACGCTCTCGCAGATCGTGCGTCTGGTGGAGGAGGCCTCCGGCAGTAAGGCTCCCATTGCCCAACTGGCGGATAAGGTGGCGGGTGTATTTGTCCCCGCGGTCATGGGGATCGCGTTCTTCACGCTGATCGTTTGGCTGGCGGTGGGCGCGGGCGCAGAGTTTGCCATCTCCTCGGCCATTGCCGTATTGGTCATCTCCTGTCCCTGCGCGCTGGGACTGGCCACCCCGGTGGCCATCATGGTGGGAACCGGCGTGGGCGCGGGCAACGGCATTCTGATCAAATCCGGGGAGGCGCTGCAGCGGGCCCGGGATGTGGATACGGTGGTGCTTGACAAGACGGGCACCATCACCGAGGGCAATCTGAAGGTGTTGGATCAGTTCGGATATGTGAAAGGGATGTCCCTTGAGACCGTCCTTGCAGCGGCGGCGGCTCTGGAGCGAAAGAGCGAGCATCCTCTGGCGGACGCGGTGATCAAAGCCGCGGAGCAGGGCGGCTGTCCGGAGTATCCCGTGCGGGATTTTAAGGCCGTGTTCGGCAGAGGGATCCAAGGCGTGTTGGAACAGGACGTTTTGGTGGGCGGTTCGGAGCCCGTCAGGGCAGGGCGTATGGTCTATGTGGGCAATCGGGCTTATCTGGAGGAGGCGGGAGTTTTGACCCGCGCGGAGACTGTCGGGCAGATGAGCGCGGAGCAGCTTGAAACGGCGCTGAACGACTTGGCCGATGAGGGGCGCACTCCTCTTCTGGTGGCGGAGGAGGACCGTATCCTGGGAATCATCGCCGTGGCGGACGAGGTCAAGTCGGGCTCCCTGGCGGCCATCCGCGCCTGGAAAAAGATGGGCGTGCGGGTGGTGATGCTCACCGGCGACAATAAGCGGACCGCTCAGGCAGTGTGCAGGAGGATGGAGCTCTCTGAGGTGATAGCGGAGGTGCTCCCGCAGGACAAGGAGAGGGAGATCCGCAAACTGCAGGAGTCCGGCTGCAGGGTGGCCATGATCGGTGACGGCATCAACGATGCTCCGGCGCTTATGACGGCGGACGTGGGCATGGCCATCGGCGCGGGGACGGACGTGGCCATAGAGAGCGCGGACATCGTCCTCATGAAAAATGATCTGCGGGACGCGGTGACGGCCATGCAGCTCAGCCGTCAGGTTATCCGCAATATCAAACAGAACCTGTTCTGGGCCTTTTTCTACAACTGCATTGGTATCCCTCTGGCCGCAGGGCTTTGGTATCCGTTATTCCATATCCGCCTGAATCCCATGTTCGGCGCGGCGGCCATGAGCATGAGCAGCATCTTCGTGGTGGGCAACGCGCTGCGGCTCAAAGGATTCAAGGGCAGTTTTGGACGGGGGAAGACAGAGAATGTGGTCGGCGGGCGCGATGAGGAAACGCAACCGGACCGGAAGACGGAGCACCGGTTGAATTCAAAAACTATACAACAGACAGAGCAAAAAGGAGGAAATGAGATGAAGAAAGTGATCACAGTGGAAGGCATGATGTGCGGTCATTGTACCGGAAGGGTGCAGAAAGCCCTGGAGGCAGTGGAAGGCGTGACGAGAGTTGTCATGAGTCTGGAGGAGAAGACCGCCACGGTGGAACTGTCCGCGGAGGTGGCGGATGAGACGCTGAAGGCAGCAGTCACGGAGGCGGGCTATGAGGTGACGGCGATCGCGTGAGAGATTGCCTGAGAAAACGTGCAGCGGCAATGCCGGAGGAATAAAGCGTGAGGAGGAATCATCATGAATACATTGGAAACGATCAAATCCCGCCGCAGCATTCGCAAATATGACGCGAATGCCGCCGTGCCGCGGGAACATGTCACCCAAATTTTGGAGGCGGCCATGATGGCTCCCAGCGCCTGTAATACGCGCCCGTGGGAATTTGTGGTGGTGGAGAGCGGGGAAATGAAAGAGGAGATCATGAGAGTGATGCCCTACGCCCGGATGCTGGCCACGGCCCCTGTGGCCATTGTGATCTGCGGAAGACCCGACCTGCAGGAAAATGTGTGCGAGGGGTTCTGGCCGCAGGACTGCGGCGCCGCCGCCCAGAATATTCTGCTGGCGGCCAAGGAATTGGGATACGGGACCTGTTGGTGCGGCTGTTATCCGCTTGCGCATCGGGTTGAGCCGATGCAGAAACTGTTGGATGTCAGCAGCATTCCCTTCGCCGTCATTGCCTTGGGTAAAGCGGAGGAGTCGCCGGCCGCCAAAGGTTTCTTTGATGAGACAAGGGTAAAGTATCTGTAGGATATCCGGCGGCGGTATCTGATTTCCGCGGGCAGCATGATTGAAAACACACCTGGAGCAGGAAGTGCCGCAAACTCGTGATTTTCAACGAATCAAGGGTTTGCGGCTTTTCTCTCCATTTAATAGTTGTGTGAGTAATAATCTAAAATTGGCACATCGTGGTCTGTCAGGTAGTTGCCTATAGCGGTCTCAATCTCGTGTCGGCTGTAATTCACATTGTTTAACTTCAAAGGAAAAACCAAGACAAATGAAGTATCCCATCTCTTGCCTAATTGATGAATGATTATGCCCGATGTATTGTAAGTCCAATGCCCGGATCTGTCCTTGTCATTATAGACATCCGCGCTTGGCGGGAGATCAAAATTTATATCGTTACTTTGCGCTACGACTCCAACATAGCCATCAGTTGTAAATTTCAGCCAAATGATGTCCCGTTCGTCCTCAAGCTGATAGTCGCGCTTTAATTTAGCGTAATCAATTTTACCGGGATCCATTTCGGGATTTGGTACTTTTGGCACGCCGATCATACTTAAACAGTCATTGACGAGATCTCCAACTTGAGCTCTCTCTTTCGGCTTTTTCAGTGCCTGTTCCAGAGCCTTATCCGATCGAAACGGATCTCCGAAACGGACAGATCTGCATCTCCAACACCCTTGTTCATTTTTGTAAAATGCGTCCGGGTTCTTTTTGAAATAGTCTTTGAAGTAGTGTTCGATAGTACCGTTGTTATAAATTGTTTTCATAGATGATCCTCCTGATAAGTTTATTCGCACAACACGTTTGTGATGTAGCTCATAACGCCTTAAGGCAAGCCACACCTGTGATTTACCTTATAATAGATCAAGGTTTCCGACTTGTCAAGGTATTTATCAGTTATTTCTCACTTGAATTTTATTTTGGCCCGTTATATAATACTTATATCCTAAAAAGAAAGAGTGTGGTAAAACCATGTATATATACGATTTAGCTGTTTCGATGTCTGATAAAGAACTGATATTTGATGAGAAACTTATGGAGGCAATAAAACAAGCCATTGATATAGCAAATAACTCATTTTCCGCAACCAGATATGATCGAAAGATTGAATTTATAGAGGCCATTAGCGATACAAGTATCCATTTGCGGATGACTTCACGCGATTCGATCAATGCAACCCGTTCTATTTCCAGTCTCTCTCGAGCCCTTGTGCAAAATGAACTCAAAAAAAAGTCGGGTCTTCTCGAAGGACATATTATTAATGGTTGTGTATTTAACACAAAACTTTTGGATCAGACTACATCTTCGATCAATGATCTGAATCCAACGGAAATTGTGCAGGAAGTGGTTGAAATAGTACTCGGACAAAAGTTCTTAAATGACAGAGAGCGGAGACTGGCCAGAGAAGCGAGCGATAAAATACGGGATATTGTAATAGAATATGTTAATAAAAAGTGAAACATAGAAAATGAAATATAGAAAATGTATGAGTACGAATAGGACAGATCAGGGAGAACAATTTAAATTTTGGTTTCAGCCTCTCCGTACCGCTTTACGGAAACTTTATGAATTTTTTATGGATATTTCTGTTGATTTTCCCGACAATAATGTTATAGTGGTAATAGAACAGGTGGAATTGCAGGAACGTGGCGGAAGGGGGAGAGTCTATGAATATCCAAAAATTTACGCAGAAATCCATGCAGGCCGTGGAGCAATGCGAGAAACTGGCCTATGAATACGGCAACCAGGAGATAGAGCAGGAGCATTTGCTCTACAGCCTCCTGACCATAGAGGACAGCCTGATCTTAAAGCTCGTGGAGAAGATGGGCATTGACAAAGATCATTTCGTGAACCGGGCCAAACAGGCGGTGGAGAAACGGGTGAAGGTGCAGGGAGGTCAGGTCTATGTCGGACAATACCTGAACAGGACGCTTTTGGGCGCGGAGGACGACGCCAAACAGATGGGGGACGAGTATGTCTCCGTGGAGCATCTGTTCCTGGCCATGATCCGGGAGCCGGACAGGGAGGTCGGGGAGATATGGAAGGAGTACGGCATTACCAAGGAGCGTTTTCTGCAGGCGCTCTCCACCGTGCGCGGCAATCAGCGGGTGACGGGGGACAATCCGGAGGCCACCTATGACACTCTGGAAAAATATGGTCAGGATCTGGTGGAGAAGGCGAGAAAGCAGAAATTGGATCCCGTGATCGGACGTGACGGCGAGATTCGAAATGTCATTCGCATCCTGTCCCGCAAGACCAAGAATAATCCGGTGCTCATCGGAGAGCCGGGCGTGGGCAAGACCGCCGTGGTGGAGGGTCTGGCGCAGAGGATCGTGCGGGGGGACGTACCCCAGGGCTTGAAGGACAAGAAGATCTTTGCGCTGGACATGGGCGCTCTGGTGGCGGGAGCCAAATACCGGGGCGAGTTTGAGGAGCGGTTGAAGGCCGTGTTGGAGGATGTCAAGGGCAGTGACGGTCAGATCATCCTGTTCATCGATGAGCTGCACACCATCGTGGGCGCGGGCAAGACGGACGGCGCGTTGGACGCGGGCAATATGTTAAAACCCATGTTGGCCAGAGGAGAGCTGCACTGTATCGGAGCCACCACATTGGATGAGTACAGGCAGTATATCGAGAAGGATCCCGCTCTGGAGCGGCGTTTTCAGCCTGTGACGGTGGATGAGCCCACGGTGGAGGATACCGTCTCTATTTTGAGGGGGTTAAAGGAGCGCTATGAGGTCTATCACGGCGTGAAGATCATGGACAACGCGTTGGTCAGCGCGGCGGTGTTGTCCCACAGATATATCTCCGACAGATTTCTGCCGGACAAGGCCATCGATCTGGTGGATGAGGCCTGCGCCCTGATCAAGACGGAATTGGACAGCATGCCCACGGAGTTGGACGAGCTGCAGCGCAGATGCATGCAGATGGAGATCGAGGAGACGGCTCTGAAAAAAGAGGACGACAAGCTGAGCAGAGAGCGGTTGGCGCAGCTGCAGAAGGAGTTGGCGGAGTGCAAGGAGGAGTTCGCGGCCCGAAAGGCGCAGTGGGACAATGAGAAGGCCTCCGTGGACAGACTGAGCAGGCTCAGGGAGGAGATCGACCGCGTGGGCAACGAGATACAGATCGCCCAGAGAGAGGGCAATCTGGAGAAGGCGGCGGAACTCTCCTACGGAAAACTGCCCGAACTCAGGAAACAGTTGGAGCAGGAGGAAGAGCGCGTGGGCGGCGGGGAGCTGACTCTGGTCAGGGAGAAAGTCTCCGATGAGGAGATCGCCCGCATCATCTCCCGTTGGACGGGAATCCCCGTGGCGAAACTCACGGAGAGCGAGCGCAATAAGACCCTGCATCTGGACGAGGAGCTGCACAGGCGGGTCATGGGGCAGGACGAGGCCGTCACCAAGGTGACGGAGGCGATCATCCGCTCGAAAGCGGGGATCAAGGATCCGGAGAAACCCATCGGCTCTTTCCTGTTTCTGGGGCCCACGGGCGTGGGCAAGACGGAGCTTGCCAAGTCTCTGGCGGCCGCTCTGTTTGACGATGAGAACAACATGGTGCGCATCGACATGAGCGAATACATGGAAAAATACTCCGTGTCCCGTCTGATCGGAGCGCCTCCCGGATATGTGGGATATGAGGAGGGCGGTCAGCTCACTGAGGCCGTGCGCCGGAAACCGTACAGCGTGGTGCTCTTTGATGAGATCGAGAAGGCTCATCCGGATGTGTTCAATGTGTTGCTGCAGGTGTTGGACGACGGGCGGATCACCGACTCGCAGGGGCGTACGGTGGACTTCAAGAACACGATCCTGATCATGACTTCCAATATCGGAGCGCCCTATCTGTTGGAGGGGATCGACGCGGACGGCAACATCAGGCCGGACGCGGAGGAGGCGGTGATGCAGGAGCTGCGCGCGCGGTTCAGACCGGAGTTTCTGAACCGTCTGGACGAGATGATCCTGTTCAAGCCGCTGACCAAGGACAATATCGGCGGCATCATCAAGCTGATCGTGGCGGACTTAAACCGCAGACTTAGTGACAGGGATCTGAGACTGGAATTGACCGCGGACGCGGAGAATCTGATCGTGGAACGGGCCTATGACCCCGTGTACGGCGCGAGACCCTTAAAGCGATATGTGCAGAAATATGTGGAGACTTTGGCGGCCAAGCTGATCCTGGAGGACAGGGTACAGAGCGGGGATACCATACTCATTGATGAGGAAAACGGGGAATTGACGGCCAAGGCGGCCAACTGACTGCCGGCCGCCCGGTTGGCGGCAGCAGCTGAAAATGATGTGAAGAAGGCGGGAGGGCGATCAAATCTGCCCTCCCGCAAACTGTGTCATGTATAGGTCGTAATAACTTCCCTTCTTTGCCAGGAGTTCCTCGTGATTGCCCATCTCCACCACGCGGCCCCGGTGCATCACCACGATCTTGTCCGCGTCTTGGATCGTGGAAAGTCTGTGGGCGATGATCAGGCTGGTGCGGTTCTTCATCAGTTTCACCATGGCATCCTGAATATTTTTCTCGGTTCTGGTGTCCACGGAGGAGGTGGCCTCGTCCAGGATCAGGATCTTGGGATCCGCCAACACCGCCCGGGCGATGGTGAGGAGCTGCCTCTGCCCTTGAGAGAGATGCGCGCCGGCCCGCACGAGCAGTGTTTGGTACTGCTTGGGCAGGTGGCGGATGAAACGCGCGGCATTGCTCATCTCGGCGGCCCGGATCACGGATTTTTCCGGGGCATCCGGATCGGCGTATTTGATGTTATTTTCCACCGTGTCCGTGAAGAGCACCGTGTCCTGCAGCACGATGGCGATGTTGTGGCGCAGGGCATCCCGGCTGATATCGCGGATATTGACGCCGTCTATCAGGATCTCGCCGGAGTCCGCCGCATAGAAACGCATCAGCAGATTGACCACCGTGGTCTTGCCGCTGCCGGTGGCTCCCACCAGAGCGATCTTTTGGCCGGGTTTCACCGTGAGATCAAAGTCCTGCAGCACGGGATTGCCCGGTATATAGGAAAAATGTACGTTGCGGAAAGTGATCTCACCCTTGACGTTTTCGGGGATCAGGCTGCCGCTGTTGTCCTCATCGGGGTTGTCCAGGAGTTCAAAAATGCGCTCCGCTCCGGCCACGGCGGTCTGGAGACTTCCGTAGAGTTGGGCGATCTCATTGATGGGACGGGAAAACTGCTTGGCATAGATGATGAAGGCGGAGATGGTTCCCACGGTGATCAGGCCTTTTAGCGCAAAATAGCCGCCGAAGGCGGAGACGATCACAAACCCCACATTGGAGATACAGTTCATGAGGGGACCCATGGATCCGCCCAAGATCTCGGCCCGGATACTGATCTTGGCGAGTTCATCCGAGGTGCGGTTGAATTCATCGATGACATCCGTCTGCTTATTGAAGGCCACAATGGACTTGTAGCCGGTGATCATCTCCTCGGAGTGGCCGTTGAGCTGCCCCATGACCTGAGAGCGCTTGCGATAGACCTTGCGCATGAGGGCGGACATCTTCCGGGTGACAAACACGGTGATGATGACCGTCACCATGGTGATGAGGGTCAGCTGCCAACAGTATCGGAACATGAGAGCCACGGTGCCGACTATGGTCAGAACGCCGGAGAAGAGCGAGCCCAGACTCTGAGAGATGGAGGTGGAAATATTTTCCACATCATTGGTCATGCGGCTCATGATATCTCCGTTGGAATGGGTGTCCAGATAGGGGATGGAGAGCCGGTCGATCTTGCGGAACAGATCGTGGCGCATCCTGCGCACGACTCTCTGGCTCAGGTGTGCGGACACATAGGTCTGGGCCAATGTGCAGAGTGTGCTGACCAGATACACCGCGAGCAGCGCGATCAGCAGGGACGCCAACCGCTCCCATTCGCGCGCCAGGATCAGATCGATGCCCTCGCCCTGCAGGGCAGGGGCCGCCAGAGCGGTGAGTGTCACCAGGATCACGGAGCACAGAAGGATCAACAGAAGCAGTTTCTCCGCGCCGAGATAATGTGTCAGCCGTATCAGAGTGTGGCGGGCGTCCTTGGGTTTCTCAACCTCCTGCCCCATGGAGCCGGGGCCCCGTCTTCTCCCGCCGAAATTGACGGTGGGCATATTTTGTTTGGTGTAGGATTTTTCCGACATATTTTCAACCCTCTTTATATTAGCCTTTGTTTTCCCGGTCATTGTTTCAGCTGCGAGTCATAGATGTCTCTGTAGATCTGTGAGCCCGCCAACAGTTCCTCGTGGGTGCCGCAGGCAGCCAGACGGCCGCCCTCCAACACGGCGATGCGGTCGGCGTTTCGGATGGAGGCAATGCGCTGCGCAATGATGACCTTGGTGACATCGGGACATTCCTTTTGGAGAGCTTGGTACAGCCTGCTCTCCGTCTGCAGATCAAGCGCGTTGGTGGCATCGTCAAAGATCAGGATCCGGGCGTCCTTCAGGACGGCGCGGGAGATGGCGATGCGCTGTTTCTGGCCGCCGGAGAGGGAGTGTCCGCCCTCCGTGACCGGGGTGTCATAGCCGTCCGCCGTGAGACGGATGAAATCGTCCGCCTGAGCGATGGAGGCCGCGCGGCGGATGTCCTCCGGGGAGGCCTCCTCCCGTCCCCAACGGATATTGGATTCAATGGAGCGGGAGTACAGCTCCGCCTTTTGCATCACGATGGAGATGCGCTTGCGGAGTTTGGAGAGGGGATAGTCCTTCACATCCGTTCCGTCCACCAGAATTTGGCCCTCCGTCACGTCATAAAACCGGGGGATCAGATTGGCCAGCGTGGATTTGCCGCTGCCGGTGGAACCGATGATGCCCAAGGTCTCCCCCTTATGTACGCAGAGACTGATATCCTCCAGAACATTTTGATCCCCGCCCGGATAGGCGAAGGACACATGGCGGAATTCCAGTTCTCCCTCGGGAGAAGGAGGAGTCGCCGGCCCATCCGGGAGACTGTTCCCGCAGCGCAGGACCTCGTTGATCCGGTTTACGGAGGCTCCGGCCCGGGTGAAGGTCTGGAAGATATTGGCCATGAAAGTTACGCCGTGCAGGATCATGGCCATGTAGGTGATGGCCGCCATGATGCGCCCGGAGGTGATGTCCCCGGTGGTGCGTATGGTGTAGCCGCCCACATAGAGTATGGCCGTCACACAGAGATTCAGTACGATGTTCATGCAGGGCATCATGAAAGCTAAGAGGCTCTGCACCCGCAGATTGGTGTCGCACAGCGCGTCATTGGCCGCGTCAAAGCGCTCAAGTTCGTGGTCCTCCCGCACATAGGCCTTCACCACTCTGGCGCCGGCGATGGTCTCCTGCACGCAGTTGTTGACGCCGTCCAGTCTCTTTTGCACGATGGCGAACAGGGGGGAGGCTTTCTTTAGGAAGAAGACTACGAAGAACAGGATGAAGGGCAGACCGCAGGCAGCCACCAGGGCAAAGCGGGGAGACTGCAGATACAGCATGATGATCCCGCCGACGAACATGACGGAGTTGCGGACCACGCCCCTCATGGACATGGCGACCATCTGCTGCACCTGTGTCACATCGTTCACCAGTCGGGTGACCAGCGAGCCCGTGGAGAAATGATCCGTCTGTTCAAAGGAGAGGCTCATGACCTTGGCGAACAGATCTTTGCGCAGGTCATTGCCGAACTGTTGGGAGGCCAGATTGGCGAAGACGCCGCACATGACCCCACAGAAACCGCCGAAGAACACCAACAGGATCATGCGGATGCCCTCGTAGAGCACCAACTGCAGATCGCCCTTCAACACGCCCTCGTCCACAATGGTGGCCATCATATCGGGCTGTATCAGGTCCATGGCGATCTCGCCCAACATAAAAAGGGGCGCGAGAAGGCAGAAATGCCAATATTTTTTGAGATATTTCAGCATGGGTTCACTCTCTTTCCGATTGATATGTATAATTTTACAATATTCCTAAATCCGGCGCAAACAAAAAATAAAATCGGAAATTTCCAAAAATAAATTTGGAAAATTACAAGACGGGGTAGTTTTTTGATCGAAAATCCGTTACAATAGATAATATAAAATAATATGTAACCAATACGAAACGGAAAGCGGGAATTGGAAGATGGACATGACGCCAAAGGCCGGGACATCACGGGATCGAATCCCGGAGGAACGGATTCCTCAAGATCCTGTGATGCTGCTCAGTTTCGTGAATCTGAAACTGCGGGATTTTTATGGAAGTCTGGAAATGTTGTGCGAGGATTTAAACGCGGACAGCCGGGACATCACGGATCGGTTGTCGGCCATCGGTTATCACTATGACGCGGAGAAGAACAGGTTTGTCTGATCAGGATTGGAAGGGCAGCCGCTGTCAGATCTGTACGGGTTGCGGACATTGTCTCGGGGCGGACGCAGGGAAGACGATGGCGGGCAATACGGGAGCAGTGAGAGATTTTGGTAATTCGCGGGGAACGGGCGGCGGATTGCGGATCGTCACGGCTTATGAGGCGCCGGAGGATGCGGCCGCAGGGCCGTTTCCGGAGAGGCTGCGGCTTGTGACGGCGGATATCGGCACCACCACCATTGCCATGCAGCTCTTTGACGGAGGCGGTCATATTGAGACGGACTATGCCTGTGTGAATCCGCAGGTGCGCTTTGGGGCGGATGTGCTCTCCCGGATCCGCGCGGCGCGGGATCCCGCGTCGGCAGGAGCCATGCGGGATGAAGTGAGAGGAGCGGTCGCGGAGGGTTTAAAGGAGTTTCGATCCTGTTTGGGGCAGGGGGAGACCATGCGGATGGTGTTGGCCGGCAACACGACCATGATCTATCTGTTCATGGGTTACGACCCGGAGGAACTTGGAAGAGCGCCTTTTGCGGCCACACATTTAGGGGCTGTGAGAACCAAGATCGAAGGGGTGCCCTGTGTGATCTTTCCCGGATTTTCTGCCTTTGTGGGGGGAGATATCATGGCGGGCGTATATGCCTGCGGGATGCGGGAGAGCGGGGAACTGACGCTCCTCATAGATCTGGGCACCAACGGCGAGATGGTATTGGGTGATGCGAGGCGCGGGATCGCCTGTGCCACGGCGGCGGGGCCGGCATTTGAGGGCGGTGCGGGCCGCGGCGTTTGGGGGGCGGATATGGTACATCTTCTGGCCTGCCTGAGACGGGAGGGCATCGTGGATGAGACGGGCCTGTTGGCGGATCCCTATTTTGACGAAGGCATCACCATCGGGGATGTGCGGGTGACGCAGGAGGCCGTCCGCGCCATTCAGCTCGCCAAGGGAGCCGTCGGAGCCGGCATCCGCATTCTCATGAAGGAATACGGTATAGAGGAAGATTGGAATGCCATCGGGCGGGTGGTGTTGGCAGGGGGATTCGGCTACTATCTGGATCCGGAGGACGCGGCCGAGATCGGCCTGTTGCCGGCGCAGCTTGTGGCACGGACCCGGGCCGGGGGCAATACGGCGCTTGCGGGAGCCGCGCGACTGGGGCGCAGACTCTTGGCAGGAGAGACCGGCGGGCGGGAAGATCCCGCGCAGGGCGCCGGAGGTATGATGGGGGAGATATTGGAAGGCTTGGATACCCGGGGTATGGAGATCGTGAATCTGGCAGCGCACCCGGATTTTGAGAGGCTGTATATAGAACACATGGATCTGAGATAGAGATCCTGTTTTCAGAGACGCTTGTTCCGACACAGATCAACAGACGAGAGGAGACGGCAAATGGACAACAGACAGATGACGGCAGGAACCAAGAAGGAACCGGTAAAGGAAATTTCCAAAGGAACCCAAAAGAAAAAGAATTATATTTTTGGCATCCGCAATAAAATAGTAGTTTGTTTTCTGGTCCCCATCGCTTTTATGGTCATCATAGGGATGACGGCGTACAGCAAGGCGGAGGAAGGCATGGAGGGCAATTTCCGCGACTCCACCATGCAGACCCTGGACATGGCCGTGGAGTATGTGGAGATGAGCTGCAGCTTTATCGAATCCGAGAGCATGAAATATCTTCTGGATTCCGGGCTGAACAAGTACAGCATGGGATTGATGAAGAGTAATCCCGAGGAGCAGGCGGCCACTGCGTCCACTCTGAACAGCAGTATGCTGTCCGCGCAGGTGTCCAACCCGTTCATCAGCCAGATACATATCATCACGCCGGCGGGAGTGAACATGCTCTCTACCAAGATGTCCGCCGAGGACGGCATATTGGAGGAGTATCTCGTGGATGTGACCGCGGAGGGGGAGAGCCTGAGCCGTTGGACCGACAGACATACGGTATTGGACAAGCATCTGCCCATGAGCGAGGATGAATATATTCTGGCCTATCAGATCATGAATCAGGGCAACAGCAGCTGTATCGTCATTGACGTAAAGCAGACGGCCATCCGCGATTTTCTGTCCGGTCTGAATCTGGGCGAGGGCAGCATAGTGGGTTTTGTGACGGCGGGCGGCAGAGAGATCATCACCGGGAATTTGGGAGAGAACGGCGAGAGTGATCTTGGGTCCGGATCGGTCTTCTTCGGGCAGAGTTTCATGCCCTCGTCCGACGCGGAGCTCAACGGATATGCGGAAGTGAACTACAACGGGCGGCAATACCAGTTCCTCTACAGCCGCAGTTCACAGACGGGCGCCGCCATCTGCGCGTTAGTGCCCATGAGCGTGATCACGGGACAGGCGGAGGCGATCAAGAGCCTGACCGTCATGCTGATCGTGGTGGCCTGCGCGGTCGTGTTGGTCGTGGGTATTCTGATCGTCATGGGCATTCAGAAAAATATGACAGGCATCTCCCGCAAATTCGGCGAGGTGGCCAAGGGAGATCTGACGGTGCAGGTGAAGGCGGGAGGACATGATGAGTTCCAGGATCTGGCGGGATCCGCCACCAATATGATCGCCAACACCAAGAGCCTGGTCAACAAGGTGAGCAACGCCACGGGACAACTGGAGATCTCGTCTCAGGAGGTAGAGCAGGTGTCCGGCGTTATCAATGATTATTCCAAGGATATTACCGAGGCCATACAGGAGATCAACGAGGGAATGGCCAGACAGTCGCGTCACGCTCAGGACTGTGTGGACAAGACGGAAGTGCTCTCCGATGAAATCCAGGGCGTGGGACGCATTGTGGAGAGAGTGGAGCAGTTGGTAAATGAGACGGAGAACATGATCAATCACGGTATGGATATCGTCCACGCGTTGGGCGAGAGGGCGCAGGAGACCACGGTCATCACGGCCAAGGTGGGAGAGAGCATTGCCACCTTGAAGGATGAGTCGGAGATCATCAACACCTTTGTGGCCACGATCACCGATATCTCCACGCAGACCAACCTCCTGTCCCTGAACGCCTCCATTGAGGCGGCGAGAGCGGGCGAGGCCGGCAGAGGATTTGCGGTGGTGGCGGAGGAGATCCGGCATCTGGCGGACGATTCCGCCAAGGCCGCGGGAGAGATCCGCAACAATGTGGATATGATAAGCGAAAAGACGCTGATGAGCGTGAGCAGCGCCAACGATGCCCGTTCCATGGTAGCCCTGCAGACGGAGGCCGTGGAGGAAGTGGTGAAAGTATTTAAGACGATGCAGCAGCGCATGAGCGATCTGGTCGTTGGTCTTCGCGATATCGTCAACGGGATCGAGCGTGCCGACAGGGAGCGCGAGGACACGGTCCTGGCGGTCAAGAATATCACCGACATCATTGAGGCAACGGCCGAGAACGCGGAGGCCGTGAACGAAGTGGCGGACAAACTGCTGCAGAATGTGGAGAACTTAAACCGCACGGCGGATGTATTGGGAGAAAACATGACCGGCCTCAAAGCCGAGATCGCGCTGTTCAAGATCTGAGACGGTTGCGGAAAATAAATCACGGCAAAATCCTGCGCTTTTTGTGCGGGATTTTGTGTTTCATGTGGAATTTTGCGGTTTTGCTCAAAATATTCGTGTGTTTTAGTGTTAAAATAGCGATGAAATTCATTGACTTTAACACGAATATCCGGTATGCCACGGGTTATCTCTTAAGCTCTTAAGGAGGATGCTCTATCCTGACTGTTTACTACATTTGCGTGTCCGGTCGCAACATTTCACGAAATTTTTTCTTTGGGTCTGCCGATAAAATAGTTGAGCAGCAAGTCAGGACCTTTCAGGATATTTGCGCTACATCACCCACATACGAGGATAACACATGCATAAAGGGATAGAACATACCGCCCGGGCGGAGGTCTTGGTGCGCCGGCGGGATATGACGATGAGCGTTCCCACAGATCAAATATATTATATAGAGAGCAACAATCGAAAAGTCATTCTCTATACGGATCAAAACACCATAGAATATTATGGCAAGATCGGAGAGTTGGAGAGGCAGCTGCAGGGCGAATTCTTCAGGATTCACAGAGGCTATCTGGTCAATATGCGCTATGTGACGGGATACGGCAGGTCGGAGGTGCGGGTGACCAACGGGGATGTCCTTCTGCTCTCCAAATATAAGTATCGGGATTTTGTAGAGGCATATCAGCAGTTTATGGCGGAGGAGACAAAGATATGATGCGGGTGACCAGAGGCATGATCAGACAGGCGAAGAGCCGGGGCAACAAAACGAAAAACAACGGATCACGGCTGAGCTCCATTCCGGCGCGCAGTGAAAAGGAGAAACGACTGAGCGCTTTGAGCGGCAGCAGGAAGGTGGACACCGCGCAGCGGAGCGGCTATGAGAAACTGCAGAGCAGCGCAGACCATCTTGCCAAGAAGGCGGATACTCTCTCGGACACGGGGAAGGATTCCCTGTGGGAGAAGGCAAAGGAGAGCGGCGACAGGGGTCAGATCGGCAGCGCCGCAAAGGAATTTGTCGCGCTGTATAACGACACTTTGAGCAATGTGAAGAAAGCGTCAGGCGTGCTCAACGAATATTATTACAAGATGCTGAAGGAGGTGGCCTCCGACAACAGCGCGCAGTTGGAGGACATCGGGATCACGATCGCGAAGGACGGATCTCTGAACCTGAATGAGAAAAAATTCCGTGAGGCGGAGGCGACCGCGTTGGAGAAGGTCTTCGGGGGTTCCGATTCCTTTATGAGCAAGACCTCTTTTCTGGCGGGGCGGATATCCGATAACGCGGAGAGCAGCTTGGACAGCATCAGCGGTCGATACAATTCCGCGGGCCTGTTGCAATCGGCTCTGGCGGGCAGATATACTTTCCGGGGGTGACACCCCGGAATTTTTTATTGGGGATTTTTTGGAATTTTTACACAATGTTCTTGACAACTAATATGTGTTAGCGTATACTAACCTTGAAATAAAGATCATTTTCCATATCATGCGGAGAGGAGATGGGCATATGCCTTTGGCAATGGCGAATGCGGGAGAGCCCTGCATCATTAAGAAGATAGGCGGCAAGGATGAAGTCAGATTATTCTTGGAGAGTCTGGGCTTTGTGGTGGGCGGAGAAGTCACCGTGGTGTCCGGCATAGGGGGCAATCTGATCGTGAACGTGAAGGATTCCCGGGTGGCCATCGGCAGGGACATGGCGGCCAAGATCCTGGTCTGAGACGTCTGCGCGAAGGGGAACCGGGGCAAAGGAACGCCCGCGTGGGGATGTCAGCGCAGGAATGATTGCGTGGGATCGGCATGAAAATGGAATGGAAGGGAGACAGATATGAAGACACTGAGAGAAACGGCCGTCGGTCAGACCGTCACGGTGAAGAAACTGCACGGTGAAGGCCCCGTCAAAAGGCGCATCATGGACATGGGCATCACCAAGGGAGTGGAGGTTTATGTGAGAAAGGTTGCGCCCTTGGGAGATCCGGTGGAGGTGACCGTGCGGGGATACGAATTATCTCTGCGCAAGGCGGATGCCGAGATGATCGAAGTGGAAGGCTGATCGGAGCCTATATTTTTTACATAGCAGTTAGTTAAAACTAATGAAAGGTAGTTAAAGAGGAGGAGTATTGAGATGAAAATTGCGTTGGCAGGAAACCCTAACAGCGGTAAGACTACGTTGTTCAACGCATTGACCGGTTCCAACCAGTTCGTTGGAAACTGGCCCGGTGTGACCGTTGAGAAGAAAGAGGGTAAATTGAAATCCGACAGGAATGTGGTCATCATGGATCTTCCGGGAATCTATTCTCTCTCGCCCTACACTTTGGAGGAAGTGGTGGCGAGAAATTATCTGATCAACGAGAGGCCTGATGCGATCATCAATATTGTGGACGGCACGAATATCGAGCGCAATCTGTATCTGTCCACACAGATCATGGAATTGGGCATTCCCGTGGTCATGGCAGTCAATATGATGGATGTGGTGGAGAAGTCGGGCATCACCATCAACACGGCTAAACTGGCCGAGAAGATGGGCTGTGAGGTGGTGGAGATCTCCGCTCTGAAGGGGACCAATATCCAAAAGGCGGCACAGAAGGCCGTGGCTCTGGCAAAGGGCTCCAAGACGGTGAAACCCGCGCACAGCTTTGACGCGAAGGCGGAGGAGATCATCCGGACCGTGGAGGGCAAGTTGAGCGGCGTGGCCGAGGAGCAGAAACGTTTCTTTGCCATCAAGCTTTTGGAGAGGGATGACAAGATCGCGGATCTGATGAGCTCCGTGCCGGATGTGAACGCGGAGATCAAGGCTCTCGAGGAGGCGTTTGACGACGATACGGAATCCATCATCACCAACGAGAGATATGTCTATATTTCTTCCATTATGAAAGATTGCTGCACCAAGAGCAAAAAGGGGCAGATGAGCGTTTCCGACAAGATCGACCAAATCGTGACCAACCGGATTTTGGCGCTGCCGATCTTTGCCGCGGTGATGATTCTGGTATACTATATCTCCGTGACCACGGTGGGTACATGGGTCACGGATTGGACCAATGACGGGCTGTTCGGCGACGGATGGCATCTGTTCGGCATCGGCAATACGGCGTATGAGGAGGATGTGACGCAATACGCCACCGAGAATATCTGGACCGCGGAAGTGAAAGAACTGGTGGATGCCGCCGTGGACGCGGAAGTGATCGGCGCGGAGGATATTCAGGGCGCCATGGAGGATGAGGACTTCGGCGGATTTGAGGAGGCTTACGACACCTACGGCGAGTCTCTGGCGGAGAACGGATTTGACATGGCGGATCTGGTGGACGAGGCCATGGAGGGAGCTCCGGACACCGCTGAGTATGGGATCTGGGTGCCCTCCGTTCCGGCTTTGGTAGAGCAGCTTTTGGATGCCGTACACTGTGCGGACTGGCTGAAAGGCCTGATCCTGGACGGTATCGTGGGCGGCGTGGGCGCAGTGCTCGGATTTGTGCCGCAGATGTTGGTATTGTTCATCTTCTTGGCATTTTTGGAGGGTTGCGGTTATATGGCCCGTGTGGCTTTCATCATGGACAGAGTGTTCCGGAAATTCGGTCTCTCCGGTAAATCTTTTATCCCCATGCTGATCGGGACGGGCTGCGGTGTGCCGGGCGTGATGGCATCCCGTACCATTGAGAACGACAGAGACCGCAAGATGACCATTATGACGACTACCTTTATCCCCTGCGGCGCGAAACTTCCCATTATCGCGCTGATCACCGCGGCACTGTTCGGCGGCGCGTGGTGGGTGGCTCCCAGTGCCTATTTCCTGGGTGTGGCAGCCATCGTCATATCGGGTATCATTTTGAAGAAGACCAAGATGTTCGCGGGCGATCCTGCTCCTTTCGTCATGGAGCTGCCGGCCTACCATTGGCCCACGGTGGGCAGCATCCTCAGAAGCATGTGGGAGAGAGGCTGGTCCTTTATCAAGAAGGCCGGGACCATCATCCTGCTGTCCTCCATCATCATCTGGGCAGGCTCCTGTTTCGGAGTTGTGGACGGCAGATTCCTGTTCGACGCGGAGATGGAATTGGAGACAAGTATTTTGGGATATATCGGCGGCGCGTTGGGTTGGATCTTTGCACCGTTGGGATTCAATGAGACCAAGGCAGTCATCGCCACGATCATGGGTCTGGTGGCCAAGGAGGAAGTCGTGGGCGTGTTCGGAGTGTTGGATTTCGAGGGCATGACCCGGATCGCGGGATACTCTTTCCTGACCTTCAACCTGCTCTGTGCCCCCTGCTTTGCGGCTATGGGCGCTATCAAGCGCGAGATGAACAACCGCAAGTGGTTCTGGTTCGCGATCGGTTATCAGTGCCTGTTCGCCTATGTGGCAGCTCTGATCATCTATCAGATCGGCGCGGCATTCACGGGCAATCTAAATGTCATCGGACTGATCGCGGCTGTCGCGTTGATCGCGGGCATCGTGTACCTGCTGTTCAGACCTTACAAAGAGGCGGACACCCTGACATGGAAAGCCAAGTCGGGAAATGACAAAAAAGCAGCATAGGATAACATAAGACAGCATAAACCTTCTTCTTTTAAGTATTCATATAATCTCCAAAGGGGAGTCGCCCCCGCAGATCAGGTGTCTGTGGGATGGCGGCTCCTTTTTGATTGCCAAGGTTCGGAGAATGGAATATAATGGCACTAAATAAGAATTTCGGAGGAAAACAGGTTGAGTGAAGCGAGTCGTGAAACCGGGAAATTACCCCAAAGTGAAACCATGGACATACAAGACATACAAGACAGTCCCAGAGGCCGGGCGGCCATGGAATATTTTCTCTCCGGCTACAACTGCACACAGGCGGTGGTTCTGGCCTATGAGGATCTGCTGCCCGCGGATCGCGCCACATTGCTGCGCATGAGCTCTTCCTTCGGCGGGGGAATGGGACGGCTGCGGGAGGTATGCGGCACCGTGTCGGGCATGTTTCTCGTGGCCGGATTTCTGTACGGCTATGACGATCCCAAGGCCTTTGAGGAGAAGGCGGCTCATTACGGGCGGATTCAGGAGTTGGCGGCGAGATTCAGACAGCGGCAGGGCAGCATCGTGTGCAGGGAGCTTCTTGGGCTTTCGGGAAAGTCGGACAGCCCCGTGCCGGAGCGGCGCACGGAGGAATATTACAGGAAACGTCCCTGCCCGCAGCTTGCGGGACTGGCGGCCATGATCCTGGAGCAGTTCATCGCGGAGAATCCTTATTAAAATTTTGAAGTTTTTGCGGCAATTTACGATTATTTTCTCATGTCTCCGAATAAGATATAGAAAGCTCGGCCAAAATAATGGAAATGTTGTGCAGTATTTGCCGGCTCTCTGAGGGCATCTTATCGGAAGGAGACAATGGAATGTATTATTTGGAGATTGAGAAGATCATCGGCAGGGAGATTCTGGATTCCAGAGGCAATCCCACCGTGGAGGCTGAAGTTTGGCTGACGGACGGTACCGTGGGCAGGGGCGCGGCTCCCAGCGGCGCGTCCACGGGAGAGTTTGAGGCTCTGGAGCTGCGGGACGGGGACAAGGCGCGCTATCTCGGGAAGGGTGTCACGAAGGCGGTGGAGAACATCAACACCGTCATCCGGCAGGCTTTAAAGGGCATGGACGCATCGGATATCTACGCCGTGGACAGAGCCATGATCGCGGCGGACGGTACCGCGGACAAATCCAAATTGGGAGCCAACGCCATTCTGGCCGTGTCCATCGCGTGCGCGAGGGCGGCGGCCTGTTCTCAGGACATTCCGCTGTATCGTTTTCTCGGGGGCATCAACGGCAATCGTCTGCCCGTACCCATGATGAATATCATCAACGGCGGCTGCCATGCGCTGTCCTCCGGTCTGGACGTGCAGGAATTCATGGTCATGCCGGTGGGGGCAGGATCTTTTCGCGAGGCGCTCAGATGGTGCGCGGAGGTGTTCCACGCGTTGGCCGCCATATTAAAAGAAAGGGGACTGGCAACCTCCGTGGGGGATGAGGGAGGTTTCGCCCCGGCGCTGTCCTCGGATGAGGAGGCCGTCGAGACGATCCTGGAGGCCGTGCGGAAAGCGGGCTATGAACCGGGACGGGATTTTCGCATCGCCATGGATGCCGCCTCCTCGGAGTGGAAGACGGGAAAGGTAGGACAGTACAGACTGCCCAAGGCGGGTACGTCCTACAGTTCGGAGGAACTGATCGCGCATTGGAGGGCTCTGGTGGACCAATATCCCATCATCTCCATCGAGGACGCGCTGGATGAGGAGGACTGGGAGGGATGGCAGAGACTCACCGCCGAGTTGGGAGACCGGGTGCAGTTGGTGGGGGATGATCTGTTCGTCACCAACACAAAACGTCTGGTCAAGGGCATTGAGATGGGATGCGGCAATTCCATTCTGATCAAGTTGAATCAGATCGGCTCCGTCTCGGAGACGCTGGAGGCCATTAAGATGGCGCACAAGGCAGGGTACACCGCCGTCAGCTCCCATCGCTCCGGGGAGACGGAGGACACCACCATCGCGGATCTGGCGGTGGCGCTGAACACCTGCCAGATCAAGACCGGCGCGCCCAGCCGCTCCGAGCGCGTGGCCAAATACAATCAGCTGCTGCGCATCGAGGAGGAATTGGGGGCTGCCGCCGTATATCCCGGCATACAGGCTTTCCACGTAAAGCGATGAGTCAAAAGGAGGATTCCCCTGACAGAGGCCGGCCGGATCCCCTGTCGGGGGAGTCATATCCCCGACATATATGCGGTACGATTTTTGTCCTATACGAGTTATGATTTTTATCTCATATACGATACGAAAATATTGTGCAAATCTCATTTATGGATTATAATAAATAGATAGACATTTTTGAGGAGGGGATTTGTTCCCCAATATGACATAATCGGAAAGGGCAAAAAAATGAATAATTGGAGTACATATATCGGGCGATTCGGCAGATATTCGGCAGCAGTGGTGTGCGCGGGCCTTTTGTGTACGGGGCTGTCCGGCTGTTCAAAGAGTCAGGAGGGACCTCTGAATCCGGATGATCCCGTATCGCTGACGGTATGGCATTACTATCACGGAGCGCAGCAAAACGCCTTTGACTCTCTGGTGACCGAGTTCAACGCCACCGTAGGCAGGGAAAAGGGAATCTATGTGCAGGGGATCAGCCAGGGCACGGTGTCCGATCTGGAGAACGCGGTGAAGGATTCGTTGGCTCACAAGGTCGGCTCCGCCGAGATGCCGGATATCTTTTCTTCCTACGCCGACACGGCCTATGAGGTGGAACAGGCCGGCGCGTTGGCCAATCTGTCGGATTATATGAACGATGAGGAGTTGTCCGTCTATGTGGACTCCTATGTGGAGGAGGGCAGGATCGCCGCGGACAATTCTCTGCGCATCTTTCCGGTGGCCAAGTCCACGGAGACCATGATCCTGAACAAGACCGGTTGGGATGAGTTCGCGGGTGCCACGGGCGCGTCTCTGGAGGATCTGAAGAGTCTGGAGGGCGTGGTGGCCACGGCACAGGCCTATTATGAGTGGACGGATGCCCTGACCCCGGATGTGCCCAACGATGGAAAATCCTTCTACGGACGGGATTCCATGGCAAACTATTTTTGTATCGGCATGATGCAGCTCGGGAATGAGATCTTTCAGGTGGAGGACGGAGAGGTCACGCTGAATTTGGATAAACCGTCCATACGCCGATTATGGGACTGCTATTATGTGCCCATGGTCAAGGGGTATTTCGGCGCCTATGGATCTTTCCGTTCAGACGATGTGAAGACGGGGGATCTGTTGGCATACACGGGAGCGACCACATCCGCCATGTATTTCCCGGACGCTGTGGAACTGGAGAGCGGGAGATATGAGATAGATTATCTGGTGATGGCGGCTCCGATCTTTGAGGGCGGGGCGGACTACGCGGTGCAGCAGGGAGCCGGCATGGTGGTCAGCAAATCCGACGAGCGGCATGAGTACGCGGCCATCGAGTTCCTGAAATGGTTCACGGAGGCGGAGAATAACCTGGCTTTCTGCGGAGATTCCGGCTATCTGCCCGTCATGAAGTCGGCCAACGACAGAGAGGTTTTGGATAAGGTGATGGAGGAGCAGGGAATGGAAATGTCCGCCAAGACCTACGACTGTATCACGCAGGTGTTTGATGAGATGTCTTACATGACATTCTATACGAATAAATGTTTCCGCACCGGCTCCGCGGCGCGGAAGGTCTTGGAATACGATCTTGCCGATAAGGCGCAGGCGGACCGTGCAGCGGTGGTGGAGGCGATAGACGGTGGCGCGTCCCCGGAGGAGGCCTGTGCGGAATTCCTGACGGATGAGGCATTTGAGCAGTGGTATCAAAGTTTTTGCGGTAAATTGGAAGATGTGGTGAAATGAACAGATTTAAAGTATGAAACGGCCTTATGGCCACAAAATAAAATTGAGCGGTGATAAGATGGCAAAAAGCAGGAAAAAGAGATCTATTTTTCGGATATTTCTCATACCGTTGGTGGCCGTGATGCTGGCGCAGAGCGTGATCGCGTTGGGCACGCTTGTCTTTCGGCGCACCAGTACGACCCTGCAGAATTATTCCGTCAGCATGATGTCGAGAATGGTGGAAAACCGCAAGATCATCCTGCAGAACGACATGACGCAGAGATGGTCTGCCATATCGTCCCAAGAGGAGAGCATGAATCTGTTGGTGGGAGAGTTTTTGCAGGAGAACCGTGTCACCCTGAAATATGTGTTGGAATCAAAGGAATTGAGGAGCCAACTGTTGGATGAGCTGTTTCCCAACTGTATCTCCCTGACGGAGAATTCCATGACCACGGGGGCTTTCGTGATCCTGACGGGGGATGATTACGAGGGGCAGGAAGAGTTTGACGGTTTCTTTCTGCGGGATTCCAATCCTTATGCCAACAAGGCCAACTACTCCGACTTTCTGATGGAGCGGGGCAATAAACAACTCTCCAGAACCTATGGGATCTCTCTGGACACTTATTGGACGACGGTATTCGCCATGAACGGTCAGGGGCAGAGGGCGGAGGAAGACTTTTTCTATGAGCCGTGGAGGGCCGCAAGGGAGAACCCGGAGGCACATACGGCGGATCTTGGGTATTGGTCCAAGCCCTTTATTCTCGGGGCGCATTACAATGATTCTCATGAGATGATCACCTATTCCATACCGCTTCGCTATCACGGGACGGTGTATGGTGTCATGGGGGTGGAGATCTCCACAAGTTATCTTCACGAATATATGCCGGTATCGGATCTGAGCGAACGGGATCAGGCCGGGTACTGTCTGGCCGTGGCAGGTGAGGACGGGACTTATACGGCCCTGACGGGCCGGGGAGTGCTGTACGATCTCGTGAGGGAGCAGACGGACGGCTTTACCATGCACGATACGATGTATGAAAATCTGTCCGTGGTGAATGATGTCAGCCTGGGGCCGGAACGGGTCTTTGCCGTGACTTTCCCGCTGCAGCTCTATGGGGGGTATGTTCCCTACGACAATACGGATTGGGTACTGATCGGTCTGAGCGATGAGGAAGAATTGTTCGGCATGATGCGCATGCTTTATCTGTGGATGATCATCGCGCTGCTGATCGGACTGGCATTCAGCTTTGTGGGGATCTACTTCACGGTACATCGGCTCACGAGCCCGATCAAGAGTCTGATGGACTGCATCAGTGAGGGGAGGGCGGGACTGGAGAAGTTCCAACCCACCAACATATTGGAGGTGGACGGCCTGTATGATGTGGTCAAAGACCTCACCAACAGGCAGAAAGAATCGGAGGAAGTGCTGCGGGAGGAGAAGGAATTGTACCGCCTGGCGTTGGAGACGACGAGGGACACTTTCTTTTCCTATGATTTCAGAGAGCAGACGGTGGACATCATCAACAACGAGAAGTGGAACGGGCGTTGGAGATGTGAGGAAAATATGGTCGGCCCCATGGATCCTGAAAGGGTATATGAGGAGGACAGAGAGGCCCTACAGGAACAGATGGAGCTGCAGCGCGATGCATGGAGTCTGGAGTTTCGTATGCAGATGGAGGAGGGCGGGGAGTACCGTTGGACCCGGATGTCCGGGTATGTGATTCAGGACACGGAGGGCAACCGCTGGAAACTGATGGGAAGTTTTCACGACATACAGGAACAGAAGGAGCGGGAAGAGCAGGAACACAGAAAACGTACCATAGACAGCGTGACGGGATTTTATACATATGACGCCGGCATGGATAAGCTGCGCAAGGTGCGCAGGGAGCACCCGGTGGGCACGCTCGTGTATTTTATGTTGGATAATCTGCGGAAGATGAACGAGCAGAACGGCATCACCTTCGGGGATATGATACTGGAGGAGATCGGGCATATCATGGCCGGAGACGCGGGGCGCAGGAGTGTGGAGATCCGCTTTGACGGCGATGAGTTTTGCGTTTGGCTGCCGAATCGGACGGAGCAGGAGGCGCAGGCATTCGTGGAGCATTTCTTCGCGCAGGTGAGGGAGAGCTTTGACGAGAATGTCTTTGAGATCAGTCTGCATGCGGGCATTGCCGCAGCCGTGAAGAAACGGAGTACGAGGGAGCTGACCCGTATGGCCAAACAGGCGCAGATGGCTGCCTCCAGATCCGTGAGCGCGATGGGATACTGCTGTTACGGCAAGGGGCTCCACAGGCAGGAGAGCCCCGGAGCCGGATGGAGGGGCAAACAGATCGTGACCGCGGAGTACGGCCACAATATCTCTCTGGCCTCTCTGGCGTTGACCCTGTTCGGCAGGGGAGATAACATGAAAGCGCAGATGTATCTCCTGTTTAGAAAACTGGGGAGGTATTATGACGCGAGCGATGTGCTGCTCACGGTCATCAGAGAAGATCTTCACACTATTTATTTGGAATATCAGTGGCATCGGAATGCCGAGGATAAGAGATCGGAGCACACTTTGGTCTGCCGGGATGAGGAGTGGGCAAAGTTGGCGGATCTGATGGAGGAGAACGGCTTTCTCGCGTGGAGCGAAGACGCGCCGCTATCGCCTGATATCCTGAAACTGTGCATGGCGGAGGGCAGTTCCTGCGGATATGTGATCCCGCTCTATGACAGCGGACGCATGATGGGCACGATCAGTATCCTCAACGGGAGAGTTTCGGAGGAGGATGCGGCGGAGGCAGACAAGAGTCTGTTGGAGCTCGGCAGCGTGATCCAGAGCCGCATCAATCAGAAACGCTATGACCTGGCCAGCAAGGCCAAGTCGGATTTCCTCTCCCGCATGAGCCATGAGATCCGCACACCCATGAACGGCATCATCGGCATGACGGCTATCGCGCTGCAGCCGGATCAGACGCAGGAGAGGATGGAGGACTGTCTGCACAAGATTCAGATTTCCTCGAATTATCTGTTGGGGCTGATAAACGACATTCTGGACATGTCCAAGATCGAGAGCGGCAAGATGCAGATCGAGGCGGCGGATTTCTCCATGAGAGAGCTCTTGACCACTGTTGAGGAAGTGATCCGTCCCCAGGCGGAGGCTAAGTCCATTGAGTTCGTGCAGGATATTCACTTAGAGCACGACTGGTTTCGTGCGGACGGTCTTCGGATCAGCCAGGTGGTGGTCAATCTGTTGGGCAACGCGGTGAAATTTACCAAGGAACAGGGAGCGGTGACGCTGACGGTCCGTGAGGAAAAATGTGAGGGAGAGAGGGCGGATCTTTATTTCTCAGTGCGGGACAACGGGATCGGTATCAGCGAGGAGGATCAACCCCGTGTGTTCAGGGCCTTTGAACAGGCGCAGAGCACCACGGTATCCCGGCAAAAGGGCACGGGGTTAGGGCTCTCCATCAGCAGTCGTCTCATTCAGATGATGGGCGGCAAGATCGAACTGGAGAGCCGTCTCGGCGAGGGGAGTTGTTTCTTCTTCAGGATCACGGTGCCTCTGGGAGAGGCCGGGGAGGAGGAGCAGGACCGACAGCCGGTCAGCTTTGAGGGTTTCCGCATTCTGGTGGTGGAGGACAATGAGCTCAATGCCGAGATTGCCACGGCAATCCTGGAGGACGCGCATTTTCAGGTAGATTGTGTCCATGACGGCTCTCAGGCAGTGCAGCGCATGAAAGAGACGGTGCCCGGTACCTATGATCTGATCCTGATGGACATTATGATGCCCGTCATGGACGGTCTGGATGCCACGCGGGCCATACGGGCCATGGACAGAGAGGACTGCAGGAGCATACCCATCATTGCCATGTCCGCCAACGCATTTGATGACGATCTTAAGAAATCCGTGGAGTGCGGCATGAACGGCCATCTGTCCAAGCCCGTGGAGATTGATAAGATGTATAAGGTATTGAGGAAAATTTTGATTGACGACAAGGAGGAATTGCATGAAGAAAAATGACATCAACTACAGTGGGTACGCGGATCTCTGCAGGGAGGCGGACAGGATAGACATGGGCCTGTTTGACCAATATGAGGTGCAGAGGGGACTCCGTGACAAGAACGGCAACGGAGTGCTCACCGGGCTTACCAATATCTCAAGGATCGAATCGTTCAGGATGGTGGACGGCGTCAAGACTCCCTGCGAAGGCAAACTCTGGTATCGCGGATACGACTGTATAGATCTGGTCAGGGGGTTTAGGGAGAGGCGGTTTGGCTTTGAGGAGGTCGCCCATCTGGTGCTCTTGGGAGAACTGCCCACGGATGAACAGCTGAAACAGTTCTGTCAGGTGCTTGCGTCCGAGAGAACCCTGCCCACCAATTTTACCAGAGATGTCATTATGAAGGCGCCCGGCAGCGACATCATGAATTCCATGACCAGAAGCGTGTTGACTCTGGCTTCTTATGACAGAAGGTGCAAGGACACCTCCCTGGAGAATGTGCTGCGGCAGTGCATGGGGCTGATCAGCCTGTTCCCCGTGCTCGCGGTGTACGGCTATCATGCCTACAATCACTATGAGAATGACGACAGTATGTATATCCATCGGCCATCCAAGAAACTCTCCACGGCGGAGAATATTCTGATGATGCTGCGTCCGGATAAGAAGTATACGGAGTTGGAGGCCCGTGTGTTGGATATCGCGCTGGTGCTGCATATGGAGCACGGCGGGGGCAACAATTCCACCTTCACCACCCGCGTGGTGACATCCTCCGGCTCCGATACCTATTCCGTGATAGCGGCGGCGCTGTCCTCCCTGAAGGGACCGAAACACGGCGGCGCCAATATCAAGGTGGTGGAGATGATGCGGGATCTGGAGGCCAATGTGTCCGACTGGGAGGACGAGGACGAGGTAAAGGCGTATCTGCAGAAGATATTGAGTAAGGAGGCCTTTGACCGCAAGGGCCTGATCTATGGCATGGGACATGCGGTGTACTCCCTGTCCGACCCGAGAGCGACGGTGTTCAAGGGTTTTGTGGAGCAGCTTGCCCTGGCCAAGGGAAGGGAGAAGGACTTCCGCCTGTATTCCATGATCGAGCGGCTGGCTCCGGAGCTGATCGCGCAGAAGTCCCGCATTTACAAGGGCGTCAGCGCCAATGTGGATTTTTACAGCGGTTTTGTGTACAGTATGTTGGAGATTCCGTTGGAGATGTATACCCCGATCTTTGCCATCGCCCGTATCGTGGGATGGAGCGCGCACCGCATCGAGGAGCTTTTGAACATGGACAAGATCATCCGTCCGGCCTACAAGAGCGTGATGGAGGAGCGGGAATATCTGCCCATGGAGCAGAGATAGCGGAAGGCCTGTGACAGGGATGAGCATATGATACGGGTGAATAAGTGATACGGATTCGGACCGGCGGACAAGCGCCGGTCCGGTATATTTTTTCCGCACCGGTATACCACATTTTAAGTTCAGACATAATAGCCATAAAGTATTGAAGTCTGAGGGAGATGTGGTAAAATATGAGAATATGGAGGATATTTATGTCGGATACGATGCGGACTTATCTGAGAGATTATGGAGACATTCCCTTTGTCGAACGGCCCATGAATGATGTGGACAGTCTGGTGCTGTGCCAGTTCGCTTATCTGAAATTTGACGGGATGGTTCCGGATGTCCGAAAAGAGGGGCCCTCCGTCTCCCTGCAGGAGTTGGCGCGGCATCCCGACGCGGACATGCTGTTTGCGGACGAGCGTTTTGCGAAGGACAATCGGGAGCTCTTTGCGGGCATGCTGTCGGGAAGGCGTTTTTGCGACATGAAGATGAACTGTTACATC
Source organism: Acetatifactor muris (assembly GCA_023663635.1). Taxonomy (GTDB): domain Bacteria; phylum Bacillota; class Clostridia; order Lachnospirales; family Lachnospiraceae; genus Acetatifactor; species Acetatifactor muris_A. The sequence goes on from JAMPHD010000001.1 coordinate 101,289, forward strand.
AATGTGGTGGAAAAGGAGTGGGAGACGCAGTTTGCCGCCATCACCTATATTTTGGACGACGGTACGATCTATGTGGCTTTTCGCGGCACGGACGAGACCATCGTGGGTTGGAAGGAAGACTTCAACATGGCGTTTCTCCATCCGGTGCCGGGTCAGGCGCTGAGCGTGAAATATCTGAATATGGTGACGCGGCGTTTCTCGAACCGTTTTTATGTGGGGGGCCATTCCAAGGGTGGGAATCTGGCGATATACAGCGCCATGAACTGTGTGCCCAAGGTGCAGGAGCGCATTCTCAAGATCTATTGTATGGATGGCCCGGGATTCAAGCCGGAAGTGTTGGCAGAGTGCGGCTATGACAGGATCGCGGACCGGGTGGTGAAACTGTTGCCCCATTCCTCCATGATAGGCATGATCTTTGAGTGGGACAACCGATATCGCGTGGTGGAGTCGAGAAGTTTTGGTCTGGCGCAGCACGATCCGTACAATTGGAAGATAAAAGACGGTGAGTTCGCCATGGTGGACGAGCTTGACGGGAATACTTATCGGTTGGACAATACTCTCAATGAATGGATCATATCTCTGGATGAGGAGAAGATCCGACTGTTTGTGGATACACTGTATCAGGTCATCTCCGCGTCGGAGGCGGAGGATCTGATCGCCATGACAGCGGATTGGAAACGCAGCATGAACGGCGTGATCTCCGCCATGAAGGGCTTGGACGAGGAGACGGTCCGGGTGCTCAGGGAGACCGTCCGGACGCTGTTTGAACTCAGGAGGAAACGCCGTCCGCGAAAAAGGACAAAAGCGGCGAACCCGACAGCGTAGTATACGCGCCGTTCAGCCTCTCGGGATGCCATTGCAGGCCCAGAACGGGCAGACTCTCATGGACGACGGCCTCCGGGCAGCGGTCGGCGGCGCAGCGTTGGATGACTCTAAGCCCCGTTCCGATCCTGTTCAGGCATTGGTGATGGGCGGAATTGACTACGGATTCTCCGCCATAGAGCGCATGGAGCAAAGTTCCCTCCTCGGTGAGGACAGGGTGGTAGAGATCCCCTCCGGAACGCAGATGCAGACAGGCATCGGGCATATCCTGCAGGATGGTGCCGCCGAAGGCCACGTTGATAAGCTGCATGCCTTTACAGATGCCAAGGACGGGAATGTGATGCCGTATACACAGTTCCAGCGCCTGAAACTGCAGGATGTCCAGTTCCGTGTCAATGCTCCGGGAGCCTTTATTTTTTTCGCCGAAGAAGGCGGGGGTGATGTCTCCGCCTCCGGGCAGCAGCAGCCCGTCGCAGGCGGACGCCGCCCCCGGATTGAGGGTGGTGACGGGGATAAATCCGTTCTCCGTGAGAAAGCGCTCATAGTTGGCCACATCTCTCGGTCGCCCGAGAATGGCGATCTTGCGGTTTTGCAATAGATCACGCTCCCCAATGCAACATTTTGGAAGAAGTTGCGTCTGTAAGGATATATAATAATATATGCGGGCACGGTCATTTGTGGCACGCCTGTCATGGGATGACTGCCATGGCTTATTCGCCGTGGATGTTGCATGGCACGGTTGTTCGGAACCCGCAGGTTAGGAGAACATATGGAGACAGAGACGAAAGAGGAGAGCAGAACAGAGCCGATATCCCTGAGAAGAAAACTGCTGCGCCCGGAAGTGATTGCGGGGGCGGCTGCTTTTGGGATTCCCGTGCTGATCATGCTCGCCAATTTTGCGCTCAAGGGAATTTACCCCTTTGGGGACAGGAGCTTTCTGAGTACGGATCTGTATCACCAGTACATGCCCTTTTTCAGTGAGTTCATCCGCTCGGTGAAGGAGGGGCAGGGGATAGCCCACACATGGAATGTGGGGATCGGCTCCAATTTCCTGGCGTTGTATGTATATTATCTGGCAAGTCCGTTCCACTGGTTGGGATTCGCCGCGCCTGAGGCACATATCATGGAATTTCTCACCTATCTGGTGGTGTTCAAGATCGGTCTGTGCGGACTCTCCGCTTTTTGGTATCTGTATACGCGGGGGACACAGGACGATAAACCGAGTCCGGACGATAAACCGAGTCCGGACGATAAAAAGAGTTTGCTCACGGCGCTGTTTTTTTCCATGCCCTATGCGCTGTCCGGCTTTCTGGCCGCCTATAATTGGAATATCATGTGGTTGGACTGCGTGATCCTGCTGCCCCTTATCATGCGGGGACTGGAGCGTCTGGTGCGCCTTGGCAGGCCGGGTCTTTATTGCGTCACGCTGGGGCTGTCGATCTTTACGAATTTTTATATCTCCATCATGATCTGTATCTTTATGGTGCTGTATTTTGTTTTTCTGTACTGCACGGAGACGCATCCCATGCTGGGGCGGGACGTCGGAGGGGGAAGGCGTATAGCGGCGCATCTTAAGCCGGCGGGGCAGTTTGCGCTATACTCGCTGCTTGCGGGCGGAATGGCTGCGGCGCTGCTGATCCCGGAGGTCTGCGCGATCCTGGAGACGGATTTTGGGGATATCGACTTTCCGAACAAGGTGGAGAGCTATTTCTCCGTGCTAGACATGTTGGCCAGACATTGCGTGTCCGTGTCGGTGGAGAAGGGCCTGAATCACTGGCCCAATATCTACTGCGGGGCGGCGGTGTTTCTGTTGCTCCCGCTCTATGCGGTCAATGAGAAGATTCCCGCGCGCAGACGTTTCGGCATGTTGGCGCTGGCAGGCTTTCTGTTGGTGAGTTTCAGCACCTCCGCGCTCAACTTTGTCTGGCATGGCCTGAATTGGCCGGACTCTCTGCCGGCCAGACAGTCCTTTATCTATATCATGCTGATGCTCATCATGTGCCAGGATGCCTGTGCTCTCCCGGAGAGGGACGGGCGGCCGGACAGGGAGCGGATCGTGCGTGTTTATCTGGCGGCAGTGGCGGCGCTTCTCATGGTGGAAAAGTTTGCGGAGCATGAGGATATACTGCCCGGAGTAGAGTGGCTGACCCTCCTGTTCGTCACGATCTATGCCATGGCATATTACCTGGCCTGCACGCGCACCACGAAGGCTTGGCGGATATTCTTAAGCTGTGCCGTGCTGCTCGCCGTGGCAGCGGAGACGGGCATCAATACCTATGCCACGAGTATCAGCAATGTGAGCAGGGACGGCTATCTGGAAAATCTGGAGGACTATGCCGTCTTGAGCGAATGGTTGGAAGGGCAGGAAGACGGATTCTACCGGGTGGAAAAATTCACCCGCAAGACCAAGAATGACGGCACTCTGGTGGGATATCCCACGGCCTCCGTGTTTTCCTCCACATTGAATTCGCGGGTGATGGATCTCTATAAGAGACTGGGAATGCGCCACAGCAAGGTATATTATGCCTATGACGGAGCCACTGCCTTTACCGGCGCGCTTTTGAACGTGAATTATATGTTTGGGGAATCCGTCGCGTATGACAACAGCCTGTACCAGATTCTGAATGACAGCGGCAGGATTGTCCTGTATCGTGTGCGGAATGCTTTGCCCTTCGGCTATGTGGCGCCCGAGGGCTACGATCTGCCTGAGGGGTTCGACGACAGCGCGTTGCGTCTGCAGAATCAGATGGTGCATGAGTTGGGGATAAACGGTCAGTTGTTTGTCAAATGCGAGAGAGACAATGAAGGGGAGAGTGTGAGTTTCTATGCCCCGGAGGACGGTATTTATTACGGTATCCTCACCGCCTCCGGCACCAAAAAGGTCAAGGCCTGCGGGGGCTCTCCGGGGGAGCAGGACTTTCAGGATCTCAAGGACGGTTCCATATTGTATCTGGGCTTTCTGCCGGAGGGGCGGAATATGTACCTGATGAACGGGGATGAGGACGATTCAAGCAGGAAGATTTCCGCGGACATCTGGCGCATGGACGAGGAGGTGCTGCAGGAGGCGCTCTCCCGGCTCTCGGAACACAGTCTGGAGCAGGTGGAGTATGACAGCACTCATATCTCGGGCAGACTGCGCATGGAGGAGGCCGGACGGCTGATCCTCTCGGTGCCTTATGAGAAGGGTTGGCGGGTCACCTTAAACGGGGAGGATGTGGAGCCCGCGCTGTTTGGCGGCGCGCTCATGGCCTTTGACCTCGAGCCCGGGGAGTATGAGCTGTATATGCGTTATGTGCCCTATGGAAAATACGCGGGGATCGCGGTGAGTCTCATAAGCCTGATCTGCTTTGGCGGCCTGATGTGGCTGAGGAGACGGAGACATTAAGGGAATTTTATTGGACTATAAATATGATACCTTCTTATCAGATCAGAGAGGAAAACGATCCGGTAAGGAGGTATTTTTATGAGAAGAGCATTTGGAGCGATCGTCATGGCATGGGCGCTGATCTGCCTGACCGGGGTTGGCGCGGCGGGGATGACAACGGACGGAGCGGAGCGGCAGGAGAGCGCGGGACGACAGGAGAGCGCGGCAGGGCAGGAGAGCGCAGGGGGGCAGGACAGTACAGGGTGGCAGGAGGTCGCGGGACAGCAGGACAGTGCCGCCCGGGAAGGCGGAGCCGCGGACCGGGATACGGAGCGCAGGTATCGGGAGTGGGAGGAAGAATTGCTCTCGGACACGAAGATTCTGCTGACGGCGGGGGGATTTCGCAACAGCGGCGTCACACTCAATCGGATCGTGGATGCCGAGGGTCACAGGACCTATACTTTCACCATCCATCACAGGCACATCGACAGAATGACGGAGGAGGAGAGGCAGAGTCTGGCAGGAGAGCTGGGGGCGCTGACGGAGGGTTTCGGCGCGGAGGATCCGGACGGGAGCTGTGAATTTCTATATGATTTTCTGATCCTGTGACCGGACGTCTCAAAATATGCGGACCGGTTCGACAAAGATTTACATGACATTTGCTCAAAATGGGGTTATACTCATAGTAAATAGCCGTCGCGAGGCGGAGGTTGAAAGGAGTTTTGCAAATGTCATTTATTCCGAGGCCCCATGAGATCTACAAACATTTTAAAGGAAATCTGTATCAGATAACGGCAGTGGCAAGGCACACGGAGACGGATGAGCTCCTGGTGGTCTATCAGGCGCTGTACGGGGACTTTGAGACCTTTGCAAGACCGCTCGATATGTTCCTCAGCGAGGTGGATCGGGAGAAATATCCGGATGCCCGCCAGAGATATCGGTTTGAGCTGCAAAGCGACAATCCCGACCGACTTAAGGAGCGGGAGGGCGCCGGGGCAGATAAGTCTGCGGGCGACGCGTCCGCTGCGGAGACGGATGAAACAGACGGGGAATACAATCCGGATCCGCAGCTCATGGAGTTTTTGGACGCGGATACCTACGAGCAGCGGCTTAACATCCTCACGGGACTCCACCACCGTATCACGGACGACATGATCACTACCATGGCCGTGGCATGTGACATCGAGGTGCCGGACGGGGAGACGGAGGAGAGATACGCATCTCTCAAATCCTGTCTGTTGACGCTGGAGAAGTACGAGTGCAATCGTCTGCGCTGAGCCCGTACCGCCGTTTCTGATCCGTGGAGAGGAGAGGCGTATGGTTAAGGGAACTCAGAGTAAGATGGTGATAGGGATATCGGCGAGGGCGCTTTTTGACCTGACCAAGGAACATCAGATCTATCTGACAAGAGGCGTGGAGGCATATTGTAAATACCAGATGGAGCATGAGAGAGAGGCATTGAGACCGGGCCCCGGATTCGGGCTGATCCGCGCCCTGCTCTCACTGAACAGCCGGTGTAAAGAGCAGCCGGTGGAGGTGATCATCATGTCCCACAACAGCCCGGACACTTCGCTTCGGGTGTTCAACACGATCAGACATTACGGACTGGACATCACCCGGGCCGTGTTGGTGAGCGGGGCCTCTCTGGCGCCCTATCTGGAGGCGTTCCACACGGATCTGTATCTGTCCGCCTGTGAGGAGGATGTGCAGTGCGCCATCGACAGCGGCATCGCCGCGGGGATCATCTGTACGGAGCGGACGGGCAGTTTCGGGACGGAAGAGGCGACGGAGGCGGACGATCGGATCAGGATCGCCTTTGACGGGGACGCGGTGCTCTTCACGGATGAGTCGGAGCGGATATTCCGGACCGGGGGACTGCATGCCTTTGTGGAAAATGAGGAGAAAAACGCAGACAATCCGTTGGCGGACGGACCCTTTGCCAATTTTTTGAGAAAACTGGCAAGTCTGCAGAGGGCGGTGGACGACGGAGAGGGGGTCTGCCCGATCCGCACGGCGCTTGTGACCTCCCGCAGCGCCCCGGCTCACGAGAGGGTCATTCGGACACTGCGATCCTGGAATGTGAGGGTGGATGAGGCGTTTTTTCTGGGAGGACTGGAGAAACGGGAAGTGCTCGCGGCCTTCGGGGCACAGATCTTTTTTGACGATCAGTCGGTTCACACGCAGAGCGCGGCGCAGGCGGTGCCGGCGGCGCGTGTGCCCTACCGCAAGACCGGAAGGAGAGACAATCTTTTAAATGAAATATCAGACGATCGCGCAAGCTGAATTTGTGGAGCGTCCCAATCGCTTTGTGGCCTATGTGCAACTGGAGGGGCATCGGGTGAAGGCGCATGTGAAGAATACGGGGAGATGCAGGGAACTGCTGCGGCCCGGAGCAAAGGTCATACTTGCGAAGAGCGACAATCCGAATCGCGCCACCGCCTACGATCTGGTGGCGGTGGAGAAGGACGGGAGGATGGTGAACATGGATTCTCAGGCTCCCAATCAGGTTGTGAGAGAGTGGCTTATGAGAGGCGGACTCTTTCATGACCTGATTTTGGTGCGTCCGGAGACTGTCTACGGCCAATCCCGACTGGATTTTTATTTGGAGACTCCAAAGGAGAAGGTCTTTCTGGAGGTCAAGGGAGTCACCCTTGAGGAGGACGGCGTGGCGCGTTTCCCTGATGCTCCCTCCGAGCGGGCGCTCAAGCATCTGCAGGAGCTGATCCGCGCCAAACGGGAGGGATACAGGGCCTGTGTCCTCTTTGTCATTCAGATGAAGGGTGTGAGATATCTGCTGCCCAATTGGGATACGCACAAAGCTTTCGGGGAGGAACTGACCCGGGCCCGGGAGGCGGGGGTGGAGCTCTACGCCTATGACTGTCATGTGACGGAGGACGGGCTGGAGATCGGGGAGAGTGTGCCCGTTTTTGTGAATGAGGAGGAGGCAGCGGCAGAGTTTGGACCGAAATTTGGAAAAGATTTGGAAATTTCTAATAAAAAATTAAGAATGGGAGACCTTTTTGCTATTCCCCAACCGCTCTTAAACCGGTATGATAAGAGCAGACGGATTTTGCCCTGGAGGGAGAACCCCACGGCCTACCGGGTGTGGGTGTCGGAGATCATGCTGCAGCAGACCAGAGTGGAGGCGGTCAAACCTTATTTTGAGCGCTTTGTGCAAAAGCTCCCGGATGTGGCGGCGTTGGCGGCAGTGGAGGAAGAGACGCTGCTCAAGCTCTGGGAGGGGCTCGGATATTACAACCGGGCGCGCAATCTGCAGCGGACCGCCGTCCGGATCATGGAGGAGCACGGCGGGCAGATTCCGGCGGATTACGGGAGCCTTCTGGCCCTGCCCGGCATCGGCAGTTATACCGCGGGAGCGATCCTGTCCATCGCCATGGGGCTCAGATACCCGGCCGTGGACGGCAATGTGCTGCGGGTGCTGTCCCGTTTCCGCATGGACCAAAGGCTTATCTCGGACGCCAAGGTCAAAAAGGCGGTGGAGGAGGAACTGGCGCAGGTCATTCCCGAGGACAGGCCGGGGGATTTCAATCAGGCCGTCATGGAGCTCGGAGCCTGTGTCTGTGTGCCCGGCGGAGCACCCCGGTGCGGAGAATGTCCCATTGCCCGGTGGTGTATGGCTCACGCGGCCGGAGCGGAACAGGAGTATCCGGTCAAGGCCGCCCACAGGGAACGGGGCGTGGAGGAGAAGACGATCCTGGTCATACGGGACGGATCCCGCACGGCGGTCAGAAGGCGAAAAGGAAGGGGCCTCCTGGCCGGCATGTACGAATTTCCCACACTGGAGGGATTTTGTACGGCGGAGGAGGTCGTGGCCTATCTGGCGGACAACGGACTGAAATCCATCCGCGTGCAGCCGTTGGAGGAGGCCAAACATGTCTTCACCCACAGGGAGTGGCATATGAAGGGCTATATGGTGCGGGTGGATGAGTTGGAGCCGGCCCGCCCTCACGGGGACACGGCGGATTGGATCTATATCCGCCCCGAGGAAGTGAGAGAGCGATATCCGATCCCGTCCGCGTTTGCCGCCTACACCAAAGTATTGAATATGAGGCTTGGGAAAAAGAATTTTGAGGAGGAACCATGATGAAACTGTTGTCGATCGCAGTGCCTTGTTACAACTCTGAGAATTATATGAGAAAATGCGTGGAATCCCTGTTGGCAGGGGGCGAGAACGTGGAGATCCTGATCGTGGACGACGGATCGGACAGGGATCGCACTGCGGAGATCGCGGACGAGTATGCGGCCAATTACCCCACCATAGTGAAGGCCATCCACAAACCGAACGGGGGACACGGCTCGGCGGTGAACACCGGAATTGCCAACGCCACGGGTCTGTATTTCAAGGTGGTTGACAGTGACGACCATGTGAAGAAGGAGGCCTTTCTGCAGATTCTGGACAAGCTGAAAGAATTGGCCGGCGGCGACACGATGTTGGACATGCTGATCGCCAATTTTGTCTATGATAAAGAGAGCGAAAAACGCAAGAAGGTCATGCACTACAGACATATTCTGCCCCAGGACGAGATGTTCACTTGGGCGGACTGCCATCATTTCATGAAGGGGCATTATATACTGATGCACTCCGTGATCTTCCGCACCAGACTGCTGCAGGACTGTGGCATGCAGCTGCCGGAGCACACTTTTTATGTGGACAATCTCTATGTCTATGAGCCCCTGCCCCATGTGAAACATATGTATTATATGGATGTGAATTTCTACCGCTATTTCATCGGACGGGATGACCAGTCCGTCAACGAGAGCGTGATGATCGGGCGTATAGATCAGCAGATCAAGGTCAACAAACTGATGATCGACTATCTGACGGAGCACAAGAGGGACATTGTGAAGAACAAGCGCCTCTATCAATATATGCGCAATTATCTGGAGATCATCATGACCGTGTCCTCGGCGCTGTTGATCCGCTCCGGCACACAGGAACATCTGGACATGAAAAAAGCCCTCTGGCAATATCTGAAGGATAAGGACAGAAGGCTGTATTTCTATATGAGACACGGCATTATGGGAAATGCCATGAATCTGCCGGGCAGGAGCGGCCGCAAACTCTCCGTGGACGCGTATCTCATCTGCCAACGTATCTTCAAATTCAACTGAGCGGGATTCGCGGATTTACAACACAACAGATCCGAAACAGTGCCGGCAGTACTCTGTCAGCGCGCGATCTCGGGGCCGGTCTTCCTGCGCTCCCGCATGCGCTCCCGCATGGCGCGCACGGCCAACACGAGGTCGTAGCGGTACACCACGGCATACATCACGGCGCTCATGCAGAAAGCGGTGAGCACGTCAAACACGGAGTGCTGTTTGATGAAGACCGTGGAGAGGATGATGGAGCAGGCCAGGGCGAAAGAGCCGATCCTGATCCCTTTTCTGTGGCTGAGCCGCTCATTGTGCATGACGGCGAAATGCGCCCCCAATGAGTTATACACATGAATGCTCGGCCAGAGATTGGTGGGTGTGTCCGTGCGCCAGAGCGCGGCGACCATATGAGTGAAGATATTGTCTCTGGGCATCACGCTCAGTCTCAGATGGTGCCCGTTGGGCCACAGGGTGGACACGATCAGGAAGACGGTCATTCCCGTGAACAGGAACACGCAGGTCCGGTAATAGTCCGTCTTGTCCGTGAAGAACAGATACAGCACCACCGCCGAGACATAGGCAAACCACAGGAAATAGGGAATGACGAACAACTCGCAGAAGGGTATGTAATCGTCCACATTCATATGGATGACCCTGAAATGAGTGGTCACGGTGGATTCCAAATGCTGAAACCACGTCCAGTAGATGATGCCGTAGATGATCAGCGGCAGCGCGTGGCGGTATTTTTTGCACAGGGCCTTACACTGTTCCATGATACATTCCTTTCCGTTTGGAGGACCTCCAAACAATTTATAGTATAATCAAAAGAAAGAAAAATGCAATGGGTTTTTTGAAATCTTTAGGAATCCTTAGGAATATTAGGTTGTCTTTCTTAAGAATTTGTATTATAATACTGCTGTAAAGTGATATCGGCATTCAGTCAAGGGCACATCCCAATTCATCTTTGGACACAATCCCTTAAGGAGTAAACTTGAATCATAGACAGAGAAGTACGGATAAATAAATAAAGATAAATAAAGATAAAGAAATCGTGTAAAAAAGGCGGTTAAACCGCGTTGGGAGGATATATGAGAGAAAAATATGAATCACTGGCACTGTTGCAACTGAAAGAACTGGCCAAAGTGCGCGGCCTGAGGGGCACGTCCACCATGAAGAAGGCGGAGTTGGTGGAGGCGATGCTCAAAGAGGATGAGCGCCAGAAGAAATTGGCGGAGGAGGCGGATTCCCGCGGCGATGCTCCCTCTGAGACCCGGCCCGAGAGCCGCGTGGGAACCCGCCCCGAAACCCGTGGCGAGGCTCATACCGAGTTCCGCGCCGGCACACGGCCGTCGGCGTCCCATGGTACGGAGGGCGGCGAGGAGAGCCAGATTCCCAAAGATCTGGACAGCGGTCTGGAGGCGAGCGGGATCTTGGAGGTCATGCCGGACGGATACGGGTTTATCCGCTGTGAGAATTATCTCCCCGGGGAGAATGACGTCTATGTGGCGCCCAGCCAGATCCGCCGTTTCGGCTTAAAGACCGGCGACATCCTCTGCGGCAATAAGCGGGTGAAGACCCAACAGGAGAAGTTCAGCGCCCTCTTATTCGTGAAGTCCATCAACGGCTATCATCCGGATGAGTGCGCAAAGCGCAAGAATTTTGAGGATATGACGCCTATTTTCCCCAATGAGCGCATCAGACTGGAGACGCCCGGATGCGGCGTGTCCATGCGGGTCATGGATCTGGTGAGTCCCGTGGGCAAGGGGCAGAGAGGTATGATCGTGTCCCCGCCCAAGGCCGGCAAGACCACTCTGTTAAAGGAAGTGGCCAAGTCCGTTCTGCGCGCCAATCCACAGATGCATATGCTGATCCTGCTGATCGATGAGCGTCCCGAGGAGGTCACCGATATCAAGGAGGCCATCGTGGGTCGGAATGTGGAGGTGATCTACTCTACTTTTGACGAGCTGCCTGAACACCACAAGCGCGTGTCGGAGATGGTGATCGAGCGGGCCAAGCGTCTGGTGGAGCACAAGAAGGACGTGGTCATTCTGTTGGACAGCATCACCAGACTGACCAGAGCCTACAATCAGGTGGTTCCCCCGAGCGGGCGCACACTCTCGGGCGGTCTCGACCCCGCCGCGCTACATATGCCCAAGCGGTTCTTCGGCGCGGCCCGCAATATGCGTGAGGGCGGCAGCCTGACGATCCTCGCCACGGCTCTGGTGGAGACCGGTAGCAAGATGGACGATGTGGTCTACGAGGAATTTAAGGGAACCGGCAATATGGAGATGGTCTTGGACAGAAAGCTCTCCGAGAAACGCATCTTCCCGGCCATCGACCTGGCCAAGTCCAGCACCCGAAGAGAGGATCTTCTCTTGGACAGCGACGAACTGGAGGCCATCAACATCATGCGCAAGGCGCTCAACGGTATGAAATCCGATGAGGCCACGGACAGAATCCTGGATATGTTCGCCCGCACCCGGAATAATATGGAATTTGTGAATATGGTGAAAAAGAACCGGTTTATATAGGGGCAGCAGGGCGGTTCGACCGGGTTTTCGCGGATATCCGGAAAGGCGGGCTCCGGTGGGACAGTTATTTCTACTCGGCACGCTCCCGCTCGGCGAAAAACGCAACGGTGCTAAACTCAAAAGGACTTCGTTAAGCACCGGCGTTTTTCAACGGCCCTCGTAGAAACAACTGTCCCTCGGAGCAGGAAAAGACGCATTGCCGTGAAAACCCGGCCGAACCGTTGCGAAAAATGCATGATTTTTACAAATTAGGTATTGCAAGCTTGTATTCCTTGTGTTACAATAATACCGCTGTTTGTGGTTCCATAAGCAGTGAGGATGAGGACAAAACCGGTACAAGAGATTTAAATAGAGAGGTGAAAACATGAAAGAAGGAATCCATCCCCAGTATTATCAGGCAACCGTTACCTGCAACTGTGGAAACACATTTGTGACAGGTTCTACCAAGCCCGAGATTCACGTGGAGGTCTGCTCCAAGTGCCATTCATTTTACACAGGTCAGCAGAAGACGGCAAGGGCTGACGGACGTATTGATAAGTTCAACAAGAAATACGGTGTTCAATAAGAATGCAGACAAAAGGCTGAGGTATTCCTATCTCAGCTTTTTTGTATATGGAGAGATATGGGTGTTGTCATGGCAAAGAAAAAAGTGAGCCGATATTCCGGAATTGGCGGTCAGGCCGTTCTGGAAGGCATTATGATGAAAAATAAAGAGCGATACGCCATTGCGGTCCGAAAGCCTAATGGCGAGATCGAGGTGGAAGTGGAGCACTACAGAGGACCGGGGGAGGACGGCGTATGGAAGAAGATCCCCTTTGTCCGAGGCGTCTTCAATTTTGTGGACTCCATGATCCTGGGCACCAAGGCCCTAAATTATTCCGCCTCGTTCTATGATGAGGAAGAACCGGAGCACAAGGAATCCGGCTCCAAGGCAAAGGAGGCCGGAGAAAAGCTGGCGGGTGTCCTGCTCACGCTGTTTTCCGTCGTATTGGCGGTGGGAATTTTTGTCGTGTTGCCCTATTTTCTGTCCTCATTGTTTGAAAAATATGTTCGGAACGCGTCTTTGATCGCCATTATAGAGGGCTGTATCAGGATCGTGATCTTTCTGCTCTACGCGTGGGGGATCAGCGCCATGAAGGACATCCGCCGTCTCTATTGCTATCACGGGGCGGAGCACAAATGCATTAACTGCATAGAGAAGGGACATCCTCTCACCGTGAGAAATGTGATGAAAAGCTCCAGATTGCACAGGCGCTGCGGCACCAGTTTTATCTTCTTTGTGCTGATCGTGAGCATTATCCTGTTCTTTTTTATCAGGGTGGACAATGTGGCGCAGAGAGTGGCGCTGCGCATACTGCTCATGCCGGTGGTGGCGGGGATTTCCTATGAGTTGATCCGTCTGGCGGGCAGGCATGACAATGTGTTCGTGAAGATCCTGTCCGCGCCCGGAATGCTGATCCAGCGCATGACCACCAAAGAGCCGGACCGTGGTATGGCGGAGGTGGCCATCGCGGCGGTGGAGGCGGTGTTCGACTGGAGAGCTTATCTTGAGGAGAATTTTGGCTATAGCGAGGAGGATTGGGAGGAGGATATCCGGGCGGAGGAACGCGCGGATGCCGAAGATATGCGGACAGAGGAGCCGGATGATATGCGGGCGGATGCCGCGGAGGAGCCATGACATACAGAGAGTGTTATGAGTCGGGCAGGGAAAGCCTGAAAGCGGCGGGTGTCCCGGAGGCAGCCTTGGACGCGGAACTCTTGTTGGAGTATGTCTGCGGTACGGATCGGAACACATTGCTGGCGCACGGGGACAGGGAGGTGGTCTCTGAGGACAGGATGCGCTATGAGGAGCTGATCGGTAGGCGGGCTCTGAGGATTCCCCTGCAGTATCTCACGGGCAGACAGGACTTCATGGGACTTGAGTTCGCGGTGAATGAGCATGTGCTGATCCCCAGACAGGACACGGAGATCCTGGTGGAGGAAGTGATGCGGCATCTGCACGACGGTATGCGCATTTTGGATATGTGCACCGGCAGCGGCTGTATTCTGATCAGTCTGCTGCGATACAGCAACGACTGTCAGGGCGTGGGGGCGGATATCTCTCCCGAGGCCCTTGCGGTGGCGGATGCAAATGCCCGGAGACTGATCGGCCCGGAAAATATCCGATTTCTGCGCAGCGACCTGTTCCGGGAGGTCGAGGGGAAGTTTGAGATCATTGTCTCCAATCCCCCCTACATCGGGAGCGGAGTGATCCCCACCCTGATGCCGGAGGTGAGGGAGCATGAGCCCCTCTCCGCTTTGGACGGAGGCGCGGACGGACTGGATTTTTACCGCAGGATCGCGGGAGAGGCGCCGGAATATCTCGCGGGGGGCGGGATGCTCTTTGTGGAGATCGGATGCGATCAGGGAGCGCAGGTACAGGAGCTTTTTGCCCGAAACGGCTTTGCGGAGGTCAGGTGCGTCAGGGACTACGCGGGACTGGACAGGGTGGTCTGCGGCACCTTGGGATCGTGAAATTAAAATCAACGGAAAAAGAGGTTTGTGATGTTTGACAGATTAGATGATTTATTGATTCGATTTGAGGAGATCATGGAGGAACTCCATGCCCCGGATGTGGCCAACAATCAGGAGCGTTTCCGCAAGCTCATGAAGGAGCAGAGCGACCTGACTCCCATTGTGGAGGCCTATCGGGAGTACAAGAAATGTAAACAAGACATCGAGGATTCGCTGGCCATGTTGGACGAGGAGAGCGATGAGGAGATGCGGGACATGATCAAGGAGACCCTGAATGACAGCCGAAACCGCGTGGAGGAATTGGAGCAGGAGTTGAAGATCCTGTTGCTGCCCAAGGATCCCAATGACGATAAGAATGTGATCGTGGAGATCCGCGCCGGCGCGGGCGGAGACGAGGCGGCGCTCTTCGCGGCGGAGATCTATCGCATGTATGTGCATTATGCCGAGGGCAGACGCTGGAAGGTGGAGACCATGAATGCGGACGAGATCGGCATCGGCGGCATGAAGGAAGTGCAGTTTATGATAAACGGTCAGGGCGCGTACTCCGTGATGAAGTATGAGAGCGGCGTTCACCGCGTGCAGCGTGTGCCGGAGACGGAGAGCGGCGGGCGTATCCACACCTCCACCATCAGTGTGGCGGTGATGCCCGAGGTGGATGAGGATATTGACATCAAGATAGAGGACAAGGACATCCGAATCGATGTGATGCGCGCCTCCGGAAACGGCGGCCAGTGCGTCAACACCACGGATTCCGCGGTGCGTCTGACCCATTATCCCACGGGCATCGTGGTGTACAGTCAGACGGAAAAGAGCCAGATACAGAACAAGGCCAAGGCCTTTGCCCTGCTGCGGGCCAAACTTTACGACATAGAACAGCAGCAGCGCCATGACGCGGAGGCGGAACTTCGCCGCAGCCAGATCGGCACGGGCGACCGGTCGGAGAAGATCCGCACTTATAACTTCCCTCAGGGGCGGGTGACGGATCATCGCATCGGGCTGACTCTCTACAAACTGGACAAGGTGATGAACGGTGATATACAGGAGATTTTGGATGCCTGTATCGCCGCCGACCAGGCGGCCAAATTGACCAAGATGAGCGAGAGCTGAGCGCCTGAGCGGTTGTAGAGGGCATTTTGCACAATATCATGCCGGAATGCCATGAGCAGTTTTCACAAAAATCCCTCATTTTATAAAAATTTACTGACATTTTAAGGTTTAATTTGTTAAAATAAGGTTATAACATTACTGTGGGTAAGTAGCGTTTTGCGAAACCCTAATCTGTGACAATGTTGGTTAAATGAGAGAAAGGAAGATTTGTGTGTTCAAAAAAGGCGAATATGTGGTGAGTGGCAACAAAGGAGTCTGTGTGGTGGAGGATATCACGAAACTGGACATTTCCGGCGTGGATAAGGAACGGGAATACTATATCCTCAAGCCCATTTATATGTCGGGCAGCACTGTCTATGTACCCGTGGATACGGCGGACAGCTCATTGAGAAGGATACTCAGTCGCGAGGAGGCGGACCGCCTGATCCGGGAAATCCCGGATATTCCGCTGATCACCATCGCCAACGATAAGCTGTTGGAGCAGGAATACAGGGGATGTATCCGAACCAACGACTGCGCGGAGCTGATCCGGATCATCAAGACGATCTACCTGCGCAGACAGAAACGTCTGGAGGCCGGGCGCAAGGTGACCGCGGTGGATGCCAAATATTTCCGGATGGCAGAGGACAATCTCTACGGGGAATTGGCCATATCGCTGCAGATCCCGCGGACAGAGGTGGAGAGCTATATCGCCGGAAAGATGGAGAAATAATAAAATAGATGAATAAAAACACTTTACAATTTATTTGCAGTGGTATATGATTAGAAATCATAAATAAAGCGTTGACGGGAAGAGTAGAATGTGGAAGAACGTCAGAGAGAACCGCCCCGGAGATCGCGCAGGCGATGTCGGGCGCTGCGAGCGGTTTGGTTCCGAGACATTTGAAGACCACCCCTGAGCGGCCGTAAAACGGCACGGCAGCCCCCGTTACGGGCAAATGAGTGGTATCGGCATGCCGAAGGCAGCAGCCGTATACAATGAGGGTGGAACCGCGTGAACACGTCCCTTGCAGTCCCAAAGACTGCAGGGGACTTTTTTAGTGTCGGGCTGAGAGCGGATGGAGAAGACTTTCGCCGCGCGGGCCGGCACGGCAAACAATGGAGGAGGAAGGTAAAATGAAGATCACATTGAAGGACGGCTCCGTGAAGGAGTATGATGCCGCCAAAACAGTCTATGAGATCGCGCTGGATATCAGCGAAGGCTTGGCGAGAGCGGCATGCTGCGGCAAGATAAACGGAAAGGTGGCGGATCTGCGGACCCTTATAGAGGAAGACTGCGAGCTCTCCATCTGTACCGCCAATGACAAGGAGGGACTGGCCACCATCCGCCATACCACATCCCATGTGATGGCGGAGGCGGTCAAGAGACTTTTCCCCGACGCGAAGGTGACCATCGGCCCCAGTATCGAGACGGGTTTCTATTATGACTTTGACCATGCGCCCTTTTCCAGAGAGGACTTGGACGCCATCGAGGCGGAGATGAAGAAGATCATCAAGGCCGGCGCCAAGCTGGAGCGCTTTACCCTGCCCAGGGAGGAGGCCGTCAAATTCATGGAGGAGCGCAACGAGCCCTACAAAGTGGAGCTGATCCGCGATCTTCCGGAGGACGCGGAGATCTCTTTCTACGATCAGGGCGGCTTTGTGGATCTGTGCGCCGGACCGCATCTGATGAGCGTAAAGGGGATCAAGGCTTTCAAGCTGACATCTTCCTCGGGAGCTTACTGGCGGGGCAATTCCGACAATGCCATGCTGCAGCGTATTTACGGGACTGCTTTTAACAAGAAAGAGGAGCTGGAGGAGTATCTGACTTTTCTGGAAAATATCAAGAACCGCGATCACAACAAATTGGGACGCGAGATGGAACTGTTCACCACAGTGGACGTGATCGGACAGGGACTGCCTCTGCTGATGCCCAAGGGCGCCAAGATCATTCAGACCATGCAGAGATGGATCGAGGATCTGGAGGACAATGAGTGGGGATATATGCGCACGAAGACGCCTCTCATGGCCAAGAGCGACCTCTACAAGCTCTCCGGCCACTGGGATCACTATCTGGACGGGATGTTCGTGTTGGGAGATCCCGAGAAGGACAAGGAAGTGATGGCTCTGCGCCCCATGACCTGCCCTTTCCAGTATTTTGTGTACAAGGCGACACAGCACTCCTATCGCGATCTGCCCTGCCGTTACAGCGAGACCTCCACGCTCTTTAGAAATGAGGATTCCGGGGAGATGCACGGTCTGACCCGCGTGCGCCAGTTCACCATCTCCGAGGGCCATCTGATCGTCCGTCCGGACCAGATGGTGGAGGAGTTCAAGAACTGTATGGCTCTTGCCAAATACTGTCTGCAGACTCTGGGCGTGGAGGAGGATGTGACATATCACCTCTCCAAATGGGATCCCGACAATCGGGAAAAATATATCGGAGAGCCCGAGGTCTGGGAGCAGACGGAGGGCAGCATCCGCCAAATTTTGCAGGAGTTGGACATTAACTTTGTGGAGGATGTGGGTGAGGCTGCCTTTTACGGCCCCAAAGTGGACATCAATGCCCGCAATGTGTACGGCAAGGAGGACACCATGATCACCATACAGTGGGATGCCCTGTTGGCCGCTCAATATGATATGTATTATATCGACCAAAACGGCGACAAAGTGCGCCCTTATATCATTCACAGGACTTCCATGGGATGCTATGAGCGCACGCTGGCATGGCTGATCGAGAAATATGAGGGCAAGTTCCCCACGTGGCTCTGCCCCGAGCAGGTGCGCGTGCTGCCCATCTCCGAGAAGTTCGCGGACTATGCGGCCAAGGTGGAGAAGGAACTCAAGCAAAACGGCATTCTGGCCACCACGGATCTGCGCTCCGAGAAGATTGGTTTTAAGATCCGTGAGGCCCGCCTTGCGAAGGTGCCCTATATGCTCGTGGTGGGCCAAAAGGAGGCCGAGGAGGGCGTTGTGTCCGTGCGCAGCCGCTTTGCGGGAGATGAGGGCGTGAAACCTTTGTCCGAGTTCATCACTCAGATCTGTGAGGAGATCC
Source organism: Acetatifactor muris (assembly GCA_023663635.1). GTDB lineage: Bacteria > Bacillota > Clostridia > Lachnospirales > Lachnospiraceae > Acetatifactor > Acetatifactor muris_A. The sequence continues at coordinate 119,776 of JAMPHD010000001.1, forward strand.
GCACAAAAGCCATCCGCAAGACCGAGGTGACCGAGGAGAGTAAACGGTCATGACCGGTCAAAATCAATAAAATCGGTATAGATCAAAACCAATCCGGGCAAACTGATCTCTGTGCAGTCTTTATCATACAGACGGGACTGCGCAGAAGGAGGATTGCCATGGCGGATTTAAAATGCGGCGTTGAAAATTGTACCTACAATAAGGAGTGCCTCTGCAGCAAGGGCGACATCATGGTGGGCGGCAAACATGCCTGCAACTGTGACGACACCTGCTGTGAGAGCTTTGCGGAGCGCAGGGAGGGACATGATGCCTTCACAAGCTCCCTGGAGCATCCCAGCAGGACCATCAGCATTGACTGCGAGGCCATCAGATGCATCCACAACAGCAATTATAAATGCGTGGCGGACCATGTGGATATCAGGGGCTGCGGCGCATGTAATTGCGGGGAGACGAATTGCGCTACTTTTGCGGAGAGGTAGGATACTGACGGGAAAGTGGTCCCTGTCACGAATATTTGGCATGTTGGGTTTCGATGGAGCGATTGTTCCTGTGAGGTCACGTTGGAACAATCGCCCCTCGGAGCAGGACTTCCGGGATAATTGAAGTGCTTTAGGAAAAATTTACAAATAGTTTTGGAAACTATTTTGCGGAAAATTTTCAGAAAAAATTTCTTGGTGCTATTGACAAATCCGGCCACAGATGTTATTTTATATAAGTGCGTGAGGGCAGAAATGTCCGCACTGCGGTAAAACAAGCAGAGTATCCACTCTCACCTTACGGCGATCGGGCTTGTAAGCGTTCAGATTTGCATAGGGCATTCTTATGTACATAGGGTGTATGTGTGATTTGGGTGGATAGCGATGCTGTCCGCTTTTTATTTTCTTATGTATGGAGGTATACGACCATTAGCGATTTAATGATTAACGAACAAATTCGTGACAAAGAGGTGCGTGTAATCGGGGAGAATGGGGAACAACTTGGCGTTATGTCTTCCAAAGATGCCATGAAACTGGCGATGGATGCGGAATTGGATCTGGTGAAGATCGCGCCCACGGCGCAACCGCCCGTGTGCCGGATCGTGGATTACGGCAAGTTCAAGTATGAGCAGCTCCGCAAAGAGAAGGAAGCCAAGAAGAAACAGAAGACGATCGAGATCAAGGAGATCAGACTTTCCCCAAATATTGACACCAATGATCTGAATACCAAGACCAATGCAGCCAGAAAATTTCTGACCAAAGGCGACAGGGTGAAGATCACCTTGAGATTCAGAGGTCGTGAGATGGCTCATATGAACAACAGCAAGCACATTTTGGATGATTTTGCCGAGAACCTGGCGGATGTGGCCGTGGTGGAGAAGGCGCCCAAGGTGGAAGGCAGAAGCATGACCATGTTCCTCGCGCAGAAGAAACAGTGAGGACAGGGCGAAGTAAGTGATGCAGGCGCCGGGGTGAACATTGCCCTGTGTGCATCAAATAAGCGGTGAAGGCTTTGGCGCCTGCCGTACAATATGAATATCAGGAGGAAATAGCTATGCCCAAAATGAAGACAAGCAGAGCAGCTGCTAAGCGTTTTAAAGTGACCGGTACCGGTAAATTGAAAAGATCCAAAGCGTACAAGAGCCATATCTTAACCAAGAAGAGCACCAAGAGAAAGCGCAATCTGAGAAAGCCCGCAATCACGGATGCAACCAATGTTAAGAATATGAAGAAGATTTTACCCTATTTATAATTCGGGCAAGGAGGAGAAGCGAAGATGGCAAGAATTAAAGGTGGCTTGAATGCCAAGAAGAAACATAATCGTGTACTGAAACTCGCAAAGGGTTACAGAGGCGCAAGGAGCAAACAGTACAGAGTTGCAAAGCAGTCCGTTATGAGGGCTTTGGCAAGTTCCTACGCGGGCAGAAAAGAGAAAAAGCGTCAGTTCAGAAGACTCTGGATCGCGCGTATCAACGCCGCTGCAAGAATGAACGGTCTGTCCTACAGCAAATTCATGTATGGTCTGAAACAGGCGGATGTGGAGATCAACAGAAAGATGTTGGCCGAGATGGCAGTGAACGATGCCGAGGGATTTAAGACCCTGGCTGATCTGGCAAAGAGCAAGATCGCGTAATGGATCTGAATGAGAAGAAGATGAAAAGGATGGGGTGATCGGCCCCGTCCTTTTTTGGTAAACATAAGGGAAGTTCGCGGAGCGTGCTGCCCGTTGTCGGAGATTAATCTGTCTTTAAATAATCCCAGAGCCAAATCTCCGGTTCATGACCCGTGCCATGCATATAAACCCCTTTTGTATAGTTTTCATTATACAGCTCCATGATCTGCAGGGAATACCAACCCAATTTGCTTTCATCCTCATCGGATTCCTTATAATAGATAATGCGCATGCAATACGTTTTGCCGTCAATAACAAAATTATAAGAGGGTGTCAGCATATTTGTTATTTTGCCGTGATTCGACCAACGTTCAAAGGTATCGCTTAATTCATAATCCCCGGTCCATCCCGGAAATTCCTCTATGAAACGATCGACTTTTTCATCAAAATGATCTATGTTATCCTTGGCATAAGGGGAAAACATATCTTTGATCGCCTGAGCGTCTTTTCTATCCACCGCGTCAATCAAAAATTCGATCGTGGTCTGCGCGTCCGCATAGACAGGGTTTACGCGCTGCTTTTGGGGAAAGGCGCATCCTGCTATACCCCAAACCATAATAAAGCATATCAGAATATTGAATATTCTTTTCTTCATGATCGCATTTCCCCGACTTTTTCTGAATGTCGCAAACAAGAAACACATTCTATACCATGTCCCATTTACTGTCCGGTAATAATGGACTGAAATATCCTTTTATACAATTAGGATTAATGATACACAATTGAACATGGGATTTTTCCCTGATGCCGGATTCGGGATACACAGGGGCACCCTCTATAAAAATTCCTCTGACACTGTCATAACTTTTAACATGTAATTCTCTATTGTATTGATGAATACGTTGAATAACAGCGCAGTCAAGTTCTCTTAACAAAAGGTCACTATTTTCTTTAACATTTCTGTTGATCGGTAATTTTTTTCCATGAAGAGAAAGTTCGTAGGACAATATTTCGTATCCGGTTCTTAGCACTTCGGCGCTGCCATAATCTGTCAAATTTAAACAATGACCCAATGTTATAACAGCTCCGATAACAGCAGGTTTCTTTTTCTTTTCATCCGGGTGCTCTTTATGCTTTCGTTCACAGTATTCTATTGCCCAATCCTGAGCTCTTGAAAAACTGTTTTCCCAAAAATATATTCCGTTGCCAAGCCAATCATAAGAATTAATGCTTGGTAATAGTGATTCGTGCTCATATAAAACTTTTTTGTAGGTTTCTTCATCACAACCATGAAATGCCAGTACCAAATTAGGTAAATTGCTATACATATATCGTTACCTCTTCTGTGTACTTGTCCGCATAAATCCATAGTGTTCCGTAAATTCACCATTCTCACCAATGATTTTACTTTGCCTTAAATTTTCAAGAGAAATTCTTTGGGCCTGACTTTGTTCCATGCTTTTTAATTTTTGTAAATATTCTTTCATCCCGCTTATATAAGCTATTTTCTCGCATTCCATTAACTCTACGGATGGCATGATGTGCACCTCGCTTTCTCTTTTTTCCATATTGTAACACCTCAATCATTAAATTTCAATAACTGAGTATATGGCATTCCCGCATTGCACTAATCTGCATGACAAAAAGCTTATCATACACTCAGCTCCAAACCAACTTTTTTACATATTATAGGTCTTAGCAACGCGATTATTCCTAATAGTTCTTCAATATATTGAATTTAAAACGTTTAATAGCTAATCAGTCCCGTCTTTCAAATAATCCCAGAGCAAAATATCCGGTTCGTCTTTTGTGCCATGCATATAAAAACCGTCAGAGTAGTCAGGATTCGGATATTCAAATATCTGCAGAGAATACCAACCTAATCTGGTTTCATCTTCATCTGCCTCTGTATAATAGATCATTCGGAGACAATAGCCCTTATCATCTACGACATAATCAAAGGAAGGTGTCATCATGTATGTTATTTTACCGTGATCTGACCAACGTTCAAATGTATCGCTTAATTCATAATCCCCGGTCCATCCCGGAAACTCCTCTATGAAACGGTCGATTTTTTCATCAAAATGATCTATGTTGTCCTTGGCATAGGGAGAAAACATATCTTTGATCGCCTGAGCGTCTTTTCTATCCACCGCGTCAATCAAAAATTCGATCGTGGTCTGCGCGTCCGCATAGACAGGGTTTACGCGCTGCTTTTGTGGAAAGGCGCATCCTGCTATACCCCAAACCATAATAAAGCATATTAAAACAGTGAGTATCTTTTTGGGCATATTTTCCGACTTCATCGCTCCCTGCCACTTTCTAAATGTTCCATCGCAAATGAGATGCATCGGTGATAAATTCGTTGCGCTGATTCGGGCGTTTTCTGCAGCAGTGTCTAATTTTTTACCGGTTCCGTATTTAAGCGGATAGAGATAACTTCTTTTTCGGGTTTGAATGGAATGAATTGCTGCATAATATCATCTTCTTTCACGGTGCTTTTTTACATTATTTGTTATTATAAGCTTTTTCGACAGACATATATATATTCGATATTATATCCGAAATATGAATATCAGGCAATAGGGATTTTGGGTTGTCCGGTGAGGGTTTTGATATGCGGGAGCGATCAAAATAAAAACGTGGGCGGCACAATAATGACGTTGAGAAATGAATGCAGATATGATATGATAACCTTATTCCGGGCAGGGAACGGCCGGATGGCCATCCATCATAAATTAATTGAAAATTCTTAAAAGAAAACAAAGTACGGAGAGTGAAAAGTTTGAAAGTAAACTTTCAAATATTGATTGGTATGCGTGCTGAAGCACGCCGGGGGTATAATTATGATATTAGGGATCGATCTGGGCACGACTTTTTCGGCGGGAGCGTATATAGATGATAAAGGCGAGCCGCAGATAGCCGGCAACAACGACGGAGGTAAGCTGACGCCGTCCGTTGTCCTGTTTGACCCGGACAATGACAATGAGATCATTGTCGGAAAAGCGGCGAAAGACAATGCCATTCTATATCCCGAGAATGTGGTTGTCGATGTCAAGAATTATATGGGTAAGAACAAGACCATGAAGGAGTATGGCGGTAAGAAATACACACCGGAGATGATATCCAGCTTTATCATACGAAAGGTCGTGCAGGATTCGGAGGAATCTCTGGGAGAGAAGGTCGATGGCGTTGTCATCACGGTGCCGGCCTATTTTTCCGATGCCCGGAGAAAGGCGACGGAGGACGCGGCGACGATTGCGGGCTATCCGCTGCTCGGCATGATCAATGAGCCGACTGCGGCGGCCTTGTGCTATCAGAGAAGACAGAAGATCAAAAACGAAAATATCATGATATACGATTTGGGCGGGGGAACCTTCGATGTGACGATCCTTCACATTGATGATGACGAGTATATAGAAGTGCTGAGTACGGATGGGCTGTCAAATGCCGGCGGGAGGTTTTTTGACCAGTGCATCATTGATCATGTCAGGGATTGCATAGAAGAAAAGTATGATGTGGATATCGAGGATGAAGAGTACATAGACGTGCTGCAGGACCTGTTCAGGGATTCGGAGGAGGCGAAGATCGAGCTCAGCAGCCGGAAAACCACGAATATCATTGTAAAGGCGGGAAAGATCAGGGAAAAGATAGAAATAACCCGCGAACTCTTTGAAAAAATGATCAGCAAGATATACCGCCGCACGGAGTTGAAAATGGAGGAAGCCTTGAAATCCGCGAATCTTCGGAAAGAGGATATCGATAAAGTACTTCTGGTCGGCGGTTCCGGCAGGATTCCGTATATCGCGGAAAATGTGGGAAAGTTTATCGGGAAAGAACCTTCCAAGGATATCAACCCGAACGAAGCCGTGGCCCTTGGAGCCGCCATCTATTCGGAACTGTGCGGGAAGGAGAACTCCGGGTTCGTGGATGTGTGTTCGCACAGTATCGGGGTAGTGGTGGTGAAAGGCAACACGGAAGAAAACAATATCGTCATTCCCAAAAACTCCAAGGTGCCCATAGAGATCGAGCAGCGTTTCCGGACGATCGCGGACAACCAGAAACAGATCGAACTGACCGTGACGGAGGGCGAATACTTGGAAGTGACGGATGTGACGATAATAGGCACATTTCAGATCTTCCTTCCGGAGAATACGCCCATCAGGTCTCTGGTGCTGATCAAGATCGCGTTGGATGAGCATCAGCTGCTCCATATCCATATCGCCCTGCCGGATATGGGCTTTGAGGAAGAATATCACATGAAACGGGTCGCCAATATGGACGAAACCGCAATAAAGGAAGTCACGGGAATCCTCAGGGATTACACGGTCAGTTGAGACAGGAGAAAAGATGAAACATACGCAGTATGACGCTCTGATGGAGCAAAAACAATATGAGGAGATCATAAAGCAGCTCGAAGAGGAACTTCAGGATGAATATGAAGAGCTGCTGATGCTGAATCTGGGCAAGGCATATCTGGCCGCGGGAGAGGAGAAGAAAGCGCGGAAAGTCGCCAAAAAGTGCTATAACCTGTTCCCTGCCGGAGATTACATCATGGAGATCGAGGAACTGTTGGAGTGTATAGAGCAGGGCAGGACCTCTGAATATCTGCAGAACCTTGCCGGACAGGCGGACGCGTCAAAGGAGCAGGCGAAACCGGTGGCGGACGCGTCAAAGGAGCAGACGGAAACCGCAGAACAACCGCAGCATCGGAGCAGTTCAATTTCGCTTTCCGAGATGTTTAAGCAAAACAGGAAAAAGGAAAAGAAACCGGTGAAGATACCCGGAAACATCAAAGAATGCTTTGAGGGCGTCGTCGGCATGGAAAATGTCCAAATCGAAATGGACAAATTTTACAAGCTGCTCCGTTTCCAAAATGAGCGGAGGGAGAGCAAGTTCAACGCGGAACTGTTAAAATCCACGCATTTTGCCATCGCGGGCCCGAGAGGGAGCGGAAAGACCTTGGTGGGCGAGATCATAAGCGGCCTGTTGTATGAGTTTGGCATACGGGCAGATAAAAGCGCCGTCAGGCTTGAGGCGAGAGAATTGCTTATGGCCTATGAAAACGACCGTGTGGAAGGCATTAAGGAACTCTTCGACAAAGTGAGTGACGCGACCGTTATCATAGAAAATGTGCAGGATATTTCGGATGATAACATGGGAGGCCATGATTTAAAGAATATAGCCGTCGGGTTGCGCCGGGTGATGGGCGAGAATAAAGACAGACTTTCCGTTGTGCTGACCGGAACGGGCGAGGCGGTGACAAAGCTGCAGATATTGGATGATGAATTACAGGATATCCTATATTCCGTCATAGAGATTCAGCCCTATTCACTGGGAGAACTGTTGGAGATCGCCAAGAAACTGGCAACGGCGAAGGCCCTTCGGATTCACCCGAGCGCGGAAAAAGTTCTTCTTCGAAAGATCAGAATGGAATGCAGAAGCCCGGAGTTCCTGAATGCGATCACATTGAAACGATATCTGGATCAGGCGGCGGTGAAAATGGCGCAGCGGTATTATGAGGGAGAGGATGAATCCGATGCCGCCAAGGCGTATCTGATGCCGGAGGACTTTGAGGTGGAAATGGAGGATGAGAGCTTGGATGAACTGTTGGCCAAGTTGGACAACCTGACCGGCTTAAAGAATGTGAAGGCGCAGATCCGAAAGAGGATAGAGACGATCGCCGTTGAGCAGCAGTCCGAGGCAAAGGGGGCCCACAGAGAAACGGGCCACGGTACGCTGCATATGCTGTTTACGGGCAATCCCGGCACCGGTAAGACGACGGTGGCGGCGCTTGTCGGGAAGATCTGGCAGCAGCTTGGCATTCTCCCCAACGGTGGGCAGATAGTGTCATGTACAAGGAGCGATCTGGTCGGGCAATATCAGGGGCAGACCGCCCCGTTGGTAAGGGCAAAGGTGAAGGAGGCCATGGGAGGCATTTTATTTATCGACGAAGCCTATTCCCTCTGCAGGGATGACAAGGACACCTTTGGACACGAAGCCGTGGACGAGCTCATAGCGGCGATCGAAAATAATAAGGACTACATGATGGTGATCCTGGCGGGTTATAAGGAGGAAATGTACGAATTCCTGAAATCGAATCCAGGATTTAAGAGCCGTATCCGCAACGAGGTCGAATTTGAGGATTACACCGTGGAAGAGATGGTGAGCATCTTCAAGAAGATGGTGGCGGAACGCTCCATGCAGTTGGAACCCGATATGGACGAAGGGCTGCGTCATATGATCGAACAGAAATCCAAGGTGCCGGATTTCGGCAATGCCAGAGGCGTCAGGAATCTGTTTGACGAGGTGATCGAGGAGATGAATGCCCGTCTGGTCAGGATGAACAGCTCGGGGATGCATGTCAGCGCAGCCATGTATGACCTGATCACCAAAGAGGATATCCGAACCATTGCGGGGCGAAAGACCGATGAGGAGAAATCTCTGGAAGAGCTGATGGAGGAGCTGAACGGACTGACGGGACTGGCATCCGTCAAGGCCAAGGTTCAGGAGATGGTGGACGATATCCGAGTGAAAGAATATATGAGACAGGCGGGGATCGAACATGCGCAGGGGCATGGCACGCTGCATCTGGTGTTTAAGGGAAACGCCGGAACCGGAAAAACAACGGTGGCCCGTCTGCTCGGCAAGATTTATAAGAAACTGGGACTTCTCCAAAAGAATGTATTCGTGGAGACAGGGCGCAAGGACCTGGTGGGGCAGTATCAGGGGCATACGGCCAAGAAGGTTCTGGATAAGATCAAGGAGGCGCAGGGAGGGATACTGTTTATCGACGAGGCTTATACGCTGATGGGCGGTGAACATGATGAGTTTGGCTTAGAGGCGATCAATACTCTGGTGGCGGAGTTGGAGAACAGACGGGAGAATCTGATGGTGATCGTAGCGGGATACGCGCAGGAGATGGAGAAGTTTCTGGACGCCAATCAGGGACTTGCAAGCCGTCTCTCCAATGAGATCTGTTTTGAGGACTATACGGATGAGGAACTGCTTTTGATCTTCCGGAATATGGTCAGTCAGAAGGGAATGCAACTGGCGGAAGGGCTGGATCAGACCATCTTGCGGCGGATACGGGAAGAGAAGGCGGGAATGAAAGACTTCGGCAATGCAAGAGGCGTGCGCAACATCGTGGAACAGGTGGAGAAGAAGAAAAACTCCAGAATCGCTAGGAAGATGAGTACGGGCGGCGAAATAGATAGAGACGAGGTTGTTACAATCATCGAGTCGGATATAGCGTAAAGCAATGGGAAAGCAAAATAAAAGCAAGAGGAGAAATTGGTGTGGAAAAGTTGTTAAAGAGCTTGGGAATCGATGAGACTGCGGATGCAGAGGAAATTGTAGGGAAACTGGAGCTGAAACAGTCCGAGATCATGGAGCGCCTGGACAATGTGGAGGATGAGGCAAGAAGACGGAAACTGGAAGAGGATCTGAAACAGATCGAGACCGCAATCACAGCCTTTTCGTGGATGAAGGGGAAGGAGCAGACCGGCATTGCGCGGGATGAAGATGAGGAAACGGAGGATTTCGCTGATTTAAAGGGGCAGAAGACGAAAGAGGACTTATATAATGAGGCGCTCGCCATGTTAGACACACCCGATTACGCGAAAGGTGTGGAAATGATGCGAAACTCTGCCGAGAACGGATATGCGCCGGCAATGTATCTGATGGGATGGATGTACTTCTCGGGTACCCGTGTAGAGAAGAACGAGTTTAGGGCGGTGGAGTGGTTTCAAAAGGCTGCAGAGCGTGGAGACGCGAACGCGCAATCCCTAATGGGAGATTTTTGCGCATTGGGCCAAGGAGCACAACAGGATCATAGTAAGGCGTTAGAGTGGTATTGCAGGGCTGCGGAGCAGGGAAATGCGGGCGGACAATACGGTCTTGGGTCCATGTATCGCTATGGTTGGGCCGTAGCGCAGAACAGGCTAAAGGCGATCGAGTGGTATCAGAAGGCGGCGGAGCAGGGACATATGGAATCGCTGTGCGCGATGGCGACCATGTATTATTATGGCGAAGGAATAGCCCCGGATGAGGCAAGGGCGGTGGAGTTGTGGCAAAAGGCGGCAGAGCAGGGATATGAGAAAGCCCGGTCAAAGCTCAGAGAGCTTGGAGAAAATCAAGAGGCTAAATAAGCGGCATTTCTGCAAATTACAAAAATGAAGGATTGACAGGACGGAGAAAATATCAGTTCGACCGATTTGATCTAAATGGAGATAGCGAGACTCGAACTCGTGACCTATACGTTGCGAACGTATCGCTCTCCCAACTGAGCTATATCCCCATAAGACTATTATAACATTATTGACCGGAAAAGCAAGTAGTTTGCTACGCGATTTTCTCAATTCGACAATTTTGGCATAGCGGATAACTTGAAATAAAGGGGTGCATTTTCTCTTTCATCACGGAAAAAGATGTACCATAAAAATATAATGCCGTAAACTCGCTGAGTTCCCTGTAACTGTACATATGTCCGATGCCTGAGACTGCCTGTTCCAATTGTTCGATCACATAATTTATATCGCAGCTTTGGTAGATTTCTTCCGCCAGGCCGGTTCCGTCCATATAGATCGCCAGACCTTCCAGTGTGCCGACGTTGATCGGCGGCTCAATTCCGCGTAAGACAGAGCCTTTGGGAATGCCTATGGCGTTGAGCAGATCTACAAGCCATTCCAAATCTTTCCCGGAATCCTCAAAATCAATTTCAATATCGCAGCTTTCTATTTCGCCGTTTTCCTTTAACGATGTTCCTCCGCCTGTTATCTCCCCTGCATTTTCTTTTTGAAAAATCTCCTGTAAAGCATCTTCCAACTCAAATCTGTGTTTAGGCTGAAAACGGGCATTCAAATGTAGTATCAGTTGCATTTTGTTTCCCCCATGATTTATTTTGACCGGTCGGTCTCATCTTTCAGATAGTTCCAGAGCAATATATCCGGCTCGTCCTCCACGCCATGCATATAAGCCCCGCTTGTATAGCTGTCGTTATATCTTTCCCAGATCTGCAGCGAATACCAGCCCAACTTCGACTCATCTTCATCGGATTCCTTATAATAGATAATGCGCATGCGATATATTTTGTCGTCTACAACCCAATCATAGGAGGGTGTCAGGATATTGGTTATTTTGCCGTGATTCGACCAACGCTGAAAGGTATCCTTCAATTCATAATCCTCATCCCATCCCGGAAATTCATCCACGAAACGCTCGATTTTCTCATCAAAATGCTTAATGTTATCCTTGGCATACGGAGAAAACATGTCCTTGATCGCCTGAGCGTCCTTTCTCTCCACTGCATCGATCAAAAATTCGATCGTGGTCTGCGCGTCCGCGCAGACCGGGTTTACGCGCTGCCTCTTGGGGGCGTTACAGCCTGCCATTCCCCAAATTATAATGACGCAGATTAAAGCGGCGAATATTCTTTTGGTCTTCATGTATTTACCTCAATCTGCTGCGCCACGAGCTGATCCGCGCCGTAGAGTTTCCGCAGGGCGGGTTTCTCGATCTTGCCGGTGGCATTTCTGGGCACATCCGCGAAGATGATCTTTTTGGGGCGTTTGTAGCGGGGCAGTTCCAAGCAGAATTGGTTGATCTCCTCCTCCGTGCAGGTCATGCCCTCCTTGACGGAGATGATGGCGCCGGTGATCTCGCCCAGACGCTTGTCGGGGAGGCCGATGACCGCCACATCCTTCACCTTTTCATGGGCGCTCAGGAAATGCTCGATCTGTACGGGATAGATATTCTCGCCGCCGCTGACAATGACATCCTTCTTGCGGTCCACCAGGAAATAAAAGCCGTCCCCGTCCTGCATGGCCATATCCCCGGTGTAGAGCCAACCGTCCCGCAGGGTCTCGGCGGTGGCCTCAGGATCGTTGTAGTAGCAGGTCATGACGCCCGGGCCGCGGACGCAGAGTTCGCCCACCTCGCCCTGCTGCACGGTGACGCCGTCCTCGTCCACGATCTTGCATTCCCATTGGTAGCCGGGGATGCCGATGGCTCCCACCTTATGGATGTTCTCAATGCCCAGATGCACGCATCCGGGGCCGGTGGACTCGGAGAGGCCGTAGTTGGTGTCATAGAGGTGGTGGGGAAAATATTCCTTCCAGTGCTTGATCAGGGAGGGCGGTACGGGCTGGGCGCCGATATGCATGAGACGCCACTGATCCAATTCGTAGTCCCCTATCTTGAGGTCGCCCCTGTCCAACGCGTCCAGAATGTCCTGCGCCCAGGGCACCAACAGCCAGACGATGGTGCAGTGTTCCTTGGAGACCGCGTCCAGAATGATCTCGGGGGTCGCGCCCTTTAACAATACGGCCTTGCTGCCCGCGCACAGGCTGCCCATCCAATGGAATTTGGCGCCGGTGTGGTACAAAGGCGGAATGCAGAGGAACACGTCGTTTCTGTCGGTGAGATGGTGCTTTTGTTCCATGCGGGCCGCCTGGGACAGGCTCTCGTGATTGTGCAGGATCGCCTTGGGAAAACCTGTGGTTCCCGAGGAAAAATAGATAGCGGCGTCATCGTCTTCCTCCAGTCGGATGAGGGGCGGGCGACTGGAGCAGTCCGCCACCAGTTCTCTATAGCTCTCCGCGAAAGTGGGGCAGCCGTCTCCCACATAGATGAGCAGCCTTCCCTTGCTCATGGATTCCTCGATGGACTCAATACGCCCTATGAATTCGGGGCCGAAGAAGAGGATATGCACCTCGGCCAGATCGGCGCAGTATTGGATTTCATCGGCGGAGAAACGGAAGTTGAAGGGCACGGCGATGGCGCCGGTCTTCAGGATGCCGAAGTAGATGGGGAGCCACTCCAGACAGTTGAACATGAGGATGGCCACCCGGTCTCCCTTGCGGATGCCGCGGGAGAGCAGCATATTGGCCACCCGGTTGGCCTTCTCGTCAAAGATGCTCCAAGTGATCTCTCTGCGGTATGGCTGCGGCGTGGTGGGCTGTACCAGATCGTACTCTTTCCATGTGGAGCGGCGATAGTCCGTCATGGTGGGATTGAGTTCCACCAGAGCGACCTCGTCGCCGTAGAGCTTATGATTTCTTTCTAACAAATCCGTTACGGGCATGATATGTATTCCTTTCTGTGATGGTATTTTTTCGATTGCTGTAAATTGTATGCTCTTATTCAAGGCCGGGACCGGCGGAAATCTCTGCCTCCCGCCCCAACAGAAACGCCCGTTGGTTGAGCTCCAGGAATTTGGCGGGGACGCATTCCTCAATGGCTTTCTGCCATCTCTCCAAAGGGATGTCATAGTAGCGGGACAGGCGGCCCATGAGAACGATGTTCACCGCCTTGGAGCTGCCCGCGGTCTCAGCGAGGGAGAGACAGTCCATGGCATCCACGGCGATGCCCAATTCCCTGATCCTCTCGATCAGGCGCTCGGGATAGCGGGCGGCTCCCGTGACCACGGGCATGGGCTCGATCTGTTGGGTGTTGACCACGATCCGACCGTCCGGTTTCAGGTATTCCAAGTATCGCGCGGCCTCCAACTGCTCAAAGGAGACGATGAAGTCGGCCTGTCCTCTGTCGATGACGGGGGAGCAGACCTTTTCTCCGAAACGCACATAAGTCACCACGCTGCCTCCGCGCTGGCTCATGCCATGCACCTCGGAGACTTTCACGTCATATCCCTCCTGCAGCAGAAGATGTCCCAACAGCTTGCTCGCCAAAAGGGATCCCTGACCGCCGACACCCACGATCATGATATTGTTGGTAGTGTTCGCATTCATGTCAAATCTCCTTTCAACGCGCCAAATTTGCAGAGCTGACTGCAGACGCCGCATCCCACGCAGAGGGTGGCGTCAATGGACACCTTGCCGTCCTTTATGCTGATGGCGGGGCAGCCGAGGCGCATACAGGATCTGCAGCCCGTGCATTTGTCGCAGTCCGCCTGAATGGGAGGCTTGGGCTGCACATACTTTAAGAGCACGCAGGGACGGCGGCTGATGATGACGGAGGGCTCGTCCGCGGCAAGTTCCTCCTTCAGTACCCTGTCGCATTCCTGCAGGTCATAGGGATCGATCACGGTCACCCGGCGGATGCCCATGGCGCGGCACAGCGCCTCCAGATCGATCTTGCCCGCGGGATCTCCCTTGATGTTGTAGCCGGTGGTGGGATTCTGCTGATGTCCCGTCATGCCGGTGATGGAATTGTCCAGGATGATCACGGTGGAATTGCTCTGATTGTAGGCAATGTTGGCCAGTCCCGTCATGCCGGAATGCACGAAGGTGGAGTCGCCGATCACGGCCACGGCGCGATCCTCCCACTCCCCCCCGGTGGCTTTGTTGAAACCGTGTAGGGAGCTGACGGACGCGCCCATGCACAGCACCATGTCGATGGCGCTTAGGGGCGGCGCGCTGCCCAGCGTGTAGCAGCCGATATCCCCCATGACGGTGCATTTATTGCGGGCCAGTGTGTAGAAGAGACCGCGGTGAGGGCAGCCCGCGCACATCACGGGAGGCCTACCCGGTAGCTGCTCGTCGAGAGAGCGGTAGGGAGCCGGCTCTACGCCCAGCTTGTCCGCTATCATGGCGCCGGAAAATTCTCCCTCCAAGGGGAAGAGGTCCCTGCCGGTCACGGACAGGCCCAACCGGCGGCAATGATCTTCAATGATGGGATCCAGTTCTTCGATGATGACCAACCGCTCCACCTTGGCGGCAAAGTCCAGGATCAGTTGTCTCGGCAGCGGATTTACCATGCCCAATTTCAAAATGCTCGCTTTCTCCCCGAAGACCTCTTTGGCGTATTGATAGGAGGTGGAGGAGGTGATGATGCCCAATTTGGGATCGCCCGGCTCCACGCGGTTGAATGGGCAGTCCTCGGCGTATTCGGCCAGTTTCCGCATGCGCTCCTCCACCTTGGGGTGGCGTTTGATGGCATTGGCGGGGGTCATGATGTATTTGGCGGTGTCCTTCTCATAGGGAGGGGCATCGGGCACCACCCGCTCGGCGGTGTCCACCACGCTCTGAGAGTGGGCCACGCGGGTACACATTCTCACGATGACGGGGGTGTCGAAACGCTCGGAGAGCTCGTAGGCCTGCTTGACGAAGGCACAGGTCTCCGCGGAATCCGCCGGCTCCAACATGGGCACTTTGGAGGCGATGGCGTGATGGCGGGAGTCTTGCTCGTTCTGGGAGGAATGCATGCCCGGGTCATCGGCCACACAGATGACCAATCCGCCCCGCACTCCGGTGTAGGAGGCGGTGAAAAGGGGATCCGCCGCCACGTTCAGCCCCACATGTTTCATGCCACAGAAGGATCTTTTTCCCGCCAGGGAGGCGCCGAAAGCCACTTCCAGAGCCACCTTCTCGTTGGGAGCCCACTCGCAGTAGATCTCGTCATATTTGGCGGCCTCCTCCGTCACCTCCGTGGAGGGAGTTCCGGGATAGGAGGAGACCACTTCGCATCCGGCCTCGTAGAGTCCTCTGGCAAATGCCTTATTTCCTAACAGCAGTTGTCTCATTTGATCGATCCGTTCCTTTCATTGGTTTATTCGGGTTTATTCGTTTATGGTTCATCAGGTGACTCGGCGGGGATTCGGGCGGTGCGCACGGCGATCCCGTTTACCTCCACCGATCCGTCCAGTTGTATGACGAGACAGTTTCGCCCGTCGATCTCTCTGGTCTCGATCAGATCCGTTCGGTCGGGATTGACCTTGATGACCACGTCCGGAGTCTTCACGTCGAAGGAGCGCGTGCTGAACACGTTTCCCGCGTAGAGAGTGGCTTTCTCCCCGGCGGAGACATCGTAATAGTCGTCAAATTCCGCCAGTTTCTCATTGGCCACGCCGCTGCCCGCCAACAGAGTCTTGACCTCGTTTTTGTCCAGTACCAGCGGAGCGGGTTCCTCCTTGTGTTCCTCCACCATCTCCTGCAATTTTTCATGGATGTTCTTGACCATCTCCAATTCGCAGGTCTCGCCAAGGGTCTCCTCGATCAGCGTGCGGAAAGTCTCTTTCTGGGCGCCGGCGGACATGGGAGTGGGGCAGCCCAGGAGCTGATCCAGAAAGCTCTCTTTCAGATCCTCCGAGTCCTTGGAGTAGTAGAGCGTACCGTGCAGATCCGAGCCCCTGTCGTTGAAGGCGGGAAAGAGGAATCCCGTCTCCGGCATACCCACCACCCAGTCCCGCACGCGGTTTTGGAAGGTGTTTTCCTCCGGGTTGTAGGAGAGTCCCGGCTTGGAGAGATCCACGGGGCAGATGGCGCAGAGTATGTATTCATAGACCTCGTCGGAGGCATCCTCCATATCCAATCCGTCCAAGGTTTTGCCCGGCACGTCATAGACGTCATGGACCAGTAGGATCAGATAATTTCCCACATATTCATAGTGTTCGATGATCTTGTCATAGAATTCCTCCAACAGAGTCTCGTCCTTCAGTCTGCTGTCCCTCAAGCGCAGCAGAAATTCCTGTGTGCCCCCGGGCTCCTCCGCGCGCAGCGGAAATTCCAGATTCAGCAGATTTTTGCCGGGGGTTCCCGAGAGACATTTGCGGAGGATCTCGAAATATTTGAACATTTCCTCCTCGGGCAGGGCGAGAAAGGCCTGTTTTAACTCGGTCTTCTTGTTCTTCTCCCCGTCCACATAGCAGCCGCAGATGCGGGTGATGGAGCAGTTTTTGATGGTGAAAAGTCTTTTGATCTCATTTATTTCCTGTTTTGTCATGTTTCCTCCCGAAGGATCGGCTTTATCATACGCCTTGTCCTATATGCTTTTCAGTATACAACAAAATTCGTCCCGGGGCAACGAGGAGATTTTTGCGGTTTGTGTCAAGTAATCGTTGGCACTTTTCTCATTTTTCTTTATGAGTTGTTATT
>JAMPHD010000001.1:136794-261613 GCA_023663635.1 Acetatifactor muris
CACCTGCGCCTGCCCCGCAACCGGCCCCTGCACCCGTCCCGGCAGCCGTACCACAACCAGTGCCCGCACCGCACCCGGCCCCGGCAGCCGCTCAGGTGCAGGCGGGAGACAGAACGCCGGGAGGGCGGGTATACACGCAGCATGGAGCGCAGCGAAGCAATGCGAGAGGTTTTTCTGCGGCGGAAACAGACCGTATTATAGATCAGAACGCCGGGAGGGCAGTGCGGCAAAGGGATGCTCAGACCGGAAACGTGACATTGAGACATCAGGACGGGCGGGGCAATACGGTGATCACAGATGCGGCAAGAACACGGATTGTCACGGTATATTCGCATCCTGCAAACCGAAACGGAGGTAATTATATTCCTTAGAAGTGGTTTTCGTGAGGGAAGGAATTCGGGAGGTATCAATGGAGAGAAATTTTTTACAATTATACCGCAACTTCAGATCAAAGATCGATTTGGGCATGAAGGAGGACGCGCGCGCGTTTTGGCAGGATATAGACGGAGTGCGGAACTGCGACATATGGGAGGACGCGGATGAGATCTTATACATTCACGCGGTCTTGGAAGATTTTTCCGGACCGGCTGCGGACAGATTGTTCTTTGATTTTATGAATTTTGTGAGATATGACGGCATGAATCTGTATTTTATGGAAAGGTTTGAGACAGAGAGGAGATATCATTTCCTCACGTCTGCCGCGGGAGATGGATCGGATGGAACTAAGATGGAGATCCGGATACGATAGGGGCTTTCATGAAAACTATTGACATATGCGCATAAAATGCGCATAATTAAGCATGAGGAGGGCGAAATATGAAAACAAAAGACCTCGTCAGAATGTTGGAAAACAATGGATGGAATTTTAAACGGCATGGTACAGACCATGATATTTATATAAAAGGTACAGAACGCGAGAGCATTCCAAGACATATTGAGATAAAAGAAAACTTGGCAAAATCTATTATCAAAAGGCGCGGGTTGAAATAAACCCGCCCAAAACAGGAGGTGTTTTTATGAAAAATTCGTATCCCATTATTTTGATTCCGGATAAGGTTGGCTATGTGGTATATATTCCGGATTTTAATATAAATACCGAGGGAGATACCCTGACAGAAGCAATTGAAATGGCAAGGGATGCAATAGGCGTCGTCGGAATTGATATGGAAGATGAGGGGGAAGTTCTTCCGGAGCCGACGGTGTTTTCAGAGGTAAAGACGGATTCAGCAACAGATATTGTCACTCTCGTTGATGTGGACTTTGGAGAGTACCGCAGGAAAAATGATATGAAGTCGGTAAAAAAGAACTGCACGATACCATCATGGCTGAATTTTGAAGCTGAAAAAGCAGGAATTAACTTTTCTGCAATTTTGACGGCAGCGCTCAAAAGTGAGTTAAAGATCCGGAACAGATAGAGTCTGTCGGCAGATTATATAATGGTGCGGGTTTGTTTTATTGAACAACGGGCAGTTCGCAAAGCGTACTGCCCGTTGTCTGTTATTTTACGGGTTTGGCACCGCCCTTTTCCTGAATGGCCGCCCCAACGCGCTTGAAAAATCCTTTCTTTTTCTCGGGAGCCTTTTCCACTCTGCCATGAAGACCCTTCACATCCAGAATGTAGATGCCGCTGACCACTGCCTTGACCTCTTTCTTCACAGGGATGGAATCAAAGATCTTCTCATCACTGATGAGGGAGAGGATCTGAGGTCCCACCTTGGCTTTCACGATGGGCAGCTTCGTGTTGCGCATCAGCTTGGGCGCCTCGTCCAGAACGATCTGTGGCAGTCCCGATTCTTTTAGTTTC
Source organism: Acetatifactor muris (assembly GCA_023663635.1). Classification (GTDB taxonomy): domain Bacteria; phylum Bacillota; class Clostridia; order Lachnospirales; family Lachnospiraceae; genus Acetatifactor; species Acetatifactor muris_A. The sequence continues at coordinate 138,599 of JAMPHD010000001.1, forward strand.
ATGCGTTTCTTGTCAATGATCAGCATGGAGACGGTCTGCTTGTTGGCCTCCATGAGTTCCTGTTGTTCGGCCTGTTTCTTCTGGGCCTTTCGGCCGAGAAAATACATGATCGTGAGGGTGACGACCACAACGGCCAGTATCACCAATAATACAATTGTTCCTGTCTTCATCTTCATCCCCGTTTCTGCGCCGCGTTTTCGGCTTGGTTGGGTGGCGGACGGCGCGGGACCACCAACCGCAGGACAGATCGCCGATTTTATTTTACTCTTTTCGCTAATGATTACTATAACACAAAACATAGCGGATTCGCAACTCAAACCGTGAAATCCACAAAATGAATGTATGGCGTAAAGGCGGGAACTATGGTATGATAAGTCCATATTCAAGGCTGTCAGCGGCCGGATGGCCATAAATTGCGAAAGGACCGTTCGATATGTGGGAGATTATCAGGGAAGTCATGGTCTTCATCTTTCAGCATTTTCTCATATGGAATATGCTGTTTGCAGTCAGTATCGTCTTTTTTGAGCGCAGAGACCCCAAGAGTGTCTGGGCATGGCTGCTCCTGCTCTTTTTTATCCCGGGCCTGGGGTTTGTCTTCTATCTGCTGATCGGACAGAACATGAGGAAACGTAAGATGTTTCGGGTGAAGGAGGTGGAGGATCATCTCAGCGAGGCCATCCGACAGCAGGAGCATCAGCTCAAGACCGGGGAGCCTGCGGCGCAGAACCCGGACATAAACGGGTTTACGGATCTGATCATGTACAATCTGGAGCTCTCCGGATCGGTGCTCACCAATGACAACGACATTGATATTTTTACGGATGGAAATGACAAATATGACGCGCTGATCGAGGATATGAGGAGCGCGCAGCATTTTATACACATCCAATATTATATTATCCGCAATGACGTGCTCTTTAACCGCATTGTGCAGGTGTTGGCGGAGAAAGCCGCGGAGGGCGTGGAGGTCAGGATACTCTTTGACGCCATGGGTTGCCGTTCCGTGCCGCACAGCTATTGGCGCAAGCTGAATGCCATGGGCATCCGGACGGCGGAATTTTTCCCGGCTTGGATGCGCAGATTTCAGTTGCGCGTCAATTACCGAAACCACCGTAAGATCGTTGTGATCGATAACCGTGTGGCTTATGTGGGCGGCTTTAATATCGGCAAGGAATATATAGATCTGGATGAAAAATTCGGTCATTGGAGAGACACGCATCTCCGCGTCCGGGGCACGGGGGTCGGCGATCTGCAGCTGCGCTTTCTGCTGGACTGGAATTATGCCGCGAGGGAAAATCTCTTCCAAAACGATGAGCTGTTTGAGGGCATCACGCCCGGCACGAGAGATCACTGTGAGATGCAGGTCATCAGCAGCGGACCCGATCACATGGCGGAGCAGATCCGGGACAATTATCTGCGCCTGATCTCGAAGGCGGAGCAGAGTATTTATATCCAGACGCCCTATTTCATTCCGGACGAATCCATTCTGAACGCGCTGAAGATCGCGGTGCGCTCGGGGATCGAGGTCAATATCATGATCCCCTGCAAGCCGGATCATCCCTTCGTCTACTGGGCGACTTTCTCCTATGTGGGCGAGTTGGTGATGGCGGGGGCCAAATGTTATACCTACAACAACGGTTTCCTGCACAGCAAAGGCATGGTGGTGGACGGCAGGGTATTGTGCTACGGCACCGCCAATATGGATATTCGCAGTTTTGCCCTGAACTTTGAGGTCAATGTTGTCGTCTATAATCATGAGAAGGCCCGGGAGATGGAGGAAATCTTCACGGAGGATCTGAAAAAATGCACAAGGATCACCAGGGATCAGTATGCGGGACGCAAACTGCGGGTGCGTTTGAAAGAGCAGGTCTGCAGGCTTCTGTCGCCGTTGCTGTAGATCCCGTCGGATCTGCCAACTTGCGGGGGCTTGTGGGCGAAGAGCAGGTTTGTTGGCAAAAGGGCTTTTAAAGGTAAGGTTTTTGTGGTATAACTGTATAATAGAGAAGTATATATGACTGATCGAGAATGAGTGGAAACGAGGAGAATTATGAAAAAAAGAAAAATCTGTCTGTTGGCGTTGGCCATGGGCGCCATGTTGATCTGCGGATGCGGGAATGACGATGCGGCGCGTAGCGGTGAAGAGAGTGGAGAGGAGAGTCTTGCGCCGGAAATTTCTTCCGGAAGTGTCGTCAATGCGTCGGACTATGTGACATTGGGAGAGTACAAGGGACTGCAGCTCGATATGGTGCCGGAAGTGATCGAGGACTTGGATGTCGAGATCGAGATGAAACAGTTCTATTTTGCCTATGTGACGACTGAGGAAGGCATTACGGATCGTCCGGTGGAGCTCATGGACATGACCAATATCGACTATGAGGGCAAGAAGGATGGCGTGGCATTTAGCGGAGGCACTGCGCAGGGAGCCAATCTCCTGATCGGATCGGGACAGTTTATCGAGGGATTTGAGGAGGGGCTCATCGGCGTGATGCCCGGGGAGACCGTGGATCTGAACCTGACGTTCCCCGCGGGTTATCAAAATGCCGAGTTGGCCGGACAGGATGTGGTCTTTACCGTCACGGTGAATTTTATCCCCGAGATGCAGGATGAGAGAGTGGGTGAGCTCGGCATTCCCGGAGTGACCACGTTGGAAGGACTGCAGACCTATGTGCGGGATTTTATGGAGGAGCAGGCTCACAGCGATTACCTCACTGCCGCAGGCGATGCCATTATGACGCAGTTGGTGGAGAATTGCGTGTTCGCGGAGGAACTCCCGGAAGACATGGTGGCCTCTAACCGTCAACTATACGCCTTAATGTTGGACGCGAATGCCTCCTATTACGGAATGACCGGCGAGGCGTACGCGCAGATGTTCGGAATGGATTATGAGGCCATGTTGGACGAATCCGCGCAACAATATACCAAGGAGGTTTTGGCCGTCAGAGCCATAGCCGATAAAGAAGGATTGAATATCTCGGATGAGAGTCTGGACGAGCGGCTGCAGGAGTATGCGGAGTCAGCCGGAGTCACGGTGGACGATCTGCTTGTATCGGGGCTCACCAAGGAAAATTTCAGGGACAGCCTTCTGTATGAGGATGTGTTGGACTTTCTGTTGGAGAACTCGGAGACCATAGTGATCATCGGAGATTAGGAGTGCGTGAGAGGCAAAGAAGAGGGTAAAGGAGAGGATCGAAATGAACCTGACGGATATCAAAGATCTGTATCGCAATAAGGAAGACTACATCGGAAAGGAAGTGACGGTCGGCGGTTGGGTGCGTAACAACCGGGACTCCAAGACGTTTGGATTTTTGGTGATCAACGACGGAACTTTTTTTGAACCTCTGCAGGTGGTGTATGGGGATTCTCTGGAAAATTTTGACATGCTGCGCAAGATGAATGTGGGCGCGGCGGTGATCGTCCGAGGGACGATCGTGGCCACGCCGGACGCCAAGCAGCCCTTTGAACTGCAGGCTATAGAGGTGATGGTGGAGGGACCCTCCGCCGCGGATTATCCCCTGCAGAAGAAAAGACATTCCTTTGAATATCTGCGAACCATTTCCCATCTGCGTCCCCGCACCAACACGTTTCAGGCCGTGTTCCGCGTGCGCTCGCTGATCGCGTATGCCATTCATACTTTCTTTATGGAGCGGGGATTCGTGTATGTGCATACGCCTCTGATCACGGGCAGCGACTGTGAGGGAGCGGGAGAGATGTTTCAGGTCACGACGTTGGACTTAAACGCCCCGCCCCGCAGGGAGGACGGCAGTATTGACTACTCGCAGGATTTTTTTGGAAAACAGACGAATCTCACTGTGAGCGGACAGTTGAATGTGGAGACCTATGCCTTTGCCTTCAAAAATGTGTATACTTTCGGCCCCACTTTCCGGGCGGAGAACTCCAATACCACCCGCCATGCGGCGGAGTTTTGGATGATCGAGCCGGAGATGGCGTTTGCCGATCTGACGGACGACATGATCCTGGCGGAGAGCATGTTGAAGTATGTGATCCGCTATGTGTTGGAGAACGCGCCCGAGGAGATGGCGTTCTTTAATCAGTTTGTGGACAAGGGACTGATCGAGAGACTGAATCATGTGGTCAACTCCGATTTCGGTCATGTGACCTATACCGAGGCCATTGAGATTCTGGAGAAACACAATGATGAGTTTGACTACAAGGTGTTCTGGGGCTGCGATCTGCAGACGGAGCATGAGAGATATCTGACGGAGACGGAGTTCAAGCGCCCCGTGTTCGTCACGGACTATCCCAAGGAGATCAAGGCATTCTATATGAAACTCAACGAGGACGGCAAGACGGTGGCGGCCATGGATTGTCTGGTGCCCGGAATCGGTGAGATCATCGGCGGCAGTCAGCGCGAGGATCAATTGGAGGTGTTGGAGGCGCGGATGGACGAGATGGGACTCAACAAAGAGGATTATGATTTCTATCTGGATCTGCGCAGATACGGGTCGGTGCGCCACGCCGGATTCGGTCTGGGCTTTGAGAGATGCGTGATGTATCTGACCGGCATGGGAAATATCCGGGATGTCATTCCTTTTCCCAGAACCGTAAATAACTGTGAACTGTGAGACACCATGTTGCGACAAGAGAGATGAGAGGATCACATGAAGAGAAGACTGCAAAAGTTGTTGAGTTTCCTGGTGGTTTCGGCACTGACCGTCTCTGTGGTGAAAGCCGGATGGGATCATTCCATTTTAGCCGAGGCGACTTCCATAAAGGACGTGCAGCAGAATATTGAAACACTGACAAGTCAGATCAGTCAGATCAACCAAAATATCGAAAATATGGAGGAAGAGCAGGATATTCTCGAGGAGGAGATGGCGGATCTGAACGCGGAGATCATCAACACCATGACCAGTATCGGCATGAAGGAGGACGAGATCGTCGAGAAAGAGATGGAGATCGCCGACAAGGCGGCCGGGATAGAGGAGACCTCCGTGCAGTACGAGGAGGTCAAGGCTCAGGCTGAGCAGCAGTATGACGATATGGTGGTGCGATTGCGCAAGATGTACGAGACCGGAGAGGAGAGCGGGCTGCAGCTTTTGCTCTCGGGCACGGGGCTGAGCGATCTGCTCAACCGCATGGATTATGTGGAGGCCGTGTACGAGTACGACCGTTCCAAGCTGAATGAGTATGAGGCGACACAGAATTATGTGTTGGAACTCTGGAATCAGTTGGAAGTGGAAAAGTTGGAATTGGAGGATGCCAAGGCCGCTCTGGAGATCGACAGGGAGAATCTGGAGGTTCAGAAGGCAGAGCTGAATGGGATGCTCGACAAAAAGAAAGCACAGTCCGCCAACTATGATGCAGAGATCAAGAAGGCCCGACAGGAGGCCAATGTGGCCAAGAAACAGCTCCAACAGGAGCAGCAGGAGCTGAAGAGATTGCAGGCGGCGGGCAAGACGAGCAATGCGGCAAGCGGCACCTATATTACGGATTATAATTCCATTGTGGACAGCGCCTCGGGGAGCGATCTGGGCAAACAGGTTGCCAAGTATGCCCTTCAATATGTGGGAAATCCCTATGTGGCGGGAGGCACCAGCCTCACCAACGGGGCGGATTGTTCCGGATTTACCTATCGGGTGTACAGTGATTTTGGATACAGGCTCCCCCGCACCTCCACGGAGCAGCGCAACGCGGGAACGGGCGTGAGTTACAGCGAAGCGCAGCCGGGAGACCTGATCTGTTACAGCGGCCATGTGGCGCTCTATATCGGTGGCGGCAAGATCGTTCACGCCAGTACGGAGCGGACGGGGATCAAGGTGGGAAACGCGGAGTACAAGACCATTCTTGCGGTACGGAGGATTATATAATTCATAATCCGATTATCTGATTCTACCATTCCTAAAAATAATTTGCTGGACAAAATATAGTCAGCATGATATGCTTTAAGCAAGGTTTTTGATGAGAGTTGCATTGCAATATCACCAAAACCTTGCTTTCTTATTTTGGGCGGAGCGCGATAGTCGCCGCTCATCACTTGGGGCCGTATCGGCCCGGTATTCCCACTTTAATGCAGACTGTTACATTGTGTATGTGATTGAAGGAGTGTTGTATGGCTCGGATTTAGAGCTGTCCACAAAGGAGAAAAACAGAATATGAGTTATACGGATTTTAAAAGGGAGCTGTTTGCGTCTGTCTTGCTGCGGGAGGAGACTGCGCATAAACGTGTGAGGATCTTGGAGGACGGAGACGGCGGGGAAAGCGGAGAAGTTCTCTGCATCTCATGGACGCAGGGAGACAAAACCTGTGTGTTCCACTGGTATATTTGGAGCCTGTACAAAAGATTTCTGGGGGAGGGATGGAAGAGTATCCTCACGGAGATTGCCTATCAGGTACGGCTCTGTTCTTTTTTGCCGGGAGAGGTGGGGACACATCCGGGTCCGGCCATGCTGAGACAGGCTGCGCTGTGCGACCGCGTCATCATGCGGCCGTTGAATTATGAGCGCAATCGGGAGGAGCTGAGGGACAGTGTCTATTGGCGTTTTGGCGAGATCGCGTTGGTACTGCATGTGCCTCTGCGAGAGAGCGGCGAGGAACATATGACCATGAAACTCAGCAGAAGGACCGCGCAACAGTGGAATGTGTCGAGCGGTATTTTGCTCATGAACGCCATTTTGACCACCTGTCGCGATATGCCGCCGAGATTGTATGGAGGCGGGGATCTGTCGAGATTTGCGTGTACGGACCGAGGCAGATTCATGCCGGGGGAGTCGCGCGGACCGGAGGAACCGCGTTTTGAGAATGGCGAGGAGGGACGTCAGGGGTATCGCCTGACAAACGTGGGGCGTACCAACGGCGCCATTGCGCTCTTTTATCCCGGGGTGCAGGAACGTCTTGCCGTGTTGTTGCGCGGGGATTACTATGTGGGATTTATCAACGCCCATGAGGCGGTGGTCCATCCCGTGCGATACAAGGTGTTGGGAGAGATGAAGGCGGCCGTGCTCCGTGCCAATGTCCTTTGCGACAGAAGAGAGATGCTGACCAGCCGTGTCTACCGCTATTGCAGCGCACAAAAACGGTTGGTGGAAGTATAAAGTTTTCCGACGCACATTGAAAAGTCAAACAGTCATACCCCTTGGGAATCTTTCATACATTGTAAAAAAGATTCTTAAGGGGTACTCTTTTGAAGGATTATATCGAAGAACGCGCGGTGTCGATCGCAAATTATATCATCGAGAATAACGCTACGGTGAGACAGACGGCCAAGGCATTCGGAGTGTCTAAATCTACGGTACATAAGGATGTAACTGACAGGCTGACGCAGATCAATCCCACGCTGGCGGCTCAGGCCAGAAAGGTTCTGAATGTGAATAAATCTGAGCGGCATATCCGGGGAGGTCTGGCCACGAGAGAGAAATACCTGCAACAAAGTCATCGGAATGCCTGAGGGGAAGTACATATCACGATACACAAACCATCGCGGGGAGGCCTGCGGTGGTTTTGTATTAACGGGAATGCCTTGTCGCGCACACAAAATTTTTCCCCCAATAATTAGTCCTCAAAATAATTATGAGAAATGCGTAATTGAAGATTGATTATATCTTGTGAATAGTTTATAATAGATATAGTTTCATACTGGGGGGAGAAGACGATTATTCCCCGGTATATGGGAGGTAAGTATGGGCAAGGAAGTTTTACAGATGAAGTATCATCCGGCCAAGAAGGAAGTGGAGTTCCATCGCTTTCAGGACGGGCAGGAGATTTCCATCAAGAATGACAGCAGGCTTATGCAGTACATGAATTTAAAAGGAAAGTTCGTGCTGCAGGATCACGGAAATACTTTTTTTGAAGACATCACAAGTGTGTTTAACGGCCTTAAGGATATTGAGATGCAGGTTGTCACGACCCAGATGGACTATGAGGACTTTGTCCAGATGGTGGAGTATTATAACGCGGATTCCAACGCATGCAAGATCACGCCGACTCTGATCGCGGAATTACCCGACATGGCGCATACTTTTGCCGAGGTCAAGAAATATGGTGAGCAGGCCACGGAGATCCTGCGGAGACACAGACAGAACCTGTTTGAGATTCCTATGGAAAATGAGAATGTCAAGAAGAGCGCGGAGAGTTTTGCCGACCAGATCGACAAGGAGCGAAGGAACATTCATGACAAGATCGAAAGTCTGAATGACAATGCGGTGAGTCTGTGTTTTACCGGTGTGTACAGCGCCGGCAAGTCCACTTTGATCAACGCGCTGTTGGGCTACAAGATCCTTCCCGAGAAGATCACTTCCGAGACCGCCAAGATGTTTCGGATCTCCAGTCCCAAACCCGGGGAGAATGTGGGAATTTCCTTTGAGATTGACGGCGCTTATGCTGAGTTGGAGTGGAACAGTGTAAAGAGTTCCTTTGAGTTTTCGCAGGGACCTCAGCGCAATGAGACCAAGAATATCATTCAGAGCGAAATATACAGAGTGAGTCAGGAGCAATGCAAGCAGCATGAGCAGATCTGCGCCATATTGACCATGCTGAACGGTATGATGAACGTATCCGCGGACATACGGATTCATTTTCCCGTGGCATTGGACAGCTCCAGTGTGCAGTACATCATTTACGATACTCCCGGAACCGACAGCAACTATGCGGAGCATCAGACGGTACTGATGGATGCGCTGTCCGAGCAGAAACAATCCATCCTGATCTTTGTGGCGGCTCCCAACAAGACGGAGGGCAGCGGCAACAATGCGTTGCTCAAGTACCTGAAGGAGGCTGAGGAGAAGAACAGCAAGACCAGTATCGACATCGGGCGTTCCCTGTTTGTGATCAACTGGTCCGACTGTATTGATTCCGATGCCAGGCGTGATCTGCAGCATGAGGAGATCAAGTACAAGGACGATGATTCTTTCTCCATCCGACTGGCGGATAAGAAACTGTTCTTTATCTCCGCGAAGTTCGGCTATGCAGCCAGATCCGTGCGGAATAATATTGCCTCGGAGAAGGATCAGTCGGATTTCAATAAGGGCCTGAACAATATGACGGACAAGTTCGGCGGTTACTGCTATAGAGAAAACCGATGCGCCATGTCCGAGTTTGCCACCAATCGCATGAACGAACGCTGCGAGGAGGCATTGAAGGACGCGTTGGAGAGAAAGGATGATATCTCCGTGTTGGAGGTAACTTCCGGACTGTATGCGTTGGAGAGCGAGATATTGCAGTATGGTGAGAAGTACGCGTCAGCCGTAAAGGCATCCGCTATCATCGACAGTGTGGACAGCGCCCTCTCCAAGCTGAGCAATCGGGCAGTGTCTCTCCGTGAGAGCAACCGCGAAGAGATCAAGGAGATTGAGAAGAATATCATTGAGCTGCGCAGGACGATCAATGAGACCATCGAGAGAGAATACAATGTGTCCTCCATTCCGGAGAATATGCCTCTCCCGGAGGAGGTGAGTATGACTCTGGGTTTGGACAGGGCCAGCCTGTACAGTTCCATTGTGGACAGCACCAAGAACTACATGGACAGGGAACTGAGAGGTTGGTTTCTGGGACTGTTGGGGAGAGTGAAGGTGCGCGACCGCGACAAGGACAATGTCCGGGATATGATCAACAGGGCGATTGACGATTACACGGATCGTTTCCTGAGCCAGAGAAAGATTCTGTTGGAGAGCCAGAGAGACATCTTCATCAATGCGGTGAAACAGACCATCATGGACAACGGCAATATCAGCAAGGCTGCCAAGAAGTTTTTCCTGGACGTGCCGGTTCCGCAGGTGGTAAAGCCTGGCATCACCAACTGGGGTGAGTTGTATGACTCTCACTGCCGTACCGAGAAGTTTCTGATGTTTAAGGGAGAGTATCTGGACAAGACCGGATTTATTCAGGATGTAGAGAAGATGTTGGTGGATATCGCCGACAGTATGTGTGACGATTACAGCAGGGATTATCGCGATTCACTGGAGTCGCTGCTGATGCAGATCAAGACACAGTTTGAGAGCAATCTGGAGACATATTCCCTCTACATGAAAGCCATGGTGGAGAGTCGTGATGCCATGCAGCAGTTGGGCGACAAGGTGGCGGATGTGGCTACCGAGCTGTTTGACTGCCAGAAACAGTTGAACGATATCATCTGGAATCTGAGACTGACGTCCTTCTGGCTGTAATTCGGATCGTGGTTTGAACGAGCGGATAGAATAACACAAAGAGCATAACATAAAAGCCGGCATTCCGCAGAGAGTGCCGGCTTTTATACGTTGCGTTCATCTATATGCCGTGTCCGTCTATGCGCGAGCGGCAGTGATAAGGAGCCGGTCGCGGGGCGGATGCCGTTACAAAAGCGCAAGAGCGCGCAGGAGGATCACTGCCGCAAAGATGACGATGGCGGAGAACAGCGTGGTCCAGACCACGAGCTGCCCGGCCAACTGTCCGTCGTTGTCCATCTCCTCCGCCATGATGGCGCTGGCCACTGCCACGGGAGTGCCAAACAGGGCTATGAAGGAGGCAAAAATGCCATTGTCGAAATGCACGACTCCCAGACGTTGGAGCAGCACGGCGCCTCCTATGCCCAATAAGGGAGCAAAAAGCAGGCGGCCCGACATGCCGAGGAGGATCTGTCTCTTCAGGCCTTTGACACGACTCAGCTCAAACTGGCCGCCCAACACCAAAAGGGCAACGGGGGTGGAGGCTTTGGCGAGGTAGTCGAGGGCGGTCTTTAGAAAAGTAAACTTGCCCGTCCAAAAAAGGATGCCGTCGGGCAGCAGTGAGAAAGCCGGTTTGAGCAGCACATATAGAATTCCGGCCAACACGCCGAGTATCAGAGGGTTGCGGAAAATGCCGCGCAGTATTTTGAGGATGCGGGCCTTGGCGGAGATGCCGGATGTGGAACCGTCGGTCGTGACATAGGCGGACAGCGCCACCACAGCCAGAATATTAAAGACCGGTATGGTAAAGGCGGAAAGGAGCGCGGCGGCCTGCACGCCCTTGTCTCCCGCGATGAGCTGAGCCAGAGGCACGCCGATCAGCGCGAAATTGGAACGAAATACGCATTGCAGCAGGACTCCCTTTTGCCGGCGGTCAGCGGTGGTGCATGCCAGCGCCAGACCGACCGCGAATAACAGGGCAATGACCGCCAACACATAGAGGACGGCGTCCAATCTCAGATCCGCAAAGCTGTCCATCTCCGCCAGATTGGTGAACAGCAGCACGGGCAACAGGACGCGAAATACGGTCTTATTGGCGATCTTCAGAAATTCTTTGGTGAAGAATCTTTTTTCCTTCAAAAAATATCCCAGTGCCACCAACAGAATGATGGGTAATACAGAATTCACCGCAAAAATAAAAATATCTGCCCAACTCATGTCAAATCTCCTTTTTACTAAATTCTATCACATGTGATGAGCGAATGCCATAAAAATTCGACCAAGGCGTTGAAAGTGAAAAATAATCCCCTTTTTGGTTCGGGTTATGTGGTATAATGTTGACACGGAAGTGCAAGGTGTCAACTTCTGATTCCATGTGCGCTAAAGCGCACGTAATTGTGGTATAATATACGCGGTGGCAAACCGCAGGTTTTTCGAGCGCGCACCGCGCACTGCGAAGATGGTAAAATATGTCCATACTCGTGGCATGAAACGGCCGGGAAAATATTTTTACAGAGGTGACAGTATGCAGACGGATGCCAAGAAAATGGCGGCTCTCTCCAATCAGATATTGCAGTTGGCTCATGACGATCTTCTGATGCATCTGCGCTTTCTGGACACGGCTCTGGGGGAACTTCCGTGGCGGGAGCGGGCAAAGATCGGCTGTATGGCCACGGACGGGGCGGTCTGTTATTATGATCCCGTCTATATCCTCAAGACTTATCGGGCGGATTCCAAGAAGATCTCCCGCATTTATCTGCATATGCTGTTGCATTGTGTCTTTGCGCACAGTTTCATGTATGATAAAATGGAGACGGATCTGTGGGATCTGTCGGCGGATATCGCCGTGGAGAACGTGATCTTGGATCTGCGTCTGCCTGGGGTGGCTCTGGAGGATGACGCGGACAGGGAGCGGAAATTGAAGATCCTGCGGGAGGATATCGGACCGCTCACGGCGGAGCGCGTCTATCGCTATCTGCGCCACAATCCGCCCACGCCGAGAGAACGGGAGGAGTTGACCCGTCTGTTTTATCAGGATTCCCACGGCCTGTGGAAACCGGCGGAGAATTTGGAGATGACGGTGGAGCAGTGGAAGAAGATCAGTGAGCGCGTCAGGGCGGATCTGAAATCTTTTACCAAGGCACGGTCCGGGACGGAGACTTTGGAGAAAAATCTGGAGGAGACCACCAGGGACAGGTATGATTATACGGATATCCTCAGACGGTTCATGGTGACGGCGGAGGACATGACGGTCAACGATGAGGAGTTTGACTATATTTATTATACTTACGGATTGGAGCATTACGGCAATCTTCCGCTGATAGAGCCGTTGGAATACAGGGAGGCGCGGAAGGTGAAGGAATTTGCCATCGCCATCGACACTTCCGCGTCCTGCAGGGGAGCTGTGGTGCGGGCGTTTCTGCAGAAGACCTATTCGATCCTGAAGAGTGAGGAGAACTTTTTTCATAAGGTAAACATTCACATTCTGCAATGCGACAATGAGGTGCAGAGTGATACGAAGATCACCAATGACGAGGATTTTGAGGTCTTTATGCAATATGGGAAACTCACCGGGTTCGGCGCGACGGATTTCAGGCCCGTGTTCACCTATCTGGATGCTCTGCGGGACGGGGGAGAATTTGAAAATCTGAAGGGTCTGATCTATTTTACGGACGGATACGGCATCTATCCGGAGCGGATGCCGGATTATGACGTGATCTTCGCGTTTGTGAACGAGGATGAGAATCGTGCTCCGGTACCGCCGTGGAGCCTGAAGGTGGTGTTGGAGAGCGAAGAGTTGGAAGACGATGCGCCGAGGAGCGAAGGCTTAAAAAATGATGTGTCGGGGAGCGAAGAGTTGGAGGGGACGGAATGAATATCAGACAGGCCAAAGAATATATCAAGGATTCCGTGAATCTGTATCTGAAGAAAAATGAGTTTGGAGAATATCGCATACCGGTAGTGCGGCAGAGACCCATTTTTCTGCTGGGGGCGCCGGGCATCGGCAAGACGGCCATCATGGAGCAGATCGCGCAGGAGTTGGGGGTGGCGTTGGTGTCCTATTCCATGACGCATCACACCAGACAGTCAGCGCTGGGGCTGCCTTTTATCACGCAGAAAGTCTATGGCGGCAGGGAGTATCAGGTGTCCGAGTACACCATGAGCGAGATCATCGCCACCATCTATGACACCATGGAGGAGAGCGGTATCAGGGAGGGAATCCTTTTTTTGGACGAGATCAACTGTGTGTCGGAGACATTGGCGCCCTCCCTGCTGCAGTTTTTGCAGTACAAAATATTCGGTCGCCATCAGGTGCCGGAAGGGTGGGTGGTGGTCACGGCTGGCAATCCGCCGGAGTACAATAAATCGGTGCGGGAGTTTGACGTGGTGACCATGGACCGGCTGAAACTGTTGGAGGTGGAGCCGGATTTCGGCATCTGGAAGGAATATGCCATGGAGCGCAGGGTGCATCCCGCCATCGTCAATTTCCTGGACCTGAAGAAGGAATATTTTTACTGCATGGAGATGACCGCCAAGGGGCGCAGCTATGTGACGGCCAGAGGTTGGGAGGATCTCTCCGAAATGCTTGCTCTCTATGAGGAGGAGCAGATGGCCGTGGAGGAGAGTCTGGTGGGACAGTACATTCGCAATGATCGAATTGTGAAGGAATTTACGGCTTACTATGATCTGTATAATAAATATAAGAAGGACTACCGCATCAACGAAATTCTGGAGGGACACGCGCCGGCGCAGGCCATCGCCAGGGCTAAGGAGGCGGCGTTCGATGAGCGTCTGGCTCTGTTGGGGATGCTGTCGGACCGGGTGCTTGCGGATATGAGGGAAGTGATGGAACAGGCAGCGTTTTTGAAGGATCTGACGGCGCCGCTCAAGGCGGTCAAGGCTGGGGCGGAGACTGCGCGGACAGAACAGATCGTGGAGCAGTTGGAGCAGATGGCCGAGGGACGGCGAAAGAGGATGGAGAGTCAGAGGGTCGCCAACTCGCTGTCGGATGCGGAGGCCAAGAGGCATCTGCGGGTGATTCGCTTTCTGGAGGAGCGAAAGAGAGAACTCTACACGGGAGAACAGACGTCCGGCGCGGAGGCGTTCGAACGGATCCGGAACAGATATGACGGGACCGTGGCACAAATGAGACAGGAGACGGAGAGGGTACAGGCCGAGCTGGCGGCATTGTTTGCCTTTGTGGAGGAGGCTTTCGCTCAGGGAAATGAAATGCTGATCCTGATGACGGAGCTCACGGTGGACAATGCCGCGGCCCGGTTCATCGCCTCCTTCGGCAGCCCGGATTATCAGAGGCATAACAGGGAAATGCTGTTGAGCGAGAGAAGTGACGATATCATGGCTCAAATTGATGAGTTGGGACTGTGATACCGCGGAAGACGGGATATCCTTTGGAGGACGGTGAGAGACATGGCGGCGGAATCGGAATATAAGATACCGGGCGGCAGCCTGTACTATGAGAAGACGGACGAAGGGGACGGCACACGGGCGGTCTGCGTCACCCGTATGCAGGGGACGCCGGGAGAGTTGGAGATTCCCGAAAGGATTGAGGATCTGCCGGTGCGGGCCATCGGAAGGAAAGCCTTTTTGAGCAAAAAGAGCTTGCGCAAAGTGATCGTACCCGCGGGAGTGCGGGAGGTAGGGGACTGGGCCTTTGCCTACTGTGACAGTCTGCGCACGGTGATCTTTCGGGGAGCGGAGCAGGACGCGGATATGGAACGGCAGAGGCAGACGGAGCGGTCCGGATCGGATCTTCGGTTCGGCCGGGCCGTGTTCCTGGAGTGCGCCCGATTGCGGTTTGTGTATGTGGATGAGAATGAGACCACGGCGGCTCTGTTGGCGGCCGCCGTCACCGTGGCCGGCGCCCCGTATCTTCTGGATGCTGTCGAGGCGGGCGGCAGGGAATGGTTGGACAAATGGGATGCCCGCATGATGGCGGTGCTGCGCGGCGCGGACAACGAGGGGTATTCCAAGCAGGTGCTGTGCGGCGAGGAGGATTACGGCAGCACGGATCTTATCGCCTACGAGAGCGGACAGCGCAGGATCAAGGTGCGTCTGCTGCTCTTGAGACTCCTGTATCCCGCAGGGCTCTCCGAGGATCACAGGCAGGAGATGGAGACTTATCTGCGGGCGCATACCAAGGGCTGTGCCGGGGAAGAGACATGGCGGGTGGTGTTGGAGGAATATGGGGAGGACAGCGCCGTGTACCGCCTCTTTGTGGAACTGGGCTGTGTCACCGGGGATAATCTGGAGGCGATCCTGTCGGATATCGGCGGGGAGTACCCTGAGATGAAGGCCTATCTGATGCGCTGCGGAGAGGAGCGCGCAGGGGGCGGAGATTTTTTTGAGAGTCTGAGTTTGTAGAAAACGCAGGAGAGTTTCCGGATGCCCGCGCGAGGGCGGGATTTCTTAATTGTTTTTGAATATTCACCCGAAAAAGATGACGAACGAAGTCAGTTGTGGTATGCTTGAACAAATATGAATGAGGGCGGTCCGAACCGGAACGCGTGAAAGTGAGGAAGAAGATGAGCCGGACATTGGAGCAGGCGCGGGAGAAATTGGCCAAATACGGGCAGGAGCATGTGTTGAAATACTATGATGAGCTGTCGGAGGCTGAGAGACAATCTCTGTTGGAGCAGATCGACCGGACGGATATGAGTATCCTGCAGGCCTGCGGGCACAGGGAGGAGCTTGCGAAGAAGGGTGAGATCACGCCTCTGGCCGCCATGCGGTTGGATGAGATCGCGGAGAACAGAGAGTCCTTCACCCGGGCGGGATTGGAGGCGATCCGTGACGGCAAGGTGGGCGCGGTTCTTCTCGCGGGTGGCATGGGCACAAGGCTTGGCAGCGACGATCCCAAGGGCATGTACAATGTGGGGATCACGAGGGAGCTGTATATTTTTGAATGTCTGATCAACAATCTTATGGACACGGTGCGTCAGGCGGGCGCGCGGATCCACCTGTTTGTCATGACAAGCGACAAGAACCATGATGCCACGGTGGGATTTTTGAGAGAGAAAAATTATTTCGGATACGACCCGGAGTATGTGCATTTCTTCAAACAGGAGATGGCAGCGGCCACGGATTACAACGGCAAGATCTATCTGGAGGAAAAAGGGAAACTCTCCACCTCGCCCAACGGAAACGGCGGATGGTTTATCTCCCTGTCCCGAAGCGGGCTGTTGGATATGGTGCACCGGGAGGGAATCGAGTGGCTGAATGTATTCGCCGTGGACAATGTGCTGCAGCGCATCGCGGATCCCTGCTTTGTGGGCGCGACCATCCTGAAACAGTGCGCGGTGGGAGCCAAGGTGGTGCGCAAGAATGCCCCGGACGAGAAGGTGGGCGTGATGTGTCTGGAGGATGGAAAGCCCTCGATCGTGGAATACTATGAGCTGACGGACGAGATGATGAACGCCAGGGATGAAAACGGCAACTACGCGTATTATTTCGGCGTGATCCTAAATTATCTGTTCAGGGTGGCAGATCTGGAGAAAATGATGGCCTCCAAAATGCAGCTGCATATCGTGGAGAAGAAGATCCCTTATCTGGATGAGGAGGGCAACCGGGTCGATCCCGAGACACCCAACGGATACAAATACGAGAGTCTGGTGCTCGACATGATCCATGAGTTGGAGTCCTGTCTGCCCTTTGAGGTGGAGCGGGAGAGGGAGTTTGCGCCCATCAAGAATGCCACGGGCATAGATTCGGTGGAGAGCGCGAGAAGACTCTTGGAGCAAAACGGCGTTGTGCTGTAAACGGTGTCGGACCGTAAAAGTATCAAACTGTAAGAAGGATATTGGATCTTAGTATAGAGTGGGTTTCGGGCCGATGGGCTTGGGCGAAGGTTCCGGGCTGAAGGGTTCGGACGGAGAGGAGCGGATATGAGAATATTGGTGACTGGCGGAGCGGGTTTTATCGGGAGCCACACGGTGGTGGAACTGCAGGAGGCGGGCCATGACGCGGTGGTAGTGGATAATCTGTGCAATGCCTCTGAGAAATCTCTGGAGAGGGTGGAGGCCATCACGGGCAGGAAGGTGCCTTTTTATAAGGCGGATATTTTGGACAGAGAGGCTCTGGAGAAAATTTTTGACGCGGAGAAGATCGACGCAGTGATCCATTTCGCGGGATTGAAGGCCGTGGGAGAATCCGTGCGGAAACCTTGGGAGTATTATGAGAACAATATCGCGGGGACGCTCACGCTTGTGGATGTGATGAGAAAGCATGGCGTGAAGAATATCATTTTCTCCTCCAGCGCCACCGTCTACGGCAATCCGGCTTTCATTCCCATCACGGAGGATTGTCCCAAGGGGCAATGTACGAATCCCTATGGGTGGACCAAGTCCATGTTGGAGCAGATCCTGTCCGACATTCAGAAAGCGGACGCGGAGTGGAATGTGATCCTATTGAGATATTTCAATCCCATCGGCGCCCATCCGAGCGGCACCATGGGGGAGAATCCCAACGGCATCCCCAACAATCTGATGCCTTATATCACGCAGGTGGCCGTGGGCAAGCTGAAGGAGCTGGGCGTGTTTGGCAACGATTACGACACGCCGGACGGCACCGGCGTGCGGGATTATATCCATGTGGTGGATCTGGCGAGGGGTCATGTGAAAGCTCTGAAGAAGATCGAGGAGAAAGCGGGACTGAAGATCTACAATCTGGGCACGGGAACGGGTTACAGCGTGTTGGATATCGTGAAGAATTTTGAGGAGGCCACGGGGGTAAAGATTCCCTACTCCATCAAGCCCAGGCGAGCGGGCGACATCGCCACCTGCTACGCGGACTCGAGTCTTGCCAAAGAGGAACTGGGGTGGACTGCGGAGTACGGTATCAGGGAGATGTGCGCGGACTCCTGGAGATGGCAGAAGAACAATCCCAACGGATACGACGATTGACCGGTCCGTCCGGATCACGCCACATACAGATACATGAAGATAAAGTGGCAGATGCTGCCTCCCATGACAAAGAGATGAAATACTTCATGGGAACCGAAATCCTTGTGTCTGGCGTTGAAGATCGGGAGTTTCAGCGCGTAGATCACGCCGCCTATGGTGTAGATGATGCCGCCCGCAAGGAGCCACAGGAAAGCGGCGGTGGGCAGGGTATTCCAAAGTCTGCCGAACACGAGCACACATACCCAACCCATGGCGATGTAGATCATGGACGAGAACCACTTGGGACAGGTGACCCAGAAGGCTTTGATCAACATGCCGACCAGGGCGATGCCCCAGACCAACATCAACATTTGATAGCCGATCCGTCCGCCCAATACGATGAGACAGACGGGCGTATAGGAACCTGCGATCAGTACAAATATCATCATGTGATCGATCTTTTTGAAGACGCGCAGGTTCCTGCCCGTGACGTTCACGCTGTGATAGGTGGCGCTGGCGCCGTAGAGCAGGATCATGCTGCCGATAAAGATCACCATGGCGGCAAAATGTTGCCCCCCTGCGGAAAGTCCTGATTTGACCAACAGCGGCACAGCGGCAAACACTGCCAGCATCATGGCGATAAAGTGAGTGATGGCGCTGCCCGGCTCTCTGATTGTGATCTGCATACAAATCCTCCTTCTCTCTCAAGCATATTTCTGTATATGCTGTCGCGACTGTTATGTTCCGCAAGGATCCAACCGATTTCATTGGTTTTATGCCCGCGGGAACAAAACCACATGAAATATTATGCCAAAACATAACAAGTAGTATTCAAAACTACATCCTACGTCTTGAATACTACTATCATTTGGAAAATTTGTCAACAGAAAAATTCAGTGTGTACTTTTTTTCTCAAAAAACGCGTCGATATTTTTTCTGATCTCAGCCGCGTCCAAATGCTTTAACAGATATCCGGCAGGCTTTAGGGACATAACCTTTTTGACGCTCTCCGGGTCGCTGCGCCCCGTCAGGAAAATGACGGGAATGTCCGCGAATTCGTGATCCGAACGGAGCATTTCCAACATCTGTCTTCCGTCGCACACGGGCATCTCGTAGTCGAGCAGGATCAGGTCCGGCTTGTTTAAAGTGATGCTCCGGATCGCGTCCAGACTGGAGGAGGCCGGCGTGACCGCATAGTTATCGTCCAACAGTTCGCATATCTGTTTCCGTATCACCATGGAGTCGTCTACCAACAGGATCTTGGGCTTGGTGTGTTCGCTCTCCTGATTGTGCAGATATTCTATTACCGCAGTCATGGCGTTTTCGGAATTCAAAAGGCCCGGCACGGTATCCGCCTCCAACAGATGGGGCGCGATCATACAGTAGGAATAATATCCTGCATCCGTGCTGAACAACAGACTGATATGGGGAGGATTTTTCTCATAAATCTTGTGGAACTGCTCATAGGACAGAAGGTTTTCGGCCTGCAGTTCGTATTCGTCGTTGGTCGGGAACTGTTTCATCACGCGCTCCGCAAATTTTCCGGCGATATATCTCGACGCGTGGATGATGGAATTGTCCAATCTGTTGGTCCTGATGCCCAGGATCGTTCCGGTGGTGTTGAGCAGCAGCTTTTCCTCAAAGATCATGATGACCTCCTGCTGCCTCTTGGTGTTGGGAGTTCCGTAGACCAGGCGGTAATATACACCGTTTCCGAATTTGTCTCCATTGTAAGAGTCGCTAATCAGATGCGCGTCCAGATGAAACATATCATAGATGAGCCGGACGATCATCGTCTCCGTGGACGTCAGGAAATCATCGGACAAGAGCTCTGTGGACAGTTTGGTCTGTTTGCCCGTGATGGCAAGGTCTTCCGTCAGGGTGTGTCCGACCAGCCAGCCGGCACAGACGCCCAGATAATGGTCGATCGCGTCCGGGGAATAACCCGTTCGCTCCAGCTCCCTCTCAAGGGCGGGCAGTGTCTTTTCACTGAATCCTCTGTGCAGCCGTTTGTGCTGTTCGATCCATTTGTAATTAATGGAAGCCATATACTCTTCTTCAAACGCGAAGTGCTTTAGGGTGTGCTCCTTGAAAAATTTAATGCTCTCCTGACACGCCCACTTGCTGACCGTCTTGTCTTCCTTGAAGGCAAAAAGCTTGTTGATGATCTTAAAAAGTCTTTGGTGTTCCCTGTCAAGAGTCTCTACTCCGGTATTGTAGCTTTCCCGCCATATAAATTGAGCATCCATTTAAGTTTTCCTTTCTCCGTATGGTTTAGAAACCCGGTTCGTGGTATTACACAACTTAATTTTTGGGGTATTTTTCCATTTGCTTAGTTATAGTATACAATAAAATATGTCGAAAATGCAATCAATCTTCTTCTATCACATGAAACTCCAGATAGTCAAAATCGATCTCTTCGATAAAATTGTCCGCCCGAAATCGAGTCTTGGCATGTCGCTTGAACTCCGCGATATTTTTGTCCAACCAGATGGGCGGTCCCAGATCAAAGCGCCGGCAGACTTCCTCCAGAGCGGCGAAAACCTTATGGGTGCGGGTGTCCGCGGTGTCATTCTCCACCACCGTATCCTTAAGCATATGATTGTCCTGAAATGTTTTGGCCCAGATGCGCATGGCTGACCTCCTGTGGCGATGGGACACAAAATGTATCCGCTTGGTATCATCATAAAATGTTTGCCGCGGAAATTCAAGGAATTTGTCACGCATAAGTCGGAAATTCGGGCATATACATATAGAGTGGCAGTTTAAACCAGGCAAAACTACCAACAAATTTAAAAAAAGGATTAAATTTTTGTGAATTATATACATTTTTATCCAAACCTATGGTATAATGAATTTGTGACTGCTAATGGTATCAACAAAGGAGACATTATGGACTTAAGACAGGCAGACGGAGAGGGCATCGACAGCTGGCAGGAAGTGACTTTGGTCTACAACGCCGCCCTCAGACAGATAGAAACGAAAATGGAGATACTCAACGATGAATTTCAGCATGTGCATCAATACAATCCAATCGAGCACATCAAGGCCCGGATCAAGACTCCGGAGAGCATTGTGAAGAAACTCAAGCGTCATGGGTATGAATCTACCATCGACAATATGGTAAAGTATGTCAATGATATTGCGGGAATCCGGATCATCTGTTCCTTTACTTCGGACATTTATCGGATTGCCGAGATGATCAGTGAGCAGCGGGATATCCGCGTCATCTGCGTGAAGGATTATATTACATATCCCAAGGCCAGCGGTTACAAGAGTTATCACATGATCGTCACGGTGCCGGTATATCTTTCGGATCGCATTGTGGACACCAAAGTGGAGATGCAGATACGCACGGTAGCCATGGATTTCTGGGCCAGTCTGGAGCACAAGATCCATTACAAATTTGAGGGGGACGCTCCGGAGCATATCCGCAATGAATTGGTGGAGTGTGCCCGCATGGTGGCGGATCTGGACGCCAGAATGCTGTCTCTGAACGAGGAGATCCTGACACTGACCAAGGCGGAGACGGGGTGAAGACATCAGCCCCGACGGGACAATGGCTCTCACAAAACAGAGGCTCTGACGGAATAACGGGCAGTACGCGCTGTGAGCTTACGCTCTGTGAACTGCCCGTTACTAATTTATGAATGAGGAGTGCCCGGACACCTCATCTCGGCGCCCGGGCTATTATGAAAAAATTATCTGAAGATTTATCTGTATCTAAGACATAGTATACCGGTGAAATATGAACAAATTATGAACTTCGTGTAAATAGTTGGTTAAATGAATGCTGTGCCGCAGGACTTAATTGTCGCGGCATCGTCAGAAAACTAAAATCAGTTGTCAGCCCGACAAAAAGATGTTAAAATAAAGATACTGTTTCAGGTATTGTTTCAGATTTCAGATGCGGACAGGCACCATGCACAGACGCATGAACAACATGGTCGGAGGGAAATGTATGGATACTTTTATGGACAAACTGGCACAAAAATTTACGGCGCAGGAGATGATCAAGGCAAACGCGATAGCCGAGACCGAGGAGATGAACCGTCTGAAGATTCAGGTGCAGGAGTACACGGAGTGCCTGAACCGTATGCAGCAGATCTGTGATGAGATGGAACAGACTGCGGAGGCGGCGAGGAATAAGGTGGAGCAGGCTCATTTCAGCACGGACGAGCTGAAGGAGCAGTTGTTGGCCATTCGTCTCGATATGCAGAACATGCAGACCGAACAGGAGGCTGAAGAGGACGGGGAAGAGCCGGCCGGATACAGTGCGGAGGCTCGTTTCGCGGAGCAGATAGACGATCTGATCACCTCACAGACGTCTCAGTTGGAACATATCAAGAGTCTGCAGATGGATCAGATGGAGATGATGAGAGGTATGCAGCAGTCTCAACTGGACAGCGTCCGGGAGCTGCAGCAGGAGCATCTGAACGATCTGTCGGGTATGCAGAGTACCCAAGTGGAGATGCTCAAGAATTCTCTGGAAGATCAGCTTGACAGTATGCGCAGCATGGTGAAGGCACAGATTGCCGGCATCAAGGGCGGACAGGATGGTCAACTGGACGGTATGCGTCAGGTGTTGGACGAGCAGAAGGCCGCGATGGAAACCCGACTCGGTGAGATGAATACCAATCTGGAGACCCATCTCAATGATGCCAATGAATTCGTGCACAAGGAGTGCGTGAAGGTTTACCGCAATGTCCAGGCAGTGGTGGGAGAGGAGAACTCCAAGCAGAGCGACAATCTGGACTATATGATGCGTCCCATAGCCGACAAGGTGAAGAAGGTGTTCAGCGTGGCGGCAGTGGCAGTGGCGCTCTCTGTGGTCAGCATCGTACTGCAGGTTTTGAATCTGCTGCACATTTTCTGAGGCGGAGCCTGATGCCGTGACGCGGATCGGACCCGGCGCGGCGGCTTTGTGTGGAGGAGCGAGATGGCCAAAGAGATATGGAAACCCGGGAATATGCTGTACCCGCTGCCGGTGGTGATGGTGAGTGTGGCGGACAGGGACGGAAAGAATAATATCATCACATTGGCATGGGTGGGCACGGTCTGCTCGGAGCCGCCCATGGTGTCCGTGTCGGTGAGGCCGGAGCGATATTCCCATGCCATCCTGAAGGATACGGGGGAGTTTGTGATCAATCTGACCACGAAGGAATTGACTTTTGCCACGGATTACTGCGGTGTGAAGAGCGGACGGGACGTGGACAAATTCCGGGAGATGCATCTGACCGCGCTGCCGGCATCCCAAGTGAAAGCGCCTCTGATCGGAGAGAGCCCGGTCAATATAGAATGCCGTGTGAGAGAGGTGAAGGAGCTGGGATCTCACGATATGTTCCTGGCGGATGTGGTGGCGGTGCACGCGGATGAGAAATATATGGATGAGAATCACAAATTCTGTCTGGAGAACGCGGAGCCCATCGTATATTCCCACGGGACTTATTTTGGCTGTGGGGAGCGTCTGGGCACCTTCGGATACAGTGTCCGCCGAAAATAGATCAGTCGGAACGGGGGGAGTCGATGAGACTTCCCCTTTTTACTGCCTCTTTGCCGTATCTGGCGCGGATGCTGTCCAACGCGGCATCCAGTTTCTGCTGTTTCTCGGACTTGGGCGCGTTGTAGTCAAACAGGCTCAACTGCACGGGTGTATCCTCCTCCACCAGTTTGGCGGCCCGCACGCCCAGAAGCCGGATCGGCGTACCGTTCCACAGGGCATGAAAGAGCTCCCTCGCGTGGCGATAGATTTCGTCCGTGGAGGACGTGGGGGTATCCAAGATCTTCTGATGGGAGACGGAGCGGAAAGTATTGTATTTGATCTCGATGCACACGGATTCGGCCATGAAACGCGCGGCCCTAAGGCGCCTTCCCACGGACTCCGACAATTCCAGAAGCACGCGGTGGGCGGTCTCTTCCGTGACGGCGTCCTCGGTCAGAGTGGTGGAATTGCCCACGCTCTTGGCCTTGGACCGGGTGGTCTCCACCGCGGATTCGTCCAGACCGTTGGCGAAATTGTAGAGAGTCAGGCCATGGCTTTTGAGATGGGATTCCAAAATGCGGGGATCCGTGCGGGCCAGTTCGCCGATGGTGCGGATTCCCAGTTTGTTCAATGTCTCGGCGCTGGAGCGGCCGCATAGGAACAAGTCGCCCACGGGCAGCGGCCAGAGTTTGGTCTCTATCTCCCGGGCATACAGAGTGTGTACGCGGTTCGGTTTCTCAAAGTCCGATGCCGTCTTGGCCAGGATCTTGCGGTCGGAGATTCCCACATTGACGGTGAATCCGAATGTCTCATACACGGAATCTTTGATCCGGGTGGCGGCCTCTTCCGGGGAGGAATATTTTGAGGCGATGGGGGTATAATCCATATAGCATTCATCAATGCTGACCTGCTCGATGTCGGGGCAGATGTCGGTGAGAAACTGCATGAGGCGGTGACTGTAGTCCCGATAGAGCGCATGGTTGGGAGCTGCCGTCACCAGATGAGGACATTTGCGAAAGGCGTTTACCACCGGTTCTCCGGTGCGGATGCCGTAGGATTTGGCGGGGATGGATTTGGCAAGGACGACCCCGTGGCGCGTGGAGGTGTCGCCTCCGATGATGGAGGGGATCAGGCGCAGGTCAGTCTCATCGCCGGAGGAGAGTCGTTCCAGGGCGGTCCAACTTAAGAAAGCAGAATTGACATCAATGTGAAAAATGATCTTTCCGTCCATGGCAGCCTCCCCCGCAGAGTGTTTTATCGTGAATGATCCGCTGAATGATTTTATTTTAACCTATTTTAACCCGAAAATAAGCACTTTACAAGCCATACAAATGTTGGTAAAATAAAAATGTTTAGGCATAAAGTGTTACAAAAATGTTACAGAAGGAAGACATACATGAATCTGCGGACGAAAAAGATAAAATTTACATATGTGAGAGCGACCATTTTGACTTTGTTTATCTGTATGTTCTTTGTGGACGGGTACAAAACCCTTGAATCGGATGGGGAGAACTATTTTCATATTGTTTTAAATGGTGAAGAGATCGGCGTGGTGGGCCGGCGGGATGAGGCGGACCTGCTTCTGGCGCAGGCGCGCAGGGAGATCGCCGCCGGAAACGAGGGCCTGACTTTTATTGAGGCGGATATGAGCGTGACGGGCGAGGAGGTTCTCTGGGGGGCGCTTGATGACGGGGAAGTTTTGTGTGCCCGCATGGGCGAGGTCCTGCGCGAGCATGTGCAGGAGAACCTGCATCAGGCCTATACGCTGAAAGTGAATGAATATATGGTCAATCTGAGCAGCATGGAAGATGTGCAGAGCCTTTTGCAGGCGGCCATCGACAAATATGACTCGGAGGGCAATTTCCAAGTGGAGCTTGTGCGGGACGAGGGCAGGGCTTTGGGCACTTTGACGGTGCGCGTGACGCAGCGCGAAGATAGTCTGACGGGACAGGGAACCGTGAATTATGTGGCGGCCGGCGTGGAGACGGTCATGATGCAGATCGACACGGAGACCTATGACGGCAGGGAGAAGGGATTTGAGGATTTTGACTATGGCCTGAAATCCATGAATTTTGCCGAGGAGGTAGAGATCGTGGAGGCCTATCTGCCGGAGAGCCAACTCTTCACGCTGGACAGAGCCGTGGAGGAAGTGATCAAGGATCAGGAGGTGCCGGGGGAGTATGTCATTGTGTCGGGGGATACCCTGTCGGAGATCGCCATCAAGGTCAATATCCCCGTGGACAAGATCATAGAGCTCAACAGCGATAAGCTGGAGGACGAGAAGTCCACCATCCGCGCGGGGGACAAGCTGATCATCACGGTGCCCGAGCCGGAGCTGTCCGTGGAGCGGGTGGAGGAGAATTACTACGAGGAGAGCTACAACGCAGATATCATTTATATAGAAAACGATGACTGGTACACCAATCAGACCAAGGTGCATGTGCAGCCCTCCGCGGGATTCCGCAAGGCTGTGGCTCAGGTGCACTATCTGAATGACAGGGAGGTTTCCAGAGAGATCCTCAAGGAGGAGATCGTCAAGGAAGCGGTGGCTAAGGTGGTGGAGAGAGGCACCAAGATCCCTCCCACCTATATCAGGCCGATCTCCGGAGGCCGTCAGACTTCCGGATTCGGGCGCAGAAAAGCGCCCACGAAAGGCGCCAGCACCTATCATAAGGGCGTGGACTGGGCGGTTCCCACGGGGACGGCGGTGTATGCGTCCTGCGGCGGAACGGTGGCCAAGGCAGGATGGGGCAGCGGCTATGGGTATGTGGTCTATATCAACCATGAGGACGGACGCCAGACACGGTACGGACACCTCTCCAAGGTACTGGTGTCGGCGGGCCAGAGCGTCAAACAGGGCGAGAAGATCGCGCTGAGCGGCAACACCGGCGTCAGCACGGGACCTCATCTGCATTTCGAGATCCTGATCAACGGCAGCCAGGTCAATCCGCTGAATTACCTGGAATAGGGGCAGAACATGTATTCTATTTACAAACGCGCCAAAATATGGTATAAAGCTAGTTAGGGAATAGTGTATTTTGTATTTGGAAGACTATTGTATATGGCTGAAATCCTAAACAAGAGGTAAGTATAAATGGAACAATACGCAATCAAAGGTGGAAATCCATTGGTCGGCGAAGTGGAGATAGGGGGAGCCAAGAATGCGGCGCTCCCTATTCTTGCGGCGTCCGTGATGACCGATGACACCGTCTATATAGAAAATATGCCCGATGTGCGGGACACACATGTGCTGTTGGAGGCCATGGAGAGCATCGGGGTGCTGATGAAACACGAAGAGAGGCACAAAGTGGTCCTGAACGCCGCCAACATTCACACAACGGAAGTGACGAGCGAGAAACTCAAGAAGATCAGGGCCTCCTATTATCTGATCGGCGCGCTTTTGGGAAAATACAAACAGGCGGAGGTGGTGCTGCCCGGGGGCTGCGATATCGGCAGCCGCGCCATCGATCAGCATATCAAGGGGTTTGAGGCTCTGGGCGCGGAGGTAGTCATTGAACACGGACTGATCAAGACCAAAGCGGAGCGTCTTGTGGGCAGTCATATCTATATGGATGTGGTCAGCGTGGGAGCCACTATCAATATCATGATGGCAGCCACCATGGCGGAGGGCAAGACGATCATTGAAAATGCGGCCAAGGAGCCCCATGTGGTGGATCTGGCCAATTTCCTGAACAGTATGGGAGCCAATATCAAGGGCGCGGGCACGGATGTGATCCGCATTAAGGGAGTATCCGGGCTGCACGGGACGGAGTATGCCATCATTCCGGACCAGATAGAGGCGGGCACGTTTATGTTTGCGGCCGCCATCACCAAGGGAGACGTGACGGTGAAGAATGTGATCACCAAGCATTTGGAGTCCGTCACGGCCAAGCTTTTGGAGATCGGCTGCGAGGTGGAGGAGGCAGACGACTGTATTCGCGTGGTGGCATCCAAACCGCTGCAGCACACGCAGGTGAAGACTCTTCCCTATCCGGGATTTCCCACGGACATGCAGCCTCAGATTGCAGTGACATTGGCCCTGTCTCAGGGGACAAGCATTGTGACGGAGAGCATTTACGAGAATCGTTTTAAATATGTGGACGAGCTGATGCGCATGGGCGCCAATATCAAGGTGGAGGGCAATATCGCCGTCATAAACGGCGTGAAAAAGTATACCGGGGCGGATATTTCCGCGCCGGATCTGCGCGCGGGGGCGGCGTTGGTCCTGGCGGCGTTGGCTGCGGAAGGCTACAGCACGGTGGACGACATCCGCTATATTGAGCGGGGATACGAGGATTTTCATCTGAAACTCCAGTCTCTCGGGGCGCAGATCGAATTGATCGCGACAGAGAGGGATTTCCAAAAATTTAAGTTAAAGACCGGCTGATCCGGGGCCGGTCGGCCGTTTCCCGCCACGAGTATGGACTATTGTACCGTGAGCACAGACCGCTCATGGCATTGATGGCCATACGGCCGCTGACAGCCTTGAATATGGACTTATTGTACCATGAGCACAGACCGCTCATGGCATTGATGGCCATACGGCCGTTTCCTGCCACGAGTATGGACATATTGTACCATGGATAATGGAGGAATCGTGCGAAATGCGAAAGTGGTTGGAACGATACATATCTGTGATTTTGTGGGTCGCGATCTTATTCGCTTTTCTGTTCACCAGAATGTGGAGACTGACGGATATTCCCGCGGGACTTCATTTGGATGAGGCGGGAATGGCATACGACGCGTGGTGCCTCTCTCAATACGGTGTGGACAGACATCTGAACTCGTGGCCCGTATATCTTCTGAATTTTGGCGGAGGACAGAGCATACTCTACGCGTATCTGTTGGCGGGACTCTTCAAATTATTCGGTTTTCACGCCATTCTGATCCGGATACCGGGCGTCTTCTTTTCCCTATTGGCATTGATATTCACAATGGCGGCATCCAGGATCCTTTTCCCGGACAACAAATATGCCCCTTATATCGCCGGGGCGTTGGTCGTGATCTGCCCGTACTATATTATGGCAGGGCGTCTCGGGCTTGACTGTAATCTGATGTTGGGATGCGCCGCGGTGTTTTTTTATTGTTTGCTGAAGGCGTTGGAATCAGAGAAGAGGACATGGTATCTGTTGGCGGGGCTCAGCGGCGGGATCATGTTGTATTCGTATGTGCTGTCCTATCTGATCTTGCCTCTGTTTTTGATCCTTGTCATGGTCTGCGCGATTTGGACGCGCAGATTTTCGCTCGGGAAATGGGCGCTCATGGCCGTGTCGATGGGACTGTTGGCGGCTCCTCTCATTCTGGAGCAGGTGGTGAACGTATTCGGATTGGAACAGATCAGGCTGGGGATCTTCACGATCACCAAAATGGATTCCTATCGGGCGTCGGAATTTGGGACATTTTCCTTAAACAGTCTGAGAGTGGCTCTGCGGGATATCTTTGTTGGGGACATGTGGCGGCACAACTCCGTGCCCGGATTTTATAATCTGTATCGGCTGTCCGTTCCGCTGGCGATTGCGGGAGCGGTGAGATTCGGGCAAAAATGCCTGTCGTCCCTGCGCCGCAGAGAGATGGATCCGACGGCGTTGGTCCTTGGCTGGTTCTTTGCGGTCCTGTTCGTGGTGTGCCATATTTATCCCTGTATCAATCAGGTGAACAGTATATTTTTCGCGTATACACTGTTGACGGTCGAGGGGATTCATTGGCTGACGGGACTTGGAAAAATTGCGGGAAAGATATGCGCGGCCGCGGTCTCGCTGATCTTCGTGATATGCTTTGTCGGATTCGGACGCTATTATTACGGGGGAGCATATGTCGCGGAGAATCATCCGATGCCGTATTTTGACATACTGATCCCGGAGGCGGTGGAGTTTATCGAAGATCATCCGCAATATGGAGTGAACGGCGCGCAGACGGCGGAGCACACGATCTATCTGGCGCTGAGCAGCCTGCGATCCCCGTATGAACTGCGTCTGATCAATGACGATCCCTATGTGCTGGATTATTATCATTGTTCGTATCTGGGGGAGATCGAGGATGGGTATTATTATATCGTGAGAAATATTTTCCCGGAATATTCCGATGAACTGCGCATGAAGGGTTACACCGAAATTGTCTACGGCGACTATTCTCTGTTTTACCGGGAATGAGAGCGCGCCGGGCACAAATAAGAGAACACGGGGGACATATGAGATACGATTATCTGATAGTGGGAACAGGGCTTTTTGGCGCGGTGTTCGCCCATGAGATGAAGAGGGCGGGCAAGAGCTGCCTGTGCATAGACAAGAGGCCGAACGTGGGCGGCAATATCTACACGGAGGAGCAAAACGGCATTCAGGTACACAAATACGGCGCTCATATTTTTCATACCTCCGATCGCCGGATCTGGGAATATGTGAATCAATTCGCGGAGTTCAATCATTACATCAACTCTCCCGTGGCGGTGTATCGGGACGAGGTATACAATCTGCCGTTTAACATGAACACCTTCAGCAGGATGTGGAACATTCGCACCCCTGAGGAGGCAAAGGAGATCATCGACAGACAGCGGGCGGATTGCCGTGTGGACAATCCCCGGAATCTGGAGGAACAGGCGCTCTCACTGGTGGGAAGAGATGTGTATGAGAAACTGGTGAAGGGATATACGGAGAAACAGTGGGGCAGAAAATGCGAGGAACTGCCGGCCTTTATCATCCGACGTCTGCCGGTGCGGTTCACCTATGACAACAACTATTTCACGGACCGCTGGCAGGGGATTCCGGAGGGCGGGTACACTGCCCTGATCGAAAAGCTGTTGGGGGGGACTCCGGTGCGGCTCGGCGTTTCCTATAAGGAGTTTGTGAACAGAGAACCCGCTGTGGAATTTGGGAAATTGGTCTATACGGGTATGATCGACGCCTATTTTGATTATCGACTGGGGGCTTTGGAGTGGAGGTCTCTTCGCTTTGAGGAGGAGACGTTGCCGGACTGCGACAATTATCAGGGCAACGCGGTGGTCAATTACACGGAGGCGGAGATTCCCTATACCCGGATCATTGAGCACAAACATTTCGAGTTCGGAAAGGGGCAGGGCACCGTTATCACCAGAGAGTATCCCGCGGAGTGGCGACAGGGCGACGAGCCCTACTATCCCATCAATGATGAGCGCAACGATAAGCTTTTGGAACGGTATATGGAGCTGGCCGGGCAGGAGCGGAATGTGATCTTCGGCGGAAGGTTGGGCCGATACCGCTATTACGACATGGACAAAGTGATCGGGACGGCATTGGAGGCAGTGGAGGAGGAACTGCGGAATTGACGGAGGATCGTTCGGAAAGAGAAATGCAAATCAGATCAGATAAAAAGCTCCCCGCCGTATCCGTGGCGGGGAGTTTTGACATTTTCATCAGACATTAACAATAGCTGTTGAACATCATGCCGCTGTAGGCGCTGGTGTTGTAGGGACTGACAAAATTGTGTCCCGGGTTCTTGTAGGCCACCATGGTCTTATCCACATAATCCATGGGGTTTAATGAGATCTGATTGCTCTTTCGCAACAGGGAGTTGGAAAAGTCTTTCAGATAGCCGAATGTCTCCGTGATATCGTCGGACTGCGCGATGGCGTCCTGCAGGAGATTATTTTCAATCTTAAGGGTGCCGTCCTCCGTCATGTTCAGTCCCATGGATTCCATGGAATCGCTGTAGAGGGACACGATACCCTTCATCTCTTTGATGAGGTCATTGCTCTTGGACTGGGACTTTAAATAGGCGTTGGCGGCTCTCATAAAGTCGTTGTATCCGCCCACCAGACGGTTCACATTGTCCGTCAGGGAATCGGAATCCGCTTTCAGGCCGATCTGAACGGTTTCGCCCTCGGCGCTGACGCCCTTTAACTCCACATCAAAGGTCTTATCCATGGTGAAATGATTGGAGGGTGTGACGCGCTCCTCGCCGTTCAACAGAAATCTTGCGTTGGACGGATCGCGGCTGACATAGTCCAAGCCAAAATACTCCACCGTGCCGGCGGATTTGCTGGTGTGGTCGTCGGAGATGCGGAAGATCTCCGATTTGCCAAGGGCAAGCCCGGTCGCCTCGGAAGTCATGCGTAGGGCAGTCTTGCCGGATGACTCGATCAGGGATGCCTTGATGCCGATGCCGGAATTGTTCACAAGGCGGGCAAGGCGGGACTGGATATCTCTGTTGGTCTCATCTTCTCCCACCGCAAACTGAAATTCGTAGTTCATATCATTGATGGAGACATCAAATGAA
Organism: Acetatifactor muris; assembly: GCA_023663635.1. Lineage (GTDB taxonomy): Bacteria > Bacillota > Clostridia > Lachnospirales > Lachnospiraceae > Acetatifactor > Acetatifactor muris_A. Next base: position 170,320 of record JAMPHD010000001.1, read on the forward strand.
TAGGTGTCGGGAGCCAACCCCGTGCGCTCATTGTCCAGAAACAGCCCCATATTTTCCTGAGAAGAGGCGAGAGAGCGGACTTCCATGGTAAAGCCCGGGATCGTTCCGTCCGGAGCGTCCTCTCCGATATAAGTGGCAGCGACAATATCTTCATTTGAGGAGAAAGCGCTCTTCTTGCTCAGGGGACCTTCCGCTTCCAAGCCTCCGGCCTGAGCGATATTCCGATAGAGCTCGCGGGCATTCTCCTTCAGATCTACGGCGTAATGCTGCACTTCCTTGCTGGTGGTAGGGAGATACCAGGGGGCGTCCTTATTCAGTTTGACAATGGAGTTGTATATGTCGCGAAGTTCTGACTTCTTATGTGTGTCATAGCGTGTCAGACTCTTGGGCGCATAGGTCGTCAGATAATTATTATAGACGGTGTTGAGAACACTGCTCATTGCCACGCCTCCTTTCCTCCATGATCACGGCAAGGGCAAATTACAATAGTTATATCGGCAGAAATGGAAAAAACTTAAGTAAAATTTTGGAAAATCCTTTTCCAAAATAAAACGATATTCCCGCCATTATTGATATGTAAATACAGTTTAGCACATTGGTTTGGAAGAAACAAGAGATTTTTGGGAAAAATCTAAAAAAACGGCAAAAACAAGTTGACGCAGAGTCTGATCTGTGTTATAGTAATCAAACGAGATAAGATTTAGGTCTTTTTTTTATGCTTAAAAAACATGTGGAGGTAGAGAAATGCGTACAAAGATCACATTGGCATGTACGGAGTGCAAACAGCGCAACTACAATACAACCAAGGAGAAGAAGAATCATCCTGACAGAATGGAGATCAAGAAATATTGCAGATTCTGCAGGAAACATACGTTACACAAAGAAACGAAATAAGTTTCTGACCGAATAAGGAGAGGACAAAATGGGAGATTCCGCGGAAAAGCAGGTGCGCCCTTCCTTTTTTAAGGGTGTTAAATCTGAATTTAAAAAGATTTCATGGCCGGACAGACAGGCGACTTTTAAGCAGTCTGTCGTAGTTGTCGTAATCTCTGTCGTTGTGGGAATTTTGATCGCGGCGTTGGATTTTGCGTTTCAGAACGGCGTGAATTTTCTGACATCTTTATAGGAGCGAGGGTGATTGTATGGCAGAGGCGATGTGGTATGTGGTTCATACCTATTCAGGATATGAAAATAAGGTCAAAGCCAATATTGAGAAGACCATTGAGAATAACCCCCATCTTGCCGAGCAGATCTTAGAGGTTCGGGTGCCCATGCAGGATGTGGTGGAAATTAAAAACGGCGCCAGAAAGACCGTCCCCAAGAAAATGTTTCCCGGCTATGTTCTTCTGAACATGGAGATGAATGACGACACCTGGTATGTGGTACGCAATACCAGAGGAGTCACGGGATTTGTGGGACCGGGCAGCAAACCCGTACCCCTGACGGAGGCGGAGATGAAACCTCTGGGCATCAAGATGGACAATGTCTCCATAGACTTTGTGGAGGGGGACAGCATTGCGGTGGTTGCCGGCGTGTGGAAGGATACCGTGGGCGTGGTTCAGAAATTGGACTTTGGCAAACAGACCGCAACGATCAATGTGGAGCTGTTCGGAAGGGAGACCCCCGTGGAGATCAGTTTCGCAGAGGTGCGCAAATTGTAAAAATTGTAAAGCGACAGCACAAAAGGAAACGTTTAAGTCGATATTTTCCGGTCCGCCGGTAAATATATAGCAAGAGAGGGAATGTGTTTGGCAGTTCGCTGCAGACATTCCGCGTGGGAGCAGGGAGAAGATCCCTGCGCCGAATTACCACATTATAGGAGGTGCCACAATGGCAAAGAAAGTAGAAGGATACATCAAGTTACAGATTCCTGCCGGCAAAGCTACACCGGCTCCCCCTGTTGGCCCCGCGTTGGGTCAGCACGGCGTGAACATCGTTGAGTTCACAAAGCAGTTTAACGCTAAGACAGCGGACAAGGGTGATCTGATCATCCCTGTTGTGATCACCGTATATGCGGACAGATCTTTCAGTTTCATCACGAAGACTCCCCCCGCAGCAGTATTGCTGAAGAAAGCCTGCAATATCAAGTCCGGTTCGGGTACTCCCAACAAGACCAAGGTCGCTACCATTTCCAAGGCCAAGGTGCAGGAGATCGCCGAGACCAAGATGCCGGATCTGAACGCGGCAAGTCTTGAGGCGGCCATGAGCATGATCGCCGGCACTGCGCGCAGCATGGGTATTGTAGTAGAAGACTGACAATTAACATTGGGAGGCAATCTTGAAGGTTGCCGCTGGAACCTGGGAGGTAAAGCAAATGAAACATGGTAAGAAATATAATGAGGCTGCAAAGTTGGTAGACCGCGCGACCCTGTATGAGCCTGCGGAGGCTATCGCGTTGGCGAAGAAGACCGCTACCGCGAAATTTGATGAGACCATTGAGGCTCACATCAGAACGGGTTGTGACGGGCGTCACGCGGAGCAACAGATCAGAGGCGCGGTCGTACTGCCCAACGGAACGGGTAAGACCGTCAAAGTTCTTGTGTTTGCAAAGGGCGACAAGCTGAGCGAGGCAGAGGCTGCCGGCGCGGATTATGTGGGCGGCGAGGAGCTGATCCCCAAGATTCAGAATGACGGATGGCTTGATTTCAATGTGGTGGTGGCTACCCCCGACATGATGGGTGTGGTCGGCCGTCTCGGTAAAGTTTTGGGACCCAAGGGTCTGATGCCCAACCCCAAGGCCGGCACCGTGACCATGGACGTGGCCAAGGCCATAGCCGATATCAAGGCAGGTAAGATCGAGTACAGACTGGATAAGACGAATATCGTACACGTTCCCGTCGGCAAGGCATCCTTTACGGAGGAGGCTCTGCAGGAGAACTTCAACGCATTGATGGATGCCATTGTCAAGGCGAGACCCAGCGCATTGAAAGGCCAGTATCTGAAGAGCATCACGCTGACCAGCACCATGGGCCCCGGCGTAAAGGTGAATGTGGCTAAGTTCTGATAAGCGTATGTATTTTCCGGCGCTGAGAGATCGTTAGATTTTTGTTTCGGCGAGGCGGTCATTCCCGTTTGGACATGTTGCGGGTGGGGCGCCCCGCCGGAAAATATTTTATCGGGATTGTTTTGCCGAAATTTGCATCGGAATTGCGTGAATTATGTGAATTGCAAAAAAACAGTTGACAAGATATACAATCTGTGTTAATCTGACCAAGGTTGCAAAACCAAGCCGAAGACAGCAGGTGTCCGGAGACGGACGTAAGCGCAGCGCCTGCCGAGGAGAGAGTTTCAATGAATGAAATTGCGTCTTCCTGTCTTGGGAGACGTTTTTTGTTGACAGGAGCGGCCTGAGCGCAGGCTGCCCGCCCTTTCGATCTTTCGGCATCAAATCTGACAGGAGGTAAAAAATGGCTAAGGTTGAATTGAAACAGCCCATCGTAGACGAGATTTCTGCCAATGTCAAAGATGCGCAGTCTGTGGTTCTGGTCGATTATCGCGGTCTGACCGTGGAGCAGGACACACAGCTCCGCAAAAATCTGCGTGAGGCAGGCGTGATCTACAAGGTGTACAAGAACACTTACATGACCCGGGCGTTCAAAGGCACTGATTTCGAGGCGTTGACTCCTTATCTGGAGGGTCCCAGCGCAGTGGCGATCTCCGCTGACGACGCGACGGCTCCCGCAAGAGTGATCGCTGAGTTTGCCAAGAAGGCGGACAAACTGGAAATCAAGGCCGGCGTTGTGGAGGGCAATGTGTATGACGCAAAAGGGATGGCGACCATCGCAAGCATTCCTTCCAGAGAGGTTCTTATTTCCAAGCTGCTCGGCAGCCTGCAGAGCCCGATCACCAATTTTGCCCGCGTGATGAATCAGTTGGCGGAAAAAGGCGGCGCATCGCAGTGTGAGGCTCCCGCAAAGGAGGAGGCTCCCGCTGAGGCGGCAGAGGCGCCTGCTGAGGAGACACCCGCTGCAGAAACCGCTGCAACGGAGGAGTGATCGCAGAGCCGCATAAGGCCGGGCGATGAATGAGACAACGATAACACTGTAAATCAAAATGGAGGAAATGAAAATGGCTAAATTAACGGCACAGGAATTGATCGATGCTATCAAAGAGCTGAGCGTATTAGAGTTGAATGATCTGGTAAAGGCATGTGAGGAAGAGTTCGGCGTATCCGCGGCAGCAGGCGTTGTGGTTGCAGCGGCAGGTCCCGCAGCAGACGCGGCTGAGGAGAAGACTGAGTTCGACGTAGAGCTGACCGAGGTTGGCGCTGAGAAGGTTAAGGTGATCAAGGTGGTTCGTGAGATCACCGGCTTGGGCCTGAAGGAAGCTAAGGATGCCGTGGACGGCGCTCCCAAGGTGATCAAAGAGGGCGCGACCAAGGAAGAGGCTGAAGAGGTCAAGAAGAAACTTGAGGAAGTTGGCGCAAAGGTTACCCTTAAGTAATTCAATGCGTGTGAAACGGCCCCCGCGGGAATGCGGGGGCTTTTTTATGTGCTTTATCTTTTATCCGTGAATCATCCTCCAAGTTATTACAATATACAGGTGAAGGGCAAACCGGTTGCCGCGCAAATATTTACTGACAGGATCTCTTGGAAATGGAGCAACAGATGACCAAACAGGAACTTGAGATATGCATAAATAAATATGGCAGGGATATTTACTCATTCTGCAGGCATCTTGCCTATGATCCCCGCGACGCGGATGATCTGTACCAGGATACTTTTTTGACCGCCGTGGAACGCAGGGATCAGATCGACTGTGAGGACAATCCCAAAAGTTATCTGCTCTCCATCGCCTTTCGTATTTGGAAGAATCGGAAGAGAAAGTTCGCGTGGAGAAAACGAATTGCGGATGTGTGGTCAGTGGCAGATGCACGGGACTTTGATCGGGGCAATCCGGAGGAAGTGTCCGTGGAGGACAGGATTCTGGGCAGGGAGAGGGATGATATGGTGAGGCGTGCGGTCGAGGGTCTGCTGGATTCCTTAAAGATTACGGTGCTTCTCTACTATATGGAGGGATTATCGACATCGCAGATTGCCAAGATCATGCGGATTCCTGCCGGAACTGTTCTGAGCAGGCTGTACAGGGCGAGAAAAATCCTGCGGGAGAAATTGGAGGAGATTTTAGATGAATGAGAGATTAGATATTGTTTTAAGACATGCGCTTGTGCCGGCGGATGAACCGGACAGTGAGCTGAACCGTACAATAGCAGATCGGATAAGGAAGTCGGACGGTTCGCCCATAATTCCAAGAAAGAGGTTGTGGGTCGCGGCCGCGGTTGCGGCATTGGCACTGTGTTCCGGTTCCGTGACCGCCTATGCGGCATGGAAGTTCCTGATGCCGGGCGCGGTGGCTGACAGGATGCGGGATACAAAGCTGGCGGATGCGTTTTTGAGCGGCGAGGCGGCAGCAGTCAATGAGACACAGAGTTATGGGAGCTATAATGTCACATTGTTGGGCATGGTTTCGGGGGAGATGCTGTCAGATTATCCGCGATATGGTGAAGGCGGTATCCGCTCTGACAGGACCTATGCGGTGGTGGCCATTGAAAATGCGGACGGCACACCTATGCCGGACACATCGGAGGAGACCTATGGGGAGCTCGCTTTTTTTGCGTCACCTCTTATAGGCGGCTATGATCCTGCGTTATATAATCTTGCGGCTCTGTCCGGCGGTTATACCGAGATGACGGAAGAGGGCATTCTGTACAGGATCACGGAGTGTGACAATGTGGAGATCTTTGCGGATCATGGTCTGTATCTTTGCGTCTCGGAGGGATCGTTTTACAATAAGGAGGCCTACCGGTATGATGAGGAGACGGGAGAGATCCGCAGAAATGAGGAATATGCGGGTTTGAACGCGCTGTTTGAATTGCCGGGAGATCCCTCCGCTGCCGATCCGGAAAAGGCGGCGGAATATATGTCCAACCTAAGGGTGGAATCAGATATTTCCAAGGAGAAATTGTATGTGGAATTAGAGGAATCCTTTGCGGTGAAGGGGACGGACACAAACGGGCAGGGAGCGGAGGTAGCGGAGTACGCCCTGCAATTTGTGGGGAATCCTTATGTGTGGGGCGGTGACAGTCTGACTGAGGGCGCGGATTGCTCCGGATTCACCAAGAGCGTGTACGCGCATTTTGCGATCAGTCTGCCGCATAATTCCGCAGAGCAGCGCGAGTTGGGAACGGAGGTGCAGGGTTTGGAGAATGCGGAACCCGGAGATCTGGTTTTCTACGAAACACCTGCCCATGTGGCAATCTACATTGGGGACGGCCTGATCGTCCATGCCATGCCGCAATATGGCATATGTGTCTCCGAGGCGGATTTTGATGAGATATTGACGGTCAGAAGAATTTTTTCTTGACAATAAAGACCACTTATTGTAGTCTGTATGTGAGACTACAATAAGTGGTCTTTTTGGGAGGTGTGATATGGCGACCATTCAGTTGGGTGTTATCGAGGCAAGATATGCGGACATGATCTGGGAGCATGAGCCGGTCAGCTCATCGGAGTTGGTGAAGATGACGGCGGTGGAATTTAATTGGAAACGGACCACGGCGCACAATGTGTTGAGGCGGCTGATCGACAAGGGATTATTTCAAAACGAGAACGGAGTGGTGACTGCCGTGATCTCCAGGGAGGAGTTCTACGCCCTGCAGAGCAGACAATATGTGGAGGATACCTTTGCGGGCTCTTTGCCGGCTTTCATCGCGGCTTTTACGCAGAATACCGCTCTGACCGCGGAGGAGGCCGAGGCCATCCGCGAGATGATCGACCGGGCGGAGGAGAAATAGCTATGGGAGATATTTTTTTGACGTTGTTAAACAAAAGCATTGCCGCAAGTTGGCTGATATTGGCCGTGATCCTGTTGAGACTGCTGTTTCGGAGGGCGCCCAAGTGGCTGCGCTGTCTGCTGTGGGGATTTGTGGCGATCAGGCTGATCTGTCCCTTTTCCGTGGAGAGCGTCTATAGTCTGATCCCCAGCGCCGAGCCAATCCGCTCCAATGTGGTGGAAGGCGGGCAGATTCAGGCTCACATACCGGCCGTGGACAGCAGGATGCCTGTGGTTCGCGATGCGATCAATCCGATGTTGCGGGAGAGTTTTGCCTATGAGGAGGAAGACAGTGTGGCGCCCCTGCAGGTCTATACTTTTATCGCGGGCATGATCTGGTGCGCGGGCGCCGTGTTATTGTTGGCATACGCGTTTGTCAGCCGGCTCAGGATCCGCCGGATGGTGAGAGAGGCCGTATGCGAGAGAGAAAATATTTATATCTGTGACGCAGTGACGTCACCCTTTATCTTGGGGCTCATCAGGCCCCGCGTCTATCTGCCGTCAGGTTCGGATCCGGAGAGGATGCGCTTTATTTTGGCGCATGAACAGGCGCATCTGCGGCGCCGGGATCATCTGTGGAAACCGTTGAGCTATGCGCTTTTGTGCGTTTATTGGTTTCATCCGCTCTGTTGGGCGGCATATGTTCTGTTCTGCAGGGATATTGAATTGGCATGTGATGAGAAAGTGATAAAAGACCTGTCTTTTGCCGACAAAAAGGAGTATTCCAAGGCGCTGTTGTCCTGCGGCGGTCAGAGAAAGATGGTCCTGACCTGCCCGGTGGCGTTCGGGGAGGTCGGTGTGAAGGAGCGGATCCGGTCGGTTCTGAATTACAAGCGGGCGGCTCTCGGGATCTCGATCGCGGCGGTCGCGGTCTGCGTCGTTGTCGGCATCTGCTTTCTGACCGATCCCGGGAAGGAGTATGAAGTGCGGATCACCATACCGGCCGGATGGGATATAGAGAGCTTTTCCTATTCTGACACGGAAATCTGTCCCAAGGGCAATACCCTGACCGTTCGGTCAGGGGAGGGATTGGGCGATACGGAGGTCATTTTGCTGCCCGTGGACAGCGTGGAGGAGACGGATTACGCGCCGACTTATCTGACGCCCGGAATGTCCGTCACCTTTGAGGTGGAGAAGGGGATATGGTATGTCATTGGTGTGAGGGCGCAGAACACCACGGGTGAGGACAAGGATGTATATGTCTCCGTGCGGAACGTGGATCTGAGGATCGCGGACGCGGCAGGGGAGGACAGGGTGCAGCTCCCGACGGATTCCGCGGGGAACGGGATCCCGAATATCGATCCGGAGGATTCCACGACTCGGGTGAGAGATCTGGGGGATCTGGACGGCAACGGGGAGCACGAATATCTGGTCGCCACCCTAAACGAAGGGGAGACGGGTTATGACGGACATTTGACATTTTATTGGAACGGAGAATCCATCTATGAGTATGACGATCTGCTGATGATGCATCCGGGGCCCGCGGAGTATATCGACTTGGACGGGGATGGGAAGGAGGAAATTTTTTTTACATTTGATCCATTTGTCAATTCCATGCCTCTTGTGGAATATGCCGTGCTGAAACAGACGGATACGGGTTGGAAAGCTCTGGAGATGGTGCACGGTGGGACGATGTTGGACAATGCCTTTCCCATTACCTGCCGGTACGGCAGCGCGCGGGACACGATAGTGATCGCCTGTGAAGGCTTGGAGAAGGAGATCGTATATGATATAACAGGCCATCCCGAGAGCGACAGATATGCGGAAGGAGATATTTTCGGATGGGTGAGCGACTGGGGAATCTGGGAGATCGTCAGCGAAGTGTACGAGGGAAGAAACTGTCTGGTGGCAACGCATGGTTTGGAGGGCCCGGGAGGAAAATGGGACGAGTTGGGACTGGTGGATATCCGCTTTGACTATGATGAGAACGGCAGAGTTCATATCATAGATATGGAATTTCGGCCGTATCCCTCCTACGAAACGGCCGAATCCGGAAATTAAGTGATCCCAAAACGGACGGATTCGCGGCCGGATCCGCAGATATGGTCCGCAGATCGATCCCCGCACTTGACACGCGCGCGGCGGGTAGATTAGACTATATAGGTATCAAAATATCCGCACAGGGAGATCACATGAATAAGAATCGTATCCTCACCAAGATCGTAAATCATATCATACTGCTCCTCGGGGGAACATTGGCGGGAGTGCTGTTATTATGGCTGGCGTATTGCCTTCCCGTGGAACCCATGCGGGAGCATGTGTATCAGTCATTGCCTCTGTTGGAGAGGGAATTTGAGGCGGAGAATCTGATCGCGGAGTATCCGGGCACTTTTATGGGAGGCTTTACCGACTGCCTGATGCTTGAGAATGCCATTTACCGATCGGATGCCCATTCCCTGTGGGAGCAGATCCTGTGCATGTATCGCGGGGAGAGCGGTACGGGGGACGGTTGGGCTACGGGTTACTCACTGTCGGATTATCTGGCGGGGATCCCTCAGCCCGCGGAGGTGTCCTATGCCCGATATTGGCATGGCTATCTGGTGGTGTTGAAACCTTTGCTTTGGCTGACCACCTTCCCTTCCATACGGCTTGTGGCGGCTTGGGCGCAGCCTCTATTGATCGGCCTGGTGGTCCTGGTATGCTGCAGGAGAAAGGATCGTTTTCCCGCATTGGCATTTTTGGTGTCCGTGCCATTTTTGTATTATTTCAGCCTGTTTACCTCCCTGTCTTTGAGCATTTGCTTTTATATCCTGACGATCGCGCTGTCGGCGCAGCTGAGTTTGGAGGGGGAGATTCGCCGCAGGGGTTGGTATGGTGAGTTCTTTGTGTTGGTGGGAATGGCCACGGCATATTTTGATTTCCTGACCTATCCTCTGGTGACATTGGGATTCCCGCTGTGTGTATATCTGTATTACGATCGGGGCAGCGTGGCCAAACGGTTTCGGAATATGCTCCTCTACAGCGCGGAGTGGGGGATCGGGTACATGGGGCTGTGGATGATGAAATGGATCCTGGCGGAGATATTCACCGGGGAAAAGGTGATCGCGGACGGACTTAAGACGCTTGCGGCGCGCACGGGCGCGGTGGAGAGCGCGGCGGGCTCCGGTTTCGCAAAAGTGCTGTGGAGCAACATAAGTCCCTTTGCCAATTGGGGATTCGGGCTGCTCGCGGCGGGAATCGCGGTGTGGCTGTGTGTTTACATCGTCCGCCACAGACGCAATATCTGTCGGGAATCGTTTCTTGGCGGCGGGCTGCTTCTGTTGGTGGCGCTCTATCCCTTTGTGTGGTTCTTCCTGACGCAGAATCACTCCTCGGAGCACAGTATTTTTACCTGCAAGATTCTGGCCCTGACGGTGTTTGCGGGAGTGTGCGCCGCGGGAAGGATCTGCGCGGAGCCTATGCCGTCTCCTTCCGCCTGCGATTCACGCGATCCCTACGATTCATCAAAAGAAAGACGATCAGGCAGATGACCGCGGAGAGACCGGAACCCGCGGTGGAGGCCAGTCCCATGGGGAACAATGTGTCCGGGAAACGGGTGGAGGCCAGATAAGCCAACGGGATCCGCATACAGAGGATCGAGGCGCAGTTGTGCAGAAAAGAGATCCCCGAGAGCCCATAGGCGCAGAAATACCCGCTGAAACAAAAGTGGATGCCCGCCAGAAGGCAGTCCCAGACATAGCCGGACAGATACTGGCGGCCCAGAGATATGACATGGGTATTGTCCGTGAACAGGCCCACCACCGGGCCTGAGACAAACTGCATGGACACTGCCGCCGCGGCCCCGAAGGAGGCGGCGATCAAAATGGCGTAGCGCAGGGTGAGCCGGGCTCTGTCATGTCGGCCGGCGCCGATGTTTTGGGCCCCCAACGCGGATACCGTGGAGAGCATGGAGGAGGGCACCAGGAACAATACGCCGATGATCTTCTCCACAATGCCCACTGCCGCCGCGTCGTCCAGTCCGCGTCTGTTGGCAAAGATGGTGATCACGATAAAGGAGATCTGTATAAAGCCGTCCTGTACGGCCACGGGTACGCCCACTTTCAACAGGCTGCCCAAGATCTCTCCGCGGGGCTTTAAATCCTGCAGCGACAGTTTCAGACCGCTTGGTCCCCCGGTGATGAAGAACAGGGAGACCGCCACGCTGACCGTCTGGGACAGGGTGGTGCCCAGGGCGGCTCCCATGGGGCCCAGATGCCAAACGCCGATGAACAGAAGATCCAACAGGATATTGGTCGCGCAGGCAATGGCTATAAAGTACATGGGACTCTTGGAATCGCCCATCCCGCGAAAGACGGAGCTGATGATATTATAGGCGGTGATAAAGGGAATCCCCATAAAGCAGACTGTCAGATAGGAGACGGTCCCCGCCACGGCCTCCGGGGGAGTGGATATGACGGACACGATGGGTCTCACCGCCAACAGCAGTCCCGCGGTCAGGACCAGCGACAGACACACGAACAGCGTGACGGTATTGCCGATGACTGCCCGGACGCGTTCCTTTTGACCGGCGCCCACGGCCCGTCCGATCAGAACGGTGGATCCCATGGCGAGGCCCACGATCATGACGGTCAGCATATGCATGACCTGGCTGCCGACGGAGACCGCCGTGGTGCTCTCCACGCCGTTAAACCGGCCGATGATGAACAGATCCGCCATCCCGTAGAGGGTCTGTAAAAAATAGGACAGAAAATAAGGCAATGAAAAATAAATTACGGTCTTCCACACGCTTCCCGTGGTCAGATTCTTCTCCATGGTCTTTCCTCACTTATCTTGCGATTCCCTGTTATTATACGACCGGATCCGGCATAAATCAACAGCGACGGCCTCGCAAGATTAAGCCAAATTTAACAGGCACGAAAACGGGAGGCGTTTCGGCACCTCCCGCTCCAATTTCTCAATTCAGTAGTGGTACTCCCGGGTCATATATTGAAACGTCCTGAGTCTGCTGTCGCGGTCGTACAGGGTTGTCTCACAATCCTTGGGAGCCGCCGGTTCGGACTTGGATTCCCGCGTTTTCTCCTCCAGGATCCGGGCGAAGAGACTGCTCGGATTCCTCTTGTCGGAATCGGAGGAAGACTCGGGATATTCGCGTTTCACTTTACCGATCGCGGGCACTGCCACCACTGAACTCACCATAAAAATACCGTTAATTCCTTTTGCTGCGATAATCCCTCCTTGGATGCGTATTTCAATAGTGTATGTTCTTTGGTACTGTATATATCGGCATATTTTTCCAAATCTTTAGTTTTGCGGCGGTAGGGCTGCCGTATTTTTGTGGCGGAAAACCCGGCTTTGTCTACGAAAATCCATTGACCTTTTGGGAAAAATTTAGTAATATTATACAATAGGCAGTTTTGGTTGCGCATGATCAAAATGCCTAAATCTTACGATACGAAAGGGAGTTTTACAATGGCATCTCTAGTCTTGGTTATTGTTGCAGCGCTTGCAGCATTAGCTTTCGCAGCATTCAACTTCGCCGGCGTGAAGAAGTTGGAGGAGGGAACAGACACCATGTCTGAAATCGCATCGGCCATTCGGGTCGGCGCCAACGCCTTTATCACTTATGAGTATAAGATCATCGCCATCGTGGTGGGGATCATTGCCGTCCTGCTTATATTCATGTCATGGCAATCCGCGATCTGCTTTGTCATCGGTGTGCTGATGTCGGCTGCGGCAGGTTGGATCGGTATGAAGATCGCCACCTATGCCAATGTGCGCGTGTCCAACAAGGCGCGCGTGACCAAGAAGATCGGCGAGACGCTGAAGGTCGCTTTCCGCGGCGGTTCCGTTATGGGACTTTGCGTGGGCGGCTTTGCGCTGTTGGGTCTCTTCATCGTGTATATGGTCTTCGGGATCGGCATGGGGCTGATGTCCGTGGAGGCCATCACACATGGCGCCATTTTCACGCAATGCCTGTCCTGCTACGCGTTGGGCTGCTCCATCGTGGCCATGTTCAACCGTGTGGGCGGCGGCATCTACACCAAGGCGGCGGATATGGGCGCCGATCTGGTGGGTAAGACCGAGGCGCACATTCCCGAGGACGATCCCCGCAATCCCGCTACCATCGCGGACAATGTGGGCGACAACGTGGGCGATGTGGCCGGATTGGGATCCGATCTTCTGGAGTCCTATGTGGGAGCCATCTCCTCCGGCATCATCCTGGCATCTCATCTGTTTTTGGCATCCCTTGCGGGCAGCGGGAAGTTCAGTGAGGCGCTCCTGCAGAAAATGTTCTATTATCCTTTGGTGTTCTCCGCGTGCGGTCTGATCGCGTGTATTCTGGGTATCGCGTCGGTGTTGTTCAAAAAGGGTTCGGACAATCCGCACAAGGATCTGAATTTCGCGACCATGGTCTCCGCGGCGCTGACGATCCTCTGTGGTTTCGGAGCCACTTATCTGCTCTTTGCGGACGCGTCTTTGACGGAGGCGATCCGGGACGCGGGCTTTACGCTTGGATTTATCTCCCCCTGGGTGGCAGCGTCCATCGGCGTGGTCAGCGGCGTGATCATCGGCATGATCGCCGAGTATTACACCAGCTATGATTACAAACCCACGCAGTTGATCGCGCAGGCCTCCAAAGAAGGCGCGGCTCTCACCATCACCCAGGGTCTCGCGGTGGGTATGAAGTCCTGTATGGCGCCGCTGATCCTGCTCGGTATCGCCACCTACGCGTCCTATGCGGTGGCGGGTATCTTCGGTATTTCCATGGCGGCCATCGGTATGCTGTCCTTTGTCAGCACCACGGTCTCCGTTGACACTTATGGTCCCATCTCCGACAACGCGGGCGGTATCGCCGAGATGTCCGAGTTGGATCCCGAGGTCCGTGAGATCACGGACAAACTGGACTCCGTGGGCAACACCACGGCGGCCATCGGCAAGGGCTTTGCCATCGGTTCCGCGTCTTTGGCGGCATTGTCCCTGATGGTATCCTATCTGTATTCCTTCAATGAGCCCGGCACGCCCCTGAACTTAAACTTCACGGATCCTCTGATCCTTGCCGGCGCCATGGTGGGCGCGGCTCTGCCCTATCTGTTCTCCGGTATGCTGATCGAGGCGGTGGCCAAAGCGGCGCGGAAGATGGTGGAAGAAGTGAGAAGACAGTTTAAGGAGATTCCCGGTATTTTGGAGGGCAAGGCCAAACCCGACTACAAGACCTGTATCGAGATTTCCTCCCAGGGCGCTCTGAAGGAGATGCGGTTCCCCGCAGTGCTCTCCATCATATTCCCCTTGGTGGCAGGTTTCCTCTTCGGGCCTCTGTTCGTGGGCGGTGTGCTCATCGGCGCTACCCTGTCCGCCATCATGTTGGCGATCTTCACCGGCAACGCGGGCGGCGCGTGGGACAATGGCAAGAAGTACATTGAGTCCGGCGCCATCGAGGGCCAGAAGAAAGGTTCCCCCGCGCATGACGCGGCCGTGGTGGGAGACACCGTGGGCGATCCCCTGAAGGACACCGTAGGTCCCTCCCTCGACATTCTGATCAAGATCATGTCCACCGTATCTCTGGTGGCAGTGGCGATGTTCAATCGCTATAATCTGTTGGATTGGATCATGGGAATGATGAAATAGGATTTAAAGCTTGTATTGTAATAAATAAAGACAAAAAGAGTCTCCCAAGTCGGAAACCGATTCCCGCGGGCAATGAGCCATGTCTGCGGCGGGGTTGTTGAATTGGGAGACTTTGTATAATAACGGGCAGTTCGCGGAGCGTGCTGTCCGCTTGTCTATCCGACTTTTGGCAGGATCTCTTCGTCCTCCTCTTGGTGGTGGTCGGGGCGCAGTCGGCGATATCCCTTCTCCATGATCCGTCCCACAAGGCAGATGCCCTCGGGCACATACAGGAGCATGAACAGATAATAGGGCAGGACGTAACGGCATTGCGCCTCCCAGATGATACTGAACAGGAAACCGCCCACGATGGTAATGAGGGGGATGAACATGGCGGCGGTCTCTCTGCGTTTTCTGATGAGTACGGGCAGGGCAAAGAGGAATCCCAGATATACGAGGCTCTGATATCTGTCCGCAAAGCGCATCAGGGGATCGTGCCAATCTCCAAAATAGATCCTGTTGATCCAGTCCGGTATGGTCGCCTCCGCAGGGAAGGAATAGGTGGACATCAAGGTCTCAAAGGAAGGCTCGATCCACTGCATCTGCACTTTGGTCTTAAAGAACCATTCGGCGAAATCGGGATTTGCCACAAAGTAGTCTATGCTGTTTTGCAGATCCTCCCGCCCTATCGCGGCCGCCGCGTCGCTGTCGAAATCCACGGAGCCCAACACATTGGACTGGAAATTGTTGTAGGTGCCGGGGCCCGCCTCGTTGTTCTGCAGTCCCATGGCGAGGGTGAGGATCATGGGAGCGCCCTCCGTGATCTCATAGCCCGAGCGCAGCGCGTAGGAATAATCCAACAGTTTGATGCCGCCAAAGGCGGTGGTGGTGATGAGTATCGCGGCCAAGAGATTTTGAATCCTGCGTTTCTGCCATGCCGCCAGAGCCATGCCGATCAGCATGGCGATCAACGCGATCCAGGTATGCACGCGCATCATCAGGGAAAATGTCGCCAGGAGACAGCTCAGCACGATATAGCGCCAATGTCCGGTGCGGGCAAAGCGCAGCAGCGCCCAAAACAATACGGTGAGCGCGCAGATGGAGGGCAGATCTCCGTACGCGTAGGGTGTCAGGATCAGCCAGGGCGTGCAGAAGAGCATGAGCGGACAGTACAGGATCTTGCAGATACTGTTCCATGAGGTCTCCTCCACAAAGAGATAGCCGAAGATCAGAGTGATAATGCCCATGATGATATGCATTTTGGCTGCCGTGGGATAGCAGAACTCCCCAAACAGGGTGAAAAGGATCTCATAGAGAAAGACCAATCCCTTCTGATAGGGGAATTTGCCGATGTAGCCGCCCTTTTGGATCATGCTGAAATTGCCGTTGAGATTATAATACGCCGCTGCCGTGGTGTTGAGTTGATCGCCGCTGGGATAATAGGGCAGATCCGTCACCCAGATCAGGCATACCGCCGCGTAGAGGAGACAGCAGAGCCCCAGGAACACATACCCCGCGAGACGTTGTCTCTCCCCCAATTTTTGAAAAAGTTTATTCAGAAACAGGGATAATACGCATGCGATCAGGAATATAAGGATGTTCCACAATTCACTGTCCCTGATCAGATAGACAGGGACATAGTCCGTGGAGGAGTAATAGCTGTATCGCACGCTGTAATAACAGAGAAACAGTCCTATAAAGAGCGCGGAGAGAAATAGGATGCCCATACATATCCCATAGAGATGTTGGGATCCGGTTGTCTTTGGGGGAACGGTTCGTCCGTTTTTCATGTCGATATCTACAGCCTTTCCTCCGGAGTGTCCGGACAGCGATTTTTCGGAACGTATTTTGTGCAGCTTTAAGCGATGCGGGAGTTCTGATACATTATACAACAATTTATGCGTGAAAGAGCCTGTCAATTGTTGCCTTTTTTAGAGCATGGGTACCAGATTACGGTCGCTGACATAGACCGCGAATCTTTCGTTCTCAAATCCAAGTCTCACTATGGAGGGATCCTCAAACTGCGCCGTGAACGCGTCCTTGTCCTCCACACACACCACATAGGCGGTATACATCTGCTCCGGGAGAGCGGGCACATACCATTTGGTGCTGGTGGTCCACCAGTACATGCGCAGATCCTCCATGTGATAACACTGTCCCATGGTGATGCGGCCATCCGTCATGATGCTGATGCGGGAGGCGTCCCAGAATTCCGCGTAGCCGTAGCGTATGTCTTCCGAGTCCATATAGGAGATCACTTCCTCATACTCCGCCAGATTATCCTCCGTGGTAATACAGTCTTTGTAAGTATAGAAAATGTTGCAAAGCGCAAAAATACATATGCAAAGCAGGATCAGATTGGCAAACAGGGGCGACTTTTTCTCAAAAAAGGTGATCAGCGCGGCCAGCACGGCGATGATCACAAACCATATCACGAAAAAGTAATTGTGCGCCGACTCGGCGTCGGTCACGACCTCGATGAACACGGTGAGCAGAAAGGAGGCGCTCAATCCCTGGATCAACAGTTTTCCGGGCAGGGCGATCCGCTCTTCGGATGAAGATTTTCTGCGGGTAAACAGGAAGAACAGTCCGTATACGGTCAGAGCCAAAACCGCCAGAATACCGAGCTGCATCAGGGCGGCAAAGGAACTCAGAGGACGATTGCCCGCCATGCCGAGGCATTCCAGAATGGCGGCGGGCACCGCGCGGGTCAGCCGGTCCGTCATGCCGGCGGCATCCTGTATATACATGAAATATTCCACATTGGTGGGATAGAGCAGGGCGAGAGCCGCCACCGCGAGTAGCGAGAGAATGAATCCCGACGCGGCATATCTCGCGCGGGGCAAAGGTTTGGACAAATGATCGCTCTCAAAGAATAAGAGCAGCAGTTCCAGGGCCGTGAGAGGCAGCGCGACCACCTGCAGACAGCGCATACCTCCCAGAGCCAGACCGCCGCAGAGCCCCGTCAGTATCAGCCATATGGCGATATACCGGATCTTGGACGGCGTTTGGGACGGAAAGGGGTTTTGCCTTAAATAAATATAGAAAGCGATACACAGAAACAGACAGGCGCTGTGCAGGGCATAGTAATCCGCGAAGAGAAACCACAGAAGGATCACGAAGGGGACCATCTGGCCGTCATTGCGCAGACCGTTGATGGGCAGCGCGCAGAGCGCCAGAAGGGCGGCGGCGACCGCCGGACGGGACATCCCGCAGCGATGCAGGGTAAAGGCGACGGAGAGCGCCATAAGGATCCCCACGATGGCACAGGAGATGCCCATGGAGAACACCATGCTGCCGCTCACGCCATAAAAGAGGGAGGACAGGGCGGGGACACCCAACACCAATCGCTCCGTGCTGGCGATCCAGTTGTCCGGCGTCAGATCTTTCTCCAACCAGATCTCTCTGGCCAACAGGGCATCCACGGCGATGTCGGAATCCACATGTTGTGTGTATTTGCACATGTTCAAATAAGTAAAAATGCCGATATAAGATAAGAGCAGGAGACAGACCAACACAAAGAGAACGCGGCTTGTCAGGCTATATTTGGCGGATCGTTCGGAGTTTGGTTTAGAAGTCATGGCAGAGTCGTCCTTTCACAATGATAAGACCATGCTACACAAAAAACGGAAAAAAATCAACCGATTGCTCTAAAGAAATTGTGATTTGCGCCGATACATATTGTGAATCGGATAGCATTTGATCACACGAGGAAGGAGGAATCCGATATGCGTATAGAGGCTTATACACAGGTACAGCAGATTTACAAGGCGCAGAAGACCGGCCGCAGCGCAGCGACGGGAACCGCGAGTTCCGCAAAGGATCAGCTGCAGATCAGCGACAGGGGTAAAGATATCCAGACCGCTAAGGCAGCAGTGGCAGCAGCTCCTGATATCAGAGAGGATTTGACCGCGTCTGTCAAAGAGCAGATTCAGAGCGGCAATTATCATGTGGACAACAGCAGTTTTGCCGCAAGGTTGTTAGAGAAGTACAGTGCGCTGATATAAGGAGGATAACCCCGTGGCGAGCCTGATGGAGAACCTGATAGATGTGTTTAACAGGGAGTGTAGCGAATATGAGGGGTTGCTGGAGATATCCCGGCGCAAAACGCCGATCATTGTGAGCGGCAATTTAGAGAATTTACAAAAAATCACGGATGAAGAGCAGGACAGGGTAAACAGACTCAACAGTCTGGAGCGCAGGCGCACGGAAGTGACTGCGGATATTGCCACCGTGCTGAACAAGGATGTTACCAAACTAACGCTGACGTATTTGATCGATATGCTGGAGGGGAGGCCGTCAGAGCAGAACGCTCTGACGCAGATCCACAACAAACTCCACGGGACGGTTCGGGAGTTGCAACGTGTCAATGAGCAGAACAGTGCGCTTTTGAAGGATGCGCTGGAGATGGTGGAATTTGAGATCGCACTTCTTCAGGCGTCCAAGACCGCACCTGAGACTGCCAATTACAACAGGGGCGCATATACGGCGGGAGACACCATGGGTGTGAACCAGGGGTTTGACGCCAAGCAATAGCCGGCAGTCAGCGGCCGCTTGTGAAGCCGAGGTGAATAGTATGTCTTTGATGAGCAGTTTATATATTGGAGCATCCGGATTACAGACCAGTCAAAATGCGCTGAACACCACAGCGCATAATCTTTCTAATACAGATACCGTGGGCTATGTCAGACAGCAGGTACAGCAGTCTTCCAAGAGTTATGTCACGATCTCCAAGACGGCGTCCGCTGTGGCGTATCAACAGTCCGGTCTCGGTGTCTCTTATTCCCGGGTAAAACAGGTCAGAGATTATTTTTTGGATAAGACTTTCCGCAAGGAGTCGGGACGCAGTATGTTCTATGAGGTGACATCCAATGTGATGGAGGAAGTGGAGAGCCAGTTGGGCGAGATGAACGGCGAGGCTTTTCAGGGAACCATGTCACATCTGTGGACGGCAGTTCAGGAATTGGCGAAGGATCCGGCCAGCAGCGTGACTCAGGGACTTCTGGTGCAGAGGGCATCGGAGTTTGTGGAGCGCGCCATCGCGGTATATGACGGTCTCTCTTCCTATCAGGACAATCTGAACCGTCAGATCCTGCAGAAAGTGGATATGATCAATGACTACGGGAAAGAAATTCTGGATCTGAATGAGCGGATCACTGCCATAGAATGCGGCGGTGTCGAGCATGCCAACGACCTGAGAGATGTCAGGGATCGGATGTTGGATGAGCTCGGAGAACTTGCGAAGATCTCCTTTCAGGAAGACGCCTGGGGAGCCGTGTCCGTAAAGATAGAGGGCGTGGATTTCGTAAAGGGCGATATATGTTATGAGATGGGTCTGGATGTGGATGAGGCCACGGGATTTTATACACCGTTCTGGCCCCAGAACGCGTCCTATACCGTGCAGGAAGACGGCAGCAGAAAATACAGGATCGACGGAGCCAAGGTGTTCAATCTCGACATTGAGATATCCTCCGATCTGGATACGGATATCGGAGGGCTGAAAGCCATGCTGTTGGCCCGGGGCGATCACAGGGCGGATTACACGGATCTGGATCCCGAGAGATATGACGGCGTATCCCAGTCCGTGGTCATGAATATTCAGGCCGAATTCGATCAACTGATCCACAATGTGGTCACTAAGATCAATTCCATTCTGGCCGACGCGGCAGGCGTGCAGCAGGGTGATCTGGAGATCCGAAATGAGGACGGCACGACGGAGACCCTCAAGAATGCGAGATTCGTGGAGAGCGTGGATGAGGGTTATATGCGCGATGAGAGCGGAGCGCCCATCCGGATGTTTGACAAGATCACCACGGACGCCTACAGGCAGGTGACGGGAACGGACGGCAAGACCTATTGGGTATATAATGAGGAGGATGTGAGCGCGCAGGACAGTCTGTACACGCTCAAGAATCTCCGGATCAATCAGGAATTGATGCAGAAACCTTCCTCTCTCGGATTCAGATTGGAGGACGGCTCCGAGGATCAGGCCACCGCGGACGCGCTGAAAGCGGCGTTCACGGAGGAGATCTACACTCTGAATCCCAATGTGCAGAAGAAGACGACCTTCAACGATTACTATTCCGATATGGTGAGCCAGGTGGCCAACACGGGATATGTGTCCAGAAGTATTTACGAGAGTCAGCAGAACACGGTGGAATCCGTGGAATGCGCGAGGTCGCAGGTGATCGGCGTCTCCTCTGACGAGGAGTTGTCCAATATGATCAAATTCCAGAACGCGTACAATGCGTCCAGCCGTTACATCAACGCCATCAGCGAGATGCTGGAGCATATCATCAATACTTTAGGAGTATAGGGAGGTACAGAATATGCCCTCACAATTTTTCGGATTAAATATAGCGTATACGGGGCTGTTGGCCAGCAATGCCGCACTGAATACCACCTCCAACAATATCGCCAACGTGCACACGGAAGGGTACAGCAGACAGCAGGTCAAACAGCAGGCAGCCGACGCGCTGCGCGTGTTCCAGACCTACGGCTGCGCCGGCGCGGGCGTGGAGACTTTGGCTATCGAGCGTGTGAGAGACGAATTCTATGACACCAAGTTCTGGAACAACAACACCAAGCTCGGCGAATACAACATGAAACAGTACTACATGGAGCAGATCGAGACCTATTTTGACGATAACGGCAAGAACGCGGGTTTCAAGACGGTCTTCGATCAGTTCATGATAAAGGGAATTGAAGAATTGATGAAGAATCCGGACAGCGATTCCACCAGAGCGCAGTTTCTGGGATACGGTGAATCGCTGGTGGAGTATTTTAACGGCCTGGCGGGCAACATGGAGGCCCTGCAGAAGGACGTCAATCAGGAGATCAAGCTGAAGGTGGATGAGATCAACGCGTTGGCGGGAGAACTCGCCAATCTGAACAAGCAGATCAACACCATCGAGTTGGCGGGCACAAAGGCCAATGAGCTGCGCGACAGAAGAACGCTCCTGCTCGATCAGCTCTCCGAGATCGTGGATGTGGAGGTCACGGAGACTCCCATCATTGATACCAACAATCCCGACCGGGAGACCGGAGGCAATCGTTTTGTGGTCAAGATCGCCGGCGGACAGCTCCTGGTGGACACCAACGAGTACCGCGGGATGGAGTGTGTGGCCAGAACCGCGTACGAGAAAGTGAATCAGACGGACATCGACGGACTCTATGATGTGTACTGGGAGGACGGACAGCAGTTCAATCTCTACAACGCGGCCATGGGCGGCAACCTGAAAGGTCTTGTGGAGATGAGAGACGGCAACAACGGCGAGAACTTTACCGGGATCATCACCGGGATCGGCACCACGGATCCCGCGCTCGGATCCGTGCGGGACACCGTGACCGTTCAGGTCAGCAAGGGATATCTGCAGGATCTGAACAAATGTAATCTCTCGGATCAGGGCGGGAAGATCGATCTGGGCAATCAGGAGTTCTACTATGATTCCTGGGAGTACAGCTACGACGCGGATACGGATACTTATTCCTATACGTTCACGCTCTCCCATGCGGGCAATGCGGACGACAAGAACAAGACCCGCATCACCAATGACAGAGTGGGCAAGAACGCCACCATCGGCAGCGATGTGGAATATCAGGGCGTGCCCTATTATATGAGCCAGATGAACGAGTGGATCCGCACTTTCGCGCAGAAATTCAACGATATTCTGACTGGAGGATACACTTCGGACGGATTGTCCGGCACCAAGCTGTTTACCGCCGATCACGCGATGGGCGAGGAGCAGTTCGATCTTCCGGACGACAAGCGTTACGACAAGCCGGGCAGCATCACCGTGGATGTGAGCGATGACAGCTACTATCGCATCACGGCGAAGAATCTGAGCACATTGGCCGCGTATGACGGCCATCCGGAGCTTCTGGCCACCAAGACCGAGGTGGGAGACGGTGTGGAACAGCACGATCTCCTCACGGATCTGAAGAATATGGTGAACGACAAGAACAAGGCAAGTTTCAGAGGCGCGTCCGCGGCGGAGTTTTTGCAGAATATTCTGTCGGATGTGGCGCTGAACGCCAGCAGAGCCAACAGTTTCCAACAGACCTTTTCCGATATCTCCTACACCGTGGACAATCAGCGCATCTCCATCTCAGGTGTGGATGAGGACGAGGAGGCGGTGAATCTGGTAAAATATCAGAACGGTTACAATCTGGCGTCCAAGATGATACAGACGCTCACGGAGATTTATGACAGATTAATACTTCAGACGGGAGTATAATGAGATTTCGTCAGAAAGGAGTACCATGAGAATCACAAACAAGATCATGCAGAGGAACAATCTGTCCAATATCAATACCAACAAGATTTATCAGGATAAGCTGAGCACGCAGATGTCCACCCAGAAGAAGATCAACAGACCTTCCGATGATCCGGTGGTGGCGATCCGGGCCCTGCGTCTGCGCAGCAATGTGACGGAGATCACCCAATACTACAGCAAGAACATACCCGATGCGGAGAGTTGGCTGAATGTGACAGAGGATGCCCTGAAGAATCTGTCCCAGATCATGACGAGCATGATCGAGCAGTGTACCAAGGGATCCAACGGTGACTTAAAGAGCGAGGACCGCCAGATCATTCTGGAGCAGTTAAAGGCTCTGGGAGATGAGGTATACACCACGGGAGATGCCGATTACGCGGGCAGATATGTGTTTACCGGCTACCGCACGGACACTTCCCTCAGCTACACGGAGGCCACCAGGCAACCCTACGAGATCACGGAGCAGCTCGACCGCAATGCCATCACTTCCTGCACCAAGGTGGAGAGCGGGGATCTCTTGGACTGGACGGCCGCCAACTACAAGACTCTGACGGCCTGTGACGAGCAGAAGGTGGATACCGTGGAGGCATATCGTTTCCGTCTGGCCTACAATGACTGCTCGGACGGCATGGCGCCGGTGATCGCGTACCGGGAAAAGGACGCGGTGGGACCGGGCTATACGGATAAGACGATCACCGCGACGGTGGTCCACTCTCATGAGAATCCCTACAAACAGGCGGCGGACGATCCCGACGCGACGCTCTTTGTCCCCGAGACGGGAGAGATCGTACTGGGCAAAAATGTGTATGACAAGCTTATGAATGTCAAGGACGATGTCAATACTGTGGGGGATGAGGGAGAGATCCGGATCACCTATCAGAAAGAGGATTGGCTCAAAGGGGATCTTCGGCCGGAACATTATTTCTACTGCAAGAGCGATCCCGGGACGGACGATGAGATCGTATACAACAGCACTTTCCTGAGCAGCAATCCCGAGCGTCAGGCCATTGAATACGATGTGGGATTCAACCAGACCATCCGCGTCAACTCCACGGCGGACGAATGTTTTCAACACGGTATCGGCAGAGAGGTGGACGATCTCGTGAACGCCATGCAGGAAACGATAGATCTGGAGGCAGTGCAGACCAAGATCGAGAAAGAGATGGAGGTCGCCGATGAGGCGGACATCCCGACGCTGCAGACACAGTTGGACGCGGTGAAGAAAGCGGTGACTTTCTCCAAAAATAAATGCCAGAAACTCTTTGAGCGCGGCATCACAAGTTTTCAGGGCTATCTGAACGATGCCAATCTCTGTATCACCAACTGCGGTTCCCGCAGCAGCAAACTGGAGCTGATCGAGAATCGTATGCAGAATCAGAAGACCACTTTTGAGACCCTGAAGAGTGAGAACGAGGATGTGGATATCACGGAAGTCGCCATCCAGTTGAGCTCCGCGGAGCTGACTTACGAGGCCGCGTTGATGGCTACCGGAAAAGTAATGCAGACAACGCTGTTGAACTTCATTTAAGGAGGTAACCTTATGAACATTAAGACAAGGATATTCGGTGAGATCGAAATTGCGGAGGACAAGATCATCACCTTCGAGAACGGCATCATCGGTTTCCCGGAGATGAAACATTTTACCCTGCTGCATGACGAGGAGAAGGGAACCAATGCGGGCATCCGTTTCATGCAGTCTGTCGAGGAACCTCAATTCGCCATGCCCGTGATGGATCCGTTGGTCGTGAAACCCGACTATGATCCCGAGGTGGACGATGAATTTCTGGCAGGTTTGGGCGCTCTCACGGATGAGAATGTGTTGGTGTTGGTGACGGTCTCCGTCCCGGCGGATCTGACCAAGATGAGCGTCAATCTGCAGGGACCCATCGTGATCAATGTGGATGAGCGAAAAGCATGCCAGTTGATCGTGGAGGGTGGCGAATATCCCGTGAAGTATCCGATCTATGAGATCCTTCAGGCGAGAAAGGCAGGTGAGTAGGATGCTTGCGTTATCCCGTAAGAAAAATGAAGCGTTGATCATCAACAACAATATTGAGGTGACTGTTTTGGAAGTGAAGGGTGACCAGGTGAAGATCGGCATCTCTGCTCCCAAGGAAGTGCCCGTATACCGCAAAGAGATCTATCTGCAGATCCAGGAAGCCAACAAGGAATCCATGAATGCGGACGGTATGAATGCGTTGAAAAATCTGTTGGGCTGAAAAAATTTATTTATAACTATAAACTTTTGACAAAAAGTAACCGATAAGACTCTTAGAAACCGGATTTTTACAAACTTGCGTTCCCGAAGAACGCAGGATTTTTCACACGGAGGTGATTTAAAATGGCAATTGAACCATTGGGAAGTGTAATGACTATGCAGGCGCAGACGATGAATGCGCCCAAACCGGCAGCACAGGTGGAGAAACCGGAGGTTTCTGCCGATTCCGTGGTGCCGCAGGCGGAGAGGGTTGACAAGACCACAAATGTGGTGGAGAATGCTCAGGCGAAGAATCAGAACGGTAATTCCGCCGAGCAGCAGGAGCAGCCTAACACCGATAAGATCAAGCAGGCTGTGGAGAAATTGAACAAGAACCTGAAGAATTCCGAGGCTATTTTTGGCATTCATGAGGCCACCAACAGAGTGACCATCAAGATCGTGGACAAAGATACCAAGGAAGTGATCAAGGAACTCCCGCCCGAGAAGACTCTGGACATGATCGCAAAGGCATGGGAGTTGGCAGGCATTCTCGTGGATGAGCGCCGCTGATGCCGGCCTGTGATCAGGTTTGACAGATGGAGAAGGAGGAGCAGTCATGGCAATGAGATTGTCCGGATTGATGTCCGGAATGGATACAGAGAGCATTATCCAACAGTTGGTTGAGGCCAAGAGCACCAAACTCAACACGACTAAGAAGGCTCAGATCAAAGCAAATTGGAAACAGGACGCTTGGAAGGAGTTGAATACCAAGCTGAAAAACCTGCAGTCCAAATATATCAGCAATATGCGTTTTTCCAACGCTTACAGCAAAAAGGTGACCAAGGTTTCCAACGACAGCGCGGTCAGCGTGATCACAGGTGAGAACGCCGTAAACGGCGTGCAGTCCCTGAAGATCAATCAGTTGGCGAAGACCGGATACCTCACCGGAGCGGAGTTGAAGAGCGCGGACGGCAATACCAAGGGTGATTACACCGCGTTGACCAAACTTAGCGAGTTGGGGATAAGCGGCGGTTCTTTCAGCGTGAAGAGCAGTACCGGATCCGTGGAAGTCAGCGTGGACGGCGATACCACGATCTCCGATGTGATCGACAAGTTGAAGAGCGCAGGGCTCAACGCGAGTTTTGACACCAAGACCCAGAGATTCTATGTGAGTGCCAAGGATTCCGGCGTGGCCAATGATTTCAGCATTACCGCGTCCAATGAGGGCGGGGCGGATGCTCTGGCGGCGTTGGGCCTCAAGACGAATCTGGCGGGGGACGCGGCATCTGTGGCCGAGTATGAGAAATACAGCAAGTATTATAGCGATGACAGGAATACTGCGTTGAATAATATGGCGAGCCTGATCAGCGCCGACAAGGACTCCCGCGTGAACGCTTATCTGTCGCAGTACAAATCTGCGATGGCACAGAAGAGTGCCGCAGAAAGCAAGTTGGCAGAACTGCAGAAACAGTACGCGGACCCGGAGTTGGGTGAAAATGCGAGCTATGAGGATCTGGTGAATAAGAAACAGAAGAAGATTCAAGAGCTCAAAGATTATCTGACCAAGGAGGACAGTCCTGTTCTTGGTGAGGAGAAAGATGCGGTCAACAAGCAGATCGCCGATCTGGAAAAAGAAGTGTCCGAAATGGAGGCACAAAAGGCCATCATTGACAAGGCGGACGCTCAGATCAAAGATTTGGATAAGTATATCGAGGTGGAGTCCACGGATGGCGAGGACGGCGAGAAAATTTACACCGCAAAAGCTACGGATGCTTTCGCCAAAGAGATCGATGACAGCTATTACGAGAAGGCTAAGTATGCCGTTACCGCGATGGCTGAATACAACTCTCAGAAAGCCAATCTGAATGCGGACGGTTCGCTGCCCAAGGACAGCACCCTGGCCACCAAGATTTCCGGACAGGATGCCATCATTGAGCTGAACGGTGCGGAGTTTACCAACAATACCAATGTGTTTGAGATCAACGGCCTGACCTTTACCGCGCTCAGCGAGACCAAGGAAGGGGAGACCATTACCGTCACCACGCAGAATGATACCGATGGTATCTATGATATGGTGAAGAGTTTCCTGAAAGAGTACAATTCCATCATCAACGAGATGGATAAGCTGTACAATGCGGATTCCGCCAAGGGATATGAGCCCCTGCTCACCGATGAGAAAGAGGCATTGTCCGAGACTGAGGTGAAGGAGTACGAGGACAAGATCAAGGCCTCTTTGTTGCGTGGCGACAGCAATCTGCAGAGCATCAGCTCCGCTCTGAAGGAGATCATGTCCTCCGGGTTTGAAGTGAACGGCAAGAAGATGTATCTCAGCAACTTCGGCATCAGCACTTTGGGATATTTCTCCGCTGCGGACAATGAGAAGAACGCTTATCATATCGATGGGGATCCGGACGATGACAGCACCTCCGGCAATGCCGACAAGCTGAAGACCATGATCTCCAACGATCCAGACGCTGTGATCTCTTTCTTTACGCAGTTGTCTCAGTCGCTGTACAGCAAGATGAGCGATATGTCCAAGTCCGTGAAGGATTACAGGAGTTTTGGCAGTTTCTATGATGATAAGAAGATGAAGTCGGACTATGACGACTATACTTCCAAGATTGCCACTCTGGAGCAGAAATTGAACGATTATGAGGACAAATGGTACAGCAAGTTCTCCAAGATGGAGACTGCCATGGCCAAGATGCAGCAGAATGCAAGCGCCATAACCAGTCTTTTAGGAGGTTGATGACATGGCATTACCCAATGCTTACGCACAGTATCAAAATAACCGCGTGCTGACGGCAAGTCCCGCGGAATTGACGCTGATGCTCTACGAGGGCGCCATCAAGTTCTGTAATATAGCGGAGACTGCTCTGGATCAGAAGGACATTGCCAAGGCGAACACCAATATCATCAAGGTGGAGAAGATCATTGACTATCTCCGGCAGACTTTGGATATGAAATATCCGGTAGCGCAGGATTTTGAAAATATATATTCCTATCTGTCCGGGCGTCTGGTTCAGGCGAATATCAGGAAAGATAAGGAAATTCTGCAGGAAGTCAATATGCATTTGCGTTCCGTGCGTGACAATTGGAAAGAGGTAATGCGCATCAACAGAGAGAAAGGGACCTGACAGATGGAGAATCAACTGAATATTTTATCCGAGAGCCTGGACCGCAAGGTCTGGGTTCTCCGGGAGATTCAGGAGTACAATGATCGACAGGAACAGGCATTTAAATCGGAGCAGGCGGATCTTGACAGCTTTGACGCTGCCATCGAGGAGAAAGAGCGCCTGATACAGGAGCTCACGAAACTGGACGAGGGCTTTGAGGCTCTCTATGACCGGGTGGCGGGCGAACTGAAGGACAACCGCGGAAAATATGCTCCCAAGATCCGGGAACTGCAGGATAAGGTGGCTGAGGTCATGGATCTCAGCGTGGCCATCCAGGCGCAGGAGGCCCGGAACAAGAAACTGGTGGAGGACTATTTTGCCAAAGCCAGGACAGACCTGCACCGCAACCGACAGACATCCAAGGCAGCCTATGATTATTATAAGAACATGAGCGGCACCGGGTATGCGTCCTCTCAGTTTATGGACAGCAAGCAGTAGCGCGGGTTGGACGGCGCAGAAAGACTTTTAAAATTTTTTTCAAAAAATTTTCAAAAAGCTATTAACTTTTTCAAGATCTATCCGATATACTTAACAAGTAAAGCAAAAGAACATCAAGTTCAACGCTTTCTTCTAAAGTGATTGGAAACTATCCGCACAATAGTGGAAGATCACTGTAACCACTACCGGGGAAGCCGGAACGTGCGAACCGGACGAACGGTAGACAAAAACAACTGGCCTCAAGGATGGGGTCATCAAATTCAAGGAGGAATATATTATGGTAGTAAAACACAACTTAACCGCAATGAACTCTAACAGAATGCTTGGTCTTACGACTGCAAGTCAGGCAAAGTCCACCGAGAAGTTGTCTTCCGGTTACAAGATCAACCGCGCGGCAGATGATGCAGCAGGTCTGGCAATTTCCGAGAAGATGAGACGTCAGGTTCGTGGTCTGACTCAGGCATCCGCTAACGCACAGGATGGTATCTCCATGGTGCAGACAGCAGAGGGTGCTCTGAACGAAGTACACGATATGCTGCAGCGTATCAACGAGTTGGCAGTTAAGGGCGAGAACGGCACTCTGACCGCAAGCGACCGCAGCTACATCAACAGCGAGGTTCAGCAGCTGATGAGCGAGATCGATCGTGTTGCATCCACCACCACTTTCAACGAGAAGAATCTGCTTACCGGTTCTTGCGCTAATGTAGATCTTCAGGTAGGTGCAGAGACCGGACAGCACATCACTCTTGAGATCGAGGCTATGTCCTGCAAGAGCATCGGACTTTCCGGCAGCGTGAAAGACGCAACAACCGCAGGTGCTCTGAACACCAGCGTAAAGGCTGCCATCGCAAAAGTGAACGAGCAGCGTTCCACTCTTGGTGCGGTTCAGAACAGACTGGAGCACACCATCAACAACCTTGACAACATTGTTGAGAACACCACCAGCGCTGAGGCATCCATCCGTGATACCGATATGGCGAATGAGATGGTTAAGTACTCCAACAACAACATCCTTGCTCAGGCAGGTCAGGCTATGTTGGCACAGTCCAATCAGGCTAACCAGGGCGTTCTGTCCTTGCTTGGCTAATAGGATCAGGGGTTGTGATCTGAAAGATTCATACGGAAAACTACCGGAGCAGGGTCGGCATTTGCCGGCTCTGCTTTTTTGTACATAAAATGGCAGGGATCGGATTGTTTTAAAATTTTTTTGCTGCAATTTTTTTGTTGCAAAATTTTTGCAGCAAAAAATTTGCATAAGCCCTAAAGAATCCGGAAAAGTCTCCGATATATATAGTGTCGGGCGGTAAGAGAGCTCAGGAGGACGATTAAAAAGAAAAGTAAAAAATTTGAAATCGCCTCTAAAGTTTCTCGAGAAACATCCGATATAGATAACAAGTAAAGAAAGTTTACCGGAACACCGCAGTCAGACACAGATCTGTCAGAGGATGCCGGCAGACAAATAGGAAAAGCCTAAGGAACAGGCGTAAATTCAGGGAGGAAAAAACTATGGTAGTAAAACACAACTTAACCGCAATGAACTCTAACAGAATGCTCGGTCTCACGACTGCAAGTCAGGCAAAGTCCACCGAGAAGTTGTCTTCCGGTTACAAGATCAACCGCGCGGCAGATGATGCAGCAGGTCTGGCAATTTCCGAGAAGATGAGACGTCAGGTTCGTGGTCTGACTCAGGCATCCGCTAACGCACAGGATGGTATCTCCATGGTGCAGACAGCAGAGGGTGCTCTGAACGAAGTACACGATATGCTGCAGCGTATCAACGAGTTGGCAGTTAAGGGCGAGAACGGCACTCTGACCGCAAGCGACCGCAGCTACATCAACAGCGAGGTTCAGCAGCTGATGAGCGAGATCGATCGTGTTGCATCCACCACCACTTTCAACGAGAAGAATCTGCTTACCGGTTCTTGCGCTAATGTAGATCTTCAGGTAGGTGCAGAGACCGGACAGCACATCACTCTTGAGATCGAGGCTATGTCCTGCAAGAGCATCGGACTTTCCGGCAGCGTGAAAGACGCAACAACCGCAGGTGCTCTGAACACCAGCGTAAAGGCTGCCATCGCAAAAGTGAACGAGCAGCGTTCCACTCTTGGTGCGGTTCAGAACAGACTGGAGCACACCATCAACAACCTTGACAACATTGTTGAGAACACCACCAGCGCTGAGGCATCCATCCGTGATACCGATATGGCGAATGAGATGGTTAAGTACTCCAACAACAACATCCTTGCTCAGGCAGGTCAGGCTATGTTGGCACAGTCCAATCAGGCAAACCAGGGTGTACTCTCTCTGCTTGGCTAATAAACGGAACTCAAAAGGGTTGGCGAAAGTCAACCCTTTTTTTATTAGCAACGGGCAGTTCGCGGAGCGTGCTGCCCGTTGCTACATAAGGGCAGTATTTTCTGCGAACTGCCCGTTGTTTGGTAAAGTTGTTGGAACGGTGGAATGAGAGGAAATTATGAGGAAATTGGTAAAAGACACAACCGAGCGTAATCTGGGCAAGAGGCATCATACCTGCAGACTGTGCAAGGCGGAGGGGATGTTCGACTCCTACCTGGTCCGGGAGATGATGCAGGATACCGGAGAGGAATTTGAATATTTTGTGTGTGGCGAATGTGAGTGTCTGCAGATCGCCGAGATACCGGAGGATCTGGGAAAGTATTATGGAAAGGACTATTACAGTTTTGCGCAGGAGGAGTATCCCGGTATCCAATATGATACTCCTGTCAAGAGAGAGGACAAGATTCTGGACGTGGGTTGTGGCAGCGGCGTGTGGCTGCTACAGAAATCTCTGATCGGATGGGGCAACCTTCACGGCTGCGATCCCTTTCTTGAGCGGGATATGCACTACGGAGATCGGGTGCGGATCACCAAATGTTCCATTCATGAGATGGAAGGCGCCGCGTCCTATGACGAAGTCAGAATGCGGGATGTATTTGAGCATATGACGGATCCTGTGGAGGCCCTGCGGAGCGCGTCCAAGCTCTTAAAGCCGGGAGCGGTGCTCGTCATGGATATTCCCGTTTTTCCTAATGTGGCCTTTGATATGTTTGGTCCCCATTGGTTTCAGATCGACGCGCCGAGACATATTTTCCTGCACTCCAAGAAGAGCCTTGCGTATCTGGAGGAGCAGAGCGGATTGAAGATCATCAAAATGGAATATGATTCGGATTATTCCCAGATCTTCAGAAGTTTCTTTTATTCCATGGGCGTTCCGTTCTATGAGCTGACAGAGGAAATGTTGAACATGTATTTTAATGAGGAGGCAAAGCAGAGTATGATGCAGGCCACCCGACATTGCAATAATACGGAATGCGGCGACCACGCCAAGATCTATTGGGTGTACGGCGATGCGGAGGAGAGCGCGTGGGATGATATCATCAAATACGCGAAAGAGAATGAATATGTGGACAGGAGCGTCAAGGCGCGGATAGCCGTGACTTGAATACTTAAAAGCGGACAGCCGTGACTTGAACATTAAAAAGCGGATAGCCGGGACTTGAACATTTAGAAACGGAAACGGGTGTATGAATGGTATGGCAGGTAAAAATGATGGCGCAGACAACACCGGCAGGGCCGATCAGGCCGGTAACAATGATCGGGCAGGCCGGATGAAGAAGATTGGTGCGGTTTGTCTTGTGGAGGGAAGTGGCCGGAGGGAACTTTCTTTCGAGGAGATCCTGTTGGATGAGACATTGGCGCAGGGCGATATCCGGGTTTCTCAGGAGGCCTTGCGGCATGTCGGGGGCGTGAATTACCGGCTGGGAGCCAAGCGGGAGTATGAGCTGTTGATCCGGATCGCCCGGGAATACACAGTCCTGCAGTTGGGGAAGGATGATGCCGCCGAAATCCTGCAGAACGCGAATTGGGAATGCGTCAATGACGTGTATGGGACGATCGGATGTCCCGGGGGATCGGTTCAGAGGAATTCGGATGGCAATCCGGCGGTAGATCCTGAGAATCCGTGTGAGGATCTGAAAACGGACTGCTATATCATAGGGAGATACAGAACCGAACTGCAGGAACTCGGCTGTCTCGATGATGCCGTGCTCGGCATCGTGGAGGCGGGCGGCGGGGGCATCACGGACTATCTGAAAGGCATGATCGCAGGATCAAAGGATTTTTACAATATCTATGACTGCACACAGCCCATCCTGATCTATCGGGGAAGTGATCTGTGCTATGGAATCCTGGACACCTTTGCGCGGTGCATGGGGGATGCTCTGGAGCGGTTGGGACAGAGGGTGGAATACTTTGACGTCTCAGCGCAGCCGTTTGAGGAATTGGCGGATTATGTAAAGCGAAGATACAAAGCGGTGATCGGTATGCAGACGGAGCTGTTTTCCTTAAAGTGGAATACCGGGCAATTCGTGCATGATGATATCGGGGCGCCTAAGTATCAGTTTCTGTTCGATCATCCCATTCGGGTGCCGGACCATTTACGGCAGGTGCCTGAGAATTTCTGTGTGTTGGTGCCGGATGGGAACTATCGGAAATTTGTGGAAGATTATTATGGACATTCGGCCAGGTTCCTCCCGCCGGGTGGAAGGGAACTCCTCCGGGAAAAATTTCCCGGAGAGGAGAACTTTCCCGAAGAAGACGGATCGCTCGGAGAAACGCGACTTCCCGGAGGGGAAAACCTTCCTCAATGGGAAAACCTTCCCCAATGGGAAGGTAAAGTATACGATCTTGTGTTCCTGGGGAGTTACTATGACGGGCCCCTCAAAGATCTGCAGACAGTTTGGGGTATGGACCGAAAGAGAGCGCATTTTCTGAACCGATATATTCTGTATATGCGCAGGGATCTGCGCATGACTCCGGAGGAGGCTCTTCGAAAGACGCTGGATCATTACGGCATTTCCTGCACCAAGGAAGAATTTATGCGGATCATGTATGAGGAGAGATGGGTGACTTATTGTCTGTCCTATCACTACCGAAATAAGGTCATCCGGCTGCTGTTGGAGGCGGGTATCACTCTGCATGTATTCGGCGATACATGGCGGCAGAGCCCCATGTGGGGACATCCGTTTCTGATCCCGCATGAGGAGGTAAAAGGGGACGCCGCGTTGGAGGTCTATGCCAAGGCAAAACTGTCTCTGAATATCATGACATGGCACAAGGACGGATTTACGGAGCGGATTGCCAATGCCATGTTGCAAAAAGCGGTGGTGATCACGGACCGTACCGCTTATCTGGACAGGAATTTTACAGATGGCGCGGAACTTGTTCTGTTCGACTTGGGACATCTTGAAGAGGTGCCGGGGAAGGTAAAGGAATTGCTCGCCGATGAAAAGCTGCGGGCACGGATCGCCGAAAATGCCTATCAAAAGGCTCTGACCCTGCACACTTGGGACGCGCGGGCCAAGACGATATTGAAATGGATTGAGGAAGACGGCGGCTTTGGCCGGGGGAATGTTCCGGACGATGTCGAGGTTTCCGAGGATGCCGATGCTCCCGATGCTCCCGACAAAAAACGTCTGGTTCTGTTTCAGGGGGAGTTGGACACGCTCAACTTATTCAGCGACCGGCTCAAACAGGGCTTTATACAGGCGGGTTATGAGATTTTTGACTTTGATCTGCGAAAGAGCGCGGCGAGTCTGGGGCGGCTGTATGCGTATCTGCGGGAGGGCCCGGTCACGGCCATGATCGCTTTCAACAGTCTCATTTTCGGGATGACGCTCCCGTCCGGGGCGAATGTGTGGGAGACTTTGGGTATCCCCTGCGTCAATATTTTGGTGGATCATCCGTTCTGGTATCACGATATGCTCATGCGTATGCCCTCCACCGGGATCGCGCTGTGCATCGACCGCAATCACATGGATTATGTGGAGCGTTTTTATCCGCATATCCCCACTGTGGGTTTTCTGCCACACGGGGGGACATCCTGCGGCGGAGGGCTCAAACCCATGCGGGAGCGCGGGATCGAAGTGCTGTATGCGGGCAGTCTGTACGCCGATTCCATACCTGAGACGGATTGGAGCGAATGGGATTTTGATGCCCGAAAGATCTGCGACCGGACGATAGAGCGGCTGCTCGCCCGGCCGGAGGACACCATCGAGGCAGTGTTGGAACAGGAGCTCCTTGCGGAAAACATCCGACTGCCGGACGAGGATCTGAGGCGGTTTATCTCTTCCTGTGTACGGGTGGAGAGAGTGGTGAGCTCGCACTACAGGGAGCGGGTGGTGGGATCCGTCGCCAAGGCTGGAATCTCTCTGGAACTGTACGGCGAGGGATGGCAGAGTTGCGACTGGATCAGCCTCCCCAATGTACATTACGGCGGCAGGATCGCCCCGGAGAAAATATTGACTTTGATGGGGGACAGCAGGATCGTGTTGAACACATTGCCATGGTTTAAGGACGGCAGTCACGAGCGGGTGTTCAATGCCATGCTCTGCGGCGCGGTGGCGGTGTCCGAGCATTCCAAATATCTGAGGGAGACCTTGCCCGAGGATGTGTGGGTATCTTTTGATCTGTCCGAGGACAGTCTGAAGGCCCTTCCGCAGCGCGTGAAGGTGTTGCTGTCCGATGAGGCAAAGCTGCAGGAGACGGCGGACGCGGGATACCGATTGGCCCTAAATGACCACACATGGGAGGCCAGGGCCATGGAACTGCACAGAGATCTGCTGAGTTGTTGGGAATGAACTCAATATGCAACGAGATGGCATTACGGGATGATATCGCGAGAAGGCATCACGAGACGACATCACGAGATGACAGCTCGGGAGAGATTGGGAGACAGGCCACACAGGAGGAAAGACGAATGTTGCAAATGGTGCATATAGCTGTTTTTGGCAATTCCAAATGGAGCCGGCTGATGAAAGAGATTCTGGAGGCGGAATATTCGCAGCTCCTTGAGGAGGATGGCGGTGAGACCGTGGCGGTGGATGTTTTCGTGGTCCTCGGGCAACCGCAGGGCGAGGGGGAGATCTCCGTGTCGGAGTTTGGCAGGAGGTATGCGGCGCGGGAACTGGCGGCCATCGTCATTCCCAAGGAATACTATATGCAGCAAAATGAGTTGGTCCTCGCGCTTCTGAGAGAGGGCGTGGATGTGGCGGACATCTATGACGGGATCCGTCTGAGCGCGCAGACCCGCAACAGGCCGGAGGAGGTGGCCTGTCTGATCACGCCCATGCTCTACGACTCCTATCTGCCCTATCTGGAGTTTCATGTGGCGGATCACTGCAATCTGAACTGTAAATATTGCACCCATTATTCCCCTCTGGTGACGCAGCCGGTCTACACGGAATATGAGGGATTCGCGGGGGATTTCAAGCAGTTGAAGAAACATATCGCGGACATCGGCGTGATCCGGATCTTGGGCGGGGAGCCGCTGTTAAATCCCGAGTTGGGCAGATTTATTGAACTGGCCAGGGAATTGTATCCCGCCGCCATCATCACGGTGGTGACCAACGGGCTGCTGCTGGACCGTTTGGATGAGACTTTGATAGAGATCATGCGAAAAAATCTGGCTTTCTTTCATATATCTTTCTATCCGCCCCTGAAGGATCGGATCGGGGAGATTCAGAAGTTTTTGTATGAGAAAGAGATTCCCTACACCATTACGTCCATGATCGCGGAGTTTAATAAGACGCAGACCCTGACGCCGCAGGAGGATGAGGACTTCTTTTATCGCTGTTTTCAGGCGTCCTGTACCTGTCTGCACAAGGGGCGGGTGGCGCCCTGTTACGCGCCCTTTACCACCAAATATTTCAACGAGGCTTTCGGGCAGAAACTGCCGGTGGATGAGGGTGTGGATCTGTATGACGAGTCGCTGACCACGCCCGTGCTCAAGGCGGAACTTTTGATCCCCATGGA
This sequence comes from Acetatifactor muris, assembly GCA_023663635.1. GTDB lineage: Bacteria > Bacillota > Clostridia > Lachnospirales > Lachnospiraceae > Acetatifactor > Acetatifactor muris_A. The sequence continues at coordinate 206,613 of JAMPHD010000001.1, forward strand.
GCGGTGCCGCTACTGCGTCGCGGGGGATGCCTGTCCGTGGGAGATCGTGGGGCGGCACAGCGCTTTGGAAGATTGGGTGTAGGAAATTCACAGATAACTCAATATCTCGTTCACGCGATGTACATAGGTATGGTCTGCGGAGATTCTCCGCAGGCCGTTTTGCGCGATCTGTGCCCGCTCGTCCTCATGGCGCAGATAATAATCGATCTTGTCCAAAAGATCTTTTTTGCTCTCATAGTAGACGAAATCTTCATCGGGGACAAAACAGTCCCCAAAATCCGATTGATAATTGGTCAAAAGAAAACCGCCCGCCCCCATGATGTCGAAAGCCCTTAAGGGGATGCCGCTCAAAATGCTGCGCAGGGAGATATTCAGATTGATCTTGGCGCGTTTGAACACATAGGGCGCGTAGTCATAATAGTCCACGGGGCCGTGGTTGGTGCAGCCCTTCAGGCGCAGTGTCTTATCCGGCGTATACAGATCCAGGGAGAAACGCTCCGCCACCGAAGAGAGCAGTTCCTGCCGCTCCATGGCGGTGATCTGCCTGTTGATCACATATTGGGCAAAGAGCCATTCGATGCTCTCCACACTGTCGGCGCCCGGCTGCAGGGGCAGGGAATTTTGCATATCCGAAATGATGTCCGCGGAGAGCAGTTCCTGAATGAAATTGTAGCCGTATACCTGTTTCTGGGCGGCCATCAGTCCCTCCAAGTAGCCCCGGGTGTAGGGTGAGATCTTGTCCATCCTCTGAAAAAACTGATGTTTCTCCGTGTAGAGGGAGCCGATGAAGGCCACCTCATGCCGGTTGTACCAAGGGGTCTTTTGAAAGCCCGCGAGATCGTTCATGGCGTTTAGCCGCTCCGGATTGGCGGCCATGGGCAGATAATGAACGGTCTCAATGCCCGCGTTGTGGAATTCCAGATACTGCTGTCTGTCAAACACAAACACATGATTGGTGGGAAAATTGACGGAGTAGTGGTACATCCGCACATAAGGGCTGTCATAGATCCAGGACACATAGGGAATACCCGAGTTCTTGCAGGCCTTGGCGGCCACCGGAAAATAATTAAAAGAAAACAGAAAGTCGGGAGACTCCGCCCGAATGCGGGCATCCAGATCTCCCTGCAATTCTTCATCCGTGCGCTCACCCTTGTCGGAAAAAGGCAGTTCCACCACTTGGTGCCGCAGTTTGCGGAAGGCCGCGATAATGTCTTCATTGCCAAAACTCTTCCAAGTGAGCATCAATATCTTCATGTCGTATCCTCCAATCTATATGCATCATAGCAGTATCAGACCGAAGTTGCAACCGCAAAATTGTCCAAAACACTTGACATATTTTTCGGGGGGGTAAAATAGAGATGATAATGTTTTGATCATAAAGTTAAGATGGGAGGAATCAAATGAAGAACAAAGTATTTACGGCGTTACTGCTGGCGGCGGTTCTGGCGCTCGGACCCGTCAGCGGCTCATTGGCAAGTTCCAATGTCAGTGCAACAGCCGATGGCGACGGCATCACGACCGATGACGGCAGCGCTGCGACCGATGGCGACAGCACCACGACCGATCCCTCTGATACAACAGACGCAGACGGAGAGGACGGTGAGGATGGCGGGAATGAAGAAAAGTCTCTCAGCGAGTTGGTGCGTGAGTACGGAGACAATCTGTTTCCCGAGGACAACAACAATCCGACCGATGAGGAGAAGGCCGCCGCAGTGGCTGCCCTGGCGGATATCCTGTCCAAGGCGTCCATGGACGATTTAGTGGCGCTATATGCCGAGGACGAGGGAGCGATCATGGGTTTTGAAGTCGCTTATCGTCGGGCCATGGGAATCGACCCGGTCGCGAGGATCACGGACGGCGCGGTGTGGAGCGAGAGAGAGGCGGGCGGTATGACGGCGGCGCAGGGAGCCATTGAAAACGAGCTTGCGGATGGCGTTACGCAGATAACCCTGAAACTGGAGAGTCCTGACCCGACACAGACCGCTGAGCCCGGTGACGCGGAATATCAGAAGTATACCGCTACCCGGTTGGTGAACATCAGTCTGGAGGGCATAAAGGACACCAATAACCTGCGTTTCCCCGTGCGGATCGTTCTGCCGGTTCCCGCAGGATTGGACGCGGGCAAGGAGATCACTCTGCTCCACTACGCGAACGGCGTCGATCAGGCGCCGACCAAGCTCAACATTGTGAGGACGACGGATTCGCTCACAACGCGGGACGAAGAAGGTAATGTGATCGAGGAAGAGGTGGAGAGATTTTCATTCATCCTGACCTCTCTCGGAGACAACAATCTCTTTGTCGTGGCGGGCGAGGAGGCAGCGGCGGAGGATGTATCCCTCGGTGAGCTGCTCTATGCGTATGCGGACAGCCTGTTCCCGGCGGACGCTCAGAATCCGACCGCTGAGGAGAAAGCCGCCGCGGAGGCTGCCATGGCAGATATCCTGGCCAAAGCCACCATATCGGATCTGGCGGCATTGTATGCCGAGGATGACGGCGGTCCGATCCTGGCTTTTGAGCGCGCTTATCGTCGCGCCATGGGAATCGCCCCGACGGCGAGATACACGGACGGCAGCATATGGGCCACGTTTGATGGAACGGAGACCAATGGTGACCTTGAGAATGAGCTGGCAGAAGGGACGGACCATGTGGAGCTGAGACTGGAGTCTCCCGATTCCGCAACGGGCATACCGGGTGACGCGGAGTATCAGAAGTACGGAGCCGCTTACATGACGAACATCAGCCTGGAGGGCATAAAGGATACCAAGAACTTAAGATTCCCTGTGAGGATCGTTCTGCCGGTTCCCGCCGGTCTGGACGCGGGCGGGGAGATTGCGGTGCTCCACTACGCAAACGGTGTCGATCAGGCGCCGACCAAGCTGAATGTCGTAAAATCCAAAGACATGATCAGATCTCGGGACGAAGAGGGCAATGATATCGAGATCGAGATGGACAGGATCAAATTTGTCGTGACCACTCTCGGCGACTGCAATCTGTTCGTCATCGCGGGGGAGGCTGCGGCTGTCACGGGGGATGACGCGACTGAGGAAGTCGTGGATAAATTGGGAGGCCTCACCAATCTTCTGGGAGTCGGAACTGTGGCGCAGGCGGATGCCGTGGTGGGCGAGACCCTGGCGGCTGCCGGAATGGAAGAACTGGAGACCGTGCTGACGGACAATGAGACCGTGATCGGAGATCTGGAGAAGGCGTATCTGGACCAAAAAGGTTTGGAGGAGACCGCCGTATCCGCCGGGAGCAGCGTGCTGCCCGCGTCCTCCGAGGACAAGATCAGTGTGGTGGGAGCCGGTCTGAACGAGTTGAAGGAAGGCGAGACAAAGGCGACCTTAAAGGTGGAGGATACGGAAGAGAAACCCGCGGAGACGGCACAATACGCGAAAGCAGTCTCCTTGGACATTACTCTGGAGGGCGTAAAGGACACCAAGAATTTGAGATGTCCCGTCAAGATCACCCTGCCTGTTCCGAGCGGTCTGGACGCGGCCAAAGTCCTAGTGGTGCTCCACTATGCGAGCGGCCCCGATCAGGCGCCGATCAAACTCTCCGTAACGCAGAACAGCGATGGAACGATCTCATTCTGTGTGAGCTCCTTCAGCGTGTTCGTCATTGCCGAGGACACGCCGGCCGGGGATGACGGCAATAATGGCAATGATGACAATACGGGTGATGTGTCGGGTGATAATGGGAATGACGGCAACGGTGGAAATGACAACGATGGAAATGACGACACGGATAATGCCGGCGGCAGCGCGGACGATAATGACGATGACAATGCCGGCGGCAGTGCAGGATACGTTAATGTGGATGTGGAGGATCAGATCCTGTCCGCGGCAAAAAACGCGACCGTGAGACTCAACGGGATCACCACCCTGTCCAACGGCATGATGAAATCCCTGTTGGAGAGAAAAGACGTGACTCTCGTGATGGAGTATACTTATGAAAATAAGAATTACACTGTTGTGATCCCCGCGGGGGCTGCGATGAACAATGACATTCAATGGTACGGGCCGCTGTATCTGGTGGCGCATTACGGCAGCAGGGGTGTCAGCGCCGCCAATGTGGCAGACGGCGCCATCTATATGGTACAGGCGGGAGATACCATGACCAAGATCGCAAAGATGCATCACATGACCCTTGCGCAGTTGGCCGCAAAGAATCCTCAGATCAAGAATATCAACCTGATCAGAGTCGGCCAGAGGATCAATCTGAAGTAACCAAAAGAACAACAAAAAGAAATCGGAAATTCGACCGTTGAATTTCCGATTTCTTAACTCCGGTTTGCCATAAATGACCCCCTTATTCTTTTGTTCCTCTCCGCCGTCTTCTTCGCGCCCCCGACTGCCTACTCAAGCCTTGCCCTCCGATGCCGATCAACAGCCGGATTCGTACTTCGAATCCCTTGGCCTAAAGGTTTCTACTTATTATATCGGACGATCGCCGCCAAACTTTAGTCTGCGGGCCGCCTGAACCTCCGGCCATACTTTAGCCTGTGGGCCGCCTACCCCCGGCCCTCCTTTATTTCCGCTAGCATTTGACGAATGGCGCAAGGGTATTTGATTGCAAAATCCGTGATAATCCGGTATAGTGAATAGGTATCAAAATCGGGGAGGTTCTTCGGATGAAAGAACGCTTACGCTCGCATCAAAAGCAGATCGTATATATTCTGACGGCCGGATTGGGATTGTGTTTCCTGATCACGCGTTTTCTGTACTTGGACAGGCTGCCTCTGGGCATGCATCTGGACGAGGCCGGCATGGCCTACGACGCACTCAGTCTGGCCAATTACGGTGTGGACCGATATCTGAAACCGTGGCCCCTCTACCTCATTAACTATAATGCCGGTCAGAGCAGTCTGTATGCTTTCCTGTGCGCGGGTCTGTTCAAATTGTTCGGATACAATATATGGCTGGTGCGTCTTCCGGCGGTATTTTTCTCTTTTCTGACTCTGGTATTTGGCATGAAACTGACTGAGCGCATCTACCCGGACCGGGTCTTTCTGCCGTTGCTGACGGGATGTCTGGTGACGTTTTGCCCCTATTTTGTATTGAGCAGCCGTTTTGGTCTGGACTGCAATCTGATGTTGGGAGTGTCCGCGGTCTTTCTCTATTTCATGCATACGGCAGTGGAGACGGGGGAGACCGGACGCTATGTGGCCGCCGGTCTGTCCGGCGGGATTCTGTTGTACACCTATGCGCTTTCCTACGCGATCCTCCCGATCTTTCTCCTGCTCAGCGTCCTGTATGTAGCGGTCGTGAAGAAGTTTTCGCTGAAAAAATGGATCTGCATGGGAATCCCCATGGGCATATTGGCATTTCCGTTGATTTTGGTACAGATCGTCAATATCTTTGATCTGCCGGAGATGCGGTTGGGCCCTTTCACCGTCACGCGCGTGCCTCACTACCGCGCCTCCGAGATCGGACGGTTTCGCCCGGAGTATTTCCTAAGCGCTCTCCGACACATCTTTGTGGGAGATAACGATCTGTTCAGCTCCATCCCCCGTATTTGGAATCTGTACGCGGTCACGGTGCTCCTGTGCGTGATCGGAATCATAGGCGTGGCGGCGCGCCTTGTCTCCGACACCCGAAAGAAACAGTTTTACCCCATGGCTTTTCCGTTTTTATGGTTTGTGACGGTCCTGTTCTTTGAGTCCCATATCATCAGCAAGACTTACACGCTCAATTCCATTTTCCTCGCCACAGCGCTGTTGGCGGTGGCGGGCATCCACACGCTCAGCGTATACGGCAAGCGTTTCTATCCGGTGCTTTTGTTGGGCATATGCGGCATCTACGCGCTCTGCTCCCTGCGCTTTGGCATTTTCTACTTTAGCGGGCGTTACACGGAAAACACGCATCCCCTGGCCTATTTCGGGCTGACTTTCCCGGAGGCCGTGGAGTTTATTGAAGAGCATGAGGGGCTGAGCCAAAAACTGACATTTGTGTCGGAACGAGGCATTTTCTACGCCCTGAGCGCTCAGATTTCCCCCTACAAATTTGACATTACGGGAGACGAGTGCATCCGGTGGCACAACTACTGGTTCGGATCCCTGCAGGAGATCACGGACGACTGCAATTATCTGGTGGGACACTATTATGAGGAGTACAGCGAAGAGCTGCGTCAGGCGGGGTTTTCGGAACTGCGCGGTGACACATGGTCGCTGTTTTATAAAGAATAACTGCTTATTAAATTTGGAGGCTTGAACCCAAGATGAAAGACAAGTCCGTACTCAGGGAAAACATTCCCATAAGCTTATTTTGCCTGTTATGCATTCCCGTCTTTACCGCCCTGTTCGGTTTCAGCATGTTGCTCAGTTGGGTGAATGTGGAATTTTGGAATGAATTCGTCTATATGCGTCAGGACTCCGTGGTCGGAAATCTGTTGTGGATGGGAATCGCGCTGCTCTTTTTGGCTGCGGTTGTCAAGCTCTGTGAGATTGCGGGCAAACGCTGTCGGACGGATTGGGTCGCCTTGGCGGTCAGCATTGTCTGCGCGCTCATCAGCATTTGGTGGGTTTACACGTCCGGAACGGTCCCGCAGGGCGATCAGGCCAATATCTGCAACTATGCGATGGATCTGGACAATGGCGACATATCCTGTCTGCAGCAGGGAGCGTATGTGGCAAACTGCCGCCAGCAGCTCGGACTGATCACTTTTGTCAGGATCCTGCACAAGATCGCTGGAGGCGACAATTATTACGAGGGCTTTCAGTATTTTTCCGCGCTCATGGTCTTTGTCATGGTATTCTCCGGCTACCAAATCGTGAAGAGGATCACGCGGGATGATCGGAAAACGGAGATAATATACCTTCTTTTCATGCTGTTCTGCGTCCCCATGTACGGTTACGCGCCCTTTGTCTATGGCGAGGTCTGCTCCACCGCGGCCGTCTTTTTGGGGGCTTGGCTGCTCCTCTCCTGCATGGAGAACTTTCATTGGTGGAAATTGGCGGCCCTCGCGGGAGTCTGCGGCTTTGCCCTGCAGACCAGACTCAACAGCCTGGTGCCGCTGATCGGATTCCTGATCGTGGTCCTTGTCAAAATGATCGCGAAACCCTGCAGACAGACTGCCGCCGCGGGCATTGCCATTCTGGCGGGGCTGCTCCTGTCACAGGCCGCGATTACCGGAATGTACGCGCGCTATATCCCCGAGGACAGCAAGCCGATCCCCTCCATCCTGTATATTGTCATGGGAACCCACGATCAGATCCAAGGGGCGCCCGGTTGGTACGACGCCTACAATGTGGAATTGTATCGTGAAATGAATTGGGATCCGGATGCGGCGGGTGCGGCTGCCTCCAAAGATCTTGCCGCGTTCGCGCAAAAATGCGTCCGGGATCCGGGTTATGCCTTGGACTTTTACACGGAGAAGATGAATGTCCAATGGAACGCGCCCATGTATCAATGCATCGTTGCCAACAACGCTTTCGGAAAGGACTGGACGCCGCTGATCGAGAGTGTCTATGAAGGGCAGATTGGAATTTTTTTGGAAAAATTTATGAATATCGGACAGCTCCTGCTCTACGGGGGAGTCCTGTTCCTGTTGCTCGCATGGCGCGACAGATGGGACCGGATTGAAAATTATGTGCTGCTGATCGGGGTGTACGGCGGCTTTCTGTTCAGTCTTTTGTGGGAGGCCAAACCCCGCTATGTATTTCCCTATATGCTGCTCATGATCCCCTACGCGGCCGCGGGGATCGCGCGGCTGTTGAAACTTGTCCGCGCATTAATATCCCGGGCGTTCCACGCTCCCGTATTCCGCAAATAATTCCAGACAGCGGTCCCTGTCCAATTCCGTGAGGACAGGGTCTCCTTTTGCCCCGGCGAGATAATCATAGAATCTGCTGTCACGAAATCCGATGGCCTCCGTATCTTTTACATTACAGCCATAGTAGACCTGCCTGATATTGGCCCAGAGGATCGCGCCGAGACACATGGGACAGGGCTCCGCCGTGGTGTACAGATCACATCCGGACAGATCATGGGTGCCCAGATTCCGACAGGCGTCCCGAATGGCCTCCATCTCCCCGTGGCAGGTCGCGTCCCGGTTGAGCAAAACCCGGTTGTGTCCCCTGCCCACGATCCGATCCTCCAATACGATCACCGACCCGAAGGGGCCTCCATGGTTCGCCGCTATGCCCTCCCGGGCCTCACGCAACGCCTCCGACATGAATTTTATCTTTGGGTTCATCTTTTCGTTCATATAGGTCCTTTCTTATTCATTTTCTTCGCAGGATTCAGTATCGTTATCATATGTCACACTGTCATTTCTGCGTGACACATGTGTCAGATTGCTTGCGTCTCTCACAGCGGCAAGTATCCGGTCCATTTCTTTACCGTCTTTCGGTTTAGACGCCGCTTCCGAAACCCACACAACGCCCCGATGTACCCGATTCATAGATTCAAAACACAGTGCGGCACATACAAAGCAGGGGCGGCGCATCCCGCCAAGACACAGGGGATTTAGGAAATAGTCCTCTCCTTTTACCCCGCGCAGATAATACAATATTTTTCTCTCCGCGTGCAGTCCGGGTATCGCCCGTCCCATATCTGTGTTCCTGCTTTTTACTACTCGAAATGTGGCGCTTTTCAGAGCATCCGGACACGGCACACAATGTCTCATTCTGCTCTCGACCGCGGCTGCTTTTCTCTTGGATAAGCTCTTTTGGCAGGATCCGTCCGCCAACCGGACAGTTTGAGGTTGGTCTGATGCTCTTTGAATTATGGATTCGGTATAATCCTGATAAGACTTATGGTTCCAAACCCTGTTTTTATCAATTGCCTCAAGCGCCTTTTCATCACTCTCACTATTTGTCGCAACATATACAATATTATCGCTATAATAGCACTGTACTTCACCGGGTATCTGATAATATCTCGTCAGCGCGGCGGCGCAATGGCGCAGATACCTCTTTATCTGTTCCGAGCCCCCATATACTCTCCGTTCCCGCACGGCAGGACTGTTCTTAAACATACCGTCCAACCTGCTTTCCCCTTTTCTGCCGGAATCGTTCTTTGATACATTTGCGTTATCCTCATTCCCTGCCCTGATAAAGATCTGGCTCTGATTTGCTCCATAGGATTTGAAACCATAATATTCAAGCAGTTTTGGGAAAATTGTATGCCAATTTTGCAGCATATATTTTTCGGTATAAAATCGGCCGTTGCACACTTCAATGAGCCGCTCGTCCGCTGGCGGCGCTTGGGCGGTCACAACGATTGCTCCCATGTTTCCTCTTATTTGCGGTCTTCTTGTATTTCTTTTGCGTCTCTTTGCAGAATCCTCATACGAAAATCTTTTTGAAGATGTGTGCAGTGCCCTGTTTTTGTACTTTACCATTTTACCTCTTTGCTAAATCGCATTTTCCGCACATATCAAACAACCGGTCAGCGTATCTGTCATAATATCAATTTCCATTGGCTCTCCATTTCTTTAATTAAATTATACCACACCTGCAGTGGCATATTCCACATCAATTTACTCTATCGCAAAAACGGATTACCCGGTCGGGCAAAAGTCGATTGACCATAATGCCGGGCAGGGATTATAATTCGGGTATGTCCGGGGAATCTTCGCCAAATATGTGATCTGTGATGCAAAATTCCCCGTTCCGGTTGATAAAAAGTTGATAATCATGCGGTATATTTAAATTATCCCGTTTAGAGCGACTGCGAAATAATGAATTTCGCAAACGCCGAAATTATCCCATTCCATGAGAGGTGCGCCATGTATAAGATACTGATCGCGGATGATGAGCCCGATGTGGTCAGTCTGCTGAAGGATTATTTTGAACTGAGCGGCTATGAGACCTTTGCCGCCTGCAACGGCATGGAGGTGCTCGACAGGATCCGACTGAAACCGGATCTGATCCTGTTGGACATCAATATGCCCGGGATGGACGGACTGGAGGTCTGCCGGAGGATCCGGGATTATGTGTCCTGCCCGATCCTGTTTTTGACGGCGAAGGTGGAGGACAGCGATAAAGTCAGGGGCTTTGCGGCGGGCGGAGACGACTATATCGTCAAGCCATTTTCCATGGAAGAACTGGGGGCCAGAGTGGCGGCGCATCTTCGGCGGGAACAGAGGACTGCCGCAGAGAACAACGCGCGCTTTTGGGGAAAGCTTGTATTGGACTATTCCGCCAGGACTGCCAAGGTGGAGGAGCGGGAGATCCGATTCACCGGCAAAGAATTCGAGATCCTGGAACTGCTGTCCCTAAACTGCGGACAGGTCTTTGACAAGGAGCGGATCTACGAGAAACTCTGGGGCTATGACGCGGAGGGAGACAGCAGTGTGGTGGCGGAGCACATCCGCCGCATCCGGGCCAAGCTGAAGGGCTGCGGGGAGGATTATCATCTGGAGACGGTCTGGGGCATCGGATACAGATGGGTGAGAGATTGCAAATGTTAAATGCTCGCGGGAATAAAGCGGCCGGGGAACGCGGCAGGAGGTCATATATGAATCAAGGAGGGAAAAGGAGCAGGTTCAATTCCTTAAAATGGGCTCTTGTCCCCTATATACCCATAGCAGCGGTGTTGGCCATTGTCGGCTGTTATGCCATAGGTATTTACAGTAATAAGGCGCAGGAGTGGTATCTTGAGAGATACGCGGAGCCGCGGGAGGAGAGTCTGCGCTTGGAATATATAAGAGACGCGGACGGACACCGCATTTATTCTTATACGAGCGATCCCTTGAGTTTCCGTTCATGGCGATACAAGTTGGGGTATGATCTCGTCAGCGGCGCGCAGGCGATACTGATGCCGCTGTGGGTGGTGCTGTGTATCGGGGTGACGGGAGCGGTCTTCTACAAGAGGGAGATGGAGGCATCCATCCGTATTCTGACGGAGGCTTCCCGGAAGATATCGGAGAACTGTCTGGATTTTAAGATAGAGCCCGTCAGGGAGAATGAGTTGGGACAGCTCTGCAGATCTTTCGAGGAGATGCGCGCCGCGCTGTATGAAAATAATCGCAGGATATGGAGCATGATGGAGGGGCACAAGCGGCTGAACGCGGCGTTTGCCCATGACATGCGCACACCGCTGACGGTCCTGCGGGGCTATACGGAGCTGCTGACGGCACACGCGGCGGATGGCAAAATCTCGGAGGAAAAACTGCGGGAGATCCTGAGCATGATGGAGGGACAGCTCACAAGGCTGACACACTACACGCAGAAGATGGGAGCGGTCCGCAAACTGGAGGACATCGCGCCGCAGCCCGGCCGTGTGGAATGGGAGAGTTTTCAAAAGAGATGTCGGGATATCGGAAGAGTTTTGGCCGGGGAGCGGCAGGTCCGGTTTTGGGGACGATCGGACGCGGAGTCTGTGTACCTGGACGAGGAGCTGGCGCTGGAGGTCTATGAGAATCTGATCTCCAATGCCGCGCGCTACGCGGAGAGTTGGATCAATGTGGATCTCAGGGCGGAGGGCGATGTCCTGCGCATAAAAGTGGAGGATGACGGAAAGGGATTTTCGCAGGAGGCATTGGGTTGCGCCGCGGAGCCCTTTTATCGGGAAGACAGGGAGCAGGATAAGGAAGAGGACAAGGAACGGGATAAGGAGCATTACGGTCTGGGGCTGTATGTATGCCGGATGCTGTGTGAAAAGTGTGGTGGCGAGCTGCTCTTGGAAAACGGCGATGCCGGGGCAAAGGTGACGGCGGTGTTTCGACAGGGACGGATATGATGGGAGTAGGGAGGACAACGCGAATGGAAAATGTGATCAGGATCGAGCATGTGGAGAAGTATTATGGCAGGAAACACGCATTGAAGGATGTGAGCCTCACCATCGGGCAGGGGATGTTCGGGCTATTGGGGAGAAACGGGGCGGGCAAGACGACATTGATGAAGACATTGGCCACGCTCCACGGGAGACAGGGAGGCAGTATCAGCGTGTGCGGCATACCGATCGAGAAGGCGGCGCAGATTCGGGAGATCACCGGGTATCTGCCCCAAGAATTTTCCATGTATCCGCGCATGACGGTGTATGAGAGTCTGGATTATCTGGGGACGCTCTCCGGCATGGACAGGGCATCGCGCAGACAGAGGATCGACCTGCTCATCGATCGGGTGAATCTGACGGAGCAGAAAAAGAGCAAGGTGAAGAGTCTGTCGGGCGGCATGAAACGGCGGCTTGGCATTGCTCAGGCCCTTCTGCACGATCCCAAAGTGCTGATCGTGGATGAGCCTACGGCGGGGCTTGACCCGGAGGAGAGGATCCGGTTCCGCAATCTTCTCTGTGAGGTAGCGGAGGAGAGGATCGTGATACTGTCCACGCATATCGTGGGGGATATCGAGGCGACCTGCGAGCGGATCGCCATTCTGAACGAGGGAGAGATTTTGTGGAAAGGGACAGTGACGGAACTGATCGATCTCGCCAAAGGCAAAGTGTTCACGGTCAATGTGCCGAAGGAGCTGTTGGCGGAGGTCAAGGCAAATTACATTGTGGTGGGGATGCTGAACCGTCAGGACGGGACCTGCGTGCGGCTGATCTCCGAGGAACGTCCGAATCTGCCGGGGGCGGAGGCCGCGGAGCCGAATTGTGAGGACGCCTATATGTATTGTCTGTATCGCGCCGGAATGGGAGGGCAGGATTAAGATGCTGTTTTGGAAGGAATGTAAAAAGATCGTCCGTTCGCTGACTTTTGTATTGTATGTGGTCACCGTGGTCCTCATGTATGTCAGTCAGTTCGGGGAGGTGTTGGGCGAGCCCATTGAGCCGCCGCGGCAGGGTCAGCGGGATTACGGCACGGTGGTCAAAGAGGATCCGGAGATTTTGATGCCCGCCGCGGTGAACGGGTTGGTGTCGGAATATATGAGCGGCAGTTACACGGCCTATCCGCTGCTCTTTTACAGGCAGGTCAGATTATCGGAGGCCAAGCGGGACCAAATGGCAAAGATCATCACGGAGCTGACGGGGCTGTCCGCGGAGGAATTAAATGATTTTACGGGATATGAGGAGGAAGGATTTTACGCATGGACGGATGAGAACGGAGAGGAGCAGTGGGGGTACAGGGGGCCTGTCCTGCCGGAGTATGAGCTGTCCGCGGACCTGACCTACGAGCGGTTCAGAGAGCTGATGGAGGAGGCGGACCGTCTGATCGGAGGCGGCTCTGAGTACAGCGATCAATTTCTGGCGCGCAATTTCGGCCGGGCTCCCATGACCTATGAGGAGGCTCTGGCGGAGTATGAGGAAGTGGTGGCGGAGGATAATATCGCGCAGGCCTATACCAGACTGTTCTGTGACTATCTGGGCATCGTGCTGTCCGTGCTGCCGGTGTTTGTCTGCGTCTCTCTGTGGATCATGGACCAGAGATCCGACATGGAGCAGCTGATCTATGGCAGGAGATGTTCCACGGTAAAGTTGGTGGGGACAAGGCAGCTCGCCCTGTGGGTCTGCATGTGCGTTCCCGTGCTGCTCGTCTGGCTGCACGGCATGGCGGGTGTGCAGGGGCTGTATCCGGGCAAACATTTTGCCCTCGGGTCCGCCCTGGGGCTGATGGCGCTGTGGCTGTTCCCGAGTATCCTGATCGTGTCGGCGTTTGGGGCGCTCCTCTCGGAGCTGTCCTCGCCGCTGCTTGCGATCTTTCTGCAGGCGGCTTGGTGGTTTATCTCCCTCACCTCCAACAGTCTCACGGGCAGTATCACCAAGTATACTCTGATCATCCGGCACAACAGTGTGTCCGGCGCGGCGCTTTTTCAGAGTCAGTATGGCAGTTTTGTGATAAACCGCTGTGTCTATATCGTGTTGTCATTGGTGTGTGTCGGTCTCACCATGTTCTTCCATGAGATGAAGAGGAAGGGAGTGTTGGCGCTTGGCAAAGGGAGCGGAAAGAAATCCCGTAAAGCTTTACGGCGGGATCGCCAAATTCAATCTGAGGCATAATTTTATCATGTATTTCGCGGCCGCCGTGGCGGTGCTCGTGCTGACGGTCCTCCTTTTCAATATCACGGACTTGGACGGCAGGGCGGCGGCACAACCCATCGAGTTCATGCTGAGTTGGACCGGGGTCGTACTGCTCGTACCCGTCTTTTGGCCGGAGCAGGATAAGAATCTTCGGGATGTGATCCGATCGAAATGGGCGGATTATCTGACGGTCTGTCTGGTCAGAGTGCTCTATTCAACGGCAGCATTGGCCGTATTGAACGCGGCTTTCGTGGGGCTCATGGGTCTGCGGGAGAGTCAGGTGACATGGCGGCATGTGGTCTGTGCCTTCGCCACGGCCCTGTTTCTCGGGGCGGCGGGCTTTGCCGCCGCGGGCATTTGCGACAACACGGTGGCGGGCTATATGGTCGCGCTGATGTATTATCTGGTCAATTACGGCTTAAAGGATAAGCTCGGGCCGTTTTATCTGTTTTCCATGTATACGAACGGGGGCATTAGGGAGAAGTGGTGGCAGCTGGCGGGAGGAGCAGTCCTGATCGCGATCACTTTTCTTTTCCGGTCCACTATCCATAAGTCCAAAAATATGCTATAATGATAACCGTGCGGGAAAAAGCGTCCGAAAGACGGGCATCCTTCCTGGCGGTTATTTTTTGCTTGTTTAGGAGGCGGATCGGATCATGACGGAACGGAATGTGGAGACGCAGGACAGAAATATGCAAATGCAAGACAGAAATGCGGAGACGCAGGATAAAAACGCGGAGATGCAGGACAGACAATACATAAAGATGACGGAGACTCCCGTGAGTAAACTGGTGGCCATTCTGGCGGTGCCCACCGTGATCAGCATGATGGTGACGAATATCTACAATATGGTTGACACGGCTTTCGTGGGGACTTTGGGCAACAGCGCCAGCGGAGCGGTGGGCATTGTGTTCGGTTTTATGTCCATCCTGCAGGCGGTGGGATTCATGTGCGGACAGGGCGCGGGCAGCATCATGTCGCGGAGTCTGGGACACAAGGACATGGAGGCCGCCACGCGTTATACCTCCACGGGATTTTTCATGGCGCTGACTTTGGGGGCGGTAATCGGCCTGTGCAGTTTTCTCGTGCTGGATCCTCTGGTCATGCTCTTGGGCAGCACGGAGACCATCGCGCCCTACGCAAAGGAGTATATCTCCTGGATCATCCTGGCCTCCCCCTTTATGACGGCCAGTTTTACGCTGAACAATCTGCTGCGCTATGAGGGGCGGGCCAAATTGGGAATGCTCGGCCTGATGGTGGGCGCGATCCTGAACATCGGCGGAGACGCGGTGCTGATCTTTGCCTGTCACATGGGGATCGCGGGAGCCGGCATCTCCACGGCGGTGTCACAGACCATCAGTTTCTGCATCCTTTTGAGTATGTTCCTGACCGGGAGGACCCAGACAAAGATCAGGCTCTCCGCGGTGGATCTGCATCTGAGGACGGCGGGCAATGTGGTGGCGACGGGATTCCCCAGTATGCTCAGGCAGGCCTTAAACAGCGTGGCCACGATCCTGCTCAACTCCTCTGCGGCGGTCTACGGGGACGCGGCGGTGGCGGCCATGAGCATCGTGTCCCGCATCAGTTTCTTCGTGATGGCATTGGCTATCGGCATCGGGCAGGGTTTCCAGCCCGTGAGCAGTTTCAATTTCGGGGCGGGCAAATATGACCGCGTCAGGAAAGCGTTCTGGTTTACCTTCGGTCTGGCGGAGGTGTTGTTGATCCTGGTGGCCGTGCCCGTGGTACTCTTTGCGGAGCCCATCGTGCGCCTGTTTCGGGATGACGCGCAGGTGGTGGAGTACGCGGTGCGGGCATTGGTACTGCATTGTACGGCTCTGGTGACCGTGCCCATCACCATGGTGACGGAAATGGGATTTCAGAGTACGGGACAGCGGGCGCTGGCCTCCATCGCCTCGTCCCTCAGGAGCGGCGTGATCTTTATTCCCGTGCTGCTGATCCTGGCCCGGTTCAGGGGAATGGCGGGTATACAGGAGGCGCAGCCTCTGTCTTTTGTGTTGTCCTTCTTCATCTGTATCTTCCTGAGTTATCTCTTCCTGAAACATGTGCGGGAAGCGCAGGATAAACTTTCGGAGAAAGGGGTGGATTGACATGGGAGAGGTGCGGAGCGATATTTTTGAGAAACTTCCCATCCCCACGGCGGTGAGACGGTTGATGCTGCCCACGATCCTGGGGTCGTTGGTCATGGTGATCTACAGCATAGCGGACACTTATTTCGTGGGGCTCTTGAATGATCCGGTGCAGAACGCGGCGGTGGCTCTGGCGGCGCCGGTGCTGTTGGCCTTCAACGCGGTGAACAATCTCTTCGGCATCGGTTCCTCCAGTATGATGAGCCGCGCGTTGGGGGCGGGGGATTACGATACGGTGAGAAAGAGCGCGTCCTTTGGTTTTTACGGCTCTGTGTTCAGCGGAATTTTGTTGTCTTTACTCTGTCTGATCTTTTTCCGGCCGCTGCTCGGGCTGCTCGGCGCGGACGAGGGCACCATGGATGCCACCGCCGCCTATATGCGATGGGCCATCATTCTGGGCGCGGTTCCCACCATTCTCAATGTGGTCATGGGGTATCTGGTCCGCTCTGAGGGCGCGGCGCTCCATGCCAGCATCGGGACCATGAGCGGATGCCTTTTGAATATGATACTGGATCCAATCTTTATCCTCCCTTGGGGACTCAATATGGGGGCTGCGGGGGCCGGCATGGCCACTTGTCTCTCCAACTGCGTGGCCTGTCTGTATTTTCTGGTGCTGTTGGCCGCACGCAGGGGCAAGACTTACATCAGCCTGAACCCCAAACATTTCCGGCTGCAAAAGCGGATCGTTTTGGGGGTCTTCGGGGTGGGCATCCCGGCCTCGGTGCAGAATCTTTTGAATGTGACGGGCATGACCGTGCAGAACAATTTCGTGGCCTCCTACGGGGCCTCGGCGGTGGCGGCCATCGGGATCGCGCAGAAGATACACATGCTGCCCATGCAGATCGCGCTTGGGGGAACACAGGGGGTGATGCCTCTGGTCAGCTATTCCTACAGCAGCAGGAATCCCGGGCGCATGGAGGCGGCCATCAGATATGTGGCAAGAATCCTGGTGCCTGTCATGGCGTTCATCGCGTTGGGGTATTGGCTGGGAGCGGGATATCTGATTCGAATTTTTATGAAAAATGCGGAGATCGTGGATTACGGAAGGCTGTTCCTGCGGGGATTCAGCGCGGGTATGCCCTTTATGTTGGTGGATTTTCTGGTGGTGGGAGTGCTGCAGGGAATCGGGAGAGGCAAAAACACGCTGCTCTTTGCCATCCTCAGAAAGATCGTGTTGGAGATTCCCGCGATCGTCCTTTTGAACACTCTGTTCGGCGCGGCGGGCATCACCTACGCGGGCTGTGTGGCGGAAGTGATCCTGGCTGCATACGGACTGTATCTGCTGCTGCGGATCCTGCGGGAGTTTAAGGCGGAGGTCGCCGGGCAGCAGGATGCAGAAACGCGGAGCGTTCGGGGCTGACACCTGGCTCATTGCGCGCGGGAATCGAGAGATCGGGAGGATATGGATGGACAAATTTTGGAGTATCGTGAAATCCCTGAAGGGATCCAATATTTTCTTTTTGACAATGGCGGGGATCGTGAACGCGTTCGGGGTGATCATGTTCATGGCGCCCGTAAAACTGTATGACAGCGGCATCTCCGGCACGGCGATGTTACTCTCGCAGGAGACGCCGGCGTGGTGCAGCCTGTCCGCGGTGCTGATCGTGCTGAATATTCCGATCTTTCTCTTCGGGCTGAAACGGGAGGGCGTCACCTTTACCATATATGCCATCTATGCGGTGTTAGTCTATGCGGTGGTGGCATGGATCATCACGGATGTGCTGCCGGTGGATGTCAGCCTGGTTTCGCCATTGGCGGGATCGGATCTGTTCCTGTGCGCGCTGTTCGGCGGTATCATATCGGGATGCGGCAGCGGACTGGCGGTGCGGTTTGGCGGAGCTATGGACGGAATCGATATCATAGCGGTGATGTTTGCCAAGAAACTGGGGCTGAGCATCGGCAGCTTTGTCATGATCTACAATGTGGCTCTGTATGTAGTCTGCGGCATTGTGATCGGCAGTTGGGTGTTGCCCCTGTATTCCATCGTGGCCTACGCGGCGGCCTCCAAGACGGTGGACTTCTTTGTGGAAGGTTTTGACCGGGCCAAGGCCGCCTTCATCATCACCACGAAACCCGACAAGGTCTGCAGGGTGCTGTCGGAGGCCTTTGAGAACGGCATCACCACAATCAGCGCCAAGGGGTATTACTCCGACTCCGACAAGACCATGGTGTATTTTGTGGTAAACCGCTTTCAGGTGGGCAGGATGAAAAATCTGGTCCATGAGGTGGATCCCAGGGCATATATCACTTTGAACGAGGTGGCGGATATCTTCCCGGCCAATCAGGAGATCGCCGGTCAGGAACCGGCGGGTCAGGAATCGGTCAGCCGGGAAACCGATCGGGAATCGCAAGGTAGTATTTGTCAAACGGAGTGAGTTATGATAGAATAGATGGAATGAACAAAATGTACTGAATGCACCAAATGTACCGAAAGGTGCGGTGCCGGCAACTAAGGAGGTCGCGACATGCCACAGAGAACGGATATCCACACAGTATTGATCATAGGCTCGGGTCCCATCATCATCGGACAGGCCTGTGAGTTTGACTATTCCGGAACACAGGCCTGCAAGGCGCTGAAGAAACTGGGATACAGGATCGTATTGGTCAATTCCAATCCCGCCACCATCATGACGGA
Organism: Acetatifactor muris; assembly: GCA_023663635.1. Lineage (GTDB taxonomy): Bacteria > Bacillota > Clostridia > Lachnospirales > Lachnospiraceae > Acetatifactor > Acetatifactor muris_A. The sequence continues at coordinate 225,299 of JAMPHD010000001.1, forward strand.
CCCTGAGATGGCGGACGTCACTTATATCGAGCCTTTGAATAAGGAGCGCATGGAGCAGATCATCGCCAAGGAGCGTCCGGACGCGCTGCTGCCCAATCTGGGAGGTCAGTCGGGACTGAATCTCTGCGCGGAGTTGGCGAGCGCGGGCATTTTGGAAAAATATAATGTCAAGGTGATCGGCGTGCAGGTGGACGCCATCGAGCGCGGCGAGGACCGCATCGAGTTCAAGAATGCCATGAATGCCCTGGGGGTAGAGATGGCCCGCAGCGAGGTGGCATACTCCGTGGAGGAGGCTCTGCAGATCGCGGACAGACTGGGATATCCCGTGGTGCTGCGCCCCGCCTACACCATGGGCGGCGCGGGCGGCGGTCTGGTCTATAATAAGGACGAGTTGCGCACGGTCTGCGCGAGAGGCCTGCAGGCCAGTCTCGTGGGTCAGGTTCTGGTGGAGGAGTCGATCCTCGGCTGGGAGGAACTGGAACTTGAGGTGGTGCGCGACGCGGACGGCAATATGATCACGGTCTGCTTTATCGAAAACATTGATCCCATGGGCGTACACACCGGGGATTCTTTCTGCGCGGCGCCCATGCTCACTATCTCCGAGGAGGTGCAGAAACGTCTTCAGGAACAGGCTTATCGCATTGTGGAGTCCGTGCAGGTGATCGGCGGCACCAATGTGCAGTTTGCCCACGATCCCGTCAGCGACCGCATCATCGTCATAGAGATCAACCCCAGAACTTCCCGTTCTTCCGCGTTGGCCTCCAAGGCCACGGGTTTCCCCATCGCTCTGGTCAGCGCCATGTTGGCGGCGGGACTGACCTTAAAGGATATTCCCTGCGGCAAATACGGGACTCTGGACAAATATGTGCCGGACGGCGACTATGTGGTGATCAAATTTGCCCGTTGGGCCTTTGAGAAGTTCAAGGGTGTGGAGGACAAGTTGGGCACCCAGATGCGAGCCGTGGGCGAGGTCATGAGTATCGGAAAGAATTACAAGGAGGCCTTTCAGAAGGCGATCCGCTCTCTGGAGACCGGGCGCTATGGCCTGGGACAGGTCGCCAAACTTGAGGAGAAGTCCAAGGAGCAGCTCTTGCAGATGCTGCTCACGCCCTCCAGTGAGCGTCATTTTGCCATGTATGAGGCCCTGAAGAAGGGGGCTACGGTGGAGGAACTGCATGACGCCACCCATGTGAAAGCGTGGTTTATTGAACAGATGAAGGAACTGGTGGAGGAGGAGCAGAAACTGCTTGCCTGCAAGGGCGGCCTGCCCTCTGATGAGATGCTCATTCAGGCCAAGAAGGACGGATTCTCGGACAAGTACCTGAGCATCCTTCTGGATGTGTCGGAGCAGGAGATCCGTGAGCGCCGCGTCAGCCTGGGCGTGGAGGAGGCCTGGGAGGGCGTCCATGTGAGCGGTACGCCGGACAGCGCGTACTACTATTCCACTTACAATGCCCCGGACAGCAATCCCGTCCGCACGGACAGGCCCAAGGTCATGATCCTGGGCGGCGGTCCCAACCGTATCGGTCAGGGGATCGAGTTTGACTACTGTTGCGTACACGCGTCTCTGGCGCTGAAAAAACTGGGATTTGAGACCATTATCGTCAACTGTAATCCGGAGACCGTATCCACGGATTATGACACATCGGATAAATTGTATTTTGAGCCGCTGACATTGGAGGATGTGCTGAGCATTTACAAAAAAGAGCAGCCCGTGGGCGTGATCGCGCAGTTTGGCGGACAGACTCCCTTAAATCTGGCGGCGGATCTGGAGAAGAACGGAGTCCGCATTTTGGGCACGGCCCCTGCGGTGATCGATCTGGCGGAGGACAGGGATCTCTTCCGCGCCATGATGGATAAATTGAACATTCCCATGCCGGAGTCGGGCATGGCCACCACGGTGGAGGAGGCTCTGCAGATCGCGCACGAGATCAGCTATCCCGTGATGGTGCGCCCCTCCTATGTGTTGGGCGGGCGCGGCATGGAAGTGGTGTACAATGACGAGAGTCTGAAGGATTATATGCAGGCCGCGGTGGGCGTGACTCCCGACAGGCCGATCCTGATCGACCGTTTCCTGAATCATGCCACGGAGTGTGAGGCAGATGCCATCAGCGACGGGACCCATGCTTTTGTACCCGCGGTCATGGAGCATATCGAGTTGGCCGGCGTACATTCCGGCGATTCCGCGTGTATCATTCCCTCCAGACATATCTCTGAGGAGAATGTGGCCACCATCAAGGAATACACCAGAAAGATCGCGGAGGAGATGCATGTGCAGGGTCTGATGAACATGCAGTACGCCATTGAGAACGGAAAGGTGTATGTTCTGGAGGCCAATCCCAGAGCCTCCCGCACGGTGCCTCTGGTATCCAAGGTGTGCAACATCCGCATGGTGCCTCTGGCCACAGAGATCATCACATCGGACATCACGGGCAGACCCTCTCCCGTCCCCGGACTGAAGGAGCAGAAGATTCCTTACTATGGCGTGAAGGAGGCGGTGTTCCCCTTCAATATGTTCCCGGAGGTGGATCCCGTGTTGGGACCCGAGATGCGCTCCACCGGCGAAGTGTTGGGACTTTCGACCTCCGTGGGCGAGGCGTTTTTCAAGGCACAGGAGGCGACGCAGACCACGCTGCCCTTGAGCGGCACGGTGCTGATCAGCGTAAACCGCAAGGACAAGGCAGAGGTGGTGGAAGTGGGCAAAGTCTTCCAAGAGGCGGGCTTTAAGATCCTGGCCACAGGCAATACCTGCATATCCCTGCAGGAGGCGGGGATTCCCGCCGAGACGGTCAGGAAACTCTACGAGGGCAGACCCAATGTGTTGGATCTGATCACCAACGGCGAGATTGACCTGATCATCAACTCTCCCGTGGGCAATGACAGCGTACACGATGACAGCTATTTGAGAAAGGCGGCCATCAAGGCCAAGATCCCTTATATGACCACCATCGCGGCGGCCAAGGCCACGGCGGAGGGAATCCTGCAGGTGCAGAAGTCGGGCAACGGCGAGGTACATTCCCTGCAGAGTCTGCACGCGCAGATCGGGGACAAATGATGGGAGCGGGAGTTGTGACGGCTGTATTGCATATTTTTTAAAAAAGGACACATCCTATTATGAATCATCAATGTGGGAACGGAGGCTCAATTTGTGTCTGCGGCCCAAATCGCAGGTTGCGGAAAGGTATGGTTGTTAATATGGATGTAAATACGATCGAGCTTTTGAAGGAGTGCAGTTCCGGCTGTCAGATGGCCATGCAGAGCGTGAAAAAGATGCGCGAGTACGCCAAGGACTCGGAGCTGAATGATCTGTTGGAGGCTTACGGCGAGAAACACAGAAAGTTGGAGGGTGAGATCGCCGACAAGCTCAAATGCTGCGGGAAGAGCGAGAGCGCGCCGAGCAAAATGGCCGAGATGATGGCGAGCACGGAGATGAACATGAAGATGCTCATGCACCCCGATGACAGTCAGGTGGCCAAGATCATGATGGACGGCTGCAACATGGGGATTCAGTCCGTCAGTGAGTATGTGAACAAATACCCCGATGCCTCCAAGGAGAGTCAGGACATGGCTAAACAACTCATCAGGATCGAGGAGGACTTCATGCAGGAGATGAAGGGATTCGTGTGATCCGCTCGGACAGATATCACTGAGTATCCGGAAAACAGATCCGGATACTCAGTTTTTTGTCCTCATATCGGGCCTGTGCGGATCCGCCCATCTGCTCTGTCAGCGTCTTGGCGATGAACAGCCCCAGACCCGTGGAGGGCTGCGCACTCTCCACCGTGTAAAAACGGTCAAACAGCCTTCCCACCTGCACTTCGCTTAAGCCTGAGGCCGTGTTGGCAAAGACGATCTCTCCGCTTTCGGACAGACGGATCTCCAGATCGCCGTCGCTGTATTTGAGGGCGTTGTGGAGGAGATTGGTCAGAACGCGCGACAGAGCCTGACGGTCCAGAAGACGGCGCACTTCGGTCTCGGGCAGCCGGATGTCGGGGGTGATGCCGTTCTGCGTCAGATCCACATAAAAGGCGGCGACACATTCCTCCAACTCCCGGTTGAGGGAGACCGATTCCCGTTTTCTTCCCTCCTCGGAGGCGAGAAGGACGGAATATTGAAACAGTTCCTCCGTGAGACGGTTCAGCATGTCCGTGCGGTTGCGGATGATGCCGATCTGTCGCAACGCCTCCGGAGACGGGGCGCTCTGCTCCAAGAGATTCAGATAACCGCAGATGGCGGTCAGTGGTGTCCTCAGATCGTGGGAGATGTTGGTGATGGCGTTTTTCAACTCCATATCCCCTTGGGCGTAGCGGTGGCGTTTTTCGCGCAACAGGGCAAGCTCCCGGTTGAGGGCGGCTGCCAGGCTGCGCATATGTCTGTCACCGCAGCTTAAGTCGATCAGGGTGTTGGTATCGTCCCTGAGCCTGTCCGCGAAAGCCGTCTCCAGTTTCGAGGCGGCTTTGTGCAGGAGATGTATTTTGATCGCCAGCGCGACAGTGAGGATCGCGAGAGCGCCGATCGCAAACCACAGCCAAATTTCCATGACAGACTCCTTGTTTTATGACATTTGTGTTATTTAATGTTTTTAATTCGGAAAAAGAACAATCCGCATCCGGTGCTCACCGCGAAGATGAGCAGGGAATACAGCGGTAGTCGTCCGGGATGCGCGGTCTCCTGATGCGCGATCTGCAGCAGCTGACATCCGGGCATAAAATCATACAAAAACTCATATACTTCCCGCTTGAAACCCGACAGATACCGGGGGTTGGGCGCCTGTTCCACATATTCCTCCAGGGTCTCGCCCGACGCGTCCGTGTAACTGAAGGAGTAGGCGTCGCGGTATTCTTTCTCAGCCAGATCGTTTTCAATGATCATGGCATTCATCAGCAAAAATATGGACAGCAGAAGTATCGTCACGCAGTATATGGGTTTGTTGTGGATCAGCATACCGAGAAACAGCCATATGGCGGTCAGGGCGATCAGGGTCGCAAGACTGATGAGCGTCAGCGCCATCAGCCTGGAGAAGGTGCTCTCCACATTTCCCACCAACGGGAAACCGATGACGAGGATTGCGGCCAGGTTGGCGAGGTGGATCAGGATGACGGCCGCCGCGCAGACCGTCAGGTTGGAGAGATATACCGCCGCGCGGGTCTTGCCCACGATCAGCTTATTGCGGATGGTGCCGTCGCTGTATTCCGTTCCGAGGAACAGTCCCGTAAACACCGCCGACACGACCGGCATGAAGAGACCGATGCTGAACAGAATGTTGTCGATATGGGGGTGATGCCCGGGAATGAGGATCATCTCGCGGTACTGTGTGGTGGAGGCGATGACGCCCATGCCTATGGAATACAGTATCCCGAGCCAAAAGATCCTGCTCTTCCAAAGCCTTGCAAAGTTTGCTCTCAACAGATTATTCATGTCTCGCACCTCCCACCAGATTGATATAGAAACTCTCCAGACTCTCATCGCGCTCCTGCAGGGAGATGACTTCGCAGTTCTCCCGGGCCAGAGCCGCGGCCAGTTGGGAGACATGCGGTTTGGCGAACACATCGGCCCGGGTGTCGGACAGTATTTTGTACTCCACACCCATCTTGTCCAACACGCGGGTCAATGCCCCCGTGTCGGTTACTTCCATGCGCACACATTTTCTGCACGCGGCCTCCAATTCGGCCGCACTCATCTCACGCACGATCCGCCCGTTGTTGATAAAGCCGTACCAGGTGGCCAGTCTGGACAATTCATCCAGTATGTGGCTGGAGATCAGCACCGTGATCTGCTGTTCTCGGTTCAGTCTCAGGATCAGTTCTCGCATTTCTATAATGCCCTGCGGGTCCAGACCGTTGGCGGGTTCGTCCAACACCAGAAAATCCGGGGCTCCCGCCAGAGCGACGGCGATGCCCAGCCTCTGGCGCATACCGAGGGAGAAGTGCTTGGCCTTTTTCGAGCCGGTGTTCTCCAAGCCCACCAGTTTCAGGATGTCCCGAAGTCCGTCAAAAGAGGGCAGACCGAGAATCCGGTATTGCTGTCTCAGATTGTCCTCCGCGGTCATGTCGAGCCAGATGGAGGGAGTTTCCACCACCGCGCCCATCCTTCTGCGGGATTTGGCGATATTCCTGTCAAGATTGTCCCTGCCGTACAGGGTGTAACTGCCCATGGTGGGATCCTGCAGTCCGCAGATCAGGCGGATGAGGGTGGTCTTGCCGGAACCGTTTTGACCCACGAATCCGTAGACGGATCCCTTGGGCACATTCATGGTCAGTCCGTTCAGCGCCTTAAAATGTCCGTAGGACTTTACCAACGCGTTGGTCTGAAGTACATAGTCCATAAAGATGATACCTCCTGTGTTTGATACGGACATATTACGGCAAAAAAGTTGAGATACGGGTTAAGGAAACCGTTGAGAAAAGGTTGAGATTTAAGATTCCCTCATCTTGAATCCGATGCCCCATACGGCCTCTATGGGATCCTGCGGGTAAATCCCGCGGAGTTTGGCGCGCAGATGGCTGATATGAGTCTTCAGGGAACTCTCGGTGCAGTCGGGCGTGTCCGCGCTGATCTCCTCCAACAGCCGGGATTTGGTGATCACCTGCGTGGGATTTTGCATTAACAACTTTAAGATGGCATACTCCGTTCTCGTCAGACGCGCCTCGGCATCGCCCGCGGTGACGGCGCGGGTATCCATATTCAATGTGAGGTCGCCGAAAGTCAGGGCGGAGGATGAGGGCAGGGCATCCGCTCTGCGCAGCTGTACGGCGATCCGGGCCAACAGCTCCCTGGTGTCAAAGGGCTTGGTCACATAGTCCGCGGCGCCTCCCAACAACAGATCCACCTTGTCGTCCACGTCCGCCCGGGCGCTCATCACAATGACGGGAATCCCCTGCATTTGGGGAAGGACTTCCTCCCCGCTAAGTCCCGGCAGCATGAGATCCAACAGCGCCAGATCCGGTCTGTCGCGGGACAAAAGAAGCACCGCCTCGGTGCCGGAATAGGCGCGGGTCACGCCATATCCCGCTCCGGTCAGAGTCTCCTCGAGCATATTTCCGATATGCATATCATCGTCAACGATCAGTATTGTCTTCAAAATTCCATCACTCCATTCCAAGGCCGTGGGCGGCGATATATTTGATTCTACCGGTTTGGAGGCGGGATGGCAAGGGGCGGCGGATATGTTCAGACGGGACGTGAGTGTCGGTTCAAATATGTGCAGGCGGGTCGGCGGGAGGGGGAGGCTTTGGCGGATGAGTCACGGTTGGGTGTTTTCTAATAGTGCGGTGGAATAGGGGGCGATTTACGGGTCGGCTCTAAGGCGCATCCGTGCGCCATAGAGTCTGAACTGCGCGTCCATGCGCAGTTCACCCTTTGTTATGGAACGCACTATAAGAAAACGCGCCAACCTTTGCCTAAATCCGCCAAAGCCTCCCCCTCTCCTCCCGCCTCGTAACGGACGAATATAGTCTTTATGAAGTTCCGGCCCGAGTTGCCGGCTATAATAAAAGAGTTGCATATCTGCAAAACGCAAAGTGTTCCGGCATATAAATGAAGGGAGTAAGGGGATGGAGAATTTGTATGTCGGACAAAAGGAATTGGAAAAAATTGGTGGTGAGTGTTGCCATCGCCCTGGGGGCGGGGTGGATCTCCACGCTGCTCGCGCCCGGGATCCCGGAGATCTACGCCACACTCTACAAACCGCCTCTGGCGCCGCAGGGCTGGCTGTTTCCTCTGGTGTGGACGGTGCTGTATGTGTTGATGGGAGTCGCCGCGGGCAGGATATGGCAGGGACCGGCGGGAGTGGAGAGGAGCAGCGCGCTGCTCTATTACGGGATACAGTTGGCGGTGAACATACTGTGGCCCGTGCTCTTTTTCCGTTTTGAGACCTATGTCACTGCGTTTTTCTGGCTGGCGCTGCTGTGGTATCTGGTGTTCATCACTTTCCGCAAGTTTACCCGGCTGGATCAGACCGCGGGCAATCTGTTGATCCCGTATCTGGTCTGGCTCGTCTTCGCGGGGTATCTGAATCTGGCCATCGCCATCGCGGAACACTGAAGGCCGCGGCAAAAATATTTTGCGTCTTGGGGGCTTGGAAAAGCAGCCGGTCCGGGTTATAATACCATCAGAAAAATATTTTGCTCACAGGAGGACAGTGACATGGCCAATTTGAAAGGAACCAGAACAGAGGCAAATCTGCAGGCGGCTTTCGCGGGGGAGTCCATGGCCCGCAATAAGTACAATTATTTTGCGTCCAAGGCCAAGAAGGACGGATATGTGCAGATCGCCGCTATCTTCGAGGAGACGGCAGCCAATGAGAAAGAACATGCCAAGATGTGGTATAAGCTCTTAAATGACGGGATCGGCAGCACGGAGGAGAACCTGAAGGCGGCAGCCGAGGGAGAGCATTTCGAATGGACGGATATGTACGCGCAGTTTGCCAAAGAGGCAAGGGAGGAAGACTTTGAGGATATCGCCAAACTCTTTGAGGGCGTGGCCGCCATCGAGAAGGAGCATGAGGAGCGCTATAGGAAACTCCTGGCCAATGTGGAGAACGGCTTGGTATTCTCCAAGGACGGCGACAGGATCTGGCAGTGTTCCAACTGCGGACATATCTGCGTGGGTAAGGAGGCCCCTGAGGTGTGCCCCGTGTGCGCGCATCCGCAGGCATATTTTCAGATCAAGCCCGAGAATTATTGACGAGTCACATATTTTGCCGCGAGTCACACGGCGGCAGGGGAGCCCGGTTCGCGGCCGTATCCCCCGGGGTATCCGGGGGAGCGGCCCGACTCGGGCTTTTTTATGAAAATGCAGCACCGGCATAAAAATATGAAACTTTTCCGATCGAACCTCGTCCTGTTTGTCAGAGACGGGAAATGATATCTGGAGGATGCGGCATGAGGGATACGGACATACTGGATTTGTACTGGAAGAGAGATGAGCAGGCCATCGCGGAGACGCAGAAAAGTTATGGCAATTATTGTTACAGTATAGCATGGCATATCCTGCGCTCAGGGGAGGACTCGGAGGAGTGCGTGAACGATACATGGCTGAAGGCATGGAATGCCATACCGCCCACGCGGCCGCAGCGGTTCGCGATCTTTCTCGGAACCATTACCCGCAATCTGTCCTTTGACAGATGGAAACGCAAAAATACTTTGAAACGGGGGAGTGGAGAGATGGAGATCGCGTTGGACGAATTGGCGGAGTGCGTGCCCGCTTTGGGCAACACGGAAGATATCGTGGAGGAGGCTGAACTGCGAAGGAGCCTGAATGTCTTTCTGAGTACCCTGAAGGAGCGGGAGAGGAATGTCTTTCTGCGCAGATACTGGTATGCGGAGGAGTACAGTGAGATCGCGAAACGCTATGGCCTGAAACTGAACACGGTGAAGACCATATTGTTTCGGGTTCGCGGCAGACTCAGGACTTTTTTGGAAGAGGAGGGCGTGGTGCTATGAGTGGCAGAGAAGACCGTTCCATATATGACGGGGACAGGGCAAGACGCCGCGAGGCGGCGATGCGTCTGTTCGAGGCGCTCTCCGGGGTGGACGAGGAATATCTTGCCGCCGGTGAGGCGGAGGTCGATGTGGAGGAGAATAGGGCGGAAAATACGGGGCGGCGCGCAGACAGACATGGCGCGGTGCCGTTCCTGCAAAGATACGGCAAGGCGGTGGCAGCGGCGCTGTGTCTGGCCGTGCTCGGAGCAAGTTATCTGAGTCTGCGGTATGGCGTGATCCCCAGGTCCGCGGACTCTTCCGGAGGGATGGCCCGCGATATGAACGGGGCTCCGGCATGGGAGTCGGCTGCGGAGGCTCAGATGTATGACACGGCTCCCATGGCCGTGGCGCAGTCGGAGGGGAACTTTGCGGGCGGAGCAGCGGAGGACGGAGCGGCCGGAATCGGATATGCGCAGTCGCCCGAGGCGGCAGCGGGCGCTGCCAATGATGGTGTGGATCAGCAGCTTGCGCTCAACGGAGTGGAGAATCAGAAAGGGAATGTGACCACAGAGTTGACGGAGAAGAGCAAAGAGGGCTTGCAGGTCATGATCGATGATACATCGGCCACAACGGCATCGAAGGAGATCACCGTGCGACAGGCGCAGCAGTACGCGGTGGTGGGAGCATTCCTTCCCACGGTCTGGCCCGCGGACGGCGAGGTGACCGCGGTGTACGGAGACGACACGGCAGGGCAGGAGAGCGTGACATTCCGCTGGACCTATGGCAATCAGTGGGATGATTTCACGGTCACGGTGCAAAATCTCGGGGAGGACGTGCCGGATTATGTGACGGTTTCCATGGCTGACAAAGCGGCGCCGGAGACCTGTGATGATCCCGTTTTCAGAGCGGAGGATTTTGACAGAGACTGTGTGGAGGCCCGGATCGTGAGCAACGGCGGGGACAGAGGAGACACGGACACGCCCCGGGGACGCTTTGCCGTATTGTATCAAAGCGGTGAGGAGTATGTGCTCGTGAGCTTTAACGGGCGCGGCAGCACGGAAGAAATTTGGGAGATGATGGATTCCGTGGGAGAGTGAGAGATCTCTTCCGGGTGTTGGAGCGTGACGGTGTGTTACCGCTCCCACCGCCCGGAGGCTCCGCAGGGCAGCGTCAGACCGCTCTGTGTCACGGGCAGACCGATCTCTTCGGCCTCCACCCGGCCGCCGAATCCGGAGACGATGGCGCTGTGCAGCATGTAGGACAGCACGGCGGGCTGCAGTCCCGTGGTGTAGGAATTTATCAGGAAAAAGATCGCGTCATCGGAGAGCAGCCGGCTTGTCAGTTCGATAAAAGGCCAGATGCTCTCCTCTATCTTCCAGATCTCTCCCTTGGGTCCTCTGCCGTAGGACGGCGGATCCATGATGATGCCGTCATATTTGTTGCCGCGGCGGATCTCCCGCTCCACGAATTTAACGCAGTCGTCCACCAGGTAGCGTATGGGCGCATCGCCCAGACCTGAGGAGGCTGCGTTTTCTTTGGCCCATCCCACCATGCCCTTGGAGGCGTCCACATGGGTGACGGCCGCCCCCGCGGCCGCGGCGGACAGGGTGGCGCCCCCGGTGTACGCGAACAGATTCAGGACTTTGACCGTCCGGGAGGGATCTTTGCGCAGCGCGCCGCAGATCAGCCCGGAGAACCAGTCCCAGTTGGCGGCCTGTTCCGGAAACAGCCCCGTATGCTTGAAACTGAAAGGTTTTAAATGAAAGGTGAGCATCCCGCGGGTCAGGGGATAGTGTTCGGGATTGGCGTATCCGATGCTCCACTCCTCCGGCAGATCCCAAAATTCCCACTGCCCGCCGCCCTTGGAGCTGCGGTGATAGTGGCCGTTTCGGCGTTTCCATCCGGGATGAGTGTGCGGTGTGCTCCAGATGACCTGCGGGTCCGGACGCACCAGAATATAATCCCCCCAACGCTCCAATTTCTCACCATCGGAGGTATCCAACACTTCGTAATCTGTCCAGTTATCAGCTATCCACATATCTTTTGCCGCCCTTTCCCGGTTTGTGGTATTCGTTCATTCATTGCATTCACTATACAGGATTTTGCGGGGTTTGGCAAGGGATGGGGGAAGGAGTCGCCGTGACCTTCGCCCGAAACACGGAAATGGTGGAAAACGCAATGATATAGTGATATAATATGAAATATATTTGAAGGGTACTGATGAATGAAGGTAAATTATATAAATTTATGGAAATTAATGCCTGATAAGAACATGAAAACTCGGAACTTTATTAAAGAAAGCGCAGATAAGCGGAAACATTATTACAAGATTTTAAAGGACTGAGGAGGAGAATACTTTTTTATGGAGAATGAAGCTATTTTAACAAATGATAAACAATATACTATTTTCAAATATGGAAAATACACGATTCGATTTAAAGCGCCCTATTCTTTGGAAAAATATACACAAGTAAAAGAATGGGACAAAGGATATTTGGTAGTTATGGCAAAATATCGACATAATGAGAAACCGGAAGAAGAATATATTGATTTGATTCCAATATTAGAAAATTTATATTTTAACGTAAAAGATTTTTTAGACCCAATCAAGAAAGTGAGGATTTCTTATGATTGATGTGATGAAAGTAGCTGACCACGCGGACATGATAATTAATGGTTATGCATATACGAAAGAAAAGGATTTTATTAGAGTTCTAAACTTAAATAATATGGAAAAGGCTGTTGTGATCAATAAGGTAGGAGATGTTTTGGAAACCAGTATGGATGATATAGAGATTCAGATTGTAAAGACATATTGGAATAAAAATAAGGAACTGTTGGAGGAATAACATGCCCAAATATTATGAATATAAAATCGAAGGGTATTATCTCTATTTTACATCCTTTTGTACGGTTGAATGTATGCACGTCCATGCGAGTGACAAAAAATTGACTGAATCCGGTTCGGCGAAATTTTTTGTGAAAGAAAATGGGGACAGTATACTTCAGAGGCGAGGAATGTTGAATGACAGGGAGATAAAGAAGATTCAAATTTTTATAAAAAATAACTATCAGGAAATGTATTTAAAATGGTCACAATACAGTGAACAGGGTTTTTACGAAAATTAAGAAAGAGCAGGCGCCCCCAAACTCCCTATTGACTTGCAGCGCAAATAAAGGTAAACTTTGTATAAAAATGCAATGAGGAGGAAGTTTATGACACAGTTGATTTGGATGCTTGTCGCCTTTGCCGCGTATCTGATCCTGATGGTGGGCGTGGGAGCATATTATTCCGGAAAGAATGCCAGCTCGGAGGACTATTTTCTGGGCGGCAGAAAATTGGGCGGATTTGTGGCGGCGCTGTCCGCGCAGGCCTCCGACATGAGCGGGTGGCTTTTGATGGGATTGCCGGGATCCATCTATCTGATCGGAGTCGGCGGAGACGGCTGGGTGGCGTTGGGACTTTTCATCGGCACAACGTTAAACTGGCTTTTGATCTCCAAGAGACTGCGCAGATACACCATCCGGGCCAACAATTCCCTGACGCTGCCCTCTTATTTTGAGAATCGTTTCCATGACAACAGGCGGATTCTGATGGTGGTGTCCTCCGTGACCATCGTGATCTTCTTTTTGGTCTACTGCGCGTCCGCGCTGGCGGCGGGAGGACAGCTCTTTGAGTCCCTGTTTGGTTGGGATTACAGACTGGCGCTGACCATCGGGGCGGTCGTGATCCTGATCTACACTTTCCTGGGCGGTTTCTCCGCGGTGTGCCTGACGGACTTCATCCAGGGAATGCTGATGTTGGTGGCTCTGTTGGCGGTTCCCATCATGGCGCTGATCGCGATGAAGGGAGACGGGCTGACCGTGAGTCAGGGTCTGGCGCTCAACAGCGCGCTGCCGGGCACTGCGGATGATTTTGTCAACATCATGAAATACAAGGACGGAAACAACACCTTTGTCAATATCATCTCCGGCCTCGGTTGGGGACTGGGATATTTCGGCATGCCGCATATTCTGGTGCGTTTTATGGCGGTGAAGGATGAGAAGGAATTGAAGAAATCCAAGGTGGTGGCCATCCTTTGGGTGGCGCTGTCCCTGTTCTTTGCCTGTCTGATCGGCGTTATCGGGCGCGCTTTTCTGGCTCCGGACGCGTTGGTGGAATCCGGGAGCGAGAAGGTGTTCATCCATATGATCGTGGAGCTGCTCTCCGAGAGACTGCGGGTTCCCTTTATCGCGGGACTTTTCCTGTGCGGCATTTTGGCGGCCATCATGTCCACCGCGGACTCTCAGCTTCTGGTGAGCGCGTCCAGTGTGGCGGAGGATATTTACAAGGGTCTTATCAATAAGAAAGCAGACAATAAGAAAGTGCTTTTGATCAGTCGGATCACCGTTATGGTGATCGCGGTAGTGGCCTATATCATCGCGCTGGATCCCCAGAATACCATCATGGGTCTGGTGTCCAATGCCTGGGCGGGGTTGGGCGCGGCATTCGGTCCCCTGGTGCTCATGTCCCTGTTCTGGAAGAGATGTAACTTTCAGGGCGCGGTGGCAGGTATCGTGTCCGGCGCTCTGACGGTGATCATATGGGATTACATCCCTCTGGTGAGCGGTTCCACCATCGGCGCGGTGACCGGACTTTACTCTCTGGTGGTGGGTTTTGCCGTGAGTCTGTTGATGATCGTGATCGTCAGCCTCTGCACCAAAGCGCCCTCAGCGGAGATGCTTCAGGAGTTTGAAGATGTCAACAACAATAAACTCGCTTAAATCGGAAAATCCCAAGATGAGGAAGGCAGCCCCTTTATTGGTGGCTGCCGCCTCCGTTTTGTGGGGCATTCTGTTTGTGTTCGTGCGGCGGCTTAGCGCGGCGGGACTGGGGGCCATGGATATCGTGGCCGTCAGGGCCTATGGCAGCGTGCTGTTTCTCTTCCCGGGACTGTTGGCGGCGGACAGGAAACTGTTGCGCGTCCGCGGGAGGGACTGTTGGTGCTTTGTGGGGACCGGCGTGTTCAGCATCGTCTTTTTCAGCTATTGTTATTTTCGCAATGTGGAGATCTCCTCCGCGGCCTTCGCCTCTATATTAATGTATACTTCGCCGGTCTGGGTCACCCTGTTGTCCGTCCTGTTCTTTCGGGAGCGGATAGGCGGCCGAAAGGCGGCGGCTCTGGTGATGGCTCTCTTAGGCTGCGTTTTGGTCAGCGGCGTCACGGGGGGAGTGGAGACGGTGAGCGTCACGGGGATCGCGCTCGGCCTGGGCTCCGGGATCGGTTACGGACTCTACAGCATTTTCGGGCGCTTTGCCCTGGACCGCGGGTATCATCCCATGACGGTGACGGCCTATACTTTTTTGTTTGCGTGCGCGGGTGTGCTGCCCTTTATCCGGCCGGGGGAATTGGCGGGCCGATTTGCGGCGGAGCCGATGTTGCTCGTGCCGGCGCTGTCCATGGCGTTATTCACCACGGCGCTGTCCTTTTCCCTCTATACGTTGGGCCTTCGTTACATGGAGCCCGGCAGGGCGGCGGTGCTGGCCACCCTGGAGCCATCCGTCACCACGCTGGTGGGCACTCTATGGTACGGGGAACCCATGAGCGCGGCGATGTTCGGGGGGATCGTTCTGGTGTTGGCGGCCTCCGTGCTGATCGCCCGATCCTAGATTGTTTTGAAAAAAATACAAAAAAAATACAATTCTGTGAAAAAAAGACTTGCAAAGTCCGGAAACACCATGTATACTAATTCTTGCTGTGGCATGATAGCTTTGAAGCGTGAGGTTGCCGGCGATCAGTAATGGTCATCGGGTTTTCCGTGGAGCGAATGTCAAGTTAGGAAACTGACGACAAGTCACTGTACCGCCATGTCTGCAAGATGCGGAAACGACGTGTAGGTTGTGGATCTGACATACGTTGCTAAAGATCCGGGACACACACGGGAGAGTGTACAGTCACCGCTTGTCGTACTGCAAAAGTGCGAAAAGGAGGCGACTTTTTTTATGGCAAGTCAAGTAATGAGAATCACACTGAAGGCTTACGAGCATCAGTTGGTGGATGCGTCTGCCAAGAAGATCATCGAAACGGTAAAGAAGAACGGTTCACAGGTGAGCGGACCCGTTCCCCTTCCCACCAAGAAGGAAGTAGTTACGATCCTGAGAGCCGTACACAAGTACAAAGACTCCAGAGAGCAGTTCGAGCAGAGGACCCACAAGAGACTCATCGATATCATTGCGCCCACCCAGAAGACGGTGGATGCGCTGCAGAGACTGGAAATGCCTGCAGGCGTGTATATCGACATTAAGATGAAAAACAAATGATTTTTTCATCTCGATGAAAAATAAGTAAAGCAAAAAGCAAACCTCTACCTAGACGTATGAACGGATGCAGCACGGCGGTGTCTCGCCCAATCCGGTCCGCTATGTAGAACAAAACGGAGGTAAAAAATGAAAAAAGCAATATTGACGACCAAAGTCGGAATGACTCAGATTTTTGGCGAAGACGGCACGCTGATTCCCGTGACGGTGCTCCAGGCGGGTCCCTGTGTGGTAACGCAGATCAAGACCGTGGAGAACGACGGTTACAGCGCGGTGCAGGTCGGCTATGTGGACAAGAAAGAGAAATACGCGGATGACGGCGCGAACGTGGTTCACAGACATGGCGTGAACAAGGCCGAGCAGGGTCATTTCAAGAAAGCGGGCGTAAGCTCCAAGAGATATGTGAGAGAATTCAGATTCGAGAATTCCGATGAGTACGCTTTAGGCGCGGAGATCAAGGCTGATATCTTTGCCGAGGGCGATAAAGTGGACGCGTCCGCGATCTCCAAAGGTAAAGGATTCCAGGGCGCGATCAAGAGACTGGGACAGCACAGAGGACCCATGAAACACGGTTCCAAGTTCCATCGCCATCAGGGTTCCAACGGCGCCTGCTCTTCCCCCAGCCGTGTGTTCAAGGGCAAGGGAATGCCCGGACATATGGGTTGCGTGAAGGTGACGGTTCAAAACCTTGAGATCATGCGGGTGGACGCAGAGAAGAATCTTCTCTTGGTGAAGGGAGCGGTTCCCGGACCCAAGAAAGGACTTGTGACCATCAAAGAGACTACAAGGGTGGATATCTAAGGCGAAAGGAGGAGCAATCAGATGGCAAACGTATCTGTTTACAATATGGAAGGCAAGGAAGTCGGTACGATCGAATTGAGCGATGCGGTATTCGGCGTTAAGGTAAATGAGCATTTGGTACACATGGCGGTGGTTCAGCAGCTCGCAAACAACCGTCAGGGAACCCAGAAGGCAAAGACCCGCTCCGAGGTATCCGGAGGCGGAAGAAAGCCTTGGAGACAGAAGGGAACCGGTCACGCGAGACAGGGTTCCATCAGAGCGCCGCAGTGGACGGGCGGTGGCGTGGTGTTCGCGCCCACTCCCAGAGATTATTCCTTCAAGATGAACAAGAAGGAGAAGAGGGCGGCCTTAAAGTCCGCACTCAGCGACAAGGTGGCGGGCAGCAACCTGATCGTGTTGGACGAGTTGAAATTCGGCGAGATCAAGACCAAGAACTTCGTGAACGTGATGAACAATCTGAACGTGGAGCAGGGTCTTGTGGTGATCGCAGACAGAGATCAAAACGTGATCCTGTCCGCAAGAAATGTGGCTGATGTCAATACCAGTCTGGTGAACGAGATCAATGTGTATGATATCATGAAGGCAAAGAAGGTCATCCTGACCAAGGATGCCGTTGCCAAGATCGAGGAGGTGTACGCATAATGGCAGACATTAAATATTATGATGTGATCCTCAAACCGGTCATCACCGAGAAGAGCATGGCGGGCATGGGCGAGAAGAAATATACTTTCCTGGTTCACACCGATGCCAACAAGACTCAGATCAAAGAGGCCGTTGAGAAGATGTTCGAGGGCACCAAGGTAAAACAGGTGAACACCATGAACCTGGACGGCAAGAAGAAGAGACGCGGCACGGTGGTCGGCAAAACCGCCAAGACCAAGAAAGCGATCGTGCAGCTCACTGAGGACAGCAAGGAGATCGAGATCTTCGCAGGGCTCTAAAGCCTGTCCCGATTTAGGTATGCGGCGCGGGGCGCCGCGCAAAAAATCGCAGTATAGCAGTTTAGAAAAGGAGAGAGAAAAATGGGAATCAAGACATATAATCCCTATACACCTTCCAGAAGAAATATGACGGGCTCCGACTTCTCCGAGATCACCAAGAAGACTCCGGAGAAGAGCCTCTGTACTTCTCTGAAGAAGAATGCCGGCCGCAACAATCAGGGAAAGATCACCGTGAGACATCACGGCGGCGGCTCCAGAAGAAAATACAGGATCATTGATTTCAAGAGAAACAAGGACGGGATCCCCGCAACCGTTATCGGTATCGAGTATGATCCCAACAGATCTGCCAACATCGCGCTGATCTGCTACGCGGACGGCGAGAAGGCATATATCATTGCTCCCGAAGGTCTGACTGACGGCATGAAAGTCATGAACGGACCCGAGGCCGAGGTGAGAGTCGGCAACTGCCTGCCTCTTTCCGCCATTCCCGTAGGTACTCAGCTGCACAACATTGAGCTGTATCCCGGCAAGGGCGGCCAGATGGTTCGTTCCGCCGGCAACAGCGCGCAGCTGATGGCAAAGGAAGGCAAGTACGCAACCCTGCGTCTTCCCTCCGGCGAGATGAGAATGGTTCCTCTTGTGTGCCGCGCTACCGTCGGCGTTGTCGGAAACGGTGACCACAACCTGATCAATATCGGCAAGGCAGGACGCAAACGCCATATGGGCATCCGTCCCACTGTCCGCGGTTCCGTGATGAACCCCAACGACCATCCTCACGGTGGTGGTGAGGGCAAGACCGGTATCGGACGTCCCGGTCCTTCCACTCCCTGGGGTAAGCCCGCTCTTGGTCTTAAGACCCGCAAGAAGAAAAAGGCTTCCAACAAGCTGATCGTGAGAAGACGCGACGGCAGAGCGATCAAATAATTCGGTTTGGTATCAAAACAGGAGGAAAGACAATGGCTAGATCACTGAAAAAAGGACCTTTTGCAGATGCGAGTCTGCTTAAAAAAGTGGATGCGTTGAACGCATCAGGACAGAAACAGGTCATCAAGACCTGGTCCCGCCGCTCAACAATTTTCCCTTCCTTTGTGGGACATACGATTGCTGTGCATGACGGAAGAAAGCATGTCCCCGTATATGTGACCGAGGACATGGTGGGACACAAGCTCGGCGAGTTTGTTGCCACCAGAACCTATAGAGGTCATGGAAAGGACGAGAAAAAGTCCAAAGTGAAGTAAACGAGTGACCTCTTGGTCACGGCAAGGATGAGAAGAAGTCCAAAGTGAAGTAACAAGGAGCGCAGCGCCGCCCGAGAGGGCGCGCCGAGGGCATGAGCCCGGTTCCAAACTGCGGTGCGTGCGCCGTAGAGGATGCGCTTTCACATGAGTCTGAAAAGGAGGACAATATCTATGGCTAAAGGACATAGATCCCAAATCAAGAGAGAGAGAAACGCACAGAAGGACACCAGACCTTCAGCCAAGCTGTCTTACGCGAGAGTATCCGTGCAGAAAGCATGCTTTGTACTGGACGCGATTCGCGGCAAGGATGTTCAGACGGCTCTGGCAATTCTGGAATACAATCCCAGATACGCTTCCGGTATCATCAAGAAGTTGCTTCAGTCCGCGATCGCGAACGCTGAGAACAACAACGGCATGAACACCGATAACCTTTACATTGCGGAATGTTACGCAAATAAGGGACCTACCATGAAACGTGTGAGACCCCGCGCGCAGGGCAGGGCTTACAGAATCGAAAAGAGAATGAGCCACATCACCATCGTGCTCGATGAGAAAAAGTAGGGAAAGGAGCAAATAGGAATGGGACAGAAAGTTAATCCTCACGGCCTTAGAGTCGGAATTATCAAAGATTGGGATTCCAAATGGTATGCGGAAGGCAATTTTGCCGAGTATCTCGCGGAAGACCATGAGATCAGAAAGTATCTGAAGAAGAAATTATACAGCGCAGGTGTCTCCAAGATTGAGATCGAGAGGGCATCCGACAGAGTGAAGGTCGTCATCTACACCGCCAAGCCCGGCGTTGTGATCGGCAAGGGCGGCGCGGAGATCGAGATCACCAAGAATGAGCTTGCCAAGATGACCGACAAGAAGGTTTTGGTAGACATCAAGGAGATCAAGAGACCCGACAGAGACGCGCAGCTTGTGGCGGAGAACATCGCGCAGCAGCTTGAGAACCGTGTATCCTACAGACGTGCCGTGAAGTCCTGCATGGGCAGAACCATGAAGGCGGGCGCTCTGGGTATCAAGGCCGCGTGCGCAGGACGTCTGGGCGGCGCCGATATCGCGAGAAGTGAGTTCTACAGCGAGGGTACGATTCCTCTTCAGACTCTGAGAGCGGATATCGACTATGGTTTCGCGGAGGCAGATACCACCTATGGCAAAGTTGGAGTGAAGGTTTGGATTTATAAAGGTGAGGTACTTCCCACCAAAGGCAACCAAGAGGAAGGGAGCGATAAATAATGTTAATGCCGAAAAGAGTAAAGCGCCGTAAACAGTTCCGCGGCTCCATGCGCGGCAAGGCCATGAGAGGCAACACGCTCACTTACGGTGAGTTTGGTCTCGTAGCTACCGAGCCCTGCTGGATCAAATCGAATCAGATCGAGGCAGCGCGTATTGCATTGACCCGTTATACGAAACGTAGCGGTAAAGTTTGGATCAAGATTTTTCCCGATAAACCTGTAACGGCAAAACCTGCCGAGACTCGTATGGGTTCCGGTAAAGGTACTTTAGAATACTGGGTAGCAGTGGTGAAACCCGGCCGCGTGATGTTTGAGATCGCCGGCGTTCCCGAGGAGTCTGCCCGCGAGGCGCTTCGTCTGGCTATGCACAAGCTCCCCTGCAAGTGCAAAATCGTTTCTAAAGCAGATTTGGAAGGCGGTGTATCATAATGAAATCTAGCGAATATTTGAAAGAGTTGAAGACCAAGTCCGAGAGCGAACTGGCTGCAGAGTTGGTAGCTGCCAAGAAAGAACTTTTCAATTTGAGATTCCAGAACGCGACCAATCAGTTGGACAACACGGCGAGGATCAGAGAAGTCAGAAAGAATATTGCACGTATTCAGACCGTGATCACTGAGAAGGCAAGAGCATAGGAAAGTCGAAAGGAGAATCATCGTGGAAAGAAATTTGAGGAAGACGCGTACCGGCAAGGTCGTTAGCAATAAGATGGACAAAACCATTGTTGTGGCAATCGAGGATCATGTAAAGCATCCCCTCTACAACAAGATCGTGAAGAGAACGTATAAGCTGAAGGCGCATGACGAGAACAACGAGTGCAACATCGGCGATACCGTCAAAGTGATGGAGACGAGACCTCTGTCCAAGGACAAGAGATGGAGACTGGTCGAAGTCGTAGAAAAAGTAAAATAGGAGGTTGAATCATGATTCAGCAGGAGACAAGATTGAAAGTTGCTGATAACACCGGCGCGAAAGAATTGCTCTGCATTCGTGTTATGGGCGGCTCCACAAGAAGATATGCGCAGATTGGTGACGTGATCGTTGCTTCTGTCAAAGATGCAACACCAGGCGGCGTTGTAAAGAAGGGTGATGTTGTGAAGGCTGTTGTGGTTCGCACCGTGAAGGGCGCCCGCCGCAAGGATGGCTCCTACATCAGATTTGACGAGAATGCCGCAGTGATCATCAAAGAAGACAAGACCCCCAGAGGAACCCGTATCTTTGGGCCGGTTGCGAGAGAGCTTCGTGAGAAACAGTTTATGAAGATTGTTTCCCTGGCTCCCGAAGTATTATAAGGAGGTGCCATATGTCAGCAATGAAAATCAAAAAGGGTGACACGGTAAAGGTCATCACCGGTAAAGACAATGGCGCAGAGGGCAAGGTTCTCTCTGTAGATATGAAGAAACGCAAGGTTCTGGTAGAGGGTGTCAACAAGATCACCAAGCATCAGAAACCTTCCCAGAGCAATCCCAACGGCGGTATCGTTGAGAAGGAAGCTCCTATTGATATCTCAAACGTTATGCTTGTCGTGAACGGCAAGCCCACCAGAGTCGGTTTCAAGATGGACGGCGACAAGAAAGTACGCTATGCCAAGGCTACCGGCGAAGTGATCGACTGATCAATAGGAAGGAGGAGACAATCGTGGCAAGACTGAAAGATTTGTATAATGACGAAATTGTGGCCGCAATGACCAAGAAGTTTGGCTACAAGAATGTGATGGAAGTTCCCAAGCTCGACAAGATCGTGGTCAACATGGGTGTCGGCGAGGCCAAGGACAATGCCAAGGTTCTGGAGAATGCCGTTTCCGATATGGAGACCATCACCGGTCAGAAGGCCGTTCTCACCAAGGCCAAGAATTCCGTGGCTAACTTCAAGATCCGTGAGGGTATGGCCATCGGCTGCAAGACCACTCTGCGCGGCGAGAAGATGTATGAGTTCCTGGATCGTCTGGTGAACCTGGCTCTGCCCCGTGTGCGTGACTTCAGAGGCGTGAATCCCAACGCGTTTGACGGCAGAGGCAATTACGCTCTGGGCATCAAAGAGCAGTTCATCTTCCCTGAGATCGAGTACGATAAGATCGACAAGACCAGAGGTATGGATATCATTTTTGTGACCACTGCAAAGACCGATGAAGAGGCTCGCGAACTGTTGACCCTGTTCAACATGCCTTTCGCTAAATCATAAGGAGGTAAATTCTGATGGCTAAAACATCAATGAAAATCAAACAGCAGCGCAAACCCAGATTTTCCACACAGGCTTATACGCGTTGCAATATTTGCGGTCGTCCCCACTCAGTTCTGAGAAAATACGGAATCTGCAGAGTTTGCTTCCGTGAGTTGGCGTATAAGGGCGAGATTCCCGGCGTTAAAAAGGCAAGTTGGTAAACCGCTTTCGGGATGATGTAGAGAAGTGATAGAAATATAAGGAGGAAGTCACAAAATGACAATGAGCGATCCTATTGCAGATATGCTTACGAGAATCCGTAATGCCAACACTGCAAAACACGACACAGTTGATGTTCCCTCTTCCAAGATGAAACTGGCCATCGCCGAGATCCTTTTGGAGGAAGGTTATATTAAGAAATTCGATCTGATCGATGACGGCAACTTCAAGACTATCCATATCACCTTGAAGTACGGCGCTGACAAGAGCGAGAGAATCATCTCCGGCATCAAGAGGATCTCCAAGCCTGGTCTTCGCGTATATGCCGGCAAGGAGGAACTGCCCAAGGTACTGGGAGGACTTGGCATTGCCATCATCTCCACCAACCAGGGCGTGATCACCGACAAGAAGGCAAGAGAGCTGCAGGTCGGCGGAGAAGTGCTTGCGTTTGTGTGGTAAAACGATGAAAAGTTTTTCTAAGGCGTCGGAGGACGCCGCCTAAGAAATTCTAAGTTTCGTCGGGAAGAATCGCGGGGCGATTCTTCCGGGATAAAACCGGAAATAAATTCGGGATAAAACAGGAATGAATCCGGAATAAGACCGGAATGAGAATGTTTTGGTTTTGGGCGCGGGATGTGAAGAGTCCCCGAGTGAGAGTTAAGATCAAAGGCTGTATGGAGCAGCAGAAATCCGACAGGATTTAAACAAATTATAGGAGGTACGGGCATGTCACGTATAGGAAGAATGCCAATCGCGATTCCCGCAGGTGTGACTGTGGATATTGCAGAAAATAACAAAGTGACCGTTAAGGGCCCCAAGGGCACTCTGGAGAGAGTGTTGCCCGCTGAGATGGAGATCAAGGTGGAGGGCGCGGAAGTATTGGTGAGCAGACCCAATGATCTGAAGAAGATGAAATCACTGCATGGATTGACCAGAACGCTGATCAACAACATGGTGGTCGGCGTCACGGAAGGTTATGAGAAGAAACTTGAGGTGAACGGCGTGGGTTACAGAGCCGCGAAGTCCGGCAAGAAACTGACTTTGACTCTGGGTTACTCCCATCCCGTGGAGATGACGGATCCCGAGGGTCTTGAGACCACCGTGGACGGCAATGTCATCACCGTCAAGGGCATTGATAAGGAAAAAGTCGGTCAGTTTGCCGCCGAGATCAGAGATAAGAGAAGACCTGAGCCTTACAAGGGCAAGGGCATCAAGTATGCTGATGAGGTCATCAGGCGCAAAGTCGGCAAGACCGGTAAGAAATAACAGATAAGGAGAGTATGAAGATGGTTAGTAAAGAGTCAAGACAAAAAGCTCGCATGAAGAAGCACATGAGAATTCGTAACCGCTTCAGCGGCACTGCCGAGAGACCCCGTCTGGCGGTGTTCAGAAGCAATAATCATATGTATGCTCAAGTTATCGATGATACCGTTGGCCATACTTTGGTAGCTGCCTCGACCGTTGAGAAAGAGATCAGAGCTGAACTGAAGAAGACCAATGATGTGGATGCGGCAGCATATCTGGGAACCGTGATCGGAAAGAGAGCGCTGGAGAAGGGCATCACGAAGGTGGTCTTTGACAGAGGCGGCTTTATCTATCAGGGTAAGGTGGCAGCGTTAGCCGAGGCGGCCAGAGAAGCCGGCTTGGAATTCTAGGAAAGGGAGAGGAATACACCATGAAACACACAATCATAGATGCAAGCCAGTTGGAGCTGACCGACAAGGTTGTTACCATCAAGCGTGTAACCAAGACTGTAAAAGGTGGACGCAATATGCGTTTTACCGCTCTGGTAGTTGTGGGCGACGGCAACGGCTATGTGGGCGCGGGTCTGGGAAAGGCCGTTGAAATTCCCGAGGCGATCCGCAAGGGCAAAGAAGACGCAATGAAGCATATCGTGAAGGTTGCTCTGGATGAGAACAATTCCATCACACATGATTTTATCGGCAAATACGGTTCCGCAAACGTTCTGCTGAAGAAAGCTCCCGAAGGTACCGGTATCATCGCGGGCGGTCCTGCCCGTGTGGTCTGTGAGCTTGCGGGCATCAAGAATATCCGTACCAAGTCTCTGGGTTCCAACAACAAGCAGAACGTGGTTCTTGCTACAATTTCCGGCCTGAGCCGGTTAAAGTCTCCCGAGGAGGTTGCAAAGAGCCGTGGCAAGTCCGTGGAGGAGGTAACGGCGTGAGTGTCACTGCCACAGCTGTGTAACAGTCAGGCAGTCGGATTCGCGCTCAAGAAAGGAGATCATCATGGCTGATAAGAAGTTAAAAATTACTTTGGTTAAGTCCACCATCGGCGCCGTGGCGAAGAATAAAGCAGTTGTTCAATCCATGGGCCTTCGCAAGATTGGCCAGTCCATTATCCTTCCCGATAATGACGCTACCAGGGGACAGATTCGCAAAGTTGGATACTTGTTAAAAGTAGAAGAAGTTTAAACAGATAAGGAGGTGTCAGAGATGGAATTGTCCAATTTAAGACCTGCTGCAGGTTCTACACACAATGATAATTTTAGGAGAGGCCGGGGACATGGTTCAGGCAACGGCAAGACCGCAGGCAAGGGACACAAGGGTCAGAAGGCCCGTTCCGGAGCTCCCAGACCCGGTTTTGAGGGTGGTCAGATGCCCTTGTACAGACGTATCCCCAAGAGAGGTTTCACCAACAGAAATAAAAAGGATATCGTTGCTATCAATGTGAGCGCTTTGGAGCGTTTCGAGGACGGTGTTACCGTTGATGTGGAGACACTGCTCGAGACCGGCGTCATCAGCAGAACGGGTGATGGCGTGAAGGTGCTCGGAAATGGAGAACTTACCAAGAAACTCAACGTAAAGGTTAATGCCTACAGCGAATCCGCAAAGGAGAAGATCGAGGCGCTTGGTGGAAAAGCAGAGGTGATGTAATGCTCACAACTCTCAAAAATGCATTTAAGATCAAGGACATCAGAAAGAAACTTCTGTATACCTTGGGCATGTTGGTGATCATCCGTCTCGGATCTCAGCTGCCTGCCCCGGGTATCGACGGCGGGTTCTTCAGACAATGGTTTGCCCAACAGGCAGGGGACGCGTTCAGTTTCTTTGACGCGATCACCGGCGGTTCGTTCTTAAGTATGTCCATTTTTGCATTGAACATCAGCCCGTATATCACTTCCTCCATCATCATGCAGCTGCTCACCATTGCGATCCCCAAACTGGAGGAGATGCAGCGGGACGGCGAGGATGGCAGAAAGAAGATAGTGGCGATCACCCGATATGTGACGGTGGTCCTGGCCATCATTCAGGCCACGGCCATGGCGGTCGGTTTCGGACGTCAGGGTTACCTGACGGAGTACAACGCGCTCAGCGTGATCACCGCAGTCGCGGCGTTGACCGCGGGCAGCGCATTTCTGATGTGGGTAGGCGAGAGGATCACGGAGCACGGCGTGGGCAACGGAATCTCCATTGTGTTGGTGATCAATATCATCTCAAGGCTGCCTGAAGACCTGAAGAATCTTTACAGTCAGTTCGTGGCGGGCAAGGCTCCCGCAACCGCGATCCTGGCCGCGGTGATCATTTTGGCGATCATTCTCGGCATGGTGATCCTCGTCATCATTTTGAATGACGGCGTGCGCAAGATCCCCGTGCAATACGCCAAGAAGGTGCAGGGACGCAAGATGGTGGGCGGACAGACCTCCAACATTCCGCTGAAGGTCAACACCGCGGGTGTGATCCCCATTATCTTTGCGCAGTCCATCATGCAGATGCCCCTCATGATCTGCTCTTTCCTGGGCTATCAGGGAACGGGCGTGTGGGGCCATATCCTTCGCGGATTAAATTCTTCAAACTGGTGCAAGCCGAGCGAGCTGATCTATTCCATCGGATTGGTGGTGTATGTTGTGTTGGTCATTTTCTTTGCGTACTTCTACACTTCCATCACCTTTAATCCGCTGATGATCGCGGACAACATGAAAAAGCAGGGAGGTTTCATCCCCGGCATCAGACCCGGCAAACCCACCAGTGAATATCTGGACAAGGTTTTGAACTATATCGTGTTCATCGGAGCGGTAGGTCTGACGATCATTGCCATCATCCCCTATTTCTTCAACGGGGTGTTCGGCGCCAGCGTGTCTTTCGGCGGCACAAGCCTGATCATTATCGTCAGCGTGGTGTTGGAGACCGTAAAACAGATTGAATCTCAGATGTTGGTTCGCAACTATAAGGGATTTTTGGAAGACTAAATGACAGACAGCGGGCGCATTCGGATGGGAAAGCTTATCCGGATGCGCTTTTGCTGACAAAAAGGATGGGACCTGCTTGCGGTACAGGGTATTTTTGGGTTGCAAAGCATATGAAAAGAAGTTAAAATAGTACTGTCGGACATTATGAGTGAAAATACCATTCCTTTACATGGAATGTTTGCGGAAAGGCGGATGAAAGATATGAAGATTATCATGTTGGGCGCGCCCGGCGCCGGCAAAGGCACACAGGCTAAGATGATCGCGGAGAAATACGGGATTCCCCATGTATCCACGGGAGATATCTTCCGCGCCAACATCAAGAACGGCACGGAACTGGGTATGGAGGCGAAGAAATACATGGATCAGGGTCTGTTGGTGCCCGATGAGCTGACCGTGAAGATCCTTCTGGACAGAGTGGCGCAGCCCGATTGTGCCAAGGGTTATGTGTTGGACGGCTTTCCCAGGACCATTCCTCAGGCCGAAGTGCTCGACAAGGCTCTCTCAGAGCTCGGGGACGCCATCGATTATGCCATCAATGTGGATGTGCCCGATGAGAATATCGTGAAGAGAATGTCCGGAAGAAGAGCGTGCGTCACCTGTGGGGCAACCTACCACATTGAGCATGTTCCCCCCAAGAAGGAGGGCGTGTGCGACAAGTGCGGCTCCGAGTTGGTGCTGCGCGATGACGACAAGCCGGAGACGGTGTTGAACCGTCTGAAGGTATATCATGAGCAGACGCAGCCGTTGATCGAGTTCTATACGGCCAAGGGCGTGCTGAAGACCGTGGACGGAACCGTGGATATGCAGGATGTGTTCGGAGCCATTGTGAGTATTTTGGGCGAATGATCCGGACGGGAGCGGACTTTTGCGGACGCTCTACGGCAGAGAACATGGGATAGGAAGGACGGAAACGCAAGATGGCAATTACGGTCAAATCGGAACGGGAAATTGATCTGATGCGCACATCCTGTAAATTGCTCGCGGATGTGTTTCAGAATCTGGAGCAGGCGGTGCGACCCGGCATATCCACTCTGGATATTGACAGGATGGGAGAGAAACTGATCCGGGGACATGGCTGCGTGCCTAACTTTTTGAATTACAACGGATACCCGGCATCCATCTGTGTGTCCGTCAACGAAGAGGTGGTACACGGCATCCCCCGCAGGGATCACATTCTGCAGGAGGGGGATATCGTCAGTCTGGACGCCGGACTGATCTACAAGGGATATCATTCCGACATGGCCAGAACCTTTGGGGTGGGCGAGATAGACGAGGAGTCAAGGCTTTTGATCGAGCGCACCAGACAGAGTTTTTTTGACGGTATAAAGATGGCCAGAGCGGGCAATCATCTCTTTGAAATTTCCAATGCCATCGACGCCTCCATCAGCCGGTACGGCTATGGCATCGTGAGGGATCTGGTGGGCCACGGGATCGGCACAAAACTTCATGAGGATCCCCAGATCCCCAATTTCGCGCAGCGCAGGCGGGGACCGAAACTGCAGGCGGGCATGACGCTGGCGGTGGAGCCCATGATCAATATGGGGCGTGCGGATGTGGAATGGCTGGATGATGACTGGACCGTGGTGACGGAGGACGGATCCCGGTCAGCCCATTATGAAAATACGATACTCATCACGGACGGAGATCCGGAGATCCTGACGCTCTATTGAGGTCAGGGCGGCGTGAGGCAGGAGATACGGCATGACAGGACAGTTTGTGACTTCCAAAGCGGGACATGACAAGGATACGCTCTATCTGATCGTGGCGGAGGAGGGCGATTTTGTGGAGCTCTGCGACGGCAGATCAAGACTCTTGCAGAAACCCAAGAGAAAGCGCAGGAAACATATTCAGCCCATCAACCAAATGGCGGATGAGAGTCTGGTACAGGCGCTGCTCGGGGGGAAGGCCACGGACGAGAGGATCAGAGCCGCCATAAAGCAGTATACGGCAAAGCGGCAGGGCAATTCATTTTAAAATTGATATATTAAGATCCATATTAAAAATCAATATAAGAGAAAAGTTGGAGGAAATGTATGTCAAAGAGTGATGTGATCGAAATTGAGGGAACCGTTGTGGAGAAACTGCCCAACACCATGTTCCGCGTGGAGCTGGAGAACGGGCACAGGGTGCTTGCGACCATCAGCGGCAAGCTTCGTCAGAACTTTATCCGGATCCTGCCCGGGGACAGGGTGACTTTGGAGTTGTCTCCCTACGATCTGACCAAGGGCCGTATCATCTGGAGAGACAAGTAAAACATGAAGGCGGACATAAAGCGTATTTTGATACATGCGGCAGTCCTTTTGAGCGGCAGTGTCCTGGCAGGGACACTGCTTTTGACTCTTGTGTTCTGCATCCCCACCGATCGTATGCGGGAGCACGCCTCTTCCTTTGTGACCTATGTACTGGACGGTGAAAGTCATCTTCCGGACGCGGGATTTTTCAGGCGCATGCGTCTTCATATCGCGCAGGACAGGGAGAGCTACACGGATTCCATCATGGTACAGTATACCTTTGAGAAAGTGCCGGGGAAAAATGCCTTTGAACATGCCATGTGGGCCTGGCACTATGATATGGAAGAAGAGATCTGGGCCGCGGAGGAATCCCTGCGGGCGGTGTTGTCGGGGGCGGATACCTCCGGGATGCATCTGCGGGAATACTCCCGCTACTGGCACGGCTATCTGGTGTATCTGAAACCCCTTCTGTGGCTGATGCGGGGGGATGTCCTCTTGTGGATGGAATTGGCCCTGCAGTTGGCGCTGACGGTTTGGGTGGCGATACTCTGTGTTCGGAAACGCCGCGCGGGTCTGATCGCTGCCATGGCAGCCGGAATGCTCTTCATGAAACCGGAGCTGATGGCGGTCTCTCTGACCATGTCGGTCTGTTCCGTGATCACATTGGCCGCGCTGTTATTTCTTCTGTTGCGGGGAGATTGGCTGCGGGAGAAGGGCTATCATCCGGAATTTTTCTTCTGTATCGGCATTATGACGGCTTATTTTGACTTTCTGACTTATCCGGTGGTGACATTGGGATTTCCGCTGTGCGCGTATTTTCTGACGGCGGAGGAGGAGAAGATTTGGAATTCCCTCCAAAAGATCATGGGCTATGCCTGCTGTTGGGGCGCGGGATATGTGGGCATGTGGGCCTCCAAGTGGGTGATCGCCGACCTGACCCTGCGCACGGGGACCATCCGGGACGCGGTCTGGAATGTGCTCGGCAGGACGGAGACCATCGGCGGCAGACCCAGGATGAACGGAGGTCTCTATGTCATCTCCCTGAATCTGCAGGAGTACGGATCCTCAATCTATACTTGGCTTGCGGCAGCATTGGTTCTTGCGGCGGCGATTTCGGTGGCATGGGCTTTGAGCCGCAGAGTACCCTTTCAGACGGTCTGCAGGAGAATGTTTCCCTTTGTGATCGCGGGTTTGATCCCCTTTGCCTGGATCGTGGTGGTGCAGCATCACTCCGCGCTGCACGCGAGATTTACGTTCCGCATTCTGGGAGTGGCGGCCATGGCGCTCGGCTGCATCTGCGTGCAGATGTTCCGTTTGGTCCGAAAATCCCCTCCCAAAACGGAAAAACCTTTAAAAACAACTGAAAAAAACCTGTAAAAATATTGCAATTATGAAAAGACCGTGTTATAATGTAAAACGGTCTTTTTTGAAAGGAGGGTTTAACGTGAAGGTTAGATCATCAGTAAAACCGATTTGCGAAAAGTGCAAAATCATCAAGAGAAAAGGACGCATCAGAGTAATCTGTGAGAATCCGAAACACAAACAGAGACAGGGATAATCACCGCTTAAGGACAGGCTTTTAAAGTCTTTAAGTCAGTGAGTTCTTGTCCTGTTGTTATGAGCGGCTGAACCGGGCACGGCCCCGCGGGGAGTGTTCGATTATCATATTCAATGTGGATAGAGCTTACGGGAGATTACTTGTTGATACCAAGACGGAATTTTGGGAAACGGCAGGGTATGCGGTCCTACAAGATCTGACGTCTTGGAAAGATCGGATGTGTGTCCGGTTGGGTGAGAGCCCCAATCAATTAGTAACAAAGAGAGCGCACCAACAAACAGACCAATCGTGCGCGGCGATATCCGGGAGACGGAATCGCAAAAGGAAACGGAGGAAACGTAAATGGCTCGTATCGCAGGTGTTGACTTACCTAGAGAGAAACGAATTGAGATCGGTTTGACCTATGTCTATGGAATCGGAAGATCCACTGCCAACAAGCTCTTGGCTGAGGCGGGCGTGAATCCTGATACCAGAGTGAGAGACATTACCGACGAGGAAGTGAAGAAACTCACCGAGGCAATTGACAAACTGAATGTTACGGTGGAGGGTGATCTGAGAAGAGAGATCGCTCTGAACATCAAGAGACTGCAGGAGATCGGATGTTATCGCGGCATCCGTCATCGTAAGGGACTGCCTGTTCGCGGTCAGAATACCAAGAACAACGCAAGAACCCGCAAAGGTCCCAAGCGTACCGTCGCGAACAAGAAGAAGTAATCGCGCGCAGACGGTGCGGGGCAAGAGAGCAGCGTAACTGTAAACAACGATAAGAAAGTAGGTTAGTTTAAAATGGCAAAGAAAGTTGCAACAAGCAGAAAAGTTACAAAAAAACGTGTCAGGAAAAACGTTGAACGCGGACAGGCACATATTCAGTCTTCCTTTAACAACACGATTGTTACA
Organism: Acetatifactor muris; assembly: GCA_023663635.1. GTDB lineage: Bacteria > Bacillota > Clostridia > Lachnospirales > Lachnospiraceae > Acetatifactor > Acetatifactor muris_A. The sequence goes on from JAMPHD010000001.1 coordinate 256,509, forward strand.
TTGACTGATACCGAGGGTAATGCGCTCAGTTGGGCAAGTGCCGGTGGTCTGGGCTTTAGAGGTTCAAGGAAATCTACTCCCTATGCTGCACAGATGGCGGCTGAGACTGCTGCGAAGGCAGCACTGGTTCATGGTCTCAAGACCGTTGACGTATTTGTCAAGGGTCCCGGTTCAGGCCGTGAGGCAGCGATCAGAGCGCTTTCCGCTTGTGGTCTCGATGTGGTGAGTATCCGTGACGTGACCCCTGTGCCCCACAACGGATGTCGTCCTCCCAAGCGCCGCAGAGTCTAGTGACGATCCTGCGGACGGCAGGGATGTCGAATGTGTATGAAACTGTTACATGTATATGGAACCGTTAAAAAGGTTGGAAGAAGGCACCCGTCTGCGGGTGTTGTAAACAGACAAAGAAAGGAAATTACAAAATGGCAGTAAATCGTGTACCCGTATTAAAGAGATGCAGAGCCTTGGGTCTTGAGCCCGCTTATCTGGGCTATGATAAGAAATCCAACAGAACTTCAGCGAGAGCCGGCAAGAAGGTGAGTGAGTACGGACTTCAGCTTCGCGAGAAACAGAAAGCAAAGTTCATCTATGGCGTGCTCGAGAAACCTTTCAGAAATTATTATGAGAAGGCCGACAGAATGAAGGGCATGACCGGTGAGAACCTGATGGTGCTCCTGGAGTCCAGACTGGACAATGTGGTGTTCAGAATGGGATTCGCGAGAACCAGAAGAGAGGCAAGACAGGTTGTGGATCACAAGCATGTGTTGGTGAACGGCAAGCGCGTGAACATTCCTTCCTATCTGATCAAGGCCGGTGATGTGATCGAGATCAGAGAGAAGTCCAAATCTCTCCAGAGATACAAGGACATCATCGAGGTTACGGGCGGCAGACTGGTACCCGAGTGGATGGATGTGGATATCGAGAACTTCAAGGGAACGATCAAGAATCTTCCCACCAGAGAGATGATCGATGTCCCTGTAGATGAGATGCTTATCGTCGAGTTGTACTCCAAGTAATAGGCGCAAAATCTATCCACATAGAAAAGGAGGGTATTTGCAGTGTTTGATTTTGAGAGACCGAATATTGAGGTTGTTGAGATTTCAGAAGACAAAAAGTGCGGCAAATTCGTGGTGGAACCCTTGGAGAGAGGTTACGGGATCACCTTGGGCAACTCCCTGAGAAGAATCATGCTGTCCTCTTTGCCGGGTGCTGCTGTCAGTCAGGTCAAGATCGAGGGTGTGTTACATGAGTTCAGTTCCATACCCGGCGTCAAGGAAGATGTGACTGAGATCATCATGAACATCAAGAGTCTTGCCATCAAGAATTCCAGCGAGACCAATGAGGTAAAGACCGCCTACATTGAGTACGAGGGCGAGGGTGTCATACACGCCTCGGATATTCAGTGCGATCAGGATGTGGAGATCCTCAATCCCGATCTGGTGATCGCCACTTTGAGCGGCAAGGATGCCAAGCTCTATATGGAGCTCACGATCACCAGAGGGCGCGGCTATGTGAGCGCGGACAAGAACAAACATGATGACCTGCCGATCGGTGTGATAGCCGTGGATTCCATCTACACGCCCGTGGAGAGAGTGAATGTGACGGTGGAGAATACCCGTGTGGGACAGATCACTGATTTTGACAAGCTGACACTGGACGTGTTCACCAATGGCACACTGGTTCCCGATGAGGCCGTGAGTCTGGCTGCAAAAGTCTTGAGTGAGCATTTGAGCCTGTTCATCGATCTCTCTGAGAATGCCAGAACCGCTGAGGTGATGGTGGAGAAAGAGGATGACGAGAAGGAGAAGGTGCTTGAGATGAGCATTGACGAACTGGAACTCTCGGTTCGCTCCTATAACTGTCTGAAACGCGCGGGCATCAACACTGTGGAAGAGCTGACCAACAAGACCTCCGAGGATATGATGAAAGTCCGCAATCTGGGACGCAAGTCTTTAGAGGAAGTGTTGGCAAAACTGAAAGAGTTGGGATTGCAGCTGAATCCCAGCGATGACAACTAAAACCCCCGAGGGGAATTTCCGCTGCGGTAAATCCAAAGTGTGCGCAGAGGAGAACTTCACAATGGAACTCAAAACGACATATCATATGTCCCGCATTCGGTGAGTAAGTCCAAAGAGCGTGGCCGGATGTACCATGAATGGAGAAAGGATACGGAATCATGGCAAAATATAGAAAACTGGGCAGAACTTCTGCACAGAGAAAAGCGTTACTCAGAAATCAGGTTACCGCGTTGATCTACCACGGCAGGATCGTCACCACTGAGGCAAAGGCCAAAGAGGTGAGAAAGATCGCGGACGGGCTGATCGCTCTCGCGGTGAAAGAGAAAGACAATTATGAGACCGTGAAAGTGACCGCAAAGGTTGCCCGCAAGGACAAGGACGGCAATCGCGTGAAACAGATCATTGACAAGGATACCAAGAAGGTTCTCTCCGAGACCCATCGCGATAAGGACGGCAAGATCCTGCGGATTGAGAACGGTGTGACCGTTACCGTGTATGATGAGGTGGAGAAGGAGATCAAGAAGGATCTGCCCTCCAGACTGCACGCAAGACATCAGATGCTGAAGGTGCTCAATCCCGTTGTATCCGTTCCCGCAGAGGCCGCAGGCCGCAAGAAGGGAACACAGACGGTGGATCTGGTGGCAAAGCTGTTTGACGAGTATGGTCCCAAGTACGCAGACCGCAAGGGCGGCTACACCAGGATCATCAAAGTGGGCCCCCGCAAGGGTGACGCAGCGATGGAAGTTGTTCTGGAGTTAGTGTAAGACGGTTTGATCAAAAGTTTGTTTTGAACAGAGAATAGGAAAGGCGGCATGGTTCGGTGAGTTTTGACCGGTCATGCCGCCTGTTGTTTATTCCCGCGAGCATTTGACGAATGCCGCAAGGGTAAAATGCCCCGCTGCTTGTTGCGGGGTATTTTATTGCGTCTTCTGAAAATGCTGATAATCTTTGGAGGAATTCCAGTTGCCGCCCCAGGTGAAACCGTGTTGGGTGAAGAGTTTGTAGCAGAGGTCATCCTCGTCTATCTTGTAGGGAAATTCCATGCTCCTGTCCGCATATTGTTCCGCGCCCTCCGGGGAGACATTCATGCCTCCGCCTTTCTCATAAGTCACATAGGGATTGTAGAAGGGGTTGATGTCCAACGCCATGCCCAATGCGTGTCTGGAGAGCCGGTCCGTGCCTTCCACCGGACGATAGTTGAAACAGGAGGTGTTGTTGTCCGCCATGGAGGCATTGTCATCGCCGTCATACTCGTCTATCAACCGTACTTTTTCCAGTTGGTATTCATTGCGGTACAGCTCATAAAAAATGTCCAACAGATCTCCCGCGATGGCTTTGTTGCAGATCAGTTCGCCCTCGGCGGAATTGCCGTCAAAATCATAGTGCAGTATGTGGACATAGCGCAGATCCTCATAGCTGACCTCAGGAGCAATATTTGCTCCGGCAATATTTGCCCCGGTATCATTTGCTCCGGCGGAATCTCTGATCCCATTGGGATAGGATATTCCCGTGATATAGCGCTGCAGATTCTCGGAGAGAGGCTCGTAATAAAAGGCCTCCGCCAAAGTGCCGGGAGTGGGAGCATAGGTGACCCGCTCCGCGATCATGGCCTTCCCGTCCGCTCCACCGTTCAACAGAGCGCCCGTGAGTCCGGACGGATATGAGACAACATCCGTGGAATCCGGCGGCCCATCGGTTGTGCTGTCCCCTGCATCCGTTTTATCGGTCGCGCTGTTTCCTGTATTTGTCACGTTGTCTGCGCCGTCCGTCAGGGAACTGTCCTTCCCGTCCGCCCGGTTCTCCGGGCCTGAGCCGGCGGAAAGACCGTCCCCGGAGGGATCTTCTCCCGATGCCTGCGAGCTTTGCCGCAGCCTGGCATATTCGTCCAAGGTCATGGAATTTTTTTGGTGAAAATGCGTAGCCACCCCCACCGCCGCAAGCAGCAGTAGGAGAATGGCGAGCATTTTCAGGATTTTATTTCGATCGATCTGATTCATATTTACTTTCCGGTGGGAATGTAGGGACGGATCGCTCCGGCCAACTGCGACACGGGCATACTCTGAAGATACACTTTGCCGGGGCCGGTGATCACGGTGTTGAAGAGGCCCTCGCCGCCAAAGAGCATATTTTTGATGCCGGGTACAGTTTGGATGTCCACGGCGCAGGTGGAGCTCATGGCAGCCAGATAACCGGTGTCGATGATCATCTTCTGTCCCGCGCCCAACTCATACTCCTTTACATATCCGTCAAACTCAAGAAATACCAGACCGTTTCCGCTCAATTTCTGCATGATGAAACCCTCGCCGCCGAACAGGCCGCTGCCGAAACGTTTCTGGAAGAAAATCGACAATTCCACTCCCGTCGTGGAGGCAAGAAATGCGGATTTCTGCGCCACGATATCCATGCCGGGCTCCACGGTAAACGCGCGGATGGAACCGGGGAAACTGGACGCAAAGGCAATCTGTCCGGGGCCGCCCTCAGCCGTGTAGCGGTTCAGAAACAGGCTCTCGCCGGAAAATGCCCTTCCCAGCGCCTTGCCGATGCCTCCGGCGGAAGTCTCCATCTTCATGTTCGGGGACATCCAGGACATGGCTCCGCTCTCTGTGATCATGGTCTCGCCCGCGTCGAGATTACAGATGACTACGGGCAACGGTTCGCCTTCAATTGAGTAATTCATTGTTGATCCTCCTATCGTATTGTGTATTTCCGGTCACAAGGTCAGACTCGCAGACTCGCACTTTCAGTGCGCTATCGTCTGTTTCGCAGTGCGTGCTCGAAAAACCTGCGGTTTTCCTCGCTCGCGGGTTTCGCCCTGTGCATCCGCACTCTGAAAAAATTGTCAGCAAGCTGCCATTTTTTCATTGTATGGATGTGCACTGCTCATTGTCGGCCGTTTCCTGCCATGAGTATGGACATATTATACCATAAATTGCTGCGCAATTTATGGCGGATGGCCGGTCGGCCGTTTCCTGCCATGAGTATGGACATATTATATCATATGGCCGCCTGTTTGTAAAATGCGGATGAGCCGGTGTTTGTGTCAAGTAATCGTTGGCACTTTTCTCATTTTTCTTTATGAGTTGTTAT
>JAMPHD010000001.1:261713-369528 GCA_023663635.1 Acetatifactor muris
AGACTTGTGGAAGAGCAGGAGGATGCAGACTTTATCATTATGAATGGCAACCGTGTAATGATAAAGCGAAAGCTATTTGAAAAATATTTAGATGAAGCAGCATCCGTATGAATTTTAATGTGAAGGCAGTACATGGATGCTGACAACATCAAACGGCACAAACAACTTTGAAAAACAAATGGAATTTGAGCCCCGGACATGGTATGATATAGATATCGTATCGGGGCTCTTTTTCATTAGAAAGGAGCAGAAAATCATGAGCGAAAAAAGACGAGATAACAAAAATCGTGTATTACGCAATGGAGAGAGCCAGCGGTCAGATGGAAGATATGCGTACAAGTACATAGACACTGAGGGAAAACAGCAATTTGTCTACAGCTGGAAACTGGAAAAGACCGACAAGCTGCCCAAGGGCAAGCGTGATGACCTGTCTTTAAGGGAAAAGGAAAAGCAGATCCAAAAAGACCTGGAAGATATGATCTCCACTTCAGGCGGCGATATAACAGTCTTGGCGCTGGTGGAGAAATATATTTCGCAGAAACGGGGAGTGCGTCATTCTACGAAAGCCGGATACAAGACAGTCCTTAATATCCTTGCTAAAGAGGATTTTGGCAGGAAACAGATCAAGGATGTACGGCTGTCTGATGCGAAGGAGTGGCTGATCCAGCTCCAGGCAGGCGGCAAAGGTTACAGTTCCATCCAGACGATCAGGGGTGTGGTCAGGCCCGCTTTCCAGATGGCGGTGGATGATGACCTGATACGCAAGAATCCATTCAGTTTTTATCTGAGTACCGTGGTCGTGAATGACAGCGTTACAAGAGAGGCGATCACAAGAAAACAGGAAAGGCAGTATCTGGAATTTGTCAAAAATGACAAGCATTTTTCAAAGTATTATGATGCAATCTATATACTGTTCCATACGGGGCTCCGTATTTCTGAATTCTGCGGCCTGACCAAAGAGGATATTGACCTTAAGGAAGGCAGACTCCGGGTGGGGCGTCAGTTACAAAGGACGCGGGATATGCAGTACATCATAGAAGATACGAAAACGCCCAGCGGCGTGAGGTTTGTTCCTATGACTAAGGAAGTTATGGATTGTTTCAGGCATATTCTTGAAAACCGCGATAAGCCGAAGACGGAGCCGGTTGTCAGTGACATGAAGGGGAATTTGTATCATGGTTTCCTGTTCATGGATAAGAACGGGAGACCTATGGTTGCCCAGCACTGGGAAAAGTATATGCAGCATATCAGGGAGAAGTACAACAAGATCTATAAAGTACAGATGCCTGATGTGACGCCCCATGTGTGCAGACATACATTCTGCTCCAATATGGCAAACAGCGGCATGAATCCCAAAACACTGCAGTACATTATGGGTCACTCAGACATTGGTGTTACGTTGAACACGTACACGCATATCGGCTATGAGGATGCGAGCAGGGAAATGAAAAAGGTAAGCAACGCTTGAAAAAGCCGAGTAGTACAAATTTTCAATTTACTACTTTTTTTACTACTTTTCAGCGCCAAGATATGCCGGGATAAGCCAGGATATGCCGAAAAACCGGATGAGCCGGGGAAATTCCTGAAAGTCCTGAAACGCCCCAAAAATCAAGAAAAACCACGATAAACCAACTTATGCAAGGAGTTTAAAATAGATGGTAAAAATATTATTCGTTTGCCACGGCAACATCTGCCGTTCCACCATGGCTCAGAGCGTCATGACCCATCTCGTTGATCAACAGCATCTCTCCTCCCAATTCCTTATCGACTCCGCTGCCACAAGTTACGAGGAGATCGGCAATCCGCCCCATCACGGCACGGTGGACAAGCTGCGCAGGGAGGGGATTCCGGTGGTGCCTCACCGGGCGGTGCGGATGACGGCGGAGGATTATGAGCGCTACGATCATCTGATCGGGATGGATGGAGCCAACATCTGCAATATGCTCAGGATAGTCGGGGGAGATCCGGAGGGAAAGATCCGCAAGTTGGGATTTTTCTCCGGGCAGCAGGCGGATATTGCGGATCCGTGGTATACGGGAAATTTTGAGGACACTTATCGGGATGTGTTGGCGGGATGTCAGGGACTGTTGGCGTATTGCGTGTCCGGGCATTTGGCGCGCGGGGTGGCGCCGGAGGAGCGGTGAGAGGGGATTGCAGACCGCACTTGTAAAACGTGCGGAAATACCCTATAATAATAGGCAAGATCCTGTTAAATACGGAATGGGATATTTTATCAGTTGACAAAGGAATGTGACGCGATGTGTGACAGGGAACATAGGGATACTTCCTCCTATCAATTGCGGTATGCGGCGGGACTTTACTGGCTGTTGGACATGAGTCAGAGCGGGGTCCCCTATCGAAAGCCTCTCGCCCTAAATGAGGTCGGAGCCCGAATCTGGAGCCTGTATGAGCAGGGGCGCGGAGAGGATGCGATCGCGGAGGAGTTGTGCGCGGAGTACCGGGTGGAGCGGGATATGATCCTGGAGGATATGGCACAATTCAGATCCCGGCTTGAACAATATGGAATCAGATTATACGGCGAGGGAGAGACAATATGAATATTTTGCTCATAGGCGGCTGTAGCAGTGTAGTCAACAATCTGATCATCAAATTAAATAAAGAGGGGCACCGGGTATATCTGTTGACCGGCAACAGATACCACAGGCTCCCCTATCAGAAGGTATTCGAGCGCTATAATTTCTCCTATGACTCCGATTGCCTGAATGAGATTTTTGAGAGTATCACCCCCGACCTGACGATCTTTATGGGTGCATACGACACAAATTTCAACTGGGAGAAAGAGGAGACGGAGGCCGTGCGTTACTCGGCGGCGGCCATGAACATACTCATGGGCTATGCCACGGTGGGAGAGGGGCGTTTCATCTATTTGTCCTCGGACGAGGTGTACGGCGCGAGTTATGAGGAGGACATCACGGAAAATACGCCCGTGTCGCCCGGCAGCTTTCGGGGGATGGTTCTGGCCCAGACGGAGGAGATGTGCGAGAGTTATCGGCGCAGTCAGGGACTTGACATCGTGACGCTGCGTTTGGATCATCTGTACGGCATTCCGGAGACGCGCAGCGACATCAATAATATCTGCAGCAAGATGTGTCTGGAGGCTCTGGCAGAACAGACCATCACGATCGATGAGGGGAGCAGGTTGTCGCTGTTGTTCGAGAGGGATGCGGTGGAGTACATTTATCGAATGGCCACCGCCACCAAGCACAACAGTTCCCTCTATAATATTTCTTCGTCCGCGGAACTGACGGAGCGCGAGATGGCGGAGATGGTGCAAAAGGCTATGGGGTATGACGTGCGCATCGTGGCAGCGGGCAGTGTGTCCAAGCGCAGGATTCTCTCCAATCGGCTGTTTGAGAGCGAGTTCGGAAACCCGTTCTTCTGCGATACCGCCGCGATCGTCAACAGGATCGTGGAACAGATGAAGAAAAACCGAAGGATTTATCTGCGCGGGGAGGACGACGGGCAGCCTCTGCACCGGAAGGTGTTAAAGAAGGCCGGTTGGCTGGTGGAGGTGCTGATCCCCTTTGCGGAGAATCTGGTGGCGTTCATTCCGTTCTTTATGTTGAACAATCGCGCGGTGGGCAGCAGATATTTTGCCAATCTGGATTTTTATCTCCTGTATGTGTTGCTGTTTGCGATCGTCTACGGTCAGCAGCAGGCGACTTTTTCCGCCGTATTGGCGGTGGCGGGATATTGTTTCCGGCAGATGTATGACCGATCCGGTTTTGAGGTGATGTTGGACGCCAACACTTATGTATGGATGGCGCAGCTCTTTATTCTGGGCATGGCCGTGGGATATATGCGTGACAGTATCACCAAACTGAAACGGGAGAGCGCGGGGGAGAGGGAATTTCTTTCGTTGCAGCTGCATGACATACGGGATATCAACAGCAGCAACGTGCGGGTGAAGGACTCCCTGGAGACGCAGATCATCAATCAGAATGACAGTGTGGGCAAAATTTACAGCATTACCTCCGCTCTGGATCGTTATAGTCCGGAGGAGGTTCTGTTCTACGCGGCGGAGGTGATCGGCAAGCTTGTGAAGAGCCGGGACGTGGCCATTTATGTGGTCTCCAACGCGGAGTATGCCCGACTGTTCTCCTCCACCTCGCCCAAGGCGCGGACGATGGGCAACTCCATCCGCTACCCGCAGTTGGGCGAGATGTATCAGACCTTGGAGGAGAGAAAGGTTTTTATCAATCGCAGGTTGGACAACAGGTATCCGCTGATGGCGAACGCGATCTATGACGATGGGGGTTCCATGCAGATGATCGTCATGATCTGGAGCATTCCCTGGGAGAGTATGACCTTGGGACAGGCCAATCAGTTGGTGGTGATCAGCGCGTTGATCCACAATGCGGTCCTGCGCGCCAACAGATATCTGGCCGCGTTGGAGGAGAAACGCTATGTGGAGGACACGCAGATGTTGGAGACGGAAGCGTTTTCCGCTCTGGTGAGGGCCTACACGAAGGCGGAGCGAAAGGGGCTGACGGAGTGTATCGTGCTGAAAGTCAGGCTGCCGGAGGGCTCCGTGAATTACAGAGAGGTCGGAAAGAGTATTATGGGCAAGCTCCGACAGACGGACTATATGGGGACGATGCGGGACGGCGGGGTGTATGTGCTGCTGCCCAACACCAACAGCAAAGACGCGCAGCCGGTGAGAACGCGTCTGGCGGACATCGGCTATGAGAGTGATATCATGGAGGGCAGTGTGGAATGGCGGATGAGAGACTGATATTCCTGATCATTTTGGCGCTGAATACCCTGATGGTTCTCCTGTATCTGTTGTGGGGGTGGAAGAGGAAAGTCAAGGGCTATGTGCCGAAGGCCATTGTGATGTTTTTGTGTCCGATCACGGGCGGGGCTTTCTTCCTGCTCTCCTATGTGTTGTACAGGGTGTTCTTTTCCGAGCCGGTGGATCTGTCGGACGTGGTGTTCAGCAAGGAGAGGATCAAGGCTGTCACCCATGCGGAGGAGGATAGAGAGCGCAACATGGTTCCCTTGGAGGAAGCCATTGAGATCACGGACGAGAAAAATCTGCGGACTCTGATGATGAATGTGGTGCGCGGAGATATCGCCAAATATCTGGCATCCATCTCACTGGCCTTAAACAGTGAGGACACGGAGGCGGCGCACTATGCGGCATCCGTGCTTCAGGACGCGCTGAACAATTTCCGCATGACGGTGGAACGGCAGCGGCAGTTGATCCTGCAGGGCGGAGAGGAGCAGAGGATCCTTGCGGAAGAACTGATCGACTATATGAATCAGGTGTTGGAGCAGCGTGTGTTCACGGATATGGAGCAGTACAATTATGTGGAGATCATGGACGATATCTGTGAGATTTATTATAACGGGCAGCCCGAGGCGATGAACAACAGTCAGTATGAGGCCATCAGTATGCGACTGTTGGAGATCAGGGATTTTGACAAGTGCGGGAAGTGGTGTGAGAGGGCGAGATATCATTATCCCAACACGCTTTCCACCTACACCTGTCAGTTGAAACTGTATTTTACCAACGGGCAGAAACAGAGGTTTTTTGAGGTGATAGAGGAGCTGCGGCAGTCGGCGGTGGTGGTGGACAGCGAGACACTGGAGCTGATCCGGGTATTCCAATAGAAACGGGTATATTTGGCGGGAAGAAGAGCGGTATACAGGAGTGAGACATGGTATCTCGTAGAAACTTTTTCAGTATTATGATGATGATGGCGGTGCTGATCTTCATGTTTCAGTTTTCCCAGGTCATCAAAGAGAACGCAAGCAATTATGACATAAACGAGTATGCCGCGTCAGAGCCGCTCTCCGGCGGGGAGCGTTGGCAGGGGAAAGATGTCGGCGAATTGGCGGTTTTCGGGGAGGAGAGCGTGCTTTTCCTGGGAGATGCGGACAGTGACACGGGTCGCATGGTGGCCGAGTGGTGCAATTACACCAAAAGGGATCTGACTGTCATGGCCGGTACATCCGCGTATGATTCCGTCCGCTTGGGGCTGCCGGGGCTTGTATTGATCGATTCGCGGGATGTGGACGTGGCCCGGGAGACGGACATGCTCGTGGAACTGGCGCGGGCGGGAACTCCGCTGATCTTCTGCAGTCTGCCGGAGCCGGATGTGATCGGAGAGCGGGAGGAATTGGCCGGGCTGTTGGGGATCACGCGCATCGAGGACCGGGTGAGCGTTCAGGGAGTGCATTTGTTTTCGGGTTTTCTCTTGGGAGGAGAGGCGGTCTATAAGGCGCAGACCGAGGAAGAGGAGAAGAAACAGGATCTGGAATTGAACATTCCGTGGTATGTGACGGGGAAGGGCACCAAGACTTATATGGTGGGTATGCTGAATGAGAATCAGGTGGAGCGGGAGGATTTTCCGCGGATCATCTGGCGCAACAGCTATGAGGACACCATGGTCTTTGCGGTGAACGGGGATTACATGTCGGGGGATGCAGGTCTTGGCATTCTGGATGCCATGATGTATGAGATGCAGTCCTACAGCGTTTATCCTGTGGTGAACGCGCAGAATATCGTGGTGGCGGATTTTCCCAATCTGGCGGAGGAAAACGCGGCGGGACTCGCGGCCGTCTACAGTCGGGAGCCCAAGGCAGCGATACAGGATATCATGCTGCCGGGGATCGTGTCCATGTCTTTGAACAATCGCTTGCGGCTGACCTGTTTCTTTAACACAAAATATGATTACACGGACAGCGCGCAGCCTAAAGGGGAGGATATCCCCTTTTATCTGCAGCAGATGAAGGAGATCAATGCGGAGGCGGGCAGATCCTTAAATTGCGGGGAGGAGACCGCATTAGAGGAAAAACTGGAATCCGACAGGAATTTTTATGAGTCTGCGGGGAGCAATTATCGTTTTTTGGCCGCCTATACGGAGAAGCTGCCGGAGGACCCGGAGCGGATACTGACGGCGGAGGCGGGCTTGGGAGATATTCGTACTCTGGCCGTGGCGGAGGGCGCGGATCTGCCGCTGTTGTCCTACTGTGGAGAGGATGTGACGCTGCAAAAGATCACCAATTCCGCATGTGAATACTCTTATTCGGAGGATCTGCGGATGAGGAGCATTGCCACGGCATTGGGATATTCCAATGTCCTGATCGATATGCATCCCGTCATGTGGCCGCAGTCCAAAGAGGACCAGTGGGAGCAGTATTTTGACGAGGTATTCAGCAATGTGAGCACCTATTGGACCCGGTATGACGGATTCGAGTACACCAATCTGTCGGAGAGTGATGCCAGACTGCGGAGTTTTTTGAATCTGGATTATGAGACGGCCCGGGAATCGGATCGGATCTCTCTCTCGGTGGAGGGAGCGGGCGGGGACGCGTGGTTTATCCTGCGGCTGCACGGCGAGGCGGTTCGCTCGGTGCAAAACGGGGAATATGAGGAGTTGGAGACCGGCGCCTATCTGATCCATGCTACCTCCGATCAGGTGGAGATCCTGCTGCAAAGAGCGGGGGATGTGTTGGAGTATACAGGCCCTTTTGGCAAATAGAAACTTACGGGAAGAGGATTGTCTATGAAGGTGTGTATTGTGGCGGAGGGCTGCTATCCCTATGTGGTGGGCGGCGTGTCGGGCTGGATCCACAGTATGATAAAAGCGTTTCCGGATCTGGAATTCATAGTGTTGTCCATTGTGTCCAACCGCGCGCAGAGCGGCAAGTTCGTGTATGAACTGCCGGAGAATGTGACGGCGGTATACGAGACATATTTGGACGATTGCGACTGGGAGCGCAAGTCCGCGCGCAGAAACCGAACGAATTTGAGCGTGTCCCAATATCGCTCCCTGAGAAGTATCGTGTTGGATCGGGATCCGGACTGGGCCACGCTGATCGATCTCTTCCAAAAGGAGGAGTTTTCCATTGATGATTTGTTGATGGGAGCGGATTTTCTGCATATCGTGCAGGAATGTTATGAGAAGAGATATCCCCATATCGTGTTTTCCGATTTTCTCTGGACGATGCGATCCATCTATCTGCCATTGTTTTTGGTGTTGAAGACACCTATCCCCGAGGCGGATATCTATCACTGCGTTGCCACGGGATACGCGGGGATTCTGGGCGGCATGGCCAAACATCTGTACGGGTGCGGTCTCATCATCTCCGAGCACGGCATCTACACCCGCGAGCGCGAGGAGGAACTGCTGAAGGCAAACTGGGTGAGCGGAATTTACAAAAATATCTGGATCGAGCAGTTTCGCAAGATGTCTCATCTGGCTTATGACAGTGCGGACAAAGTGACTTCGCTGTACGGACATGCCAGAGAACTGCAGCTCGACTTGGGCTGCCCGGAGCAGAAGACGCAGGTCACGCCAAACGGCATTGATATTGACCGTTTCGCGGGTATCCCGGGCAAGCTGCCGGAGGATGAGGGATATATCAATGTGGGGGCGGTGCTCCGGGTGACGCCCATCAAGGATGTGAAGACGATGATCCGGGCTTTCGCGTTCGCGAAGGAGAAAGCGCCGGCGCTGAAACTGTGGGTCATGGGGCCCTGCGATGAGGATGAGGAGTACGCAAAGGAGTGTTTTGAGTTGGTGCAGGTGCTGAAGGTGGCGGATGTGGTGTTCACCGGAAGGATCGATGTGAGACAGTATCTGGGGCGGATGGACTTTACGATCCTCACCAGCATCAGCGAGGGGCAGCCTCTGACCATCCTGGAGGGCTACGCGGCGCATAAGCCCGTGATCGCCACAGACGTGGGCAACTGCAGAGAGCTGATCTACGGGGGCGGAGAGGATGAATATGGAACTGCCGGAATTTTGACCCATATCATGAATACGGCGGAGCTTGCGGAGGCGATGGTGCGTCTCGCGGGATCCAAGGAGTTGCGGGAAGAGATGGGAGAATGCGGCTATCGCAGGGTGTGCGGCAGGTACCGGCTGCGGCAGATGCAGGAGACTTACGAGCGGATCTATGACGAGGTATATGATCTGATGTATGAGCGCAAATACACGAAGACGATAGATTGGGATAAGTGAACCCGACCCGGGCGGAGGAAAGGATTGTAGATTATGGCGGGAATAGGAGTCAGATTAAGAAAAATATACGGTCAGAATACCATTACCACCAATCTGTTTGGTTTCAGCTACAGCACGGTCATCACCATAGCGCCCATGTTTCTGGTGATCCTGGCCGTGATCGTCATGTATCGGATATTGGGGTTCTCGAAAGTTGATTACGCGGCCAGAGAGCTGTATTCCTGCACGGTCTTATATATCTTCATCTTTGCGCTGCTGACGGCATCTCCCTTCAACGCGGTGCTGTCCAGATATATGTCTGACGTGATCTATCGGGAGAGTTTTGAGGATATTCTGGCCTGCTATTATGTGGGGCTGTTGATGAATATTTTGCTGAGCTGCGCGTTGGGCATTCCGTTCTGTATTTGGGAGTATGTGGTGGGACGGGTGGCGCTGCACTATGTGTTGGCGGGCTACTGCGGGTACATCGCGTTGGTGTTGGTGTTCTACTCGATGCTCTATCTGTCCATCTGCAAGGATTACAAGAAGATATCGCTGTTTTTCATGATCGGGATGGTCGTCACGGTGCTTTTGTCGTGGGTGTTGGTGAAATGGATACATCTGGAGACTTCTTTCGGGATGTTGGTCTCGATGGGGGTGGGATTTTTGTTGATAGCCGCCCTGGAGTACGCGTTGGTGCGCAGTTATTTCAGGGAAAACAGCGCGAAATATCGGGAGGTCCTGAACTATTTTAAGAGCAACTGGCAGTTGGTGGCGACGAATTTTCTGTATAATCTGGGACTGTTCGTCCACAATTTTGTGTTTTGGACCACGGACAGCCATATGGTGGTGGCAAAGTCCTTTGTGTGCATGACATCCTATGACATGGCCACCTGTATCGCCATGTTCACCAATATATCGTCCACCGTGATCTTCATATCGGGCGTGGAGATGCGTTTTCATGACAGATACAAGCAGTATTCCGAGGCGGTCATCGGCGGCCGGGGTATGGATATCCGCAACGCGAAAGAGCGTATGTTCGGGCAGTTGGCGGAGGAGCTGATGCAGTTGGTCCGCATCCAGTTCATCGTGTCCGTGGTGCTGTTCATGCTCTGCATCGTGTTCATGCCGCAGATGGGATTCGGCGGATTGGTGATGCAGATCTATCCCTGTCTGGCGGCGGGTTATTTTATCCTGTTCACCATGTACGCGGCCATGATCTTCCTGTATTATTTCAACGATCTGAACGGCGCTCTGTGTACGGCCGGAAGTTTTGTCCTCGTGACATTGGCGGTGTCGATCTTTGCCACCCGCTTAAGCCCCATCTGGTACGGTGTGGGGCTCATCGTGGGGACTCTGGTGGGGTGGAGCGTGGCCTACGCGAGACTGCGCGGAATGGAGAAAAATTTGGATATTCATATTTTCTGTAAAGGTAGTATCATGAAAAGGGGACATGGCAAACGTCCCTCAAACAGAGTATATGTGCGCAAACGATATCCTGTGGGAGAGAAGGGGGAGTGAAGGACATGGAACCGGGTGTGATGCTGCAGATCATCATGATCGTGGCGGGGGGCGTGTTGCTGGCGGCAGTGGTATCTTCACTGGCCAAGAGAAAGATGACGGAATCCTTCTGTCTGACTTGGGGGGTGATCGCCATTATCATCATTCTCGCGGGCATACTGTTGAGGCCGGCGGAGTGGAACCGATACATAAGCGGCATGGGACTTTTATTGTTGCTGATGATAGGGTTCTGCATCATTTACGGGGCTTATTTTATGAGTACCAAGGTCTCTGAGCTGAGCAGAAAAAATCAGGAGCTGGCCATGCAGGTATCCCTGCTCAATCATGAGAAAGACGAGCTTTACAGGCGATTGGACGAACTTGCCGGGATGAAGGGCGGGAAGGCAGAGTAGGGACACCATGAAAAAGATTCTGTTTGTGATCAATACATTGGGCCATGCCGGCGCCGAGACCGCCATGTTGGAGCTGCTGCGCAATCTGGATCCGCGGGAATATGAGATTTATCTCTATGTGCTGATGGGGCAGGGAGAGATGGTCCGCGAGCTGCCGGAGTATGTGAGGCTTTTGAACCGCAGATATGACGACAGCCCCGTCCTGGGAGGAAAGGGCAAGAGAAGACTGCAGGGAAAGGTACTGCGGGCGCTGTGCGCGCGGGGGACCGGGATCAGGCTGCTGCCCCATATGGCCGGGCAGTTCTTTAAGATGGCAAGTCAGGGCGGAATCCGTCCGGATAAGCTGTTGTGGCGGGCTCTCTCGGACGGCGGGGAGCGTTTTGACCTGCAGTTTGATCTGGCGGTGGCCTATCTGGAGGGCGGCTCCACTTACTATGTGGCGGATCATGTGCGCGCGGCGCGCAAGGCGGCATTCGTGCATGTGGACTACGGGCAGGCCGGCTATACCAGAGAGTTGGACAGGGAGTGCTATACGCGATATGACAGGATCTTTGCCGTCTCCGATGAGGTGCGGCAGGCCTTTCTGAAGGTTTATCCGGAATGCGGGACGCGCACGGAGGTATTTCACAATATTTTGAACAGAGAGCGGATACTGCGGCGGGCCAAGCTGCCCGGAGGATTTGAGGACGGATATGACGGAGCGCGCATTTTGTCCGTGGGCAGACTGACGGCCCAGAAAGCCTTTGAGGTGTCTGTGGAGGCGATGAAGCTGCTGAAAGAGCGGGGAGAGCGGGTCCGTTGGTATGTACTTGGAGAGGGAGACCGGCGCAAGGCCTTGGAGGCGCAGGTGCGCGAACTGGGACTGGAGGAGGATTTTGTGATGCCGGGGGCCGTGGACAATCCCTATCCCTACATGGCACAGGCGGATCTCTATGTCCATGCCAGCCGGTTTGAGGGCAAGAGTGTCGCCATACAGGAGGCTCAGATCCTGGGGAAGGCGATCCTGGTGTCGGACTGCAGCGGCAACAGGGAACAGGTCGTGGACGGAGTGGACGGGCTCATGTGCGGACTGATGCCGGAGGAGATAAGGGACGGCATACTGGAACTTTTGCATGACGGGGAGAAGAGGAGACGCCTGGGGGAGGCGGCCTCCCGCAAAAATACGGACGGTCGGGAAGAGACGGAGAAATTGCTCGCACTCCTGCGGGTAGGCGATTGACAGAGAGGTGACAGTGCGCGTGAAGAAAGATTTGCTCATCATTATGCCTGCGTACAACGAGGGAAAGAACATCGGCGCCCTCTTGGACAGGCTGGGACAAGCGGATATTGGGGAGATAGCGGATCTTCTGGTCATGAACGATGCCTCTGGAGATAACACGGAGGAGATCGTAAGGAGCAGGAATCATCCGGTGGTGACGCATGTGTATAATCTGGGCTACGGAAGCGGTCTGCAGGTGGGCTATAAGTACGCGGTGGAAAAGGGATATGACTATGTGATCCAGATGGACGCGGACGGTCAGCATGATCCCTGCAATATCCAAAAGATCTATGAATGTCTCCACACGGCGGATGAGGACGGGCGCTGTCCGGATATCGTGTTGGGCTCCCGATTCGTGGAGGGGAGCGTGGGGTATCCCACCTCGCTCATCAAGAAGATCGCCTACACGCTCTTTCGGATATTGATCCGTCTGGGGACGGGCAAGAGGATCATGGATCCCACCACGGGACTGCAGGGACTGAATCGGAGAACGTTCACCTACTATGCGGGGTACAATCATTTTGACGATCAGTATCCCGATGCCAATATGATCATGCAGATGCTGCTTCTGGGCTTTAAAGTGAAGGAGATTCCTGCCCTCATGCATGTGAGGACGGAGGGCGTCAGTATGCATTCGGGGTTAAAACCCGTCAAATATATGTTCCGCATGATGTTTTCCATTATTGCGGTGTGGATCAGGATCAAATTATTTCATGTGGACGCGGGGGCTGTGAATGGGGAGTCTGTTTCATAAAAGACAACAGGAAAAATGGATCTGGCAGAAGGGGGATTTCTCCGAGCTGCCCATACAACTCTCCAATCCGGCCCGGGGATGGTATCGTATCCACATGTTTCCGGCGGAGGCAGAGCCGGACCTGAGGGATCTTGCCTATCTGTTGGAGAATGACCGGACATTGGAGATGGTGTTTATAGACATCGGTGCTTTCCGGGATTCGGATCCGGACGAGACATGTATGGGACGTATCCGGACGATACTGCGCTTTTTTGCGGACAGACACAGGGATATCATCCTGCGTGTCGCCTATGACCATGAGGGCAGGGCGCCGGAGCGGGAGCCGAGGTCCTTTGAACAGGTGCTCAGGCATATGGAGCGGATCGGGGAGATATTGGAGGAGTTTCCGAGGGAGATATTCGTGTATCAGGGACTGCTCATCGGAAACTGGGGCGAGATGCACACCTCGCATTTTCTGTCCGCGGCGCATCTGAGCCAACTGAAGGAGGTTCTGTATCGGCATAAGGGTGATCATATTTACGCGGCGGTGCGCCGCCCGGCGCAATGGAGGATGCTGCACCGGGACGGGAAGGGCAGCGATATGGGACTCTTTGATGACGGTATTTTCGGCTCAGGCAGTGATCTGGGCACTTTCGGGACTTACACCAAAGAGGCGGCGGGGCCCGGGGAGGCCTGGAGCCGCGAGGAGGAACTGGCCTTTGAGGAACAACTGTGCAGGACGGCGCCCAACGGGGGCGAGGCCGTCTTGGGGGAGGACTATACGGAGCGCCTGTCCTCGGAGCAGATGCTGCAGGATCTGCGCAGAATGCATATCACTTATCTGAACAGCGGATATGACGAGAGGATCCTGAAACTGTGGAAGGAGCGCAGATACGGCGGTCAGGGAGTTTGGAAGGGACAGAGTCTTTATGATTACATAGGGGCGCACATGGGCTATCGCTTTTGGGTGAAGGACGCGAACCTTGTGTCATCCGGAGGCATGAGAAAAGACGTCTGTGTGTTGGAGATCACGATCGTCAATACCGGTTTTGCCAATCTGTATCAGGAGGCGGAGCTGTACCTGGAGTGGACGGATGAATTCGGGCAGTTCAAGAGACAATCGATTCCGTGTGACCTGAGAAAGTGTGACAGCGGCTGCGCGCAGTCTGTGCGCTGCAGCGTCAAAGGCAGCGAGAGCACCTGTTATCTGGCGCTCAGGCGCAAATGGGACGGAGCCGTGATCCGTTTGGCCAACAGATCCGATGATTCGGGCAGAATGATCTTAGGCAGTCTGCAGAGGCGGACGGTGTAGAGGAGGTGTGCGCTTGACGGCACTATATTGGGCATTGGAATATGGCAAAGTGTTTGCCGCGTATATGTTTATCATGTTTGTGTGGCCCTCCGTGATGTTCCGCAAATTTCTGAGCGGAAAGAGCCTCACCTTTCGCTTTGCCTTCTGCGTGACCTTTCAGACGGTTCTGGTCAACACGGTGGTGTTGCTGCTGGGGCTGATACATCTGTTGGATCCCCTGATGGTGAGGATTCTGTTCTATACGAGTCTTCTGTGCTCGTTGGTGAAGGATGTGAAGGTGGGGGAGAAGGAATACAAGAAGTTCCGCCGCGTGATCAACGGTACCTACGGCATCAAAAAACTTTTCGCGGACGCGTTGGCCTTTGTGGGCGGGAAAATCAGCCGGCAATTCCGGAAATTTCTCGACATGATGCAGGGGAGATGGTGGGAATACGGGACGCTTGCGGTGGTTCTGGTGTATGGCATGATCTATTTTTCCTATGGTGCGTTTCAGGACTATTCCTATGGATTTGGTGATATGTATCCCCACAACGCGTGGATCTATGGGCTGACGGGCGGACAGATCTTCTCGGCGGGCGTGTACCCGGAGGGGATGCATTGCTTTATCTATGCGCTGCACACCCTGTTTGGCATTCGGATCTACAGTTGTCTGCTCTTTACCGCCGGCATCCATGTGTTGGTGTTTTTGCTGTCCGCCTATATCCTGCTCAAGGAGGTATTCCGTTGGCGATACACCCCGCTGTTGGT
Organism: Acetatifactor muris; assembly: GCA_023663635.1. Lineage (GTDB taxonomy): Bacteria > Bacillota > Clostridia > Lachnospirales > Lachnospiraceae > Acetatifactor > Acetatifactor muris_A. Next base: position 276,652 of record JAMPHD010000001.1, read on the forward strand.
GCTGACCGCGTTCCTCACGGTGGATCTGATGTGTATTGACGAGGTATACAGTATGTCCCGGCTGCAGTGGACGATCCCGCAGGAGTTCGGGCTGTTCACGGTATTTTTGTGTGCGGCGTTTTTGGTGCGTTATCTGCGCCTGGCGGGACCTGCCCGGAAACCGGAGGGCGGCGTCATGGCGATCTTCTTTAAATCCTACAGGCCTCTGCACTTTGAGGGGGAGATAGAGCGTCCCCCGGAGTACACCAAGGGATTTTGGGACGAGAATCTGTTGGTGTTCATGTTGGCGCTGGCAGCCTCACTGGCTATCCATTTCTACGCCACCATCATGGCTTTCTTCCTGTGCGCGGCCTTTGTGCCCGTGGCATTGTCCAAGATCTTTAACACGAAGAGGCTGATTCCTCTGGTGACGGCGGCATTTTGTGGATTTATGATCGCGGTGCTGCCCATGGGAGGCGCTCTGGCCTCCGGCATCCCTTTTCAGGGTTCCATCGGTTGGGCCATGAGCGTCATCAACGGCACGGAGGGCGCGAGCAGCGGTTCCGTGACTCCGGATGCCGGGGTGGGAGATGCCGGTGCGAATGAGACGGAGGCAGGATCGGGCACAGCAGGATCGGGTGCGGGCGCGGTGGACTCGGGCGCGGATGCGGAAACTGCGGGCGCGACCGGCCCGACCGGGGGCGCAGTGGGCGGCACGGTGCAGGGCACGGAAGCGACCGGAAATACGGCGCAGGGTGCGGCAGTCGTGCCCGAGACTCCCGTGAGCAAACCGAAAGTGTCTTTGGGGCAGCGGATCCTCGGTGTGGTGGCGCGATTGCCCGAGATCGTGGCGGACAAGGCGAACCGGGTCTATAAGGCGTCTTATGTGACATTGTATAAACAGGAAAGAGCGAGGGTGATCATCGGCTGTACCGGGTTGGCGGTCGGTCTCTGGTTCGTATGCAGACTGATTCTCACCCTGATCAGGATCTTGGGTAAAAAAGATGTGCGGGCATCCCGCTTTGACGGATATCTGTCAGTCACTCTGGCCTCGGTCTTCTTCATGACGATGTACGGCGCGGGCAGCATAGGGCTGCCGTCTCTGATCGCCGGATCCAGACTGTGTACGGTGGCTCAGATGTTGATCCTGGCGGTGATGATGATATTGCCGGATCTGGCGCTGTCCTGTCTGCAGCTTGTCCTGCACGATGAGATAGGAGGAGCCGCGGGTATCATCGGAGTGGCAGGCATCTATCTTTTCACCATACTGACGGGCAGTTTTCACGGATATCTGTACTATGAGCTGACAAGGCACAACGGGGCGGTGATGGCTACCTACACCATCACGGACCGGCTGCCGGAGGGCAGTTTCACCATTGTATCCACAGTGGACGAGCTGTATCAGGTCATACAGTACGGCTATCACGAGGAGGCGGTGAGTTTCTTAAACGGCAGTATGCGGGAGGATTACACCCTTCCCACGGAGTATGTCTTTATCTTTGTGGAGAAGAAACCCTTGGAATACGCGCAGAGCCATTTCTTTACGGGACCCAAATGGTTGGCTTGGGAGAAATATCCCGCCTATTACGGCAGTTTTGTGAGCCAGTGTCCCGATATCACGGTGTCGGAGATCTCCCGGGCGGCGGCGGACGGCTATCAGGGCAGATTTCCGGAGATCTCAAGCGTCTACTCCAATCTGGAGCAGCGCACGGTGGTGGAGTCCAAGCTGTACGGGTGGTGCAGAGAGTTTGAGCGGCTCTATCCCAATGAACTGCACACCTATTATGAGGATGATGACTTTATCTGCTACTATTTCAGGCAGAACGGCCTGAGTCTGTACCAATTGGGAATCATGAACTGACAGAGGGGCATTATGGATAAGACGAAAAAGGTTGGGCATATATTTGAACTGCTCCTGCCGGTGCTCCTCATGGCGCTTGTGTTGGAAGGAGCCGTACAATGCGGCCGTATGCTCCTGGACGCGCGGGGGCATGGCCGGGTGTCCGCGGAGGGCAGGACCTTCACGGAATCCGCAGGGCAGCTGCGCAATCCCGGCAGAGGATTTTACCATATGCACGGGTTCCGGATCAATGACGAGGAGACGGACTTTCGGCAGAACGTGGCGGACAGATTTTGTCGGGATGAAAATACCGCGCTCACTCTGATCGAGGTAAATCTGCAATATTATCATGACAGACCCATCTCCGAGACAGGGCTGGCCAATCTGGAAAATCTCTTTGACGCGTTAGCCGACGTGGACAAGCTGTTGGTGGTGAGATTTCTCTATGACTGGGAGGGAAAAAATGAGGATTGGGAGCCGGAGGACATTGAGATCATTTTGGAACATATGAGGCAGGTCGCGCCCGTGCTGAACGCGCACAAGGACCAAATTTTTACATTGCAGGGGCTTTTCATCGGCAACTGGGGGGAGATGAACGGAACCCTCTACAGCGACCGGGAGGATCTGCGGACATTGGCAGAGCAGCTCGCGGACGTTACGGATCCGGCCATCTACCTGGCGGTGCGTATGCCCATGCACTGGCGCATGATCACCGGATACGGTTCGGCGGAGGATGTGTCTGAGGGCGATTTGGCGGCGCGGTTGGGCTTATATAACGATGGCATGTTGGGGAGTTGGAGCGACTATGGCACCTACGGCGACCGCTCAAGGGCAAAGCACGGCGATCTCACCTATTGGAATCGCGAGGAGGAACTGGCGTTTCAGGAGGAATTGTGCAAGATCGTGCCCATCGGCGGGGAGGTCATTGTGGACAATCCCTATAATGATTTTGAGAATGCCGTGGCGGATATGCGGAGAATGCATGTCACTTATATCAACAGGGACTATGACAGCGCAGTGCTTAAGAAGTGGGAGTCCGTCATCGTGCAGGAGGAAGGCTGTTTTCAGGGGATGGACGGCCTGACGTATATCGAGAGACATTTGGGATACAGATTGCTCCTTCGGGAGGCGACTCTGGATTACCGGCTCAGGGAGGATGAGCTGTCCGTGGACGCGGTGGTGCAAAATGTGGGTTTCGCGCCGCTGTACCGCCCGGTGGAAGTGCGGATGACCCTGTATGATCCGGAGACGGGAGAGGCGCGTTCCTATCTTCCGGAGCACCGGTTAAGCAGTTTGGCCGGGGGAAATGAGACGGAACTGACGGACACGATACATCTTGAGATCGATCTGTCGGGGATGGCGGTCGGCAGATATGAGCTCTATCTGGAACTGAAAGATTCCGCGACAGGGGAGCGGATCACATTGGCCAATGAGCAGGAGCCGGACGAGTATGGCTATCTGATCGGAGCGGTGGAGACAGAGCCCACAGAGAGCCTGACGGATGAGTGGGAGCGCAAGCTGTCGGGAACTCTGACCGATGAGTGGGGCCGTAGACTGTCGGAGACCCTGATGGGAGAAAGGCAGGGAGACATTGGAACAGATTGATTTTGTGGTGACCTGGGTGGACGGGAGCGACGAGGCCTGGCAAAAAGAAAAGCGGGAGTATGAAAAGCAGACATCGGGGGACGGCAGAGAGGAGCGCTACCGGGACTGGGGGCTGTTCAAATATTGGTTTCGCGGTGTGGCCAAGTATGCCCCCTGGGTCAGAAAAGTGCATTTTATCACTTGGGGACATTTGCCGGAGTGGCTGAATACGGACAGTCCCAGACTGCAGATCGTCAGGCACGAGGATTATATTCCGGAGGAGTATTTGCCCACCTTCAACAGCAATGTGTTGGAGATCCATATGCACAGGATCAGGGATCTCTCGGAGCATTTTGTCTATTTTAATGACGATATGTTTCTGATCAGGCCCGTGAAACCCACGGAATTTTTTGACGGGGGCAGACCCTGCGACATGCTGGCCTTTCAGCCGGTGGTGGCCAACCCCTCCAATCCGGTGATGTCAAGGCTGTACATGAACAATTCTCTCGTTCTGTCCAAGTATTTTGACAAGAGACAAAATGTGCGAAAACAGCCCGGAAGTTACTTTAAGCCCGGCTATCCGTTTATGTATTTTTTCTATAATCTGTTGGAGCTCGCCTTCCCTTTATATACGGGATTTTATACGGTGCATGGGCCGTCGCCCTTTTGCAGGGACACTTTCGGGGAACTGTGGGAGAAGGAGGGAGATCTTCTGCGCGAGATGTCGGGGCATCGTTTCAGGAGTCCGGAGGACGTGACCCCCTATCTCTTTAGGGAATGGCAGAAACTTTCGGGCAATTTCAAGCCCCGGAACGTGCAGAAAGATTTCGGCTATTTTGAGATCGCGCGGGACAACCGGGAACTGACCCGGGTCATCGCGGGACAAAAGCGCAAGATGATCTGTGTCAATGACACTTGGCACGGCGGGGATTTTGAGGCGATCAGGGCGCAGCTGCAGGAGGCCTTTGAGCGGATCTTGCCGGAGGTCTCGGAGTTTGAGCGTGTGTAATTTGGAGGAGTGAACGTGGCATCAAAGAGCAGGACGGAATACTCCGCGCGCAACACCACGGTGGCCATAGTGGCGAGAGTCACGGCGATCCTGATGGGATTTGCGGCGAGAGTGGTCTTCACCCATACCCTCAGCGAGGATTATGTGGGGATCAATGGTCTCTTTACGGATATTTTGAATGTGTTGGCGCTCTCGGAATTGGGAGTGGGAACGGCGATCACCTATGCGCTTTACCGCCCCATCTCGGAGCGGGACATAGAGAAACAGAAATCCCTGATGCGCCTGTATCGCTCCTTTTACAGGATCGTGGCGGGGATCGTGCTGTTGGCGGGCCTTCTGGTGATCCCTTTCATGGATGTTTTGATCAAAAATCAGCCGGATGTGGAACATCTGACGCTGATCTACCTGATGTATCTGTCCAACTCCGTGCTGTCCTATCTGTGGGTCTACAAGCGGACGCTGATAGACGCCCATCAGATGAGTTATATCGGCGTGCTGTACCAGACCTGCGCCTGGATCGCCCAGAATATTCTGCAGATGATCGTGCTGCTCACCACGGGAAATTATATCTTGTACCTGTCCGTGCTGATCGCCTGTACCCTCGCCAACAATATCTGCGTCTCCCGCAAGGCGGACCGGATGTATCCGTATCTGCGGGACCGGGAGGTGCGGAAATTGGAGCGGGAAGAGCGGGCGGATATCTTCCGAAATATCCGCGCCATGTTGCTGCACAAGATCGGAAACGTGGCGGTGAACAACACGGACAATCTCCTGTTGTCGGCTCTGGTGGGCACCTTGAGTGTGGGGCGGTATTCCAATTACTATCTGGTCATAGGGTCCGTGCGGCAGGTGTTGGTGCAGATGTTTCAGGGAATCACCGCCAGTGTGGGCAATATGGGAGTGGAGGAGGGAAAGGAGAGGATCCGCAGGATCTTCGAGGCCTCTTTCTTCATGGGACAATGGCTGTACGGCGTGGCCGCCATCTGCCTGTATCAGGTACTGGATCTGTTCGTGGGAGTGAGTTTCGGGGAAAAATATGTGTTTGACAGCCGCATCACATTGATCCTGTGCCTGAACTTTTATCTGACAGGGATGCGGCAGGCGACCATTGTGTTCAGAGATTCCATGGGCCTGTTTCGTTATGACAGATATAAGGCCGTGGCGGAGGCCGTCATCAATCTGGTGGTCTCGCTGATACTCGGCCGGGTCTGGGGGACGGCGGGGGTGTTTCTGGGCACTTTGGTGAGCACCGTCACCACCTCCCTCTGGGTGGAACCCTATATGCTGTACAAACACAGGCTGCAGACATCCTCCAAGCCGTATTTTCTGAAATATTTCATCTATGCCTCCGTGACATTCCTGTTGTGGTACGGGGAAGATCTGTTGTGCGGTATGATATCCGGAGGAGTGTGGACTCAGTGCGTCCTGAGAGGGCTGTTCTGTTTCGGAGCGACGAACCTGGCATATCTGGCGCTGTATCACCGGACGCGGGAGTTTCGGCTGCTTTGGGATAAGGGAGTCAGATTGGCGCGGAAATATCGGGGGAGGAAAAGATAAATATATAATGCTTTATCGTTTGAGATAAGTCCGAAATATGGTGAGTTTCGGAGAGATTTGTGTAGGTTTGTGACGGAGACAAATCCTATTGACAAAAGCACAAGCGGGAGATATACTTTATAATAAGTTAGCGGCTACTAACTATAGGTAGCCGCGTTTTTCTCAGAAACGGTTAGCTAAATCTAACTCACGCGAAAAATATCCGCCTCGCTGATGAAATGCACGGGGGACCGGTGGCGGACATGGTAAAGGGGTTCAGGTGATATGGTTTTTATCTTGCAGTTATTCATCTATTTGGCATTTTTCACGGCCTGCATAAAGCTGTTGGTCCTAAACGATCCGGTGAGGGGGATTTTCTTTTACCCGAAACAGATGCAGCAACGGGCTTTTGAAACGGGGCTGGCCACGGAGAAAGATGCAAAAAGGCGCAAGAGAATATTTTTTACGGCGCTTATCTTGGGAGTCGTTATCCTGCCGGTGGTATTTATCGGATGTTGGAGCGGTATTTCCGACTTTAAGACCGCGTTTATCCATGCGATCGTTCTCCTCGAGGTGATGAATTGGTATGACGGCATCGTGGTGGATGAAATATGGGTGAGATTTGACAGGTTTTGGGTGATACAGGGCATGGAAGATATGTCTCATGTGAAAGGGCTGAAGTTCGTTTTAACGGAGAGAATCATCATGACGGTCATCTATATTTCCGTGGCGGCGTTGATCGCAAAACTTGCGGTCATGATCTGAACCGCGGTGTATGGAAATTCCATGGAAGAGGAGGCGGACGGGTTATGGTATGGGAGAGGACGATATTGGACGGCGTTGCGGTATGTGCGGTGTTTAATGTGACGGTAGCGCTGTTATGGATGCTTGTGCCAAATGCTTTTTCCAAAATGCTGCCTCCGGAGATCCGGAAGGCGGCCCCAAAGAGGGAGAAGAGGGAATTGGCCATATTGGCGAGCGTGCTTTATCCGATGTACATACTGATATTTGTATATATGGCCGTCAGCGCAAGACAGGCGGGCGTGGCAGGTTTTAGGAATCTGTTCCTGACGGGCTATGTGGAGATGTTCTTTATAAATCTTGGAGATTTCTTCGGCTTGGACTGGTTTTTCAGGGAAATCGTGAAAAAGAAAGGGCTCATGATTCCGGGGACGGAGCAGTGTGAGGCGTGGAATCTGAAAAAATGGATGCTTACGTTGGCAATTCCCGAACACTGCGTTATGTGGCCCTTGGTCGTATGTCCCCTTACGGGGCTGATCTGCGCGGGGATCGGTGCGCTTATATAAATGCCTCAAAGTTGGCAGGATCTTGCATTGGCGGTGGAAAGTAAAACTGCCGCAAAGGAGGATAGATCGGATATGACGGTGACTTTCATTTTATCATTGATACTCATGGCATTGTTCTTCCTTTTGCTATGGGCGGCGGTTGCGCTGGTACAGTCCAAAAAGCTCTTCGGGACGGCGCCGAAGGATATACAGGCGGCTGTCTTGGAGCACGAGGAACGTTTTCCGGGAGCAAGGCTGTTGGGGTGGATGATTCTGATCTTGGATGTGCTTGCATTCCTGTCCGTATTTGTTTATGCGGGATGGGACGGCGTTCGGAACGGTTACGGGTTTTGGCAGTTTGCGGCAAGGTTTCTCATCATGCTGTATCTGCTGAAAGCGTTCGATATTGTCTTCTTTGACTGGTTCCTGCTCACAAAGTCTCAATTTTTCCAACATTATTATCCCGAGACGGAAGGTTGCGCGGGATACCGGCAATTCGGGTTTAACCGGAAAGAGCAGCTTGCGAGGATCATACTGTTTCCTTTTGTTGCTTTATTATTGGCGTGGATCTGTACGCTTTTTTAGAAAACATACGAACATATGAAGGACCGATATGAGCAGATAAAAGATGAAAAGGGATTGATTGTCAGCAGGAGAAAGAGCAATGAAAAAGACGGAAAACCACTTTAACAATATCGGCATCGGCGGTGAATTGGATATGCCGAGGATCAGACACCTTATGAAGATCGGACTTGTCGCGGCGGTCATGGTGCTGACCGGGGATATGCTGTTGGGTTATGGGGCAGCGGAGACGGAAGTATCCGGTATTCCGGTGACCTTTGCAAGATATTTGAGCGTGTCGGACGGGAGGATATTTTGGTCAGCGCTTTTAGGGATGATAGGAATACCGTTGGAATGCCTCTGCTATTTTGCGATTTACCGGCTGATCGCACATAAAAGCGAAAAATACGCGCATACATATCGCACGGGAATTTTCGGCTGCATGATCTTGGGCGGCTGCGGGGTTCACGTCCCCTGCTGCGCAACGGTCTATTTTCTGAAGAAAATGTATGAACTCAGTCCGGATACGGCGTTTGAGAAGGCAGTGGAATTTTTGACTTATTTCCTTGCGCCGGCGACGGTTCTGTTTTTGGTTTTCTTTTTTGTATTGACCACAACGCAGATAAAAGCCTTTGCAAAGGGGCTGACGCCGCTGCCAGGATGGGCCTGGATTTTTTCGGTTCTGTTTGGTCTGTTGGCGGCAGTGATCTTAAAGGCTCCCAATCTGCCGTTTCTGAATGCGCTTGCAACGGGGTGGATCAGCATCGGGAATCTCTGGATGTTTGGCGGGCTGCTTTTTTTGACAAAGAGAAGGGAAAGGTATGGTGATCGGGCATGAAATTGTTGGTTTATGGCGCGGGCGTGATCGGTTGCGAACTGGCCCATGTGCTGAAAACGGGCGGGAACGATGTAACTCTGCTCGCCAGAGGAGATTGGAAGGATACTCTGGAAAGGCGGGGGTTGGTAATCCGGCATTATCTGCAAAGGGTAACAACAACGGATAAAGTGAAGGTTACAGGCTGCCTGAACCCCGGTGACGAATATGATATCATTTTTGTCGCCATGCAGGCGGATCAGGTGCCGGACGTCCTTTCGGCCATTGCCGCAAATGTGAGCCGCTATGTTGTTTTTATAGGCAATAATCCGTGGGCGGAAAAGACTGAAAATCCGGTACAGACGGGTTCCCCTGTCGAAAAAGAAGTTGCTTTTGGCTTTATGACGGCGGGAGGCAGACGGGAGAATGGGCGCGTTGTCAGTATCCATGTCCGCGCTCATCTGACGGTAGGCGGAAGGGACGGGGAACTGTCGGATGGATTCCGGGAGTATATAGTAAGAGCATTTTCAGATTCGGGATGCAGCTTGGCATGGGAAAGCCGGATGGATGCGTGGCTGAAATGTCATATGGCGGAGATCCTTCCGCTTGGATATGTATCTTATGCAGTCTCCTGCAGTCTGCCGAAAGCGTCAAAAAGTCAGCGGAGAGCGATGGTGGACGCCACAGCGGAGGGGTTTTCGCTGCTCAAGGCGTTGGGATATCCCATAAGACCTGCGGAAGACGAGGCTCTTTTCACAGGCGGTATCATGCGGATGCTGTGGCGGGCAGCCATGTTTGTGATGTGCAAAACACCGTTGGGGCGTCTGGCGGTAACGGACCACTGCTCCCACGCGGTCAGCGAGATGTCCTTTCTTGACAGGGCATGGGAGGAACTGCGCGCGGAGGCAGCGGATGCGTCCGCGAATATATCCATGCCGGTGTGGGACAACTTGCGGAATTCCGCAGGAAGTTCCTTGGAAAAGAATATGTCGTCGGAAAGAAAAGAGGGAAGGCATGAACAGATCAGAAACGCTTATAAGAGCCTCGGCGGCGAGGCGACATTCTATGACGGGATGATCACCTGTTCCACGTTGCCGGGGAAACTCATCTGCAGACTGGTATGGAACATGGACAAGAAGAAAAATGACCACTATTTGCAACTGGCGCTCTCCGGCATCCCGGAGGGCTTTGCCGGCCGGATGTTGGAGGTGCCGGTGGGGACGGGCATATTGTCCATGCCGGTCTATGAGACGCTTGGCAGCGCGGACATCACCTGCATGGACTACTCCGCGGACATGATGGAGCGGGCAAAACGGCAGGCGGAAAAGAGAGGGCTTAAGAATGTCCGTTTCCTGCAGGGAGATGTGGGGAAACTGCCCTTTAAAGATGACAGTTTTGACCTTGTGCTGTCGCTGAACGGGTTCCATGCTTTTCCCGATAAGGAGGCGGCATACAGAGAGATATTCCGCGTCCTGAAACTGGGCGGGATCTTCTGCGGCTGCTTTTATGTGAAAGGCAGGAATAAGAGGACGGATTGGTTCATTGACAAATTATATACGCCAAAAGGATTCTTTACGCCGCCTTATGAGACCGTGGAGAGCCTGCGTATGCGCCTGAAATCCATGTACCGGAAAGCGGAAGTGAAATCCGTGGAGGGCATGGCGGTCTTCCGGTGCAGGAAGGGGAAGGCTTGAATGATATGGTGATAAAAATGATGCTTTTAATGGCGTTTGCCGGACACGCGCTCTGTTGGATGTGCGATATGCTCCTGATCTATGCGCCGGGCGGAAAATTCAATTTTGAATGTTTAAAAGATAATCAGAAAATGGCGAAGGTTTTTGAGGGAATGTCGTTAAAAAAACCGCTTGCGTCCATGCTTCTCGGATTGTTTGCGCTGATGCTGTCTTTTGGCGGATATTTTGCTCTATATGAATGGATGAAACAGTTTTCTGCTGTTTATGCCGTGATCATGATAGCGTCGGCGGTGGTGTTTTTTATTTCAGGAGCAGCGCATCATGTATTTTGCGGCGCGGTTGAATGGTTTTATATACGGATGGGAAGGACGGAAGAAGCGCGGGAAATCTGGCGGGAATGATCATGTTCTTAGGGCTTTTTTTCATGATGTAAAACGCAAGGGCAGCGTTCTTCTCACGGATTGTGGAAGTGTGAATAAGATCAAGGGGGCATCCATGAAAAAACAACAGACAGTCCACTCCGTGGGCAGTCCTTATGTCAATAAGAAACACCTCCCGATGATGGGAGTAGGGCCGGTCTATGTTGCGGTGATCATTGCCGTCACTGTGATCGCGGTGATTGCGGGAAGAAATGGGATATTTGAAAAAGGCGGGGTTCCCTCCCTGAAAATCCCGCTGCTCATCATGGGGATTCTGCTGATCGTGTTGGGCATTTTCCTGTGGGCAGGGGCGATGTTTAGGTCGAAGATAGACAGCCATATACTGGAGAACAACCTGGCGACCACCGGCGTTTACGCACTGGTGAGGAATCCAATCTATTCGGCTTTTATGTTTTTATGCACGGGCGCGCTCATGGTCGCGGGGAATGTGTTTTTTCTGCCGTTGTTCTTTTTCTATTGGATCTTTATGACGGTATTGATGAAATGTACGGAGGAGCGATGGCTTAAGAAACTGTATGGCAGGGAATATGAGGAATACTGTAGTAAGGTGAATCGGTGTATCCCCCGACTGCCGGGAAGGAGGTAATCTGCATATGAAATACATCGGAATGCCCATGGGAATGTGGGCGCTGTTTAAGAAATCTTTTGAACATAATCTGACCACGGAGTTTGGACTGGACAGGAACACGGCCAAAACAGTCGCGACAAAAGCAAAATCCCGTTATAAAGAGATCATTGCCGGACTGCCGGAATTTGAAAAGGAAGACCGCTTCAAAATGAATATCGTCAACTGTGCCCTGCTCTCTGCCTTTGTGCTGAATATGCCAAAGCGGCCTGATGTAAAACGGTTGACGGCATATTATGCCGGATCCATGATGATTCCTGCCATGAAGTGGTTCTGCCGTAAGAGTGGGAAATCCAGGTTTTCCCACAAGGACATCTCTTCCCTGCAGGCCACTGAGCGGCTGAAGGCTGCAGACAGGAATCCTTATTCGTGGAACATGGAATTTTATCCTTATCCGGACGGCAGCGGCTATGAAGCGCGCTTTACTGCCTGTGGTATCTGCTCCCTGATGCGGGAGCTTGGCCTGTATGACCTTGTTCCCGCCATGTGCCGGCTGGATTATACCATGAGCGAAGCGGGAGGCGTATCGGACTTCGTCCGGGAGTATACATTGGCTTCCGGCGGACCGTACTGTGACTGCGGATACAAAAAGAAACCGGACCGGGTGGTTATGGAGGTGTGAAAAATTATGCCGGTACAGAAGAAGTACTGTATTTTGGGGCTCATTGGCTGCCTGTGTTTTGGCATCGGCGACTGGCTGCTTGGATACGTTGATCCTATGCCGGTGGAAGGGGATGTTTTTTATTTTATCCGTGCGGGGCATGGAGCAGATTACAATACATTAAGGGTTGGCGTGACCCTCGCATTGGCGGTGGTAGGGATATTCTTTCTATATCCGGGATTTATACATATAGCGGATATTGCGAAAGACGGGAAGACAAAGCGGCTTCTGGGATATGCGTTTGGGCTGTGTTCGGTCGGGTGGATGATGCTGCATCTGCTCGTGTCCGTCAATGTGCTTGTGTTTTCAGAAACAGCGAAAAGCGTCGGATGCGAATTTGCGGCAGTCCTTTCAAACCGTTTGGGAAACGCGGGGTTGGCAGTTGAGAAATGTGCTGCGTTATTTGCTGTAGGCGCCGGCATTTTATTGATCATTGCGATCCTGCGAAGAAACACTTGTCTGAAAAAGAGCGCCGTAGTATTCAGTCCGGTCATTCCGATGCTGATCATTATCGTGATCGCACGGGTTCTTCCTCAGTCGGCTTTTTCCTATGGGCTTTATACGTTTAATATGAATGCGGCAATGATGGTGTGGTTTGTGTATCTTTTTGCGGCGGGAAATAAAACACCTGCATAGACGGAGGAGAAAATGAGTATAGGCATTATGATTGTGGAGGCAATCGTATTCAGTGTTTTATTTACAGTTATGGCTTTTGCGACAACAGGGAAGAAATCCAAACTGCAGATACATAACTATCCGCCCGAAATACAGGAAGAATATTTTAAGACGCATGAGCGGATAGAGGTACAGCCGTTAAGCGGCAGGGTGATCGCAATAAAAGCAGTCGGGATCCTGATATTTACGGGCATCCTTGCGGTATGCGCCCATGTGGCGGGAGCGGAAAGGTTCGTGGAGGGATTCGGCATTGCCTTTGGATTGATGGTCTGGATCGGCGCTTATGACACGTTCTTTTTGGATTGGGTACTCTTCGCTAATATGAAACGTTTCCGGTTGGAGGGGACGGAACACATGGATAAGGAATACCGGCAAAAGTGGTTCCATGTGAAAGGGATGGTGTTCCCCGGAATTGTTTTTGCGCTGATCCCGGCTGTATTGGTTGGAGTTGTCGTTTCCTTTTTGCCAAAGTAAAGGTCCGGTAATTGGACTGATAAAAGGAAGGGGAATAAGGCGGCAATGGATTGGATACATTTTGCACTGCAAAAAGATGGATTTAAAGCACATTTTCATAAAGGGCAGAAGAAACCGGGGAAGGCCGTCCTGCTTGTGGGCGGCGCAGGCTGTAACGAAAAGATATGTGTAAAAATAGGCAAAGAGATAGCAGTGCATGGATATTCGGTAATGGTTCTTGGATTTTACCTTTGGGAAGGACTTCCGCGGGATTTGATACATATTCCGGTAGATTATGCAGAGAAAGCGTGTGAATGGCTGAATGAGAACGGATATGGGGAAATCTGCATGATCGGCAGTTCTACGGGGGCAGGCTACACGCTTGTGTGTGCATCCATTCTTACTCAGATTACAAAGGTCATCGCAGTAGTGCCCTTTGACCATGTGATGGAAGCTATGAAAGGTATAATAAAGCCTCTTGGATTTTCAGTATATGAGTATCAGGGAAAAACAATGCCCTATACCTCTTTTTCCATTATTGACGATGGTTTGTGGAAGGGTCTGCGAAAACTTCGGGAAATGCCGGAATACGGGTTCAAATACTTTATGAGGGGAGCTTACGAGACGGCGCGGTTAAATCCGGAATCGCGTATTCAGGTAGAGAATATCAATGGGGACATTCTTTTCCTTCATCCGTCATGGGACGATGTATGGCCGTCAGATGCGGCAACGATGAGAATGATAAAAGTTCTGAAAGAATCCGGTTTCGCACATGAGGTCAAAGAAATCGTGTATGAAAATGCAAGCCATGCCATTGGCATCACTCCAAGAGGTGGTAAGCAGATGATGAAAATGCTGAAATGGGTTTGCCCGAATGAAAGGAAATACCCGGAGGACTGCGAGAAGGCGAGAGAAAAGAGCAGTGCAGATATTTTTGCCGCCCTTTCTGAATGGTGAGGTCTAAGTGCCTGAGCGAAACGGAGGTGTTGGAATGAGTCTGTTATATTCTATTGCGGAAACGGCCTGCCATGTGCTGAATAAGCTGCCGGGAGGCGGGATTAAAAAGCTGATGGATAAGGGACTTACCACGTCAACGGGAAAGGCAAACTCCCGGCATGGGTGAAAAGATGTTGCAGGATGCGGGAAGTTTACAAAGCCGTATGCATCGTTTACGGAATCCATACCATTTATGTGGCAGAGTTTTCCAAGGATGGTGTTCATACGAATGAAAGCAACGCCCATGTATCGGTCCGGAATCATAGGATTATATTGAATGCCTTGCAGGAAACAGCCCTGATTCCGGTTGCAGTCAGGGAAAATGCGACAAGACGCAGAAATGAGCGCATTCATGATGAAAAGCGGTGGAAATTGGAAAGCCCGCACAAAAGATATTGATAAGTTCTTTTCTTATGAGGGCATGGTGGCTGGGACGATCCTGAATAATCTTACCGCTTGTGGGAAAGATAGGGAGCGCAATGGCAAAAAGTTTAAATAACCGTCTTGCCGTTTACGGATGGGGAAACTGACGGAAACCTATCCGGCAAAAGCAGAAAGGAAGGCTGTGCGATGAGCGCGATATATAGTATTCTGAAACCGGTACTTCGTGCGGCCGGATCAAAAAGAACCTCTATGACCAAAGAGGATTTTATGGCTCGCGCCCGGGTGGCTCAAAATAAGCAGAAATATTCCATCCCTGAAATAAAGGGCTTTCATCAACATATTGAGGAGGTATCCGGCTGTAAAGTGATCGTAGTCTCTAAGGCAGGATATGACCATGAGAAGGCGATCGTATATTACGCCGGGGGAGGATATATCCGATATCAGTTACCGGGCAAAAAGAGCATCATGAATTATATTGAGCAGACAGGGGCTGAACTTTGGATTCCTTTTTATCCTCTTTATCCGGAGCGTGATATGTATGATGGCGTAAAATTCGGCTATGAGCTTCATAAAAAGATGCTGGAAAGATATACCCCCGAAAAGATTATCTGGCTTGGTTATTCAGCGGGTGCGGTTCTTGTAATGGGGCTTGGGAGACATATCGCGCATTGCGGTTATGAACTTCCTATGCCCGGAGCGATCGTTGCGTTTTCTGTGTTCAACTTGTACACATCGGAGGAAAGCCTGCAAAGAATGAAAGCGCTCGCTGACAGGGATGTTGTGATGGGCGGAAATTTAAAAGAACAGTTCATGGATCTATATAATCCGGGAGAACATCTGCCCGGGTATATCGCAGGCTGTGCAGCCGATGATGATTATTCGGGTTTTCCGCCTGTTCTTCTTGGTTTTGGCGGTGATGAGGCAATGTCCGGCGATGCACCGGACTTTGAAAAAGCTTTCAAACGATGTGGCACAAAGGACTATAAGGTACATGTAGAGCCGAATGCTTTCCATGCGTATCCTGTATTTACCTTTACGCCGGAGGGGAGAAAAGGTGAAGAGCAGGTGATTTCTTTCATGAATGAAAAAGTGAAATAGGTTAAAGGGCTGTTTGTGCCGGAGTATATGCAGAGTAATAGCTGCGGAGGTTAAATATGATATATCAGGTTATTGCGGTTTTACTTATGATTGCCTTTTATGGAGTGTATTTTGTAAAGCTTTTTCACCAACGCAAACAAGGGATACAAACGAATCTGCTTGGAAAGGGAAAGACAGGATTTATAAAATTTATAGAGACCATCCTGAAAATTGTGACATATATTGTTCCTGCCGTTGAAGTGATCGGTATTTTTGTAAATACATATCTTGATTTAGCATGGCTGCGGATCATAGGTGCGGTTTTAGGAGGCTTAGGAGTTGGAGTGTTTGTTATATCCGTAATTACAATGCGCGACAGTTGGCGTGCGGGTGTGCCAAAAGATGAAAAGACGGAACTTGTCACATCGGGTATTTACGCATATAGCCGCAATCCCGCATTTCTGGGATTTGATCTCATATATATTGGTGAACTTCTGATGTTCTTTAACCGGTATCTGTTGGTGATCACTTTGTCAGCGGTTATTATGTTACATTTACAGATCGTTTATGTGGAGGAAGAATTTTTGATCACGACTTTTGGCGACGGGTATTTGGCGTACAAAAAGAAAGTATGCAGATATATCGGAAGGAAGAATGCGAAAAAGTGACAGATAAGGAGATTCGGGTTATGGAGAAAAAAGAAAGGGCCGTGAAAACAATACAAATGCAGGGTGTACCGGAAACCATGTTGCAGACATTGTATGCCCGTGCTGCCTATTCCGGCCGGAAGGGCGCAAAATTTCACGACGACAAGGCGGTGGAGATCGTGTCCCGTATGGATTATGATTTTTCCTTTGCCGGAGAAGATACCATGATGTCTAAGGGTGTGATCGCCAGAACCCTGCTGCTGGATCGTATGGTGGGAGATTTTCTCAGGGAAAATCCCCGGGGAACGGTTGTCAATATTGCCTGTGGGCTGGATACGAGAGTGTATCGCTTAAATGTCGGTTCTGCGGTCCGTTGGTATAATCTTGACCTCCCGGAGACGATAGAAGTCCGTCGGCTGTTTCTGAAAGAAGACGGGAATATTTCCATGATCGCAAGGTCGGCAATGGATGCGGGCTGGGCAGATGAGATCGAAGAAACAGACGGCAGAGCGTTGGTCATCATAGAGGGGTTATCCATGTATTTGTCGGAACAGGATGTAAAAAAGATCCTTTCGATCATTGACAGCCGGTTTGATTCGGCGGAGGTTATCATGGAAACCATGAGTCCGTGGGTCGTAAAGAATGTAAAGGAAAAGTCCATTGAGAAGACAAAGGCAAAATTTACATGGGGTGTCAAATCGGGCAGGGAGCTTGCCCGCATTGCGCCGGAATACAGATGGGTGCGGGATGTGAGCCTGGTGGAGGGAATGAAGATCATTATGCCCGTATACCGTTTGTTTGGGTGGATGCCGCCGGTAAAAAATATTTCCAATAAACTGGTCGTATTGCGAAAGGACTGAAAGCATGAAATTTTTTGAATTTGGGCAGGAAAACGAAGAACTTATGGTAATGCTGCACGGCGGCGGGGTGAGTTACCTTGGGGCGGTTCCCGTGGCGGAATGTGTGGCGAAGAGATTCCACGTTGTGTTGGTGGCATATGACGGGTTCAATCCGTCTGAGCCGGAAAAGGAGTTTACCTCTGTTATGGACGAGGCGGAGCAGATTGCCGGGTATGTCCTGAAAAATTACGGAGGAAAGATAGATGTGCTTTACGGGGTATCTTACGGCTGCCGCGTACTCAACGAAGTGCTGCGGGATAACAGGCTGACGATCACCACGACCATTGCGGACGGTTTTTCCACGCGGGAGTATCCGGATATCAAAAGCGAGTGGGGGAAGGATCTGTACTGCTTTTTCTTCACGGGATTTTTTTATGTTATCATGGGGCGCGCGGGAAAACGTCGCAAAAAATTTATCGCCAAGATCACCGGAAGGACTTACGAGGAGGCCGAGCGGCTGATCTATACCAAGGCCACATGGAACAGTTGGCGCAACCAGGACCGCTGCCTGATCGGACACAAGACGGATTATGAGGCGTTCAAAAATACGGATATGTACATATGGTACGGCATTGACAGCACGGTGGAGCGCAAGCTTGCGAAGAATATAAAGCAGCTTCAGGACGCGGGGCACCAATTTACGCTCAAAATATTTAAGGGCGTGGGGCATGGCGGGCTTGCGGGAGAACATCCCGACCGCTTTCTTGAGGAAATAGTGAAGGCGCATTTACGTTCGCCTAAAAAAGCGGATTAAGAATTTTCAATTCTTGAATTTTCAATTCTCAAATTGGCAAATCTGACCGAGAATGGGATTGACAAACCCCTCCGGATTAAGTATACTGAAGATACTGGAATAGATTTTCCGGTTGGCAGTAACCGTTGTTTTGGTTTGTCCGTTGATCGGACGGATTCGGACTCAGGTCCAAGGCGGAGGAATGTATGATGAAGAGTTATGAGAAACCCATTGTGTTGACAAATGAGGAGTTGGCAGAGGGTGTGTACGCGGCGAGCGGAATGTGCTACACCACACAGGCTCGTTTTACTCAGTCTCCCGAGCAGGGACGCGGCAACTATGTGATCCAGTTTGACGCGGTGCATGAGGCGGCGGACGGACATCACAGCGGCATGCAGAGAGTGCAGATTTCTTTCAACCAGGCGGTGGAGTATATATCCAGCGATGGAACTTACATATCCGGCACCAACACTTCCACTATGGTTGTGGAGTATGGAAATTACCACAATAACGGAATGGATACGATCGGATTGGGCAATCTGACCGTCAACGGCGATCCGGGTCTGGCCATCACGGGTGTGAAGTGCATCTATTGTAATGAGGATTGCGGACAGCACTGATTGACTTAAACCGCAATGTATGAAGAATCCTGAGAGGTTATGTGACTGCATAACCTCTTTTTTTACCGGAAAATCTTTTATGGAGAAAAAATCGAAACTCGAGAGATTAAAATTCTATATCGGCAGGATCAAAGCGGGCAGACTGCGGGAGATGTGGCGACAGACCCGTTGGATCTACCGCTATGCGGGACATTATCGGGGAGCCATGGTCTTCTACACACTGTTGGGAATGACGGGGACGGCGATGTCGCTTTTGACAAGTGTGGTGTCCAAGAATCTGGTGGATATCATCACGGGGAATGAGACGGGGGCGCTGGCGCGGACTTTTTGCCTGATGATCGGCCTGAATGTGGGGAGTTCACTGGTGAGCATGGTCTCGGACTACGCGGCGAGCCGGATCAGTATGAAAGTGGACGCGGAGATCAAGGCGGATATCTTTGAGAAGATATTGGTGACGGATTGGGAGTCTTTGACCAATTATCACACGGGGGATCTGCTCACGAGATGGAGCTCGGACGCCACCAATATCTCAAGCGGCGTGCTGAGTTTTGTGCCGAATCTGGTAATCTGTCTCTTTCGCTTTATCAGCGCCTTTGCGGTGGTGATCTGCTATGACGCGTCCTTTGCGGTCTTCGCGTTTCTGGGGATGCCGGTGAGTCTGATCCTGTCGAGAACTCTGATGAACCGCATGGTCGATCAAAACCAAAAAAGCGCCGCTCTGGGAGCCAAAATGTCCGGCTTTAATCAGGAGGCGTTCTCCAATGTGCAGATCATCAAGGCCTTTGATCTGGTGAAACTCTACATCGCCCGTCTGCGTCAGCTGCAGAAGGAATACATCACCATGCGGTTGGATTTCAAGAGGATATCCATGGGCACGTCTCTGCTGCTTGGCACGGTGGGGCTGTTGGTGTCCTACGCGTCCTACGGATGGGGAATTTATCGGGTGTGGAGCGGAGCCATCACCTATGGCACGATGACCATGTTCCTGTCTCTGTCGGGGACATTGACGGGAACCCTGCACAATCTCACCGCGTTGGTGCCCACCGCTATAGGACTGACCACCTCGGCGGGTCGTCTCATGGATATCGTGGAGATGCCGCGGGAGGATTACGGTTTGGAGGAAGAGACAGCGCGTTTCAGGGAGAGATACCGGTCGGAGGGTATCAGTCTGTATATGCGGGACATCACCTATGCCTATCGAAACGGCAACCGGGTGTTTGAGCATGCCTCTCTGGAGGCGCATCCCCATGAGGTCATCGCGCTGGTGGGGCCGTCGGGGGAGGGCAAGACTACGATGATGCGCCTGATCCTTGCCCTGATCGGGCTCGAGGCGGGCAGCGCCCTGCTGTGCGGAGGAAACGTCCCGCCGGATAAGGCCGAGATCGTGCTGCCGCTCACCGCCTCCTCGAGAAAGCTGTTTTCCTATGTGCCTCAGGGCAACACCCTGTTCTCGGGCACCATCGAGGAAAATATGCGGAATGTGAAACCGGATGCCACGGAGGAGGAGATGATCGAGGCGTTGAAGTTGGCTTGCGCGTGGGAATTTGTGGAGAGATTGCCGGAAGGGCTACACAGTCCCGTCAAGGAGCGGGGAGGCGGTTTTTCGGAGGGACAGGCCCAGAGATTGTCTATTGCGCGGGCGATCCTCAGGCAATCGCCCTTATTGCTGCTGGATGAGGCCACTTCCGCGTTGGACGTGGCCACGGAGAGAAGGGTATTGAAAAATATCATGGAGGCCGGATATCCGCGGACCTGCATCGTGACCACGCATCGCCCCACGGTGTTGGGCATCTGCAGCCGGGTGTACGGCATCCGCGACAGACGCTGTGAACTGCTGAGCGATGAGGAGATCGAGGAGCAGATGAGAGGGTTTTAATAGGAATCAATGGCCTCTTTGGCCGCCTCCATGGCGGTGAGCTGCGGGGTACAATACAGACGGCAGATGAGGATGTCGGCCGCAAGGGTATCCACAAGCCGCAGATTGCGCTCATAGAGTTTTGCGTCCCAGGAGGGGGAGATCAGCCGCTGCAATACGAGCAGACGCCTTCGATCTTCGGAGAGCGTCTCCACCCGGTCATCGGGAGCCTGCCGCAGCAGAAAGATCCCGCCCAAGGGATAGGTGTGTGTATCCGAGATCCCGGAACTGCCGCACCAAGGTATGCCGTGGATCACGGCACGGCCGTCCTGCAGGGCGAGGAGGTTCAGATCCCCGTTGAGTATGGGTGTCCCCAAGAGGGAATGCCACAGATTGACATGGGTGGACTTGCCTGTGCCTGAGGAGGCGGAGAACAGCCATGCCTTTTCGCGGTACAGGATGGAGGCGGAGTGCAGCGCCGCCATGTGATGTATGCCGGCCAGATAGAGAAAAGCCGGGCGTATCGCGTGGAACAGTTCCTCCGAGAGGGGATGCGCCGCGGGAGGTATGCAGTAAAACACGCATTCAGAGCCGTCTTTGGTCAGATGCGCCTCCGCGATCCGCGTGGAGGAGGGGAAGAGCAGGATATATTTGTCCGGCCTTTCCATCACGATAAACTCTTCGCTGCGTATGAGCGTCATGCCGTTCTCATGAAATTTTGGCGTTTTGAGAAGGATGCGGATGGTCTGATCCGGAGTTTGCGCGGGTTCGCGGACGAAAGCGTCCCACTCCGCGGAGAATGCCTCGGCAGGGCCGTACAGCGCGCAGGTCAGACCCGCGATCCGAATATATTTGCAGGGCTCTTCCTCCGACACCTGGCGGGGGCGGGAGGAGAGCAGGATGCCGCGATCCGTCAGATCGGACACAAATTCTTCGATATCGGCTTTAAGCTGCGGGAGGGATTCCTCCGCCGCGTGATAGTGGGCGGCGCATAGCTTGGTCAGATCCTCCACCGTGCGGTCTTGGGCCAACAGGGTCCAGAGATAAGCGCCGGTCCCGTTGATCCGTATCCCGCGCCTCTGGTCCGCGATCATCTGGCCCACGGGGAGCAGATAGGGAACCCCCGCGATCTCGGTAAGCATATAACAGGTATTTTGTCTCATGATAAGCCTCCGCGCATAAGTTGTGTGAACTGCCGGATTTATTATAGCATTTTACGGGCGGAAATGCTACAATGTAGCCGGAAAATGCGAAACCGGCAGACGGAAAATGCGAAACCGGCAGACGGAAAATGCGAAACCGGCAGACAGAAAATGCGAAATCATAACAGCGGAATATCAGGAAACCGGACAATCCGGATAGGAAAGGGGGGATGCCGCCATGCAGAACACCGGATCGGATGTGGAAGAACTGTTGGCACGGGGAAAGACCATTCAATTTAAGCCCATCGGTTACAGCATGTATCCTCTTTTTGTGCCGGGGAGAGATCAGGCGGTGGTGGCTCCCGTGGGAGACCATGTGCTGAGGAGAGGGGACGTGGCGCTCTATCGCAGGGAGGGGAGCATTCTGGTGCTGCACCGCGTCTGGAAATGCGGTCGGGACGGGCTGTATATGGTGGGGGACAATCAGACGCAGATAGAGGGGCCCCTTAAGCGGGAGCAGGTCAGGGGGATTTTGACGGGCATCATCCGGAACGGCAGATATTTTTCCGCGCGAAATCCCTTATATTACACAGGGGCGCAGATCTGGCTGATTCTGCGCCCCGTCAGGCCCTTTTTGGCAAAAGGGATATCCAAGTGTAAAAAAGTATTCGGGAAACTGCAAAGGGGCAGATAAAACGCTGCTCCTTACGAGTTATAATTCGGGTTGTACGCGGGATCCGTCGCGGTGTGCTCCACCGTGTTGTAGCGCAGCTGCAGGAACTGTTCCCGGTTCTTGTTGAACAGACTCTTCAGATCATCCGAGTAGCCCACCACGATCCAGGGACAGGTGTCGTTTAACTGCTGCAGAGCTTTCTGCGCGGTGCTCTCATCGGCCACGGAGATGGAGGTGGCATTCTTCCTGCCTTCGACCCAGACCATGATGCTGTAGGTGGTTCCGGTCTTGATCCCGTTGGTGCGATGGGTGGTAGTGGTCTGGTAAGCCCACATGATCTTGGAGTTGGGAATGGCCGAGGGCTCCGTGGAGAACAGACTGTAGTAGGTGAAGAGCCGTCCGATCCTAAAGGTGCCCTTTTTGTCGTAAAATACGGCGGAATTCATATCGGATTCCACATAGCTCTCCGAGCAGCCGCTCTGCTCGATAGCCTGAAGGAAATCCTTCATATAACCGCCCTTTGAGGCCTTGACTATGCGGAATACGGCCCATCCGATCAAGAAGATGCCTCCTGCGAAGAGAACGATGTAGAAGATATTCCAGCCGTTCTTGCCGTTTTTGAAGACGTCAATGCAATAGGGCAGGGTCTCTGCCTCGATTTCCGCGTCCGTAAATCCCGCGTCACGCATATATTCGTTAAAATATTTGGACTCGTCGCTGTCAAATTTCCGGATCTTTCCGGAGAATGACAGGGGATTGGAGAGCAGCCCGTTGTAGGTGGCCTCCGTCATGGCGTCCATCTTGCTGCCGAAATCTCTCGGCACCTTGATGGCCATGAATTTGTACTCCGTGTCAGGATCGTCATAGGCGCCGGTGTAGATGATGTAATAGTAATGGGAGATCGACACGCGGCGCGTGTTCTTATCCTGCGTGCCGGACTCCATAAAGCAGCCCATGTTCTGGTATAATTCCACGTCCACCAGTTGGCTGCGGATCTCCTCCGGCGCCAGGGTGGTGAAATCCGTGTATCCGGTGACGACACTGATCATGTTGCCCAGATGATAAAATACCAGGGCGCAGCCCGCGATCAACAGGATCACTGAAAAGACCAGTGAGCTTTTAAATGACTTTTTCTTAAGTGTTTCAAGCATATTTTTCCCTCCGCTCAAATTGAAATGCTGAAATGACAGATACAATATTCATTTTATCGCAAAGGCTTCATTTATGCAATCTTTTTCAGTCCTCCCGGTGGTAAATCCGGTACAGGACCCAAGAGAAGAGGATCAGGGACGCGGTGGAGAACAGGTAGGGCCAGAGCCAGACCGTGAAGGCCCGGC
The DNA here is from genome assembly GCA_023663635.1 of Acetatifactor muris. GTDB lineage: Bacteria > Bacillota > Clostridia > Lachnospirales > Lachnospiraceae > Acetatifactor > Acetatifactor muris_A. The sequence goes on from JAMPHD010000001.1 coordinate 300,172, forward strand.
GGGGTTCCGCCGTGGATACAAAATCCTTGTAGTAGAGCAACACGGTATCCTCCCCGTGAATCGCGTTCAGACCGCTCAGGTCATAGGAATAAAGGATATTGTTCTCATCCCGATATCGGGCCAGTTCTTTGCCGTTGTAGACGGAATACTCGGCCTCAATGCACCGGCCGTTGTGTACCAGATCAGATACGCGCCAGTGGTGATAGGCGGTGTAGAGCAGGACCACCAGGGCAATGATCCAGAAAATCCACCAGACGCGGGCTTCAAAGCTTTTGGATTCCTGTTCCGTTTCCATATCCATATATTGGTATCTTCCCATAGGCCTCTCCAATCTGTTAACATAAGGGCAGTTCGCAGAACGTGTTGCCCGTTGTTTTGTAATCTCTATTCTACAGTCCCAAATTGCGCAATACCAATGTTTTTTTGTGTAATTACGCCGATTTTACTGTTTTTTTGCCATATCTGCCCGCCGGCATGCGGATTGAGGGTCGGGATCTTAAGGCAGGGATCGGGCGAGAGATCCGGGACGGCGTTTCAGGGATCGGCATTCATCAGAAGGCTGCATATCTCCGCCATCTTCTCCGCGGGAAGGGGATGAGGCGATTTCAGCCATGTCTCGATCACACCCACATAGCCTGACACGATAAAGGAATAATAGTATTCCCCGGTGGGGTCCATGCGGGAGTTTCCGGTTCCGGCGAGCAGATGTTGGAGACGCTCGGTCACCAGATTTTTCAGACCATTCACAAAGGCGAGGTCGCCGTGGGGACCGATCATCACGCGGGCCATATCATAATGGCGCTCCAGAAAGGAGAACACTTCCGCAAGAACGGCCTTGTGGGTGGCCTGCTGCGGCTCTCCGGGGCTGCGCTCAAATATCCTGTTGAATTCCACGAACAATTCTTTCTCAATCTGATGCAGCATATCGTAAATATCCGTGTAATGCAGATAGAAAGTCCCTCTGTTGATATCCGCCAGATCGGCCAGTTCTTTCACGGAGATATCATTGATCTCCTTCTCCGCCATCAGCCGGATCAGGCTTTGCTGCAGAAGGGCTTTGGTCTTTCGGACTCTGCGGTCGGTCTTATCCTCAGTCATGCGATTCCGTCCTTTCTAAACAATTTATAAATTATCGACAAAAGTCCACAGAAATGTCTATAAAAATACAGTTGCTCAAAATTTGTTTATTGCCTTTTCCATACCGGTATTATAATATATTTCAAAAATAAAATCAACACAAGTTAATTAATGTACGGCTGTTGCGTAAAAAGAAAAATATGTCCCGGATCGCGCGGACACATTGCAGAGCGGGGAGGAATACCATGGAAGAAAAAGAGAAAAAGGATGATTCTTTTATGATGAAACTGTCCACTTTGATCGTGGATAAGCGGAAAGGTTTCTATCTGGTCTTTATCGTGCTGATCATTTTCAGCGTGTTGTCCATGAACAAGGTGAAGGTCAATAACGACCTGACCACCTATCTGCCGGACACCACCGAGACCAGGCAGGGCATTGATCTGATGGATGAACAGTTCATCACCTACGGCACTGCCCGGATCATGGTCTGCAATATCACCTGTGAGGAGGCCCGGCGCCTCGCGGACCGGTTGGAGGAGACGGAAGGCGTCAGCATGTTGAACTTTGACGACACGGAGGAATACTACCATGATATGGAGGCCCTGTTTGACATTACTTTTGCCTATGAGCCTGAGGAGCCGGAGGCGCAGGAATGTCTGGACAATGTGCTGAGTCTGTTGGCAGAGTACGACACTTACTATTCCTCTGATATCGGTCAGGAGGAGAGGGACGCGGATGATCTGGACAAGGACATGGTCATCATTCTGGTGTTGGCGGGAGTGGTGATCGTGGCGGTGTTGTTGTTTACCTCCACCACCTACGCGGAGATCCCCGTGTATCTGACGACCTTCATCGTGGCGGCCATCCTCAATAAGGGCACCAACTATTGGTTTGGCACAATCAGCTTTGTCACCAATTCCATTGCGGTGGTGCTGCAACTCGCGCTGGCAGTGGACTATGCCATTATTCTGGCGCACCGGTTTATGGAGGAGCACGAGGACAAGGATGCCAGGGAGGCCGTGATCGTGGCTCTGAGCAAGGCCATTCCCGAGATATCCTCCAGTTCCCTGACCACCGTGTCCGGCATGGTGGCATTGATGTTCATGCAGTTTCGGATCGGCTATGATATGGGCATCATTCTGGCCAAGGCCATTGTGCTGAGCCTGATAGCCGTGTTCTTCCTGATGCCGGGATTGCTTTTGACATTTTCCAAGGCCATTGACAATACGCATCATAAGAGTTTTGTGCCCAAGATCACGGCGGTGGGGAAGTTCTGTGTGCATACCCGCTATATCGTGCCGCCCATTCTGGTGGTCACGGTGGCGGCCGCCTGTGTTCTGTCGGGAAAGGCACATTATGTATATGATGTGAACACACTGGAGTCCAAGAGCATGAGCGACAATAAATTTTCCGTGAGCATGGTAAATCGGGAGTTTGGCACGGAGAATACATTGGCGGTGTTGGTGCCGAACGGGGATTATGAGAAGGAGGGACAGGCGCTGCGCGTGTTGGAGCGTATGCCCGAGATCAATTCCTGCATGGGACTGGCCAATATCGAGGCCATGGACGGATATGTGCTGACCGCGGCTCTCTCTCCAAGGGAGTTCTCGGAACTCATCGACATGGACGTGGAGGTGGCGGATCTTCTCTATGCCGCCTATGCGGTGGACCAGGGGAATTACGGGGCTTTGGTGAGCAGTGTGGCGGAGTACAGAGTGCCTCTGATCGATATGTTTCTCTTTATATACGATCAGAAGGAGAGCGGCAACATCACGTTAGAGTCGGATCTGGAGGAGACGCTCGCGGATGCGTACTCGCGGATCAGCATTGCCAGAGATCAACTGTTGGGAGAGAAGTACAGCAGGTTCGTATTGGATCTGAACGTGCCCGTGGAGGGAGATGAGACTTACGCGGCGTTGGATAAGATCCGCTCTGCCATGGCGGAGTATTATCCCTTGGAGGAGATTTATCTGGTGGGCAATGCCACCAGCAGCAGAGATCTGAGCACGTCCTTTAGCACGGACAACACGATCATCACGGTGCTGACCGCGCTGTTTGTCATGATCATCCTGTTATTTACCTTCCAGTCCGCGGGACTGCCGGTGCTGTTGGTGTTGACGATACAGGGAAGTATCTGGATGAACTTCTCCCTGCCCTATCTGTTGAATGAGCCGGTGTACTTTTTGGGCTATCTGGTGGTATCGGCCATACAGATGGGCGCCACCATCGACTATGCCATCGTGATCACCAGCCGTTATACGGATTTAAAGACTTTCATGCCGATCAAGACGGCCATTGTGGAGACCCTGAATCAGGCGTTCCCCACCATCGTCACCAGCGGTTCCATGTTGGTGGCGGCGGGCTTTATCATCAGCAATGTGTCCTCCAATGCCGTGGTGGCCGCCATCGGGCTGGCTTTGGGGCGCGGCACGCTGACCTCCATCGCTCTGGTGCTGTTGGTATTGCCGCAGACACTGTTGGTGGGTGATATCATCATCGAAAAGACGGCCTTTACCATCAAACATGATCTGACCAAACCTCTTCCGAGCAGCGGCAGGATCCGCATGAACGGCCATGTGAGAGGATATGTGAACGGCATCATAGACGGCGATTTCTCGGGCATCATAGACGGCGAACTGGGAGCCGTGGTGCGGGCGAAGGATACGGTGGAGCCCGTGGATGAGGAACGGGCCGGCACAGGAGAGAGACTTCCGGAACTGACGGTGTCCGGGGAAGGGGAGGTGACCGCATATGAGAACTGAGAGAAAACGGGTCAGAGTGTTGTCCTTGGCATTGGCGGCAATGTTGGTTTGGGAGGCGGCCATTCCGGCGCAGGCGGCACAGACGGGCGCCACCTATGAAGAATATCGGACCGGCGGCAATACGGCGCAGCAGACGGAATATATCACGGTGTCGATCTCCACGGAGGACGAGTTGGCGCGCCTGGCGGCGGACTGCGGGTTGGACGCGTGGTCCCCGGACAAACGCGTCGTTCTGGAGAATGATATCCGTCTGGAGAAGTATACGAATCTGATGATACCGGACTTTGGAGGGATTTTTGAGGGAAACGGCCATATGATCAGCGGTCTGCGGTTAAACGGCACGGGTTCCGCCGTGGGGCTGTTCCGCTATGTGCAGGAGGGCGCCGTGGTGAGCAATCTCACGGTGCAGGGTCGGGTGGAGCCCGAGGGGAGCCGCGGCAGTGTGGGCGGCATCGCGGGAGTCAATTACGGCACGGTGAGCGACTGTCGGTTCAGTGGAATGGTGAGCGGCGACACGGAGATCGGCGGCATCGTGGGCAGCAATATGGCAGGTGGTGAGATCAAAAGATGCAGGTCTGATGCCATGGTCCTGGGGAATCATTCCACCGGGGGGATCGCGGGGAGCAATAACGGGACGATCTCTCACTGTCAGAATTATGGTGAGATCAACACTTTCACCGAGGAAGTGCGCTATGACCTGGACGATATCACCGTGGAGCGCCTGGAGGATATCAACAGCACCGCCAATGTGACGGCGCACACGGATACCGGAGGCGTGGCGGGCATCTCGTTCGGAAAGATGTATATGTGCAAAAACTACGGCACGGTGGGTTATTCCCATGTGGGCTACAATGTGGGCGGCATTGTGGGAAGACTCTCCCAAGGCTATCTGTCGGGATGCGTCAATGAGGGGCATGTGTTGGGCAGAAAGGATGTGGGCGGCATCGCGGGTCAGATGGAGCCCTTTCTGGAGGTGGAGTATCTGACCGACAAGCTGCAGGAGTTGGATCGTGAGACGGATAAGATGTTTGATCTGATCGACGCGGCGCAGGAGGATCTGAGCGATTACGGTTCTCAGACCACGGATGCGCTAAAGAGCATGACGGACCATCTGGACGCGGCGCAGGCGGCGGCCGGCAGTTTCATGAATACAGCGGAGGAGCTGTGGTATATCTATAATCAGGAACTGGGCGGGATCGGCAGAGATCTGCGCGACACGGTGGAGCCGGAGGACGGAGAGGACAAAGACGCAGGGAACGCCGGGGAGCCCGGGACATCGAACGAAGAGGATTCGGAGGGCAATTCGGAGGATACTGCCGGGGAACCCGACGTGTCTGAGGCGGAAGACTTGGGGACGCCGGAACCCGGAATTGCCGGGGAACCTGAGACATCGGACATCGGCGACCGCTATCCCGAGATCAACTTGGACAATGTGGTCAGCCGGGACGATCTGGAGAGTTATAAGGCTGCCCTCAGGAAATTCGGAGATGACGCCGGAGCGCATCTGCAGAACATGGCGAACGCGTCAACCGATCGCAATGAGGGACTCTCCAATGATCTTTCGACCTTTAATGAAGAGCTTCGCAAGGCCGGAGAGGATATGGACAGCCTGACCGCCCTCCTGGAGGCGGAGGGGGAATCCATGGACAGCCACGCCGATGCCATCCGTGAACAGGCGAAGGTATTGCGGAATCTCGTGCAGGGGATTCGGGACGATCTGTTCGCCTATGAGGGCATCGTGGTGGAGGATGCATCGGACGAGTCCGCCGGGGAGGGCGAGGGCAATCTTTTGTCCGAGGAGGAGACGTCAGAGGATCCCTACGGGGAAACATATTATGACACCACTGATTTTAAGAAAGGTAAAATCGAGAGCTGCCGCAATGAGGGTGCGGTGGAGGCGGATACCGCCGTGGGCGGCATTGTGGGACAGATTGCCATCGAATACGATCTGGATCCGGAGGATGACCTGAATTACACCGGGGAGGAGAGCTTTAATATTGAGCGCAAGGTAAAGGCGGTGGTCAGAGAGAGCTTAAACCGCGGGGATGTGACCGGCAAACGGGATTACGTGGGCGGCATCGTGGGCAAGGCGGATTTCGGAGCCGTGATCTCCTGCGAGTCCTACGGCAATGTGGAGAGCGCGGGGGGCAGCAAGGTGGGCGGCGTGGCCGGAGCGTCCCAATATGCCGTTCGCGGCTGTTATTCCCTGGGCAGGGTCGCGGGCAAAAATCAGGTGGGCGGCATTGTGGGAAAGGGCTGTGACGTGCTTGGAAACTATGCCTACAACCGCATGGAGGTGAGCGGCGAGTGCGGCGGCGCCATCGCCGGAATCCTGGAGGACGCGGGCACATTGTTTGGCAACTATTATGTGGAGAACGGCCGGGGCGGTGTGGACGGCATCGGTTATCAGGGAGGCGCTACCCCCTTGAGCTATGAGCAGTTCATTGCCCTGCGGGAAGTGCCGGAAATGTTCTCGAGATTCAGGGTGGCATTCTGCGTGGAAGGCGTGGAGTTGGCCGCCATGGAATGCGGATATGGGGAGGCGGTATCGGAGGAACTGATCCCGGACATACCGCAGAAAGAGGGATTTTACGGTATCTGGCCGGAGACGGATTTGGACCGGATCACCGGCAATGAGACCCTGGAGGCCGAGTATGTGAGATGGCTGGGATCTCTTGCGGGGGAGGAACAGGACGCGCAGGGGAGAAGTCTGATCCTGGTCGAGGGAGAATTTCTGCCGGGGGCGCGGCTTGAGACCGTCACCGAGGGGGATACCACCGAGATTTCCGTCACGCAGCCCGTTTTGAGAAAGGGGCGTATCCGGGAAGAGTATGAGGAATACCGACAGCCGGTGACCGTGCGTATTCTGTGTGAGGACGGGGACGCTCCGACGGTGGAGGTGGAGAGAGACGGCGTCTTTGCGCCGGTGGACACGCAAGTGATGGGCAGTTATCTGATCTTTGCCATGGAGCGCCCGGGCATTTACAGGGTGACAGTTTCGGAAAATCATGATATGATGATTCTTGTGATCGCAGTCGCCGTGTTGGCGGTGGCAGCGTTACTGGTAGCGGGTCGGCTGATTTGGATGCGTCGTAAAAGACGTCGGCTGAGTGCGCCGGAGAGTGACGGGGTGAAGAACTCGGAGAGCGACGGAGCAAAGACCTCGGAGAGTGACGGGGACGAAGACCTCGGAGAGTGACGGGGCAAAGACCCCGGAGAGTGACGGAGACGAAAACGGCGGAGTTGACAATGGCGGAGAAGGGGAGAAAACAGGCGGTCCTGTTTGACATGGACGGCACTTTGATCGACACGGAGTGTTATTATCGGGTCTGTTGGCCCAAGGCGTTGGCGGAGTTTGGTTATCACATGACGGATGAGCAGGCTCTCGCCATGCGCAGCTTGGGCAGGCCCTTTGCGCCTGAGCTGTTGAGAAAATGGTTCGGGGATGAGCTCGACTATGCCGCGGTGCGGGCGAGACGGAAGGAACTGATGGAGGAGATCCTTGCCCGTGAGGGCATCCGGGTCAAGCCTGGCGCGATCGAACTTCTCACGTTCCTGCGCGACCGGGGTATCATCACGGCAGTGGTCACGGCCACGGACAGAGAGCGCGCGGACAGATATCTGGAGCGGACCGGATTGGCGGCTCTGTTTAGGGAAGTGATAAGCGCGACCCGGGTTCGGGAGGGCAAACCCTCCCCGGATATTTACCTTTACGCATGTGAATGCTTGGGGATGGAACCCGCGGACTGCTACGCGGTGGAGGACTCCCCCAACGGGATATGGTCCGCTTATCGGGCGGGCTGCAGGGTTATCATGGTGCCGGATCAGACACAGCCTGACGAAGAGCTTTCGGCATGTCTGTACGCGAAGGCGGATACACTGCATGACATCAGGGATATTTTGGGGAAGTGATCCCGGAATATTCCTGAAATTTTTGTTGCAGAATCTTCCAATTGATTTTATACTTTTGTATAGTGAAATGGCGGGAATCAGGATCCCGCACCGGAAAGGAATGAGAGAGATGAGACAGGGTTTTGATGAGATCGTGGCAAAAGTAAAGGAGTGCGGCAAGAAGACGGTGGCGGTGTCCGTGGCACAGGACGAGGCCGTGTTGGAGGCCGTGAAGGAGGCAAGAAGACTGGAGATCGCGGACGCGATCCTGGTGGGCGATGAAAAGAAGATCCGTGAGATCGCGGATTCCATTCAAATGGATCTGTCGGGATATGAGATCATTGACGAGCCGGATATGATCCAAGCGTCCCTAAAGGCGGTCAAACTGGCCCATGAGGGCAGGGCGGATATGTATATGAAAGGTGTCATCGACACCAAGAATTTCTTAAAGAGTGTGTTGGATAAGGAAGTGGGACTGCGCACGGGCAAGGCGCTCTCCCATGTGGCGGTGTTTGAGGTGCCGGGGATCGACAGGCTGTTGTTCCTCACGGATGTGGCATTCATGACCTATCCCACTCTGGAGGACAAGGTACATATCATTCAAAACACACTGCCCGTCTGCAGGGCCTGCGGCGTGGACAACCCCAAGGTTGCGCCTTTGGCGGCGGTGGAGGTGGTCAATCCCAAGATGCCCGCCACCGTGGACGCGGCGGAGCTGACAAGGATGTGTGAGGCGGGAGAGCTGACGGGCTGTATCGTGGACGGACCGCTGTCGTTGGATCTGGCCATCGATCCGGAGGCTGCCAAACACAAGGGGGCTACAGACAGAAAGATTCAAGGTGACGCGGATGTATTGCTGTTCCCGGACATCCATGCCGGCAATCTGGTGTACAAGGCCATCGTACATATGGTGCAGATGAAAAACGGCTGTATCCTGACGGGGACCAAGGTGCCCGTGATCTTGGCGAGCCGTTCGGACACCTTTGAGACCAAGGTGAATTCCCTGGCGTTGGCTGCGGTGGTGGCCGAGGAGATGAAGAGACAGGGTTAATGTATGGCCGCGGTATGTGGCGGCAGAATGGAGAGAAAATATGGCGATTAAGAGTTTGATCATCAATCCGGGTTCCACCTCCACCAAGATCGGCGTGTTTGAGGATGAGAACCTGTTGTTCGAGGAGACGCTGCGACATTCCACGGAGGAGATCGGCCGCTATGCCGGCATTGTGGATCAGAAGGATTTCCGCAAGGAGATCATCATGAATCTGCTGAAAGAGAAAAATTTTGACATTCACTCCCTCGATATGGTGGTGGGCAGGGGCGGTATGTTAAAGCCCATTCCCGGCGGAACTTACGCGGTGACGGATGCCCTTTTGGAGGATCTGAAGGTGGGCGTGCAGGGACAGCACGCATCCAATCTGGGTGGTATTCTGGCCCGGGAGATCGCCGATTCCATCGGCGTGCCCTCCTATATCGTGGATCCGGTGGTGGTGGACGAGCTGATGCCCGTCTCCAGACTCTCCGGAGTGCCGGAACTTCCCCGTGTCAGCATTTTCCACGCGCTGAACCAGAAGGCGGTGGCCAAGCGCTATGCCAAAGAAGTGGGAAAGCCCTATGAATCACTGCGCCTGATCGTGGTGCACATGGGCGGCGGCGTGTCCGTGGGAGCCCATATCGACGGCAGGGTGGTGGATGTGTTCAACGCGTTGGACGGAGACGGGGCGTTCTCTCCTGAGAGAGCCGGCGCCGTGCCCGTGGGCTCATTGGTGAAAATGTGTTTCTCCGGCAAGTATACGGAGAGGGAAGTATATGGCAAACTGGTGGGAAACGGCGGCTTTAACGCCTATCTCGGGACCAATGACATGAGAGAAGTGACCAAGATGGTCAATGAAGGAAACGCAGATGCCAAACTGGCAAAAGAGGCATTTCAGCACCAGATGATAAAGAACATCGGCTCCATGGCCTGTGTGCTGAAAGGCAGGGTGGATCAGATCATTGTCACGGGTGGCATCGCTTATGATACCGGAGTAGTCAATGCCCTGAAGGAGAGCGCGGAGTGGATCGCGCCTTTTACGGTGTACCCCGGGGAGGACGAGCTGTTGGCTCTGGTGCAGGGCGGACTCAGAGTGCTGAATGGCGAGGAGCAGGTCTGCGAGTACTGAAAACGTGAGAACTGAAACGAGAGAATTAAAAACGTGAGAACTGAAAATGGGAGAACGGATGTGAGTACGAGACTGAGCGGTTGGCATAATATCTCGCCCATGAAACTGATCCTTGGCGGCTATTGCGTGATCATACTGATAGGGACATTGCTACTGTCCACGCCCGCCGCCACCAAAGGACCGGACGGCACCCCGGTGTCGGACTGTTTCTTCACGGCCACATCGGCCACCTGTGTCACAGGATTGGTGCGATATGACACCTACACCCACTGGACTCTCTTCGGGCAGTTGGTGATCCTGGGGATGATTCAGATCGGAGGCATTGGCTTTGTGACTGTGGCGATCCTGGTGATGGTGTTGGCAAAGCGCAGGATCGGTCTGAACGAGCGCTTTATCATGCAAAATTCCATATCGGCGCCTCAGATCGGGGGCATTGTGCGCATGACCAAGTTCATTGCCCTGGGCACGATCTGTCTGGAGGCGGTAGGCGCCCTGCTCTTGAGTTTCGACTTTGTCCCGCGATTCGGATGGCGCAAGGGGATTTATTTTTCCATATTTCATTCCGTGTCGGCATTCTGCAACGCGGGTTTTGATCTGATGGGCGGCACCACGGGCCCCTTTTCTTCCATGACGGGCATGGCAGGAAACCTTTATGTGAATCTGGTGCTGATGACATTGGTGTTCGTGGGCGGATTGGGATTCTTCGTCTGGCATGATGTGGGCAACAGGCGGTTTCGTTTCAGACAGTTTCGGCTTCAGAGCAAGATGGTGCTGTGCATCAGCGCAGGTCTTGTCATTTTGGGAACAGTATTGTTTTTCTTTCTGGAGAGAGGGCGTGAAATGTTTGCGGACATGAGTCTGTGGGAGAGATGGCTTGCGAGTCTGTTTCACTCCGTGTCCGCCAGAACGGCGGGTTTTAATACCACGGATCTGAATGTCATGACAGAGCCGGGGATCATGGTCATGATCTGTCTGATGTTTATCGGCGGCTCTACGGGTTCCACGGCGGGCGGCATCAAGACCACCACCTTCTGGGTGTTGTGTGTCAGCGTGTTCACCACATTTCGCCGCAAGAAGAATGTGGAGGCTTTCGGACGCAGAATGGAGGAGAGCATCACCCGCACCGCGTCCTGTGTGTTCATGACCTATCTGCTGCTCACCGTGTCGGCGGCGGTGGCGATCTCCGCCCTGGAGGGACTGCCCATGCTGACGGCGCTGTTTGAGACGGTTTCCGCCATGGCCACCGTTGGATTGACTCTGGGAGTCACCCCGGGGGTGGGCATGGTCTCCAAGATGATCCTTGCCTTTCTGATGTTGTGCGGAAGGGTGGGTTCCGTGACGATGCTTCTGGCGTTTTCCTCAGAGAAAAGGGTCACAAGCTCCCGATTGCCACTGGAGAAGATACAGGTCGGGTAAGGTCCGGTATGAATTGCCGTTTGCGCGGCGGAATGGGAGGACATATGAAATCCATTTTGATCATTGGTCTGGGTAGGTTCGGACGGCACATGGCCCGGACATTTCTGGAGAACAATCATGAAGTTATGGCCATCGACAAGGATGAGGAGCGGGCGGACGCGGCAGTAGGGCTGATCAGGCAGATCCTCATCGGGGATGCCACGGATGAGCGCTTTATGGAGAGTTTGGGCGTTGACAATTTTGATCTGGCGGTGGTCGCGGTGGGGGAGAATTTCCAGACGGTTCTGGAGATCACCGTGCTCTTGAAGGATCTGGGCTGTAAATTCGTGGTGGCCCGCGCCACCAGGGATGTGCACAGGAAACTCCTGCTCAGGAACGGAGCGGATTATGTGAGTTACGCGGAGCGGGAGGTGGCGGAGAGACTGGCCATCAAGTTCGGCGCCGACAACATCTTCGATTATCTGGAGCTGACACCGGAGGTCGGCATCTACGAGATCGCGGTGCCCGGGAAATGGCTGGGCAAGAGCATGGTGGAGCTGTCCATCCGCACGGAGTACCATGTGAGTGTGTTGGCCACCCGGAAAAAGGACCAGATCTTCCCCCTGCCCCTTCCCTCTCATGTGTTCGAGGAGGATGAGAGCGTCATGGTCATGGGGACGGCGAAGGACATTCGGGCAATCACCTGAGGTCACCCGGGAGGGCGGACATGCGATCGGATCGGGCGGACACGCGATCGCCGGAGCGGTCTGTCGGCGGTTCAGTCGGGATTCTTGCGAAATTCCCGGGGGGACTTGCCGTATACTTTCTTGAACAGATCCTTGAAATAATTGCTGTCATTGAAACCGCATTCCAGAGCGATGTCCGTGATGGTGTTGTCCGTGGTGAGGAGCGCGGTCTGCGCGTGTTTGAGGCGCACATAGTTTAAGTATTCCTTGAAACCCATGCCGGTGGTCTGCTTGAACTTTTTGCTGAAATAGGTGGGACTTAGGGAGGCCACGGCGGAAACTTCTTCCAGTGTCATGGGACGGCAGAAATTTTTGTAGATATATTTGGTGGCGGAGAGGATATCCGCGTCCTTGGAGTTGAGCAGATCCGGATCCCCGGCGGCCATGACGGAATGGCGCATGAGCATGAGGAGGAGCTCCTGCAGATAGGCGTTGATGAACAGATCCGAGTATTCGTCTATCTGCGCGTACTCCGAGAACATGCGGGCCAACAGGCCGTCAAAATGCTCCTGATAGAGCGCGGGAACGCTGCCCATGAAAGACTGTGGCGTATACCCCTCCATGAGCGGCAGATTCTCCTTCTTGAAACAGATGACGAAGACCTCACAGTTCTCGCCATCCTTGTAGATGGAGTGGTGCAGGTCTTCCGGGGCGATAAACACCAGATCGCCCTTTTCCAGTCGATATACATTTTCCTTTAAGAGATAATGGCATTTCCCCGAGAGCAGATAAAAAATCTCATAAAAGTTGTGAAAATGATTGGGTTGAATGGGTAAAAAATCTCCCCGCTTACCTCTTGCGATCCTGACGCGCTCGATGTCCCGAGTGCCGCTTGTGATCTTGGGTGTTTTGTCTGCCGCCATATCTGCCTCCTGCCTGTCCCGGACGAATTCCGATGTCATATTATTTTCCGCGCAAGTCAAATCCTCAGATATAGTATATCAAAACCGGGGGCGTTTTGGCAATCGCGGGGAGACATCCGGATTTAGGATGTGATCTTCCCGGCAATTTCTTTTTGCTTGTCTAAGGACGGGCTTTATGCTATGATGGAAAAGGCAAAAATCAAGCTTGTAATAAATAGAAAAGACCGGGCTGTTTGTTTCTGAGCGAGAACAAATAGCTTTGCCGGCAGACAAGTCGCTCGGAAATGAGGATAAAGATGAATATTGTATGTTTGGATCTGGAGGGCGTATTGGTGCCCGAGATTTGGATCGCGTTCTCGGAGGCGAGCGGTATTCCGGAACTGAGAAAGACTACCCGGGACGAGCCGGATTATGACAAACTGATGAGATGGCGTATCGGCGTGCTCAAGGAGCACGGACTGGGCCTGAAGGAGATTCAGGACACCATCGCCAAGATCGATCCCATGCCCGGGGCAAAGGAGTTTTTGGATGAGCTGCGGTCTCTGACACAGGTCATCATCATCAGCGATACATTCACGCAGTTTGCCACCCCGCTCATGAAGAAATTAGGTTGGCCCACCATTTTCTGCAACTCTCTGGAGGTGGCGGACGATGGGGAGATCACGGGATTTCGGATGCGGATTGCGGATTCCAAGCTGACCACGGTGCGGGCGCTGCAGTCCATCGGATACGAGACCGTCGCCGCCGGGGACAGCTATAATGATCTGGCTATGATCCGGGCGGGGAAGGCGGGTTTCCTGTTCCGCAGCACGGATCAGATCAAGGCGGATCACCCCGAGCTGCCCGCCTATGAGACCTATGAGGAACTCATGGCGGCGATCAAAGGCGCATTGGCATAAGACATGTGTATAAACTCCAGACTAAAAAATCCCCGGAAAGCCGGTCTGAGGCGCGGCAGATTCCGGGAGAGTAGAATATGGTTGAACAGCGCGGCCCGTGTAAACGGGTCGCGCTGTCTGTTTTGGCATAAGGGCAGTTCGCTGAGCGTGCTGCCTGTTGTTTGATCTTGTTTGTCCGATCAGGTTCCGATCAATCCAAGGGGAACTTGAAATATCTCTTGGCGTTGTGGTAGGAGATATTCTGCACGATCTCGCCCAAGATCTCATAGTCCTCGGGGAACTCGCCGTTCTCCACCCAGTTGCCAATGAGATTGCAGAGGATCCTGCGGAAATACTCATGTCTGGTGTAGGACAGGAAACTTCTGGAGTCGGTGAGCATACCCACGAATCCGGAGAGATTGCCCAGGTTGGCGAGAGAGATCATCTGATCCTGCATGCCGGTCTTGTGATCGTTGAACCACCATGCGCTGCCCTGCTGGATCTTGGCCACGGCGGTGGAGTCCTGGAAACATCCGAGGATGGAGCCGATGGACTGATTGTCATTGGGATTCAGGCTGTAGAGAATGGTTCTGGGCAGTTCGTCAGTCCGGATCAACGCGTTCAGGAAATCCGCCATCTGAGCGGAGGGAGCGTAGTTGTTGATGCAGTCATAGCCCGTGTCGGGTCCCAGTTTCTCGTACATCAATGTGTTGTTGTCGCGCTTACAGCCATAGTGGAGCTGCATTGCCCACTCGAGCTTGTGGTACTCTCTGCCCACAAAGAGCATGAAAGCGGTCTTAAACTTCATCTCATCGTCTCTGGTGAGAGGGATCTTGTTCTGTCTCTTTAAGAAGATCTGCTCGATCTCCTCGTCGTTTGCGGGGCAGTACATCACGTACTCGAGCGCGTGGTCGGATACGGTACATCCCATGGACGCGAAGAACTCCATGCGCTGCTTGAGCGCTGTTTTGAGGGCCTCAAAGGTGATGATCTCTTCCATACCGCACACGGCAGCCAACTTGGCCAGATAGTCCAGATACTCGGGTTTCTCAATGTTCATGGCCTTGTCGGGTCTCCACGCGGGGCGCACGATCACGTCAAAGCTGTCATCCTCCGCGATCTTCTTGTGCCATTCCAGGGAGTCGATGGGATCATCCGTGGTGCAGATCAGGGTCACATTGCTCTGTTTGATGATGTTGCGCACGGACATGGAGGGCTCTTTGAGCTTGGCATTGCAGAGATTCCAAACCTCATCCGCGGTCTTGGCATTCAATACGCCGTGGTAGTCGAAGTATCTCTGCAGCTCCAGATGGCTCCAGTGGTACAGGGGATTGCCGATGGCCTTGCCGAGGCACTCTGCCCATTTGCAGAATTTATCATAGTCGGAGGCATCGCCGGTGATGTACTTTTCGTCCACGCCGCAGGAGCGCATGAAACGCCATTTGTAATGGTCGCCGCCCAACCATACCTGCGTGATGTTGTCAAACTGACGGTCCTCTGCGATCTCCTTGGGGTTGATGTGGCAGTGGTAGTCAAGGATCGGGGTGTTCTCTGCATAGTCGTGGAACAGCTTCTTGGCCGTCTCGGTCTCCAGCAGAAAGTCTTTGTCCATAAAAGCTTTCATTTCAATTCCTCCGTTTTCATAATTGATTATAATTGATAGGATGTAAATATGTATGTGGATAGCATGGATGCCCACTTCTTAAGTCTATCTTTGATTATACCTAATGGTGAGGCTTTTTTCAAGATGGAAAAGTCGAAAGATTAAAAGAAGACCGGGCAGGTGAGCCGGAAGGATCCGAAAGTGCTTGAACCGACAGGATGCGGCATTGTATAATGAACCTTGACAACGGGTATACCAAGAGGACGGGAGGCAGACGGGGCAATGGGCGTTGCGATCAGCAATTTCTGTAAAAGAGTCGTGCGATATCTGGGAATTTTATTTACGGGCTATCTGTTTTTACAGGGGCTGTTCACCATATGCTGCATCCGCAGGGTAAATGAGGACATCTATTTTATGCGAAACAATGCGCTGCGGCAGTTGGCGGGGATCGCCCTGTTCTTTGCCCTGACTCTGTTTTTGACACGGGGCAGGGTCCGGGCCTTTTTGGAGCGAAACGCAAACAGGCTGACCGTCCTGGCGGTTGCGGGAATGACAATATTTTTGACGGTCTGGGTCGCGAATACGAGATTTTGGTTCGCCGGGGATATGGAGAAGATCTATCAGTATGCGGGTATGCTGTCGGAGGGGGACTACAGCGGTTGGACGAAGGGCGGTTATCCCTATATGTACCCGCATCAGAACGGACTGATATTGTTCGTCGCGTTTCTGCTGCGCTTTTGCACCGTGGAGGAATCCGTCTTTGTACTGTACGGCTGCAATATTCTCTTTTATGTGATCACCCTTGTGTCGGTCCTGTCCTGCGTGAGACATTGTCAAAGGGATGGGGGCGTGGCTTGCGTACAGGGGCTCATGCTCATCTGCTACCTTCCCTACGCGTTTTTCTGTCTGCTTTTATATGGAAATGTGATCGGTTTCGGTTTTGCCTGCGCGGCCATGGCCGCCGCCGTGGAATATACCCGCGGGCACAGGGCAGGGTGGCTCGTCGGCTCCGCGCTCTGTATGGCCGCGGCGGTCATCTTCAAGCAAAACGAGCTGATCCTTCTGGTGGGGATCCTGATCCTGCTGCTTTTCGATTGTCTGACGGCCGCGGAGAAGAGGGCGGGGAAGGCGGCGCTCATGCTTTTGTGGCTGACGGTGGCATTGGCCGGCAGCAAGCTTCCGGATGCGGTCATGGAGGGGATCACCGGGATGGAGGTCGGAGCCGGGATGGGGCGGTTCGCGCATCTGGCCATGGGGCTGCAGTACACGGATGTGGGGGATCCGGGTTGGTATAACGGCTATAACGCGGATATCTTTGAGGCCAATGACTATGACACCCGGGCCACCACGGAGGCGGCGATAGCGTCCCTGAGAGAGTCCTGGGCAGGGTTTGCCGAGGACCCGGGGGAGGCGTGGCGCTTTTTTAACCAAAAACTGGCTGCGGAGTGGAACAATCCCACCTTTGAGTGCTTTCATATTCAAAACTTCAAGCTGCCCATGCGGGAGTTGGGCAGTGTGGTGAGTTCCGCCATCAACGATGGGGGCAAGATCAATATTCTGCTGATCGCCCTGATGGATATTTGGCAGTCCGTGCTGCTGTTCGGCATTTTGATGTATCTGATCTCGGCGGATGAGGCGGGATGGGCGGAACTTTTGCCGGCGCTGCTCTTCATCGGGGGCTTTGTGTTCTTTGCGTTTTGGGAGGCCAAGAGCCAATATGTGGCGCCCTTTTTCTTCCTGCTGATCCCCTACGCGTTCCCGGGGTATCTGGCTCTGGCAAAGAGAGCGAGGGAACCAGGGAAAAAGCGGAACGGATTGTTCGCGGGGGTAGCGGCGGTGGCGGTTTTGGCCGCGGTCATCGCGCTCTCGGACGGCGGATGGGTGCATGACAGCTTTAAGATCGATGCGGACACGGAGGCTTACTATGAATACATTCACGAGTACGACGCGAATTTTGTCCGGTTCAGGTTTTGAGTCATCGGATTATTAGGGAACGGAATAAGATTACGGAAGAATTGGAGATCGTATAAGGGGAGGAATGAACCATGGAAGAACTAAGCCGCAACAGTTTCGGCAACTTGTCTCGGGGTATTCGATTTGTGCAAACGTTCAGATAATTATAGTGGAAAATATTTGCAGGATGTGATATAGTAGACTTAAGTTAGAATGGCTAGACCGGCGTCAGACCGGAAAACTTCAGAATGGAGGATATCTACATGGAAATCTTAAACAAGTCAATGACAGGCAAAAAGGAGAGACCGATCAAGGTGGTTCAGTTCGGCGAGGGCAATTTCCTTCGCGCGTTCGTGGATTACATGATCGACATTGCGAATGAGAAGGGAACCTTTGACGGCGACATCGTTCTGATCAAGCCCATTGAGTTCGGCAATCTGGATATGTTCCACAAGCAGGACTGCCAGTACACCGTGTCCCTGCGCGGCAATGTGGACGGCGAGGGCAAGATCCTCAACCGTATCGTCACCAGCGTGGCGGACGCAGTGGATACCTCCAAGGAATATGATAAGTACATGAGTCTCGCCGAGATCGACACCCTTCGTTTCGTGGTGTCCAATACCACGGAGGCGGGTATCGTGTTTGACGACAGCGATAAGTTTGAGAATACTCCTCCCAAGACCTTCCCCGGAAAGCTGACCAAGTTCCTGTATCATAGATTTGAGACTTTCAAAGGCGATGTGTCCAAGGGCCTTGTGATGCTGCCCGTGGAGCTGATCGACGACAACGGCATCATGCTGAAGAAATGCGTGATGCAGCTGATCGACCTCTGGGGATTGTCAGCGGACTTCAAGAAGTGGGTGGAGGACGCCTGTGTGTTCACCGCCACTTTGGTGGACCGCATCGTCACCGGATATCCCCGCGCCACCGAGGCGGAGGAGTGGGAGAAACTGGGCTATGAGGATCATATCATGGTGACCGGCGAGCCCTTTGCCCTGTGGGTGATCGAGTCCGACAAGGACATCAGCAAGGAGTTTGATCTCCCCGGCGCAGGTCTTCCCGTGGTGTTCACGGACGACCATCATCCCTACAAGCAGAGAAAAGTCCGCATCTTAAACGGCGCGCATACCTCCTTTGTGTTGGCGTCCTGGCTGTGCGGCAACGATATCGTGAGACAGTCCATGGAGGACGACGATATCCGCAACTTTATGAACAAGACGATCTTCGACGAGGTGATCCCCACTCTGACTCTTCCCGAGGATGAGCTGAAGGAATTTGCCGGCGAGGTGGTGAACCGTTTCAACAATCCCTATGTGGACCACGCGCTGCTTGCGATCTCTCTGAATTCCGTATCCAAGTGGAGGGCGAGATGTCTGCCCAGTCTGCTCGGCTATGTGGACAAATTCGGCAAGCTTCCCGCGCACATGACCTTCTCCATCGCCGCGCTGATGGCGTTCTACACCGGCACGGAGATCAGGGACGGCGTGCTGATCGGCCACAGAGACGGACAGGAGTACAATGTGAAGGACGACATGCCCGTTCTGGAGTTCTTCCGCGACAACTGCACGAAGGAGACCGGCGAGTTTGTGAGCGCTTATCTCGGCAGAGAGGATTTCCACGGTCAGGATCTGAACAAGGTTCCCGGGCTGACGGACGCGGTCACGGCTTATCTGGCTGATATTAAAACGAATGGTATGAGGGCGGCATTATGCAAAATTTCTTAAAGATCAACGAAAATGACAATGTGGTGGTGGCGTTGAACACCATCCACGCGGGCGAGACCATCACCGTGGAGGCGGAGGGCGGCGCGAAGTCCGTCACTGCCCTGGAGGAGATCCCCGCGGGCCACAAGATGGCGATCTGCGACATTCCCGAGGGCGGCGAGGTCATCAAATACGGCTACCGCATCGGCAACACCAAGGAGGCCGTGAAGACCGGCAACTGGATCCATGTGCACAATGTGAAGACGGCTCTGGGAGATCTCCTTGAGTACAGCTATGAGCCCACTCCCATAGAGGAGAAGAAGACGGAGGACGTGACCTTTATGGGATTCAATCGTCCGAACGGCAAGGTGGGCGTGCGCAACGACATCTGGGTGATCCCCACGGTGGGCTGCGTGAACAATGTGGCCGGCGCCATCGTGAAGATGGCCAACAAGTGGTTGGATGAGAACAGGGACGGCATGGAGACGGTGGGGGAGGTCATCACTTTCCCGCATCCCTACGGCTGTTCCCAGATGGGGGACGATCAGGAGCACACCAGAACCATTCTGGCGGATCTGATCAATCATCCCAACGCCGGCGGCGTGTTGGTGTTGGGCCTCGGCTGTGAGAACAGCAATATTGACGTGCTGAAACCCTACATCGGCGAGTATGATGAGAAACGGGTGAAATTCCTGGTGTCACAGGAGCATGAGGACGAGATCACGGACGCCGTGGAGGCCATCAAAGAGCTTGCGGCTTACGCGGCCGGTTTCAAGCGGGAGCCCATCAGCGTGAGCAAACTGGTGATCGGCATGAAGTGCGGCGGCAGCGACGGTCTCTCGGGCATCACCGCCAATCCTCTCGTGGGACGTTTCTCGGATCTGCTCATCTCCAAGGGCGGCACCACGATCCTCACGGAGGTGCCGGAGATGTTCGGCGCGGAGACCATTCTCATGAACCGCTGCGCCAACGAGGAGCTCTTCCACAAGACCGTGGATCTGATCAACGATTTTAAGAATTATTTTAAGAGCCATAACCAGACGATCTACGAGAATCCTTCTCCCGGCAACAAGAAGGGCGGCATCTCCACTCTGGAGGATAAGTCCCTGGGATGCACCCAGAAATCCGGCAGCGCTCCGGTGAAAGGTGTGTTGGCATATGGGGAGACCGTGAAGACACCCGGGCTGAATCTTCTGAGCGCGCCGGGCAACGATCTGGTGGCAGCCACCGCTCTTGCGGCGTCGGGGGCGCATATCGTGCTCTTTACCACCGGGCGCGGAACGCCTTTTGCATCCCCCGTGCCCACCATGAAGATCGCCACCAATTCCACTCTGGCGGGAAAGAAATCCAATTGGATCGACTTTAACGCGGGTGTTCTGGTGGAGGACAGCAATATGGCTGACGAGACGCAGAGACTCTTTGATCTGGTGGTGGAGACGGCGAGCGGCAGGAAAGTGCGCAGCGAGGAGGCCGGTTTCCATGACATGGCCATCTTCAAGCAGGGCGTGACCCTGTAGGATCGGCAAATCTGAATAGAGAACCATATACGATAAGCCCCGTGCGGTCTTAAGACTGTGCGGGGATGTCTATAATGAGCAAATTGGCGGGTTTATCAAAACGGAAAGAATGAGGTATGAGCGATGGGACTGAAAGAGAAATTGCAGACGGCTTTGCAGGCCGTGGAGAACGGCAATGCCGAGGCTGCGGGGGACGCGGTGGCCGAGCTGAAGGCGCTTGAGCGGACGCCGGAGGGCATTTTTGACCTGACGGCGGTGGAGGACGATGTCTGGGAGGCCGCGGGACTGGCATATCCGGTGTATGTGGCCTATGAGACCGCGTGCAACAAGAAGGAGGGCTACCCCGATATCATTGCCCAGATGCGGGCGTGGAAGGGACTGCTCGCCGGGGATTACAGCTTTGCCCATGCGGCCAAGGCGGCGGATATGTGGATGGGCACCATCCGGTACATGAGCCCGGAGATCTACGAGTACTACAGGGAGCTCGTGGATATTTTTAAGGAAAACGTGAGGACGACCCTGGACAAATTCTATGGGGAGGCCGGAGCGGACCGGGACGCGGAGAGCGCCGCGATCTTTAAGAAAGCCGTGTTGCAGGCCTGTGCGTCGGATATTTTGTTGGCGGAAAAGTATGAGAAGAGAGTATAACGGCTGCAGGGGCGGCAGATAGGAGATAAGCATATGGAAATCAAGCAGATCATGAACACGGCCAGAAGCGCCACCATCGAGATCGTGGACGGCGGACGGCATTTTACCGTAAAACCCTATGTGGTGTATGTAAACGGCGTGAAATACGGCGTTACGGACAAGACCATTACCTCTTTGTTTGACCTGATACCCGACACCGTACAGACGGTGGAGGTGTATGAGTGCGCGGACGGGACATCGGAAGAGAAGGGTGAGAAACTCGGGGAGCTGAGCTTTCGGACCGAGTATGAGTTCGTGACCCTGAATGTGAAGAAATTTGGCGCGAAGGGTGACGGGGAGCATGACGACACGCATTTCATCCAGGCGGCGATCATGGCATGTCCCGCCAATAGCAGGGTTTACATACCCGCGGGCACATACCGGATCACGAGCCTGTTTTTGAAGAGCCATACCCGACTGGAACTGGCGGAGGGCGCGGAGCTGTTGGCGTTCACGGACCGCACTAAATTCCCGACTTTCCCGGGCATGATCGAGAGTTATGACGAGACGGACGAGTACAATCTGGGCACATGGGAGGGCAATCCTCTGCCCATGTTCTCCGGCATCATCTGCGGCATCGGAGTGGAGGATGTGGTCATCTACGGCAGAGGCGCCATCAACGGCAATGCCTCCAAGGAGAACTGGTGGCACAATCCCAAGGTGATGAACATCGCTTTCCGCCCCAGACTGTTCTTTATCAGCGGATGTAAGGACATCACCTTGCAGGGAGTAAAATTCTGCAATTCTCCCTCCTGGACCCTTCATCCCTATTTCAGCGACAATCTCCGCTTTATCGGTCTCACGGTGCAGAACCCTTCCGATTCGCCCAACACGGACGGTCTGGACCCTGAATCCTGCAGGAACGTGGAGATCCTTGGCGTGAGATTCTCTCTGGGCGACGACTGCATCGCCGTGAAGAGCGGCAAGATCTATATGGGCAAAAAGCACAAGACGCCCTCCGAGAACATTCACATCCGCCAGTGTCTCATGGAGAACGGACATGGAGCCGTGACGCTCGGCAGCGAGATGGCGGGAGGCGTGGTGAACCTGACGGTGGAGGACTGCATTTTCCGCCACACGGACAGGGGGCTGCGCATCAAGACCCGCAGGGGCCGCGGCAAGGACGCGATCCTCAGCAATATCGTGTTCCGCAATCTGACGCTGGACCATGTGATGACGCCGCTCGTGGTGAACGCTTTCTATTTCTGTGATCCGGACGGCAAGACGCAGTATGTGCAGTCGAGAGACCCCTATCCCGTGGACGACAAGACTCCCGCCATCCGGAAGATGGTGTTTGAAAATATGGAGTGCACCAACTGCCATGTGGCGGCGGGATATTTTGACGGTCTGCCCGAGGCCAAGATCGAGGAGATCTACATGAAGAATATCTCCATCAGCTACGCGGAGGACGCCAAATGCGATGTGCCCGCCATGTCCGAGGGCGTGGAGAAGAGCAGCAGGAGGGGTCTGTTCGCGAGGAATGTGGCAAAGCTGACACTGGACAATGTGAAGATCGCCGGCCAGACAGGCGAGGCCTATGAGTTCATCGGTGTGGACGATCTGGAACAGTTGGATTGAGGCGTGAAGGAGGTATCTATGCAGTTAGGAATCAGATTACATGACACGAAGAAACTTCCCTTTGAGGAGCGGATCGCGGACGTGAGCGGTCTCGGATTTAAATGCGGGCATCTGGCGCTGGGGAAAGTGATCGATGAGTTCCCCACCACGGACGAGGCGCTGACGCCGGGCCTGGCCATGTACATCAAAAATGTGTTTGCGAAAAATCATGTGGATATCGCGGTGTTGGGCTGCTATCTGAACCTGGCGAATCCCAATCCCGAGAAACTGGCGCAGATCACGCATCGCTACATGGCGCATATCCGTTTTGCCTCATGGCTGGGCTGCGGCGTGGTGGGCACGGAGACCGGAGCCCCCAACGAGACTTACACCCATGTGCCGGAATGCCATGGGGAGGAGGCGCTTGAGACTTTTATCAAAAATTTGCGCCCCGTGGTGCGCTATGCGGAACAGATGGGTGTGGTCGTGGCCATCGAGCCCGTATGGAAACATATCGTCTGCAATCCCGCCAGGGCGAGAAGGGTGTTGGACGAGATACAGTCGCCCAATCTGCAGATCATTCTGGATCCGGTGAATCTGTTGGATATCTGTAACTATCAGGATCAGGTGCGGATCGTGGACGAGGCCATCGAGGTTCTGGGCAAGGATGTGGCCATGGTGCATCTGAAGGATTTTGTGGTGGAGGACGACAAACTCGTCTCCGTGGGCGCAGGTCTGGGCCGCATGGACTACGGCTCCGTCATTCGTTTTATGAAGGAGCGCAAGCCCTTTATCCACGCCACGCTGGAGAACACCACTCCGGAGAACAATCTTCAGGTGAAACAATTCATACAGGATCTCTATGACAAGGCATGATCCGGCATGGTTATCAGATGAAAAGATCGGATGGAAAGAACATGAAAAATTGGGGAACCAAGAGAGAAAAGAGTAGATCTGAGCCCCCAAGGCGTTTCGGGCGGTGGGGCAGAGCGGCGCTGTGGATGGCGGTCTGGGCGCTGCTTGTATGCGCGGGATGCGGGGCGGCGGAGCCTTCCGCCCCCGAGACACCGGCCGCGGCGTCCACGGAGATTTCCGCCCCCGAGGCGCAGGCCGCGATTTCGGAGGACGGCAGTTACACGGCCAAGGAGGACGTGGCGCTGTATCTGGAGACCTATGACAGACTGCCCGACAATTTCATCACCAAGGATGAGGCGCGGGCGCTTGGATGGGAGGGAGGTTCCCTGGAGCCCTACGCGCCGGGCATGTGCATCGGCGGGGATAAGTTCGGCAATTACGAGGGGCTGCTGCCCAAGGAGGAAGGCCGCGTCTATCGGGAATGCGACATTGACACACTGGGGGCGGACAGCCGCGGGGCCAAGCGGATCGTCTATTCCAATGACGGGCTGATCTACTATACGGGGGATCATTACGCGAGCTTTACGCTGCTGTATGAATGACGGAGAGTTAAATATCGGCAATGCGGGCGGGAAACCATGGCGTGAAGGAAGAATCCATGGCACGGGAGGAATTATTATGGCTTGGGAAGAAGAAACCACGGAACGGGAAGGGTTCTATGAATTGGATCTGCGGGATGTCCGCGACAGGGAGGAATTTCATGACCAAATCCTTCGCACCATTCCCTGTTACTCGTACTATGGCAGAAATCTGGACGCTTTTTTTGATGTGCTGAGCGCGCCGGACAGGTTGGTGGATGAGTTGGTCATTCGCAACTTTGAGGGCTTTGCGGAGGCCATGCCGGAGTACTGGACCGCATTGCGGGTCATGTGCGGGGAGGCGGAGGAGCGATGCGGCGTCCTGATCCGTTTCGAGGGGCAAAACGACGCGAAACCGGAAGAAAATCAATGAATAAGGCGCTACCTGCGCGGAAATGAGGAAGACAATGTATACGGACGGACAAATTTATATGGGGCTGGCGGACGGCCGGCGCGTGAATATGCAGTTGAATATGGCGAACCGGCACGGGCTGATCGCGGGTGCCAGCGGTACGGGCAAGACCATCACCATGAAGGCCATGGCGGAGTCCTTTTCCGATGCGGGCGTGCCGGTATTTCTGTGTGACGTGAAGGGGGATGTGTCCGGACTGGCCGAGCCGGGGGAGGCCTCCGAGAGCATGGAGAAACGCATTGACAAATTCGGCATTCGGGAAGAGTTTACCTATCAGTCCTATCCCGTGTGTTTCTGGGATATCTATCAGGAGGGAGGACATCCCGTGCGGGCCACCATCTCTGACATGGGGCCGGATATCCTCTCGAGGATCCTGGGGCTGACTCCCGCGCAGGAGGGTGTGCTGAATATTATCTTTAAGATCGCGGACGACAGGGGGCTTCTGCTCATTGATCTCAAGGATCTGCGCACCACCATCAACTATGTGGCGGAGCACAAGGACGAGTACACGCTCTCCTACGGAAACATGTCCACCCAGTCTCTGGGCGGTATCGTGCGCGCGCTGCTGCCGTTGGAGACGCAGGGGGGAGATCTGTTCTTCGGGGAGCCGGATCTGGACATCAATGACTGGATGCGGACGGATGTGTACGGCAAGGGCATCGTGAATATCCTAAACTGTGTGAAACTGGTGCAGAATCCCACCCTCTACGCGAGCTTTCTGCTGTGGATGATGGCGGAGCTGTTCGAGAAACTGCCCGAGGCGGGGGATATGGATAAGCCGAAACTGGTATTTTTCTTTGACGAGGCGCATATGCTCTTCTCCGGCGCTCCCAAGGTGTTGGTGCAGAAGATCGAGCAGGTGGTAAAACTGGTGCGCTCCAAAGGTGTGGGCATCTATTTTGTCACCCAGAGCCCCGGGGACATTCCGGATCAGGTATTGGCGCAGCTCTCCAACAGGGTGCAGCACGCGCTGAGAGCCTATACGCCCTCGGAGCAGAAGGCCGTGAAGGTGGCGGCGCAGTCGTTCCGCGCCAATCCCGCGTTCAAGGCGGAGGATGTGATCATGGAATTGGGCGTGGGCGAGGCCCTGACCTCTTTCCTGGACGAAAACGGTGTGCCCACCATTGCGCAGCGCACCTCCATCATCTGCCCGCAGAGCCGTATGGCGCCGGCGGACGAGGCGACCAGACAGAGCCTGATGTCGAGGGACGGCATGAACAAATACGATCAGGCCTATGACGGGACTTCCGCCTATGAGGTGCTGACGGGTCAGATGGAGCAGGAGGCCGAGGAGGAGAAACTGGCCGCCGAGCGGGCGCAGCTCGAGAAAGACAAGGAGGCCTTTGAGGCGCGCAAGGCCAAGGAGGAGGCCGCTGCCGAGAAACAGAAGGCCAAGGCCGAGGAGGATGCCCGCAAGAAAAAGGAGAAAGAGGAGGAGGCCGCCCGCAAGAAAAAGGAGAAGGCCGACGAGAGAAGAAAGAACCAGATCGAGAGACAGCTGATCAACACCGGTATGCAGGTGCTCAAGAGAGGCATCTTAAATACTTTATTTAAATAAAGACACTTTATTCAAATAAAGTGTGTGACACATGATAAAATGCAATAAATGTGTAATTAATATTTGTGACAAAAGGGGAGAGAGATGAGAGATCGATTTCACGGAGGCCGGACGGTCCTGAGCGCGCTGCTCATGGGAGTGGCGGTCATATGGATATGTCTTGCCGGCACGGGGATAAATGCCCGGGGCGCCAACTATTTTTCATTTGGTTCCAATGCGGAACTGCTCACGACGGGGCAGGATACCTATGACATCCAAATAACGGTCGAAAACTGGGGACCTGACTGGGAGGGAACGGCCAGACTGGCGGTGCAGGAGAGCGCGTATTCACAGCCATCGGCCTATGACATGCCGCTTTCCCTGCCTATGGGCAGCACGAAACAGTTTACGGTCAGGGTGCCCAAGGATAGTGTGGGCAGCGAGGATGCCACCGTGAGTCTGGTCCTGTTGGACGAAGATTCCAATGAGACCTCGCGGAAAGAGTTCGGGAGATTGTTTCAGAGCAGGGAAAGGGTTCACCCTCTGGGGATATTGAGCGACAGTTATAAGGATCTGACCTGGCTGGATATGGGCGGGAGGCTGTTGTACTACCGCGGGGACAGCTATCCCATCAAACTGGTGGAGACGGATGCGACTAATCTGACGGAGATGTTGGATACCCTGGTTTTTCTGGTGATAGACGATTATGATACGAGTGTTCTCACGGATGAGGATGTCAAAGCGATCGAACTCTGGGTGGACGGGGGAGGCATGCTGATTGTAGGGACGGGGAGCCGTGCGGAGGAAGTCCTTGACGGTTTGGATTTTCTCGGGGTGGAGTGCCTGAACGTGTTGGAACCCGGCGATGGGAGAGCGCCCTATGACATCTCCCTGATGGCGCAGTTTGCCATGGCCGAGCTGGATTACGGGGGAGCGTTTACGGACGCAAATTCCGGGGGATATTGCTATGTCTGTCCCATGGGGGACGGCGCGGCGGGGATCATACCCTATTCGTTGACGGAGTATGCGCAGGTCTATAGTGCCAATTATGGGAATGATCTTGCGGACAATATTCTGGAGATGGTCGGTGATGCCTCGAGGCTCCGCTATGACATTCAGGGGAATTCCAATAACGACGGTTATACCCTGTCCAGAATGCTCCGCTTTCTCGGGAATGGCAACAACCGCATCAGTTTCGGGATTCTCAAAGTCTTTATCGTCCTGTATGTGATCTTTGTGGGGCCGGGGCTGTATCTGATCCTGCGTCTGCTCAAAAAGAGGGATCTGTACTGGGTATTGGTGCCGGCATCGGCATTGTTGAGCGTGCTGTTGGTATTTCTGTTCGGGCGGGGATTTGAGGTGGCGAGTACCAGAGTGTACTCCGTGACGATAGAGAACCTTGCGAATCAGGGGAGCAGCAAGACTTATCTGCACTGCTATGACGCCGGCCATGGGGAGTGGAGCCTTCGTCTGGCAGAGCATCAGGTCGCCGCAGGCCCTCATGAGATGAGCAGTTACTTCTATGGCGACAATGAGTACTACTACCATATCCAAAGGGAGGGGGACAGGCTCGCGATCGGTATCAGGCCTTCGCAGGGATTTGAGGACAGCTACTTTGTGACCTACCGTGACGCGGGACAGGCCTCAGGCAGTCTCAAGGTGGAGGGCATGGAGGGCGGACTCGTCTCCACACGCCTCACCAACGGAACGGATCGGGATCTGAGCTATGTGGCGGTGGTGATGGACAATTATCTGTATGTCATGCAAAATCTGCCGGCGGGGCAGTCCTGTGAAGTGTCCTATGGGCCCAAGGTCATCTATGAGAGTCACAGTCAGTTGGACAATGTGCGGGATACGTATTTCCGCAGCGTGATGCGCGAGTATCTGCACAACAGTGACGCGGATGCCCTGGCCGCGCTGGGGCTGGGGCTCTGTGAGGTATCCCCGCAGATGGCGGGTGATGAGATCCTGATCATCGGTGTGACGCAGGATTGGGACAAGGTAGTGGATGATAACTGCGGCGAGACGTCCTACGGATGTCTCTATGTGATTCAGTAGGGGGATAATATGCTGTATATCGAGAATCTGACCAAAAAGTACGGCTCTTACACGGCGGTGGATCATCTGACCCTGCACATCCCGGAGGGGGATCTGTTCGGGTTTATGGGGCCCAATGGCGCGGGCAAGACCACCACGATCCGCATTGTCTGCGGTCTGCTCAAGGCGGGCGGCGGCACCGTCAGGATCGGGAACACCGCGGCGGCCGTGGGGAGCAAAGAGATGAAACGCATGATCGGCTATGTGCCGGATTTCTTCGGGGTGTATGACAATCTCAAGGTGCGGGAGTACATGGATTTCTACGGCTCCACCTACGGGATGTCCTCCCGGGACATCGCAAGGCTGACGGATGATCTGTTGGAACTGGTCAATCTGGCTGACAAGAAAGAGGTCTATGTGGACACGCTCTCCCGCGGTATGAAACAGCGGCTCTGCGTGGCGAGGGCGCTGCTGCACAACCCCAAGCTGTTGATTTTGGACGAGCCCAGTTCCGGTCTGGATCCCAGAGCCAGAGTGGAGATGAAGGAGTTGTTGAAAAATCTGCACTCCATGGGCAAGACCATCGTCATCAGCTCCCACATTCTCTCGGAACTGTCCGAGATGTGCAACAGCATCGGCATCATGAACCGCGGGCGGCTGATGGTGGCGGGCCGCATAGAGGATGTGATGCAGCAGATCGAGGGCAGGAACCGCATCCATATCGGCGTGGCGTCGGACAGGGAGGCCGCGGTGCGGCTGTTGCAGGAGGAGGCATCCGTGAGACTGGAGTCCGTGATGGAGAACGAGATCGTTGTCTCCGGGGGCGGCACGGATGAGGAGATATCCGCGCTGATCGGACGCCTGATCCAAAATAAGGTGATATTGACCGGATTTCACAGGGAGGAAGGCAGTCTGGAATCTCTGTTCATGCAGTTGACGGGAGGTGGCGCGCGGTGAAGATCAGATTGAATCCCATTGTCAAAAAGGATATGCAGGTGTCCGCCCGCAGTATGCGCTTGAGTTGGGGACTCTTTGGCTATGAGGCGGTGCTGGCCGTGGCGTTTCTGTTGGCTCTGTCCCTCATTCAGGCGGACAGCGATTCGATATACAGTGACGGCAATATTTACAAGAGCCTGATCGCTCTTTTCCCGGTGTTGGCCATAGCGCAGGTGTGTATCGTGGCGCTGATCATGCCGATCCTCACGGCGGGCTCCATCTCCGGGGAGAAGGAGCGACAGACCTATGAGCTGATGATGACCACCTGTATGTCCCCGTTCTCCATTGTGCTGGGGAAGATGGTGTCCTCGGTGATCCGGATCTTGTTTTATGTGGTGGCGGGGCTGCCCGTCATAGCGCTCGCTTTTGTGGCGGGGGGACTGGCCTGGATCAATCTGTTGTATTTTGTGTTGGCCATCGTTCTTCTCTCCGTTTTTCTGGGGAGTATCGGAGTGTTCTGTTCCGCCTTTCACCGCAGATCCATCTCGGCGGTCGTCATGTCCTTCGTGATCTGTGGCGGGCTCAATGTCCTGACCTTTGTGCCGCTGATCATCCGGGCATTTCTGGGCACGGATACGGTGGGGGAGAGTATGTTGGCGTTACTGTTCAATCCGTTCTTATTTTTTGAGGAGTTCTTTATGCTCATCATGACGGGTACCTCTCTGTTGGGGGATTCCGGGTTCAAGTTTGACACGGACGATGTGGGCATACTGACCTATTATCTGACTTATGGCCATGTGTGGGTCTATGCCTCGGCGGTGTGTATTCTGGCCTTGTCCTTCGTCTTCCTGTTGTTGGCGGCGTGGAAGGTCAATCCCATGCACTCCTCGAGCGGCGGGAGAGTGAAACAGCGCAAGCGCAGGGTGAGCGACTGACTCCGGCGCGGCGGGAGAGTGAAGAAGGGCTCCAAGCGCAGGGTGAGCGACTGACCCGGCGCGGCGGGAGATGCGATGGGAACGGGATCAGGTATGGAAAAGGCTGTGGATCAGGATATGGGTCAAAATATGGATCAAGATATAAACAATAAGGAGCGGTTCCTGGAGACCATACGCTCCTGCCGACGCAGGCTGAACGCGGCGGATCTGATCGGGAAGGCCATGGTTGCGCTCGCGATCGGCGCGGGGGCGGGCTGTCTCTTTCAGATCGGGGCCCTTGTGACGCCTTTTTACCGTGCGGGTCTCTATACGGCATTGGCGATCCTGTCGGCGTTGGCCGCAGCATTGGTCGCAGCCTTTCTCGGACGAAAGACCATGGAGGAGACGGCGCTTATCATGGATGGCTTTGGCTTCGAGGAGCGGATCGTCACGGCCTATGGAAATCTCTCGGGCGAAGGGATGCCAACGGGAACGCCGTCCGGAATGCAGACGCTGCCCGGGGCGCAGATGCCGTCCGGAACGCAGACGCTGCCCGGGATGCCGGCGTCGGCGCGGACGATGATCGAAATGCAGCGGGAGGATGCCATGCGGGAGCTCGCCGCGCATAAGGATCGGATTCGGATCCCGTTTTGGCCGCCCCTAAAGCGGATTCTTGCGGTTTCCGCGATCTGCCTGATCCTCTTGGGGCTGATCCTGACGCCCTCCGCGGCCAAGGACCGCGCGCGGGAACTCCATGACATCAGAGAGGAAGCAAAAGAGAAGGAGCAGGAGATAGAGGAGGTCGTGGAGACTCTGGAGGAATTGGCGCAGGAAGAACTGACGCCGGAGCAACAGGCGGCGCTGCAGGAGATGATAGAGAGTCTGCAGTCCTCCATGGCGGAGTATGAGCAGACGGATACCGTCGAGGGTCTCAGCACGGCGGGGGAGAAACTGGATTATAAATATCAGGATATGAGCAGTCAGCTCTCTGCGCTTGCTGAAATGATGCAGAGCGGTGCCGCGGCGTCTGAGGCCTCCGCGGCATCCATGCAGGCCATGGCGGACAAATTGCGCGAGATGAGCGGTATGGAATCTCCCGGGGGAGAGTTGGCCTCCAATCCGAATGCCGGCCCAAATGCAGGACAGAACGGTCAGAGCGGTCAGAATGCCGATCCGAACGGTTCGGAGGAGCAGGGCGGCAAGGACGGACAGGGCGGCGGAGAGAATCCGGGAACCGGAGACGGACAGGGCGGCTCGCAAAGTCAGGGAGACCCGGGAGATCAGGGCAGCGGCGGAGAGTCCGGAGACGGGCAGGGCGGCCAAGCGGGCGGTGAGCATGGGCAGGGCGGCCTGTCGGATCAGGGCAGCGGCGGCGATCCCGGCGATGGCAGAGGGACCGGCAGCGGCAGCGCGCCCCATGATTATGTCAGCATTCCCAATGAGATCGCCGACAGCGGCAATCTCACCGGAATTGCCGGGAATCATGACGATTCGGAATTTTTCCGCGCGCAGGGGGGCTTAAGTTGGGAGGGGACGCACATGTCTCCCGAGGCCGTGATCGGCAGCTATGAACGAAATGCCTACGAGGGCATCGCCGCGGGGCGGTATCCCGGCGGCATGGAAGATGTGATCAAGGAGTATTTTTCGGGATTTAATTAAAATTACCATAGGAGGCATAGGGATATGGGGGAGTTGGACAGGAGCAGATTGCAGGATCCGGTCTATATGGCGCAGCAGATGGCGGCCTGTGAGGAGGAATTGCAGAAAGGGATCATCGGACAGCGTGAGATCATCAGGCAGGTCATGTTGGCCATGCTCACGGGAGGGAATGTGCTGTTGGAGGGTATGCCCGGACTGGGGAAGACCCGGTTGGTCAGCACCATCAGTCAGGTCTTCGACCTGTCTTTCAAGCGGATCCAGTTCACTCCGGATCTCATGCCCAGCGATGTGACGGGCACCAATATCATTGTCAAAAACGAGTCGGGCAGCAGTTTTTCTTTTGAGAGAGGGCCGATCTTTGCCCATCTGATCCTGGCGGACGAGATCAACCGGGCCACGCCCAAGACGCAGTCGGCTCTGTTGGAGGCCATGCAGGAACACACCGTGACGGTGGGAAATGAGAGCCATGCTTTGGCGGAGCCCTTTTTCGTGCTGGCCACGCAGAATCCCATTGAGAACGAGGGGACTTATCCCCTGCCGGAGGCGCAGTTGGACCGCTTTATGTTCAAGATTCTGGTGCGTTTTCCCTCCAAGGAGGAACTTAAGGGGATCGTTGCCCTGACGGAGGGGAGCGGGGCACCCGTCATTGAGAAACGGATGGACGGCGAGGGGCTTTTGGCCGCGCGGAAACTGGTGAACGAAATTCCCATCGCGGACGCGGTGATGGAGTATCTGTTGGACATCGTGATGGAGACCCATGCGCCCAATCCCCATATCCGGGAGGGAGCGAGTCCGAGAGCGGCGCAGGCGTTGGTGCGGGCGGCGAAGGCCAAGGCCTTTCTGGAGGGGCGATTGAACGTCTCTTTTAAGGATGTGGAGGAGATGGCCTATCCGGTGTTGCGCCACCGCGTCATCCCCGGTTTTGACGCCATCAGCGAGGGGATCGGGGAGGACGACATCATTCGGAATATATTGAAGGCCAAGGCGGATTCGATCCGCAAGGCATGAGACTGTGCCGGAGGAAGAAAGTTAGGGTGAGAGAATGATACCTGATGCTGCGTTTTTTGACACATTATCCCGGCTCAGGCTGGCCATGGGGCACAAGTCCTCCATGAATCTGACGGGCAACCGCAAATCCACGAGAAAGGGTTCCTCCACGGAATTTTCGGATTTTCGGGAGTATATGCCGGGGGACGACATAAGGCGCATCGACTGGAACGCTTACGGGCGTTTGGACAGACTCTATGTGAAGGAGTACATGGAGGAGAAGGAGGCGGTGGTCTCCATCCTGTTGGACACGAGCGCCTCCATGAATTACGGGTCGAAGAAAAAGAGCGACTTGGTCTGCATGTTGGCGGCGACCATGGCGTGGCTCGGGATGAACAATATGGACCGGGTAGTGCTCTATGATATGCAAAATATGCAGTTTCCCTTTACGGCAGCGGGAGGGAAGAGGGCGCTCCCCCGCATGGCGGCATGGTTGGACGGGCTCAACTTTGAGGGAGAGACGGACATCGGCGCCGCCGTCAGAAAACTCCCCGCCAAGGGCCCCGGAGTGACCATACTGATCAGTGATTTCCTGCAGGAGGATTTCGTGGAAGATCGCGATACGGCGAAGAGGCTGCTGCGCTTTCTGGACTACAGAAGACAGAAGGCGGTGTTTCTGCATGTGTTGGCGGGAGAGGAACTCTCCGTGGAACTCACCGGAACGCATAATCTGATCGACATGGAGGATAAGAGCACGCTGCGCCTGACACTGGACGACGCAAGCATCCGTGTCTACGAGAGGGCGCTGCAGGATTTTGTCTCCGGACTCAGGCGGGAGTGCGCGGGCATGGGGGCGTTCTATGCGGTGTGCGATACCAATGCGGATTTTCACAGACTGATCTTTCAGGATTTAAGGATGTTATATGATATTTGAGAGTTTATGGCCGCTGTTTTTTCTGGCAGCAGTGCCTGTCATCATAATTTTATATTTGCTAAAACCAAAGGGGACGGATCATCTGATCTCCTCTAATTTGCTATGGAAGAAACTGTTGAAGAATGAGCAGTCGCGGACTTTTTTTGAGAAATTTGTGCACAACATCCTCATGTATCTGCAGATTCTGATCGTGGCGCTTTTGGTGATCGCCCTCATGTCTCCCTTTATCAACAGGGAGGGGCAAAGCGGCCAAAGGAAGATCCTGCTCGTGGACACCGGGGGCAGTATGCAGCATGTGGGCGACTCCGGCAAGAGCCGTCTGGAGGAGGCTGTGGAGGAGGCCTGTGACTATGTGAGGACGGCCGACAACACGCGATTTTCCATCGTGACGGTGGATTGCGCGGGGGCGAATCTGTTGGCGGTGGACACGGAGGATACGGAGAGTCTGGTTCGGATGCTGCGGGGGCTTACCTGTGCGGACGGCGGCGCCAATCTGACACAGGCACAGGGGATTTTGGACACTCTGGCGCAGGACGCGGACGGCAACGCGGCGGAGCTTTTGGTCTACACGGACGGCGCGGGCGCGGCGGATTTTGAGGAGCTCAGAACCGGCGCGGACAAAGAGCTGCGTGTGGTGGGACATCCCGTGTCCAATGTGGCCAATGAATACATGGTCTATGCCGCGCGGGAGGACGGATCTTATGATGTGATGGTGAGTCTGACCAATTACGGTGACGGAGCCGTCTCTTTTGACACGGGGCTCTATGACGGGGAGGAGAATCTCATCGCGCTCACGCAGACGCGTCTTGCCCCCTCCGAGAGCAGAGTCTGCCTCTTTGAAGGGGTGGAGTGGCCGGGGGATGTCCTCACCTCGAAGATCAGCGGTATCCTTTATGAGACGGGCGCAAAGGACAGCCTGGCGGCGGACAATGTATCCATGGCGGTCAAAAGCGGGCAAAACAGGATCCGCGGACTGTTGGTGGGAGAGGGCAATATTTTCCTGGAGAGGGCCTATCAGGCCGTGACGGGGGAGAGCATCGCCAAGGCTGCCACGGACGGGGCTCTGAATGAAGGGACACAATCCGCCGCGGGCGACGGATATAATGTGGTGATCTATGACGCGGGACACAAACCCACGGACCCGGAGTGCAACAGGCTGATCTTCGGGGACGGCGGGGAGGCGGTTTCGGTGTCGGAGACACTCCAAAATGTGGTGTTGGACATGACGGACTGTGACCTGACCGCGGGACTTTCCGGTTTTGCCGTGGGTGTGAACACCGTGTATTGTCTCGTGCCGCCGGAGGGCGCGGTGAGCTTTCTGGAGTATGACGGGAAATGTGTGGGCTACTACGGGGAGCGGGACGGACGCAGGGAGATCGCGGTGGGTTTCGACATACGGGAGTCGGATTTCCCGCTGCGGGCGGAATTTCCCATTTTTCTGGCCAACGCCATGATCTGGCTGTCGGACAGCTCCTGGCTGGCCGGCGATGTCTGGTACGCGGGGGATGAGATCCTGTTACAGCCATGGGCCGAGCCGGAGGAAAGCTCTTCGGAAAATCCGTGGGAGAGCCGTCCCGTCAAGGCGGGGCTGTACCAAGTGGGAAACGCGGAATACACGGAGTCCTATGTGGTGCGCTTTCCAACCTTTACGGAGTCGGACGGGCGGGCGGAGGCCGAGTCCGTGGGCGGCTCGGGAGAAGTTCGGATGGGGCAGGTGAAGAAGACCCTGCGGAATCTCTTTTTGATATTGGCGTTGGCGTTTCTGGTGGCGGAGTGGATCGTCTACGTGCGGCAGATGCGCTATCGGGGCAGGTTTTACCTGATCGTGCGGATCGCGGTGTTGGCGTGCGTGATCCTGGCATTGGCCGGCATACAGTTCAGACGGAGCGGAAACCGCACGGCCACCGTCTTTGTGGTGGATCTCTCCGACAGCAACGCGGAGCATCGGGAGGAGATGGAGGACTATCTGCGAAAGACTCTGGCGCAGATGCCCGCAGGGAATGCCTATGGCATCGTGACTTTTGGCAAAAACGCGCCGGTGGAACAGTTTCTCACGGAGGAAAAATATTACGGCGGGATCATGACGGTGCCGGACGTCTCGGCTACCAATTTTGAGGATGCCGTGTCCAAGGCCCTGACGCTGATCCCCGGGGACTATGCGGGGAGACTGGTGGTGTTGACGGACGGCAGACAGACCAGAGGAGATATCACCCGCACGGCGCAGTCGGTCACCGCGTCCCAAACGGAATTTCTGACGATCCTCTATGAGAATGAGGAGAGGCAGGATGTCTATATCGACAATGTGGCATTGCCCTCCTATCTGCATCCCGGGGACAAATATTCCGTCACGGTGACAGTGGAGAGCAATTATGAGACGGATGCCGCCATAGACCTCTACAGTGGGAGCAGTCTCGTCGCGTCCAACGCGGTGCGCCTGAACAGGGGCAGCAACCGCTTTGTGTTTGGCGCGCAGGTGGATGAGGAGGCGGGCAGCGGTTCCATGGAGAGTCTGCGGGCAGTGGTGCGGGCACAGGGGGACGAATGTGAGGAAAATGATGCCTTCAGCGCCTATTCCGTGGTGGAGGCGCCGCCGAGGATCCTCGTCATCTCCGGAGCCGGCACGGATGTGTCGCCCTTTGTCTCCGTGCTGAAAGCCGCGGGCTGCGATTACAGCGCGGTCTCCACGGTGAACGCGCCGGACAATATGCAGGCCATGTTGGATTACAAGTCCATTGTTTTGGTAAACACCTATATAGATGATCTGCCCGCGGGCTTTGTCGATAATCTGGAGAGCTATGTGAGGGACTACGGATGCGGTTTTGTCTGCTGCGGCGGCGAGGACAGCTTTGCCCTTGGAGGATACAAGGATACGCCGATCGAGACGGTGCTGCCGGTGAACATGCAGCTCCGCAGCATGAATGAGCTGCCCTCCATGGCCATGGTCATGGTCATCGACCACTCCGGCAGCATGAACGACATCAGACTGAATATAGCCATCAAATCCGCCACCGTGGCGGTGGACAATCTGGAGGAGAAGGACTATGTGGGTGTGCTGACATTTGACGATGAGTATGAGTGGCAGGTGGAACTGCAGGAATTAAAAGACAGATCGGCCGTCAAGGCAGAGATAGAGAAGATCCCGAGCGGAGGCGGCACCACCATCAAGCCGGCCCTGCAGGAGGCCTGCAGGGAGCTTATGAAGAACGAGGCCACCATAAAGCATGTGATCCTGCTCACGGACGGCATGGGGGAGACCTCGGATTTCTCGGATGTGGCAGAGGATTACGCGAATGCCGGCATCACGCTCTCCACCGTGGCGGTGGGCAGCGGATCGGACACCGGGCTTTTGGAGACATTGGCCAAAGAATGCGGCGGCAGATACTATTATTCCGACCACAATTATACCGATGAGAATTCCGATATTCCCAAGATCTTTGCCCAAGAGGTCTTTCTGGGCGGGGACAGCTATCTTCAGAACGGTACCTTTGCGCTGAACGTGCAGAGGGGGCATGAGCTGACGGCCAATCTGTTTGAGAACGGGTGGCCCGTGATCTACGGCTATGTGGCCTCCACGCCCAAGACGGCCTCCCGTACTCTCCTCACCTCCGCGGAGAAGGACGATCCGATCCTCACGGTGTGGCAGTACGGATTGGGGCGGAGCGTGGCCTGGAACAGCGATGTGACCGGAGAGTGGAGCGGCGCTTTCGCGGGACAGGAGGACTATGTGCAGCTCTGGAAGAGGATCGCGGACTACTCCACGGGCAACGCCGACATGGGCGGGGACAGCGTGGATGTGGTGACGGCGGGCGAGAGCGCGAGTGTGGTCTACAGGACGGAGGATTATGGCGCGGGAACGGAGATCTTGGTGACGGTGATCGACCCCAAGGGGGAGACCTCGGAGCAGAAACTTCACGCCACGGCTCCCGGCAGATACGAGGCGGATCTGTCCACCCCCGACACCGGGCTGTATCACTTTCAGATACGCCGCGAGGAGGACGGTGAGATCCAAAATTATATGACCACCGCCGCGGCGATACAGTTCTCGGACGAGTATAAATTTGATGTGGGCACGGACGCCTGGCTGAAATTTGTCGGACAGTGCGGGAGGATCATCACCCTGGAGGATCCCGTTTGGACGAAACTGCGCACACAGGCCAAGGCGGGGTATCCTCTGACCAATTGGTTTCTGGCGTTGGCCGTCTGTCTGTTCGTGGCGGATGTGGCGATGAGACGCTTTCAGTATGTGCCCAAGTGGAATCCGATTGGAATACCGCGGAAGAAGAACGCCGCGGGCGCGGAGAGCACGGCCGCGGGGGGCACACAGGCCGCGTCCGTGGGCGCGGGGAGCGGAGCGATTTCGAGTGGTGCGGATTCGGCGGGGGCCGGCGCGGTTTCAGGCGGCGCGGATTCCGCCGCACAGGGCAACCTGAATCAGAAACGGAAAGCGAAAGCGCCCGCCGGGACCGGGAAGTCCAAGCAGGCGCAGCAGACACTCGACACCTCCCAACTGCTCAAAAAGAAGGATGATCGAAATATTTGAGCTTAATTGGATTTAAGCGAGATCAGGGCATCCAGCCGTCCAATACTTTCTCCATGGTGTACTCCGCGGCCTCATCCGCCGTGAGCTGTCGGGAGAAATCCGCCCGCTTGTCCGGCGCGGCTCCGGGGCCCGTGGAATCATACTCCGCATAGAAGAAACTCTCGTGGGGCTTGTTCCAGTCCTTCCAGCCCAGAGGGTGGATATGTTCGCCCAACTCGCACTGCAAAAAGACCGTCTTGGCGAATTCTCTCCAGGGACGGCCCAGATAGACCGTGTGGGGCGGGCAGTCGCTCGTGAGGCGGCAGGCGTGGAAGACATAGCCATAGGGAACCTCCTCAAAGGTGGAGGCGGCGGTCACATAGCCGTAGACCGGCACTTCATTGGGGTCTTTGGGCGGTTCGCGGTCCTCCGGCATCTTGGAATAGATCTCACAGCCCTCAAACCATGCGGTGGCGCTGCCGAAGATGAAGTCCACATCCCCTTGGATAAAGCAGTTTTTGAACAGATGGCGGCCCATGGTGCGGGGCTTGAACTCGCCGGGGCCTCTGAATCCGCCGGGTTTGGCCTCCTTTAGGGGCAGCGGGGCGGTGAAGAGGGTGTCCTGACTGCCCAACAGCCAACAGTCCTCAAAATAACAGCGGTCTCCATCCACATAGAGGGCGAGAGCCTGTCCCACGGTGTGGCCGTATCCGGCGTCATTTTGGAAGGTGATCTGCCTGGCCGTAAAATCAGGCGCGTCAATGCGCACGGAGGCGGTGCGGAAGGTGCCGCGTTTCTCGCCGTCGGGCATCTCCTCAAAGGCGCCCTGACTGTAGACCAGAACGGTGTAGCGCCCCTCGCCCTGCAGGGTCACCTTGGGGCGGGAGATCTCGAGTTTTTCCCAATAGATGCCGTTGCCGATATGGATCGTCACGGGGGTGACGTCAAAATCCGGCGCGGGGAATGTCTTGTCCCCCGCGAGGGCCTCCCGCACGTCCGCGGGGACAGGCGCGAGGCGGTCCATGGCCTCCAAGGCCTCGGTCACGGTGGAGAAGTGAGGGGCGTCCGCGGGACAGTCCTTCCAATTCACATAGAGTTGCAGATTTTCGTTGTTTGCTGACATATGCTGTGTCCTTTCCTGTGATTTTGCGGATCCGGTTCTCTTGATACTTTCATCATATAATAGGCGGCGGGAAAAAGCAATGTAAAAGATTTAACACAAACTTTATATTTTGTTCACGGCTTTGAGCGAATGAGGAGTTGAATCCGCGGGCCAAATCCGGTACAATAGTCTTTAAGCCGTGCGCCGCGGCAGCCTTTGATACGGCGCAGACGATCGCTCGGATAAGTCACGGAAATCACCGGAAAGGATATGGTTATTGATATGGCATTGTTGGAAAAGATTTTCGGCACCCACAGCAGCAGAGAGCTGAAACGCATCGAGCCACTGGTCAATAAGATCGAGGAGCTGCGTCCCGCCATGCAGGCGCTGTCGGACGAGGAGCTTAGGGGCAAGACCGAAGAATACAAAAAGAGACTGGCGGAGGGGGAGACCTTGGACGACCTGCTGCCGGAGGCTTTCGCCACGGTGAGAGAGGCCGGAAAGCGCGTGCTGAACATGGAGCATTACCGTGTACAGCTCATCGGCGGCATCATTCTCCATCAGGGGCGTATCGCCGAGATGCGCACGGGTGAAGGCAAGACGCTGGTGTCTACGCTGCCGGCATATCTGAATGCTCTGGAGGGCAAGGGCGTGCATGTGGTCACGGTCAACGACTATCTGGCCAAGCGTGACTCGGAGTGGATGGGACAGGTGCATGAATTCTTAGGTCTGAAGGTTGGCGTGGTCCTAAACGGCATGACTGCGGAGGAGAGACAGGCCGCCTACAACTGTGACATCACCTATGTGACCAACAATGAGTTGGGATTTGACTATCTGCGGGACAATATGGTGATCTATAAGGAACAGTTGGTGCTGCGGGGACTCCGCTATGCCATCATCGACGAGGTGGACTCCGTGCTCATCGATGAGGCGAGGACACCGCTCATCATCTCCGGTCAGAGCGGCAAGTCCACATCCCTCTATGAGGCCTGTGACCTTCTGGCCCGCCAGATGAAGCGCGGCGACGACGTGCAGGAGTTGTCCAAGATCGACGCCATCATGGGCGTGGTGCAGGAGGAGAACGGGGACTTCATTGTCAATGAGAAGGACAAGGTCATCAACCTGACCGCCGCGGGCGTGGAGAAAGTGGAGCGTTTCTTCCATATCTCAAACTACGCGGATCCCGAGAATCTGGAGATCCAGCACAATATCATACTGGCCCTCAGAGCGCACAATCTGATGTTCAGGGATCAGGACTATGTGGTAAAGGACGATCAGGTGCTGATCGTGGACGAGTTCACCGGCAGAATCATGCCGGGCCGCCGCTATTCCGACGGTCTGCATCAGGCCATAGAGGCCAAGGAACATGTGAAGGTGAAGAGGGAGAGCAAGACTCTGGCCACCATCACTTTCCAGAACTTCTTTAATTTATTTGAGAAAAAATGCGGCATGACCGGCACGGCCCTCACCGAGGAGAACGAGTTTCGGGAGATCTACGGCATGGACGTGGTGGAGATCCCCACCAATATGCCCGTGATCCGAAAGGATCTGCAGGACGCGGTATACAAGACCAAGGCCGAGAAACTGAAGGCCATTGTGGAGGCGGTGGAGGAGGCTCACGCCAAGGGGCAGCCCGTGTTGGTGGGCACCATCACCATCGAGGCCAGCGAGGAGCTCAGCCGTCTGCTCTTAAAGCGGGGCATTCAGCACAAGGTATTGAACGCCAAATTCCATGAGATGGAGGCGGAGATCGTGGCGGACGCCGGCATTCACGGGGCGGTGACCATCGCCACCAACATGGCGGGCCGTGGTACGGATATCAAACTGGACGAGGAGGCGAGAGCCGCGGGCGGTCTGAAGATCATCGGCACGGAGCGCCACGAGTCCAGGCGGATCGACAATCAGTTGCGCGGACGTTCCGGCCGTCAGGGGGATCCCGGCGAGTCCAAGTTCTATATTTCCCTGCAGGACGATCTGATGAGACTGTTCGGCTCGGAGAGGCTCATCAACATGTTCAACGCTCTGGGCGTTCCCGAGGGACAGGAGATCGAGCATCAGTCCCTGACCCATGCCATCGAGACGGCGCAGAAGAAGATAGAGAACAACAACTTCGGCATCCGCAAAAACCTCTTGGAGTATGACCGCGTCATGAGCGAGCAGAGGGAGATTATCTA
The DNA here is from genome assembly GCA_023663635.1 of Acetatifactor muris. GTDB lineage: Bacteria > Bacillota > Clostridia > Lachnospirales > Lachnospiraceae > Acetatifactor > Acetatifactor muris_A. Next base: position 341,667 of record JAMPHD010000001.1, read on the forward strand.
CGAGGAGCGCCGCCGGGTGCTGAACGGTGAAAATATGTGTGATTTCATCTATAAGATGATCCAGGACATCACGGAGAACTGTGTGGATATCAGCATCAATGATGATTTGGACAAGGACGAGTGGGATTACAATGAGCTGAACGCCCTGCTCTTGCCCACGGTGCCCATAGAACCCGTGACCGCCGCCAGAGTGGAGAAGGGCAAGAAGAACAGTCTCAAGCAGCAGTTGAAGGAGGAGGCCGTCAAGCTCTACAAGGACAAGGAGACGGAGTTTCCCACCGCCGAGGCCATCCGCGAGTTGGAGCGCGTGATCCTGTTAAAGGTGATCGACCGCAAGTGGATGGATCACATTGACGACATGGATCAGCTGCGGCAGGGCATCGGTCTGCAGGCTTACGGCCAGAGGGATCCCGTGGTGGAGTACAAGATGATCGGATATGAGATGTTCGATGAGATGACGCAGAACATCAAGGAGGAGACCGTGCGTCTCCTGCTGCATGTCCGGGTGGAGCAGAAAGTGGAGCGTGAGCAGGTGGCCAAGGTCACGGGCACCAACAAGGACGAGAGTCTGGCCAAGGCGCCCAAGAAGAGGGAGAATGTCAAGATCTATCCCAATGATCCCTGCCCCTGCGGAAGCGGCAAGAAATATAAGCAGTGCTGCGGCCGCAAATAATAGGAAAAGGTGGTTCCAATGGTAGAATTAGACCAGATGAAAACGGAGATCCAGACTTATGAGACACCCCTTAAGGAGGTGCGGGATTCTCTGGATTTGGAAAATAAGACGCAGCGCATAGAGGAGCTTGAGCGGGAGATGGAGGCGCCCGGTTTCTGGGATGATCCGGACAGATCCAATGTCAAGATGAAGGAGCTCAAGAATCTGAAGGACACCGTGGAGCAATGCGACGGTCTCTCGGAGCGCTATGAGGATATTCTGACTCTGATCGAGATCGGCTACGAGGAGAATGACGCGTCCATGGTGGCGGAGATCAGAGAGGAATTGGACCGGTTCATCGAAGACTTTGAGGAGCTGCGCATCGGCACACTGCTCTCCGGGGAGTATGATGAGAATAATGCCATCCTCAAACTCAACGCGGGGGCCGGCGGCACGGAGAGCTGTGACTGGGCCGGAATGCTGTATCGCATGTACACCCGTTGGGCGGAGCGCAAGGGCTTTGCCGTGGAAGTGTTGGATTATCTGGACGGGGACGAGGCGGGTATCAAGTCCGTGACTTTTCAGGTCAACGGCCTGAACGCCTACGGCTATCTGAAATCGGAGAAAGGGGTGCACCGTCTGGTGCGCATTTCGCCCTTCAATGCACAGGGCAAACGTCAGACTTCCTTTGTGTCGCTGGATGTGATGCCGGATATCGAGGAAGATCTGGACGTGGATATCGATGAGAAGGATCTGCGCATTGACACCTACCGAAGCAGCGGCGCCGGCGGACAGCATATCAACAAGACTTCCTCCGCCATCCGCATCACCCATATTCCCACGGGAACCGTGGTGCAGTGCCAGAATGAGAGAAGTCAGTTCCAGAACAAGGACAAGGCCATGCAGATGCTCAAGGCCAAGCTTTTCCTGCTCAAGCAGGAGGCCAATGTGGAGAAACTCTCCGATATTCGGGGTGAGGTGAAGGAGATCGCCTGGGGCAATCAGATCCGCTCCTATGTGCTGCAGCCCTACACCATGGTGAAGGATCATCGCACGGATGTGGAGACGGGAAATGTGGATGCCGTGTTGGACGGCGCTCTGGATACGTTCATCAACGGATATCTGAAGTGGATCAATACGTCGTCGGAGTCGTCTTCCTAAGCTGCATCAGGTTTAGGAAGAAGAAACAGTAGGTCACGTTCATGTAGGGCGCGAGGAAGATATCTCCGATGCCGAAGGTGAAAAAGGAGAGCAGCATCAGCGGAAGAAAACTGAGTTGGACGCGGAACAGATGCAATTTATGGCCTCTCATGATGCGAAAGCTCATCTTTATGACCTCTCCCGCGGAGAGCGAGGGAAAGTCCAAGGCAAGCATATACATCTGGGAGAGTCCCAGACTTAAGGGTACATAGAACACTGCGCCGATCAACAGGATCGGCATCGCGGACGGGACCGCGGTCCAAGCCTCCTGCTCGATCAGATTGCTCAGGAAACTGTAGGGCAGAGAGTAGAGCTGACCGACCAAAACGGCCACAGTGGTGAGGGACAGGGATCTGCCGAACCGATGGCGGAATCCGTGAAAAATATCCGTCACGCGGAAAGGCCTGCCACAGGCCAGATTCAGGCAGAAGAGATACAGTCCGATGTTCAGAACGGAAGTAAAAATGCTCAAGATCGCGGAGAGCACATAATTGATGGCATTGTATCCTCCCATATATCCGTTCACATAGGAGGGATCAGACAGCAACAGGCTGACTTCATCGATAGTCAGCCCGTTTTGTATTTCATTAAAAACGAGGTGGGCGATCACAAACATGGCTTCCGCTATGCTGACGATGAGCATGCTTCCAAAGCTGATCGCGCTTGCGGCCAACATGGCCAGAACCGCTTTGCCGTAATTGCCCCGCAGGGCATTTCGGGCGGAGGCCTTCAGGCGGAAGGCGGATAATGACAACATATCAGGGATGTTGTCAGACATAATATCAGATCTGTTGTCCGGATTCATTGTCTCACCTCATAGCTATATTGTATCAGACCGCGTAGTCCGCGTTCATGCCCGCGTATTTGTCATGATCCGTGGCCTTTAAGTCCTTCTGGTAGGGATTGTCCTCATTGTAGTACTTGATCTGAGTATTGGTGGTGCCGCCCGCCACATAGGAGCGGCCGCACTCGGGACAGATGGCCATTTTGATGGAGACGGACGCGCGCAGGACCTTGCCGTTGTTCTGAGCGGCCTTGGTATAGGCATTGCTCACATGCTCCTGCTCGTGTGCGCGCACGCGGGAGGCAGCGCTCTCGGGAGAGATATGCTGCGCGCTCTTGAAAGACACCATCTCATCGGAGCCGTCCTTGTACTTGCGGTTCTTGCAGGTCTGACACTCCTCGCCGGCGCCCTTCGAGCCGTCCGGAAGTCCGGGCAGTCTGCCGGCTTGAGAATCCGCGCCATAATCCTTATATGGGTCATAGGAATAACCACTCACATTATTCATAGGAGAAATCGCCATAATCACACCTCCTGATATCACTACCTATACTATTACTATAGCATTTTATCCGGAAAATGGCAATTATTTGTGAGGAAAATCTTGAATCCGGGCAGAATTTTTAATAAAATGATATTGTTGCCGATATAGGACAAAGTGTGGCACGCCAGGGGTGTAAGTTTGAAAGTAAACTTTCAAATATTGATTGGTATGCGTGCTGAAGCACGCCAGGGGTGTAATCATGGATATTTTACAGACATTGCGAGACGAATTGAAAGTGGAAAAATGGCAGGTGGAGGCCGCCGTCAAACTGATCGATGAGGGCAATACCATCCCCTTTATCTCCCGTTACCGCAAGGAGGCGACGGGAGCTTTAAATGATGAGCAGTTGCGCGATCTCCATGAGAGACTGACATATCTGCGCAATCTGGAGGACAGGAAGACGCAGGTCCTCGGGAGCATTGAGGAGCAGGGACTTTTGACGGATGAGCTCAGGGCGAAGATTCTGGCCGCCGGGACATTGGTTGTGGTGGAGGATCTCTACCGTCCCTACAGACCCAAGAGAAAGACCCGCGCCGGGGTGGCGAAGGAGAAGGGCCTGGAAGGTCTGGCGGAGTATATTCTGGCGCAGGATGCCGCAGAACCGGTGGAGAAGAAAGCCGCAGAATATGTCTCTGAGGAAAAGGGCGTGGCCGATGTGCGGGAGGCTCTGCAGGGGGCGAAGGATATCATTGCGGAGCGCGTTTCCGATGAGGCGGACTACAGACTCTATATCCGGAATCTCACCTTTAGGGAGGGAATCCTGTCCGGAACGGCCAAGGATGAGAAAATGGAGAGCGTGTATGAGATGTACTATCATTTTGAGGAGCCGGTGAAGAAGATCGCGGGACATCGGGTACTGGCTTTAAACCGCGGAGAGGCGGAAAAAGTGTTGACCGTTAAAGTCAACGCGCCTGTGGAGCGCATTATACGCTATTTGGAGAAACAGACGATCACCGCGCCAAATCCCTATACCACCCCTTTGCTCAAGGAGGCCGTGGAGGACAGCTATGAGCGTCTGATCGCGCCAGCCATCGAGAGAGAGGTGCGAAACGCCCTGACGGAGAAGGCGGAGGACGGAGCCATCAGCGTGTTTGGCAAGAATCTGGAGCAGTTGCTCCTGCAGCCGCCCATCGCGGGCAAGGTAGTGTTGGGATGGGATCCCGCGTTCCGCACGGGCTGCAAGCTTGCGGTAGTGGACGCCACGGGCAAGGTGTTGGACACCAAGGTCATCTATCCCACCGCGCCCCAGAATAAGGTGGCGGAATCTAAGGCGGAACTGAAGAAACTCATCAAAAAATATAATGTGGATTTAATTTCCGTGGGAAACGGGACCGCCTCCAGGGAGTCGGAGCAGATCATCGTGGATCTCCTAAAGGAATTGGACAGGCCCGTGCAGTATGTGATCGTGAATGAGGCGGGGGCTTCGGTCTATTCCGCCAGCAAGCTTGCCACGGAGGAGTTTCCGCAGTTTGACGTGGGACAGAGGAGCGCGGCGTCCATTGCCCGCAGGCTGCAGGATCCGTTGGCCGAGTTGGTCAAGATCGATCCCCAATCCATCGGAGTGGGACAGTATCAGCATGACATGAATCAGAAGAAACTGAGCGAGACGCTGAATGGCGTGGTGGAGGACTGCGTGAACAGGGTGGGTGTGGATCTGAACACCGCGTCTGTTTCGCTGTTGGAGCATATCTCCGGCATCAACAAGACCATCGCCGGCAATATCGTCGCCTACAGGGAGGCCAACGGCAGATTCACCGGCAGAAAACAGCTCTTGAAGGTGCCGAAACTGGGCCCCAAGGCCTATGAACAGTGCGCCGGATTCATGCGCATCATGGACGGGGACAATCCTCTGGATGCCACAAGCGTCCATCCGGAGTCCTATGAGGCTACGGAGAAACTCCTCGTCAAACTGGGACTGACCATGGAGGATGTGCGGGCCATGCAGAAGAAGGCGGCGGGGGAGAGCGCGGCGAAAAAGAAACAGCCGGGTTCCGCGGAAAATGCGCAGGGAAGGCCGGGCAGCGCGATATCCGGACAGGCGGATACCGTCTCAAGTCCGGAGAGACGCATCAAGGACAAAAAGCGGTTGGCGGAGGAATTGGGGATCGGTGAGATCACCCTGTCGGACATCTTAAAGGAGTTGGAGAAACCTGCCAGAGACCCCAGAGAGGATATGCCGAAACCCATTCTGCGCAGCGATGTGTTGGACATCAAGGATCTCAAGCCGGGCATGATCCTCAAGGGGACCGTCCGCAATGTGATCGACTTTGGCGCCTTTGTGGATATCGGCGTTCATCAGGACGGACTGGTACATATCTCCCGCATTACCGACCGTTTCATCAAACATCCCCTGGAGGCGGTCCGGGTGGGCGACGTGGTGGACGTGCAGGTGCTCACCGTGGATGTGGCCAAGAAGAGGATCGGGCTTACCATGAGGATCAATGAAAATAAATGACCCTTGATTTCCGGATCAAAGAGTAATACAATACACAATGTAAACTATATGAAAATTCTTCGGGGTCGGGTGCAATTCCCTACTGGCGGTAAAGTCCGCAACCTGTGGGAGACGAAAGTCTTTCATGGCTGATTCGGTGAAAGTCCGGGACCAACAGTAAAGTCTGGATGAGAGAAGAATATCAGGCGTTATTTTATAGCCGTATTACTCCGCGCGAGTTGATACGGATATTCAGGACGGCTGAAGATCGGTCCCCGGATCCCATGGATTCTGGGATTTTTGACGGAGAATTTTCCTACAGATCAAGAGAGGCGCAGAGGCTTGTTCACCCGCGGCGCCGGAAATGGAGGAAAAGAAAATGAACGGATTGTTACAGAGTGTGCGAGAGAATGTGGTGACGGTGTTGGAATTTGCGGCGGTGATCGCGGCGCTGTTCGCGGCGGCGGTGATCCTGGAGAAATTGGCGCAGAAGAAAAACGGCGTCAAAGAGCCGATGTTGGGGACCCGCAAGGTCGTCATGGTGGGAATGTTCGCGGCGGTGTCGGCGATCCTGATGCTCTTTGAGTTTCCCGTATTTTTTGCCCCGCCCTTTTATGAGTTGGATTTCAGCGAGCTGCCCATTCTGATAGGGGCGTTCGCCTTTGGACCGCTGGCGGGAGTGATGATGGAATTTGTAAAAATCCTGCTGAAACTGGCGCTGAAGGGCACTTCCACGGCATTTGTGGGAGATCTGGCCAATTTTGCGGTGGGGTGCAGCTTTATTCTGCCCGCCTCCGCCATATACGCTTTCCGCAAGAGTAAAAAGAGCGCCATCGCCGCCTGCGTGACGGGCACTCTGGTGATGACGGTGTTCGGGACGGCTTTCAACGCCCTGTATCTGCTGCCGGCCTTCGCCAAAATGTTCATGCCCATGGAGCAGATCCTGGCGGCCGGAGTCAAGGCTAACCCGTTGGTGCGGGAGGGCAGCATCGTGAGCTTTGTGGTGGCATGCGTCGCGCCGCTGAATCTGCTCAAGGGGGGAGTCGCGTCCCTGTTCACCATGTTGGTGTACAAACATCTGAGCCCCATCCTCAAGGGAGGAGCGCGCCACTAAGGCAAATCTATAGAAATTCTTTAGAAAATACCCGCCTGTTTCTTTTATTTTGTGCCATATAATACCATTCGGGTCATGATTTTGTGTTTTTTGGAACACGAGTATTGACAGACCTCAAAATCTATTGTATTATTCAACTAGTACAATAAAACAGAACGGAGTGAAGGAATCATGAGTGCATTGGTTGAGATCAGGGATATCTGCAAGGTCTATAATCCCGGAGAAAACGAGGTGCGGGCGCTGGATCATGTGAGCGTCACCATTGACGAGGGCGAGTTCGTGGCCATCATCGGCCAATCGGGCAGCGGCAAGTCCACGCTGATGAACATGTTGGGATGTCTGGATGTGCCCACCGACGGAACCTACAGACTTCACGGGCAGGATGTGGCGGACCTAAGCGATGATGAGCTGTCGGATATCCGCAATCGGGAGATCGGGTTCATCTTTCAGGGCTTTAATCTGATTCCCAATCTGACCGCCAAGGAAAATGTGGAGCTCCCTCTGATCTACAGGGGCGTTTCCAAGGGACAGAGGAGCAGATTGGCGGAGGCGGCGTTGGAGAAAGTGGGACTCGCGCATCGCATGGACCACAAGCCGGCCGAGATGTCGGGCGGACAGCAGCAGCGCGTGGCCATTGCAAGAGCCATCGCTCAGGCGCCTCCGGTGATCCTGGCGGATGAGCCCACCGGCAATCTGGACTCCCATTCCACCGGGGAGATCATGGGAATCCTCAGGGACCTGCACGAGGAGGGAAGGACGGTCATTCTCATCACTCATGACAATGAGATCGCCGCCCGGGCCAAGAGAGTGATCAAGATCAAAGACGGGCGCATTGAGTCCGATGAGATACAGGAGGCAAGAGATGAAGAATCTGTTTAAAAAGGGGCAAAATCAGGAGAATACCAGACCGAAGAGCAAAAAGAAACATAAAAAAACAGTTGTTATTATTATTGTGATCGTTGTCATTGTGCTGTTGCTGTTCATACTGCGGGGCTGTGGGGGCGGTGAGGCGGCCGCCGTGGTGACCACCGCCAATGCCGTTCGGGGGGGCATTCAGGAGAGCGTCAGCACCAGCGGGAATGTGGCCGCGGAGGAAGTGAAGGTGTTCTTCGCGCCCACGAGCGGGAAACTGCAAAGCGTCAACGTGGAGGCGGGGGACGCGGTCAAGGCCGGGGATGTGCTCATCGCCTATGACGAGGCCCAACTCGAGAGTGACTTCCGACAGGCGTCACTGCAGCAGGACAAAACCAACGCGAATTACAACGGCGCCATCGCGGACAGCGCCCAAAACAGCGCCAAACTGTCCGAGGCCAACACCAACCTGCCCGTTCTGGAGCAGCAGATTGCGGACAAGAAGGCTTATCTGAGAGATCTGCAGTCCCGTCTGAGCGAGAGCACCAGAGGGACGGGCAACGCCCTGGCGGGGCAGAGTAGGGATCTGCAGCAGGAGAAAGCGGAAGTGGAGCAGAAAATCGCAGAGTTGACGCAAAAAGATGATGCGGGCGAGACTATCCCTCTTACCCCTGAACAGGAGCTGTTACTTCAGGAGAAAGAGAAACGATTGGACGAGATCAACCGGGAGCTCACCGACAATACATACCTGCAGCAGACATACGCCTCCTCCGATTATGTGACGGAGCTTGAGACGGAGATTCAGGCGGTGCAGGACGAAATTGCGGACTTGGAGACCTATAAGGCGGAGATGCAGAGCCAGAAGAACGGCAGCGAGAACGGCGTGATGGACTCCTATGACAAGATTTCACAGGAGGCAGACAAAGAGTTGGCCGGCATCGCGTATTCAGCCGCCGAGCGGGCTTACAACGAGAGCAAGGCGGGACTTCGGGCGGAATTTGACGGTGTGGTGACGGAGGTGAGCGCCGTGGAGGGCTCCACCGTGACCGAGGGCGTGCAGCTCTTGAAACTGGAGAGCAGCGAGTCCGTGAAAGTACAGTTTGATGCTTCCAAGCAGGACGTGGAGAAACTGGCCGTGGGACAGAAAGCGGAGGTCACTATCTCGGGCAATGTGTACGCGGGCACCGTGAGCAAGATCAACCGCATGGCACAGATCAATGCCTCCAACACGCCCATGGTGGGTGTGGAGATACATATCGAGGAGCCGGATGACAGGATCATACTGGGCCTGGACGCCAAGCTCACCATCTTCACCCGCGCCGCCGAGGATGTGCTGCTCATTCCCGTGGAGGCCGTGAATGCCGACAGAAACGGGGATTTCCTCTATGTGGCGGAGAACGGCGTGGTGGTCAGAAAACCCGTTGTCTGCGGGATTTCCAATGACGAGTACACGGAGATCGTGGAGGGCATCACGGAGGCAGACCAGGTGATCATAAGCTATTACGGCAGTCTGGAGGAGGGTATGGCAGTCACTGTCGTACCCGGGATGTAGGAGGTGTCTCATGGCGCAAATATGGGAATACATTAAGATTGCGCTCCTAAATATCAAGAGCAACAAAGGGCGCTCCATCCTCACCATGTTGGGCATTATCATCGGCATTTCCTCCGTCATTATGATCATCTCCATCGGAAACGGCGTAAAGGGCGGCATCAACAGCGAGCTGAACGCCATGGCGGGCGGACAGATCTACATCTATTCTACCGGAAATAATGAAAACGGGATCTCGGTGGAGTTTACGGAAGAGGATATTGACGCCATTTTGGAGAAGGTGCCCCATGTGAAAGCGGTCACGCCGAAATGGGGTTTCGGCGGTAGTTTTACGGGGAGGAAGGGCATCTTTGACGGCACGGCCACCATGGGTATGCCGGGATTGGAATACGCCAGCAATGACCCCATCATCAAGGGGCGTTATTTTAATGACAATGATTACTACTCGGCCAATTTGGTCTGTGTCCTCACGGAGAACAGCGCCAAGCAGCTCTTCGGCACCACCAATGTCATCGGCATGACAGTGGAGATGAATATGTATGGTATCACCAGAGATTTCACTGTCATAGGGATCAGACAGGATAATGCCTCCATGCTCTCGGGGATGATGGGGTCTTCCAACATCTCCATGGAGTGTCCGCTGTCAGTCGTGTCATCTTCTTATGGATTCTATGTCAGTAACAACGATCTGCTAATTATCAGCGATGGAGCCGAATTTGCGACAGAGGTGGCGGAAAATACGGTCCGTTTGATGGAAAACCGACACGGAGTCCGGGGACAGGGGGCAATACAGATTGAGAACTTTAATGACTACATGAGTCAAATGGATGAGATACTGAGTTACATCACGGTATTTGTGGTGTTTGTGGCTGCAATCTCCCTTCTGGTGGGCGGAATCGGCGTGATGAACATCATGTTGGTGTCCGTGACGGAGCGCACCCGCGAGATTGGAATCCGCAAGGCTCTGGGCGCCAGAACGGGATCCGTGTTGTTACAGTTTTTGGCGGAATCCGCCCTGATCTCCCTGCTCGGCGGCCTGATCGGCATCCTCTTGGGGGTTCTGGGAGCGCAGGGAGTCTGCTCCCTGATGGGATTTACCGCTTCGGTCAATATAGGGACCGTGTTGGGAGCCAGCCTGTTTTCCTCAGCGGTGGGGATCTTCTTCGGAATCTATCCCGCGCGGAAAGCTGCCCGCCTAAGCCCCATCGAGGCGCTGCGGCATGAGTAGAGTATGATCCCCCCCGATTGACAAACCCTTTCGGGGGGGTAATATATAAGTAAAGAAAACAATTTGATGTAACTAAGGAGTGACCGAAATGGAAAATATCTTGCGCCTGGTGGATGTATGCAAACAGTACGGACAGGGGGAAAATGTGGTAAACGCGCTGTCCCATGTGAATGTGGAGATACATAAGGGCGAGTTTGTGGCGGTGGTGGGCGCCTCGGGCAGCGGCAAGAGTACGTTTTTGAACGTGTGCGGGGGATTGGACAAGCCCACATCCGGAGTCGTCTATGTGGAGGGCGTGAACCTGAACGACTTAAAGAGCGAGGCGCTGACGGAGTTCAGGCGGGAGCGCATCGGCTTTGTCTTTCAGAACTACAATCTGATCTCCGTCATGACGGTATATGAGAATATCGTGTTGCCCGTTCAGATCGGCGGAAAACTTGAGGACAGGGAACTGTTGGACAGGATCATGGGGACTCTCGGGCTCAAAGGTCTGGAGTACAGGCTGCCGGCCGAACTCTCCGGCGGGCAGCAGCAGAGGGTGGCCATCGCCCGCGCTCTGGTCACGGAGCCGGCCATTATTCTGGCGGACGAGCCCACCGGCAATCCGGACTCCGAATCCACGGCGGATGTGATGGGACTTTTGGAGCGCGCGGTTCGGGACTTCGGTCAGACAGTCATCATGATCACCCATAATGACGCGCTGACCCGGGTGTGTGACCGCGTGTTGAATATGAAAGACGGAAGGCTGGCGGAGCGATGAATGAGACGGGTAAAACGGGGAAAAAGAACACGGAAAGGTCAGGACGGGTGTCGGCCAAAGCGGTGAGAAGGCTCGCGTCCGGGCTGTACCGCGCGGACAGGCGCAGGAACATCACGGCTATCGCGGCCATCGCGCTGTCCTCCATGATGGTGGTTCTGGTGCTCTCCACGGCCTTGTCCATCGTGACCCTCACCGGGCGGCAGAAACAGATGCTGTTAGGAACGCGGGCGGAGGGGATTTACAAGAGGACCTCCTACCACTGGTTTGAGGAGCTGCGTGACAGCGGCTATTTTGACGACACGGGTATGGTGGTGTACATGGGGCACTATGAGTCCGCGGCCCGGGAGAATGTGTCTCAAGAGTCCGCGGCTCAAGGGTCTTCTACTCAAGGGGATGAGATCGCGAAATCCCGCAATTGGATCCTCTACGCCGAGGAGAAGACCGCCTCCTGGAATTTTAACGAGCTTTTGGAGGGCCGTTGGGCCGAGTCGGACGGCGAGGCGGTGGTGGATGAACACTTCGTGGAAAATTACGGCGGAGACGTCAGGGTGGGCGACAGGATATCGCTGCATCTGGAGACACCCGCCAATTCCATCACGCAGGAAGTGACCGTGACGGGGATCTGCGCGGCCAACGACGCGCTGGATGAGGCGAGGATCTATATGTCCGAGGAATTTTTCCTGTGGGACAGGAGCGGGTTGACGATCCGGACTTACTGCCGTTTTGAGGGCGGGCGGTATCGGGAGATCCATGCTCCTGCTGATGGGCGGCCTGATCCTTTTGACGGCCGTGTGCGCCGGCTTGATGATCTATACGATCTATTACATTTCATCTGTCAAAAACGTGGTGCAGTATGGGCAGTTAAAGCTGATAGGCGTGGCGGAATCCCATATCCGCAGGATTGTTGGGATCCATGCCGCCCGACAGTATCTGACGGGTTTGCCCATAGGTTGTCTGGCGGGCCTTGTCTTCGGGTATGTGATATTGCCGGGACTTGCGGCCTTTGCAGGGATTAAGGGCAGCGCGACTCTCGAGGTCAGACCTGTGTATTTTGTGTGCGCGGCGGTGTTGTCCTTCGCGGTGTTATGTATCGGTGTGGGGAGGCCCATGACCATCCTGGCAAAACTGCCTCCCATCCGGACGGTCGGCTTTACGGATGGCGGCGGCAGACGGACGGGGCGGACGCGCAATACGCGTTTCACCGCGGGGAGTTTTGCGCGTAAAAATCTGGGGAAACGCTGCAAGAAGACAATTCTGGTGGTCATTTCCATGAGCGTTGTGATGTTTCTCTTTGTCGGCACCATGAATGTGGTGCACAGTCTGAATATGGAATCTTTTCCGGAGGAGACCAATCTTTTCGCGGATATCGAGATCGCCACGGAACATGGACTGAGCTATATGGAGATCGGCACCGATGGCAATGTGGAGGCCATTCCGAATGAGCTGCGGGATGAACTGGAGAAGATCTCCGCAGATATGGACACCGTGTATCATTATAATCTGTACGCGATGTCATTCTTATATGATGAGGACGCGGAGAGATTATGTCAATTGGTGTTGGACGGCGGAAACTACGCGAAGGGTGCCGGGGAGAATGACTTTATGCTGCAGCGCGCAGGAGCACAGACGGACAGGCGCTGCCATTTTGACGCAGCAGACCTATCGGTTTTATGATTATGAGCAAATGGGAGACTTTGAGATCTTTGAGGGCAGTCTCGATAAAGAACTGTTTGAATCCGGCCGTTATGTGGTGGCGGTCGCCTTGGACGGTGAGGGCGACAGTTATTATCATGTGGGGGACAAAGTGAATCTGTATGAGGAATTTCCGGAGGATTCCGGCTCTCATTTGAGGCAGGTTGAGAACGGACGATATAGCTATTATGACAATCTGCGGAAGAGGGAATATGAAGTGTTGGCGGTGGTCGGCGATGAGTACCGAAACCGTATGGCCCGGGGCAACCGACACATACAGGATCTGGATTTTATCCTTCCGACCAAGAGCATGGAGCAAATGTCCAAGACGCCGGAACTGTTTATGGTGACGATGAATGCCCCGGATGCCGTCGTTTTGGACGCGGTGGAGCCTTTGGTGAAGGACTGTCTGGACAAAATGGGCGGAGAGGATGTGGTCTCCTATCGCTCCAAGGGCGTGTACAGGAGAATGGTGGAAGAGTTTGGCATGGTGATTCTGATGATCGGGAATGGTCTGGCGGTGATGGTGGGCATGATGGCTCTCGTGAATTTTTTGAACAGCTGTGTCAGCGGCATAGCGGAGCGGAAGGAGGAATTTTCCACTCTTCTGGCCATAGGTATGACCAAAAGCCAACTGCTCAGGGTGCTGAAACTGGAAAATCTGTATATGGTACTCCTCGCGGTCGTGCCCGGATATCTGTTGGGGCAGCTCGTCAGCGCGGCGGCGATCCCGCAGGTTGCCGCAAAGATTTCCTATATCGTATGGGATATGTCGCTGTTGCCGGGGATCATTTTGGCCGTCGTCATGGCTGCGCTGTCGATGATCTGGCCCAACCGCGGGACGATCCTCGGGGGCAGGGCGGATGAATAAGGAAACCGGAATCCGAAAATAAATATCATGTCTTAAAAATTTGTTGCATTAACCATTGCATGATAATAAAATATAAACAGAGAGAAGTTGAATGGCAATAACGGATAAACATCAGGTTATCAACATTCGTGAGTATTGGGGAAATTGAAATCCGAGGAGAAAAGATTGAAAGCAAACTTTCAAATATTGATTGGTATGCGTGCTGAAACACGTCGGGGGTATAAACATGACAATAGAAATGATAAAAAACAATGTCTTGACGATTGTAAATGACTATCCTATTAAACGGATTACTCTTTTTGGATCAAGAGCAGCAGGTACGGACCGTGAAGACAGTGATGTAGATTTGATCATGGAGTTTTCGTTGCCGATTTCATTGTTGACTTTGTCAATGATAAAAGTAAAACTTGAGGAGATTTTGGAGGTAGGCGTAGATATTGTGCATGGGCCGATTGAGGAATCCGATTTGCTTGAAATCGGGAAGGTGGTGGAGCTGTATGCGGCATAGGGATGAGGTAATTCTTCATAAGGTGATTTCAGAAATAGATATAGCTCATGATATGTTGGGGACGGTAACTTTGGAGGAGTTCATAAAGGACGAAAAGTTGAAACGGGCTGTCAGTATGACGGTTATCAATATTGGAGAATTAATAAAGAATATTGCTGATGATACAAGAAGAGAATATCCGCAAATACCATGGAAAGCTATCGCAGGAATGCGTGATATTGCGGCGCATAAATACCGGACATTGAGGATGGAAGACGTATATAACACAGCCCATACGGATTTCCCGGTGTTGAAGGAGCAATTGGAAAGGCTGATTCAGGATGGCTATAAACAAGCCAATTAGCAAAACAAGAGAACGAACTTTGAGGTTCTGAATTTCAGCAAAAATGCGATAGAAAACGGAGAGGGCTGACAATGAAATTTTCGGACGCGCTGATATGGTGTATGGACACTGAAAGAAATCGCAACGACAGAAGCGGGATTTATGGGTTCACCCAGAGGTCTATGGCATACAACTCTAATAAGATCGAAGGAAGTACGCTCACGGAAGACCAGACAGCGGCACTGGAGGAAGGATTTCTGCCCAAATCGGAAGATGTGTACCGGGCCAGGGATATAGAAGAAATGAACGGGCATTTTCTTATGTTCAATCATATGCTTTCATCGATAGACGAGCCGTTATCGGAGGAGCGGATCAAGGAATTTCATTATGAGCTGATACATCCTTTTCAGGACGGCAATGGGCGAACCGGACGGATCATCCTGTTTAGAGAATGCCTCGCCAATGATATGGATCCATTTATCGTACAGGACAAAAACCAGGCTGTATATATCACGGCCCTGAAAAAGGCTCAAACGGAAAAGGACTGTTCCGATCTGGTCAAATATTTTGAGAGTGAGCAGAAAGAGTATATGGAGCATTGCCGATATTTTTCTGTTGAGGAAAGATATTCGGAATGCGTCGGATTATGATAAATTTAGGGGGATAATTTTTATATAGAACTTTTTAACGTGGGCGTTTTTGAAAAAATTACAAAAACGCCCACGTTAAACTTGAAAATCTTTTATTTTTCTGATAGTATGGATTAGAGAAAATTGATGGCGGGTGAAAAGTATGAACTGGTATCCAAGGGAAAACTATCTTAAAAAAATTCGTGATTTTTATCACGTTACGGATATCATCAAGGTTATAACCGGCGTCAGAAGATGCGGTAAGTCCTGCCTGATGGAGACGATCGCGGACGAACTGAAAAGGGAAGGGATTCCTGAAAAAAATGTTCATTTTTTCGATCTTGACAGTAAGGATTATAACAAGATTTTAAAGTCTGACGAGTTGGAACAATTGATTCAAAGCGTGCAAGAGGTGAAGGGGACAAAATATCTTTTTATTGATGAAGTGCAAAATGTCGATGGATTTGAAATAGTTCTCAATGGTTTCCGTGGGATCGGTGAATGGTCGATTTTTATTACGGGATCAAATTCCTATCTTTTAAGTGGTGAGTTGATGACAAAGCTTACCGGTCGATATATTGAATTTGAGATGTTTCCGCTTTCTTTTGAAGAGTATGAAGATATTAAGAAGTTTTACGGCAAAGAAATTGCTCCCGACCGTCAGGAAGAATTGCAGAACTATATTCTTGAGGGAGGATTTCCGAGAACGATTAATTTAAATACAATGGCTGCGAAACGCAGATATGTCCAAAGTGTTATTGATGAGATTTTTGAAAAAGATATACGCAGACGACTGAAAATTCGTAATAAGAGTACTTTTGAGACGGTTCAGAAATATATCATCAATAATTTTGGGACTGCTACGAGTTTAAAGAGTCTCAAAAAGGCAATCGAACGTTCTGGAACTCCGATCAGTGAAATTACGATTGCCAGATATATCAAGGCTCTGCTCGACGCAAAGATTCTTTGTGAGTGTCCGAGATTTGATATGAAGTCAAAGAAGTCATTAAGCGGGGAGAAGAAGTATTATCTTGCGGATTTGAGTTTTTATTATGCTCAAAATACTGATAACAGGATTAACTTTGGTCCGGTATTGGAGAACATCACCTATATATACGCAAGGTCACATGACTATTCTGTAAGTGTAGGCAGAATTGGGAAATTTGAATGTGACTTTATACTCCGAGATAACGAAATGAATTATTCCTATGTTCAGGTTTCTTATACGATAGCAATGTCGAAGGAAACGGAAGATCGAGAGTATAGAGCGTTGGAATCGATAAAGGATAATTATCCTAAGTATGTCGCTACGGTAGATTCTTTGTTGCAGCAGCGCAATGGCATAGCGCATGTAAATCTTGTTGATTTCATGAAAAACGGTAAGGAATTTTAGATATCAAAGTGGAGGACTTATGATGGAACTGGATGTGAAGATCAACGCCGGCGATCTCTATGATTATATGATGATGCACAGCTATCACAGCGCCGCGGGACTTCTGGGGAGCGGTGTGGGAGCCGTGGTCTGGTTGGTGGGCATGATGAAGGGACAGGCGATCTTTGTGTTTGCCGGCATCGTGCTGCTCGCGTATCTGCCCTGGACGCTTTTTATCAGGAGCAGAAGGCAGATTCTGGCCAATCCGGCCTTCGGGGAACCTCTCCACTATAGGTTGGACGAGGCGGGGATCACCGTGTCCCAAAACGGGGAGGAGCAGCATCAGGATTGGGCGGATATGGTGAAGGCGGTGTCCACGGGGCGCAGCATCATCGTTTACACGAGCCCGGTCAACGCCACTATTTTTCCCAGACGGGAGTTGGGGGACAGGCAGTCGGATGTGATTCAAATGATCTCCACCCATATGCCGCCTAAGAAAGTGCGCATCCGCTGCTAGCGCGACGACCGCAGACAGGCAGAAGGAGGACCGGTGAACGGATGATCGGTCCGGGGGAGTCAGCGGCCGGCATAAACAGCCGGCATGGGCAGTTTGGCCCCAAGAAGACGGAGAGGTGACAGGGATGGCAGAGACGAATGTAGGACATGCGGACGCGGGGAACAACGCCGATATCGTCCGGGAGACCAACAGCCCGGAGGAGACCTATGCTCTGGGAGAGCAGATGGGGCGGGAGGCAGAGCCGGGGCAGGTCTACACCCTGATCGGGGATCTGGGCGCGGGCAAGACCGTATTTACGCAGGGCATGGCGGCGGGGCTTGCCATCGAGGGACCGGTGAACAGCCCCACTTTTACGATCCTGCAGATCTATGAGGGAGGAAGACTGCCTCTTTTTCATTTTGACGTATATCGCATCGCCGATGTGGAGGAGATGGAGGAGATCGGATATGAGGACTGCTTTTACGGGCAGGGGGTCTGCCTGATCGAGTGGGCCGATCTGATCCGGGAGATATTGCCTTCGCATTACACCGAGATTCTGATGGAGCGTGATCCGCAGAAGGGCTTTGACTACCGGAAGATCACGGTGAGCCGGCGATAGAAGGGTGGAGGAGATCCATGAAAATATTAGGTTTGGACAGTTCGGGACTGGTGGCGGGAGTCGCTCTGGCGGAGGACTATGTGCTCCTGGCGGAATATAATGTGAATTACAAAAAGACTCATTCTCAGACGTTGCTGCCCATGTTGGCGGAGATCATGAAAATGTTGGAGCTTGCGCCGGACAGTGTGGATGCCATCGCCGTGGCCTCGGGCCCCGGGTCTTTCACGGGTCTGCGCATCGGTTCCGCCACCGCCAAGGGATTGGGACTGGCCCTTGACAAACCTCTTGTGGAAGTGCCCACTCTGGAGGGGCTCGCCTACAATCTGTACGGTGTCACGGATCTGATCTGCCCTTTGATCGACGCCAGACGGAACCAGGTCTACACGGGAATCTATGAGTTCGCCGCGGAGGATGTCGGGGATGCGGGCGGCGCCGAGGGTGTTACGCGCTGTGCCCTCCGCGTCCTGAGACCGCAGGCCGCGGTGGATATTTCCATTATATTGGAAGAGATCAATCGAATGAGTGCCGGGCATCCGGGGAGGGGCGTGATCTTTCTGGGGGACGGCGTACCTGTTTACAGAGAGACGATCTTGGACCGGATGAAGATACCGTTTCGGTTTGCCCCCGCCTCCTGCAACAGGCAGCGGGCCGGCAGCATTGCCGCTCTGGGGGCGATGTATTACGCGGAGGGACGCACCGTGTCCGCCGCGGATCATCGGCCGGAATATCTGCGCCAGAGTCAGGCGGAGCGGGAGTTGAATGCGGGAGAGAAAGGGCACGACCCGCACACGGGAGCCCAAGCCGGGCAGTCGCGCGCGGGAGCACAGGCTGGTGAATCGCAGGCCGATGAATCGCGCGCGGGGAAGCAGATATGAACGCCCTGAGTGGAAACGTGATCATCCGCCCCCTGCGGGAGACGGACGTGCCCGGGTTGGCCCGGATCGAGCGGGAGATTTTCAGTATGCCCTGGTCCGAAAAGGCTTTTTTAGAACTGTTGGAGCATCCCTACAGCCTGTACATGGTGGCAGAGTCGGAGGGACGGCCCATAGGCTGCGCGGGATTGACCATGTTGGACAACGAGGGCGATATCGAGAAAGTGATGGTAGAGGAGGCGCGCAGAGGACAGGGAGTGGGAGCCGTCCTGTTGGAGGAGCTGCTGCGGGAGGCTGCGCGGCGGGGTGTGCGCGATTTCACCCTGGAGGTGCGGGCGGGCAACCGGCCGGCCATCCGTCTCTATGAAAAATTCGGTTTCGCGGCTGAGGGACTGCGCCCGAATTTTTACACAAAACCCCCGGAGGACGCGCTGATCATGTGGCGGCGCCGGGAATAGCCGCTTGCCGCCGCGCCGATCGCCTCGGACCGGGCCAAGGACAGCTGCTCACCGCGGCGCCAATAATTACCACGCCCGCAACGGTTTCCATATAGTATACTTTAGTCAGGAACGTATACTTTATGCGGCTTGCATACGCAAAGCGCTGCGGCGGAAATCGGGAGGTACAAAATGCAAAAATATGGAAAAGTCATTTGCAATCAATGCAAAAAGGAATTAAAATCAGAGGGAGGATACCTGAAGGAGGGCTGTTTTACGGTGGATCACACCTTCGGGTATTTCAGCCGCAAGGATGGCATGAGACACCGTTTTGACCTGTGCGAGGACTGTTATGACAGGATCATCGGACAGTTTGCCATCCCCGTGGAGGAGGACGAGGAAACCGAGTTATGTTAGATGTCTGTTTGTTGGGAACGGGAGGCATGATGCCGCTGCCCTATCGGTGGCTCACTTCCCTGTTGATGCGCTATAACGGTACGGGTATTTTGATCGACTGTGGGGAGGGGACTCAGATCGCCCTGAGGGAAAAGGGTTGGAGCCCCCATCCCATTGACATCATCTGTTTTACCCATTATCACGCGGATCACATCAGCGGTCTGCCGGGAATGCTGCTCACCATGGGCAACGCGGAGCGTACCCGACCGCTGCTGCTCATTGGTCCCAAGGGATTGACCAGAGTGGTCAATTCACTCAGGGTGATCGCTCCGGAGCTGCCTTTTGAGATACAATGCGTGGAGATCGAGAGCGCGGAGCAGACATTTTCTTTTGACGGATTCAGAATTGAAGCTTTCAAGGTAAATCATAATGTGTTATGCTATGGTTACAGCATGAGCGTGGACCGCGCGGGCCGATTTGACCGGGCGCGGGCGGAGGAACTGTGCATACCCATGAAACTGTGGAGCCGTCTGCAGAAGGGCGAGACCATGGAGCAGGACGGACGCGTCTACACGCCGGACATGGTGATGGGGGAGGCGAGAAAGGGGCTCAAGGTGACCTACAGCACGGACACCCGTCCCACGGACAGCATCCTCGCCCATGCGAGAGGCGCGGATCTCTTGATCCTTGAGGGAATGTACGGCGAGCCGGACAAGATCGCCAAGGCAAAGGAACACAGACACATGACCATGTATGAGGCGGCCAAGATCGCCAGAGAGGCCGGGGTTCCGGAGCTCTGGCTGACGCATTACAGCCCGTCTCTGGCGCGGCCGGAGGAGTTCATGGGCGAGGTGAGGAAGATCTTTCCGGGCACGGTGGCGGCCAAGGACGGCAGGACCGTGGAATTGAGGTTTGAGGAGGACTGACGGCATGAAAAAAGCGACGGCGCGGACAACCGTGATCATATTGTTGTTGGTGGTGCTTGTGGTGGGATATTATGCGTATCTTTCCAACAGGAGCCGTGAGAGCAGGGAGGAAAATGCTTTTTCGCAGGTACAGGCCACGTTGAGCCGGGATCTGAGCAAGGATTACCCGCCCACGCCCAAGGAAGTCGTCAAATACTATAATGAGATCCTGCGCGGTTTTTATTATGAAGACAGTTCGGAGGACGAGGTGGAGGCTCTGGGCATCAAGGCAAGGGAACTCTACGACGAGGAACTGTTGGAGGCCAACGAGATAGGGACGTATCTGGTGCGTCTGCAGGGAGATGTGCAGACCTACAGGGACAAGGAGAGGCGCATCACGGGATTCAATCTCGCCTCCAGCAACAATGTGGAGTTTTTTGATCGGGACGGTTTCTCCTTTGCCAAGATCATGTGCGGCTACAATATCATGCAGGACGGGCAGACCTACACCACCAATCTGATGTATCTTCTGCGCAAGGATGAAAATAAGCGGTGGAAGATCTACGGGTGGGAGGACGCGCAGAATCTGGAGGACTGACATGGAAGAGAGATCGGAAGTTTACATATTGGCCATCGAGAGCTCCTGTGATGAGACGGCGGCGGCGGTGGTCCGAAACGGCAGGGAGGCGTTATCCAATGTGATAGCCTCCCAGATTGCGTTACATACCCTTTATGGCGGCGTTGTGCCGGAGATCGCGTCCCGCAAACATATCGAGAAGATCAACCAAGTCATTGACCGGGCCCTGCAAGAGGCGGGGGTGACGCTTGGGGACATCACGGCGGTGGCGGTGACTTACGGCCCCGGACTGGTGGGGCCGCTGCTGGTGGGGGTCTCCGCGGCCAAGGCCATCTGTTTTGCGAGGAATATCCCTCTGGTGGGGGTGCATCACATTAGCGGTCATATCAGCGCTAATTATATAGAATATCCGGAGTTGGAGCCGCCCTTCATGTGTCTCGTGGCCTCCGGTGGGCATTCCCATCTGGTGTTGGTGCGGGATTACGGGGTGTATGAGATCATCGGGCGCACCAGAGACGACGCTGCCGGGGAGGCCTTTGACAAGGTGGCCAGAGCCATCGGACTCGGCTATCCCGGGGGGCCGAAGATCGACAGACTGGCGCGGGAGGGCGATCCCGATGCCATTCCTTTTCCCAGGGCCAAGGTGGCTCAAAACGAATATGATTTCAGTTTCAGCGGGCTTAAGAGCGCCGTGCTCAACTATCTGAACGCCTGTCACATGAAGGGCGAGCCCGTTCATCAGGCAAATGTGGCCGCGTCCTTTCAGCGGGCGGTCATCGACGTGTTGGTGGAACATTCCATGGCGGCGGCGAAGGAGTACGGGACGGACCGCTTTGCCATCGCCGGGGGCGTGGCATCCAACACCTCCCTCCGCGAGGCCTTTGAACGGGCGTGCGGGGCGAGGAACATACGGTTTTACCGGCCGGGGCCGATCCTGTGTACGGACAACGCGGCCATGATCGGGACCGCGGGATATTATGAATATTGTAAAGGAGTGCGCCACGGCTATGACTTAAACGCCGTGCCCAATCTGCAGCTATGAAAGACGGGAAGAGATGTACGGCCATCGTGCTCTGCGCGGGCAGCGGCAGCCGCATGAAGAGCAGTGTGGCCAAGCAATATATGGATCTGGCGGGACATCCCGTGATCCGGTATCCCCTCCGCGCCATAGAGGAGTCTGCCGTGATCGACGACTGTATTTTGGTGGCGGGCCAAAATGATCTGGAATTTGTCCGGGAAGAGATCGTGCGCGGGTACGGTTTTTCCAAGGTGGACCGCGTGATCGCGGGCGGAGCGGAGCGGTATCTCTCCGTGTGGGAGGCGCTGCAGGTGATCGCGGCAGGGGACATGCGGGTGCCCAACCGGGACGGCTTTGTGTTCATCCATGACGGCGCGAGGCCTTTTCTCACGGAGGAGCTGCTCGGGCGCCTCGGGGACGAGGTGGCCCGCTACCACGCCTGTGTGGCGGCGGTGCCCTCCAAGGACACGATAAAGATCACGGACGAGGAGGGCTTTGCCGTCCGGACCCCGGACAGACGCAACGTCAGAAATGTACAGACTCCGCAGGTGTTTGACACGGAGCTGATCCTGGAGGCCTACGGGCGTCTGGCACGAAATCTCGACAGTGTGCGGGAGCGGGGGATCGCCGTCACGGACGACGCGAGCGTGGTGGAGCTCTTCACGGACCGTCGGGTCCGGATGACGGAGGGGGATTATCGGAACATCAAGATCACCACCCCGGAGGATCTGGCTGTGGCGGAGGCGATGTTGAAACTGTAAATCTGCACAAAAAGTTTGCTTTTTACTCGTCAATCTGACTTGATTTTATCGGGAAAAATTAATTTTTTGATTAAAAAACATGATAAAACAGGGTTTTTTTGATAATTATGCCCGAAAATTCCACAACCATACAAAATTTGTGACTTGCAATTTGCGCATAACAATGGTACAGTATAAATAAGCCGAGCGTTGCCCGGCGGGTTACATTATTTCATTCTAAAATTTTAAAGGGAGGAAAGAAATGAAGAAGAAAGTATTATCTGTACTTCTTGCGACCGCAATGGTAGCATCTCTGGCTGCTTGTAACAACAACAACACGCCTGCTACCGGCAGCAGCGACAACAGCGCGGCCGCAAGCAATTCCGGATCCGCAGAAAGCACCAGCTCTGCCGCTCCGGAGGTAACTTACGATCTGACTCAGTTGAAGATCATGGTAGATGGTACCCTGAATCTGACTGAGGAGACCGGTCTGGCAGACTTCGAGAAGGCATGGGAGGATGAGGTAGGCATTGATCTTGTGATCAACAAGCCCGACCACTCCAACTACTCCGAGGCTCTGGCTCTGGCACTGGCAGGTACCGACAAGCCCGATGTGGTTCTGATGCCTGCAGCTATGTACTCTCAGTACGCATCTTTCGGCACTGTTCTCTGGGATATGACCGACGCGTATGAGAATGCTGATTTCAAGAGCGCATTGAACTCCAAGGCCGTTGTAAACGAAGGTAACTACGTGAACGGCAGACTGTACGGATTCTCTCCGACAGCAGGTAACGGTTGTGTTACTTATGTTAAGAAAGCATGGCTTGACAATCTGGGCGTAAGCGTAGACGACATCAAGACCTATGACGATTTCCTGAATCTGCTTGAGAGATTCACCAAGGAAGATCCCGATGGCGACGGCAAGGACGGCAATACCTATGGTATCATCGCTCCCGGACTCATCTCCAACGAGGCTCCTTGGACCAACTACATGCCTGAGTTCTGGCAGAACGCTTATCCCGCTCTGATGCAGGATGAGAACGGCGTGTGGGTTGACGGTTTCCAGAGTGAGGAGACCAAGGCTGCACTTGAGAGACTGGCTGACGCATGGGCTAAGGGCGTGATCGACCCCGATACCACCGCTTTCCTTGGCCAGACCAAGAGCGCGCGTGAGAAATGGTTTGGTAATGACCAGGCCGGTACCGCAGGTTGCTTTGCATACTGGGCAGGTACCTGGAGACAGACCCTGACTGACAACCTTGCAAAGAATAAGGTTGACACCGAGGTTGTTCAGCTGAACCTGATCTCCGAGATGGACGGTTTCCTTGACAGAAAGGCTCCCGTTTGGGTTATCATGAACGACACCACCCTTGATGAGGCAACTCAGAACGCGCGTGGTCAGGCTATCTTCGATGCATTCTTCGAGACCATGATGGACGGCGGCAACGTTCAGTTGCTGTGGACCTATGGTGTAGAGGGCGTTCACTGGAGCATGGCTGCTGAGACCGTTGTTCTGGCTCCCGATGATCCTGAGAAGAAGAAAGAGACCACCTATGAGGCAGGTCAGTTCCATATGCTGCCCGGTCTTACCGACAACACCGCACTCTACAAGAAGAATCACATCGACAACATTTTGTCCATTCGTGATCTTCCCGCTGAGTACAATGTGTCTGCAGCCAGTGATATCGCAACCGAGTCCAGCGCAGCATTCTATGAAAAGGCTATCTCCGCTCCTGCACTGCCTTCTTCTACGACCTACGCAGTACAGAGCGCAACCATCACCGATGCTGTTCAGACCGCAGTGACCAACGTGGTTACCGGCAAGTCCACTTATGACGATGCAATGAAGGAGTACCTTGCTACCGCAGGTTCCACCATTGACGTTGTTCTGGCTGAGCTGAACGCAGGTCAATAAGATCTGAAAGAATTAAATAAGACGGCTCTCTGAGCCGAATGTAAAGCCTGTCCTGTTCCTCGGAGGGAGAACCCTGCCGGGGGCAGGACAGACCTTTATAAAGAGATTTAAGAAAGGTATTTCGGAGAGGAAGGAGCAAAAAAGTATGAGCAAAAAGCAAGTTACTACCTCTACAGGCGCAGTTGTTAAGCCCAAACCGCTTGGAATGCGTATTTGGAATCATCGCGGTTACTACATCATGTTCATCCCCGTGTTGATCTTCCTGGCTATCGTACATTACTGGCCCATGTTGGGTATCAGATATTCCTTTTATCAGTACTATACGGTAATGGAACCTAAGTGGGTAGGCCTTACGAACTTTAAGAACATGTTTGCCACCCAGCAGTTTTGGACTGCATTTGGCAACACTTTGCTTTTGAGTATAATGAAGTTGATCATTACGACCATCACTTCCGTAGTCGTATCTATCTTCTTAAACGAGATGGGCAATCTCTTCGCCAAGAAGACCTTGCAGACCATCATATATTTACCTCACTTTATGTCTTGGGCAGTAGTTGCAGGTATCTTTACCCTGTTCCTGTCCGCTTCCAACACCGGTGTGCTGAACGGTCTCTTGAGAGATTGGAATATCCTGAAACCTGATCAGGCTAACATCAGTTTCCTGGAAGAGGAGGGAATGTGGAGGACCATCTTCTACCTGATCAACATCTGGAAGGAGACAGGTTGGGGAACCATCATCTTCCTGGCTACTCTGTCCGGCATCAACCCTGAGTTGTACGAGGCAGCGGATATCGACGGCGCTACCCGTCTTCAGAAGATTCGCTTTGTCACCGTGCCCGCGTTGGCAAATACCATCATAACCGTGGTGATCCTGAACCTGGCTAAGGTTATGAATATGTTCGAGTCTGTATTCGTATTGTATAACGTATCCGTTTACAGGGTATCCGACGTTATCTCCACTTACATCTACAGACAGAGCTTCGGTACTGCGGTTGCGGACTACGGTTATTCCACGGCAGTAGGTTTGTTTAAGTCATTGGTCGGCGCTTTGCTCGTGCTCGTTTGTAACTGGCTGAGCAAGAAGGTTCGCGGCCGTGGCATCATTTAGGAGGTGTGGATATGGCAAAGGAAAAGGTTGTTACCAAAAAGAAAACAAAGGTTTCTCTGTTTTCTATTATCAACTATATCGTGTTTATTCTGATCGGCTTGATCATCCTGCTTCCTATTTGGAAAGTGGTCGTGGACTCTTTCAGCGCGGTGGGTGTGTACCAGTTTAAACTGTGGCCTACAGAGTTCACCCTCGCCGGTTACAAGACCATCCTGCAGACCGGCGCTCTGTACAGACCGTTCATAAACTCCGTGGTCACCACGATCGCGGGCGCTTTGCTCGGTCTGGCGCTCTCCACTCTGGGCGGATATGTAATGATCCAGTTTGAGATGCCCGGACGCGGATTCCTCTCTTTCCTGCTTTTGTTCACCATGATCTTCTCCGGCGGTATGATCCCCGAGTACCTGGTGTTCGACAAGTTGGGTCTGAGAGACAATATGTGGGTTATCGTTGTAAAGCACGGCATCAACGTTTACAATCTGGTGCTGATGAGAAACTTCTTCGAAGGTATTCCCGCCAGCCTGTATGAGGCGGCCAAGATCGATGGCTGTTCTCCCATGGCGATCTTCTTCAAGATCGTGCTCCCGCTGTCCAAGGCAGCGCTTGCATCCATCGGTCTGATGTTCGCCGTGACGGTTTGGAATGACTACACCACGCCCAGAATCTACATCACCGATATGACCCAGACCAACTTCCAGTACAAACTGAGAACAATGATCATGGACGGTGATACGCCGACGACACAGTACGCGATATCGCAGCAGACTTTGTATAACGCAGGTATCGTTGCAGCAATCCTGCCTTTCATGGCACTGTATCCTTTCCTGCAGAAGTACTTCGTTACCGGTGTGAATATCGGTGCCGTAAAGGAGTAAATCCTATTACGGGAACCGGGAGATTTCTCGAACCGGTTT
Organism: Acetatifactor muris; assembly: GCA_023663635.1. Lineage (GTDB taxonomy): Bacteria > Bacillota > Clostridia > Lachnospirales > Lachnospiraceae > Acetatifactor > Acetatifactor muris_A. The sequence goes on from JAMPHD010000001.1 coordinate 368,172, forward strand.
GCTGAGAGACAGTACGGACCGGGGAGACCGTGATCGCATGATCGGGGTTTCCCCGGTTTTTGATTCCCGCGAGCAATGAGCCAAGTCAATATAATTGATCAACATGCAACCAATGGAGGAGCAGATATGAACAGAATTTTTTGGGCAGGTGATTCTACCGTACAGACCAACAAGATCAATACCTACCCCCAGACGGGGATCGGACAGGTGATGTCCCTCTATCTGAAGGAGGGGATCGAGGTCTGCAATTATGGCAAGAACGGGCGCAGTACCAAGAGTTTTATGGATGAGGGCAGACTGGATGCCATCGACCGCAACATTGGCGAGGGGGACTTTCTGTTTATCCAGTTCGGACACAATGACGAGAAGAGTCAGGATCCCCTGCGGTATACCATCCCCGGTTCCACCTTTGACGAGAATCTCAGGACCTTCATCCGCGTGGCGGTAAAGCACGGCGCGCATCCGGTGCTGATCACGCCCCTGGAGCGCAGATGCTTTGACGAGACGGGAGTTCTCGGGCCCGGGGCCCATGGGGAATATGTGGAGGCGATCCGCTCCGTGGCGGCGCAGGACAATGTCCCTCTGGTGGATCTGTATGCCATGAGCCGCGAGGCGATGAACGAGGCAGGGGCGGATAAGACCATTGAGTGGTTCATGAACGTGGAGCCCAATGTATATCCGAGCTGCCCCGAGGGCAAGAAGGACAATACGCATTTAAAATACGCGGGGGCCGTGACCTTTGCCGGTCTGATCGCCAAGGGCCTGCAGCAATGCGGCGGGATCTATAAGGATCTTCTCTTTGACGCGGACGAGAAACCGGAAGGCTTAGAGGACGGGGATAAAGCGTAGGCGTTTAGCGCCTGCGTTTTGGCAGCCCCGCGGGTTTCTCAAGATATTTTGTTTTTAATAAAGATTTTTATAAATTTTCCGAAAAACATTTGCTAAAATTTGTTGACATAGGGAATCATTTTTGATAAAATAATTTTTGCCGCTGATTGGCGGGTTCGATGGAGAGATATCGAAGTGGTCATAACGAGGCGGTCTTGAAAACCGTTTGTCCGCAAGGGCGCGTGGGTTCGAATCCCACTCTCTCCGCTAGGGAGCAGAGTTTGGCGGATTTGTCCAAGCCGACTTGCTGCCGGTACATCGATAATATAGAACAGCAGAGTCAACCGTGGAGAAGTACCCAAGAGGTTGAAGGGACACCCCTGGAAAGGGTGCAGGTCGTTAATAGCGGCGCGAGGGTTCAAATCCCTCCTTCTCCGTTTGGCATGAGATCACAGGATTTTATGCCATACAAGCACCTTGACAATCGAACAGCAATGCAACCCTGAAAATTCCACGGGACCGGACGCGG
>JAMPHD010000001.1:369628-546290 GCA_023663635.1 Acetatifactor muris
GCGGCATACGGTTGTGGCGGGGCAGGTGTCGGGTTCGATTCCCGTTATCTGCTTGTGATAAAAGCCACAAATGCAGGATTTCGCAGATGAAGTCCAACATTTGTGGTTTTTGGATTTCCGCGAGGTTGTTGACTTCCGGTGATTCCTGCATATCTTGAGAAAGAGCGGAGTCGGTGATGACTGTTTTGAGATGATGGGGAGATATCGTGTGCGAGGCCCGCTCGGAACACTGCTTTTTGAATGAGCGTGGGATTCCCGTAAGGCTGAATAAGGAATATCCGCTCTTTTATGACGCGCTTGTGAAATGCTACGGAGACCGCAGGGAGCAGTAATTTTGAAGAAATGCGAATATTTGATACAGGGCGGGGCATAATATGGTCTATACCGCGCAGATATCATGAGGAGCGCGCAAAGGCACATGATGTGAGAAAAATACATTTCGCGCTTGACTTTTACAGGGAAGGCTACTATACTTGATTTTGTTGATAATCATATTTTCCTCGATAGCTCAATGGTAGAGCACTCGGCTGTTAACCGAGTTGTTGTAGGTTCGAGCCCTACTCGGGGAGCTAAATCTGCCGTGAAGATTACACACCTGAAATGAAGTGCTCCCGGGACATCAGAATACGATGTTCAAGGAGCACTAAGTCATTCTTGGGAAGAACAATTCTTGATTTTAAGGAAAAAAGTTGACAAAACAATTCGGGGGGGTACATTAAATGTAGAAAAAGAAACATAAGAAACACAAGCGGAAAGCGAATAGGAGGTAATTTCATGCAAAAGATAGCGGATATCATAGTTACGGTCTTTCTTTTGGCGGTGGCGGTTGCTTTTTGGATGTTTGGAGGCAGCGCCTTGTGCAGGATCACGGCAGTCTTCAGTCTGATGATCTTTGTGTGGCGCGTGATAAAAGGGCTGTCCGGAGAGGGCAGAAAAGACGAGTCGATAGGGGATGCTCCGGCGGGAATGCACCGTTTTCTGACCAAACAGAGCGTATGGATCAGGGAATGCTGTGAGCAGGGCTACGCAAGATCCAAAATAACCGTCTATCTGTGGGGCATCGGGCCTATGGCGGCGATGGTGCTCATTGGTTTTCTCGCGGAATATCCGGCGCAGCATGTGTTTACGTTTCACGCGCCGCTCGGACTCTTGTTCGGGGAAGTTTTCATGGTGATGATGTGGCCGCTTCTCTGTGCGCAGAGTAACTGGAAGAAGATCATCAAAAATCTGCAGAAAAACGTCATGAAACTGTTCCCGACGGGTGAGGGCAGAGAGGGATATTTTGGGGACTATTTTGATGCGGACGAGCATTGGACTTTGGTGTCGAAAGGCAAGGATACCACGGATGTCATCACTGTCGGCGAAAAATATTGGTCCGATATCCGGCAGAGCGGCACGCTGAGCGTTGTGTTTGCTCCTCAAGTGGATCATATTGAGATTTTTGAGGAGGTCATTGTCGTGCGGATCAACCGGGTGCGCACCTATACGACGCATTATGTGGCGGAGTTTTTTGACCGGAACGAGAATCCGAAAAAGAGGTTGACAGGCCGGTTCGGTTTTGCGGACAGGGAAACTCTGGACGCTTTCATGACGCTTGTATCAGAGCGGACGGAAGGGAAGATCCCGGTGGAAGATTTGGGGACAAAAAAGATATAAGGTTCGGAAAGGGAGCGAGAGAAAATGACAAAAAACAGAAACAGGATCATGGTTTTGGCGGCTGTATTGGCCGTTCTTTCCCTGGCGGCGTGTCAAGGGGACACTTCTGCGGCCGATCGGACCGGCTCAACGAGCAGCCGGGCGGATGTCTCTGCGCAGTCGTCCGCAGAGAGCAGCAGTCAGGGGGCGGAGCTGAATGAGAGAGACGCTCAGCAGCTCTACAATCAATATATTGAGATCAACAATCATATGGTAGGCGAGATCAATGACGCGCTGACACTTTATTTTCACAATGTAAATATAGAGAGTGAGGAATTTGAGTTTGTAAAGGAGAACATCAAGACTTACGCCTGTTACTATCCGCATTCCGCCAAATATCTCGGATATGTGGAAGAGGCCTACGAGACGGCATCCGGGAAGAGTGAGAAAGACGCGCTTGACGAGGCTTATCTGGATCTCTATCCCTCTTTGCAGAAACTGATCACCATATTGGGGGAAATGCATGACTATACCGCCGATGACGGTTTCCTGGCAGATGATTATGCCAAGTCGCAGGAACAGCATACGGCGCTGATGGGTGTCCTCGAAGAGTATTTTACATATGGCGATGCGTTTGTAAACGAGTTGAATACCGTCGCGTCCCAACGGGAAAGAGAAGAGTTGGAACAGTTGAAGGAGGAGGGGTACGAGGTACTTTACGCATTGAACATGGCGATGTTCTCGGCCGAGGATCTCTACAACGAGTTGTATCGTCAGGGCATAGGAGATGAAAACGTATTGGATATGGATCTGACGCTGATCCAACCCTTGTATGATGAATTCGCGTCCTATGTGGATCAGGTTCTGCAGTATGATCAGGACAAAGAGAAACTGAAACAGGAAGGGCTCTATGTGAGTGTGGACGGCATGAGAGACTGGGGGTTCTTTGTAACTGCCCTGCAAAATACGCATAAGTCCATCACGGAGGTGTTGGAGAAGGTGGAGGCGGGAGAGCCTCTGGACATGATCGACATTCGGATATCCGGTTCCGGCAACTGCTCTGTCTCGTCCTTTGTGGAAGGATTGTCCGAGACCATTGATTACTACAATAAACTCGTGGCATATTAATTCCGGAGGTAGTAAATATGGCGCAAGGATTTTTGGAACAGGAATCGATTAAGGCCAACAGGCGCAATCGCAAATTATTTCTATCCATGTTTGCGTTTTTTGCCTGTATGGCCGGTTTCCTGTATTTTGCCACAAAAAACACGATAGACACGAGCGATCCCCGGGATCAAAAATTGATTTTCCTGTTTGTTCTGTTGATAGGACTGATGCTGTTCTGCACGGCGGTCGGACTGCTCGTGTCCATCCTGCCTGCCCGAAACGGCAAAAATCTCATTCTTCCCTGTGGTGAGACCACGAAGGAGACTGCGGCTGAGCTGATCGACCGGGAAGTCGCCGAGGGAAAGATCCTGTATGAAGGTTTCATGAACCATAACACGGTCAGGCCCTATCCCAACCGTGTTATCCTGCTTCCGATGTATCTGTTGTTGGTCGGTGAAATGGGTCGGGTGACGGCGATCCCCCGCGATAAGATATATTGGCTCTGCGCTCAGGTCGGCTATAAAGGCGGTCCTTATTATGTGCGTCTGCTCCTGTTTACGGAAAGGCAGCTCATTGAATTTAATGGAAATGACATTGAGCACACCCAAGAGATAGCCGCTGATCTGTACCAATACATACCCAATGTTTTCAGCCAATACGACTCTCAGGAGTTCGAGTTCTGCCACCGATTGGAGAAACTTTTTAGGGAAGACCCCGCGAAATTTCTTGAATTCTACAAACGGGAAAGGAATATTTGAAAGATTGAAATGAATTTCCGGATATGGTAAAATATGTCTGAAACATAATACGAATCCGGAGGTTTAGCCAAATGGATATAAAAAGAAATGCTCATGAGACGGACCAAGCCGAAAAGGAATATCTGTCCCACTATGATATAGACAAATATTCCAGACCTTCCGTTGCGGTGGATATGGTGATCTTCTCCATTCAGGACGACGGGGTCAATGATAACATACGCAAGCTGCCGAAAAAGGCGCTGAAGGTACTGCTCATCAAAAGGGCCAAATATCCGTACAAAGACTATTGGGCGCTCCCGGGCGGATTTGTGAGACCCGGCGAGGATATGGCGGAGACCGCAAGGCGGGAATTGTATGAAGAGACCAATGTGCAAAACGCGTATTTACAGCTCGTGGGGGCCTATGGGAAAAAGGACAGAGATCCCAGAGGGTGGATCATCTCCAACGCGTTCATGGCGTTGGTGGATGGGGAGAATTACAGATTGAGGGCGGGAACGGATGCCTGGGAGGCCGAGTGGTTCAATATAGAGATAAAGGCGCAGGAGGTCAGAAAAGAGCTGCAGGGGGATACGAGTTTGATTGAGACGGACTATCATATATATCTCTCAAATGAGGAGAGAGATATTTCTGCAAGCGCGGGATTAAGGCAATACAAAAGCTTTCAAAATTACCATGAGACTGTGCGATATGAGATCGTGCAGAGCGAAGGGCTTGCCTTTGATCACGCGGAGATCATTTTGTCCGCAATGCTTTCTCTGCGCGGCAATACGGAGAACGACCTCAGACAGGCCTTTGATCTCATGCCGGAGATGTTTACTCTGACACAGCTTCAAAATGTGTTTGAGATCGTGTTGGACAGAGAACTCCTGACGGCAAATTTCCGAAGAAAGATTGCTGACTATGTGGTTGAGACCGATATCGTCTCAGAAGGCGCGGGGCATCGTCCGGCAAAGCTGTTTAAGCGCAATGTGAGAGCTTTTTCCGTCATGGAGCCATAATTGAAGGGTTTTGAAGACAACTCTTAATGTCCGATTCTATTGATTTTTCCATAAAAAGTGCTAAAATATATTTGCATAACTTTATTCCGGGGCGTTACATCACCACAGCCGCGGAAAAGTTATGTTGTGGAAATAAGAGAAAGCGGCCTCTCCTGATGGAAACGCGCAGGAATAAACGGGAGGTAGAGATGAAAAAATGGATGAGTTTGATGGTTGCGGCAGCTCTGTTGGCGATGTTGTGCTGCTGCGGTGGAAAGGACGATCCGACGGCAGGTTCTGAAAGGGAGCAGATAACGATCGCGCTGTGGAGCGATCAGCTTACCGAGCGATATGCCCCCTATCTGCAGGAACGTTTTCCGGAGGTGGATTTCACTTTTTATGTGGCGACCAATTCTGCCGATTTCTACCGCTTTAAACAGGAGCAGGGAGATCTGCCGGACATCCTCACGGTCAGGCGGTTTGCCCTGCGGGATGTGGCCGGGTGGAAGGACGCTCTGTTGGATCTGAGCGATACGGAATTGGTCAATACTTTTCCCCAGACTTATCTGCGCAGTTACACTTATAATGACGGCACGGTCAATTGGCTTCCGGCCTGTGCGGAGGTGGACGGCATTCTGGTGAACCGGACCCTGTTGGAAGAGCACGGATTGTCCATACCTCAGACATACGGGGAGTTCGTGGAGCTGTGCGGCGAATTGCGGGAACTGGGCATCAGGCCTTTCTATTCCGACTTTGGGATGGATTTTACCTGCATGGAAGTGCTTCAGGGTCTGTCCGTGGAGCAGCTCACATCTCAGGCGGGACGGGAGTGGAGACAACAGTATGAGAGCGGGCGGACGGAACAGCTCAGCGAGGAGGTGTGGCTCCCGGTTTTTGAGCGCATGGAGGAGTTTATCGAATATGCCGGAATTGATGCCTCTGATCTGACCGGTAATACCAATGACTTGTTCGAGGCGCTTGAGAGCGGAGAGGCTGCCATGATCCGGGCCACGCCGGAGGAGGCAAATCTATACGGCGCGGCGGACGATTGTATGTTGCTGCCCTATTTCGGTGACACGGCGCAAACCGGTTGGTATCTCACCTACCCTGCCTTTCAGGTGGCCGCCAATGCGGAGGGAACGGAGGATCCGGCCCGCAAGGAACTGATACTGAAAGTCATGTCAGCTATGTTGGACGAGGAGGGGCTGCGTCGGATCAACAATGACGAGACGCTCATCGCCTACAATGAGGTGACGCATACCCTGTCTTCGCTGCTCGCTCCCATGGAAGATCAGATTGCCGACAATCGGCTTTACATCCGGCTGGCGTCGGCGGATATGTTCTCCTGCTCTCAGACGGTGGTACAGGGGATGATCGCGGGAGAGTACCCCGATGCCCGTTCCGCCTTTGACGCGTTCAATGCGGCCATGGAGGCGCCGGACGATGCGGAGGAGCCGGTCATCCGTATTGACACCGGATACTCTTACACATTTGACCCTCAGCACGGTAACAGAGCCGCCTCAGCAGTGTTCAACTCCGTGAGGGAGGAATTGGGCACGCAGATGTTCATTGGGCCCGCCACTGCGGTGGCAGGGAATATTGTCGCCGGAGACTATACTCTGCCGGAGTTAAGCTTTCTGACCATGGGAGAAACTCCGTCCATCGTTCTGTGTGAAATGACGGGAGATCAGTTGTATCGGTATGTGGATTGCGTGCTCACCGTCCCGGGGAAACGGGGCTCGGTGACCAATGACTCTACCCTGTATGTATCTTCCGGATTTGAGATGAGAGTGCAAAAGACGGAGACAGGTTATGCTTTGGAGGGGTTGACTGTTGATGGAGAAGAGCCGGATCCTGAGGAAATATACACGGTGGCGGTGTTGGGCAGTCTGGATCAAATGGTGGGAGAGATCTTGGCGGAGACAGGCGTGACCGGGTATAGCAGCACAGAGATCGCGTATAAGCAGATCGTGATAAACCGGTTGGCGGAGGGACGTCCGTTGGCAACGCCAAGTGATTATATTACATTGCAATAAGAAGGAAATAGCTATGAGTTTCAAAGGAAATAAGCGGAAATTAATACTTCCGACAGTGTTGGTCGTGGGATTGTTGGCGGCGTTGCCCGCAGGAGCCTCATTTTTTACCAAATATTTGGAGCATCAGATCTATGTGGAGCGGACGACACAGTTGGTGGAGATCACCGCGCAGGTACAGGTTAATCTGAAGAACGCGTTGGACACGTACTGGAATTATCTCGCGGCCGCCGAAAATGCCTTGGAGGCGGGAACATTTGCCGATGGGGCGGAAGTGGCGGATTATGTGGGCGGTCTGGAGGAACTGTTGGAGATGGACAGCTACAGTTCCGATCTCATGTTGCTGGACAGTCAGGGGAACTGTTGGGACGAGTCGGGAAAGCACGGTATCTGGTCTGATCTGGATTTTGTGTCCGGAGGGGAGGAGCGCTGTACCTTTATTTCCGAGAACTACATTTCGCAGGGCAGCTGTTGGTTCTTTGTGCAGAAACTAAGGAAACCTTTGGTGGCGGAGGACGGCACCGATTTTACCCATATCGTTCTACTGAAGGATGTATACACGATGATCCGGTATTATGACAGCGATGCCTATGGCAGTCATAATGAGACTTATATATTAAAGAGCAACGGTACCCGGATGCATGACGATGTCGCGCATGACAAAGTGATCCAAGCGTATAATGTGCTCAAAGTGTTGGAGGAGATGGAGGGGCAGGATTATCCCGACATCCGCGGGACTCTTGCCGTGGAGGACACGATCAGCGATGATGTTCGACTGGACGGTCGGGAGTATTATTACTGTATTACCTCTCTGGAAGAATATGACACATTGCTGCTGTTCCTGATCCCGGCGGAGTTTGTGGCCTCCGGAACCGTGGAAATGATGAATACGGTGGTGCGCACCTTATTGATTCTGGCGGTAGTGCTCTTGGGGTTGGCGGTATTGGCTGTGGTGGCCGTTCTCAGGCAGCAGAGCAGCGCCCGGATGTATCTTCAGGAACAGGCCAATCTGCGCAGACAGGAGGAGTTAAATCAAAAGCTGGAGGAGTACAATGAGATGCTCACCAGATCCAAGGAGTCGGCGGAACAGGCGTTTAAGATCGCGGAGGAGGCCAACAGAGCCAAGAGTTCTTTCCTGTCCAACATGAGCCATGACATCCGCACCCCCATGAACGCCATTGTGGGTTTTGCCACCCTGTTGGGCAGGGAGGCGGAGAATCCGGATAAAGTGCGGGAGTACACACGGAAGATCACCGCGTCCAGTCAGCACCTTCTGGGACTGATCAATGACATTTTGGATATCAGCAAGATCGAGGCGGGCAAGACGACATTGAACGTGTCGGACGAGAGTATGGTGGAACTGATTGAAAACATCGACAGCATCATCCGACCGCAGATGAAGGCCAAGGGGCATCATTTTGAAGTATACAGCAGGGATCTGAAACATGAGCATGTGGTGATGGACAAGCTCAGACTCAATCAGATCCTGCTCAATCTGTTGTCCAACGCGATGAAATACACGCCGGATGGCGGAGATATCACGCTGACGGTGCAGGAACGCCCTCAGCGCACCGAACAGTTGGCCGGCTATCGCTTTGTCGTGGAGGACAACGGTTACGGCATGAGCGAGGAGTATCAGCGCAATCTTTTTCAGGCGTTTACCCGTGAAGAGGACAGCGTGACCAATAAGATCCAAGGGACGGGCCTGGGCATGGCCATCACCAAAAATCTGTTGGATCTGATGGGCGGCACCATTTCGGTGAAGAGTAAAAAGGGCGAGGGGACCACTTTCACCGTGGATATCAACCTCCATGTAAGCGAGCAGACCATCGATCAGAATTTCTGGAGAGACCATGGCATTACCCGGCTTCTGGCGGTGGACGATGAGGAAGTGGTCTGTCAAAATATTCAGTTGACCATGGAGGGCACGGGAGTCCAAGTGGATTACACTTTGGACGGGCCGAGCGCGTTGGAGCGGATCAAGCGTGCCGATGAGGAGGGGCAGCCGTATGACATCGTTCTTTTGGACTGGAAGATGCCCGAGATGAACGGCGTGGAGACCGCCCGCAATATCCGTGTCATCGCGCCCGAAAAGGTTCCGCTCGTCATTTTGACCAGCTATGACTGGGTGGAGGTGGAGGATGAGGCCAAAGACGCGGGTGTGGACGCGTTTCTGCCCAAGCCCTTCTTTCTCACCAGTTTCCGCAGGAAAGTGGACGATATATTGAATCATGAGGAGCCGGTTACCGTGCCGGAAGAACCCGATGTGACGCGGAGCGTGCTTGAAGGGATACATATTTTGGCGGCGGAGGACAATGAGATCAATTCGGAGATCCTCGGCGAGATGCTGGGCATCGTGGGAGCGACCTGCACGATATGTGAAAACGGGCAGCTTGCGGTGGAAGAATTCGCGAGATCCGAGCCCGGAGAATACCAACTGATCCTGATGGATGTGCAGATGCCGGTCATGAACGGATATGAGGCTGCGAGGGCCATTCGGGCATTGGATCATCCGATGTCGGAGATCATACCCATTATCGCGATGACCGCGAACGCCTTTGCCGAGGATGTGCGGGATGCGTTGGAGGCGGGGATGAACGCCCATGTGGCCAAGCCGGTGGACATGACGGTGTTGGAACAGACCGCCCGGGCGGTACTGGAGTCGGGGATCGCGTTGGAAGATTGAGACCGCCGGTGAATAGAAGGCCTTTCAAGGTGGAAATCTACGAAAAAGACAGGGCGATCATATAACAGGAGGCAGTGTATGGGAGTATTGTTGGGGCTTGAGCCGCAGAAGGTATTTTATTGGTTTGAGGAGATCACCAAGATTCCGCACGGTTCCGGAAATGTGGGGCGGATCAGCGATTTTCTGGTGGAGTTTGCCGAAAGCCGCAATCTGGCCGTCACGCAGGACGCGTTAAAGAATGTGATCATGGTCGGAGAGGCCACGCCCGGATATGAAAAGGAGCCCACCGTGATCCTGCAGGGACATATGGACATGGTGGCGGTGAAGAAACCGGAATCTGCCGTGGATCTACAGACGGAAGGTCTGAGAGTGGGGGTCGAAGGGGACAATATCTATGCGGAGGGCACCAGTCTGGGGGGCGACGACGGCATTGCCGTGGCGTACGCGTTGGCGATCCTGGACTCGGATGATATCCCGCATCCCCGTCTGGAGGTGGTCATCACCGTGGACGAGGAAGTGGGGATGGACGGCGCTGCCGGGATAGACCTCTCGGCACTGCAGGGCAATCGTCTGCTGAATCTGGACTCTGAGGAGGAGGGAATCTTCCTCACGAGCTGCGCGGGAGGCGCGAGGGTGAACTGCCGCCTTCCTCTGGAGCGGTCCATGGGGGAGGGGCGTGTATTGACCCTGCAGATCGACGGACTCTTGGGCGGGCATTCCGGGGAGGAGATCCACAAGGGCAGAGGCAATGCAAATCTGCTCTTGGGGCGTGTGTTGTGGGCGCTTGCCCAAAAGTATCCCCTGCGGTTGGTCAGCATATCGGGCGGCCTTGCGGATAATGCCATACCGCGGACGGCGGAGGCGGTGTTTCTCGTGGAGGATGAGGAGGTTACGGATCTGCTGCAAAAGCTGCGGGAGGATATTGCGGGGGAACTTGCCGTGCGGGATCCGGGATTTGACATGCGTTGGACCATCGGGGAACGCAGGGAGCGCAGGGAGGCCGTTCCCGCGCAGGCGGGCAAAGGCGCCTTTGCCATGCTGGCAGGTTTGCCGAACGGGGTGCAGAGCATGAGCGCCCAGGTGCCCGGGTTGGTGGAGACCTCCCTGAATCTCGGGATCCTGTGCTTTGCGGACGGTATTTTGACGGCGGAGTTTTCCGTTAGGAGCAGCGTGGAGAGCGCCAAGGAGGCGCTGATCGGTCAGTTGCGCGCGATCCTGTATTCCTGTGGGGGAAATGTTGAGGTCAGCGGGGATTATCCGGGATGGAAATATAGGGCGGACTCGCCGTTTCGGGAGAAGATGATACGGGTCTTTCGGAAAATGTATGGCAGGGATCCCGAGTTAAAGGCCATACATGCGGGGTTGGAGTGCGGTATCCTAGGCAGTAAGATCCCTGATCCCGACTGTGTCTCCATAGGGCCGGATATGAAGGATATCCATACCACGGAGGAGACTCTGAGCATTTCCTCCACCGCGAGAGTTTGGGAATATCTGTTGGCGCTGTTGGCCGAGAAGGAGGCGTGAGGGATGATTCTCTTTCAATGCGACTACAATGAAGGGGCGCATCCCAAAGTGATGCAGCGTCTGTTGGAGACCAATATGGAGCAGACCCCGGGGTACGGGGAGGATGTTTATTGCCGAAACGCCGCGGACAAGATTCGCAAGGCCTGTGGGGATGAGAGTCTGGCGGTGCATTTTCTGGTGGGCGGCACCCAGACCAATATGACGGTGATCGATGCCGCGCTGCGCTCCCATCAGGGCGTGATCTGCGCGGACACGGGACATATCAACGTGCATGAGACGGGAGCCGTGGAGTCCTGTGGGCACAAGGTGCTGGCTCTTCCGGGGAAGGACGGTAAGTTGTGCGCGGCACAGGTGGAGGAGGCGTATCTGGCGCATGCCCGCAATGAGAGCTTTGAGCATATGGTGCAGCCGAAGATGGTCTACCTGTCCAATCCCACGGAGCTTGGCACGATCTATCACAGAGAGGAATTGCGAAAGCTGTACGAAACGTGCCAAAAGTATGGCCTGTATCTGTTTATGGACGGCGCCAGATTGGGCTATGGTCTCGCCGCGTCTGACAATGATCTGACGCTCGCCGATATCGCCCGGTATACGGATGTGTTTTACATAGGAGGCACGAAAGTGGGCGCGCTGTTCGGCGAGGCCGTAGTGATTGGAAATGACGCGCTGAAGGAGGACTTCCGCTATCTGATCAAACAGAAAGGCGGCATGTTGGCGAAGGGCCGTCTGTTGGGCATACAGTTTGACACATTGTTCACGGATGATCTGTATGGAGAGATTTCCGCCCGGGCGGTGGCCCTCGCAGACAAACTGCGGACTGCCATGGCGGAGAGGGGATTTGAGTTGGTGGCGCCCAATCACACCAATCAGATCTTTGCGGTCATGCCGGACGCATTGTTGGATGAATTGCGTGCAAACTTTGGTTTCAGCTATGACAGACGCGCGGACGCGGGGCACAGTATAGTCAGGTTCTGCACGAGTTGGGCCACCCGCGAGGAGGACGTGGACGCTCTGATCGCGGCGTTTTGGGAGTACGGCTGCGGTGTTTTGGAAGGCTGAACGGTAGTCTGCCGGGCCGGTGGCGGTGTGGAACATTTTGCGAAATTTTTGTGTTTTTTTAAAATTTAGTATTGCTTTTTTGGAATACACAGGTTATAATATTGCTTGTGTTTCGGGGTGTGGCTCAGCTTGGTTAGAGCGCCGTCTTAGGGAGGCGGAGGTCGCGAGTTCGAATCCCGCCACTCCGATGAATGAGAGACACCTGAAGGCCTGTGGTCATGGGCTTTTGGGTGTTCTTATTTTGGTGTTACGGCAATAGGATGATATGAGTATTGGGATATGAGAGAGTATACGATATATGACGGCGAAGATGCCCTGACGATCCGGGTGATCCGGTCCAAGCGGCGGACTCTGGGACTGCAGGTGAAGAGTGACGGGGAGGTTACGGTCAGAGCGCCCTTGGGGACATCGGATCGAACGGTGGTTGATTTCATAGAAAAACATACGGATTGGATCCTGCGGAAACGTGCGGAATTGGAGCTTAGACGGGGCGATCCCGTCACGCGTCTGCCGAAGGTGGTGACTGCGGCGGGCAAGCGGCAGGCAAGTCAACTGCTGGCGCAGCGGGTTGCCCTGTACGCGGACCAAATGGGGATTGCCTATGGGCGTATCTCCATGCGGAATCAGAAGACGAGATGGGGGAGTTGCAGCAGTGACGGCAATCTGAACTTTAACTGCAGGCTAATCTACCTTCCTTTGGATCTGGTGGATTATGTGGTGGTGCATGAACTGGCGCACAGGCGGCATATGGATCACTCGGCGGCATTCTGGCGGGAGGTGGAACGGTATCTGCCGGATTACAGGGAGCGCAGGGAGAGGCTTAAGCAGTATGGCACGGAATAGGGTATTGCCATTTCTATTTCATAGTGTTATAGTATAGAACAAAGAAGATTTGGATGCAAAGGATAGGGAGGATTCTTTCCGAAAACAGGGTTATGTGGGAGAAGTTACTGAGTATTCGCCAAGTCGAAATTTTCATAGATTCTTTCTGGAAGATCTTGCTGCCGGGATTGCGACTGACCATTCCCCTGACGGCAATTTCTTTTGTGTTGGCGCTGTTGATCGCGGTGGTCACCGCGCTGATCCAATTTGGAGAGGTGCGTGTGTTGAACCGGATCGCGAGATTTTATGTCTGGGTCATCCGCGGCACACCCATTTTGGTACAGCTGTTTGTGGTCTTCTACGGTCTGCCGGGGGTGGGGATTGTGCTGGAGCCTTTTCCGGCGGCTGTGTTGGTGTTTTCCATCAACGAGGGCGCCTATGCGTCAGAGACCATCCGGGCGGCGTTGGAGTCGGTGCCCAAGGGGCAGATCGAGGCGGGTTACTGTGTGGGTATGTCCTGGCTGCAGATCATGTGGAGGATCGTGCTGCCTCAGGCGCTGCGCACGGCTTTTCCGCCCCTGTCCAACTCTTTGATCGGTCTGCTGAAGGAGACGTCTCTGGCGGCCAATATCACCGTGGCGGAGATGTTCATGTCCACACAGCGGATCGTGGCAAGGACTTATGAACCGCTGCTGCTCTATTTGGAGGTGGGCCTGATCTACCTGATGTTCTGCACTCTGTTGACCGGACTGCAGCGCATGGGAGAGAAGAGGCTGCAGACCTACGGCCGTCCTCTCGCGTCGGATCGGGCGGCAAGGCGCAGAGTGAATCCGTTCGGGCGCAGATAGGAGGAGACATCATGTTGCGAGTCAGAGGTTTGCGCAAATCTTTCGGCGGTACGGAGGTCTTAAAGAAAATAGATCTGGATGTGGATAAGGGGGACGTGGTGGCGATCCTGGGCCCCAGCGGCTCCGGCAAGACCACTCTGCTGCGCTGTCTGAATTTCCTTGAGAAAGCGGACGGCGGGGAGTATATTCTGGACGGGGAGGCATTTGAACTGAATGGGATCTCCAAGAAGGATATCGTGCGGATCCGCAGGAAGACGGCCTTTGTGTTCCAGAGTTTTAATCTGTTCAGCAACCGGACCGCATTGCAGAATGTGACGGAGGGGCTGATCGTGGCGCGGAAGATGAACCGCGCGGAGGCGGAGACGATCGGGAGGAAGGCGTTGGATAAGGTGGGAATGTCGGACCGATATGACTATTATCCGCATCAGCTCTCGGGCGGTCAGCAGCAGCGCGTGGCCATCGCCCGGGCGGTTGCCACTGACCCGGAGATCATTTTCTTCGACGAGCCCACTTCCGCGTTGGATCCGGAGCTGATCGGAGAGGTGTTGGGAGTGATGCGGGAGCTTGCGGAGGAGGGGATGACCATGTTGGTGGTGACCCATGAGATTTCCTTTGCGAGACAGGTTTCCAATAAGGTGGTCTTCATGGAGGACGGTCTGGTGTTGGAGGCCGGGGCCGGCGGCGAGTTCTTCTCGAATCCGAGAGAGACGCGCACCGCGGAATTTCTGCGCACCTTGCAGGAACGCGGGTGATTGCGAAACTTTGGTTTTTAAAGAGTGTCGTTGTGTAGATTGCACATTCCACCGCAGACACGCTCTCCCAGGAGCAATAAATTGCTCCGCGGAAAACGCAGCTGCGCTAAGCTCGGAAGTACCTCGCTAAGCGCCGGCGTTTTTCAAGGGTCTGCTTATGAAACATACACTCCGCACAATTCGGTTTACGAAAAATAGAGTTTCACAATTATCTAATAAGATAAAAAGGAGGATGTGGATCAAATGAAAGGATTGAGATCAAAACTGTTGTTGGCGATTGCCGTGGGAGCCCTGATGCTGGCGGGATGTAACGGAGCGTCAGCGAATGGATCGGGCGCGACCGGCGCCGCCGGGGAGGAAAACGGCGATCAGTTGGCGCGCATTCAGGCGGCAGGGCAGATAACGGTGGCCATGGAGGGCACTTGGGCTCCCTGGACCTATCATGATGAGAATGACGTATTGGTGGGATTTGATGTGGAGGTTGCCCAAAAGATCGCGGAGAAACTGGGCGTGGAGGCCGTGTTCATAGAGGGCGAGTGGGACGGTCTTCTGGCAGGACTGGACAGTGGCCGCTATGACATCATGGTGAACGGTGTGGAATACACGGAGGAGCGGGCTGAGAAATACGATTTCTCGGAGCCTTACGGCTATATCAGAACGGCGATCATTGTAAACGGTGACAATACGGATATTCAGTCCTTTGAGGATCTGAACGGCAAGACCACGGCCAACACCATCTCGAGCACTTACGCGCTGTTGGCTGAGAGCTACGGCGCGACCACCACCGGGGTGGATGACCTGAATCAGACCATTGAGCTGTTGTTGCAGGGCAGGATTGATGCCACCCTGAATGCGGAGGTCACATTCTATGATTATATAAACGTGCATCCGGAGGCGAATCTGAAGGTGGCTGCCCTCACGGATGAGGCATCTCATGTGTGCATTCCCCTGCGCAAGGGAGAGGATTCCGCAAGTCTCAGGGCAGCAGTGGATCAGGCCATTGCGGAGCTGAGGGAGGAAGGCGTGCTCAGTGAGATTTCCATCAAGTATTTTGGCTCGGACATCACCGGGGCGGAGTGATAATCGGAAAGACAGTTGAAATAAGAAAAATAAGCGCTGTGTCGGTCTTCATCAAAAGATCCGCACAGCGCTTTGCTATTATGTGTCAATATCAGGAGAATGTTATCCTGATAACATTTTCCTTGTCAGGCGTTGGCGAGAGCGGAGAGCTCCGCCAGCATCTTAGGCAGTTCCGTGGCCATGTTCTCATCGGAGAACTGGCAGGTGCCCACTTTCTTATGGCCGCCGCCGTTGTACTTGAGCATCAGGCTGCCCACGTCCACGGTGGAGGTCTTGTTCAAAATGCTGTAACCCACTGCGGCAGAGCAACCTTGGCCGCCCCGTCCGCTCACGATCCACGCGGAGATGTTCTGCTCGGGATACATACTGTAGATCAGGAAACGGTTGCCGGAGTAGATGGGATTGACCCCTCTCAGGTCTGAGATGATCAGATTGCCGTCCACGCGGGTGTATTGTTTCACCATCTCCATGAATTTCTCGGTCTGCTGATTGTACACCTCAATGCGCTCCTGCACATCGGGAAGAGCCAGAATTTCCTCTGTGGACATGGTGCGGCAGGCATCGATCAGTTTCTCCATCAACTGATAATTGGAAATGGTAAATTCGCGCCATCTGCCCAAGCCTGTTCTGGGATCCATCAGGAAACCGATCAGGATCCAGCCCTCGGGATGCTGAATCTCATCAATGGTGAGATTGCCGGAATCCACTTTGTCCACGGCCACCATCATATCGTCAAATTGGGGAAAACGCTCCCTGCCGCCATAATATTCATAGATAATGCGCGCGCAGGAGGGGGTGATGCGGCTCTCGCCCTTGTATTTGCCGGCCAACTGCAGTCTCTCGTGCTCGCTGGAGTGGTGGTCAAACCAAAGTCCGCAGCCCTCCACATAGGGCACATTGGCAAGACAGTCATCCTCCGTGACCTCCACAAGGCCGTCCTGCAGATCCTTGGGATGCGCAAATTTCCAATTGTCGATGATCCCCGCCTCCTTTAAGAGGGCGCCACATGCAAGACCATCAAAGTCAGAACGCGTAATTAATCTCATGATAATCTCCTTTATGTATAAGTTTTGTGATGTAAATGTACCGCGTGCTCCGCCGCGTTGATATCAAATGGAGATAATGGGATTCGAACCCACGACCTCTTGCATGCCATGCAAGCGCTCTCCCAACTGAGCTATACCCCCGCGGGACCCGTATCAATACGGATTTCCTCAAATTCATCACTATTATATCACAGCCTCGCCAAAAAGAAAAGGAAAAAATAGTTGACAAATACTTTTATTGTGATATAATTTGAAAAGCAAAGTAATTGATTTTAAAATCAAAATATTTTAAAGCAAAAGTTTTGCGGGATACGGAATTGTGAAACATGGAGCATGGTATGGTTGGAAAAATCGTTGGGACGGGTTCTATGGCACCCGGGCAGAGTTGGGACAACTACAGATTGTCCGATATGGTTGACACGGACGACGGGTGGATCAGGGAGCGCACGGGCATTGTCAGGCGCCATGTGGCGACGGCGGAGGACTCTGTGGCGTCATTGGCGGCGGGGGCGGCAAGAGCCGCGCTGGAGAATGCCGGAATGGATGCGGGGGAGATAGAACTGATTCTTGTGGCCACCGTATCCGCGGAGAGTCTGGTTCCCTGTACGGCCTGCAGGGTGCAGAGCCTGATCGGTGCCGGAGCCGCCACCTGTTTTGACTTAAACGGAGCATGCACGGGATTTTTGTTCGCCATGAACACGGCGCAGGCCTATATGGCGCAGGGTGTGTATCGCACGGCTCTGGTCATCGGCGCGGAATGTCTTTCCAAACTGACGGATTGGAGCGACCGGTCCACCTGTATCCTCTTCGGTGACGGAGCGGGGGCGGCGGTGTTGCGGGCAGATCCGGAGGGACGATTTATCCAGGTGACACATTCCGCGGGAGACAGAGGCGGGGCGCTGACCTGCTCAAGCCGGATCGGAGGAGACGTGGGGGAGACGCCGCGGGACGCCTTTCTGCGCATGGACGGCGGTGAAGTATTTAAATTCGCGGTCTCCAAGGTTCCGGAGGTGATCGGGGAACTCCTGCAAAGAGAGCAGCTTTTGGTGGAGGATATTGATTACTTTGTATTGCATCAGGCCAATGCCCGTATTGTGAGGGCGGTGGCCAAGCGATTGGGAGGCAATCCGGACCGGTTTCCCATGAATATTTCGGAATATGGCAACACCTCATCCGCCAGCATCCCCATTTTGTTGGATGAGTTGAACAGGGCGGGCAGACTAAAGAACGGCATGAGACTTGTGATGGCGGGATTTGGCGGCGGACTTTCCTACGGGGCAAGTCTCATCGTCCTGTAAATTAAATCAAAAAGGAGAAGAAAGACATGTTGGACAAGATCAAAGAAATTGTGGCGGATTCATTGGGAGTTGACAGGGACACTCTGACGGCGGATACTTCTTTTAAGGAGGATCTGAACGCGGACTCTCTGGATCTGTTTGAACTGGTCATGGCGTTGGAGGAGGCGATGGGAGTGGAGATTCCCTCGGAGGAACTGCCCAATATCCAAACGCTTGGAGATGTGGAAAAGTATCTGAGTGAGCAGAGCGCATAGTGAGGGAGAGAACATGAAGACAGAACTGACCCGATTGTTGGGGATCGAGTATCCTGTGATACAGGGAGGAATGGCCTGGGTGGCCGAACATCACCTGGCGGCTGCCGTGAGCGAGGCAGGGGGACTGGGACTGATCGGTGCCGCCAACGCGCCCGCGGATTGGGTGCGCGAGCAGATACGCGCCGCGAAGAAACTGACGGATAAGCCCTTCGGCGTGAATATCATGCTCATGAGTCCCTGTGCGGAAGATGTGGCCAAGGCGGTGGCGGAGGAAGGAGTCAGCGTGGTCACTACCGGGGCGGGCAATCCGGAGAAATATATGGACATGTGGAAGAATGCGGGCATCAAAGTGATCCCCGTGGTGGCATCCGTGGCGTTGGCCAAGCGTCTGGAGCGCGGCGGCGTGGACGCGGTGGTCGCCGAGGGCACGGAGTCCGGCGGACATATCGGAGAGCTGACCACCATGGTGTTGGTGCCCCAGGTGGCGGACGCGGTGCGGATCCCGGTCATCGCCGCGGGAGGGATCGCCGACGGGCGCGGCATGGCCGCTGCCTTCATGTTGGGAGCGTGCGGCTGTCAGTTGGGAACCCGTTTCGTGGCCACAAAAGAGGCTGTGGTGCATGACAGATATAAGGAATACATATTGAAGGCCAAGGATATTGACACCAAGGTGACGGGGCGCAGCACGGGACATCCCGTGAGATGTCTGCGCAACCGGATGACAAGGGAATATCTGCGCATGGAGGCCGAGGGCGTGGACTTTGAGCAGTTGGAACAGATGACCGTGGGAGGACTGCGTCGCGCCGTGGTGGAGGGCGATGTGGAGAACGGCAATGTGATGGCGGGTCAGAGCGCCGGCATGGTTCATGAGATTTTGACCTGCCGACAGGTGATCGAAAAACTGGTGAGTGAGACGGACGCATTGATGAAAGGGACGAACAGATATGAGTAAGATCGCGTTTATTTACCCCGGACAGGGGGCACAGAAGGCCGGAATGGGATTGGACTTTTACAGGCAGTTTGCCTCTGCCAGAGAGGTCTATGAGAAAGCCGGAGCATGGCTCGGAATGGATGTGAAGGCGCTGTGTTTTGAGGAGAACGACAGATTGGATCTGACGCAGTACACACAGGCGGCCATGGTGACGACCTCCATGGCGATGGAGAGAGTGATCGGGGAGAAGGGACTGCATCCCGACATGGCGGCGGGTTTAAGCCTGGGTGAATACTGTGCCATTGCCACCGCGGGAGCCATGAGTCTGCGGGATGCCATCGTGACCGTGAGAAAGCGGGGCATCCTCATGGAACAGGCGGTACCTGCGGGACAGGGCGGCATGGCCGCGGTGTTGGGCATGGCCGCGGAAGAGATCGGGAAGATACTGGAGCCGATACCTCAGGTGAGCATTGCCAATTACAACTGTCCGGGACAGATCGTGATCACCGGCATGAAGGAATCTCTGCAGACGGCGGGGGAGGCTCTTGAGGCAGCGGGGGCCAGGCGCGTGATACCGCTGGCGGTCAGCGGACCGTTCCACTCCGAGATGCTCGCGGAGGCGGGACGCAGTCTGGCCCGGGAGTTGGAGCAGGTTCGGTTGGAGGATCTGAAGATCCCCTATGTGACCAATGTGACGGCGGAGCTTGTCCAAGATACCGCGGAGATCAGGGATCTGTTGGCGAGACAGATTTCCTCTCCCGTGAGATGGCAGCAGAGCGTGGAGCGGATGATCCAAGAGGGAGCGGATACTTTCATAGAGATCGGGCCGGGCAGGACTTTGAGCGGGTTCGTGAAGAAGATCAGCCGGGACGTGAAGGTTTATAATATTGAGACAGTTTCCGATATGGAAGAGGTGTTGGCGAGGTTATGAGTACAGATGTGAAAAAAATTGCAGTGGTGACCGGAGCCTCCCGCGGGATCGGCAGGGCCATCGCTCTGAGACTGGCAGCTGAGGGCAGCTTTGTGATCCTCAACTACAACGGCTCTGTGGAGGCGGCGGAAGGCGTGAGACGGGAGATTGCGGAGGCGGGCGGCGAGGCTGTGACCTATGGCTGTGACGTGAGCGATTTTGCCGCGTGCGAGGCTTTTTTTAAGGAGGTCGCGGGCCGGTACGGCGGTCCCGACATTCTGGTGAACAATGCGGGTATCACCCGGGACGGACTGCTCATGGCCATGTCGGAGGAGGACTTTGACGCGGTGCTTGACGTCAATCTGAAGGGAACCTTTCACTGTATCAGACAGGCCGCGAGACAGATGTTGCGCCGACGAAACGGAAGGATCGTCAATATATCTTCCGTGGTGGGCATTCACGGCAACGCGGGACAGGCCAATTACGCCTCCTCCAAGGCGGGGATCATCGGTCTGACCAAGAGCGCCGCCAGAGAGCTTGGCTCCCGGGGAATCACCGTCAATGCCGTCGCCCCCGGTTTTATCGACACGGAGATGACGGCGGGACTGTCCGAGAAGGTGCGGGCGGAGGCGGCCGCCTCCATCCCCCTGGGACATTTCGGGAGGCCGGAGGATGTGGCGGAGGCAGTGGCGTTTCTGGTCTCGGAGCAGGCGGCCTATATCACTGGGCAGGTGCTTTGTGTGGACGGCGGCATGGGAATGTAGAAAATAAGGAGACGGACTATGAAAAGACGTGTTGTGGTAACGGGACTTGGGGCCGTGACCCCTCTGGGAAACGATGTGGAGTCCTTCTGGAGCGCGGTGAGGGAAGGCCGTGTGGGGATCGGGCCGATCACGAAGTTCGATACGGCGGATTATAAGGCCAAACTGGCGGCCGAGGTGAAGGATTTTGACCCGAGCGGGTATATGGACGCGCGGACGGCCGGAAGGATGGAATTGTTTTCCCGGTATGCGGTGGCGGCCGCGCTGTCCGCCACGGAGAACGCGGGAATCCGGATGGAGCGGGAGGATCCCTTTCGCGTGGGCGTGATCGTGGGATCGGGCATAGGCAGTCTGCAGGCCACGGAGTCAGCGGTGGCGAAACTGCGCGACAAGGGGCCCGGCAGGGTGGATCCGCTGTTGGTTCCCAAGATGATCTCCAATATGGCGGCGGGCAATGTGTCCATCGCCACCGGAGCCAGAGGCAAATGCACCAATGTGGTGACGGCCTGTGCCACGGGCACCCACTGTATCGGCGACGCGTTTCGGGCCATCGCGTACAATGACGCGGACGTGATGATCGCGGGGGGAACGGAGGCGGCCATCTGTCCTATCGGCGTGGCGGGATTTCTGTCATTGACCGCGCTGAGCACCTCGGAGGACCCGAGACGCGCCTCCATCCCTTTTGACAAAGATCGGAGCGGTTTTGTCATGGGAGAGGGCGCCGGGATCGTGATCCTGGAGGAACTGGAACATGCCCTGCGGAGAGGAGCCGATATTCTGGCGGAGGTGGTGGGTTACGGCGCCACGGGGGACGCGTGGCATATCACTTCTCCCATAGAGGACGGCAGCGGCGCCGCGAGAGCCATGTCGGATGCCATGGCCGAGGCGGGGGTCAGGCCGGAAGATGTGGATTATATCAACGCGCACGGCACGGGAACCCATCACAACGATCTGTTTGAGACCAGAGCCATCAAGGCGGCTTTCGGCGACGCGGCATACGGTTTGAAAGTAAATTCCACCAAATCCATGGTGGGACATCTCCTGGGAGCGGCGGGCGGCGTGGAATTCATCGTCTGTGTCAAGAGCATTCTGGACGGCTTTATCCATCAGACCATGGGGACCGCGCAGGTGGATGAAGAATTGGATTTGGATTATGTGATCGGAGCTCCGGTGGAGCAGAAGATCCGCTATGCCATGAGTAATTCTCTGGGATTCGGCGGTCATAACGCCTCGCTTTTGATCAAAAAATATGAGTGAGACAGGGGATGGAAAATAATGGAATCGGAGAAGTTGGAATTTGAGCAGCTCTTGCAACTGATGGATCATGTGGCGGCTGCGGATCTGAATTCTTTTACCTATGAGTCGGATACGTTTCGGTTGACCATGAAACGCAAACAGCCCCGAAATAAATCCGGGAAGAACCGTTGTGCGCAGGGACCGGCAGACGCGCAGGGCAAAGAGCAGAGCAGCGCTCCCGTTCCCACGGCAGTCATCGGGGGAGAGCCGACATCGGACGAGGCCGGCGGGATGCCTGCGGGCAAGGTTGTGACATCCCCTCTGGTGGGCACTTTCTATGTGGCGCCGGCGCAGGGGGAGGAACCCTTTGTGCGCGTGGGGGACAGCGTGAAGGCCGGGCAGGTGTTGGGCATTGTGGAGGCCATGAAACTGATGAACGATATCGAGAGTGAATTTGACGGTGTGGTGGTCAAAATCCTGGTGCAGGACGGAGAGCCGGTGGAGTACGGACAGCCGCTGTTCTGTATCGGGTGAACGGGAGGTCAAAATGAACGCGTTGAATGTGAAACAGATAGAGGAGATCCTGCCTCATCGCCATCCGTTTTTGCTGTTGGACGGCATTGAGGACTATGTGCCGGGCGAGTACGCGGTAGGCTATAAATGCGTGACTTTTCGGGAGGATTTCTTTGCGGGACATTTTCCCGAAGAGCCTGTGATGCCGGGAGTGCTGATCCTGGAGGCATTGGCGCAGACCGGGGCGGTGGCGATCCTCTCTCTGCCGGAGAACAAGGGCAAGATCGCCTATTTTGGCGGTGTGGACCGCTGCAGATTCAAGGGAAAAGTGGCGCCGGGAGACCGTCTCCGTCTGGAGACTCGGATCATCCGACGGAAGGGACCCGTGGGCGTGGGAGAGGCCAAAGCTTATGTGGGAGACAGGCTTGTGGCGAAAGCGGAATTGACCTTTGCGGTGGGCATGTAGGAGTGGGAGACGGAACATGATTCGTAAATTGTTGATCGCCAACCGGGGTGAGATTGCCGTGCGGATCATCCGGGCGTGCAGGGAATTGGGAATAGAGACGGTGGCCGTGTACTCGGACGCGGACGCGGACAGTCTGCACTCCGAACTGGCGGACGAGGCGGTCTGTATCGGCCCCGGACCCGCCGCGGAGAGTTATCTGAATATGGAGAGGATCATGAGCGCCGCCATGATCACCGGCGCGGACGCCATTCATCCGGGATATGGTTTCCTCTCGGAAAATGCCCGCTTTGCCGAGCTGTGTGAGCGCTGTAACATGGTCTTCGTGGGACCGCCCTCGGAGGTCATAGCCGCCTTGGGGAATAAACAGGCGGCCCGCAACACGATGCGGGAGGCGGGGGTGCCGGTGATCCCGGGAACGGACCGTCCGGTGACCGAAGCGGAGGAAGGCCTCGCGTTGGCGGAACGGATCGGATGGCCCGTCATCGTGAAGGCGGTGTCGGGAGGAGGCGGCAAAGGCATGCGCACGGCTCACTCGGCGGATGAGTTTGCCAAAGCTTTTCTCACCGCGCAGAAGGAGGCCCGGGCGGCCTTTGGGGACGACAGTATGTATCTGGAGCATTTTGTGGAGCATCCCAGACATATCGAGTTCCAGATTCTGGCGGACCATAAGGGAAATGTGGTGCATCTGGGGGAGCGGGACTGTTCCATACAGAGAAAGCACCAGAAGATGATAGAGGAAGCGCCGTCTCCGGCGGTGTCCCCCGCCCTGCGGGAGCGCATGGGAGGGATGGCGGTGCGGGCGGCCAAGGCGGCGCGTTACGTCAGCGCGGGCACCATTGAATTTCTGTTGGAGGAGGACGGGAGCTTTTATTTCATGGAGATGAACACCCGCATTCAGGTGGAGCATCCCGTGACGGAGTGGGTGACGGGCATCGATCTGATCAAAGAACAGATCCGGATCGCATCGGGGGAAAGTCTCGGCATCCGTCAGCAGGATGTGCAGATCAGGGGACATGCCATAGAGTGCCGCATCAACGCGGAGGATCCCGGGAAGAATTTCAGACCCTCCCCGGGGCAGATCTCCACGCTGCATTTGCCGGGAGGACAGGGCATCCGCGTGGACACGGGCATCTACAGCGGTTACCGGATTCCGACATACTATGATTCCATGCTCGCCAAGCTGATCGTGTACGGGGAGGACAGGCCGCGCGCCATCGCCAAGATGCTCAGCGCCATGGGCGAGGTGATCATAGGCGGGATAGACACCAATGTGGACTATCAGTTTGAGATCCTGAGCGACAGGGACTATCAGGCGGGCAATATCAATGTGGATTTTTTGAAGGATCATGAAATCGGTGGTGTGAAGATTGAAGAATAATCATTTATTTAAGAAGACGGTGAGATACATTCCCCCGAGAGACGGGGCGGAGAGTGTGCCGGAGGTGCCGGCGGGACTTCTGCGCAGATGTAACGCCTGTAAGGCTGCGGTGTTTGTGGACGAGGTGAAGTCCAATGCCTACATCTGTCCCCGCTGCCACAATTACTTTCGCGTTCCCGCCCCTGTCAGGCTGTCTCAAGTGACGGATGAGGGGAGTTTCGAGGAGTGGGACAGGGAGCTCGTCTTCTCCAATCCGCTGCATTATAAGGGATACCGGGAAAAGGTGCAGGAGCTGCGGGAGAGGACGGGGCTGCAGGAGGCCGTGGTCACGGGGAAGGCGATGGTCGGGGGATTTCCCGCGGCGCTTGGCGTCATGGACGGAAGATTTCTCATGGCCAGCATGGGTGAGATCGTGGGGGAGAAGATCGCGAGGGTCTTCGAGCGGGCCACGAAGGAGCGCCTGCCGGTGATCCTGTTCGCCTGTTCCGGCGGAGCCAGAATGCAGGAGGGCATGATCTCCCTCATGCAGATGGCCAAGACTTCCGCCGCCGTCAGAAGGCATGGCGAGGCGGGGCTTTTATACATCACGGTGCTGACGGATCCCACCACGGGTGGCGTGACGGCGAGTTTTGCCATGTTGGGAGACATTATCCTGGCGGAACCGGGGGCTTTGATCGGATTTGCCGGGCCCAGAGTCATCGAACAGACCATTCGCCGGAAATTGCCAAAAGGTTTTCAGCGGGCGGAATTTCTGTTGGAACACGGCTTTTTGGACGCCATTGTGCCCAGGGAGGAGATGCGGGAGACTTTGACGGAGATCCTGCGACTGCATTCCCGAGACCGGGAGGCGATCCGGGATGATCTGCGCGCCCTGCAAAAAAGTACCGGACAGGACTGGGGCGGAGAGGATATAATAGTTGGAGAGGATACAACAGTCAGAGAGGATGCGATCGCCCCGGAAAATGAATATACGCCCGCGGGCGCATGGGAGCATGTGCAGCTCGCCCGGGATAAGAGGCGTCCCACGGGGCAGGATTATATAGAGAAACTGTTTCCGGATTTTATGGAATGGCACGGAGACAGATACCTTCGGGATGATCCGGCCGTGGTGGGTGGGATTGCCACTTTTCACGGGATTCCCGTGACGGTCATCGCCCAGGAGAAGGGAGAGGGCACCAAGGGCTGCATTGCCCGCAATTTCGGCATGGTCTCCCCTGACGGCTATCGCAAATCGCTGAGATTGGCAAAGCAGGCCGAGAAGTTCGGCCGCCCCGTTATCTTTCTGGTGGATACGCCGGGGGCTTTCTGCGGTATGGAGGCCGAGGAGCAGGGACAGGGCGAGGCGATCGCGCGCAATATCAGTGAATTATTCGGCATTCGTGTGCCCATTCTCTCCATCGTGATCGGAGAGGGCGGGAGCGGCGGGGCGTTGGCATTCGCCGTGGCGGACGAGGTGTGGATGTTGGAATACGCGGTGTATTCCATTCTCTCCCCGGAAGGGTTTGCCTCCATTTTGTGGAAGGACGGATCCCGCGCGAAGGAGGCGGCAGAGTTGATGAAACTCACCGCGTCGGATCTGCGCCAAATGGGGATCGTGGAGCGTGTGGTGAGGGAGAGGGGGACTTTCCCCGAGAAGGAAGGATTCTCCAGGGAGACGATGGGGGGCGTGGCTGCCGCGCTGGAGCGGGAGATCGCGCGTTTCCTCAGCGAGTACGGCGAACGGGACGCGGAAGAATTGCTTGAGAGGCGATATCAAAGATTTCGCAGATTTTGAGGATGGTGAGGAGTTTATGGACAGTCGGGAAGTGTTTAATGATGTGTTGGTGCATCTTTTTAATGAGATCATGCGTCTGGAGGAGGATGTGATCATCACGGAGGAATACAGTGATATCACGAACAATGAGATGCATGTGATAGACGCCGTGGGTCCCGAGGGAGGCAATATGTCCGCCATCGCGGCCAAACTGCGCATTACCGTGGGATCGCTGACCACTTCCATGAACGGCCTCGTGTCCAAGGGATATGCGGAGAGACAGCGCAGCGAGGAGGACCGCAGAGTGGTCAATGTGCGGCTCACGGACAAGGGGCGCAAAGCCTATGAGAAACACAGGGAATACCATATGCAGATGATAGATGCCATGATGCGGACCATGGACGAGGAGGAGATTCCCGTTCTCGCCAAGGCGCTCATGGGCCTGAAGGATTTCTTTTATCAATACAAAAAATCTCTCTAATTTCAAAAAAATGGTTGACGGGAATATATTTTATGCTATAATGTGTAATGTGTATGGCGTATCCCGTACATAGAATAACCCAATCAGTCATGTTACTAGAGGGACTGAAGGGAGGTCAGGTGCAGAATGTCTAACGTAATCGTAAAAGAGAACGAGACTTTGGACAGCGCATTGCGTCGCTTCAAGAGAAGTTGTGCTAAGGCGGGTATCCAGCAGGAGATTCGTAAAAGAGAGCATTACGAGAAGCCCAGCGTAAAGCGCAAGAAGAAGTCTGAAGCGGCAAGAAAACGTAAATATAACTAAACTGCAAATCCCTGGCCGATGCGACCGGGGATTTTGTAATTTTACAGATGGTTTTTAATACCGCGACAAGTCGTGAGGGAGAAGAGGAAATGTGGACTAAAGAACTGTTTGGGACGGATGTGTACCACCTCGTCGCCGCTTTTGTGCTGTACAGCATGTTGGGATGGCTGGTGGAATCCATATACATGTCTTTCTGCAATCGTAAACTTACCAACAGAGGCTTTGGCAAGGGGCCGTTCTGCCCGATCTACGGTTTTGGCGCAGTGGCCGGATATCTGATCCTGAGACCTCTGAAAGGGCATTATGTGACACTGTATATCGTGGGAGCCGTTCTGGCCACGGTGTTTGAGTTTATCGTCGGCAAAGGGATGATCCTGTTTCTGGGGGATCTCTGGTGGGATTACAATGACAAGCCTTTGAACTACAAGGGGATCATCTGTCTGGAGAGCACCATCGCATGGGGATTTTACGCCATCGGCATCATTCAGTTTGTCAATGCGGGTGTGTACCGGCTCATCGACAGGGTGGATTACCGCACGGGCATCCGCCTGATCTCGGCGGCGTTGGCTCTGGTGGTGATCGACTACAGCGTTCAGCTCATCAGAGTGTTCGACATTGACCTGCATGAGAAAAAGGAACGTCTCATAGAGAGGTATCACGCCTTTATGAACCGATAAAGTCCCAAAGAAAGAGGTATAACCGATGCCGCATTCCCATATTCTTTTAGTAGACAAAGAGAATGGGAGTGTGGCATTTTTATGCGCAGAAGGATCACAAAATGTCTGCAGGCGATGGTCTTGGCGCTGCTCATGGCGGCAGCCCCCGTCCTTCCGGTCCGTGCGGAGCTCAATATCTCCACGCCTTCGGCGATCCTGATAGAGGCTTCGACCGGGGAGACCGTATATGAAAAGAACTCGACTGAGAGGCGAAGTCCGGCCAGCATCACCAAGATCATGACGCTTCTCCTCACCTTTGAGGCTCTGGAGGGCGGCAGGGTGACATTGACGGACGAAGTGCTCGTCAGCGCTCACGCCGCCGGCATGGGAGGCTCGCAGGTCTTTCTGGCGGAGGGCGAGGTACAGACTTTGGAGACCATGATCAAGTGTATCGTGGTGTCCAGCGGCAATGACGCCAGCGTGGCGATGGCGGAGCATCTGGCGGGCAGCGAGGAGGCCTTTGTGGAGAAGATGAATCAAAAGGCGGCGCAGCTGGGGATGGTTGACACGCATTTCGTGGATTGCTGCGGCCTGACGGACTCGGACGATCACTATTCCACCGCGAGGGATGTGGCCATCATGTCGAGAGAACTGATCACAAAATACCCGGAAATTTATCAGTACAGCATGATCTGGATGGAGGACATCACCCATGTCACCAGGCAGGGGACGGTGAATTTTACCCTAAACAGCACCAACAAACTCCTGAAACAATATCAATACACCACGGGCCTGAAGACGGGATCCACCTCCAAGGCAAAGTTCTGCATCTCCGCCACGGCCAACAAAGACGGCATAGATCTGATCGCCGTGGTGATGGGGGCGGAGACCGGGGCGAACCGCTTTCAGGACGCGCAGGTCATGTTGAGTTACGGGTTCAGTGTGTGCGATCTGTTTACCGACACCAACGAGGAGGAACTGCCCCAAATGGAGATAAAGGGCGGCGTGAAACCGCAGGCCGCTCTGATGTATCAGGGGGAGTTCCGCTATCTGGATGTGGAGGGCAACGCGCTTGACAATGTGGAGAAGGTCATCGCGCTGCCGGAGAGTCAAAACGCGCCCGTGAAGGCGGGAACCGAGGCGGGCAGCGCCCAATATCTGCTGAACGGCGTGGAGATCGGGCGGGTTCCCATTCTGTACGCCGAGGATGTGGAGAAGGCCTCCTACGGAGATTATCTGAGACGGACGATCGGATATTTTCTGTTGTGACGGAAGATAAAAATGTGATACACTATATCATAAATACGGATCTGACGATGGAGAATGCTTATGTGGAACATAGTGTTTACGGTGTTGTTTGTGATCGTATTGGTCTCTCTGTGGATCATGATCTATGACGGCAATCGTTTTGTGGTGCGGGAGCATGTGTTTTGTGATGCCCGCATCCGCCGGAATGTCCGTGCCGTGGTGTTGGCGGATCTGCACAACAAGCGGTACGGCAGGGATAATGAGAGACTGATCGCGGCAGTCAGGAAACTGGCGCCGGATATGATCCTGGTGGCGGGGGATCTGCTCACCGCCAGACGGGGAGCGGAGTTGGACACGGCTCTGCATCTGTTGGAGGAGCTTTCCAAGGATTATCCCATCTATTACGGAAACGGCAATCATGAACAGAGAATGGCATTGTATCCCGAAGTATACGGGGATATGGCCGGGCGCTATGGCGAGGGGCTGCGCAAATTGGGCATCAGTCCCCTTGCCAACGCGCATGTGTGTCTTGCGGACTGCGGGATCACGATCTACGGCGCGGAGCTCGACAAATTTTATTACAAGCGTTTCCGCGTACAGCCCATGGATCCGGGCTATATGGAGTCGATCCTGGGCAAGCCGGACAAGTCCTCCTACAGCATCCTTCTGGCGCACAATCCGGACTATTTTCCCCGGTACGCGGACTGGGGCGCGGATCTGGTGTTGGCGGGGCATGTGCATGGCGGACTGGTGCGCGTTCCCTTTTGGGGCAGAGGGGTGGCCTCCCCCAATATCAGGTTTTTCCCGAAATATGACGGGGGCAGGTTCGATGAGAAGGGCAGCGTCATGCTGGTGAGCCGGGGCTTGGGCGTACATACCATTCCCGTCAGGCTGTTCAATCCGGGCGAGATCCTGTGTCTGGAATTCAAAGGCGCGGATCCGCAGGAACCGGGAATATAAGTTCCCGGGGACCAAGAACGTAAGTTCAGCTTGAAATGAGGAGGCTTTCTCGGTAAAATAGTATCGTTGTGTGGAGGTAACTATGGCGATACCGGTAAAATTGGAGGCATTTGAGGGTCCTTTGGATCTGTTGCTTCATCTGATCGAGAAAAACAAAATAGACATCTACGATATCCCCATTGTGGAGATCACGGAACAATATCTGGAGTATATCCGGCAGATGGAGAGGGAGGACATGAACGTGATGAGCGAGTTCCTTGTCATGGCGGCCACCCTGATCGACATCAAATGCCGTATGCTTCTCCCCAAGGAAGTGAACGAGGAGGGGGAGGAGGAAGACCCGAGAGCGGAACTGGTGCAGAAACTGTTGGAATATAAAATGTATAAGTACATGTCCCTGGAACTTCGGGACAGGCAGGTGGACGCGGCTCACAATCTCTACAGGGAACAGAGACTTCCCGAGGAGGTGGCGGCGTACAGACAGCCGCTTGACTATGAGGAACTGATCGGGGACATGACTCTCAATAAACTTCATGAGATCTTTAAGTCCGTGGTGCGCAGACAGGAGGACAAGATCGATCCCATTCGCAGCCGGTATGGCAAGATCGAGAAAGAGGAGATCGACATGGACATCAAGATGCTCTATGTGGAGGCCTATGCCAGGGAGCACAGGCAGTTCAGTTTCCGCAAACTTTTGGAAAAACAGCGCAGCCGCGCGGAGATCATCGTGACTTTCCTCATCATTCTGGAACTGATGAAGACGGGCAAGATCTGCATCAGGCAGGAGGACATTTTTGACGATATCGTGATCACTTCCAATGTGGCGTGAGAGTGGAGAGGATAAAAGTTTGAAAGTAAACTTTCAAATATTGATTGGTATGCGTGCTGAAGCACGCCGGGGGTATAAGTATGGAACATATACAGGCGCAGGCCGTGATAGAGGCCGTGCTGTTCACCATGGGGGAGTCCGTGGAGGTGAGCAGACTGGCGGAAGTGATAGAGGAAGATGTCAAGACCACCAAAGCCATCTTAAAGGAGATGGAGGAGCGCTATGAGCAGGAGGATCGGGGAATCGCCCTGACCCGGTTGGACAGCGCGGTGCAGTTGTGCACCAAGGCGAGCATGTATGAGCACCTGATCAAAATCGCCAAGGCTCCCCGCAGGATGAGTCTGACGGACACGGTGTTGGAGACGCTGTCCATCATCGCCTACAAGCAGCCGGTGACCAGAGTGGAGATTGAGAAGGTGCGCGGCGTGAGCTGCGATCATGCCATCAACAAGCTGTTGGAGTACGATCTGATCACGGAGTTGGGCAGACTGGACGCGCCGGGTCGCCCTCTTTTGTTCGGCACCACGGAACAGTTCCTTCGGTGTTTTGGCGTGAAGAGTCTGGAGGAACTGCCGGAACTCAATCCCGTGCAGATCGAGGAGTTCAAGGCACAGGCGGAGGCCGAGGTGCAGCTCAAACTGGATATCTGAATCATACTATATCCGAATCATAATTGTGGAGAGAGCCCTCATATATATTAGCAAACCGCATGGCGGGGGAAGACTTATGTCAAAGTACCGTAGGAGCGCAGCGGTCAGGCTGATGGGGGGCTTTTTTTGCGTCTGTTTTTGGATTTTGGCGATGCGGGAGACGACTGTCACGGCGAGGGCGGAGGAGCCGGATCTGAGTCTCTATGCCACGGCGGCGGTGCTCATGGACGCGGATTCCGGGAGGGTGCTGTATGAGCGGGAAGGCTATACGCCCATGGCAATGGCCAGCACCACCAAGATCATGACCTGTATTTTGGTGTTGGAGCAGGGAGAGTTGGACGACATGGCGCAGGTGTCCGCCTACGCGGCCTCCATGCCCAAGGTAAAACTATATGCCGCCCGGGGGGAGGAGTATCAGGTGCGGAACCTGCTCTTCTCGCTGATGTTGGAGTCCCACAATGATTCCGCGGTGGTGTTGGCGGAATACATCGGGAAAAGATATCTGCCCCCGGAGTTGGCGGAGAAGTCCACGGCGGATTACACGGCGGAGGAGAGCAAACAGGCCGTGAAGGCCTTTGCCAATCTCATGAATGCCAAGGCAAAAGAGCTGGGCTGTACCGACACATGGTTCATTACGCCCAACGGACTTGACGCCACGGAGACTTTCGAGGGGCCGAACGGGGAGGCCATACAGAAGGAACATTGCACCACGGCGGCGGATCTCGCCAGGATCATGGCCTACTGCGTGAAGGAATCCCCCGGGCGGGATCTCTTCCGGGAGATCACCCGCACGGAGAGCTATTCCTTCTATGTAAGCGGGGTGAACGGGGCAAACGGGAGGACCGTCACCTGCACCAACCACAACGCTTTTCTGAATATGATGGACGGCGCTTTCAGCGGCAAGACGGGGTTCACCAACAAGGCGGGGTACTGCTATGTGGGGGCCTTAGAGCGGGGCGGCAGGACCTATGTGGTGGCGCTTTTGGCCTGCGGGTGGCCCAACAACAAGACCTATAAATGGAGTGATACAAGGACGCTCATGGAGTACGGCCTGGCCAATTTTGACTTCCGGGAGATCCCGGATGAGGGGACGGCCTATGACGAGGGAGGGCTGCAGCCTCTGCCGGTGGAGGACGGCCGGACGGCGGTGCTGGGCGACACGGCCCGGGTGGAGCTGATGATCCGCGAACGGCATGACGGGTCGCAGAGCGCCCGTGATCCGGTGCGCCTTCTCATGAAGAGCGATGAGAAGATCAGCGTGGAGTGCGAGATGGAGCAAAAGCTGCAGGCGCCGGTGGCCGCGGGCACACCCGTGGGCAGCATTACATACAGCGTGGACGGAAAGGTGTATCTCACCGAGACCATCGTGACCAAAGACGGGGTGGACCGGGTGGAACTGCGGTGGTGCGTCCGGCAGGTGTTTGAGCGTTTTCTGATGCGCTGACCTTCGCGGCTTATGCTCGCGCGGGCACCGGCACAAAGTCAACTATGTTGACTTGACTCATTATTCGCGGGAATAAAATATTCACTGGAAAATTTTTCTGAAAAATGAAGTTTTGTGGTGGAATTGCACATGGTTTTGTGTTATACTAAATATACTTTCATGAAAATCAAAATTGGCGGTTTGGGTGCTGCCATGGGCAGTCCGGGGCACGCCAAGGAAAGAGAGGCGTAAGGTGGAACTTAGAACAGCAGTATCACCAAGAGATGTGAAACATTATACCACAGAACGTCTGAGAGAAGAGTTTCTGATTCAGAACCTTTTCGTACCCGGCGAGATCAAGTTGGTATACAGCCACATCGACAGAATCATCACGGGTGCGGCGGTGCCGACGGCCCCCATCACGCTGACTGCGGGAGACGAGCTGAGAGCCGAGTATTTCTGCCAGAGAAGAGAGTTGGGAGTCATCAACATCGGCGGCGCGGGCACCATCACCGTTGACGGCAGGGTATACAAGGTCGGTTTCAAGGAAGGCATGTATATCGGCATGGGATCGAAAGACATTGTGTTTGCCAGCGATGACGCGTCCGATCCCGCTAAATTTTATCTGAATTCTGCTCCTGCACACAGAACCTGCCCTACCGTGCTGATCAAGCCGGAGGGAACTCCCGGGGAGGGCGTGGTGATCGTGAAGGATGAGAATAAAGTGGAACTCGGCTCCTTAGAGGACGCCAACCACAGAGTCATCTGCAAGTACATTCTTCCCGGACAGGTGGAGAGCTGCCAGTTGGAGATGGGAATGACCAAACTGGAGCCTGGCAGCGTGTGGAACACCATGCCCTGCCACACCCACGACAGACGTATGGAAGTGTATCTGTACTTTGAGATGCCCGAGGACGCCTTTGTGATGCATTACATGGGCGAACCTCAGGAGACGCGCCACATTGTCATGAGAAACGAGGAGGCCGTGATCTCCCCCAGTTGGTCCATCCATTCCGGATGCGGCTCCAGAGCCTATACCTTTATCTGGGGCATGGTGGGTGAGAATCAGGACTTCGATGACATGGACGGCGTGGACACGAAAGATCTGATGTAAAAATCTTTAAAAGAAAAGGAGAGACAAAATGAGCAACTACACAAATTTCAGCCTGGAAGGCAAAGTGGCGCTGGTGACGGGCGCAACCTACGGCATCGGTTTTGCGATCGCTTCCGCATACGCAGAAGCAGGCGCGACCATCTGTTTTAACGATCGCACGAAGGACAAGTTGGAGCAGGGGATTGCGGCATACGCGGAAAAAGGCATCAAGGCGCATGGTTATGTGTGTGACGTGACTGATGAGGATGCCGTAAACGCCATGGTGGCACAGATCGAGAAAGAGGTCGGCGTGATCGATATCCTTGTGAACAACGCGGGTATCATCAAGAGAATTCCCATGACCGAGATGAGCGCTGAAGAGTTCAGACAGGTTGTGGATGTGGATCTGAACGCTCCTTTCATCGTGGCCAAGGCAGTCATTCCTTCCATGATCAAGAAGGGCGGCGGCAAGATCATCAACATCTGCTCCATGATGTCCGAGCTCGGCCGTGAGACGGTCTCCGCATATGCGGCAGGTAAGGGCGGACTGAAGATGCTGACCAAGAATATCTGTGCAGAGTATGCTCAATATAACATCCAGTGCAACGGCATCGGACCCGGCTATATCGCGACGCCTCAGACCGCTCCTCTGCGCGAGAAACAGGCAGACGGCAGCAGACATCCTTTCGACGAGTTCATCTGCGCGAGAACTCCCGCCGGCAGATGGTTGGATCCTCAGGAGCTCACCGGCCCCGCAGTGTTCCTGGCATCTCCCGCTTCCGATGCGGTGAACGGCCATATCCTCTACGTGGACGGCGGTATCCTTGCCTACATCGGCAAGCAGCCCTCCTGATCGCGCGAGACTAAGTGGAGAGGTTTACGGACATGAAGATTGCATTGATCAACGAAAACAGTCAGGCAGGAAAGAACGATATGATCTGTGCCACCCTGAAAAAGGTGGTGGAGCCCATGGGGCATGAGGTGTTCAACTACGGCATGTGCGGCGCGGAGGATCCCAATTCCCTCACCTATGTGCAGAATGGAATCCTGGCGGCAGTGCTCCTCAATTCCGGAGCGGCAGACTATGTCATCACGGGCTGCGGTACGGGAGAGGGCGCGATGCTCGCCTGCAACTCCTTCCCCAAGGTGCTCTGCGGACACATTGAGTCCCCTCTGGACGCATATCTGTTCTCACAGGTAAATGACGGCAACTGCGTGGCTCTTCCCTTCGCCGAGAATTTCGGTTGGGGCGGAGAGCTGAATCTGCAGTACATTTTTGAGAAACTGTTCTGCGCTCCCGGCGGTGGCGGCTATCCCCCTGAGAGAGTAGAACCCGAGCAGCGCAACAAGAAGATCTTGGACAAGGTGAAAGAGGTGACGCACACCGATATGGTGACCATCCTTCGGAATCTGGATCGGGATCTGGTGAAGGGCGCGCTCTCCGGCGCAAAGTTTCAGGAGTATTTCTCCGCAAACTGCAAATGTGACAAGATCGCGGAGGCAGTGAAAGAGGTTTTGGCATAGCGGAAGTTTGGGCGTAAGATGAGTTCTGGCGCAATTCTTCCGGTTCCAAGGCCCGGATCATTAAAACCGGCCGCCTGAGGCGGCAGAAAGAGGATGAATATGAACGCAGTATTAGAGCAAATCAGCAAAATCGGCATTGTTCCGGTCGTGAAGATCGACAGGGCGGAGGATGCTCTTCCCTTGGCGAAGGCTCTGTGCGCAGGCGGACTTCCCTGCGCTGAGGTTACTTTCCGCACCGATGCGGCCGCAGAGGCCATCAAGATCATGACGGACAATTTCCCCAACATGTGCGTGGGCGCAGGTACCGTGCTGAATGCGGCACAGGTGGATGCGGCAGTGGCAGCGGGATCCAAATTTATCGTGAGTCCCGGCCTGAATCCCAAGACCGTCAAGTATTGTCTGGAGAAAGGGGTGCCCATCACTCCCGGCACTTCCAGCCCCTCCGATATCGAGCAGGCCATCGAGTTGGGTCTCGACGTGGTGAAGTTCTTCCCTGCGGAGCAGTCCGGCGGTCTTGCCAAGATCAAGGCTATGGCAGCTCCCTATGTGAACATGAAGTTCATGCCTACCGGCGGTGTAAATGCCAAGAATCTGACCTCTTATCTGGACTTCCCCAAGATCATCGCGTGCGGCGGTTCCTGGATGGTTCCCGGCGATCTGATCAATGCGGGCGAGTGGGATAAGATCGAGCAGCTGACCCGCGAGGCAGTGCAGACCATGTTGGGCTTTGAGTTGGCTCACATCGGTGTGAATGCCGAGAATGCCGAGGAGGCAGAGAAGGCAGCCAACCGTTTTGCATTTATCTTCGGTATGCCCGCCAAAGTGGGCAACAGTTCCGTATTCGCCGGCACGGCTCTGGAGGTGATGAAGAGCCCGTATCTCGGCAAGAACGGTCATATTGCGATCCGCACCAATTACATCGACAGGGCAGTGAACTATCTGAGCACCGTTCTGGGCGTGGAGTTTGACGAGTCCACCGCCAAGAAGGATGCCAAGGGCGGATTGAAAGCCATCTACCTCAAGGAGGAGATCGGCGGTTTTGCGGTACATCTCGTGCAGAAGTAATCACAAAACAGCGGGCGGCGCGCTCTGCGAACTGCCCTTATGTTAATAAAAAGTAAGAAAGGAATAAGACGACAATGGCAAAAGTAATTACCATGGGTGAGATCATGCTGAGACTGTCCACCCCCAACAACGAGAAATTCATTCAGGCGGACGAGTTTGATGTTTGTTACGGAGGCGGCGAGGCCAATGTGGCAGTATCTCTGGCCAACTATGGCCATGACGCGGAGTTTGTGACTGCCGTTCCCGACAATGAGATCGGTGAGTGCGCGGTTGCGGCACTGAGAAAATACGGCGTGGAGACCAAGAATATCGCAAGATGCGGCGAGAGACTCGGCATCTACTATCTGGAGAGCGGATCTTCCATGAGACCCTCCAAGGTTGTGTATGACAGAGCTCATTCCTCCATCTCCACCGCGACCGAGGCAGATTTCGATTTTGACAAGATCTTTGAGGGCGCTGACTGGTTCCATTTCACCGGCATCACTCCCGCCGTGTCCGACAGCGCTGCCGAGTTGACGGAGAAGGCTTTGATCGCTGCCAAGAAACATGGCGTGAAGGTTTCCGTTGACTTGAACTTCCGCAAGAAATTGTGGTCTTCCGAGAAGGCTCAGAAGGTTATGAAGAATCTGATGAAGTATGTGGATGTCTGCATCGGCAACGAGGAAGACGCAGAGTTGGTTCTGGGCTACAAGCCCGGCAACACCGATGTGACCAGCGGCGATCTGGAGTTGGCAGGTTACAAGTCCATCTTCGAGCAGATGGTGGCAGATTACAACTTTGAGTACTGCATCTCCTCCCTGCGCGTGAGCCATTCCGCTTCCGACAACGGTTGGTCCGCATGTATCTACTCCAGAGACACCAAGGAGTTCTATCACTCCAAGGAGTACAGCATCCACCCCATCGTTGACCGTGTGGGCGGCGGCGATTCCTTTGCGGGCGGCGTGATCTGCGGTCTGGTGGACGGCAAGGATTTCAAGTCTGCACTTGAGTACGGCGTGGCAGCTTCCGCTCTGAAACATACCATTCCCGGCGACTTCAATCTGGTTTCCAGAAAAGAGGTTGAGACCTTGGCCGGCGGCGATGCTTCCGGACGCGTACAGCGCTAATATCACTGACAGAAATGACACAGGTGGGTCTTGCGCTCACCTGTGTTTTTCCGTTGTATAAACGGGATATACCCGTGAATGGGCCGGCAGACGGACAAGCGCCGCCGGGGGAACAATAGCCGGGAAATGAGGACGGATATGGGACAGAATCAGGCCGATGGCAGAAAAATTGGAAAAGCCGAGATCTTTTGGGGATTGCTCCTGGTGGTGAGCATTGTCTGTATGTGGATGGCACAGCGGGCAGTGCCTGTCATGATGGATGATGAGTGGTATGGCACCATTCTCTCCTCTGACAGGCCCCTCACCTCTCTGAGAGACATTTTACATGCACAGATCTGGCATTATCACAACTGGGGCGGGCGCACCGTGGCGCATACCATGGCTCAGTTGATCCTGCTGTATGTGAGCGAGCCGGTGGCCAATGTGCTCAATGTGGCCATGATCGTGCTGTTGGCATGGATGATGAACGCCATGATGGGGAACAGGCGGCTTGCTTTTGTGACGCTGACCATCGGATTTCTGCACGGTCTCAATGCCGATTGGAAGATGAGTATGTATTGGCAGACGGGAGCCTGTAATTATCTCTATACCACGGTGCTCATTCTGGCTTTTTTGTGGATGTATCTGAGGGAGTTGGAGAGAAGTCCGGAGCGGGGGCGGGGCGAAACGGCAAGGCCCTTGGGCGGGCAGAGACGCGGTTTCCCGCTCCTGATAGTGCTCGCTCCCGTTCTGGGACTTCTGAGCGGTTGGACCAATGAAAATATGGGGCCCGCGGTGTGGGTGCTCACGATACTCGTGATGATCCTCTTAAAGAGGGCAGGACAGAAGATTGCGCTCTGGATGCCCTTGGGCAGCGCTGCCTGTCTGGCGGGCAGCGCATTGATGTTGCTCGCTCCCGGAAACGCCGTCCGCAGCGCTGAGGTAGTTTCACATGAATATGGGACTCTGTGGCAGATTTTTCTCAGGATGTATGGCGTGTGCAGGGGAGCGTGGGAATATCTCTTCCCGGCCATATTGGTGACGGTCGGATTGGTCTGGGTCAATGTGTGTGTGTTGGGCAACCGTCTGCGCAAGCAGGAGACCCTTTTGCTGACAGGGGCGGCATTGTCATGGGGCGCCATGGCGCTGTCCCCCCATTATCCCGAGAGAGCCGCCTTTGGCACCCTGTGTTTTCTTCTCTGTGTGGCGTTTTCTCAGGCGGCATCCATATTAAAGAGCCGGAACAACCGGTTCTGTGCGCCGGCGCTGGCAGGGCTCGGTGTCTTCATCTGGCTGCGGGGGATGTTCGTGTTGGGGGAGTTTTTGTCCATCAGTTGGGGATGGATTCGGTAGAGCGGAGACAGGAGGGTATTCTTATGATTCCGGTGTAATGGTAAGTGTGGTGCCGTTTACACTGTATGTTACCTGTGTGCCGAGTTTAGCGATCTGCGCGTTCAGCAGCGCGACCTGCGTGCCTAGTTGTGCGACCTGCGTGTCCAGCTGTGCGACCTGTGTGTCCAGTGAGGTGATCCGATCCTGCAGAGTGCTCCCATCGTCAAATTCCACATCGGATGCTTTTGTCCAAAACGAGATCCGTTGCCACAACATGGTGGTCTCGTCTATCAGTTTTCTGAACTTTCTTCCTGTTACGATTGTCTCATGAATTGCCATATCAATCTTCCTCCTGTGAACTGTTTAATTTGCAATTGGTTTTCCGGTTTAAATCCAGATGGTATTTTGCGTGACATGGGGTGGTTCCAATTCATCTTTGGTCATCTCTGTATCTCCTATGAATATGCAAAGCATTTCAAAGGGATCTGCGGTATCATCCGCCGAGAACAACAGAATTGATTTGAGAGGTTCTTCCGAGTCCGTATCGGAAAATATGGATACTCCATAAGTTTTTTCCTCATAATAGCAAAAGGGCTGTTGTTTCACCGGCTTGCTCAGCAGATAGTCTTGAAGACTGTCGATACGATTCTCTATCAGGTTCAGAAAATTCGCAAAAAATCCGTAAATACCTTCCTGTTGGTCTGCATGATCGCAAGCCGCATCGTATCGGCCCTGTGCCACAAGACTGTCATAGTGCCGCATGACCTCTATATTTTTGAGGTTTGTGTCTTGGAAAAATGTCATGGCATCCACATGGTCGGGATACCGGGATGCAGGATCACATAACATGGTCACACACCCCCTAACCATACATCGCCTTCAATGCCGTCGAAGTCTTGGGCATACTCGTCAAACCAGATGGTCTGCTGTTTTTGGCGGGCATATTTTTGCGTGTTATAAATCTCTTCTTCCCATGTCCGAAATGTAACGGCATCAACGATGTAATGGGATAAAATGTCCCGATTGGCCTCAATGATGCGGGCGGCCCGGTCATACAGGCCCTGTGCCCGCAGGTCATTGATCTGTCGAACGATTTCGGCAATGCCGTCGTCCACATTTTTGAACTCATGTCTTATGATCTTCCGGGACGGAAAGCTGCTGAATTCATTTTCGAATCTCGCCATAATCATTCCCTCCTTAGCTGAATGTCAGGCCGCTGAAATCAAAGTTTACGTAATTGGCTATATCGGAGTTGTAATTGTGAATGTCCGACCACCCTTTGCCACTGAATGTGATGGTGCGCCTGGTGATATAGCCGTCTATCCCAAACGGGCCGTATGTGCCTCCGTAATGCTCGCCTCCGGGTAAATGACAGATAATACCCCCAATATCAACGTAAGAGTCATATTCGCTCTCCAACAAAAACGCAAAGTATCTGTTGGGGTCCGTGTAGATATGAAAGCTGCCGCTCACATGCGCCGGAGCGGAAGCATCAATGCCGGCAAGGATCACGGATCCGATGTCAAACAGGCCGCTATCCCAATCCACATTATTGTTGTAGGGGTATTTGGCCACACCGTTCGCGACAGTTGCCTTGCTCAAAAGCCACCTGACCACTGCCGAACTTCCGGGAACCGAATCCACTAACTTGTACATACCGTTCTGGTAGTTGATCTGTGTAATGGGTAAACCCGCATAAGATATGGTATCCAATTGAGTGCCATTGTAAAGTATTGCCATGTAATCCGCCTCCTATTTCGGTGTGATATAAAGGGTGGTGCCGTTTGCGCTGTAAGTTGTCTGTGTCCCGAGTCTGTTGTTGATATCATTGATCTGATTTTGAAGTGATACCAGGATGTCGTGGATGTGGTATCCTCCGGAATCATAGGTCGCGTTGGTTGCAGTGTCCGCATTTCCCTGCAGATTGCCGGCGAAAATCACGGCGCCAATCCGATTGAAATTACTGATATTCGGTTTTTCGCCATTGTCCAATTTAATCCCTTGAATATTCCCTGTTTTGACATATTTGTCGGATGCGGGGGCATTGGTTGGAGTTGTCGCTCCCGGAGCGAATCGGAATTCAGCGGATTTGTAAAAATAGGTCTTATCTTCAAGACC
This sequence comes from Acetatifactor muris, assembly GCA_023663635.1. Classification (GTDB taxonomy): domain Bacteria; phylum Bacillota; class Clostridia; order Lachnospirales; family Lachnospiraceae; genus Acetatifactor; species Acetatifactor muris_A. The sequence continues at coordinate 410,223 of JAMPHD010000001.1, forward strand.
ACCTGCAATTTCTATGGATTTTGCGGCATGGAGATCAATATCCTGCGGGGACGAAAGACTCAGATCTGCTGTTAAATCTATCCAAGATCCCCCATTGGATTTCTGTTGCCCGCTTCGAATTGATATATTTTGGTTGGCTGATATTTCCACGTTATTACTGCTCACATTAACGCGGTTGTGGTCGTCGGTGAAAATTTTGATATCATTATCTCCAATTCTCACCGCACTGCTCCAATCGCCACTTGCGGTCCGAGTGCCAATATCAAGCAGCGCAGACCCCTCCATGTCTATTTCATAGTTTCCGCTTTTGATCTTGCGCAGCTCGGTTATGTCATGGTTGTCCATAGACAGATCGCCCGTCAGTTTTCCCCCCGTAAGGGTTTGCGTATTATTGTATGGCGGAACCTGCCATGTCCCATCTTCTCTGAGATACTTAGACGTGCCTGCCGTAGTACCCGGCGAGGGAACCAGACCGGCCTTTGCGCCGGAGCCTGATTTTACAAAAATATCATAAGTTGTATCCGTTGTCTTAAATCCGCTGTCATTAGAAAGTTGGCTGATCCTGGTAGGGATTGTCGGTCTGTTGGACAGATCGGTATAAGAACCGGTAAATGCCACAGTTTTTAAATCGGTCAGAAACTTCATTATCTTTCCAAACAGAATTGAGATCTTTTCACCGGATTTAATATTTTCTCTTGTCGCCGCTTGCGTAAAAGAAGGGGTCAGGTCATTTATGGACAGTTCTTTTTCGGACACCTTATCAACCTTGAGATCCAATTTGTGCAGTTCAGAATCTATGATCAGATTATTTTTGTTGAAAACCTGAATATCATAGCGATCCGAAACAGCAGGGAGTTCCAAATTTTTATATTGACTGTATGTGGCCATTGCTTATCCTCTCTTTTCAGATTTCTGTTTCTTACTCTCCGCCAATGGAGACCAGTTCATCGTGGCTGTGTTGCCCCAACGCACCGTGGTAATATCCGCATAATGTCGTATGCCTCCCGGCTTTTTTCATCAACATTTCATACGAAGGGTAAAAGCGATACATCGTGATGGTGGTCGTAAAGCCCGCAAAATCATGGGAAATGGAAGAGATAATGTATTGCTGCTCTCTGTCGGAATCACTGCGCCGATAGGATAGCTTTTTATTTACATCCAAAAACGGCAGCAGAGCGGTTGTAATGGTAATATGATCTGTCAGTCGGCAGTTTTTCCAATTTTCCCATTTGGCCCTGTCAGCCGCCAGATTGTCAGAGGTAATGTTGTCATATTCCCGGCCCGTCTTTACTTCGGGTATCTCGCCGAGCTTTTCCACTGTAAAAGGAGAGTCGGAAACGATGGTCAGATCCACCCGATCACAGTGATGAAATTTTTGAAAGTATTCTTTGGAATACAGCTCGCAGGACGTGCCATCGGGAGCATTCACGAATCGGTTGCCCTTTTGGCCGTTCGTGAGCACGTTCATGGCATGTACCTGCCACTGACCTAACAGACAGACTTTGGTCAAGGTCTGTCCGTCTGCGGGCTTTTTGCGGATCTTGAAGGCATACACCCGGTTTGGCCGCAATTCATCCGCCTTCACGGCCTCTTGGGTTGTCTCATGGTAAATACCAACGGCACCCAGCCCGTTGATATTTATTTGTGCGTTTGCTTCGTTGGCGGCGGGAATCTTCAGAGCAATCACATCTCCGTTGCGGTAATCGTCTTCGTATCCCGCGATATAGGCAGTATAGAGCCGATCGGCATAAGTGCAGTCCTCGCTGTAGAAATCCGTTTCGATCACCTTTCCCCAGACTTCACAGATATTTCTCACGGTGGTCATATCCACAGAGGTGTTTTCTGAGATCAATACTCTTTGCAGGAAATCATTGTCCAACAAAATATCATCCTCATAACACAGAGGTTTTAACTGACAGATGAAAGTATTGTTCTCCATATCAAAAAACATCTCATAGTTGGGGTATAGATCGCGGAAAGCGGTCAGAATGGAGAGTATACTGCAGCCTGCGGAGAATTCTTGGTCGAAGGGAATGGCGTTCCAGTTGTCATGCTCTTTTCGATACTGTTGCCAGTTGTCGTTATACTCAGGCATGGCTTGTGTTTCCCCCATGTCATCAATTCTGTGGTTGGTGATCCCTGCCAATGACTCAAGTGTCTCGATGACCGCATTGCGGATGGTGTAGTATTCCTCCACCTCCCCGGTCTCCTCATTTTCCCGATAGGCCGGATAGCGGATGAGGAGAGCGCCGGCCTGTCCGTTCTTGGAACCGTCCAATTTCCTGATAAAATCAGCACAGTTGATCGTAAGGTTATTGGTCGTGGCATCATATACCCCGGACGCGTCCGTATAGACGTAGCAACCCAAAGGATAAAATTTGTACTCACGGGTTTGGGCATGATACAGACCGATGGATATGCGTATATCCTTGTTGAGCCATAACAGGCTGTTTTCAGTGAGTTTGAGTTTGTCCTTCAAAGTCGGCTGTACCACAAAATTGGCAGTGCGCCGTATGTCTGACTCGCCGGATATGGACATACTGCCGGCGGTGAGGCCGCATTCCAATGTCCCAATGATCCGTTGATCGGAGTCCAACACTTCAATCCGCAGCTTTAACGCGGGTGCGGCCGATTGCCGTAAGACAATCAATAAATCTTCCTGTGTAATCCTGTCTGCCATTATTTATTCCACCATTCTGTTGTAATTTCCGACAGTCCCAGATAGTACAGGTCTTCCTCAGAGTTTACATCTCCGACTTCCATCCAGGACCAGGATATTTGCCTGTCGTTGTAGGACCGATCGGCCGTGTCGGCAGGGTTGTCGGTCACTTGGATGATCCATAATCTGCCGTCCGGCAATTTGAGAATCTTGGGTATGCCGTCGCAGAGAAAATCCATAAACTCCCGCTGATATTTAACCCGTTTGTAATCGTGCTTTTTACTATAGGCCGGCTCACAGTACGCATCGTCCGCAAGAGGGACAAAAGATCCGCTGCAGTTGCCGGTTTCATAGTTGGCGATGGTATTACGAACCCAAACAGGATATCTGCCATTCAGCAGGGTAACGGCAGAAGAGGGGATATTGCGGGTGGTGTTGCACAACCCATCCGTCATCTCCGTGCCCCAGACAAGATTCCCCTCGATCAGAAACATCTTGTGAAATTGAGAGGTGACTTTAGTGGCGGCATAGGGTCCTTCACTGCCGTACAGCACGGGCACGATGGCATATTCCACCGGCTGTCCGGATGCCACGAAATAGTCCGGATAGTTCAGAACAAAATCTTCCACCGCATGTATCTCTTTGACGGCCAGGGTCTTCCAACGGAAATTTCCCTCTGTCCGACTCTTCAGGATGATATGGGATGTGGTCTCCGGACTCCAGTCTATGTTCCCGGCATTGGTGTTGTTTTCGAATCGTGCCCACAGCACTGTGTCAAAATCCCATTCCTCCGGACGAAAACCTTCATATGCAAAATCCACGGCTGTGGTGATATAGAGATCATCGTAGATTCCCTCCTGCAGTTCCACATACCGGATGTCAGCGATGTCGGTGGGGGTAAGCGCGCAGGCCAACTCCCCGCCGATCCAATTACTTCCACAGATAAACATACTTTTTAATCACCTCCCACGAAAGCATTTAGTTGCCAGACATTGCCCCGATGTCTGAGGATAATGGACACCATGTCTGAATTGTCAAAGAGCATTTCATCCGAGTACAGAAGATACCGGGATGCCCCGACAGGCACCAACAGGCGAAATCTCAGTTTTCCGTTGGTATAAATGCGCGAGCTCAAGACCGGACCCTGACCGCCGTTTTTCATTTTAAACAGCTCGGCAGTCTGCCACAGATTTGTCCCCCGTATGAGGACCGTGAAATCGTCCGGGATCACAAAGCCTTTGTCATAGTATAGTGTCCTGTTTCTGAGGTCGATCATACCGTCCGTATACTCGAAGGAATCCGTACCGTTGTACTGAATGACGATCAGATTGCCGGACACCTGTATGCAGCCCTGAGACGGAAGGGGAGTGGCATAAATGCGCGCGTAAGTGTTGGGATTTTCATATTTCACCTGAATTTCCACATATCCGGTGTCCAATTCCATTCCGTTTACCGTCATTCCGACACAGCGGATATAGTAGAAAGTATTATTGTCCAATCCCCTGTAGGTATAACTGATGTCCCGGTCGTCTGTCAGTTCGTCACTGGCGGCCAATTGTTTCTTGGACATATCATACAGATAGAAGACATATTTGCTGATCTTTTCCCAGTCCTCGGAATAGTAGTGTACGGTCGCGGTGAATGAGGGATTGGAGATCACGGGATCGTCACCCGGATTGTCAAAACGGAACTCCGGTGTCGCAAAGGTCCTAAAAAGCACTTTGTCGGACAGGGCGGACGGGATGTTCTCCGCATCATAGATCTGTGCCTGAATGATATATTGGCGATTATTGGTCAGAGTGTAAGCCGGTACGGTATGTCTCAGCGTATAAGAAGATACCGTGTCGTCCCAAACCACCTGATTGGTGTCGTTATCCGATATGATAATGCGATTGGTCTGCGCCCGGCTGCCTGTCCATGAGATGGATATCTCAAAGCTGTTGTTGGCGTCAAAAGGGTTGATTTTGGATATGATAGGACGTGCCATATCTTGTTCATCACCTTCCTGTCTGTATATTGCTGTATGTAATTTTTATAGTATTCCGCAGATGTGGATGCCGTTCAGGTCTCCGCAGGGCTCTTTGACCCACACCTTCTGTCCGGCGCTCAAATGAACATCGGGGATGCTGCATCCGACAATCCTCTCGCTGCCGGTCTCATCCAAGACCGTGAATCCTTTGGCACCGGCCCGCAGGATGACGGACCGGTAGGTCCGGTCCGCCTTGTACTCAGCTGCCTTTCTGTCGATCATGGTTTGAATTGATTTGAGGATTTCCGCTTTAAAATCCATTGCGATATCACCCCCTTGGAATAGGTATTTGAGGACATATTAAAAGAGCAGAAGAATATGGATTCTCCTGCTCCTTTAAATAGGGTGTTATTGTTGGTAGTTACCCGGATATTACGAAATTAAGCAATGTGTACGTCCGCAAAAATCATTTTTCCTCTCATTCCCATATCCTCCTTATCATTGATTATATAATACCATTTTACGTTGCTAAAATCAACAACTATTTATCCAATAGCACAACGGTTACGCCATCATACCTAAAAATCCAGTCGGAAAAGCAGATATTCACATTTGAATCTGAGCTATTATTGGCAGAATCATCCGCGTTATCCAAGAAACCGAAGGCATCCACTGCAAGCCGATATTTATCTTGTTGTATTACGGAATAGATCAATGAAAAATTTTGGCAGGGTTTGCCGACCCGAAAGGTGGAAATCCTGTCGTCTTTGGATGTTCTGGTGACATATTTCACACTTACGGTCGTTTCTTTTTGGTTGTTGATTTCGATAGGTTTTTTGTAAACATATTCCATAGAGGAATCATATTGATTCTGCTCATCCAAGTGACGCATTTTAGGATCCTCCCCCAGGCCATAGTCATCGGATGAGATTGAGACACCATTAATTTCCACCGATTCTATTTCATATGGCTGTAAACCGGAAATGGTCTTGGATTTAAATTGCCCCAAACTATAGTTCGTGATCGTGAATGTGTTCTCATAAGATTTTAATGAGACTTTTCGGGTAATCACTTTCTCTATATAAGTTTCTTTAACATTGCATGAAACGACAAAGGTGCAGTTGCAGAAATAATAGTCGCGGATGGTATCTATCAGTCGGGACCTTATGTTTTGAAACATATTGTGTACACTGTCATAGGGAAAGAATAACCGCCGTTCCAAGGCGTTACACATGGCAGTTTGTATGTCGGCCGGTAAATTCTCATAAAATTCCGGCGCGGAGACTACATCATTCATAATGATATCCGATACCAACGCATTCTTGGAGTTCACTTCTATCAAAAGCCCTAAGAGTAAATTTGCTCCAAACAGAGATATAAAGATAAGCAATATGTCCTTTCCGGTCTGTAGCATTGCGATCTTGGTGGTATCCATGGATTGGGCTTGTACCATGCCTTCTATATTTAAAAAGAAGGTGCATAATATATACGCGATCGCACAGATTACCACCAAGGCAACGGATAAGTATATGGAACTTTTCTTTATGTAGAACTTTTGAATAAGTTTTGACATTTTAGCGTCTCCTATGTTCTGTAATGCAATCATTATATATCAACATCGGAGAAAATGCTACTGTTTTCGACATATTTTTATCTTCGGATCATACTCTGTTGTTCCGCGTACAAATGAAATCCCCTGAACTTCTCATTCAGCGCGACGCCCACCTGCTCCGCAACCTCTCGGTCGGTGATGCCGGGGCAACTGATGTGAATATCCCCTATTTGGACATTGGGCTGTATGCTGCGGGTGTTGACGGAATCCGCGTGCATCCGGGAAGTCATCTGCTCCATCTGCCGCTGTCCGTCCAATATTGCATTGCTGACGAGGATTTCCCCGTCATTCAGAATCCGGGATACTAACGGCTCAAAGGCTTTCTGCAATTCCCATATACGGTCGCCGGGTTGAAGAGGACGCAGCATGTGTCCGTCGGATGTGATGATCGGTTCCGAGAGGGTGATGGATTCGGCTGCAGGATCAATCGGCTGTGTCTGTCTGAGTCCCGCCGCAAGGCGACTGATCTGTTCGGGGGTTGCCACCGCCTCGCCCTCCTTGAGGATAGCGGGCACTTCCCGGTTGCCCAGTCCGACTTGTCGGACGAGTCGAAAGTCTTCGTCGAAACTATGGCTGCTCACGGGTCCCTGCCGCAGACCGGTGTGATATCTGGAGCTGTTAAGGACGTAATAGGAAGGCTCTGTATCGGGAATGTTCCTGCTCAGTTTGGCGGCATATTCTTGGGCGGTTGAGAGTGAATCAAAGGTTCGGACCGTTCGCGCCGTACTTTCGTCCACCACTTCATAGGTGGGAGGATTCTTTGCGACGGACGCGTTCCCCATGTTACCTTCCGCACCCTTGGCCGCCTCTCGGGCGGCTGAGATTTGCGCATTGGCGGATTCCCATGCGGCATCTGCCATGGCCTGTTGGATGGAGATATACTCGTCCCTAAATTGGCTCAGGGTGTCGAGACGGCAGTTCAGGATGTCGCTTTCCCATTCCTGCCCGAGGATCTGAGCGGCAATCAGGTTCTCCTGATTTTCTTCGTATGCGGAAGTGATGTCATTCCATTGCTCCCTGTATTCCCGAAGGCTGTCGATCATGTCGTCGATGGCGGCGGTCTCGGCATCGCGGGCCTGTTCCAGTTCGGTGACGCCCTTTTCAATTTTTGAAATTCGAATCTCGTATTCGGCGTTTTCAACTGTGGTCTCCGCGTCTCGAAGGGCGGCCTCATCGGTCACATAGCGCATCCCTCCGTCTTCGGAGTAGACCAGGGCGGTTCTTTGGTTCTTGGCCCGTTCCAAATTATAGAGGGCTTTCTGAAGATCAAGTTGCCTCCGGCGTTCGCTGTTGGCATCCTGCAGGAGATTTTTCTGTTCCTCCAGAGCATCGATCCGGGTCTGCCAACTGTCCGAGATCGCGGCCTTTTCTTTCTCGAGACTGTTGATCTCTCTGTCAATCCTCTTGGTGACCGCATTGATCGCCTTGTCCCGGTAGGACAATTCCTGCGCATAGTGGTTTTCCAGATAAGAATAGTATTCGTCCGCGGAGATTTTGCTCTGACGGTAATAGTCTTCGATGAGAGCCAGACGGTCGCGGATGTAGTCTTTAAAGTCCGTATAGCCGGCCTCCATCTTCTTGTCCAGGACGGTGAGTTCTTTGTCGAGAAGGTCGCTGAAAGAGCGGGCGCTTTCGACTGCATGGGATGAGGCAGCGGTGAAATTGTCTGCCAATCCTGTGGTGACGTTGTCAAAGAGTATGTTGATTTTGTTGATATCACCGTACATTTTTGCCGTCACGGCATCATAGAGTTGCTGTGACAGTTCCCCGGATGCAAGGCGGGCATCCAATGATGCCTTGGCTGAGAGCATGGATGTACGCGCCAGTTCTTCAAAGGATTCGGCAGTCGCATAGTTTGTGGATGCCAGATACAGATTGGCATCCGCATTATTGCGGATTTGTTGTACATTGTCGATCACATTGTTTAATGCCCTGACACGCATTTCTTCCAAACGCAATCGGGTGAGTTCCTCCAACGAGTCGCAGTTGAGGCTTAGGGCGCCGTTTTCCTCCGAGAGATAATCCAACCAGTTGTCGCCTAAGACCATCACGGATTGTAAAGTATCCGTTGAGATGGCACCGGTCTGTTCGTATTCATCGATGGCAGAAGACAGGACCCGATATGCATTTTGGACGTTGTCAACGGATTCGGATATTTTACCGAGGGAGGTTAGGATGTTATCCGCATTTTGGAGAGAGAAAAGGTCAGGAAAAGATGCCTCCGGCGCCGGGAACTGCAATTGCCGGTCGGCAATGGCGGTAATTTCGTCATAGAACTCCCGGAATATGTCGGAACCTTCGCTCACGATCAGTTCGCTGTCCCTGATCGCCGCGTTTAACTTCGGAAAGCTCTGTAATACCTCAGGAGACAGTTCACCGGCTTTAGCCATGGCGATTAATTCTTCTTTTGTTTTCTCCAAGCCCTTGGTATCAAAAATTGAATCAAATTCAAGACTGTTCCAAGTAGCAGGGCTATAAAACTCATAGATCATCTTCTGTACTGAAGAAAGATAATCGTAGGTGGCCTGTTCATCTTCGGTCAAGTCACGAACACTTGCGATATCCAGAATGTTTTGCTTATATTCGGAGATAGAAGATAACATTTCCCGGCCTTGAGATTTAATCAGATCGGTTTTTGCTTGAACCAGATTAGCAATCATTGATTCATATATTTGAATGTCTGTCCCGTCAGTCAATTGCTCTTTGGTTTCATTAAGATATTGCAGCATAGCCTCAATATCTACAAGATTATCTTCTAAATCAAGTTGAATGCCTGAAATATTTCCGGTAGATAATTGTTGTTTTAGCGCATCCACCGAACTGTTGCCGATGGAATTTCCAAACTGTTTGTTGAAAGTTTCCCTGCTTTCCTTATACAGATCCTCGGCAGCCGATAATTGATCGTCCTGTTTTAGCTGTTTTTGCAGTTCCAATTCTTTGGTTACTTCACGAAGCCTGTCTAATTCTTCCTGTTCCACCCAAGTCAGATTGGGTAATTCCTCTAACTCTTTGATGGCCTCATTGGTATTTTGGAGTTCGGTTTCTACTTCTTTGAGCTCGTTTCCTACATCATTCCAGGCATCTTTTGCGTCTTTTAACTTCTCTTTGTGTTCTTCAAGGGTTACATCTATTGCGTCATGTAACTTGTAAATTCCAAAGGTAAGCGCACCGATAGCCGCAACAACGGCTGTTGCCAATCCGACAGGATTTGTGGTCATCCACGTCCACATGGCTTTGGTTGTGTTTTTGATAGATATACCTAAGCCTTTAAATGCTGTACCGAGTCCGAGAGTCGTACTTGTTGAGGTAGCTTGAGAGGCGGATAATGCTGCTGTAGACAAAGCGGTTTCGATTTGTTCTGTGTTCAATGTAGTTGTTTGAAGAACCTGTCTTGCTTGTGTTTCAGAAAATACCCCTTGATTAATAGTAGCAATAAGTATTTCGTTAGAATATTTTTGTGTTGATTTAGATAATGCATCAATAATAACCTTATTCTTTGCTAAATTACCGTCTGGTATATATGAAAATTTATTAAATGTTTCATTTATAATGCTTGTTGCTTCAGATACTTTGGCGAGATCTTTTAGTTGCATGATTTAACAAAAACATTTATAATATTTTCTATAATTATTAAGGAGATAATAATATGTCGCTTTTAGAAAAATGGCGTTCTATCGCATACGATTATACAAAATCTAAATCAGAAATAGATTCTTTTTGGAATCAATACTTTACAAAGGAAACACAATTTTATGAAAGGTTATTAAATATTTCAGAACATCCAATTTTAGATACGGTTGAAAATTTTGCTGTTAAATTTGATACAGATATTATAACTATGGTTGGATTTTTAGATGGAATTAATGATAGTCTTAAAATTCCAAATAATATTGAAGAAATAACGGAAAAAACAATAGTAACATTAGATTGCAACTTAGAAGAGTTGTACAAAAATGCTATAAAATCAGATGCAAAGCACATATATACATTATCTATTTGGGATACAATTCTTCCGAATAGAAAAAGCATACCAAGACCACCAATTGAATATAAAGATAAATTGTTACAACCAACTTTAAACCAACCTAAATGTCCCACTTGTAATAGTACTAATATTAAGAAAATATCAGGCTTATCCAAAGCCGGGAGTGTGGCATTGTTTGGGATCCTTTCCCAAAAAGTAAAGCATCAGTTTAAATGCAACAACTGCGGCTATGAGTGGTAGTGCCCGGGGCGGTCTTCCGTAAGGAGACCGCCCTGATTTAACATATGGGCTGCATATGATATATGTTTTGATTTTTACCCGTTGGCCGAAACACTGCGGCCAAGCGCATCACTGAAAATCATAAAATCGCAATGCGCACTATGCATTACCGGTAGACTGCATTATGGCTGCGGTCTGCCGGGAGGATGGGTATGTCTGTGGGGATTGCTCTCTCCGTCAGGGAGAGTGCCGTCCTGCTCGTTATCCATTGTCCGCGATACTTAGGCGTCCGTGGGTTCTCACCCGCGTTACCGTATATCAACATGACCGGTTTTTTCTGCTTTCGCAACCGCGTCCGCAATGAGGGGACTGTGGTCCGACATGTGTTAGCCGGATGGCTCCGGTCTTACCCGAAAGTAAGAGATTTTCAAGCATTTACTCCTCCATGTACAGTTTATACTCCGCTTAAAGTGTTTGCAGAGTCTTATTAAAAACCCCATGTATCCACAGACTTGTACGCGGCGCCGTTATGCCGTTTTCTTGTCTGTGATCGCCCGACCAAAATCCCCCGCCAAAGTGATTCCGATCATGTCACCCCGCGTTGCCGCGGGGTCAAGCAAAGTTTTTAACGAATTCCCGTATGCTCAACAGTCCGCTCCCTATTCCAACGGTTCCAAACAGTCCCGTCTTCTCCGTCAGCCGTTCAAGGCCGTTGCCGAGGGAGAGCAGGGCGTCAAGGAAGGTTTTCACGTCTTCGGGATCCAAGATGTTTTGCAGGATCCCGTTCCCCGCCTCCCGGAGACGGTTCAGGCGGTGCTCCACGGTGTCTGCCGCGGCGGCCATCTCCGTTTCTATGCCGCCCGCTGAGCGGGCCATGGTCTCCATGGAGTCGGTGACGGTGTCGAAGTGTTCGAGGAGGGCAGTGGAAAACCGCGCGTCTTCCTCTCTGCCGAGAAACTCCGACAGGCTGTTTTGCCGCGTGGCATCCAGTTCTCCGTAGATTTCAGAGATGTCCTGCAGCAGTTCCATGGTGGATTTCAGCCGTGTGCCGGCCTCGTCGGCGAAGAGGCTGACGCCTCCGGGGCTGTCAGCGGTACGGGTCAGTTCCGCCACGGTGCGGGAGAGTTCCCGGACGTCGGCGGTGCAGACCCCCGTGTCCTCGGAGTATCCGCGGGTCCGCAGGGAGAGTGTGTTCAGGATGTCCGCGGCCCGTGCGGCGTCTCCCGTGAGGGAGGTGAGGACCGCTCCGAGGGCTATGGTGTCCTCCGGGCTGTTGCCCGCATCCGCCATGGCATCGGCCGAGCGGGTCAGGAGCTCCAGGATTTCCGCATTGCCGAAGGGACGTGTCCTGCCCACGGCATTGATCTTGGAAAGGAGATCATCAAGGGTCCGGTCGGAAGTTTCCAAATCCATGCGGAAGGCTTTCATGACGGCGGAGAGCCCCGATACGGCATCTTCCGGGGTCATCCCGGGGGAGACGGCGGCCAGCATGGCGGAGTATTCGGTGAGTGTGGAGAGGGCATGTTGTGTCGCGGCGCCCAGTCTGCTCCACGCGGCGGCCTGTTCCAGAATGTCGGTGGTGGCGGTGCCGGTGCGGCGGGCGATGTCATCTGCGGTTTCATGAAAGGCAGCCAGTTGGCGCGCTGTCATGCGGGATGCCCTCTGCAGGGAAGTCATGGCTGTGTCGAGATCGCGGACGGCGGATAGGATATCTCCGGGGACGGTGAATGCCTTCACGAAGGCGCCGGCGCGTTTGGTGAGAAGGGAGAGAGTCCCCGCGCAGTCCGACAGAACCGCCAGGAGGGATTGGCCTTTTTTGCCCGCTTTGTCCAGATCTTTGATCAGGGTGTCGGTGGAATTGCTCATGTGTCTGTGTTACCTCCTTTTCCGGATTAGGTCTCCTGATTTTCGGCATGGATCATTTCCGCCAGCCGGGAGATCAAATCTTTCTTTTTCTGCTCCTCCATGATGCCCAGAATGATTTCATAAATGGTCAATCTGATTTTCCACTGAGCCTTTTTCATTCTAAAGAATACAAACATCTGATTTTCCTCTTTTCTTTCTTCATTGATGGTTGTGGATCCGTATGGATCAGTCCATTTCTTTCAATCCGCGCATGGCCGGCTCCACAATGCTGTGAATGTATCCGTCTCCGCCGCGTGACTCATAATCGTCAAACAGATCCCAGAAGGCATCTTTTTCCAACTTGGACCATTGGACTGCATCCTTGTATTTATTGTAGTATCTCACAAGACTGTCCTTGAGTTTCTTAAGTTCCGTCTCGTTGTCCTTGCGCTGCATTTCCGCCAGAGTGGCTACAATGCCGTTGACGGTGTCGGACAGTTTGGCCAGATCCTTTTTGATGAGCAGCAGATCCCGCTCCTTCCGCCGTTTTCGCATCCATAGGGTCTCCAGCTCCAATTTATCGGAGAACCATTCCAGGATGGACAGCATGGATTTCATTCCGACCAGTATGACAAACACCGAGACAAGTACATAAGAAAAGTCGATCTTCCAAAATTCCCGTATTGCGTCCATTTGCCGTACCGCCTCATTTCTTCGGGCCGATGATCTGCTCCACTGCCTGTCTGACCTTGTCATAGGAAGTCATACTCACCAGACCTGCAGCCAGTCCCATCAGGATCAGACAGATCATGTTGTTGACCGTGAACGGAATGGCGTTCAGGCGGTAGAAGACGGCAGTACCGCCCCCGCCTATGACGAGGGCGGTGATCATTGCCGCGAGATTGTAGGGCAGATTGACTCTGTCAGTGATGAGAGTTTTAACGGCCTCCGTGACGAGACTGCTGATCGCGGAGAGAAGAGACAGCAAAATTAAAAACATGGTAGTGTTCATATCAAATCCTCCCTGTGATTCCTTTTACGATGGCATCCGCCATTTGGTCTGCCCGGTATAAAGCCACATCGTCCCGATCGTCCACAAAGCAGCATTCGATGAGCAGTGCGGGAGATTTGGTCTTCTTTAACACGTAGAGCGAAGGGGACACCTTTACTCCGCGGTTTTTAAAGCCCAATGCCGCAATGGCATTGACGATACGTTGGGCATAGGGCTTGGCTTTGGATGTGGAGGAGTAGACATAGATTTCCGTTCCCGTGGTCCTGCCGTTGCCGCCCTTATCTTTGGCGCCGCTGTTGAAATGAATGCTGATGTCCAGATCTGCGGGCCGGGCATTGCACTTTTGGACGATCCGGCTCAGCACATTGTTTTGGCTTGTGCCGTCATTCACGGTGCAGTCATATACGGTGTGGCCCTGTGTCCTCAGTCTGTCGATGACTTTATCTTTGACAATACGGGCTTCGGTGGATTCTTTGATCAGTCCCACGGCTCCGCAGGCGATCTTGCCGTCCGGGTTGTGGCCGGCATGAATGTTAATGATCATTTGACGCTCTCCTTTCGTGCTCTGCCTGGGCTTGTCCCATGTGTCATATTGCGTCAGATCATACTTTCGGACAACGGCCATGACATTGTCAACGTATCGGATGCTTGTGGCATATCCGTCCTGTTTGATGTTCTCCAGATAAATTTGCGGATCCGTCACACCTTTGAGATTGGCGTAATTGGAAATATTGGTAAAATCAAAATACCCGCGGACACCGCTTTCCATATCGGGAAATCTCATCCAGTTCATTGAAGATGAGAGATAGCTGCCGTCAGCGTTCTGCTCACTCCCGATCTTGCGGTAGATCCCACAGGCGGTGGGACATCTGCCCGCCCGGTATTTCAGGCCGAAGTAGTTATGGGCATTCCGGGCAAGTTCAGATGTGCCGCTTGCGGATTCCAATATGGCCTGCGCCACAATGGGGGAGCAGATACTGATCCCGTATTGGGGCGCGTATTTTTGTATGTATGGTACGATCTGTTCTATAAATCCCATGTCAGACACCTCACTTTTTGCGCAGAGTATTTGATTTGCTATTTAGTTTTCGTAGTTTGGCGACACATACGTTCAATTTGTCGCACACATAATCCAACTCCTCCGGGGTCTCCTTCCCGCTGAAGGTCATGCGGACGCAACTGTGGATATCGTCCGGATCCATGCTGATGGCCGTCAGAGCAGTGGAGGCGGAGAGCGCCCCGCTGTTGCAAGCGGATCCGGTGGAGACCTGAATGCCGTTTGCGTCCAACAGATACATCAAAGATTCTCCCTCCACGCCCCGAAAGCATATATACAGATGCCGCGGCAGACGGTGACTGGCGCTGCCGACCAAGTAACTTTCGGGAATATGGTCTGCAATGTAGCGACAGACATAGTCCCGGGAGTGGGATGAGACGGAGGAATAGTCATGCTCCCTGACGGCCCGGTCCAATGAGGCGATCCCAAGCACATTTTCGGTGCCGCCGATCAGTCCCTGCTCCTGGCTGCCGCAGATCAGCGGCTCCGGGTCAATGGCGGGCTTTTTGTAAAATACGCCGCAACCCTTCAACCCGCCCAGTTTGTGGGCGGAGAATCCGCACATATCCACATTCAGTTCCTCCACATCCAATGGGATGGAGGAAATACTGCCGGTGCAGTCCAAGTACATGATACCGTTAAAGTGATGTGTCAGATCGATGATCGCCCTCACATCCTGTATGGTTCCGATTTCGGAGCAGGCATGTTCAACCGCGACAAGGGCCTTTTCGTCTGACGCGCGCAATTGTTCCCGCAGGTTAGACAGATCTATCGATCCGTGTCGGTCCACTTTGAGCGGATATGTCCTGTCGCGGTTTTCCACGCATTTTAAGATGGATTTGTGGGCGGTGGGAGAGTATAATATGCGACAATCGTGTCTCGCGCAATAGCCTCTGACGGCCAGAGTGTTGCTCGCTGCCCCGCCGGGGGTGAAGAAAATATCATTTGGGCAGGCATGGATAAAGCGGGCCACCGAATCCCGGCAAGATGTGATGATCTGCCGGGCCGGTTTGCCCACCGAATGGAGGGAGGAGGGATTGCCATATTGGTCCAACAGTGAGATCAGATACTGTCGGGTGGTGGGAGAGAGGGGAGTGGTGGCTGCATAATCCAGGTATATTTTTTTCATTTTGTCTTATTTCCTAAGTATGTGTCCGCGGTCAGGTTCCCATGATATCGTCCAATACCTTCCGGGCGCTCTCTTTGTAAAGCGCCCGGTCGGACAGATCCAGATCGGAGAGCAGATTTCTCGCCTCTTCCCCGGTGATGATATGATTATGGTAGTCTTTCAGGATCATGAAGATTTGGTAGTGCGCGGGAGTGTCTGTCAGCACCCGCCAGGATGTGAATGCTTTGGACTTGGAGCAGCTGTCACAGGCATGATATCCCTTTCCGCACAGGACACACCAATGATTGATCTCTCCGGGCATCAGTTGGCCACGATCACACTGAAGAGGTCGGTTCCGTCATCTTCACAGTAATCCTTCATGAAGTCGATGGAGAAACTGTGCTTGCCCGTTCCGGTCAGAGCCGTCTCGATGGATGAGGGATCGATCTTGCCTTTCTTGGCCACGATGGTACCGGCATACTTGATGTTCTCGTTGCACATGTCCTTGAAGATTGCGAAGATCTTCACGCCGACAGCCTCGGGGAAGTTCTCGGTATTGTTGACCACACGGACGGCGCCGGAGGTCTCGTACTCATACTCCACATAGATCTTGCCGGTCACATCGGTGGGCACGGTGATCTCCCGGTCTGCGATGGTGAACTCGGACTCACTTGCCATTGCGCCCAAGGTAAACTTTTGGGCGAGCTGACCGCTCTCAAGCTTATAGATGTACTTCACGTCATTCAGCGGTTTGTGGGACAGGGTGATTCTGCCGTCTTCCACGGTGAGAATTTCCTCCACGGGCACCCGGATCTTGTGATCCTCGTCCGCGATCTCCTTGTCCGTGCCATACTGCAGCGCCAACAGATCCATGCTGAACAGAGAGTTGGTGGCGGAGAAAGTGCCGGTCTTGGCCCTAAACAGTTTCGTGATCAATGCGCCCTGCGCGTTGGTGATCTCCTCGCCCTCGGCTGCAGTCTGCAGACTGGGCTCCTCCAGGTTGGTCAGACGGCCGATCACGGATCCGTCGGACAGGTCAGTGAAGATAAGGCTGCGCACCCTATCAAGAATCAGTTCGTTTACGTTCATAGTTTCTTCTCCTTTTTGTGATGTATTTGATAAAGAACCCGGGGTTATTTGAGTTCTCCCATCCAGTTTAAAGCGTCTTTGTCGATCCGGTTAAGGTTCACGCCAAAGCCCGAGTAGCCGCTCTGTAGGAGCAGGGTGGCGTTTTTGATCCGTTCAATCCTCTGTACGCTGTCCATAAAGGGATATATTTTCATGTCAAACACGGTGTGATGATCCTGCTTGAAACCCTCCGAGTTGACCATGGCGGATATCAGCGGCAGCAGATAAGAATGCGGTGTCATGCCCTTGCTTTGTTCATAGTTCTCTCTTGCCTCCTCTATTAGGATTCGGCGGGTGGCCTCATTGCCGGGGACTTCTTCATTGCGCCTGAGCCGGTGCATCTTACGGACGGCGGTTACAAGGGCATTGTAAACGTAGCGGTCGATCCGCGGTTGCCTGTCCGGTCCGGATTGCGGCGCAAGAATGACTTCTTTGAGGTTCTCGTCATAGGTCGGTTGCATTTGAGACAGATCCATGGAGTCACCCAGAAGGATGGCGGTGGACTTTCGGGGCAGTTGAGCGGACAGGAGAGAGGTAAACAGCTCAAAATCCGATATCCGAGTGTAATCGATTCCCATGTCGTCTAATTGCCATTTCAGATCCGCGCCCACGGAGCACATCATCCGGACCATGTGAAAATATTCCGTCTCGCCGTACTCGCATATCTCGCGCAGAGTGGGCTGTCTGATGGAGATATGTTCATTGATTCGCAGATCGTCACCGCGATACAGTTTCAGTTCGTCGATTTGGTTTTCCGATCCCATCATTTTAACCTGCCTTTCCCGAGTGTCTGTTTTCAAAGAGTTTGCGGTTGATCTTTTCACTAAAGTATTTGGACAGACAGATTTTAGTCTTCACATGTGCCGGACAGTCGATATCCCGGAACATGCCCTTGGAATAGTTCTTTCGCGCCACATAGTTCCTTCGAATCTGTATGCCGCTAAACAGCTTAATGCTGACGTCCTCCGTCGGAGTGACTGAAACAAGACGGTCAAAAATGATTTTTTCCGCGGTCCGAAACATTTGTTGGACGATTGCCACATCCATATTTCCGCTTTCCGCGATCTGTCTGATCAAAGTATCCTGTGTGATGTTCAAAGCAGCTTGGTACCTCCTTTATACGCACAAAACTTTCGACGTAATTTACGGACGTTTTTCCGGTGAAGGATTTTTTTCAGCCGTAAATAACGGGATGATCTTCGGGGTTTTAAAACCGGGGACATGTCATGCATGGCGCTGTCTTTGTTTTTTGGCTCTCTCATATTCTCTGTCATGAATCTGCCTGCAGTGGGGGCATCTGCGGGTGCGCCTGTTGGAGAGATCCACCTCAAACCACTCTCCGCAGTCCTCGCATTGCACGAATTTGGTCTGCGGAATACTGATGTTTCGTGTCAGATTGTTCACAATATATTGTCCGTAGCAGAACCAGAGCAACTGTTTATAACGCTTTTGTCTGCCGTACAGATATTCTACCAACATATCCGTGACCGTTTCATCGGAGTATCCGAAACTGTGGAATTGTTCCCTCATCTGCCCGGCAATATAGTGCAGATTATCGATGTATTCATCTTTGCGGTTGATCATGTACCGATACTGTCTGTTCAGGCTGTCGTACAGGTCGGCAACTTCCCTGCTGCAGACCATGGTCTTGTTACACATCATATTTCGATGATCGAGCGGGGCAAGATCCATGGAGCGGGTGTTGATGGGACTGTTGGGAATCCGGTCATAGATTCTGTTGACCAGACTGCCGTTTCGTGCCTGTAACTGCGAATCTTCCTTATCTTTGGCGTATGCAAAGAATGCGGGGAGTTTCGCCTGAGTGTACTTGGCGATCCGTTCCCTGACTTCCCGGGGAAATTCCGGCTTATACAGGGTCTTGGCGAAGTCGATCACAAAGTTGTTTTGGCAGCACAGTTGCCGAACGCAGTCCAAAGCCTCCCGTTTTTCTTTTTCCGAACCGGATAGGAAGACTTCATGATTCCAAATCTTGGAGATGCTGTTGCTGTAGGTGCCGATATTGCCTCCCGTGAAGGCCGCATATAATCCGTCATAGATTGTCTGAGGCGTCAGCGGGGTCGGCTCTGACTTGCGCATATTGTAATAGAGGGGGACAATGCCTTTCATATTGCGCTCCGCAACGCGGATAAAATCTTCATCCGCTACCACCAGGGCTTTATCGCCATCCACATCGTACATTAAGATCTTGCTGATCAGATCATGGGTGCTCGCGTAGAGACCGTCCGTAGTGAACCATTCTCCGATCCGGTCGGCCCGTTCGCCGTATTCCACACAGGCCGCATTGATGCGTATGGCATGTTCCTTATACAGATGCGGACTCCGCAGACAGTCCAACCGGGGATGCCTTCTAAACATCCGGCAAAACACCTCATGATCCGCCAACAGGCCTTTCGGTTGTGGCGCGTGTCCGAACCAGTGCTCACAGGCGGCATAGAAATCGGGTAGCAGAAAGGCGTATTTGCCGTTTATTTCCAATCGGCCGCTGCGATATTTTTGCACAAGGCTGTTTTTGATGTCCCGTATCATGTCCTTGGTATAGGTGTCGTTGAGCAGAGCGGGGTACATTTTTACGGATTTTTGAAAGGCCGTCATGTCGGTGTTGTAGGGAGTGATGCCCAGTATTTCAATCATGGTCTCGCGGGAATTGCATATATTGCGGATGCGTTCGGACGATCTTCGGGTGATCAGATCGACTTCCTCATCCGTTACGTCAGTGAGCGTCTGCAGCATCTGGTAATTGATCTTGGCATTCCTGCCCCTCTGTTCTTCTCTGTTGCATATTCCCGCGCGACAATGGTATTTTTTGAAACAGTCCTTGTACTCATCCCAGGAATCGTAGTACCGGTACATCTTAAACTGACTTTTGGTAAAAATAATGCGGATGTCTTCCTCTATAATATTGTGCTCTCTGCCGTACAGGTCCGTGATGACGGGAGAGCAGTCGTTGACCGTCACAAACTTTCTAAAGTCGAATACGCCCAACAACCCCTTGATCCAAGGGGCGCGGAACATGAAATTTTTGTCGGAGACGTAGGGGAGCATCATGCCGGCTCCGTCAGTGTGGGGAATCGGTATGTAGTCGGATTTTCTTGTGATGGAATAATCCGTTTCGTCCACGAAGTCAAAGGTGCCATATACATTCGTCTCAAAATCATCCACCACGATGGTCCGGTCGATATCAAAATCTCTCCACTCGGTGGTGGCAGAGTTGGTCAGAGCCATATAGGCCAGATGCTTATTGACATTATTGCCGCCCCGTGAGTTGATCCTGTCGATGGTGAGTCCGCACATGACGGAGGATTCGATCCGATTCCACACGGTCTCTTTGATAAAGACAGCCTTCTTCTTGCGGATCTGCCCGGCTGAGGAGGTAAAGTACCGATATCGCTCACCCGCATACATAAAGCCGTGGAAGGCAATATCCTTAAAAATGTCAAAGTAGTACACCTGAACGATCATCAGCGCGTCCGTCAGTTCATCCCGGCCGATACCGATGGCGCGGCTGAGATAGGAGTCGAAGACGGAGACGATATCGGTATCTTTCAGACTGCCGTCTCGGACGCTGCGGATATGGTCCCGCCCGGCAGTCCGCTCATTTTGTGACACTTTGTGGGACAGAAGGGTCAACATTTTCTCTTTGGTTTCCCTGATCTTAGCCTTCTTATGCGTAGTAAGGTTCTCCCAATGTCTGCGGGCAGCAGGTGACATTTCCGTTTGGACTTTGGTACGGCTGTCCCTGAGTTGGAGAAGTTCGCAGCGATACCTGCGGATCCGGTCATGCAGATTCTGCTCGCGGTTACTGTAAAAGTGTGCCGTATCTATGGAATAGACATAATATAATTGGTCCTGCATACTGTGCCTCCTATGCCAAAATGTCAGAGTGGCGCCTGTTGCGGCGGGGCTTTATGTCGAGCCATACTTCCCAGTAGCCGTCACAATAGCGGGTCCGCAGGGTGTCGGGATAGAATTTGGCCAGCTCCATGATCTGAAAAATGTAATAGCAGTAATCTTTCCGACCTGCACGGATATTGTCCGACACATCGCTTATGTAGGCGCAATATCGCTGCCAGTTGGTGGGACCGCTGTATTGGCCTCTTGTCTCCTCATTCCAGAGGCCGGATTCCTTGGAGTAATGACCGGTCGGACGGTTTATATGATCCGGGCAGGGGGTGATGAACAGTTTTCTCAGATAAAATTCTTTCTGCCATTTCTCATCGGTGAGAGCAGCGGAGGGCCTCCCGTCAGTATTGGATATCAGTTTCCTGCGTTTCAGTTCTTCCAATCCCATGGCCCTGTACCGCTGTTCGGCCCGGGCGATCGTCTCATCGGTATGCGGGCATACCGGCGCAAAATATGGAGTTGTCTGTGTGATTGTTGTCATGTGTCTCAAATCCTCCTTAGTTGGTTGAATCAGGTGGCGGTATGATATATTTCTCCGTTTTGCCGGGAACACATCTCAAAAAATCCAATTTTAGAACAAATGTTCGAAAATTTTATTGACAAATCAGAACGCATGTTCTATACTGACATTGTAAAGAAATTTGAGCAACAAATATCGGGATCAGGTGGTGGTTGGAAATGGAACAAATGCTAAATGCTTATTATGCGGATAATGCGTCCAAACTGCATAGGACAGTGGATCGGATCCTGCAAAAGTATGGCGGTTTATCAGGTAAGGACAGAGATGATTTCTATTCACTTGCCAATGAGGTGTTCGCGGAGGCCATAAAACGTTATGACCGGTCGCAGACCTTTGACGGTTTTCTGTATATCTGTCTGAATAATCGCATTAAGACGGAGATAACGCGAAGAAATCGAGAGAAACGTAAGGTGGACAGAGTATGTATTTCCATGGATATGCCGATCGGTGACGATGAAGATTCCACTTTGGCAGATGTGATCACGGATGATTTTAACTTGGAGGAAACGGTGTTGGCCGGATCAAATGAAGGGTACGGCAAACGACTGTCAGCGTATCTCGCCAGATTGTCAGAGTTGCAGAGGAGGGTGTTGAGACTGGATGCCGCAGGCTATCTGCCCCATGAGATCAGGGAGAAACTGCAGATTACGGAGAGACAGTATGCGGATTGCAACGCAGCAATCCATTCCTACAGAAATATATCACTGTTGCTCTGATGAAAAGGAGGGCATCAAAATGGCAAAACCGCGCAGACAGACTTATACGATGGATATGTATCTCCATAAAGTGTCGGATGCCGACATTCGCAATGACGCGGATGTGCAGAGGCAATTTATCTGGAGCAGGGAGCAGATCGATGAACTGGTGATGACGGTCCTTGCGGATGACTATATTCCGCCGATCGTCCTCGGAGAGGAGGACAGTTCCCAATTGTGGATCGTGGATGGCGGACAGCGCACGATGGCTTTGGCCAAATTTCGTTATGGGAATCATAAGATCATTCCAGGGAAGAAGAACTCACGAATTTCCTATAAGAAGAAAGAACGGGATGATTCAGGCAAGATCGTATGGGAGGACGCCGTCTGCGATATTCGCAATAAGACTTATGACAAACTGCCGGAGGAGCTGAGAAAGCAGTTTAATGAATATCAGATAGAGACGGTCATTCATGAACACTGTGACAACCATAGGATCTCCCAACTGATCAAAAGATATAACAATCACACTGCAATGAACACGAATCAGAAGGCATTTACCTATATCGATCGTTTTGCCAGGGATATCCGCGAGATCTCGGAGAGCGGTTTCTTTGTGGAATACAGTGAGTATTCCGAGAAGGAGAAGAGCAAGGGGGTGGTGGAACGCGTGATTGTGGAGACCGTGATGTGTACCAATCACTTGAACGATTGGAAGAAACAGACCGGAGCGATCTGCATATATTTGAACCGGAATGCCGCAAAGGAGGAGTTTACAGAGCTGGCAGAACGGATTCATCGACTGGAACGGGTGATCACGGAGGATATCAAAAGTATATTTAACAGCAGGGATTCCTTTTTGTTCCTGACTTTGTTTGAACGATTTACAAGGTCGGGAATGGAGGATGTGCTGTTTGCGCAATTCCTGAGAGAATTTAAAAACCACCTCAGACAGACGAGGATGGATGGTGTGCTATTTGACGAGACAGGCAAGGAGAAAGGGAGTAAGAACAAGGCGGTCATTCTTGCCAAGTTGGACATATTGGAAAGGATGATGTGGGATTTTTTGCGGTCGGAGGAGGAATCCGATAAAAATAAAATGCGATAAACATGGTATTTCTACCGCATTTATCGCATTTGACGAGCTCTATTTATTTGTTATTAAAACGGTAATGACAAAATCGTTGTACTCATTGTCGCTCAGGTCTTCAATGGCAATGGTGTATATGTTGCCGATGATCTTGCCGGCGCTGTTCAACATATTGGTATTGGAGACGGTCTGTTTGATGTTGATATCAAAGTTGGAACTCTCCATTTCCACCTCGACTCTCAAATTTGCCCCACCGGCATATTTTTTGGAGTCGATGCCCAGGAGTTGGTGCTTGTTGGTTGCTTCATCGTTACTAATTATGGAATACGTTTTGGTATCATCTTTCAGAGTGATCTTCCCGATGCTCCAACAGCTTGATATAGCAGAGATGGTCATTCGTTGTCCGCGTTTCACGTTCGTTAATACGCACTGTGATGATGCTGAGTGTTTCATGTTCGGTTCCTCCTTTGAAAAATGCAATTAATGTTATGTATTAATTATACAGTAATATAATATTATGTCAATAAATAAATACAAAATATTGCTGAAAATGTGGGAAAGATGTGATTTGGCCTATGGTTTCTTCGAAATTTGTCGGACTGATACAAATATTTACAGAAACATACCCAACAGATTGGCAAGGAAATGCGCTAAACCGCTGCACCATGCATTGTCCGTCTTCCTGAAGATCCATCCATAGAAGAGTGAATTGATGAAAATGAATACCAAGTCATATAAAACGACGATCGCGTTTCCGAAATTGAAATGTCCCATCGCGAACAGGACAGATGTAAGGAGCAATGCCGGTATAAAGGGCATCATTTTGGAAGTCTGTTTCTGGAAAAATGCTCTCCATGCGATTTCTTCGCCCAATGCGAGCACGAGCAGCTCCAGGATCAATTTGGGCAGTTCGGCGGGGTTCAAAAACCCTGTTCTGGAATTTAAATGCTCTATATATTCCGGCAAACAGTATCTTGCGATCCCAAAGCACAGCACATTCATGATCGCCGGCATGAAGACCAACAGGATGACTTTTTTATCTTTGAGGGAGCCCGCAAATGATTTAAGATCCAACCCCTCCTTTTTGGACGCATTTGTCTTGCGGGTAGTAAAAAATGCCACGATGCCGACAATGACCGACAGTCCCGCTAATTTTAAGGTTTCTCCGTTAAATTCCAAATTTAGAACATTGGTAAATGATAAAATGGTCATGATGATAACTAAGATCCATATGGATTTGTTTAGCTTTTTCATATACTTTCTCCCTGTTTGTCTACTCATGCAAAGCAAGTATCGCGCCTGTATAGACCCGCTCCAAGTGCGTTGTTATGAGTTCTTCATCATATTCCAATGAATTGTTGGCGATGATAGAGGCATATCCGTGAACAAACAGCGCAAGCGTTACAAAGACTTCTTTGGTCTGCTCCATGTCCGTCTTCATGGCCTTCTGCATGGCAAAGAGCACAGGCGTGAGTTCCTCCGAGTCTACCATCTCAAGCAGACTGTTTTCAACGGCAAAACCCGATTGAAAGAGAAAACGGAACAGATTCGGTTCCTCCACCGCGAAACGGATATAATTTATCCCAATCCGCAGCATGACATTTTCCTGCGTCCCCGGAATGTTCATCAGATATTCCGTATGATAGGCATTCGTTTTGGCGTAGACCGCTCTTTTCAATTCCTCAATGGTTGCAAAATGGTACATGATAGGCTGTGTGGAGCAGCCAAGCCTTTGGGAGACGATCCGCGCGTTGACCTTTTCCGCTCCCTCGGCCCTTGTGACTTCAAAAGCCGCGTTTATCACCATTTCTTTTGTGATTTTTGCTTTCGGCGGCATGTTCTTCTCCTTCTCTTATAATAATTGATGTTATATAACAATAATTATATATGTGGATTTTGATTTGTCAACAGGTTTGTGAAATTTGAGGATTTATGCCGCTTGGGGAATCCGAGGGTTTGCACCGGGGAAATTTACCTATTTACGATATCCTGTGGATGGTTTCAGGGGTAAAAAGGGTATTTCACCAAAGGGCGGGAAGATGTATAATGGAAAAAAGAAGATCAGGGAGGCAGTCTATGTTTTGGCGAAGGGGAAATTACGAATACAATACGGTTGAAGGCATTGTGGGACATATAACCGGCGGCATGGGATATGTGGCCCAAGGGACATGGTTCGTCGGGGTCACGGCCAACGCCGTTCAAAGCCTGCATGCGCACCGGATTGACACGGAGGATCAACAGGCGCGGAACTTTGTCTGTTGGGACATTCCTTTTGCGTCCGCGAAAGCCTGTAAGGAGGCGCTGTTGGCGTTGGAGGGATACCGGTTTATCAGCGATGATGAGAGCGATTTTCTTGATGATACTTATCCCAATTCTTTTATTTACCTGTATCAGGTCCGGGAGCAGTATACGGTGCAGCACATTGACGTCTCCGGATTTCGGCCGGTGAAAGCGCTCCCGGGCAGACCTGTTATCGTGACGGAAG
The DNA here is from genome assembly GCA_023663635.1 of Acetatifactor muris. Taxonomy (GTDB): domain Bacteria; phylum Bacillota; class Clostridia; order Lachnospirales; family Lachnospiraceae; genus Acetatifactor; species Acetatifactor muris_A. Next base: position 435,528 of record JAMPHD010000001.1, read on the forward strand.
AATCCCGTGACGGCAGGGAGACTGTCACAAGGTATGGCGATGATTTTGACAAGGCTGCCCGGGCCGGGCTGGTGGAACGGATCCGGCAGAAATTCCTTGCCGGTCAGTTGAACTCTTTGAAAATCGTACATAGAAGCATTGCCGAGCTGCGGTTCGTATTCGGGGAGGGCTGCTGTGCCATCAGTTATGACGCGCAGACTTCGCAGGCAGGGTATATTCAAAGTTACCGCAGTGGGAGCCGTTCCCGAAAGCCGGTTCTGTTTTTTGAGGGCTCTTATCCCGAATACATGGTATGCAGGGATGTGGATGAGTTTACGGCCATCCTGCAGTATTTCCTGGAAAAAGACCGCAAGCCCGGAAAGCGGCAAAATGTAAAATGGGTTGCGGTCGTGGAGGAATGAGATAAGGGGGAATTTTTGAAAAAATTGAATAAAGCCTTGACTGTAAACCTTGTTGATACCTTATATTTCAAGGAAGACTGTTTTATATGGTCATACTCAAAGAAGAAAAATATTGGCAGGGGGTAAGTGTATGACAATAAAAGAAGTTGAGGCGCAGACAGGATTAACACGCTCCAACATACGTTTTTATGAAAAAGAAAAATTGATAGAACCGTCACGAAATGAACAAAACGGATACAGGGATTATTCTGAAAAAGACATTGAAAATATTAGAAAAATCGCTTATTTGCGTACATTGCAGATTTCCGTTGAGGATATTCGTAATATCATATCCGGTAAAGTGTCATTGACAGAAATTATAGAGAAACAAGTGGCAACGATACAGACACAAACAGAGGATTTAAATAAAGCGAAAATCATGTGTGAAAGACTGCTTGAATCCGGAAATGTCAGCTTTGATGAATTACAGGTGGAAAAATATGTGGAAGATTTGGAAACTTATTGGAAAGATAATAAACTTGTCTTCAAACCGGATTCGGTTAGTTTTCTGTATATATGGGGCAGTCTTATTACATGGGCGGTCATTACATCATTATGTTTAGTGATCGGAGTAGCATCATACGCGAAGTTACCGGCAGAAATTCCTGTTCAATGGAATAATGGAATAGTAACTTCGGTTGCAGATAAAAAAATTATATTTGTATATCCGCTGGTTTGTATCTGTATCCGTATTTTGTTAAGACCGTTTATCTATGTGAGATTTTTAATGAACTGTCTCTATGGAGAGCTTGTAACAGAATATTTATCAAACTGGTTATGTTTTATCGCGCTGTCAATAGAAGTGTTTTCTATATTATTTGTATATGGATTGATAAAGAGTATAGTCGCTGTTTTGCTTGCAGATACTGTCGTATTTATCGGGATATTAATTGCGGGAATTATTAAATCAAATCACAATTTTGCAAAGACGTAATACACTATGCGGCAATAAAGTGACCAAAATGTAACCGGTAGTTTTGTTTTCGAGCGGGAATCTCACTTACAAAACGGGACTCTCTCCTTGTTATTCACCCAACCGTCATTGGTGTACAAGTCTGAACTGTATAATGCACAAACATTGTATTGACGAAATGTATTGTGGATAATATAATAATATAAGGAAGGAGTGATTTTATGGCAACAACTAATATAACGATGCGGATAGATACAGGGGTAAAAGCACAGTTACAAGAACTGATGTCGGAGCTTGGATTAGATATGACAACCTTTTTTACTATGGCGGCAAAACAGGCAATCAGGGAACAGAGAATACCGTTTGAGATTTCAAGAGATATTCCTAATGCAGAAACAATTGATGCTATAAAAGAGGTAAAAATGATGAAACAGAATCCTTCTATTGGTAAATCTTATACGGACGTTGACAAAATGATGGAGGAATTATTGTTATGATTTATACCGTAAGGCCAACTTCCAGATTTCAAAAGGATTTAAAACGCATACAAAAAAGAGGATATGATATATCACTTTTAACAGATGTTATTAAGAAACTGGCTAATGGAGAACAATTACCGGAGAAGAATAGAGACCATTTGCTTGGCGGAGATTATACTGACTGCAGGGAGTGTCATATTACACCTGATTGGCTGTTGATTTATGAAATTAACAATGGGGAATTGTTACTATATCTGACAAGGACAGGAACGCATAGCGATTTATTTTAAAATAGCCATAAAGCATCAAGAAATGGGAATGCTTATGTAGAGGATAAATCAGCAGTGATAAGGGTAAATGAAATCTTTGATGGTGCCCTCTAAAATGTCTTTCAGCGCATCCCGGATATAAAAAGAATAATGTTTATACAAATAAACTTTTCACTTCAGAAAACATTTTCTAATCACGGATTTATATTGTATAGTTGTTCCCTATAAAACATAATATTACAAAAAGCGATATAGTAATTGCGAAGGGGCCGGTTGACATCGTAAATAAATTGATATACGAAAGGAAGAAGGTGAGAATATGGCTACTGTACAGACACAAATCAGAATAGAAGAAGATGTCAAAAAACAGGCTGTTGAGTAATTTAATCAACTTGGAATTGATATGTCCGGTGCAGTTAATATGTTTTTAAGGCAGGCTATTATGCGTGGTGGGTTTCCTTTTAGTGTAGAAATCCCTAAATATACCCAGGAAGTACTAGAAACTATGGAGGAGGCAAAACAAATTAGCAGAGATCCTAATACAAAGCGATATGGCAGTTTTGCGGAAACGCTGGAGGATATTGATTCATGAAATATGAATTAGTCCTTACAGGAAGATTTAAAAGAGGATTAAAACTTGCTAAGAAACGAGGATTAAATAGATATATCTGATAGAAGAAAAAGGAAACCCCTACATTCCGAGGTTTCCTTTTTTTACTGCGGAAGATGGGACTTGAACCCACACGGTATTGCTACCACAAGATCCTTAGTCTTGCTCGTCTGCCAGTTCCGACACTTCCGCTCACGCATCGCGCAAATACAATATTAGCATCATCCCGATGAAAAGTCAAGTCCTTCTTGTGTTTTATGGCGGATATGATATAATAGCCGCAGGGGAAAATCAAGCGCCCCTGAAAGGGGCATTTGATTTTCCCGCGGCATTAACGAGCAAGCGTCCGATGAAATCGGACAAAGAGCACTGAAAGTGCGGGCTTGCGAGTTTAGATCAAGGCATGAAACGGCTGCAAGGCCGACAATGTCGGATACGGGAGCGATACAATGGACAAAGACTCAAAGAGACTGCAGATCAGGCGGGCTGAAACCGGAGACCTGAGCAGGATCCTGGAAATATATGCGCAGGCGAGGGTTTTTCAGAGGGAACATGGCAATCCCGACCAATGGGCGGGCGGCTACCCGCAGCGGGAGATATTGGAGGAAGATCTGAGTTTGGGCAGACTCTATGTGGTGGTCCAAGACGAGGAGATTCGGGCGGTCTTCATGTTCATGCTCGATCCGGAACCCACCTATGAAGTGATTTATGAAGGCGACTGGCCGGACAGTCTTCCCTACGGGACCATGCACAGGCTGGCTTCCGATGGCAGGGAGCGGGGGATCGGCAGGGTGGTCTTTGAATGGTGCGCGCAGCGCTGTCCGCGCCTGAGAGTCGATACGCATCGGGACAATCTGCCGATGCAGCGCGCGGTGGAAAAATACGGTTTCCGCTATTGCGGGATCATTCGGTTGGCCGACGGCTCGGAGCGGTTGGCCTATCAGTTTACAAGGTGAAGGGATGAATGAGAAACGTTTGAGGCAGGCATCCAAGATCAGATATATTACTGCCGTATTTTTGTATGGTACGATCGGGCTGATGGTGCACTATATCAATCTGCCCTCGGAAGTGATCGTTCTGTGCAGGGGCGTGATCGGCACGTTTTTCATATTATGTTATACGGGGCTTACCGGGAGGCGGCTCGACCGGAAGGCGGTCAGAAGCAATCTGCCATGGTTGATCCTGTCGGGAATCTGTCTGGGTTTGAACTGGGTCTTTCTGTTTGCGGCATACCGATACACCACGGTGGCGGTGGCCAGTCTGTGCAATTATATGGCACCCATTATTGTCATCTTTCTGTCTCCGTTTCTGTTTCATGAGAAATTGGGAGGAAAGAAACTGCTCTGCGTGTTTTCGGCGTTTGCGGGCATTGTGTTGGTATCGGGAGTCGGAGCGGGCGGCGGAGCGGATATCCGGCGCGGCGGAGTGGCGCTGGGGCTTGCGGCAGCGGCCTGTTTTGTGGGATTGGTCCTGTGCAACAGGAAAATGCGAAATTTGTCGGCCTATGACAAGGCCTTGGTGCAACTCGGCGTCTCCGCGGCCACGGTGTTGCCATATGTTATTTTTAACAACTATGGCACCGGACTGCATCCGGACCATCGCTCCGCGCTGTTGGTCCTGATCCTTGGGGTGGTTCATACGGGCATGGCATATTGCCTGTATTTCGGCTCATTGGGGGAATTGCCGGTACAGACGATCTCGATCTTGGGCTATATTGAGCCGGTGGTCTCCGTGCTGAGTTCGGCGCTGATCCTGCGGGAGCCGCTCTCCGCGGGCAGTATGGTGGGAGCGGTCCTGATCATCGGGGCGGCTGTGGCAAGTGAGATGATATCATGACCATATGCAGGGTAGGAAACGGTCGGATGGACATCCGGTATAAATGACGCAGCAATTTATGATCGCGTAAAACGAAGGGAGAAAAGGACGATGCAAAACACGGATCTGACAAAATTTTTTCGCAGTGTGATCGAACAGGACAGGTGCGCCGTGGTCATCTGTAATCTGGCGCATGAGATCATTTATATGAATCCTGCGGCCATATCGAGATATGCGCGGCGGGGAGGCGCAAAGCTGTTGGGGCAAAATCTTTTGGACTGCCACAACGCGGAGTCCGGGCGGCGGATTGAGGAAGTGGTCGCCTGGTTTCGGGAGAGCGCGGATCACAACCTGGTATACACTTCGCACAACGCAAAGGAGAATAAGGATGTCTATATGGTGGCGCTGCGGGATGAAGACGGGACATTGATCGGATATTACGAAAAACATGAATACCGGGATCCCGAACAGGGAGAATTCTATCACTTTTAATTTCATTTTAACTTAAAATACCAAAAGAGGATGCGGTGGCAAGGGTATTTGCGGGGGGAACAGATGAATACGCGCGATGACTATGGAGAGGCTTGGGACGGTTTTGACAGACAGACGCATATATATGATGAGCGGGCGGAAAAAAGCCGGCAGACCCGGGTGTGGGTCGTGTTGACCTGTGTGATGGTATTTATGCTGCTTTTTCTTATCTTCGATCAGGTGAAGGAGAGTCGGCTGATGCGCACGGGCAATAAGCTGGAGGCGATCTATGATGCGGATAGGCAGCATGCCCGATTCCGGATAGACGGGAGCGAATATCATATCGTGGACCTGAGCGGTTATTATCCGGTGCGTGAGGGCGATAAAGTGTGGCTGTATTATTATGAGGATCCCGACCGTTCGAGACCGCAGAATACTTTGGCGTCCAAGGTGTTCTATTATGTTTTTTTCGGGAGTCTGTTGGGCATCTGCATATGGAGGATCCGGAAGGCGTGAGTTGGGTGAGTTGGAATCAAGAATATGACGCGGGAGGTAGCGGGAGTGAGGAAAATCCGAAACGGTACAACACGATTTCTGTTGCGCAGTCTTATCTTTTTGGTACTGATATGTGTCGCTATATTTACATTTTTGGGCATTTATATGAACAGGAGAAGCGCGGAGACCATCAAGGAAGTCGGGACGTATTATATGACCGGCATCAGCGAGCAGGTTTCGGGGCATTTTGAGACTGCCATCGGCCTTCGCCTGGAGCAGGTGGAGGCGCTCACCTATGCGATCCGTCCGGAGGAGAATGCCAATATGGAGGATCTGAAAGCGACGCTGTCCCATAACGCGCGGGCGAGAGATCTGCAATATCTGGCATTCTATTCCGCGGACGGCGATTTCGAGATGATCTATGGCGATGTCCTGGAGGTGATGGATCCCGAGCCCTTTATAAATTCACTGGATCATGGCGATAAGAAAGTGGCGATCGGCACGAACGGTCAGGGAGAAAGGGTGATCCTGTTGGGCATACCTTCCCAATATCCCATGGAGAACGGTGAGAGCAGTATCGCTTTGGTGGCGGGGATTCCCACGGAATATATTACGGAGACCTTGTCTTTGGAGGAGAACGATCAAAATGTCTACTCCTTTATCATCTGGCGGGACGGCAGCTATATCATTCGCACCTACGACGAATACAGAAATAACTATTTTGAGAGGGTGCGGGCTCTGTATGTCGATGTGGATGGCAGGAACGTGGAGCAGTACCTGACGGAATTGCAGGAGGCCATGGATAATCACGAGGACTATTCCTCGGAATTTAGTCTGGAGGGGGAACCGCGGCATCTGTACTGCACGAGTCTGCCTTACTCGGAGTGGTATCTGTTGACTTTCATGCCCTATAGCGCATTGAATAAGACGATCAGCAGATTGAGCCTGCGTCAGACCGTCACTGCGCTGGCGGGATGTGCTTTGATCCTGGGGATTTTTGGCTTTCTGTTCTCACGTTATTTTAAGATGACGAGAAGGCAGGTGTTGGCGTTGGAGGAGGCGCGTGAAAAGGCGGAGCAGGCCCAGCGGGCGGCGGAACAGGCCAACAGGGCAAAGAGTGAATTTCTTGCCAACATGAGCCACGATATACGCACCCCCATGAATGCCATTGTGGGATTGACGGTGATCGCCACATCCGATATAGACAATAAGCAGCATGTGCAGGAGTGCCTGAAGAAGATCACACTGTCCGGCAAACATCTGTTGGGCATCATCAATGATGTGTTGGATATGTCCAAGATCGAGAGTGGGAAGATGACCTTAAATTATGATCTGGTGTCGCTGAGGGAACTTTTGGACAGTCTGGTCAATATCGTGCAGCCGCAGGTCACGGCCAAAAAGCAGAAGTTTGATGTGTTCATTCATGACATTTCCGTGGAAAATGTGTGCAGTGACGGCGTCAGATTGAATCAGGTTCTGCTCAATCTGTTGTCCAATGCGGTCAAATTCACACCGGAGGGCGGCTCCATTCATGTGGCCCTGTACGAGGAGGAATCTCCCAAGGGAGAGGAGTATATCCGCACGCATTTTAGAGTGAAGGACACCGGAATCGGCATGTCGGAGGAGTTCAGGCAGCATGTCTTTGAGTCCTTTGAGCGGGAGGACAGTGCCCGGGTACACGGAACGGAGGGAACGGGCCTGGGGATGGCCATCACCAAATATATCGTGGATGCCATGGAGGGTACCATTGAGGTGGAGAGCAGTCAGGGGCAGGGAACAGAGTTTCATGTCACATTGGATCTGCAAAAAGAAGAGATGACAGAGGCGGATATGATTCTGCCCAATTGGAATGTGTTGGTGGTGGACGATGACAGACAGCTCTGTGAGAGCACGATGAAGTCCCTGAAGGCTATCGGTATTGACGCGGACTGGACATTGGACGGCGAGAGCGCCATACGGATGGTGGATGAGCATCACCGACAAAATGACGACTATCGCATTATCCTGTTGGATTGGAAACTTCCGGGGATAGACGGCATGACTACCGCTGCGGAATTGCGCCGGCATCTGGAGGATGATGTCCCCATTCTGCTGATCTCCGCTTACGATTGGAGTGAGATCGAGGAGGATGCCAGAGCAGCGGGGATCACCGGGTTTATCTCCAAGCCCTTATTCAAGTCCACCCTGTTCTACGGATTGCGTCCTTTTATGGGGGATTTGGCGAAACTGCCGGAGGAGTCTGACAGGGCAAAGCCGGATCTGAGCGGCAGGAAGATTCTGTTGGCGGAGGATCTGGAGTTAAACTGGGAGATAGCGCGGGAGTTGCTGTCGAGTGTGGGTTTGGAACCGGATTGGGCGGAGAACGGACAGATCTGTGTGGATATGTTCCGCAATTCCGAGCCGGGGTATTATGACGCGATATTGATGGATGTGCGTATGCCTGTCATGGGAGGCTATGAGGCGGCGAAAACCATCCGCGGTCTGGACAGACCGGACGCGGCAAAGATACCGATCATTGCCATGACGGCGGACGCTTTTGCCGAAGATATCCAAAGGAGTCTGGAGGCGGGGATGAACGCGCATACAGCCAAGCCCATCGACCTGAAGGAGGTAGTCGGACTTTTGGAGAAATTTATGGATTAGACCGCGGATAGAGCTGCGAACGGGACCGTGCATCAGACAACAGACTTATCGGATCAGCATTTCCTGCAGCATATTCATGTCCCCGCGAAACATATTCAGATCAATGTATCGCTCCGGGCCGGAATAGCCGGGCAGTTGTCCGCGGTTGGTGTACTGCCAGAAATCCCATTCCCTGTCAATCCGGGGCGGTGTCAGGACGCTGCGGATCCATAAGGGGTATTCTTCATAGGAGCCTTTCAGAAAGTGGTCATAGGCTTCCAGGGTAGTATATATAATGGGTTTTGTGCCATAGAATTCCTCCGCTGTGAGCAGGAACGCGTCCAGTTCCTCTCTGACATCGGAGGAATTGGTATTTTGTGCATTATAGTTGCCGTAAAATTCAATGTCAACCACCGGGGGCAGCATATTTTTCTTGAGAGGAACGGTTTGTGTAAAATGAGCTGCCTGGCTTTCGCCGGGACTCTCAAAACTGAAAAAGTGGTAGGCGCCCACGAGCAGATCCGTTTGAAAGGCCTGTTCCCAATTTTGGGAAAAATTGGGATCCACATGGCTGCTGCCCTCCGTGGCCTTGATAAACGCAAAAGAAATATCCTGACAGGATAGCACATCCCATTGGATCGCGCCCTGGTATCGGGACACATCGCATCCCGTGATATCTGTTTCGCTGATATAGAAATTGTTGGGGATGACGGCTCCCGTACAGACCATGCGGGTAATGCCGAGCGCGCCCCCGACGGCGATGGCGGCGAGGACCGGAAACCCTATGAGAAACCGAATGATCCTTTTCTTCCTGTTTGTTTTCATATCCGTGTCTTTCTGTCGGCAGATGATGCGGCACAGGGAGTCATTGCAGAGACTGTCTCAACCGGTCAAGCTCTGCTTTCAGAGCGGCGATTTCACCGTTCTTGGTCGCAAGCTCATTGTTCTTGGCGGCAACCTGATCGGTCAGGGTGGCAAGCTCTTCCTGCATGTCATCGATCATCAAGCGGATGGTGTTGCGGTCTGCAATGGCAAGTGCCTCTGAATACATATGAATCAACTCCTTTGGATTCGTCCTAAACTCCGCAATTTCGCGATACAGCTCACGAAATTCAGGGTACGCCGTGATCAGTGCAATGATGTCGGCGGGCTCATCGGAACTGAAGAAAGTGAGCCATGCCTGTAATCGGTTACTTATATTGTGAACGGAGTTTTTGAATGTGTCAAGGGAAATATATTTGATCTTAAAAAGAGATGTGACCGCTGCGCCGCTGTCATATTGGCTCTGTTCCGTGTGTATAAAAGCAGGAGCCACCTGTTTGAAAGGGGTGGAGCTGTGTTCCATGAGAATGATGAGATAGAAAGGTTTTATCTCCCTGTAGCTGAAACGTTCCTTTAAGCGATTTTTGAGCTCCGTGTACTGCCGCATGATGGCATCCGCGGCGTAACAGCTGCTGCGTTCACCTGGAAAGTAGAGGCCGAGTTTTTGCATCTCCACATTCACCCGTGAGCCGTCGGAGAGCTGAAGGAGAATATCCATGATGATGAGTCCGGCCTCGTCGGCCATGCGGATTCCCTCCCGAGGGAGGACCTTTTCAATATGTACCCGGTCCTCCATCAGCGCGGACAGAAAATCTTCAAGCCGTTCAAGGGCATCCTCCGGGGAACAGCCCGTTGACCGGATTGGTCAGATGGGTGAGAGAATGTAGGGAATCCCCTACCTCGAATAAGGTCATTATATCATGGATGGCCATTCGGCCGTTCCCTGCTTTGAATAAGGTCATTATATCATATGGGAAAGTATTTGCAAGTAAAAGATAAAAATCCGAAAAAAGATAAAACTCCGAAAAAACCCGGAAAAATCGGCAAGATAGGGTGTTGTGGCTAATCCAAAATAATGCTATGATAAGGTAACGGGATTGTTTGGGAGATATCCGAAACAACGGAAAAATAGGAATACGGAAAGGCAGGATATCGGGATGAGAGAGATCACATTGGGTTCCACAGGCATCACCGCCGCGCAGAATGCTTTCGGCGCATTGCCGATACAGCGCGTGGACAAAGATACCGCGGTGCGGATTCTGCGCAGAGCCTATGAGGGCGGTATGCGTTTTTTTGACACGGCCAGAGCTTACAGCGACAGCGAGGAGAAGATGGGCGCCGCCTTTGGCGATATGAGGGATAAGATTTATATTGCCACCAAGACCATGGCCAAGACTCCGGAGGAATTTTGGCAGCAGTTGGATGAGTCTCTCGAAAGACTGCGCACGGATCATATCGACCTGTATCAGTTTCACTGTGTCAACCGCTGTTACGCGCCGGGGGACGGCACGGGGATGTACGAATGTATGTTGGAGGCCAAGGCGCAAGGCAGGATCCGCCATATCGGCGTGACGGCCCACAAGCTGCAGGTGGCTTTTGACTGTGTAAAATCGGGATTGTATGAGACATTGCAGTTCCCGTTCAGCTATCTGTCATCTCCGCGGGAAGTGGAGTTGGTGGAGGCATGTAAAGAGGCGGATATGGGCTTTATCGCCATGAAAGGTTTGGCGGGCGGTCTGATTCATAACTCCGAGGCGGCCATGGCTTTTATGACTCAATTTGACAATGTGCTGCCCATCTGGGGCGTACAGCGGATGGAGGAACTGGAGGAATGGTTGGCGTTCATGGACAGGACTCCGGAGTACGATGAGGAGATCAGAGCCTATATTGAGAAAGAACGGGGAGAGTTGGCGGGAGACTTCTGTCGCGGATGCGGTTATTGTATGCCCTGTCCCGCCGGCATCATGATCAATCAGTGCGCCAGAATGTCCCTGATGCTGCGCAGGGCACCCTCGGCCAATTGGCTGTCTGAGAATATGCAGTCGGAGATGGCCAAGATTGAGCAGTGCTTAAACTGCGGACAATGCAAGAGCAAATGTCCGTATGAGTTGGATACGCCGGAGCTCCTGCGCAAGAATCTGGCGGACTACAAGAGAGTACTGGCGGGGGAAGTGACCGTATAAAGGCGAGTGAGTATATAGAAACGGATGATGGTGTAGGAGAATATCAATGGCAGAAAAGGATTTAGAGAAGATCAAAGCCGCGTCGAAACGGCTGGAAGAATGGTTGAGCGCCCCGGGCGGTCCGGGGATCCGGGCGGCCAAATTGGAGTATGTGGAATCTTTTCAGGCTGAGGACGGGACGGAATGCATGATCTTTAAGTTTCGGAAATCCGTGTTTTCCAAGTGGATGCTCGGGATTGTAAACGACCTTGGGGCATTCAGCGGGATGCGGGAATTTCGGCAGGAATACGCCGTGCGGGACGCAGAGGAATGTCTGGAGACTCTCCGCGCCGGCGCGGGATCCGAACCCGGCCGGGCGGAGTCGCCGGATGGGGAGTACGCCAAGGACAGGGGCGTCTTTTCGGGTTTTGTATTGTTGTCGGACAAATCCTGGGATAAAGAAAAGTTCAAGCGGGATTTTTTGGAGGACTGGGGCCTTTCGCCGGAGTATGACGAGGGGGAAGAGGGCGCCGACAGGGAGGATGCCGATCGGGAGAGAGAGTTTGACGCCATGCTGTTTGAAATGGGCAGCCAGCGTGTGGCGTTGGGATTTATGGGAATGCCTGTGCCCAACGGGGAGGCGGAGCACAACGCGGCCTTCAACTATACATGGAAGGAAGCCGTGGAGGTGACGAAGACGCACAAGGCGCAGATCACGGTGGCGATCCTGGGAGCGCATGAGGATGTCAAAAAGGACGGGGAGCTGTTCGTGAAGGTGACGGCCACCCTCTGCAGACAGACGAACGCCATTGCCGTCTATGCCAACGGTGTGGTCTATCAGCCGCAATTTTATTTTGCCATGAAGGAGTTTATGGAGCAGGGGCTGTATCCGCTGCCGGGACTCTTGTGGTTGGGCATCATGAGATCCGAGGGCGGTTTTCATGTATACACGATAGGAATGAACAGTTTTGGCAAACCGGACATGGAGATCTTGGATGTGGCGAAAGATCCCAACGAAGCGCGTGATTTTCTCATGAATGTGGCCCTGTACTGTATTGACGGGGATGTGACGCTCAAGGACGGCGAGACCGTCGGCCTGACGGCGCGGCAAAAGTGCAAAGTCATCCGAAGTCCCGGCGTCTGTATGGGAGGGACAACCCTCAAGATCGCCTATGAGCGGTAGATTCCGGATTGATTTCGGAGACCGATTCAAGGACGGTTCCAAAGACTGACCCAAAGAGCGACTTGGAGAACAGAGAGGGATATATGACATTGCTGTCATATATCCCTCTTGTTTAATATCCGGCTGCCGGTGAGCATGAAGAGAGCGATGTACGCGATGCAGGTCGCCAGGAAAAGCGGATAACCTGATCGGTCCAATTCCTGCGGGGCATTGGAGTCCATGCCGTAGGCCATCAGGGAATAGGGCCAGATATGCCCCAGATCCTTGGCGAGAAACAGGAGCCCGGACAGTCCGCCGCACAGCGCGATGGCCACGGGAGCCGCAAAATTTCTGATAAACAGAGAGAGCATGAGTTGTATGGACGCCATGACGACGCCGCCCAATGTGCCAAACAGACACCAGACGACGATCCTGTCCATGGGCGGTGCGGCAGGCATGCCGATGAGTTTGCCCGACAGGATATAGAGGGCGCAGATCCAGATCTGGCTGAGCAGTATCATGAGCGAGACGCATAATAATTTGGCGATAAATATCATATTTTTGGAGACGGGCATGGTCAGCACCCGGTTCCAATTCCGGTTGTTTTCCTCCTGATGCATGATGTGAGAGCAGTAGATGCCGATCATGATGGGAAGGAAAAAATAGGTCGTAAACAGGGTGTGCTGTGTCCACAGGCTGTACCATTCCTCGGTGAGGATCTCGATATTTCCCTGATAGTTGAGAGTTCCCAACAGGGCCGGAATGACCGGCATTAAGAGAAAAGCGAGCCATACGGGACTTCTCTTCAGTTTCATCTGTTCCGCGCGTAATAATCTGAATAACATATATACCTCCCTGCCCGATTGGACGGGCACTGATCTAATCGTTTTTGGTTTGAAAGAGTCTGCGGCCCGCGAGCCAAAGGATGACGGCGCAGACGACCGAGCCGGTCAAAGCCGGCCAATTATAGCCCATGTGTTCCATATAGGCATATTGATAGCGGGTCTCTTTGGCGTATCCATAGAGTCCCATGAATTGCAGCGCGCCGTAGTGGCCCCAGATCAGGTTGTTCCTCAAAAAGGAATACTGAGGCAGAAACAGGGAGAAGAGTCCCACAAATTCGCCCAGAATGCCGGTGAAAAACGGTACGGCCTGATTCCGAAAGTACATGGACAGCGCGTGCTGAAAGCAATAGATGGAGACGGTGGGCACAATGGTAAAGAGCAGGAAGAGCCCGTAAAATTCCATGGGAGGCGCCCCCGCAAAACCGGACACCCGCCCCATCACCAGGGCAACGCACCAGAACAGCGTCACGCAAAAAAGGGTGATCATAAGGCCGTACAGGAGTTTGGCGTCATAGAGTCTGCCCTTGTCGGTGAGGGTGCACAGCAGCTTGAAATTGTTGCCCTTGTGCTCCGCGTCACAGAGGCGGGACGCCACGACGGTACACAGGATCGGAAAGAAGATCGTGGCGATCAGAGGCAGCTGATAGAGAAAGAGCAGCCAGCCGTTGGCCGAATAAAAGGCGGCGGTATCTTCGCGGGTCGTGTGGTCTCCGTAAAATGCCCACACACAGGCCATGGCGGTCACGGCCAGAGCGGTGAGGAAGACATAGCGATGTCTGTTCTTCAACAATTCACATTTCAACAGTTTTCTCATAAGCTCATATCCTTTCCCGTGAGATCCAAAAAGATCTCTTCCAGATTTTTGTCCGTGTCCAGATCATGCAGAGCCGCCAGAGTGCCCTGATACATCATCTTGCCGTTGGCGATGATGCCAAGGTGATCCGCGAGTTGGTCGATCTCGGACAAAAGATGACTGGAGACGATGACGGTCATACCGTATTTGGCGGGCAGGGTGCGGATCAGTTCCCGCATCTCCTGAATGCCCGCGGGATCCAGACCGTTGGTGGGCTCATCCAGGATCAGCAGTTTCGGGAAGGACAGCAGGGCGCATGCCAGTCCGAGACGCTGTTTCATGCCGAGGGAATAAGCATTGGTGCGCTTGTGCTCCTGTCGGTCCAGGCGGACGATGCGCAGCACCTCATCGATATTACTGTCGGGCAGATCCAATATGGTGCAACAGATCTTCAGATTCTCTCTGGCGGTGAGATTGCCGTAGTAGGAGGGGGATTCGATCAGGGATCCGATGCCCCGCAGGGTTTCCATGCGGTTGCGGGGAGTGCAGCGTCTGCCGAATATATCGATCTCTCCGGCGGTGGGATGCACCAGTCCCAAGAGCATTTTCAGGGTGGTGGACTTGCCGGCTCCGTTGGGTCCCAGAAACCCGTAGATGGAGCCCTCCGGGACGCTCATGTCCAGATTGCACACGGAAAAAGTATTTCCGTATTTTTTGGACAGACTGTTTGTACTGACGATTTCTTTCATGTTCAAAACTCCTTTCCGTATCTTTCTTTGGGGCGATCGCGAAACGCATCGTTTGGAAACGCCCTGATGTCAGCATAGCACCGCGCTTTTACAAAAAACTTAATTGTACCTTACGGGAAACTTAAATTTCACAAAATCCCGGAAATCCGCTTTCAAACTTCTTTCTGACGTGTTATTTTGTTATCATGAGAACATGAGACCGGGGGATCTCATGAGACCGGGAGATATCATGAGACCGGAACCGATGGGAGGTCATGCATATGAGTGACGGGATGGAAGATCTGCGGAACAAGAAGATCCTGATCGTGGATGACGAGACGGATATTCTGAAGATGATAGAGAACGCGTTGTTTGACGAGGGATTTTACAATATTCACACGGCGCAAAACTGCAGGGAGGCGGAGGAGGTCGCGAAGGAGTACCCTATCGCTCTCTTTCTGTTGGACATCAATCTGCCGGATGGAAACGGTTTTGGGCTGTACCGGGAGATCAGGCGAAAGTCCAAGGCTCCGGTGATCTTTCTGACGGCCAGGGGCGGGGAGGAGGACCGCGTCCGCGGCTTTAATCTGGGGGCGGACGACTATATCGTCAAACCTTTTCTCATGAAGGAACTGGTGCTGCGGGTGCGGGCGCTGTTGCGCAGGACCTATGCCGTACAGACGGGGGAACCCGGGTTTGCGCTGGGGGATCGTTATATTGATTTTGAGCGGGCGGTGGTGACTTCTCCGGACGGTGAGGAGCCGCTCACGGCCAAGGAGTTTATCCTGTTGAAGAAACTGTGGGAGAACAAAGACCGCATTGTGACCAACGACGGGCTCTGTATGGCGGCTTGGGGCGAGGAGTATTACGGGCATGAAAATACGCTGATGGTGCATATCAGGAGGCTCAGAAAGAAAGTGGAGGCGCAGCCCTCCGAGCCTAAATATCTGATCACGGTGAAAGGGCTTGGCTACAAGTTGGTGACCGATCATGAATAAGACGGTATGGAAGATCTTTTTGTGTTTTACGCTGACGGCATCCGGGATCGCCGTGATCCTGTTGGCCATCAACGCGTTAGGGTTAGCGCATCTTATGTCAGACTACCGGACGAATGTGGGAGGACGACATCCGAAGAAACTCGTGCGGGATGTCAAGGACGCGCTGTATTGGGATGGCGAAAAGTTTATTCTGACGGAGGATGTAGCGCTCCCGGAGGGGTGTTGGTGCATTCTGGTGGGTGACGCCGGCGACATCCTGTGGGATATGGACAGGCCGGAGGATATCCCTGAACATTATACCATCAGGGACATCGCCGGCATGACCAGATGGTATCTGAACGACTATCCGGTCTATGTGTGGACGACGGACTATGGTCTCATCGTGTTGGGATTCCCCAAGGATTCCATCGCCAAATATGATCTGCAGTATTCCATGGATTGGTTCTCGTCCCTCGGAAAAAGACTGGGGATCATCCTGTGCATCAATCTGGTGTTGGCCATGATATTGGCGCTCATCTTTGGGATGCGGCTGTATAAGCGGCTCAGGCAGATGACGAGGGGCATCCGGGATCTTCGGGATGAGAAACCTGTTCATATCCCGGAGAAGGGGCTCTTTAAGGAGTTTGCAAGGAATCTGAACGAGACATCCCGGATCATTTCCGCCAAGAACAGTCAGTTGGCGCTCAGGGACAGGGCGAGACAGAACTGGACGGCGGGTATCTCCCACGATATACGCACGCCGCTTGCCATTGTCATGGGGAACGCGGAGGCTCTGGAACAGGATGTGTCCGTCCCCGCGGAGGGCAGACAGAAAGCCGCGGTCATCGTCACGCAGAGCATGAGGGTCAAGCGGTTGGTGGAGGATCTGAATCTGATCTCCTCACTGGAGTATGACGGCCCGGACAGGCGCAGGGATCCGGTGAAGATCTGTCCTTTGGTCCGGAGTATCGTGACGGATCTGCTGAACAGCGGACTGGCTGAAGAATTTGAGATCCTGCCCGAGCTGCAGTTCGAGGAGGCGGTGGTGGCAGGGGACAGATCTCTGTTGGAGCGTGCCGTCTTTAATCTGCTCCACAACGCGGTCACGCATAATCCCAAGGGATGCAGGATCAAGGTCGGTGTGTACAGGCATGGGGACAGGGTGGTCATCTGTGTGCGGGACAACGGCGCGGGCGTGCCGGAGGAGACGCTGCGAAAGATGGACAGGATGCCGCAGACCACCCACGGGATCGGGCTGCCGCTGGTGTATCGGATCGCCCGCATACACGGGGGTACATTTACGGGCGAGAATGACAACGGGTTTTGGGGCAGGATGGAACTGCCGGCGCAGAATCGGCTAAAATAATAGGATTAGCATGAGAAACGGGCCGCGGATGCATCATGGAGGCATCCGCGGCCCGCTTTCCGCGCCCGGGTCATGTGCCGGGTTCCGCGATGCGGGTCACGCCCACATAGATATCCGAGATCTCATACCATGTGGCATAGTCCGTCACGCCGGTTTGGGGCAGATTGAAGATGCGTTGGAAAACGCGCACGCTCTCCGCAGTGGCGGGCCCGTATATGCCGTCCGCCGTCAGAGTGGGGATGGCCGGATAGTTGCGGGCTATGCGGTTGAGCTGTGTCTGGAGCTGCCGCACCTTATCCCCTGAGGAACCGATGGTGAGATCGTATCCCGGATAGGAGGAGGGCACGCCGGAGATGATGTCGGCCGTGGCGATATACATGTCATTGCCAAAGTAATAGCGGATGATCTCAATGGCGGAATAGCCCTCGTCGGCCAGATACTTGGATCCCCACTGGCTGAGTCCCGAACAGGTCACCCGGTTGCCGTCACAGTAGGAGGTGAAGATGGGCTGCCGCACTCCGGGGCGGGCCAGGTAATTGGCGAATATAGTGTCCACCAGATAGTCGATGTTTTCAAATATATTGCGCCCGTAGATCCATTTCTGGTCATAGGCGGTGGAGGAAGTGATGGTGAAATCATAGCCCTGCCCCCGATACCATTCCGTGTAGACACGGTTTAACGTGAAGGACATGATCGCGAGGATGTTGGCGTAGATGGCAGCCTCCGGCCAGGTGGAATAGATCTCGCAGGAGGCCACGTTTTTGATGTAATCTTTATAGCGCACCCAATAGTTGGCAGCCGTGGAATCGGAGGGTACGCCGTCGTGGACGATCACATACTCCGGTATGACCACGCGGCTCAATACGATCTCTCCCGTCTCCGACATGGGTTTGATCTCTTCCTCGGGAATCTTGGGAGGATAGTCCCCGAACAGGGTGTGTACGGGTATGATGACTCTCTTCTCCTCCTCATCGGTGGTCTCAAGAGGATTCATGACAATGGGTTGGAGGGAGAGGCGGTCCGGCAGCAGCTCGGAGCCGGATACCAACACGGGCTCGTATCCCTCCGCCGTGACGATGAGATTGTATTCCGAGTAGGGTTGAACCGTGGCATCGGGATCCAGAGAGAGGGCGATGGGCGGCGCGGGGAGACGGATGGTGGGAGTCTGTCCCGAACTGTCGGTGGTCAGCACCTCCAACGGTTCCTCGGGGTCGCCCGTGTAGGATATGGTCACGGTGGCATTCTCCACGGGGATCAGTCCCAGGGAGGACACCACACTCACCTGCATTGTTCCGAAGTCTTCATTGTTTTCGTTCCTATTTTCCGGATTAGGCATGGCAGCACCTTGCGATAATGTCAGTTGTCTTATGGTATGCGGCCGCGCTAAAAGTGTTCCCAAATCCCGGTTCTGAATTTGGTTATAAAATTTCTCCCTTTTCGGAAAAGTGTTCCCACTGCTATTATCAGAGAATTTAGTGAATATTCATACATTTTAATCACGTTTTCCACTTCGGTAATATCCAAAACATATCAGAGCCCAAATTCCTGGAACAACTGCATATCCGGCATTTACCTGACCATGGTTAATAAGAACGTAGCTACCACCTATAAATGTTAAGGTTAGAAAAATAGTGCCTAAAATCAACGCTACTTTCTTTATAAGCTCCATCTTCTCTATAAGAATGACTTTGATTATCATGCAAATTGCTAATAATATAAGCATAAATAACCCCTTGATTAAAATGCTGGTATACCAAGGGGCAGATTGTAAAACATATAAATCTGGGTATTTTTTGAAATGCCAATATTCATACAACCCCGAGCCAATGAATACGCCTGTGAAAGAACCCATAATGATATTTAACAATTGATTGATTTTCTTTTTCATGCTTAAACTCCTCAAAAATTGTATTCTATATCATACTCTATTTTACTGCCCATTTCAAGGTATGGGAATAGCCGGATGTGTTTTTATTCATTGGAAATGTATATTTATAGGCTTGAATTTGGTGGGTACACAATTCCGAAAAGGGAGTCTAAAATCAATGTTTTTCTTTTTATACATCGTTTCATTGTCAATTTGGAACCGGCCCAATCCCTAAAGCACCTATCAGGAAGAACACTCCCATAAACAGGATAAGCAGTAGCAGCAGAGCTAATGCCGTTATAAAAGTTTGGCCGCATGACTTACCTGTTATTTTTCTCCATATTGCATTACACAATAATACGACAAAACCAAAGATGCAAAACAATGGGAAAACAACACCAACACCTGTAAAAATGATAGTATCCATCTGCCATTGCATACTGTCAAGAAATAAAACAAATATTACAATTACTGTTATAATTTCCAAAATAAAAAGTGCGTTTTTTCGTTCCTGTTTACGTTGTAGTTTTACGATATCTAAAGTATCAACGATAATTCCGGTTGCTTCATCTTTTGGTATTTCATTTGATATAATTCGTTCAGATTTCATAAGCTCCAGAACGCTTATTTCTAAAGCTGACGCCAACGGTTCGATTGTACTGATATCCGGAAAACCAATTCCTCTTTCCCAGCGGCTGACAGCTTTATCGGTGATATTTAATTTTATAGCCAACTCTGCCTGTGTCATATTTTTATCTTTACGACATTCAGCTATAAATGCACCAAATATTTTTGCATCCATTCATTTCACCTTCCTTTCATCATTAACATACATCTTAGCTTCTATTTTTTCAACCGACGATTCGTTTAAATGAAAATATTTGCTCTCTACGTTTCATTTACCTATCAATAATGAGATTGATAGGCTTTCAAAATAATCTTGCATTTTGAAATCTGGTGAATCATATTTTGTACAAAACAAATTTTTATTCATTGAAAATGCATATTTATAGGATTGGATTTAGTGGGTACACAATTCCGAAAAGGGAGTAAAATTTTTGTAAAAAAGGCTTGACGGGGGGGCATGGCTTGGTGTATCCTTGTATTAATAACTTGATACAATAATACAGAAAGGATGTGAGCGGATGGCATGGAGCATGGATTCAGACAGGCCCATCTATATACAGTTGGTGGAGCGGATACAGATGCAGATCGTGTCGGGATATTATCCCTGCGGGGCTAAGCTGCCCAGTGTGCGGGAGTTGGCGGCCGTGGCGGCGGTCAATCCCAATACCATGCAGAAGGCGTTTGCCGAGTTGGAGCGCAGCGGGCTGATCGTGACACAGCGCACCAACGGAAGGACGGTCACGGAGGACCGGGAATTGGTTGAGAGCATACGGCAGAATATGGCCAAGATGCATATAGAGACTTTTGTCGGCAAAATGAAGGAGCTGGGGTATTCGGGAGAGCAGATGGAGGCTCTTTTGAGACAAACCCTCAGGCTGTGAGGAGGAGAGTATGAGCGATTTGGTACAGACGCAGATGAATATGAAAACTGATCGGCCGGCGGAACTGGTCGAGTGCCGCGGACTTTTTAAATCCTATGACGGGAAAAAGCACGCAGTGGACAATGTAAATCTGACTTTGCCACGGGGGAAGATCATCGGACTCTTGGGGCCTAACGGCAGCGGGAAGACGACTCTGATCAAGATGATGAACGGTCTGCTCGCGCCCTCGGCAGGCGTGATCAGGATCAACGGCTGTCCCGTGGGGCCGGCTACCAAGGCGCGGGTGGCCTATCTGCCCGACAGGACTTATCTGAGGGGCACCAAGAGAGTGGACAGGGTTTTGGAGTATTTCGCGGACTTTTATTCGGATTTTTCAAAAGCCAAGGCGGAAGAGATGCTGAAGAGCCTCCATATCGACCCCAAGGCCACCATGAACAGTCTGTCCAAGGGCACAAGGGAGAAGGTGCAGTTGATCCTGGTGATGAGCCGCAACGCGGATCTGTATGTGCTGGATGAGCCCATAGCGGGGGTGGATCCCGCGGCCAGGGACTATATCCTGCGCACCATCATCAATAATTACAATCCGGCGGCCACGGTGCTGATCTCCACCCATCTGATCAGTGACATCGAGCCGGTGTTGGATGAAGTGATCTTCATGCGCTACGGCAAGCTGGTGCTTTATACTTCCGTTGACAATATCAGGGAGGAGAAAGGCAAGTCCGTGGACGCGTATTTTAGGGAGGTGTTCGCATGTTGAGGAAGTTGATTCGGCACGAATGGAAAAGTACATACAGGATGTGCGGCTTGATGATTTTGCTGGTGGCGGGGGTCACTCTGCTCGGTGTTCTGGGTTTCGCGCTGCCCTTCCATGTCAATCTGCCCGACACGGACGGACCCGGTATTTATAACGACCATTCCATGGCGGCGGTGATAAAGATCATGGTCATGACCATCAGCATGATCGTCTATATCGTGATGCTGATCGGAGTCACATACGGCATGACCATTTGGCTCGGCATACATTTTTACAGGACCATGTATTCGGATGAGGGATACCTGACGCAGACCCTGCCGGTGAGCGCGCGGCAACTGATCGTCAGCAAGACTCTGGTGGCGGGGATATGGAATATGCTGCTCTCCCTGAGCGTGATGCTCTCCATCGGTATTTTGGCTTTTTCTCTGATGGGACTGAGCATTGGGACGGACATGCTGTGGACGGCATGGAGTGAGATTATCCGTGAGTTTGACGAATTGGTGGGGTTGCTGAGCCCTGAGGTGATTCATCTGTTGGTGAGTCTGCTGATAATGTGTCTGATCGCCCCTTTCAGCGCGGTGTTGGTATTGTTCGGTTCTCTGACCATCGGACAGCTCTCCAACAAGTACAAGGCTGTGATGGGAATTCTGGCCTATTTCGGCGTCCTGTTCGCGCAGATGGTACTCAACTATATCATACAGTTCATCGCGAGCTTAGGCGGCGCGTTCATCCTTTCCTTTACCGAGGGTGAAAGTATGGCAATGGGGATCACCTATGACGGCAGTATTCTGCTCATGTTGATCATGGGTGGCGCCATGTACTTCATCATGCATTACATCCTGACCAGGAGACTGAACATGGATTAGAAAATATTTGCCCTCCGACGCTATTTTTGGTATACTGATTAGGAGTATGGTATATGAGGCAGGTGAGTGGCATGCAGGAGATCGTCGATCGCATCTTGGAAGGGAAATATGACTATGAGAACGGCTCTCTTGACTTTTCATGCGCAAAATTGGAGCTTTCCATGCGCAGAGGGGAAGTCATTGAGGGCTCTTTTCATGTCTCCGCCACGGATGGATCTTTCGCGCAGGGCTATGTCACTGCCACGGATGTACTCATGGAATGTCTGACGCCGGAATTTGCGGGCGGCGGGGAGGAGATCTTTTACCGGTTTCACGGCGGGCATCTGGAGGAGGGCGATGTGGTCAGGGGGAATTTTGTCATCGTCAGCAACAGGGGGGAGTACAATCTGCCCTTTGTGGTCTCCGTGGAGCATCAGACCCTGACCTCATCCATCGGCAATATCAAGAATTTATTTCATTTTGCGAATTTGGCCAAGAGCGATTGGCAGGAGGCCGTGGATCTGTTTTACACGCCGGAGTTCGCGGAGATCTTTCAGGGGAGCGACAGGCAGTTTTATGACTGCTACAGGGGATTGAGCGTCTACCCCGGCAACGGGCAGAATGTGGAAGAATTTCTGGTGCGCGTCAACAAGAAACAGAGGGTTGAATTTCCCGTGCAGGAGGATCGCATAGAGATTGCGATCGCCGGAGGCGCTTACGGCGTCATGGAGACGGAACTTCACATCTCAAAGAACGGGTGGGGCTATACATCCCTGCAGGTGGAGTGTGAGGGCGAGTTCGTGTTTACGGAGAAAGAGATTCTGAGCGAGGATGACTTTTTGGGGAGTCACTGCACCCTGCCCGTGTTCATTGACCCTCAGCTCTGCAGGCAGGGGCGCAATTTCGGGATGATCTATATCTACAATTCCCATACTTCCGTCTCCATACCCGTGACGGTGTGCCGGGGTGAGGGGCAGACGGAGCGCAGGGAGAAAGCGCGGAGTAAGCAGGAGACCGTCAGGCTGATGGAATGTTATCGTGATTTCAGACTGCGGAAGATCAGTTCCGGGGTCTGGATGAAGGAGACCGGCGCCCTAGTGGAAAATATGGTGGCGCGGGACGGCGGGGATGTGGCCGCAAGGCTCTTTAAGGCACAGCTTTTGATCTCAGGGGAGCGCTACAATGAGGCGGAACTGTTTCTGGAGCACGCCGGGGAACTGTTGGAGCGGGCGGACGGAGGCGACGATACCCTGTACGCCTATTACCTTTATCTGACCACTCTGGTCCGCGGGGAGGAGGATCATGTCTCGGAGGTCGTCTCCGAGGTGGAGAGACTGTATCACCGTGACCGGAACAACTGGCGCATCGCGTGGCTGCTCTTATATCTCTCGGAAAAATATAATAAGACGGCCGCGGCAAAATGGGATTTTCTGGAGCAGCAGTTTCAGAGAGGGTGCACCAGTCCGGTCCTGTATATCGAAGGGTTGCATCTGCTGAACGGAAATGCCACGGTCCTGCGCAAGTTGGACGATTACGCCCTGCAGGTTCTGCACTATGGAGTCAGGTATGACGCTCTTGGCGCGGATGTCACGGATCAGGTACTCTATCTGACGGGCAAGGGACGGGAGTATTCCGGACTGCTCGTTCGGATCCTGCAGACACTCTACGGGAGGAGAAAGGATGTGCATATCCTTCAGGAGATCTGCGGGCTGTTGGTCCGGGGAGGCTGCGTGGGAAACCGTTTTTTGGAGTGGTACGAGGCCGGGGTGGAGGCGCGGCTGAGGATCACTAATCTCTATGAATACTATATGATGTCCGTCGATCCGGACGGGTCCGGCGAGCTGCCCAAGTCGGTTTTACTGTATTTTTCATATAGGAACAATCTGGATCTGGCACGCAGCGCGTTTCTGTACAGATATGTGGCCCGGCACAGGGATGAGTTGGGAGAGATCTATGAGAGTTACAGGCCCGCCATGGAGCATTTTGTGGTGGATCAGATTCAAAAGGGACGCATCAACAGGCATCTGGCGGGACTGTATCAGGAGCTTTTGGCGCCGGCGATGATCGATGAGCAGACGGCGAAACCTCTGTCCAAACTGCTGATGGCCCATCAGATCCGGGTGGAGGATCTGCGGCTCAAAAAGGTGATCGTGTATCAGCCGGGCAATCTGCGGGAGAATGTGTATCCTTTGCAGGACGGAGGCGCATGGGTGCCGCTCTACGGCAATGATTCCACGATCCTGTTTGAAGATGCCTATGGCAATCGTTTTGTGAAGGATGTGGAGTACACTCTGGAGAAACTCATGATGCCGGGCAAATTCCTCCGTCTGGTCTCGCCCATGGTGACGGATTCCGTGGAACTGGACATCTTCCTGAGCGAGGGGGAGACGGATCTGCGCTCCGGGGAGGTGCGCGAGAGGGCGGCGCGCCTTGCGGAAAATGAGTGGGTGGACGCTCGCATACGCCGGGAGCTCTACCTGAAACTGTTGGATTTCTATTATGAGACGGATGATATGCGGGCATTGGACGACTGTCTGGCTGGGATTCCCACGGGCATGTTCACATTGGCGGAGAGAGCCCGGATATTGCACTATATGACTCTTCGGGGCAGGGGAGAAGACGCGTGGGAGCGGATAATGGAATTCGGACCTGCCTTTGTGGAGCCCAGGACGCTCATGCGCCTGGTCAGCGAGAGGATACGAACGGCTGAGGGCTGTGAGGACAGAGAACTTGCCGGGATTGCGCTCCATGTGTTCAGACAGGGCAGATATGACAGTCAGATCGTGCAGTATCTGTCGGAGTATGCCCGCTGTTCCACCAGAGAACTGCGGGATATCTGGAAGGCGGCCCGTTCCTTTGAGACGGATGCCTATCGCCTCAGCGAGAGGATGCTTCTGCAGATGCTGTTCTCCGGGGCCTTTGTGGGCGAGAAGACGGATATCTTTGCGTATTATGTGTCCCACGGCGCCAATGTGCGCGTGGAGCGGGCGTTTCTGGCATACTGCGCCTATGACTATTTTGTGAAGGACAGGCTGACGGAGGAGCTGTTCTTTAAGGAGATACGCAATCTGTATCTGCAGAGAGAGGAGACAGGGCGCATCTGCAAACTTGCTTTTTTGAAATATTACGCGGAGAATACGGGGAGCATTACGGAGGAGATCACGCCGATCATAGGGGATTTTCTGTCGGAGATGCTGTCCGAGAAGATCCACTTGAATTTCTTTCGCAGATACGCGGAGCTGAATCCGGTGAGGGAGGATCTGTTGCGGGAAATGCTCGACAAGACCATCGTGGAGTATCGGGCGCGCCCCGGCGCGAAAGCGTATATTCACTATGTGATCATGCGCGAGGACGGGGAGGCATCCGAGTATCTGACGGAACCCATGCGCGAGGTGGCGGGCGGACTGTGTTTCAAAGAACTGGTGCTGTTCTTTGGGGAGAGTCTGCAGTATTATATCATGGAGGAGAAGGACGGCGGAGAGCAGTTGACGGAGAGCGGCAATCTGCAGAAGAGCGATATCCGCAGCAACAATGCGGACTGGCGTTACGAGATGCTCAACGACATCCTGATCAGTAAGACATTGGAAGATTTTGACACATTGGACAGTCTGCTGGATGAATATCGCCGCAGGGAATATCTGGGCGAGCATTTGTTCGCGCTGCAGTGAGGGAGGGTGGCCCATGGGATTGCTGCGTCATGGAAAACTGATAGTGGGCTATGATCTGGGAGAGCGGTTCTCGCAGATCAGTTATCGTCTCGGCGAGGATGCCGTGGAGACCTTATCCTCCGTGGCGGGGGAGGAATGCTATAATATTCCCACCGTTCTCTGCAAGCGGACGGGTCTGAACCAATGGCTGTACGGCAAGGAGGCGCTGCGATGCGCCGAGGAGGGCGGGGGCATATTGGTGGAGCATGTTCTTGGTCTCGCACTGGCGGGGGAACAGGTGCGGATCGACGGGGAGATTTTTGATCCGGTGGCGCTGCTCGCGCTGTTTATGAAGAGGAGTCTGGGCATTTTGGCGCAGGTGTCCTCCCCGGATAAGCTCTCGGCGATGATGATCACCTGTGAGAAAACGGACGCGAGGATGATAGAGGTGCTCAATCTCGCGGTGAGCAGTATGCATCTTAAGACCAATAAAGTATTTTACCAGAGTCATGCGGAGAGTTTTTACCATTATGTGATCGGGCAGCCGGAAGAACTGTGGAGAAATCAATCGCTCCTGTTGGAATATTCCGGATCCGCGGTGATCTCCCACCGCATGGAGTGCAACAGGCGCACCACGCCGGTGGTCTGCTTTATTGACAGCGGCGTGTACGATATGCCGGCCTATGAGCCCATGCCGGAGGAGGAAGAGTTGCAAAAGGACAAGGCGGAGCGGTTGGACAGGGAGTTTGCGGGGATCGCGTCCGCCGCCTGCAGAGGAGCGGCGATCTCCTCCGTGTATCTGGTGGGCGAGCACTACTCAGACACATGGATGAAGGAGTCACTCAGGCTGCTGTGCATGGGCAGGCGCGTCTTTCAGGGCAACAATCTCTACAGCAAGGGCGCTTGTTATGCCATGGCGGAGAGACTGAGTCCGAGTGAGGTGGGACAGGCCCATGTGTTTTTGGGGGAGGATAAGCTGAAGGCCAATGTGGGCATCCGGATCCTGAACCGGGGAGAGGAATCCTATTTTGCCCTGTTGGATGCCGGCATCAACTGGTATGAGGCGTCACAGGAGTTTGAATTCTATATGCGCGGCGGCAATGAACTGGATCTGGAGATCACCTCCCTTATCGGCGGGGAGAGCCGGACTGTCCGGATCACTTTGGAAGATATGCTGCCCGGGATGAGCAGAATGCGGGCGCGCCTGTTCCTCGAGGGGGAGAAGGCGCTCGTGGCGGAGATCGAGGATCTGGGGTTTGGCAGCTTTAGGACAGCCACCGGTCAGGTGTGGCGCAAACAGATCGCGCTGTAGCGCGGGGATGAGTTGAACGAACGGTACGGGAGAGAAAGATGATACGTGTCAGTGTATGCGTGGGCAATTATGCCACAACTCCATATTATATTGCGGGATTGGAACTGCCGGTCCGGTCCATGGAGGAGCTGTCCTTCTGTCTCAAGGAGAACGCTTTCCTGTTGGATATGTCCGTCATGCGAGACGAACTGACGGAGTGGGTCGGCGCTGAGTGCGGACTGCCGCAGTTGGCCGGAGAGCTTCACAATCTGATCCACAGGCAGGGAACATTGGGGAGTTTTGTGACCACGATCCTGAGGTATGTGGGATTTTATGACGCGGCCGAGATCGATGAGGTGGAACAGATCCTGAGACAGGGAGCGGGTCTGTCCAATATCGAGAGGAGAAAGGGACAGATCGATTATCTTGTGCGAAAGAGGCGGTATGCGGCCGCCATACGGGGATATGACGGTCTGCTGGAGAAGTGGGGCGAGCCGGAGACGACGGACGGAGAACTGCCCGCGGCCGGAGTGAAGGGGGCCATATTGCACAACAAGGCGGTGGCGCTCATCGGGCTGATGCTTTACGGGGACGGGGCCAAATGTTTTAAGGAGGCTTACGAGACGGACGGCGGGACAGCCCATTACAAGGCCTATCTGGCGGCCAAGCGCATGGAGTTGGACGAGCGGGATTACATTTCCTTCGCGGCGGAGCAGACCATCGGATATGAACACACACTGGAATTGGAGAAGAGGGTGGAGCGTCTGACGGATGATTGGAAACTGCAGCCCGAGTTTCAGGAACTGCTCGCGCTCAGAGAGTGCAGACACAATGGTGACAGGCAAAGTTACCGCGAGGGAGTGGAGGAAGTTCTCAGGAAACTAAAAAATGATTATCGCAACAGTGCGGGTGAGTAGAGGTGCCGGGTATGAGTTTTTGGAGGAAACTTTTTCGATTGCCCTTCCGGCGAAAGCAGGAAATGCCGGAGGCGGAGTGGGAAGAGATCGTATATGACCACACGGAGGTGGATTTTGACGACGAAGAACAGCGGAGCAGATATATCACCAACTGTCTGGAGCAGATCTCGGAGGCCACCAGAGAGATGGGGTATCTGAACGGGGAGTATGGTCTGGTGACGGCGTATCTGACGGATATGGAGGAGATCGAGGCGCTGCCGGAGGAGCCCAGGGAGGAGCTGAACCGCGTGGCCAACCGTCTGGTCTCATTGGAAAAAGAACGGCAGCAGTATATGGACCGGAAGAACCGTATGAAGGACAGCGATTATTTCCGTATGCGCAAGCAGGAGGGGGAGGTGCAGACAGGCATCGGCAAACTCAAGGACGCGGAGCGGTATGACCGCCTGGTCAAGTCGGATCTGCAGAGACTGGACAGGGAGAGACATGCCTATGCGTACCGCAGGTCGGAACTCATCAACATGCAGACCAATCTCAGGGGCATGGCGGCTATTTTTGCCGGCGCCCTGGTGGCCTGTATCATCATGTTGGCCGTGCTGCAGTTTGTGTTCAAGATGAACGCGAGCGTGGGATTTTTTATCACGATATTGGCCGCCGCCATCGCCATCACGGTGGTGTGTGTGAAATATATGGACGCGGACCGGGAGATCGGCTCTGTGGAGCGCGCCATCAGCAAGTTGGTACAGCTGCAGAACCGGGTGAAGATCCGCTATGTCAACAATGAGAAACTGCTTGAGTATCTCTACATCAAATACGAGACGGAGAGCGCGGAGGCTCTGGAGAAGAGTTGGGAGTGTTATCAAAACGAGAAGGAGGAGCGCAAGCAGTACGCGGAGGCGGAGGCCAAGACGGATTATTATCAGCGTGAACTGGTGAGGCAGCTCGCCCAATTCAGGGTCAGTGATCCCGGAAGATGGGTGAATCAGGTGCAGGCGCTGTTGGATCCCCGGGAGATGGTGGAGATCCGACATGAACTGATCCTGCGGAGACAGGCGCTGCGGCAGCAGTTGGATTATAATAATAATGTGGCGCAGACGGCCAGAAATGAGATCATGAGCGTGGTGAAGGAACATCCCCAATACGGTTCGGAGATCTTGGACATGGTGGATCTGTATGACAGAAACAACTAAATTAGTTCTTGACATTTTGCGTCAAATGTAATTAGCTATAACAGGAACATACAGCAAAGGAAAAGTGAGGTATCGGGAATGAGTGCAGAAGAAATGAAACCCATCAAAGAGGGAAAGGTGCGGGAGATCTATGACAACGGCGACAGCCTGATCATGGTGGCCACGGACCGGATCAGTTGTTTTGACGTCATTCTGAACAACAAAGTTACCGGAAAAGGCACCGTGCTCACGCAGATCTCCAAGTTCTGGTTTGACATGACGCGGGATATCCTGCCCAATCATATGATCTCCGTGGATGTGAAGGATATGCCGGAATTTTTCAGACAGCCCCGATTTGATGGCAACAGCATGATGTGCAGGAAACTCACCATGTTGCCCATCGAGTGTATCGTGCGCGGGTATATCACCGGCAGCGGTTGGGCGAGCTATAAGGAGAACGGAACGGTGTGCGGCATCCGTCTGCCGGAGGGACTTAAGGAATCCGACAAACTTCCCGAGCCGATCTACACGCCTTCCACCAAGGCGGATCTGGGCGATCACGACGAGAATATTTCCTTTGAGCAGAGCGTGGATTATCTGGAGAAACGCTTTCCCGGCAAAGGGGCGGAATACGCGGCGAAACTTCGGGATTACACCATCGCGTTATATAAGAAATGCGCGGACTACGCGCTGACCAAGGGCATCATCATCGCGGACACCAAGTTTGAGTTCGGATTGGATGAAGACGGAAATATTGTGTTGGGAGATGAGATGCTCACCCCCGACAGCTCCCGTTTCTGGCCGGCGGAAGGATATGAGGCCGGACACGGACAGCCCTCCTTTGACAAGCAGTTTGCGAGAGATTGGCTGAAGGCCAACGAGGGACATGACTGGACTCTGCCGCAGGATATCGTGGACAGGACGATCGATAAATATCTGCAGGCCTATGAGTTGCTCACGGGCAAAAAATTAGATATCTGACGGCCTTTCGGGACCGATATGGAAAGGGATGACAGTATGAGCGGGAAAGTTTGCGTACAGGAGCCGGTGCAGGACAAGCTTAGAGAGGAGTGCGGCGTCTTCGGCATCTATGATTTTGACGGCAGGGATGTGTCCGCGACCATCTATTACGGGCTGTTGGCGCTGCAGCACAGAGGACAGGAGAGCTGCGGTATCGCGGTCAGTGACACCAAGGGACCCAAGGGCAGAGTGACTTCCTTCAAGGACATGGGACTGGTGAACGAGGCCTTTACGTCGGAGCATCTGGAGCAGATGAAAGGCGATATCGGCGTGGGACATGTGAGATACTCCACGGCCGGGAGCTCCGTGCGGGAGAACGCGCAGCCTCTGGTCCTGAATTATGTGAAGGGGACGTTGGGGCTCGCCCACAACGGCAATCTCATCAATGCGCCGGAACTGCGCAGGGAATTGGAGTACACGGGGGCGATCTTTCAGACCACCATCGACTCGGAGGTCATCGCCTACCATATCGCCAGAGAGAGGCTGAACTCCAAGACCGTGGAGGAGGCCGTGGGACGCGCCATGCGAAAGCTCAAAGGCGCGTATTCTCTGGTCATCATGTCTCCCCGCAAACTCATCGGCGCGAGGGATCCCTACGGTTTCAGGCCTCTGTGCATCGGAAAGAGAGATAACGCGTATCTGTTGGCGAGCGAGAGCTGCGCGTTGGACGCGGTGGGAGCCGACTTTATTCGGGATGTATTGCCCGGGGAGGTGGTCACCATTTCGCCCGAGAAGGGGATTGAGTCGGATATGAGCCATGCCCTGCCGCAGTCGGAACATGCCCGATGCGTGTTTGAATACATTTATTTCGCAAGACCTGACAGCATTTTGGACAATACCGGCGTCTATCACTCCCGCATCATGGCGGGCAAATTTCTGGCCATGGACTCCCCGGTGGACGCGGATCTGGTGGTGGGAGTGCCGGAGTCCGGAAATTGCGCGGCAATGGGTTACTCCATGCAGTCCGGTATCCCCTATGGGATCGCCTTTATGAAGAATACCTATGTGGGACGGACTTTCATCAGTCCGGGGCAGAAGAACAGGGAGAGCAGCGTTTCGGTGAAACTCAACCCCATTAGAGAGGCCGTGGAGGGCAAGCGGGTCATCATGATCGACGACAGCATTGTGCGTGGGACGACCTCTGACAGGATCGTGGGTCTGCTGCGGGACGCGGGGGCAAAGGAAGTACATATGCGTGTCAGCTCCCCGCCGTTTCTGTGGCCCTGCTATTTCGGGACGGATGTGCCCGCGAGAGATCAGCTCATAGCCTATCGCCACAGTATCCCTGAGATCTGCGGGATCATCGGCGCGGACAGTCTGGCCTATCTGCGCATCGAGCGTCTGGACGAGATCGTGAACGGACTCGGCATATGCAAGGGATGTTTTACGGGCAAATACCCGCTGGATCCTCCCGAGGAGGATATTCGCGGAGACTTTGACAAATAAGATCCTGTGTGCGTATTGTATGGCGGAATAAGAACTGCCGGATGGGGTCTGACGGAATGAGGAAGAGAGCGGAGAGCGCCATGCGGATCAAGATATGCGGTCTCACGGATGTGAGAGAGGCGGAATATTTAAATAAGAATCAGGTGGACTACGCGGGGATCGTCCTCTTTTATGAGAAGAGCAAGCGCAATATGTGCATAGAGGAGGCAAAGCCGATCCTTAGTGCGCTGTCGCCCGGAATCCAAAAGGTGGCGGTCATGGTGTCGCCCACGGAGAGCCAGGTGCGGCAGGCTGCGGAGGCGGGGTTTGATCTGGCGCAGGTGCACGGGGAACTGCATGACGGCGTGACGGATGTGCTGCCCGTGTGGAAAGCCTTTAACATGTCGGATATGAACCGACTGGATCTGTATCGGAGAGATCCCGGGGTGACGGGCTATGTGTTTGACGCTTGGGAGCCCGGGAGCGGCAAGCCCTGTGACTGGAATATGCTGCGGGAGCTGTCGAGAGATGCCGGAAAGTTGTTCATGTTGGCAGGAGGACTGCGCGCGGAGAATGTGGCGGATGCCATTCGCTTTGTCCGGCCGGACGGTGTGGACGTGTCCTCCGGGGTGGAGTACGCGGACAGGCCCGGCAAGGATCCGGAGCGGGTGGATGCCTTTGTGGCGAGCGTACGAGGTTCGCGATGATCCGGGCCGACCGGCGTGAGAGAGGAACAGGGATGCCTGATAAATACATCAAACAAATAAAAGAGAATCCGGCGCGGTTGTGCTTGGCCTTGTTGCTGGCAATCCAACTGATATTGATCGCCTATGGCAATATTGCTTTGACGGATCAAAATTTGGATTATGACTGTGGTAAACTGTTTCATCATATCCAAATGATGTGGAAAGAGAAAACGTTGCTCCTGCCGAATTGGTCTTATCTCACCACGTTGGAATGGGATTGTACCACGGTTTTTGCGCTGCCGCTGTATGGGCTGACGGGAAATATCTGTTTGGCGGCGGCAATATCCGATATTCTGCTCCTGTTGCTTTTGGTGGCGACTCTCTTTTATCTGTTTCAGGGACAGAGCGTTTTGTATCCTTTACTTGCCGCAAATTTGATCTGTCTGCCCTATCGGATCGGTATGTTGGACTATTATAATATGCTGTTCTTCATGGGAGCGCAATATATCATCAAAGTGATGGTCCCGCTGTTGGCCGTGGGGCTCGTGTTGGCAGTGGAGCGCCGTGCCGAAAAGGAACAATCCCGTGGCTTTTGGTTTTTCTTTGGATTGTATGTGGTATTTCTGACGGTGTGCAGTATGTCCGGCAGTATGTATGTGGCCGTCTGCGGCCTGTTTCCGGTGTTTGCCACATATCTGTGCCATAAATTCATGACATGGAAGAGAATACCCGTAAGGTCGGCAGGCCTTATGGGAGCAACCCTGTTGTGCGCCGCGGCGGGCACGGGAGTGAACCATGCGGTGATGGGCGGCACCCGGGGAGACAGCATGGTCCTGTGTAATGTCTATGAGTTGTGGAATAATATACAATCCGGTTTTATGGGAATGTTTGAATTGTTTGGCGGGCTTACCCCGAACAATCCCGCCATTATCTCTGGGGAGGGAATCGCTGTCATGGGTAAATTTTGTCTGACGGCGCTGTTTCTCGTCTGCGGGATATCCGCCGCGGTTTCCTGCCGCAAGGGGAGGGGAGATCTGAGAATGCTCCTGCTGCTTTCCGTATTCGGATGGAATTGGTTTGTGCTGATGGTCTCCAACGTGAGGGCCGGGTCTGCCACCTATGAATATCGATATCATCTGATCGGAATGTTGCCGCTCATGTGTGTCGCGGCCATTGTATTGATCCAAAAGTGGCAGAAGATGGTTTCCGGACAGCGCGTGATATTGTTTGCAGGGGGGATGGCGGCGTTGATCTTTCTGAATGCGGTATCCTTTAAAGCGCTGTTTGAGCGCGGGGAACAGAATGCGGAGCTGAAGGAATTTTGCGCGTATTTTGAACAGAGCGATCTGGAGATCGTCTATCTCAACGATGCGGGTGACGCGGATATCTGCCGGGTGTTGGATGACCATATCCTGTATATCGGATTGGAGGATGATGGCACCACATGGGCTTATGACAATTATGCCGAGTACAACGGAGGCGTGATGCAGACGGAGGGCGTGGTCGTGGCAGTGGATATGGCAAAGGAAGATTTGGGAGAGAGTTTTTATATTTTAGACCATAAACTGGTATGGTTCGACACGGTGGCCAACAGAAAGCTGTATTATGTGGAAAATGAGTAGAGGGTCGGAAATTTTCCATGAAAGGCGCCCCTGGTTCAACTTGACTATTCGGGCGACATAGGATACCATTAAGGAGTGGATTTGTATAAAATAAAAGGAGACAGAAGATGAGTACAGACCGTTATCAGAGCCCTTTATCCGAGCGCTACGCGAGCCGGGAGATGCAGTATATCTTCTCTCAGGACATGAAATTCCGCACATGGAGAAAGTTGTGGATCGCCTTGGCGGAGACGGAAAAGGAGCTTGGACTTTCGCGGGACGGCGTCCCCGTGATCACCGATGAGCAGATCGAAGAGTTGAAAGCTCATGCGGAGGATATCAATTATGAGGTGGCGAGGGCGCGGGAGAAAGAGGTGCGCCATGATGTCATGAGCCATGTCTATGCCTATGGGCAGCAGTGCCCCAAGGCGGCGGGGATCATCCATCTGGGAGCCACATCCTGCTATGTGGGAGACAATACGGACATCATCGTGATGACCGAGGCTTTGAAACTGGTGAAGAAGAAACTGGTGAACGTGATCAAAGAACTGGCTGATTTCGCGGACCAATACAAGGGACAGCCCACTTTGGCGTTCACCCATTTTCAGCCGGCGCAGCCCACCACCGTGGGCAAGCGCGCGACGCTGTGGCTGCAGGAGTTCTCACTGGATCTGGAGGATCTGGACCATGTGCTGAACAACATGAAACTCTTGGGCTCCAAGGGGACCACGGGTACGCAGGCGTCTTTCCTGGAGCTGTTTGACGGGGATCTGGAGACGGTGAGACGGATCGACCCCATGATCGCGGCCAAGATGGGATTCAAGGAGTGCTATCCGGTGTCCGGACAGACTTATTCCCGCAAGGTGGACACGAGAGTGGCCAATGTGTTGGCGGGGATAGCGGCCAGCGCGCACAAGATGAGCAATGACATCCGGCTGTTACAGCATCTGAAGGAAGTGGAGGAGCCCTTTGAAAAGAGCCAGATCGGGTCCTCCGCCATGGCGTATAAGCGCAATCCCATGCGCAGTGAGAGGATCGCGTCTCTGTCGCGCTATGTGATGATCGACGCGCTGAATCCCGCGATCACCTCAGCCACCCAGTGGTTTGAGCGCACGTTGGACGATTCCGCCAACAAGAGACTGTCTATCCCGGAGGGCTTTCTGGCCGTTGACGGCATTCTGGATCTGTGCCTGAACGTGGTGGACGGGTTGGTGGTATATCCCAAGGTGATCGAGAAACGTCTGATGAGTGAACTGCCCTTTATGGCAACGGAAAATATCATGATGGACGCGGTGAAACTGGGCGGGAACCGCCAGGAACTGCATGAGCGCATACGGGAATTGTCCATGGAGGCGGGCAGAAACGTGAAGGTGGAGGGAAAGGAGAACAATCTTCTGGAGTTGATCGCCGCAGACCCCGCTTTCAGCATGACCTTGGAGGATCTGCAAAAATGCATGGATCCGTCCCGGTATGTGGGCTGTTCCAAGGAACAGGTGGAGGCTTTCCTCGCGGAGGTCATCCGGCCGATCCTGGAGGACAATAAGGAACTGCTCGGCGTGAAAGCTGAGATCAATGTGTGACAAAGGAGAGAATTAGAGGAGAGAACTATGGGAGGATTTTTTGGAGTTGCAGCCAAGGAAGATTGTGTGTTTGACCTGTTTTTTGGAACGGATTATCACTCTCATCTGGGGACGCGCCGCGCGGGCATGGCGGTCTATGACAGGGAGAAGGGATATGACAGAGCCATCCACAATATCGAGAATTCACCTTTTCGCACCAAATTTGACAAAGATATGAATGCCATGAGGGGGCATCTGGGCATCGGATGCATTTCCGACTATGAGCCGCAGCCCCTGATCGTGAGATCCCACCACGGCACCTACGCCATCGCGACGGTGGGCAAGATCAACAATACGGAGAGTATTTTGAAGGAACTGTTCTCCAAGGGCCATTCCCATTTTCTGGAGATGAGCGGCGGCGACATCAATGCCACGGAATTGGTGGCGGCCATCGTCAATCAGAAGGACAATCTGGTGGAGGGAATACAATACGCTCAGGAGTTGATCGAGGGTTCCATGACCATGTTGGTGATGACGCCAAAGGGGATCTATGCCGCCAGGGACCGCATGGGCAGGACCCCCGTGATCATCGGCAAAAAGGCGGACGCGTTCTGCGTGACTTTCGAGAGCTTTGCCTATCTGAATCTGGGCTATACGGACGAGAGAGAACTGGGCCCCGGAGAGATCGCGGTGGTGACGCCGGAGGGCGTGCGGACTCTGGTAAATCCAGGGAAGGATATGAAGATCTGTACGTTCCTGTGGGTGTATTACGGTTATCCGTCCTCCTCTTACGAGGGCGTCAGCGTGGAGCAGATGCGCTATAACTGCGGCGCTCTTCTGGCGCAGCGCGACCATGCGCAGCCGGATATCGTGGCGGGGGTGCCGGACTCCGGAACCGCCCATGCCATCGGCTATTCGAACCGCTCGGGCATTCCCTTTTCCCGGCCGTTCATCAAGTACACGCCCACATGGCCCCGCTCGTTTATGCCCACCATTCAGACGCAGCGCAATCTCATCGCGCGGATGAAACTGATCCCGGTACATGAGCTGATCCAGGACAAGAGCCTGTTGCTGATAGACGACTCCATCGTGAGGGGCACACAGCTGCGGGAGACCACGGAGTTTCTGTATCAGAGCGGCGCAAGGGAAGTCCATATACGGCCGGCCTGTCCGCCGTTGCTGTTCGGCTGTAAATATCTGAATTTTTCCCGCTCTTCCTCGGAGATGGATCTGATCGCCAGAAGGGTGCTGCGGGATATGGAAAAGGAAGGCAGGACCATCGACCTGAAGAATTATGTGGATCCGGATACCCCGGAGTACAATGAGATGGTGGAGCATATCGGCAGACAGCTCAATTTTACCAGTCTGCGCTTTAACAGGCTCGACGATATGATCGAAGCCGTGGGTATCGGGCGGGAAAAACTCTGCACCTATTGTTGGGACGGCAGGGAATAGACAAAGATCCGAGACTGACAAATATGGTTTGGGCCGGACATGCCGGCGGGAAACGGAGGAGACAATGGTTAAGGCAGTGGTAGGCGCCAATTGGGGCGATGAAGGAAAAGGTAAGATTACGGACATGATGGCGGAGAAGGCGGATATCGTGGTGCGCTTTCAGGGCGGTGCCAACGCAGGGCACACCATCGTCAATGACTATGGCAAATTTGCTCTGCACACGCTCCCCTCGGGTGTGTTTTATGGACATACCACCAGTATCATCGGCAATGGTGTGGCGCTGAACATTCCTGTTCTGTTTCAGGAGATCAAAGCTCTCACGGACAGAAATGTGCCCATGCCCAAGCTGTTGGTGTCCGACCGGGCGCAGATCGTGATGCCCTATCACATTCTCTTCGATCAGTATGAGGAGGAGCGTCTGGGCGGCAAGTCTTTCGGCTCCACCAAGTCGGGGATCGCGCCCTTTTACTCTGACAAATATGCCAAGATCGGCTTTCAGGTAAACGAACTGTTTGACGAGGAGCGCCTTGCGGAGAAACTGACGCGGGTGTGTGAGACGAAGAATGTGCTGTTGGAGCATCTCTATCACAAGCCCGTGATCAACGTGGAGGAACTCTTGCGGACTTTGCGGGAATATCGCGATATGGTGGCGCCTTATGTGTGCGACGTGTCCGCTTTTCTGGATAAGGCATTGCGCGAGGGCAAGACCGTACTGTTGGAGGGACAGTTGGGCACCTTAAAGGATCCCGACCACGGCATTTATCCCATGGTGACTTCCTCCTCCACACTGGCGGCTTTCGGCGCCATCGGCGCGGGACTGCCCCCCTATGAGATCAGGCAGATCGTGACGGTCTGCAAGGCCTATTCTTCCGCGGTGGGCGCGGGGGCTTTCGTGTCGGAGATCTTCGGGGACGAGGCGGAGGAGCTCAGACATCGCGGCGGTGACGGCGGAGAGTACGGCGCCACCACGGGACGGCCCAGGAGAATGGGATGGTTTGACTGTGTGGCATCCCGGTACGGATGCAGACTGCAGGGCACCACGGATGTGGCGTTCACAGTGTTGGATGTCTTGGGCTATCTGGACGAGATCCCCGTGTGCGTGGGCTATGAGATTGACGGCGAAGTGACCACGGATTTCCCCGTGACGGCCAAACTTGAGAAGGCCAAACCCGTGTTGGAGACACTGCCCGGGTGGAAATGTGAGATCCGCGGCATCAAGAAATATGAGGAATTGCCGGAGAACTGCAGAAGGTATGTGGAGTTTATCGAGGAGCGCATCGGATATCCTATCACCATGGTGAGCAACGGCCCCGGCAGAAATGATATCATCTACAGGGAGAGTCCGTTGGCAAAATAGCGACAAGACGAGAGTGGGGACAATGATTCGAAATATTATCTTTGACATAGGCAATGTGCTGACGGATTTCAGATGGCAGGGATTTCTGCGGGATAAGGGATTTGATGATGCCATGATCCGCAGGATCGCGGACGCCACCATCAAAAGTCCGCTGTGGGTGGAGTTTGACAGAGGGGTGTGGTCCGATGAGGATCTGATGCGCAGATTTGTGGAAAATGATCCCGAGATAGAGCGGGAAATGCATATTGCCTATGACGATATTCATGGGATGGTGGTCCTGCGGGACTATGCGATTCCCTGGGTTCAAAACCTCAAAGCTGAAGGATATGGGGTGTATTATCTGTCCAATTTTTCCAGAAAGGCAGAGGAGGAATGCGGGGATTCGCTGGCATTTCTGCCCTATATGGACGGCGGGATACTCTCCTGGAAGGACAAACTGATCAAACCCGACCCGAGGATCTACAGGCTGTTGTTGGACAGATATGGGTTGGACCCGCGGGAATGTTTCTTTATCGATGATACGAAAATGAACGTGGAGGCCGCCGTGGCGGAGGGAATCCACGGCATTGTGTTCGAGAGTAAAGAGCAGGTGGAGCGGGAACTGCGCAGGCTGGAGGCAGACGGATGTTCGAAATCGGCGGATTAAGGTTTGCGGACGGCTGCCTGAAACCGGCCGTGGAGTATGGTTTGCAGCCGGATGTCCGAAAACGGCTGCGGATCGGATTCTGAATTGCCTCTGATCAGCGCGCCGCCTCGTCCGTGTCTACGGTGTCGGGGTCGCCGATGGCTCTTCGGCCGGTGATCCTGCCGTACATCCAACTGTAGAGAAAGATGATGATGGGGACGACGAGGGTGCCGCACAGGCTCATGGCAAAGAATTGCCCGGAGGCGGAATTGTCCGTAAACGCCAGGATCAGAGTCGTCACATATAAAAGCGCCAACAGGATCACGCCGATCATGGCCACGACCTGCTTGGAGGTGATCTTGGATTTCTTTTGTTCTGAAAGATTCTTATTTGTGTCTGTCATGGGATCCTCTTTTCTTCAATGAAAATTCATTGCAAAACATATATGGGAAGGCTCGTACTTCTTATAGCATATCATTTATCATATCGTTTATCAATCCTTTTGACAACGTTACTTTTGCTTGTTTTTTGCCGGAAACCGGTATATACTTACAGTGTACCGGTTTGTATAAAATACGCAATAAGGATGGTATTGATTATGGCATTATTGGAACAATGGCGCTCAGTCGCATACAATGAAAATCTGGACAAGAACAGGCTGCAGCAGCTTTGGACGGCCTATTTCCAAGAGGAGAAGGCTATCTACGCGCAGCTTCTCAAGAACCCTGACGAG
Organism: Acetatifactor muris; assembly: GCA_023663635.1. GTDB lineage: Bacteria > Bacillota > Clostridia > Lachnospirales > Lachnospiraceae > Acetatifactor > Acetatifactor muris_A. The sequence continues at coordinate 474,953 of JAMPHD010000001.1, forward strand.
GTGGTCTCGGGCACGGTGAAGGAGTTGGCGGACAAGTATGGCGTGAACATCATGACCATGACCGGATTTTTGGACGGGATCAATGACAGCTTAAAGGAGGCCAATCCCATCGAGGAGATGGAGGAGGACACACAGGTACAGCTCGGTTTTGACAAGGAGAGACTCTACAAGAACATGGTGGCCGCCGAGGCGGACTGGCTCTATGAGCTTGAGGAGTGGAATGATATCTTTGACGGGGAGACGCGCAAGGCGCTCTATAAGGAGCAGAAATCTTCCACCACCGTCGTGAAGGGAGAGAAGATCTATCCCAACGATCCCTGTCCCTGCGGCAGCGGCAAGAAATACAAGAAATGCTGCGGCCGGAAGTAGTTGTGTAAATTTGTGTAAAGTGCGAAGGACAAGGCACAGAGGAGAAAGGCATGAATATAGCATCTTTTATTATGCCCAAGGCGGAAGTCTCCTATCTGCGCGACGGCATGACGCTCAGGCAGGGCTTGGAGAAACTGAAACACAGCGGATTTACGGCGGTTCCCGTGATAGACGCGGAGGATCGCTATGTGGGTGTGGTCAGCGAGGGGGATTTTCTCTGGAATATGCTGGCTCACAACGAGCCCCTGGAACATGTGACCATGAAACGCGTGGAACATATGACGCTCCGGGATATCATTCAGAGCGGGAAAGTAAAGCCCGTGTGCATTGACACCAACATGGAACAGCTCTTGGGACAGGCACAGATGCAGAATTTTGTGCCGGTGGTCGATGACAGGAACGTGTTCATCGGGATCGTCACCAGGAGCGAGATCATCAAGTATGTGGTTCGGAAACAGTTGGATGCCGCAAGATAGACCGAAGGGCAGGACGGGATCGGAGACATCCGCAAATTTGCATAGGAAAGTCTACATAAGAAAGCGAGAGGTATTTTTTATGAAAAAGCTGGAAGAATATGTTAGGAGCATTCCCGATTTCCCGGAGGAAGGGATCATTTTTCGTGATGTGACGAGTGTTCTGCAGGATGCGGAGGGTCTGCGTCTCGCCATCGACACCATGCAGGATCTGGTAAAGGATCTGGAGTATGATGTGGTGGTGGGAGCCGAGTCCAGAGGATTTATCTTTGGAACGCCCATCGCATATAATAACAATAAGCCCTTTGTGCTGATCCGGAAAAAGGGCAAGCTGCCCTGCGAGACGGTGGAGAAGACCTATGAACTCGAATACGGACATGCCACCATTGAGATGCATCGCGACAGCATCAAGCCCGGACAGAAGGTGTTGATCGTGGACGATCTGATCGCCACCGGCGGCACTACGGAGGCAATGATCGATCTGGTGGAGACCCTCGGCGGCCAAGTGGTCGGCGTGGTGGTGTTGATGGAACTGGCAGGCCTGAAGGGCCGGGAGAGACTGGCAGGGTATCGTCTGGATTCCGCGATCTGCTATGCCGGCAAATAAAAAACAGTCACCTGGGAGCAATTATGACAGAAGAAAAGAGCGCAGAGATTTTTGAGGACGGAAAACTGAATAAACTTGAGGAATTCGTGACCCCCGAGGCTCTGTATCAGAGGCTTATCGGTCATGTGCGCCAATATCATCCCAGTGACGATACCAGTATGATCACCAAGGCCTATGAGACGGCGCGGGAGGCGCATAAGGATCAGTTGCGCAAGTCCGGAGAGCCCTACATTATCCATCCTCTCAACGTGGCGATCATTTTGGCGGAGTTGGAATTGGACAAGGAGACCATTGTCGCCGGACTGCTCCACGATGTGGTGGAGGACACGGTGATGACGGAGGAGGATCTGGAGCGCGAGTTCGGGAAGGATGTGGCTCTTCTGGTGGACGGTGTGACGAAGTTGGAGAAGATCCCGCTCTCCGGCGGAGAGTATCAGCCGGATGCCAAGTTGGAGATGCAGGCGGAGAATCTGCGCAAAATGTTCCTCGCCATGGCCAAGGACATCCGTGTCATCATGATCAAACTGGCGGACCGTCTGCACAATATGCGGACATTGCGGTATCAGAAACCGGAGAGTCAGCAGAGGATCGCCAGAGAGACCTTGGAGATCTATTGTCCCATCGCCCAGAGATTGGGCATCAGCAAGATCAAGACGGAGTTGGACGATCTGTCCTTAAAATATCTGGAGCCGGAAGTATATTATGATCTGGTGGATAAGATCGCGGTGCGCAAGAGCGTGCGTGAGAGCTATATCCAGAGCATTGTGGATGAAGTCGGCGCCCATATCAAAAAGGCGGGTATACGGGCCAAGGTGGACGGGCGCGTCAAGCATTTTTTCAGCATTTACAAAAAGATGAAGAACCAGAATAAGACCTTGGATCAGATCTATGATCTGTTCGCGGTGCGCATCATCGTGGACACGGTGAAAGACTGCTATGCGGCGTTGGGCGTGATCCATGAGATGTATAAGCCGATCCCGGGGCGTTTCAAGGATTATATCGCCATGCCCAAGGCCAATATGTATCAGTCCCTGCACACCACTCTGATCGGCAACACGGGTCAGCCTTTTGAGGTGCAGATCCGCACTTTTGAGATGCATAAGGCGGCGGAGTACGGCATTGCCGCCCACTGGAAATACAAGGACGCCTCCGACGGCAAGAAGGTGGAACAACAGGAGGAGGAGAAACTGGTGTGGCTGCGCCAGATTCTGGAGTGGCAGCGCGATATGTCCGACAACAAGGAGTTCATGAATCTGCTCAAGAACGATCTGGATCTGTTCTCGGACAGTGTGTATTGTTTCACGCCCACCGGAGAGGTAAAAAATCTCCCGGCAGGTTCCACCACCATTGATTTTGCCTACAATATCCATTCGGCGGTGGGCAATAAGATGGTGGGAGCCAGAGTGAACGGCAAGCTCGTCCCCATTGATTACGAGATTCAGAACGGCGATCGGATAGAGATCATCACCTCACAGAATTCTAAGGGACCCAGTCGTGACTGGCTGAATGTGGTCAAGAGCACGCAGGCCAAGAACAAGATCAATCAGTGGTTCAAAAATGAGCTGAAGGAAGACAACATCGTCAAGGGCAAGGAGCTTTTGGCCGCCTACTGTAAGACCAAGGGGCATAACGCCGCCGATCTCATGAAACAGGAATACATGGACGCGGTGCGGCACAAATACGGTTTCAGGGACTGGGACAGCGTGTTGGCTGCCGTGGGGCACGGAGCCCTGAAGGAAGGTCAGATCATCAACAAGCTGCAGGAGCTTTATGACAGAGAGCACAAGAAATCGCTCACCAACGAGGAAGTCCTGCGGAGCATCGCGGAGGTGGCTGCGGCCAGCGCCAACCGTCCTCCCCATATGCAGTCCAAGGGCGGCATCATCGTGAAAGGGATCGCGGATCTGTCCGTGCGCTTTTCCAAATGCTGTTCTCCGGTTCCCGGGGATGAGATCGTGGGATTCGTCACGAGAGGAAGAGGTATCTCCATCCACAGGACGGACTGCATCAATATTCTGAATCTGCCGGAGATCGAGCGGGCCCGACTTCTGGAGACGGAGTGGCAGGTGCCCACCCATCCCACAGAGGAGAAATACGAAGTGGAGATCAAGGTCTTCGCCAATGACAGGAGCGGTCTATTGGCGGATATCACCAAGGTCATGACCGAGAAGAACATCAATATCCTGTCGCTGAACACCCGGACCAGTAAACAGGGCGAGGCGACATTGCAGATCACCTTTGAGACCAGCGGCAGGGAGGAACTGAACCGCATCATCGACAAGATCCGGGGCGTGGAGAGCGTGATCGATATCGAGAGAACTGCGGGCTGAAGATTTAACGGGAGGACGGCATGAGCGGATTAAAGATCGGACGCATGGTGTTGGGGTCGTGTGGCACCAACACCTATTTTGTATACAGAGAGGGCGGGGAGGAGTGCATCGTCATTGATCCCGCGGACCGGGGCAGACAGATCTGCGCGGCCCTGCGAAAGCATGAACTGCGCACGGCGGGCATTCTTTTGACCCACGGACATTTTGATCACATCTGGGGCGTGGAGGCGCTCAAAGCCGCCGCCAACGAGGTGGCGGAGCATCACGGCTATGATCCCGTGCAGGTCTATGCCTGTGAGGACGAGCGGGAACTGTTGGGAAACGCCCGTGTCAACGTCTCGGAGGACGCAGGGAGAGCCTGTGAGATCGAGGCGGATGTCTATGTGCGCGACGGTGACCGGATCGATATCGCGGGGATGAGCTGTAGGGTGATCGCCACCCCCGGACATACGGCGGGAGGATGCTGTTATTACTTTGAGGAGGACGGATTCTGTGTCTGCGGCGACACGATCTTTCAGGAGTCGGTGGGCAGAACGGACTTGCCCACGGGCAGCATGGGGACGTTGGTGCGCTCCATACAGGAGAAGATCTTCACCTTGCCGGAGGAGACAAAGCTGTATCCGGGACACGGGGACAGCACCACTGTGGGACATGAGATAAAATATAATCCATATTGCGGTTGAACAAAATGCTGACGATCGAGTTGAACAGAGCAAATTATGAATATGATGTCAATTCCCTGATGAGGGCCTTTTATCCGGGGGAGAATGTGACCATTCTCACGCCGGAGAGTACGCCCGAGAGACGGACGAAGACAGGGGAAGAGCAGAGGGTCTGTGAGGATGCGGGTGAGCGGATACTTACCGCGCGCGTGGAACTGGCGGAGGACCGGGCACTGGTGGAGTTGGAGGGCCGGAAGTATGAGCTGTCCTACAAAACGGAGGTTCCGGCTTGGGACGAACTGCAGTATAAGTATGAATTCAAGCGCTTTCTGTACCGCACTTTAAAGGCGCACACCGGGAGAGAACTGCCATGGGGGAGTCTCACGGGGATACGACCCACCAAGATCGCGTACGGCATGTTGGAGCAGGGCCGGACGGACCGGGAGATTCTGGAGACCTTCACGGAGCGATATGACGTAAGCCGCGGAAAGGCGGCCCTCGGGTTGGACATCGCCAAAAGAGAGCGGGAAATTCTGCGCAATGTGCATTATGAGCAGGGGTACAGTCTCTATATCGGAATCCCCTTTTGCCCCACCACCTGTCTCTACTGTTCTTTTACCTCTTATCCCATAGCGGCCTGGCGCAAGAGGGTGGATGCCTATATAGACTGCCTGATCCGGGAGATGCGCTATGTGGCCGGCCGCATGGCGGGCAGGATCCCTGACAGCGTCTACATCGGAGGGGGAACCCCCACCACTTTGGAGCCCGAGCAGTTGGACAGGCTGCTCACCGCATTGCGGGATACATTTGACATGGATGCCGTGCAGGAGTTTACGGTGGAGGCCGGACGGGCGGACAGCATCACGGAGGAGAAACTGCAGGTTCTGTACAGACATCGGGTGAGCCGCATCTCCGTGAATCCTCAGACCATGAAACAAGAGACCCTTGACATCATCGGCAGGAAGGCCACCGTGGAACAGGTGCGGGACGCGTTTTCCCTGGCGAGAGAAACAGGTTTTGACAATATCAATATGGATATCATACTGGGACTTCCCGGGGAGACCGCAGAGGACGTGAGACATACCATCAGGCAGATAGAGGAGCTTGATCCTGACAGCCTCACGGTACATTCTCTGGCCCTCAAGAGAGCCTCCGGACTGGGAAAGTGGATCCGTGAAAACGGGTCGGAGACTCTGCGCAATACCGATGAGACCATGGCTATTGCCGCCGAGGGAGCGGCCCGTATGGGCATGCAGCCCTATTATCTCTACCGACAGAAGAATATGTCGGGCAATCTGGAGAATGTGGGCTATGCGCGCCCCGGAAAATACGGGCTCTACAACATTCTCATCATGGAGGAGAAACAGACGATCATGGCGCTTGGCGCGGGCAGCATCACCAAGGTCGTGTGGCCGGACGGACGGATCGAGCGGTGCGACAATGTGAAGGACGTGGGACTGTATATAGAGAAGATCGATGAGATGATAGAGAGGAAAGACAGGCTGTTGGGGGATTAGGACTGAAAGGTGCTCAGAACGCTAATAGATATTTTTCGTAAAAATCCTTTGCCGTTACAATTTGAACATTTTCAAATTGCCCTATTATGAGGAGATCCTTATCTCCGCTGACAATATACAAAGCATGGGAATCTGCTGCGCATTCCAAAAATTTATTATCATCGGGGTCACGGCATATTTCAACTTGAGTAACCGGTTCGATAATTTCCATAGCTTTGATCAGTGGGCTTAAAATTGTTCTATTAATATGTCCCTGTTTTCGGCTGACCATTTCCTGCACAACTTCTTCATATTCGTTGATAATTTCTGCCGTAGCACAGGCGGTTATTTTTTGACCGACAACAGCACTAAGAATTTTCTCGGGGAATCCGCCAAAAAACATGCCGGAAATCAAAACGTTTGTATCTATTACAATTTTCATATGTGTTTCTTCTTTCTGACAGATTTGATTATATCATCAATGTCATTTTCATTGTAGCCAACAGACATTGCCCATTTTTGTGTTTCGTCCAGTGAGGTTTCAAATTCTTCTACAGAAGGAAGTTTTAAAGTCTTGAGCATGATAACATCTCCTGAAGTATACGCCACCAGTTTATCGCCGGTATTGATTGACAGGAGTTTTCGGATGCTGACAGGCAGGGAAATTTGACCTTTGGAAGAAACAGTTAATATTTGTGTACTCATCTGCATATGCCCTTTCTTGTAAGAATTTCTTACTTATATTATGCCATGGTGTGAAAATATATGCAAGAGAAATTAGATTCATAAAAATAGTTTTAGGGACGATCTAAAAAATTGATATACCGCACGTGAGAAACAGAAACAAAACATTAATAGTATAATAGAAATATAACACCATAAAAGGGGCAACTCTATAGTTAATCTGCATGATATTTTTGCGAATCGCAAGTCGAAAAAACTGGAATTGTCAATAGTTTCCGACGCAAAAGTCGAAAACTATTGACAATTTTATGGTTACAGATATAACTGTTTCAGTAAAAAACAGGATTTCATTGTGATTTGACCGGTCTTATGCTATAATTTCAATGTTACTCAATATTACCGGATCATTTCAGGCAAAGAGGGAGGAAGGTTTCATGGAAAAGGCAAAGGTTTATTTTACCAGGGACATCACGCCGGAGGCGGTGATCAGACTGTACGACGCGTTAGGCGCAAAACTGCCCGGCAAAGTGGCGGTGAAGGTGCACTCCGGAGAGGTGGGCAATCAGAACTTTATCCGTCCTCCTTTTTGGAAACCCATGATCGACAAGGTGAGCGGCACTATCGTGGAGTGCAATACGGCCTATGAGGGCAAGCGCAACACCACAAAGGATCATTGGGAGACCATGAAACTTCACGGATGGACGGATGTGGCCAATGTGGACATCATGGATGAGGACGGAGATCTGGATCTGAAAGTGGACGGCGGAAAGCAGATTCAGGTCAATTATGTGGGAGATCATCTGAGCAATTACGATTCCATGTTGGTGCTCACTCATTTCAAGGGACATCCCATGGGCGGTTTCGGCGGCGCGCTGAAAAATATCTCCATCGGTGTGGCCTCCTCCCACGGCAAGGCCTATATCCACGGCGCGGGCGATGTGGAGAAGATGTGGTCCTCCGAGCAGGACGATTTTCTGGAGGCCATGGCGGATGCCGCGCAGTCCGTGGTGAGACATTTTGACGGAAAGATGGCATTTATAAGCGCCATGTGCAATATGTCCGTGGACTGCGACTGCTGCGCGGTGGCGGAGGATCCCGAGATGGGAGATATCGGTATGTTGGCGAGCGCAGATCCCATCGCGCTGGATCAGGCTTGTGTGGATCTGGTGTATGCCTCCGATGATGCCGGGAAAGCGCATCTCATTGAGCGCATGGAGTCGAGACATGGCATCCATATCTTGGAGGCGGCCGCGGAATTGGGTTTTGGCAGCAGACAGTATGAATTGGTGGAAATTTGACAAGGCGCGTCCAAAACGCTATTATGTTAGAGAATCATTTGGATAAATATGGCGAAAGGTGAGACAAGACGATGGCTTTGAGCAAGAAACCTACAAGGGGCATGAAGGACATCCTGCCGCAGGAGATGCAGATCCGCGACTATGTGATCAGTGTGATCAAAGATACCTATGGCAAATTTGGATTTACCTCCATTGAGACTCCCTGTGTGGAGAATATCGCCAACCTGACCAACAGGCAGGGCGGCGACAATGAGAAACTGATTTTTAAGATCTTAAAACGCGGGGAAAAGTTGGACGTAGAGCATGCCGTGAGCGAGGACGAGGTGGTGGATTCCGGTCTGCGCTATGATCTGACCGTGCCGTTGGTGCGCTTTTATTCCAACAATGCGGCGGCTCTTCCCACGCCTTTCAAGGCATTGCAGATGGGAAACGTGTGGAGGGCGGACAATCCCCAGAGGGGAAGATATCGTCAGTTCATGCAATGTGATATCGACATTCTCGGCGAGCCGTCCAATCTGGCGGAGATCGAGTTGATCCTGGCCACCACCACCACGCTGACGAAACTGGGCTTTCAAAATTTCCAGATCCGCATCAATGACAGACGGATTCTGAAAGCCATGGCCGCCTATGCCGGATTCCCGGAGGAGAGCTATGACAGTGTGTTCATCACTCTGGATAAGATGGACAAGATCGGCGCGGAGGGCGTGAAAGCGGAACTGTTGCAGAACGGATTCGGCGAGGCGCAGTGCGACAGATATCTGGAGCTGTTCTCGGAGGTGGAGAGCGCACAGGACGGCACGGCTTGTCTGACGGAGCGTTTGGGCGATATTCTGGATGCGGATGTGATGAATTCCTTTCGGGAGATCATCTCCGGCGTACAGGCGACCAAGGCGGAGGGATTTGAGCTTGTATTCGACCCCACGCTGGTGCGCGGCATGAGCTATTACACGGGCACCATCTTTGAGGTGGCCATGCCGGAGTTCGGCGGCAGTTGCGGCGGCGGCGGAAGATATGATAAGATGGTGGGCAAATTTACGGGGAAAGATGTTCCGGCCTGTGGATTTTCCATCGGTTTTGAGCGGATCGTACTGCTTTTGTTGGAGAGCGGCTTTCAGGTTCCCACCCGCCCTGCCAAGGTCGCCTATCTGGTGGAGAAGGGCGTGGCGGGGGAGGAATTGTGCAAAGTGATCGCCCGCGCGCAGGAGGCGAGGGCAGACGGCGCGCAGGTTCTGGTGGTCCGCATGAACAACAACAAGAAATTCCAGAAAGAGCAGCTTGCGCAGGAAGGCTATGAGAGTTTTGAGGAGTTTTATCGGGAGCCGCTGAAAAAGTAGAGGACGCGAAGGCGGGAGTTGAGAGCCGGGCATAAAAACGCGGACATGGATATAGAGATACAGATACGGAAACACAGATATAGAGACACATAGGAAATAAACAGAATCGAGGTTGGATACGAAATGGCTGAATCAATGAAAGGCTTAAAGCGCACCCATCGCTGCGGGGAGCTTGGCAGGGCAAATGTGGGCGAGACCGTGACCGTTATGGGATGGGTGCAGAAACAGAGAAACAAGGGCGGTATTATTTTTGTGGATCTGCGGGACAGAGCGGGTATTTTGCAGGTGATCTTTGAGGAGAGCGACTGCGGCCCGGAGAATTTTGCCAAGGCGGAGCGGCTGCGCAGCGAGTTTGTGGTGGCGGTAACGGGTAAAGTGACTCTCAGAGAGGGCGCCGTGAACGAAAATCTCTCCACCGGGGAGATCGAGGTGCGCGCGGAGCAGGTGCGCGTTCTTTCCGAGGCGGAGACGCCGCCTTTCCCGATCGAGGCCGACTCCAAGACCAAGGAGGAACTGCGTCTCAAATACCGCTATCTGGATCTGCGCAGACCGGATCTGCAGCGGAATCTGATCCTTAGAAGCAGGATCGCCACCACCATCAGAGCTTTTTTGAGCGGAGAGGGGTTCTTGGAGATAGAGACTCCCATATTGAACAAATCCACGCCGGAGGGAGCGAGGGATTATCTGGTGCCCAGCCGTGTGCATCCGGGCAATTTTTATGCGTTGCCGCAGTCCCCTCAGATCTTCAAACAGCTTCTTATGTGTTCCGGATATGACAGATATTTCCAAATCGCGAAATGCTTCCGGGATGAGGATCTGCGCGCGGATCGTCAGCCGGAGTTCACGCAGGTGGATCTGGAGATGTCCTTTGTGGATGTGGATGATGTGATCGACGCCACGGAGCGCATGGTGGCCGCCGTGTGCAGGGAGGCCATAGGAATGGATGTGCAACTGCCCATTCCCCGTATGACCTGGCAGGAGGCCATGGACCGTTTCGGATCCGACAAGCCGGACACCCGGTTCGGCATGGAGCTGCAGGATGTGTCCGAGATCGTGAAGGACTGCGGATTCGGAGTGTTTACTTCGGCGCTGCAGGCGGGCGGCAGTGTGCGGGGCATCAATGCCAAGGGACAGGCTCAGATGCCGAGGAAGAAGATTGACGCGTTGGTGGAGTTTGCCAAGGGTTACGGCGCAAAGGGACTGGCTTATCTGTCCGTGATGCCGGACGGCACCTACAAGTCCTCTTTCTCCAAATTTATGTCCGAGGAGGAATTGCGGGCTTTAACGGCTGCCATGAAAGGGGAGCCCGGGGATCTGTTGTTCTTTGCGGCGGACAGATTAAAGATCGTATATTCCGTGTTGGGGGCGTTGCGCTGTGAGTTGGCTCGCCAGATGGAACTGATCGACAATGACCGGTTTGATTTTCTGTGGGTGACGGAGTTCCCGCAGTTTGAGTGGAGTGACGAGGAAGAGCGGTATGTGGCCATGCATCATCCGTTCACCATGCCCATGGAGGAAGATCTTTCCATGTTGGAGTCCGATCCCGGCAGAGTGCGGGCCAAGGCTTACGACATCGTGCTGAACGGTGTGGAGCTGGGCGGCGGCAGCGTCAGGATCTTTCAGAGCGATGTGCAGGAGCGGATGTTTGAGGCTTTGGGATTTACGAAGGAGAAGGCTCACGAGCAGTTCGGTTTCCTGTTGGATGCCTTCAAATACGGTGTGCCGCCCCATGCGGGACTGGCCATCGGATTGGACCGTTTTGTGATGCTGCTCACAAAGGCGGACAATATCAGAGAAGTGATCGCGTTCCCCAAGGTGAAGGATGCGTCCTGCCTGATGTCGGAGGCTCCCGGGACCGTGGATCCCGCGCAGTTGGAGGAGTTGGGACTGGCGATCACCGCAGAGCAGTGAAGGTGAGCCGGATACGGACAAGTGTTGTGGAAAAGGCGGTATGACCATGCCGGATGCAGGATACCTTTTGTCAATCGAGGAATTGGTGGCGGATATGCGCGCAAATGAGACCTGCTCCCTGTGGGAGCAGGTCTTTGCGAAGTTGGACAAAGAGAGGCAAAAGAGAGCCCGGATGCATCGAACCGCCGCAAAGAGGGCGGGGACGGCCGGGGCGGGACTTTTGCTGCAGTGGGCCATACAGCATTGGCAGACGGATGAGCCGGATCGCGGACGAGAGATCCGGCTGCTCTCACTCCGGGAGATCTTGGATGGTTTGGGAGATCCCGTTCCCCTGCAGTATGACTACGGGCCCAAGGGCAAACCGTATCTGCGGGATATGCCCCTCTTTTTTAATCTGTCCCACTCCGGGGATTATGTGCTGTGCGCTCTGTCCCACAGGGAGATCGGCGCGGACATTCAGCGCTGGGAGAAATGTAATACGGAGAAACTTGCAGAGCGTTTTTTTCATGAGCGGGAGAGGGAATGTCTGAGGCGGATTCCCGCGAATCGGGAGAGAGAACAATATTTTTATCGGCTGTGGACGGCCAAGGAAGCCTATGGGAAAATGACGGGAGACGGGATCGCGGCGTCGGTGGGGAGAGATTTCACCGATCCGAATGCCGAGTGGATGCGGGATTTGGAACTGATGGAATATGATATTCTTCCGGACTATGCCATGGCAGTCTGTACGCATAAGGAGTTGTGATATGAAAAGGTTGATGGTTTATCTGAAGGACTATAAGAAAGAGGCGGTATTGGCGCCGCTCTTTAAATTGTTGGAGGCCTTTTTCGAGCTCTTTGTGCCCCTGGTGATGGCGGGCATCATCGACAGAGGCATTGCGGACATACACAACGGAGATCCGAACTACATTGTCAGGATGGGGCTTTGTCTGATCGCGTTGGCGGCGGTGGGGCTTGCGGCCTCGGTGACGGCGCAGTTTTTTGCGGCGAAGGCGGCGGTGGGATTTTCCGCCAAGCTGCGTCAGGCGCTGTTTGAGCATATTCAGGATCTGGAATTTACGGGCATCGACAAGGTGGGCACGACCACCATGATCACTCGCATGACCAGTGACATCAATCAGGTGCAGAACGGGGTAAACATGGTACTGCGGCTGTTCTTGCGCTCACCCATCATTGTGTTCGGAGCCATGGTCATGGCCTTCACCATCGATGTGAAGAGCGCGCTGGTGTTCGTGGTGGCGATCCCGCTGTTGGCCGTGGTGGTCATGGGCATCACTTTCTTCACGATCCCGCTGTATAAGAAAGTGCAGACCGGATTGGACAGGGTGCTCTCCACCACCAGAGAGAATCTGACAGGAGTGCGTGTCATCCGGGCTTTCCATCGGGAGGAGCAGGAGGAGGCGCGGTTCCATGAGGAGAACACGGCGCTTTTGCATCTGCAGCAATTCGTGGGCAGGATCAGCGCCTGTATGAACCCCGTGACTTATGTGATCGTCAACGGGGCCATTGTCGTGTTGGTCTATATCGGGGCGATACAGGTCAACACGGGACGGTTGAGCTGCGGCGAAGTCGTGGCCATTTTGAACTATATGTCTCAGGTGTTGGTGGAACTGGTCAAGCTGGCCAATCTCATCATCACCATCACAAAGGCTCTGGCCTGCGCGGACCGTGTGGCGGCAGTATTGGGGACGCCGGAGGCGGGAACCGGGAGCGTGATGTCGGGTGAGAGCGGGAGCGTGATATCAGGTGAAACCGGAGATGGGATCAGAGTCGGGACTGGGGACATTGTATTGGGCAGGGGCGATGTTGGGAACGCCGCACCGGATGGGGAGGCGTATCTGGACTTTCATCATGTGTCCCTCACCTATGAGGACGCGGGGGCGGAGACCCTGCGGGATATAGACTTTACGGTGAAACGCGGTGAGACCGTGGGGATCATCGGAGGAACCGGATCCGGGAAGACTTCCCTTGTAAATCTCATTCCCGCGTTTTACCCCGTCACAAAAGGTTGCATTCGTCTGGAGGGCAGGGATCTGAAAGAGATTCCCGCGGAGGAGCTGCGAAAGCGCGTCGGTGTGGTGCCGCAGAAAGCGGTCCTCTTTCAGGGCACCATTCGCAGCAATCTGTTGTGGGGCAATCCGGACGCCGGGGAAGAGGAGTTGTGGCAGGCCGTGGACACGGCTCAGGCGAGAGAAGTGGTGGAGGGGAGAGAGGAAAAGTTGGACGCTCCCATCGCCCGCGGCGGACAGAATCTCTCCGGCGGGCAGAGACAGCGTCTCACCATCGCCAGGGCTCTGGTGCGAAAGCCGGAGATCCTGATCCTGGACGACAGCGCCTCCGCGTTGGACTACGCGACGGATGCCAAGTTGCGCGCCGCCCTGCGGGAGAGAAAAGGGGATATGACCACCTTTATCGTGTCTCAGAGGGCATCTTCCATTCGACACGCGGACAAGATCATTGTGTTGGATGACGGGGAACAGGCGGGTGTGGGAACCCATGAGGAACTGTTGGCGAACTGTACGGTCTATCAGGAGATCTATTACTCACAATATCCTGAGGAGAGGAAACGGGAATCATGAAGGAGACAAATACCAATCCAAAGAACAAGGCAGGTCAGTCTGAGACCGTGAGAAAAGTGCTGCGCTACATCAGGCGGTATTGGCCCATGGTGGGCGCCTCTCTGTTGTTGGCGGTCATAGTCGTGGTGCTGACGCTCTATATTCCGATCCTCACGGGAGACGCGGTAGATCTGCTGTTGGGCGTGGGTCTGGTGGACATGGACGGCATCCTGAAGATCATGTGCAGGATCGGGATTGCCGCCCTGATCACGGCGGTGGCCCAATGGGTGATGAATACCTGCAACAATCATATCACCTATCATGTGATCCGGGATATCAGGGAGGATGCTTTTCGCAAGTTGCAGGTGTTGCCCCTGCAGTATATGGACACGCATGCCTACGGTGAGTTGGTGAGCCGTGTCATTGCCGATGTGGACACTTTCGCGGACGGTCTGCTCATGGGATTTACGCAGCTCTTCACGGGAGTGCTGACCATTTTGGGCACTCTTGGTTTTATGCTGATGACCAATATTCCCATCACCTTAGTGGTGGTGTGCATCACGCCGGTCTCCTTTCTGGTGGCGCGGTTTATCGCAACGAGAACCTACAGCATGTTTAAGGAGCAGTCCGAGATCCGCGGGGAGCAGACTGCTCTGGTGGAGGAGATGGTGGGCAATCTGAAGGTGGTGAAGACCTTCTCCAGAGAGGAGCAGGTCAAGGCGGAGTTTGCCGAGATCAATGACAGGCTGCAGGGCAGTTCGTTAAAGGCGATCTTTTTCTCCTCCCTCACCAATCCGGCCACCCGATTTGTCAACAGTCTGGTGTATGCGGGCGTGGGTGTGGCGGGCGCCTTTATCGCCCTTCAAAACGGCATCAGCGTGGGGCGGCTGTCCTGTTTCCTAAGCTATGCCAATCAGTACACCAAGCCCTTCAACGAGATATCGGGAGTGGTCACGGAGCTGCAGAACGCCATCGCCTGCGCGGCAAGGATCTTTGATTTGATCGAGGAAGAGCCCCAGACACCGGAGGCGGATCCGGCGAAGGTGCTTGAGCGCGCGAGGGGAGAGGTAACGCTGCAGAATGTGGCTTTCAGATATGTGCCCGACAGACCTCTGATACGGGATTTTAATCTCAACGTGCGGCCCGGACAGAGAGTGGCCATTGTCGGCCCCACGGGCTGCGGCAAGACCACCATCATCAATCTGCTCATGCGCTTTTATGATGTGAAGGAGGGCTGCATCCGGGTGGACGGCACGGATATCCGCGAGTACACCAGAGGCAGTCTGCGCACCAACTACGGTATGGTGCTGCAGGAGACATGGCTGCGCACGGGCACCATCCGCGACAATATCTGCATGGGCAGACCGGAGGCCACGGAGGAGGAAGTGTTGGCGGCGGCCAAGGCGGCTCACGCGCACAGCTTTATCAAGAGACTGCCCAAAGGCTATGACACGGTGATCACGGAGGACGGCGGGAGCCTGTCTCAGGGGCAGAAACAGCTCTTGTGCATTGCCAGGGTGATGCTCTGTCTGCCGCCCATGCTGATCCTGGACGAGGCCACATCCTCCATCGACACCAGAACGGAGTTGAAGATCCAGAATGCTTTTGCCAAAATGATGGAAGGGCGCACCAGTTTCATTGTGGCGCACAGACTCTCCACCATTCGGGAGGCGGATATCATTCTGGTGATGAGGGACGGCAATATCATCGAGCAGGGCGATCACGAGATATTGTTGGCCCGCGGGGGATTTTACGCGCAGCTCTACAACAGCCAGTTTGCGGTGTAGCATCCCATTTGGGAATGTTCGCTTGGAAAATGTTGTGAATAGTCCGCTCCGGAGGTTAAATATTTATGGCTGTAATCCGATAATATTATTGTGATATCGTAGTTGCGATTTTATAGATGTATGGATAGAAGTCCGTGGAGTACAGGGAGGTATGACCATGAAGATAGAACAGAATATTACCATGTATGTGGGTACTCAGCCGAAGGTTTCTGAGGAGAGAAATGCGGCTGAGGGACAGGCGGACCGCAAGACTGTGTTTGCGGGAGACCTGAACGGGGATATGACCTTGCAGGACCGCATTGCCCAAAGGAAGGCACAGGCCAAGGAGCAGGCCTTAAAGATCGTGGGCGATGTGTTTGAGGCGGACCGCAATCTGGACATGGATCTGGAGAACAGACATGAACATATCAAGGAGCTGCAGGGCGAGAGAAGAGCGCTGCAGGAGGAGATAAACGGCATTGAACTGCAGCAGGAAGACCTCGGGAAAGCTCTGGAAACGGGGGAATTGAGTCAGGACGAGTATGACAGTCAGATGGAATACCTGAATGAGGGCAGGAAGGAATATACCGACAAGATCAATGAGACGGACGGACAGATCATGCAGGAGAATGCCATCATAGAGGGCACCAAGCGGGAGCGTCTGAAGAAGGATCCCATGGTGAAAGCCGCGAAGGAGGCGGAGGACGTCCTGCAGGCTGCCCGGGATGAGATCGTGGGCATGGTGGCGGACGACGCCAAGGATCATATCGATGAGGCCGCCGCCGAGCGACAGGAACAGGCGGAGGAGATCAAAGAAGAGAGAGAAGAGAAGGAAGAGTTCATCGAGGAGCAGAAGGAGAAACACGATGAGGCGGAGGAGATCTTGGAGGATCTGCCCGTCACGGAGATGTTGGAGCTGAATCAGATGCAGTCGGATGTGCAGCAGGAAGTGCAGGAGCTCTTGGACAAGATGAAACTGATCGCCGAGGATATCAAGGGCGCGGCGGTGGATAAGAGCCTGTAAAAAGTCCGTGGAAAATAGAATAAGAGCGGGTTCAGAGTCGGGAACCTTTTGAGAACCTCTCACATATTCTGGTAGAAAAGGATTGTAAGATCCGAGGGATATGTGGGAGGTTTTTTATGGCATTGGTGGTGCTTGACGCGGGACACGGCGGGGAGAATCCCGGGGCCGTCTACAACGGTAGGCGGGAGAAGGATGATGTGCTCTCCCTGACATTGGCGATCGGAAGGATTTTGGAGGCAAACGGTGTGGACGTGTACTATACCCGCACCACGGACGTCTACGAGTCCCCCTATCAGAAGGCGTTGGAGGGCAATGAGGTGGGAGCGGATTATTTTGTGTCCATCCACCGCAATTCCAGCCCCTATCCGAACCAGTATACGGGGATCGAGTCTTTGGTCTACAACAGCTATGGCAGGGCGGCCCGGCTCGCCTACAATATCAACACACAATTGGAGCAGATAGGTTGGGTCAATCAGGGAGTCAACGAGCGTCCCGACCTGGTGGTGCTGAATGCCACTTCCATGCCCGCTGTGTTGGTGGAAGTGGGATTTATTAACACGGATGCGGACAATGTGTTTTTTGACGATATGTTCAACGCCACGGCGCAGGCCATAGCGGATGGAATCCTGCAGACGATTCGGAGTTCGATATGAAGATCGGGGATTGGCTGATCTTGGCGGGCGGCTTGTCTCTCTTTTTGTATGGCATGCGGCTGATGGGGGAGGGGCTCTCCGGTTTGTCCCAAGGAAGATTGGAGCGCGTTTTGACGCGGTTGACGGACTCTCCCCTGAAAGGGCTGCTCGCGGGGGCGGGGGTGACGGCTCTGGTTCAGTCCTCTTCCCTCGTCACGGTGATGGTGGTGGGGTTGGTGGATTCCGGAGTCCTGCAGCTTGGTCAGGCGGCGGGAGTCATTCTGGGGGCCAATGTCGGCACCACCGTCACTTCCTGGATACTATGTCTTGCAGGTTCGGGAGCCTCCCCGGGTGGATCGGGCATCGAGGGATCGGACATCGGGGGATGGGGCATCAGGGGAGGGGGAATTTTGCGCGTTACATATTTGGCGGTTCCGGCCGTGGCGTGTGTGTGGATCTTAAGGCGGATTTGTGGGAACAGGAGCAGGAGCTCCGAGAAAAATGGGGGCGGAGGCGCGATATCCGTCACTGTAGGCCTGATTCTCTTGTTTTTGGGGATGGATGCCATGGGAACAGGCGCAAGGCCGCTTGCCTCCGTGCCGGAGTTCGTGGGGATATTGATATCCTTTTCCGAGCCGGCATCAGGTGTGTTAGCGGGGGCTGCAGTGACGGCCGCCCTTCAGTCCTCTTCCGCATCCGTGGGCATCCTGCAGGCATTGTGTGAGACGGGAACCGTGAATTACGGGATGGCGATCCCCATCATCATGGGGCAGAATATCGGGACATGCGTCACGGCCATGCTCTCCGCAGTGGGAGCGGGGCGCAATGCCAAACGGGCCGCGCTCATCCATCTGTATTTTAACTTGATCGGCGCGGGAGTGTTTCTGTTACTCTTTGGCGTGGCCCGGGGGATATCTGCCCCGGAGTTGTGGGAGCGGGCGGTGGACGCAAGGGGGATCGCGGTGCTCCACAGTGCGTTTAACATTTTGTCCGCTATGATGATATTGCCGTTTTTGGACGGATTGGTGCGGTTGGCATGCGCAAATCCCCTGCGGTGTTTTCTTGACAGAAAGCGGTGTGGATGGTACTCTGAATATAAGGGCAATATCCGTTGATACGGATCAGGATAAATTGCGGAGACGGGAGGAGTACAATGACGTATCAGGAAATGTTTCAGGAGATCAGGGACAAATTTGCGGGAGCGGATGTGAGTGACATCAAGGAGCATCTGGCCTATCAGTTCAATATTTCGGATCCGGAGGCGGGCGGCGCTTTCTATGTGGAGGTGAAGGACGGTGAACTGCACATAGAGCCCTATGAGTATCACGACAGGGACGCGCTCTTTATCTGCGCGCCGGACGTGTTGGCCAAGATTGCGGACGGAGAGCTCGATCCCATTTGGGCAGTCACGACGGGCAAGCTGAAAGTGGAGGGAAATATCGACAAGGCCCTTCGTCTGAAAGAGATCATAGAGCTCAAAAAGAAAGAGAAGAAGGGCCGCGGACGCAAAAAGAAGTGAGGAGTGTAGGAACAGTTGGAAGGAAATATTTTGCTTTTCATACAGGAGAATCTGCGCAATCCCATCTGTGACCCCATCATGACGGCGATCACACATCTGGGGGACGGCGGGATTTTTTGGATCATTCTGACGATCCTCCTGTTGTGCTTTAAGAGGACCGGACGGGCGGGCATTTATTCTGTCTGCGCCCTGATCGGGGCGCTTACGGTCAACAATATCATCCTGAAGAATCTTGTGAACAGGACGAGACCTTACGAGGTGGTGGAGGGATTAAAATGTCTCGTGGGCATGGCGCATGATGCCTCCTTTCCCTCGGGACACACGGGGACGGCATTCGCGTCATCCGTGGCCATCTGCAGGCAGATCCCGAAGAAGTGGGCCATATTTTTCCTGGTTCTGGCAGGGGTGATCGCCCTGTCGAGACTTTATGTGGGGATCCATTATCCCACGGATGTCTTGGGCGGACTCTTCACGGGCGTCTGTATCGGCGTGTTGGTCAATGTGGTGGGAGATCGTGTATATGACTCGCGGGAGAGCGGAACGGAAACGGAGATGAAGGATGGAACATTTGGATGATCTGAAACATTTGGCGGTGTTGATCGACGCTGAGAACGTGAGCGCAAAATATGTGAAGAGTATTTTTGATGAGTTGGACAAGAACGGTTTTGACGCGCCCTGCCGCAGGATTTACGGCAACTGGGCCAAGTTCAACGGGTGGAAGGAGTCCGTGCTGTTGGACTATTCCATACAGCCCATTCAGCAGTTTTCTTACACGGTGGGCAAGAACGGCACGGACATGGCCATGGTGATCGATGCCATGGATCTGCTGCATCAGGACAAAATGGACGGGTTCTGTCTGATCACCAGTGACAGTGATTTTACCAGACTGGCCATGCGACTCAGGGAAGAGCGCAAGTTTGTGTTCGGTATGGGGGAGAGCAAGGCTCCCATGGCCCTGACGCATGCCTGTGATAAGTTCATATTTCTCGACCTGATCGACGAGAGCACAGAGGACGGGCAGCAGGCGGTTGCAGCTGTGGCGAAAGAGGATGAAAATCCCGAGAGTGTGACCTCCATTGAGGCATTGGAGGATGCGATCCTGAACATTTTGAACGGTGATGGGGACGGGGAGATGCATCTCGGAGAGTTGGGGGACAGACTGGGCAAGAAGTTCCCGGATTTCGATGTGCGCAACTACGGGTATTCCAAGCTGAGTGTGTTCTTCAAGGAAAAGATGCCGCATCTGGAACTGGTCAAACAATCTAATCAGTATCTGGTGCGCAAGGGGCATTGGGTTGACAGGGAGGAGATCGAGCGGGAGATCATCGCCATCATCCGCAGAAAGGGCGGCAAGGTGGACAATCTCTCCGTCATCTACAGCGAACTGTTGCAGAAATATAACGGACTGGATATCAGGGACTACGGTTACGGCCGCATTTCCAGTTTTTTGAGGAGTATGAAGGACCTGAAAGTGGTGGACAATACGGTAAGGATCAAATGACCGGAGTCTGAGCGTGTGCCTGACGGATATCTGCTATCCGCGGACACACGCTTTTTTTATAAATCGAAATTTTTGTTGTTTGAATGAAAATCGCGTCGGGCGAGTATGCTATAATACGATCAACAAGCGGGAGGAAAGCATATGATCTGTACGGTGACATTCAATCCTTCACTGGATTATATCGTGGAGGTGGACGATTTCAAGACAGGCATGACCAATCGCACCACCTCGGAACTGATGCTCCCCGGAGGCAAGGGCGTCAACGTGTCCATCGTGCTGAAGAATCTGGGCATTGACAACACTGCGTTGGGTTTCTCGGCAGGATTCGTGGGAGCGGAGATCACAGGGCGTCTTGACGAAATGGGGATCCGGACGGACTTTATCCCCATCGCGAAGGGCAATTCCCGCATCAATGTGAAACTCAGATCCATCGACGGCACGGAGATCAACGGCATGGGGCCTGACATTGGGGACGACAGGGTGGAACTGCTCATGGAGAAACTGGACACCCTGCGGGAAGGGGATGTGCTTTTTCTGGCGGGCAGTATTCCGACATCCATGTCAGCGGACATCTACCGTAGGATCATGGAGAGACTGCAGGACAGGCGGATTTTGATCGTGGTGGATGCCACGGGAGAGCTGTTGGTGAATGTGCTGCCCTATCATCCCTTTCTCATCAAGCCCAACAACCATGAACTGGGGGAGATCTTTCATGTCAAATTAAAGGACAGGGAGGAGGTCGTGCCCTACGGCAGGAAACTGCAGGAGATGGGAGCGCGCAATGTGCTGATCTCCATGGCGGGCGAGGGCGCGGTGCTGGTGGCAGAGGACGGCAGTGTATACAAAGAGCCGGCGCCAAAGGGCAGGCCGGTGAACGGTGTGGGAGCCGGAGATTCCATGGTGGCGGGGTTCATGGCCGGATGGTTGGAGCGGCATGACTATGAACACGCCTTTTACATGGGTCTCGCGGCGGGCAGCGCCAGCGCTTTTTCCGAATATCTCTGTACGCGGGCGGAGGTGGAGGAGGTCTATGCCGGCCTGACGGGCAGGAAAAAGATGTGATCACGCGACTGAAAATAAAATTTTCAAAAATAGAACGGCTGAAGGAGGATGCAGGATGAGGATTACGGATTTGCTGGACCCAAAGAGCATTTCCTTAAACAGTGCGCCGAAGAGCAAGAAAGAGGCGTTGGATGAGATCGTGGAGCTTATGGCGAAGAGCGGTAAGATCGCCGATGTGGAGGCTTACCGCGAGAAGGTCTATGCCCGCGAGGAGGAGAGCACCACGGGTATAGGTGAGGGGATCGCCATTCCCCACGGCAAATGTGACGCCGTGCGGGAGCCGGGCCTTGCGGCAATGGTGGTGAGGGACGGAGTGGATTTTGAGTCCCTGGACGGAGAGCCGGCCACCCTGATCTTTCTGATCGCGGCACCCGATACGGAGGACAATGTGCATTTGGATGTGCTCAGCAAATTGTCCGTGCTGCTGATGGATGAGGATTTTGCCGCATCCCTCAGCAATGCGGGAACGGTAGAGGAATTTCTGGAGATCGTGGACAGAGCGGACGAGGAGAAGGGCGATATCAATGAGCGATTGACGGACACCGGAGCCGGGGAGGGCGCAAAATGCAGACTGTTGGCGGTGACGGGGTGTCCCACCGGTATCGCGCATACCTATATGGCGGCGGAGGGACTGGAGAAAGCTGCCAAGGCAGCGGGATGTTATATCAAGATCGAGACCAGAGGTTCCGGAGGGGCCAAGAATGTGCTGACAGCCGGGGAGATCGAAGAGGCGGACTGCATCATCGTGGCGGCGGATACGCAGGTTCCCATGGAGCGCTTTGACGGGAAAAAGGTGATCGAGGCGCAGGTGTCGGACGGCATCAGCAAGGCGGATAAACTGGTGTCACAGGCCATGTCGGGGAAGGTGCCTGTATATCACAGCGCCCCCGGAGCCAAACCCATGGACGCGGGCGGGGCTGCGACAGCCGGCGCGGAGGGCAGGAAGGCTGGCGGCGCGGTTCATCAGATTTATACGCAGCTGATGAACGGTGTGTCCCATATGCTGCCTTTCGTGGTGGGAGGAGGCATATTGATCGCCATCGCCTTTCTGATCGACGGACTGAGCGTGGATATCAACGCCCTTCCCGCGGATCAGAGGGATACGTTCGGCACCATCACGCCGGTGGCGGCGCTATTTAAGGGGATCGGCGGCGTGGCCTTCGGGTTTATGCTCCCGGTACTCGCGGGATTTATCGCCATGGCCATCGGAGACCGCCCGGCTCTGGCATTGGGATTTGTGGGCGGCATGATCGCGGCGGACGGCAAATCCGGTTTTCTCGGCGCGTTGGTGGCAGGTTTTGTGGCAGGATATCTGATCGTGGGACTGCGCAAGCTGTGCGATAAACTGCCGGAGGCGATCGAGAAGATCGCTCCCGTGCTCATCTATCCGGTGGTGGGTATTCTGGCGATAGGGCTGTTCATGACCTTTATCGTGGAGCCGGTGATGGGTGGTATCAACACAGGGCTGAACAACGTCCTGACGGGTATGGGCGGCGCGAGCAAAGTAGTGTTGGGGCTGATACTGGGCGGCATGATGGCCATTGATATGGGCGGTCCCTTCAACAAGGCGGCTTATGTATTCGGGACGGCAGCCATCGCCGCGGGCAATTACGACATCATGGCGGCTGTGATGATCGGGGGCATGACGCCTCCCTGCGCTATCGCTCTGGCCACCTTGCTTTTCAAGGATAAATTCACCAAGGAGGAGCGGGAGGCCGGCCCCACCAACTTTATCATGGGTCTTGCCTTCATCACCGAGGGCGCGATCCCCTATGCGGCATCCGATCCGATGCGGGTTCTGCCCTCCTGTATCCTGGGCTCAGCGGCGGCCGGCGCGCTGTCCATGGCTTTTGGATGCACACTGATGGCGCCTCACGGCGGAATCTTTGTATTCCCTGTGGTGGGCAATGCTCTGATGTATCTGGTGGCGCTGGTGGTGGGAACGGCGGTGTCCACCCTTCTGTTGGGAGTCCTGAAAAAGAAGATCGCGTAAAAGAACGGCATGGAGACGGCAGTATAAAAAATTTTGTAAAAACAGGTCTGAAGGAGAGAGCGAGCATGAAAGAATTCAAATACACCATTACCGACAACGAGGGCATTCATGCCCGTCCCGCGGGGGAATTGGTGAAACTGGCCAAGACTTTCACGGCTGAGGTGAAGGTGAACAAGGACGGCAAAGAGGCGGACTGCAAGAAGATCTTTACGCTGATGGGATTGGGGGCCAAGAAGGGCCATGAGCTGACATTCGCCATCACGGGGGAAGACGAGGAAGCCGCCTGTGAGGCTCTGCAAAAGTTCATGCGGGAAAATCTGTAATTTGGGCCGATGCCGGAAAGGTGGAGACTATGACGGGCTACAGTGGAAAAAGTGTGTTTGGCGGTATTGCCATAGGAAAGATCCATGTCTATCAGAAGAATGAGTGTCAGGTAAAACGGACCACCGTGAGTGATCCTGACGCGGAGATGGAGCGTTTCGCGCGGGCCAAGACGGAGGCTGTCTCCGAGCTGCAGGCGCTCTACGAAAAGGCGCTGAAAGAAGTCGGAGAGGTCAATGCCGCCATCTTTGAGATACACCGGATGATGTTGGACGATGACGATTACAATGAGTCCGTGGAGAGCATCATCCGCACGCAGCATGTCAACGCGGAATACGCCGTGGCATCCACGGGAGACAATTTTGCCAAGATGTTCGCGGAGATGGACGATGAATATATGAGAGGCCGGGCAGCGGATGTGAAAGATATATCCGAGAGGGTGATCGCCGCGCTCTGCGGCGGCGCAGCCGCCTCCCTGACGATGGAGGAGCCGGTGATCATCGTGGCGGACGATCTGGCGCCCTCGGAGACGGTGCAGCTCGACAAGGAGAAAGTGCTTTCCTTTGTGACGGTACACGGATCCGCCAATTCTCACACGGCGATCCTGGCGCGCACCATGGGCATTCCGGCGCTCATCGGCGCAGAGGATCTGTCGCTCGGGGGCATAGACGGTAAAATGGGAATCGTGGACGGCAACGCGGGGATTTTTTATGTGGATCCGGATGACGCGCTCTTAAGCAAAATGCGGGCCTTGCGGGAGGATGAGCTGCACAGAAAGGAAATGCTCAGAACTTTGATGGGCAAGGAGAATGTCACCTTGGACGGACGGCGCATCATGCTGTATGCCAACATCGGAAATATCAAGGATCTGGCGATGGTGCTGCAGAATGACGCGGAGGGGATCGGACTGTTTCGGAGTGAATTTCTGTATCTGGAGAGCGACCGGTTTCCTACGGAGGAGGAGCAGTTTAGGGTATATAAGACCGTGGCGGAGACCATGGCGGGCAGGAGGGTCATCATCCGCACATTGGATATCGGCGCTGACAAAAAATGCGATTATTTCGGCTTGGAGGCGGAGGAGAATCCTGCTCTGGGCTATCGCGGCATCCGCATCTGCCTGACCCGTAAGGATATCTTCAAGACACAGCTCAGGGCATTGTTTCGCGCCGGCGCATTCGGTAAGATCGCCATCATGTATCCCATGATCATCAGCGTGGATGAGGTCAGACAGATTCACGAGATCGTGGAGGAGGTCAGGGCAGAGCTGACCGAAGACGGCGTGCCCTTCGGCGATCCGGAGCAGGGGATCATGATCGAGACCCCCGCGGCGGTGATGATGAGCAGGGAGCTTGCCAAAGAGGTGGATTTCTTCAGTATTGGCACCAACGATCTGACCCAGTATACGTTGGCTATCGACAGGCAGAACCCGAAACTGGACGCGTTCTATGACCCGCACCACCCGGCGGTGCTCAAGATGATCGCCATGGTGGTGGAAAATGCCCACAGAGAGAACACTTGGGTGGGAATCTGCGGAGAGTTGGGAGCGGATACGAGCCTGACAGCGGAGTTCTTAAAAATGGGAGTGGATGAATTGTCCGTGTCTCCGGGCAGTATCCTTCCCATCCGCAAGGTGGTGCGGGAGACCAAGATTGGATAGTGCGAGATTTTGTCTACAGTCTGAAGGGACTGCTCAATATATGGGCAGTCCCTCTGTTTCGTTAATCCCAATATTTATTTAAGCCAGGTTTGCCTTTTCCGCTCAAAGAGCAGTTGGTGGGAACTTGGTTTTATGGAATAAATAATACATTTGCCTGGTCGAACGTTGCATGTCTTGCAATAACTCTATTAATATTTTATCTCAGATATTAATACACAGATAATTCTCCGCTTGTTAATGTCTCTTCAAAAGTGGCACCAATGGGGAAGTTCAATATCTCTATTCCGATGAACCAAGTTCCGGTTACAGAGATTTCAGCTTTGACTCCGCCTTTGGAAGTGGCATAACCACTTTTATGTGTCCATTCTGCTCCAACGAGGCCTGACATATACGAATTAGTCACTGAGATATTGGAAGCCACACCGTTACTATATTTGAAACGAAGATCAGCATTTGTCATCGAAAATAAACTCGTGTTCCCGCCACCCCACCATGAAACAGTGTTTGTATACCACCCGTCGGGCTCTATTGGGGTTGCTGAAAGAGTTCCGACCATTGACCCATTGTGATTTTGCATAGAAGTAGTATTGCACGTGGCAAGTTCAGAACTTTCTGTAACAAGCTGTTTCAGATATGCCTCTGCCTCTTCTATGGAATCAAACTGTATTAGTGTTTTTCCTACCATTTCTTCTTCTGATAATTGTGAAAACGAAATGGTAGTCCCATAATCGGCAGCACTCAATTGAGAAACTATTTCATCCGCTTCCATTGTATTTTCAGAATGCTGTTCTGCCGCAAAAGCAGTAGTGCTAATGCCTAATGTCATTATTGCTATCAATAGAAAAGCTATAATTTTTTTGTACATAATTTAATCCTCTCCTTTTTGTTTGAATATGACATTCATATATTTTATAAAAGATACCGATTAGCGCATAAGCCAATACGACATTAGTTAGGCTTATGCGCTAAATAAATTGTTTTAATTCGCCTTCTCCACAGTTGGCGATTGCACCATAAGTGTAAAAATATTGATCCAAATTGTATATGATCTTCGTGATACATAATTATATCCTCTCATTGGGTAATTATCGGCAACAGTAATATGTTGCAATTTGGTATCTCACAATGGTAAAATAATTTAAACTTTGCGTAATAATTCTTGAACTATAAATCAGAACAGGAACCTTTGTTTGATGTGATTCGCATTATTAGTTTTGATCGAATGGAATATCACGCCGGAATTCCAGAATATCTCCGGGCTGACAATCTAAAACATCACAAATTGCATTGAGAGTGGAAAAACGCACAGCACTAATTTTTCCAGTTTTCATTTTTGAAAGGTTCACATTTGATATGCCAACCTGTTTTGCCAATTCGTTAAGTGATATTTTACGGTCGGCCATAACTCTGTCTAAGCGTAAAATAATTGCCATATTTTCCCCTATAATGTTTCATCGGATTGCTGCTGCAACACAATGCCATATTTAAAGATATAGCTTAAGCATAGCACAATTCCACCTAACAATGCTAATTCCAATTTGCTGATCAATGATAATCGGGCGGTGGAAGGCCCCAAAATGAACAGTATAGCAGTTTCAATAACATTCTTATAGACAAAAATACATAGAAGAAGAAATCCGATGTAGCGCACATGATTACTGCAAAACAGAGTAAACGGACTCTCATCTAAATTAATACGCTGAAAAATGGATTTCAGACACCATAAAATTGCCGCAGATAGGATTTGATATCCTACTGCTATTAACCAAACTAAACCGAACAGTACTTTACATGAATACTCACCCATATGAAAGCCGGTATCAGTTACCAATAGAATCAATCCTTTGTCGCCAATATTAAAGCCAACCTTAGTATCGCTGCCATACTGTTCTGTGTAAAATGATGTTTCAGGAGTTATTAATGCGTAAATCCCATAAAATAGTAATACCAAAAGCGTCAATATCAAATACGACCAAAATATAAAGCGTAAAATTTTCCCAAGTGTATTACAGTGATTTTTCATAACGATCTGTTCGTTTTCCAACCTATTCATTGTATTCACTCTGTTCATTTTTAACCCCTACGTTTTAGATTGTAAAATAGTTTTATCGCAAAATATGTCCATATTTGTGGTATGGAACGGCCGACTGGCCATCACCGTTTTGTGTTTACGATACTATACCACGCCTATATATAAATGTCAATAAAAAATTAATGTTAAACATTAATATATGTAGGGGCAAAATCCGGGCGTATTCATTTGCAAGCGAAAATCCATATCCTTCTCTTATTTTAACCCCTTAGCGTCCTGCAGCGTGATCCCGTTTTGGCCCAGCGGGATCGCGTGATCAAGGCCCACAAATTTACCGTTCTCCTGCCACAGAACCTCCTTGACAAAATTGTATTTCTCGCTGTCCCAGGTGGTGAAATCGTCCAACAGCAGCCCGCCGGTGTCGCCGGAGTTGGCGTTGAGGCACCAGAAGGTGTGATTCAGGTGATAGGTGGAGATCAGCTGACGCATATAGGTCATCCAGGTCAGGTTGGGATCTCTCATAAATCCGCCCCATTCGCCGATGAAGAGGGGCGCGATCTCATTCTCGTGGATATAGAGCCAGTTGTCGTACCAACAGTCCTCCATCAGGCTGTCATAGGTATAATTTTTCTGAAACCACGGCTGTTCATATACCGTGGGGCCGTAGTCATGGGGAGAGTAGACCAGTTTGTTTTGGTATTTTCCAAGGTCGATGGGATAGTCGGCAACGGCTCTGAGGTTGCCGCCCCACCAGTTAAAATAATAGTCGTCCGAGTCGGTGGAGGAGTAGTCTCCGCCTTTTTTCTTGGGATAGATCTCAATGCCCTCCACCAGGATCAGTACATTGGGGTTCTTGGCCAACACTTTGGCTGCGGCGGTCTCCGCCACATATTTCCAGTTGTTGGCGGCCTTGGAGTCATTCCAGATGGCGGCCTTGCTGCCCTCGTTTGGTTTGCCGTGGGGCTCGTTCTTAAGATCGTAGGCGACGATGGTATCGTTATCCTTGTAGCGCTCCGCCATCCACTCCAGCGCGGCATAATACTCCTCCACGGAGACCTTGTCCGTGTACCAGAGGTTTACATTGTGGCCGGAGGCGTCCGTCTCAGCGCTGTGGATATCCGGCATGACTTTGATGCCGTTCTCCTCCGCAAGCACCAGAAAATAATCAAAGATCTCCAGAGAGTTCATGGAGTTCAATTCCTCGTTGTAGGCATTGTTGTAGTTGGCCCGGGGATAGTCGCCCGCCGCCCATTGGTTGATGAGCTGTGCGGATATGGGGACGCGGATGAGATTGAAACCATGGTCCGCAATGCTCTCCACCGTGGGTACAAGGCGGCTGTTCCAGAGACCGTCAAAGGTGTTGGTTCCGGTGTTGTAGCCGAACCAGTTGACACCGGTGAGCCACACCTGTTTGCCGTCTTTGTCCAGGATTCGATTGCCGTCGGTAAAAAGCCAGTCGTCGCCCTGTACGGCGTCCCCGGAGCGCGTAAGGAGGGCGGAGACGTCGGTGGATTTCTTCTGCCCGTCGGCGGAATTGTTTTGGTCGTTTCGGTTCACGGTCCCCTTTTCCACCTGACA
The DNA here is from genome assembly GCA_023663635.1 of Acetatifactor muris. Lineage (GTDB taxonomy): Bacteria > Bacillota > Clostridia > Lachnospirales > Lachnospiraceae > Acetatifactor > Acetatifactor muris_A. The sequence goes on from JAMPHD010000001.1 coordinate 503,760, forward strand.
GGACGTGCCGTTTAAGGAGGCGGACGCGATGGACAGATCCGAGGCGGTGCCGATATTGCAGCCCAACACCACATTGGCGCCGGGGGCGATGGTCTTATTGTACTCCGCGTTGGAGATGGTCACATAATCCTCATGGGTGGACCATGTGCCGTCCCAGCCCTGAGCCGAGACGAGTCCGTCCACTTTCAGAACCAGATTCCAACCCTCCACCGCGGTGTCCGTCCGGTTGGTGATGCTCAGCTCCAGTGAGCAGAGTTTGGTGTCACCGTCCGCCCAGGAATTGCCCGCGGAATAGGTCAGTTCATAGGTGCCGTTTCCTGCGACGCCTGTCCCGGAAGAAACGGATTCACCGGAGGCGCCGGCCGTGGAATTTTCGCCGTTTTGGCCGGATGTGCCGCTCCCGGAAGAGCCGGTATTTTGACCGGATGTGCCGGTTTCTCCCGACGAGACATTGGCACCCTCCGCTCCTGCGGCATCGGCGGAAGGGAGTGATTCAACCTTGCCCGCATCGGCCTCTAAGGCGGCTCTGCGCAGCATATTGTTCTCGGCGATGACCGCGATCAGCGCGATGATAAGCAGCGCGCCCACGGCGCATCCGATCCCGATGAGGAGTTTGGTCGTGTTCTTCATATTCGCATTATCCATATAGTTGATTCTCCTTTGACCCGTGGGGGTTGATAGGGGTTCTTATGCCAAAGTATAACATTTTCGGACCGCAATGTAAATCAAGTACCTTGAAATACACCAAAAATGTTGTATAATGGAGATATGAAAATTCTTAAAAACTTTTTTTACGCGATAATCATAATAGTCATGGTCGTTTGCGCCGGAATCCTTGCATTGGCGCTTTCGCCGGATCTGACGCAGAAACTTTCCGTCATGCTCTATGGGGAGGAAGGGCCTGAAGCTTATCGGAGGAATAAAGAATCCTCCGGGGAGAGCGGAGAGGAGACTGCGGAGGACGTATCCGATCTGTACGGGGATATATCCGGGATTGCAAACGGCGTGCTGAAATCCGAGTCCGGCGCGGGCTATGTGGCGCCGCTCAGGGGAGCGATCAATCTCCCGGAGCAGGTCAGCGGGCGAAACGGCTACGAGCCCGTAAACGCGCAGAACGAGGAACTGACGGAGGAGCAGGCCGAGGAACCGGGCACCGACCTGAGCACCGGCCCCGTGGGAGACGGGCTTACTTTTGATGCGGCATTTTATCCGTATTATCATATGTTGAATGACAAGATGCAGCATCTCTATCGGCAGATCTACGCCAACGCGTTGGAGTTGCGCAATTCCTTTGCGCCCGTGGAACAGGTGAACACGGCGCAGTTGAAGAATGTATTTGAGGCGGTGTACAACGATCATCCGGAACTTTTCTGGTTGGATACGGGATATTCCTGTAAATATCGTCCGGACGGCATCTGTGTGCAGGTATCGCTGCTCTACAACCGCACGGCGCAGAATCTGGATCAATCCAAAGCAGAATTCGAGACTGCGGCTAAGAAGATATTGGACGGCGCCGCCGCGCAGAGTGACGATTACGCCAAGGAGCAGTATGTGCATGACGAGTTGGTCAAAAAGGCGGACTATATGCTTTCCGCCTCCATGAACCAGAGCGCCTACAGCGCTTTGGTGAACGGCAATACGGTCTGCGCGGGATATGCCAGAGCGTTCCAGTATCTGATGCAGCAGTTGGGCATCCCCTGCTATTATTGTGTGGGGTACTCCGGGGAGGATCACGCGTGGAATATCGTGGCGATCGACGGAGGCTATCGGAATGTGGATGTGACATGGGACGACACCAACCCCTCCACTTATGACTATTTTAACAAGACGGACGCGGATTTTGTGGGGACCCATGTGCGCACGGGCCTGAGCGTGTATCTGCCGCCCTGTGGGAACGGCTACACCGGGGTATCGGGCAATTTCCTGCCGGAGGACAATCTGGTGGGCGGGATCACTCTCAATCCCAATCCTCAGCAGCCCCTGACATGGGTGCCGAAGGAGAAGGACGACAAGGATCGTGACGGCGTCAGCGTGGTGGGCGGCATCACCTATGATCTGGATGCGGCCGGACTCTCGGCGGACTCGGTTCAGGACACTCTGGAAAAATATTACGAAAATTGCCTGAAACAGATGGTGGATCGGGGATCCGGGCAGCAGTCCTTCAGCAATGCCGTGCCCAAGAACGTGTTGGATGAGATTGAGAGAGCCTATGGCACGGGAGCCTATGAGAAGGGCTATGTGGATGAGGGATTAGAGAAACTTAAGATGGAATATTTTGCCATTCAGATCCAGGTGGAGGAATTGGGCGGCAATTACTACCGACTGTACCACAATATTTACACTTGGTAATCCATATTCGTGACGGGAAACGGTCAAATGGCAATGTGTGACGCGGGCAGGACTTCTGTCCGGGAGGACGGGGCGATCAGCGGACACCGATGTGTCTCTTGATCGCCTCGAAACTTTCCTTGCTGATGACGTGCTCAATGCGGCAGGCATCCTCCGTGGCGATGGTCTCGTCCACTCCGAGTTTGACCAACCAGGAGGAGAGCAGTTCATGGCGTTCATAGATCATCTCGGCGATCTCCCTGCCGGACTCCGTCAGGTAGATAAAGCCTTCCTTGGTCACAGTGATATGGTTGGCCTCCCTGAGATTCTTCATGGCCACGCTGACGCTGGACTTCTTGAATCCCAACTCGGCGGCGATGTCCACGGAGCGCACCACGGGATTTCTCCTGCTGAGGATCAATATGGTTTCCAGATAATTTTCTGCGGATTCGTTTGTCTTCATTTTGCCTCTCATTCCCGCGCTGACGCGCTCTTGCCCGATTGCATCGGGCGTTTGCTCGTTAATAGCCGCTCGCCGAATGAGTAAACTCATTCTTCTCGCTGCGGCCCCAAACTCGCAAGCTCGCGCTTTCAGCGCTTTATTGCCTGCTTCGCAGGCAGCTTGCTCGTTAATAGCCACAGGAAAATCAAATGCCCCTTTCAGGGGCGCTTGATTTTCCTCTGCGGCTATTATATCATATTTCCGGATGGGGGGCAAACAAAAAATGGGATATGACTTTGTCTGCGGCCTTGACATTGGACAAAAGTTAGTCTATACTAACCATGAGCGGAGGAATAGAGCGGAGGCATAGGTCAAAGGAGGTTGGCGAATATGAATATCGGAACGATCGCGGTGTTGCTTATCCTGTGTGTGATCGTGGCTTTAGTGGTCAGGAGTATGGTCAGGGACAAGAAGAGCGGAAAGTCTTTACAGTGCGGCATGGATTGCAAAAATTGCAGCGGGCATTGCTCAGGAACCGGCCGATAGTCATGGCCGGTGGTTTTTCAATACAATAATTTAAGGAGGAGGCTCTGCGACTTGCAGGGCTTTTTCTCTCCATAAAGGTAATATTCTGAAAATTCGGAGATCATATTGAGGAGTTGCGTGATGTATAAAGTATTATTGATTGACGATGATAAAGACTTATGCAGATTGATTAGGAATAACTTGGAAAAAGAGGGATATATTGTTTCGGTTCGGCATAGCGGGGACATGGGAATAGCAGAAGCCATGACAAATGAATATGAGATCATCATTCTTGATGTCATGCTGCCGGCAAAGAACGGTTTTGAAGTGTTGGCTGAAATCCGCAAATACAGCAATGTCCCTATACTTATGTTGACTGCAAAAGACAGTGAAGGCGATAAGGTTTCCGGCTTGCGGATGGGCGCGGATGATTATATTACCAAACCATTCAGCAGCAGTGAATTATCTGCCCGTATAGAATCGCTTTTACGGCGTTATCTTGTGTTGGGAAATCATAGCATGTCAAATCAAAACAGAGTATTAAATATTGGCGCTTTATCCATAGATATTGCGAAACATGAGGTAGAGAAGAACGGTGTATTGATTGACCTTACGGCAAAAGAATTTGATCTGTTAGTCTTTTTTGCAACGAATCAAGGGCAGGTGTTTACAAAACGGCAAATATACCATAATGTTTGGAATGATGAGTACGCATTTGATGACAATAATATTACCGTCCACATAAGAAGGCTGCGGAAAAAAATTGAAGATAATCCCGACACACCTGTCTATATTTTGACGGTTTGGGGAGTCGGATACAAACTGAACGGAGAGTTAAAATGATTTATTTTATTGTTGTGCTTTTTGGCATCTGCCTGTTGCAGTTAATATATATCAAACGAATGCGCAGGCAGTTAAAAGAATGGTTATCTGATCTGAAGGAAATACATGGCAGCCCATGTCAGAAATTATTTACTGTAAATAAGGGGATTTTATCGGATATAACATTTGAACTTAACGGTATATTAAGCGACGATCAAAAGCAGATAGGGCAATTAAAAAAAGCGGATATGGCTAACAGGCAAATGTTGACGAGTTTATCGCATGATGTGAGGACGCCCTTGGCATCGTTAATAGGATATTTGGAAGCTCTTGATAATGATTTGGCTGACAATCCGAAAGAATATATTAAAATATCCCGGCAAAAGGCGCTTGCATTGAAAAATCTGACAGATATGCTGTTTGAGTGGTGTAAAATATCTTCAGATGAACAACAATATCGGGTCATGCAACAAGATGTAAATGAGCTGACACGAGAGATTCTTATTGAGTGGATACCGATAATGGAAAGGAAAAAAGTAGAACTAAAGACGGATATACCGGATGATGAATTTTTAATAGATATTGATGATGCAGCTTATAAAAGAATTATCAATAATTTGATAAATAATGCAATATATCATGGAAACTGTTCTGTTATCAGTGTAAGCGTTATAAAGAAAGAAACAGTGATAAGTATCAGTGTTTCAAATAACGGTGTGCCAATTCCGCAAGATAAGCTTCCCTTCATTTTTGAACGCTTGTATAAATGTGATGATGCCCGTTCAGAGACAGGCTCCGGTTTAGGGCTATCCATAGCAAAGGAACTGGTTCTTGCCATGGACGGGGAGATAAAAGTGACGAGTTCCATGCAGGAAACGGTCTTTATCATAGACTTTCCCGGAAAACCAAATTGCAAAGATGTAAGAAAAAAGTAACATTTGTTAAAGCGGTGTGTCATAATTTGCATTTATACTGTTACAAGGAGGCGAATTTATGGGCGATAATGTGATCGAAACACTGGATTTAACAAAGAGGTACGGCAGTCGGACAAGTGTTGACCACTTAAATATCCATGTTCCGAGAGGGAAAATCTACGGATTATTGGGAAGAAACGGATCAGGCAAGACAACGACAATGAAAATGATATTAAATCTTGCAAAGCCAACCGGTGGTATGGTTCTTTTGTTTCATGAGGATAATCGATTTAGCTCAATGAAGACCTACCACAGAATAGGTGCTTTGATAGAAAATCCCGGTTTTTATGATAATCTGACGGCGAGTGAAAATTTGGATATTCTTGCAAGACTCCGTGGAAAACATCGGAAAGATACCGTAAGCAATGTTTTGCAGATTGTCGGTTTGGAAAAAGAAATGAAAAAGCCATTCAGAAAGTATTCTCTTGGTATGAAACAGAGGTTAGGCATAGCGGCGGCGATCATGCATGAGCCGGAGCTTTTGATATTGGACGAACCAATCAATGGCCTTGATCCGATTGGCATTCACGAAATACGAAATTATTTGATCGGTCTGTGCAGGGATAAAGGAACAACTATTTTTATTTCCAGTCACATTTTAAGTGAAATGGAACAAATGGCGGATATCATAGGTGTGATACATGAAGGGCAGTTATTGGAAGAAACATATATGGTTGATCTGCGCAAGCGTAACAGAAAGTACGCCGAGTTCCATGTGTCGGATGTCGGCAGAGCGGCGTATGTATTGGAAAGGGAGTTTCAGCTTTCGGATTATTCCGTTATGGAACAGCAATATATCCGTTTATTTGAGAAAACAGAGCTTTGCCCTAAGATAAATGCGAGCTTTGTCAAAAACAACATAGAAGTGTTTGGTATGAATATGAAAGAGGAAAAATTGGAAGATTACTTCTCCGACCTGATAGGAGGTGGCGAGATTGGCTGAAATTGTCCGTTGTGAATTTTTGAAACTCAAACATTCAAGAATATGTTCGAGCGTATTTTTGGCAACATTGGTCACACCACTGTTGGTTCTGATGCTGACAATAAGGAGATTGGCTGCAGGTGAGCAGATTCCTTTATTTGGATTTTATGACAGTGCTTTTGTATTTTTGATGCCTCTTTTTGGACCACTGATTTTTTCCATTGCGGCGGCTTTTTTATTTGGCAGGGAGTATACGGAAAAAACGCTTAAAACAATATTTGCGGTACCGGTGTCGAAGGTGAAATTTTTGCTTGGAAAACATATAGCATTGTTTTTGAGTATATTGATTTTGATGGTGCTTACATGGGCAGAAATTTTAGCGGTGGCAGCTATCTGTAATTTGATATTTGGAATACGGCAATTAGTCCCAATGGTTGCAATCCGGTTTTTGATCACAATGATACAGGGCGCTGTGCTCTTATATGCGGTGATCACACCGATTGCTTATATTGCGATTCGATCAAGAGGCTTTTTTGCGCCTGTCCTTATTGCTACAGTTATTTCGCTGAGCGATGTTATCCTGACAGGTTCTCCCATTGCGGCATATTTCCCGTGGACGGCAACTTACCTGCTTGTAACAGGACAGGGTGGAGATGCTGCGGGGATTGCGTATCTGCTCATAGGAGCGGTTTGTTTTATCAGTATTGCCGAAAGTGTAAGATACTTTAAGAGAACGGATATTCTGTAAGAAACCATGGAGTTCTCTGTTCATGATGCTGACAATTCCGGCAATACTGTAGTGTGTTTATTTTCAAGATTACCGCAAAAACATCTCTGCCATATTGCTGAGACCATATTTAGAGATAACATCTGTCAGACCTTGTTTGATTTCATCTCTGCTAAAATTGTTATCCTCCAAGAAATCATCATCTTTATCGTTCAAATAGGAATAGAACAATAATGCCGTTTTTAAATTACCTATATCTGTTTCTTCCGTTATCTCATATATCAGATTTTCAGCTTCATTGATCCTGCCTTCATCGATCATGGCTAAAAGTTTATGCAGTGTTTCTTTTTGTTCCGATTCCTGCAGCAACTCCGCTGAAGGTGATTGCGTATTGATATTAAATAACAGTTTCAGTATGGCTCTTATCATTTCTTTAATAAGTCGCATAACATAATCTTGTTCAAACAAAATATAATCTCCTTTCTGCTCATAAAATATGGCAGAAAGAATCAATCATCCATGCGAATTTTTAAAGTAACGATCGTATCTTCTCTTGGCAGCTCAAATACATATTTAAAAAATACAAAACATATGATACAGATCCATATCTCAAACCATATATTAAATATATTAATACCCTTAATATTCTTTTTGGTTTTAAAGACTTGGCTTTCACCGCAAATGATGGAATCCCTATCCTCTGTTATTGTTACGGAAGTAACTTCTCCGAACAAGCCATATGTATGGATGCCTCTGCATGGCAACACGGTAACTGATACGGAAACCGAAAACAAGAGAATCAACAGCCGTATTAGCCGGTGTTTATTTATCTTCATATATTACCCCTTGATAAACTTGAAACCTGATCAAATATTCAGTTCAACAGATACTGATTTGTTATTGTTAATATAGCATGGCAGGTTTTGGTTTGCAATCTGATTATGCATTCCTTCTTGTCAAAAAAGCGCCGACGGCTGTCCCAATCAGGATGATCGGCGCTAACCTGACAAACAGCCATTCAAACGCATGAAAAGCCGTTCCCATAATGGCGGTTTCGGGATCAAAGTAATTCCAGGCCAGATAGGGACTGTTTGATATTTTTAAGACCACAAAAGCTGCCACTGTAACTGCGCACACCGAGATAAACAGCCAATGGATTGTTTTCCGCTTTGTGATATTCATTTGCGCGAGCTGAAGATTGATAACCTCCAATTTTGCGGAAATCGCTTTCAGATCATCAGCCTCTGGTTCTGTAACAGTTTCTCCCAACAGAGTGCTTACAGGTGTTTCAAGGATTTCCGATATGGCGAGCAGCATGTCCGAATCGGGAACCGATAATCCTTTTTCCCATTTAGAGATTGTTTGCCGTACCACATTCAATCTGATGGCAAGTTCTTCCTGTGAAAGTCCTTTTGATTTTCTGATTGCTTTAATGTTTTCGTTCAACATCCCAAATAACCTCTCTTTGCTGATATTTCGCCGTTATACCTGGCGGCGTTATCAGTATTATATGAAAAACTGTCCGTTGCGACAAGCAACGCACATTAACATTCGGGCTTTTACCCAAAAAAGGAGCAGCTTTCACGCGGAAAGCTGCTCCTTTTTTGACCCAATCCCCGAACTCAGATCGCCTCGTGGAAAGTACGGCTGATGACATCCGCCTGCTGCTCGGGAGTCAGTTTGATGAAGTTCACCGCATAACCGCTCACGCGGATGGTCAGCTGAGGATAATTCTCGGGATGTTTCTGCGCGTCCAAAAGAGTGTCTCTGTTCAGAACGTTCACATTCAGGTGATGGCCGCCCTTGGTGGCATATCCGTCCAAAAGATTTACGAGATTGTCAACTTGTGCAGTGTTTGTCATAGTTTTTGCCCTCCATAGATTTTATTTTAAATAATAGTAATGATTACTGTTTCTGTTTAAAGAATATCACTTATTTTTTGTTTTGTCTATCTTTTTTATTCGTTTTTTTGTTCTTTTTTTTATACAAAAGTCAGGCATATCTCTTGGGACAATTCATATACATGGAGAAAGGGGACGGAGGGAGGACATGATATGCAGGAGAGTCTGTTGCGGCTTTTCCCGGGAGACAGGCAGTATTTTTGGGAAAATGTGACAAAGGGCGCAAAAGGTTTGCGGGAGATCAGGCTCCGGATCAACCGTCCCGTACTGGTGGCGGGAGCCGATGGGGAGCGCTATCCGGACGAGCAGGGCTATCTGACGGACAGGCCGGAGAGGGCGCACAGGACTGACAGGCGGGAGTTGGAGGCGATCCTGATGCATATCTGTCATGACTCCCCTTACGCTTTTGAAGACGAACTGAGGCAGGGCTTTATCACGGTGCCGGGAGGGCATCGGGTGGGCGTGGCGGGACAGGCCGTGTCGGAGGATTCCGGGCGGGTCCGCACCATCAAGCATATTTATTATATGAACATCCGCATCGCCCGACAGATCTTCGGCGTGGCGGAATCTGTCCTGCCCGGGATTTACGAGGGAGGTCAGTTACAAAATGTGCTGATCGTCTCGCCGCCGGGCTGTGGGAAGACTACCATGCTCAGGGAACTGGTGCGTCGGATCTCCGATGGAAATGCCTATGGCAGAGGGCTCAGCGTGGGGGTGGTGGACGAGCGTTCGGAGATCGCGGGATCTTATCTGGGCATACCCCAAAACGATCTGGGCAGCCGCACCGATGTGTTGGATGCCTGTCCCAAGGCGTTGGGGATGTTGATGTTGCTGCGCTCCATGGCGCCACAGGTGATCGCCGTGGACGAGTTGGGCGACGGGGAGGATGTGGCCGCCCTGAGAGCCGCGTCGTTCTGCGGCAGCCGGATTCTCGCCACGGTACACGGGACGGATCCCGCGGATGTGGCCGGAAGGTTCCCGGAATTGGTGCGGGCGGGGCTCTTTGAGCGCGTGATCGTTCTGGGGCGGAGAGCCGGACAGCCTGTGGTGGAGCGGGTGTACGGAGAGGGGGAGAGGGCCTTTGCGTCTGTTGGGAGGAACGATGATCCTGGGCGGCTGTCTGGGGTTGGGACTGTGGTATCGGGAGCAGTTTGTCGGGAGGATCCGGGCCATGCGCGTACTGGCATCCGTTTTGGAGATGTTCATGAGCGAGATCCGCTACGGCAAAGCCACGTTTCCGGAGAGCTGCAGACATTTGGCGGAGCGGTTGGATGAGCCTTACAGCAGTTGTCTGAGCCGGGTGAGCGAGGAGGCGGAGAGAGGCAGAATACCCTCTTTTCAGGAGATCTTTTGCGGGGAGATGGAGATCTGCATGAGGAAACTGCCGCTCAAAAGGGAGGACTGCGACATATTTTTGGGCCCTTTTCGGGGACAGGGTTTTAGGGATGGAGAAATGCAGCTTAAAAGTCTGGAACAGGGGCTTATGCAGCTTGAGGAGAGCATCCGGACTCAGGAGCGGGAACAGCGTGAAAAGTGCCGCATGGCGGTGGGATTGGGCGCCATGAGCGGCTTGCTGTTGCTGATTGTTTTGCTATAAATGCGGCGGAGAGTGTGAGGAGCTATGGGAGTAAGTCTGATATTCAAAATTGCGGCGGTGGGGATCCTTGTGACCATCCTGAGTCAGATATTGAAACACAGTGGCAGAGAGGAGCATTCCTTTTTGGTCAGTCTGGCGGGACTGGTGTTGGTGCTCTCGTGGCTCGTGCCCTACATATACGATCTGTTTCAGACGATCCAGGCGCTGTTTGCGCTCTGAATCATGGCACGGGATTTATGGCACATAGATCACGGCGCAGAATTTACGGCGCGGGAGGTATGGCGCATAGATCATGGCGCGGGATTTATGGCACACGGATGTGTGGTTCGGATATAGAGGTGGCGGGATGGCGGTGATCATAAAGGCGGCGCTGTTGGGGATCGTGGGAGTGCTCCTGGCGGTGCAGTTCAAGGCGCAGAAACCGGAATATGGGATTTTGATCGGATTTGGCATCAGTATTCTGATCTTTTGCTATTCTCTGGGGCAGGTGGAGACTGTGCTGCTGCAGTTTGAGGCATTGCAGAAATATCTCGGGGACACGCAGGGATATCTCGCCATTCTGATGAAGGTGATCGGCATCACCTATATCTGTGAGTTCAGCGCCGGGATCTGCAAGGACGCCGGGTTTGTCTCGGTGTCCGACCAGATCGAGATTTTGGGCAAGCTGTCGGTGATCTTCGCGGGACTGCCGGTGCTTTTCGCGGTGATCGATCAGATACAGGGTTTGGTTTGAGGGGGAGAAGATGGATCTGGACAGTATTTGGGCGGAGTATGGGTTTGACGAACTGCAGTCGGGGTTGGACACGCTGTTTCCGCAGTATGGGATCTCGCTGTCCGAGCTGATGCAGCGGTTGCTGCAGGGGGATGTGACGGGAGTGCTGACCGATTTTGTAAGTCAGGCGTTTCAGGGGCTGACCGGGCCTTTTGCGGATATGAAGAGCGTTTTCGTGCGGCTGTTGGTCCTGGGCGTGGTGTCCGCCCTCATGAGTCATTTTACGGAGGTATTCGACCGGCATCAGGTGGCGGATCTGAGTTTTTATTTCATGTATCTTCTCATGACGGCGGTATTGTTAAAATGTTTCGGACAGGCGGCGGGAACTGCCGTGGAGACCATGGGGAACATCGTGCTGTTCGTGCGTCTGCTGATGCCGGTCTGGCTGTTGGCAGTGGGGATGGCGACGGGGAGTTTCACGGTGAGCGGCTATTATCAGCTCCTGTTGATCCTGATATATGGGGTGCAGCAGATTTTGGTGGGAGTGGTGGTGCCGTTGACTTACTGCTATTGTATGTTGGCGGTGATAAACGGTATCTGGAGCGAGGAGAAACTGACGCTGCTCATCGAATTTTTGGAGAAACTGATCGGTTGGATCCTAAAGGCGGCGGTGGGGATCGTGACCGGGGTCAGCGTCTTTCAAGCGGTGCTGACCCCGGTGCTGGACTCAGTGAAGACGGGGGCGCTGCAGAAGGCCGTGTCCGCCTTGCCGGGGATAGGCAATACGGCGGACGGTATGCTGGAGCTTGTGTTGGGCTCGGCGGTGGTCATCAAAAACAGCGTGGGGGTGCTCCTGCTGTTGCTCTTACTGTTGCTGTGTGCCGCGCCCTTGGCCAAGATCTTTCTGATGGCGCTGCTCTTAAAGGGAGCGGCGGCTTTCATGGGGATCGTCAGCGATAAGCGGATCACCTCCTGCGCCAACCGCACGGGAGACGCGGGGCTGATGCTCTTTAAAGTCACGGGCACGGCCATGTTTCTGTTTCTGATAACCATAGCCATTGTGGCGACAACGACCAACAGGGGGTTCTGACATGCGGATCAATCTGATGGAGACCATTTGCAGGACGGGGATCTTCGTGATCTGCGCGCAGGTTTTGATTCATCTTCGGCCCGACAGATCCTATGAAAAATATTTAAAGATGTGGGTGAGCGCCATCATCCTGCTGCAGCTTTTCACGGCCGCGGGCAGTTTTCTTGCGGGGGAAGGTGAGGGAGGTTTGGCGGCGCAGGTGTCACTGTTTCGGGAACAATTGGAGCAGGGGATGCTTGAGATGGCGGAGAATCAGGCACGGAGAAACGAGGTTCTTGATGGAATGACTCTGGAGGAGGTGCAGAGGCTGGCGGCAGCAGGGGCGGCCGGAGAGGATGGGGCAGTCGGAGAGGATGGGGCAGTCGGAGAGGATGGGGCGGTCGGAGAGAGTGGGGAGAGCGGAACGCCCGGGCAGACGAATCCGACCGGAAATATTGAGATACATACCCAAATAGACCCGATAGACAGGATAGAGTTGGGGGGAGGCGGGGAAAGCGATGATTGATCTGCGGGAAAACGCAATAAACGCGGTGAATGCGGTGAAGGACGGAAATTGGCGGGAGTTGGCCCGGAAGTGGTTCCGCAGGGACAATCTGATCGTCATGGTGTTGGTCGGCATACTTTTATTTGTCGTCGCGCTGCCGGTCCGGAAGGAGGACGAGGAGAACTCATCGGGGAAAACGGATGTGGCGGAAGATCGGGAGACGGCGCGTACTACAGGGACGGGCGGCGGACAGGCGGGCGATGGGAAAACGGGCGGCGGACAAATAGGTGATGCGGGAACGGATGCCGCGCAGCCGAAACAGGATTATGAGTCGAGACAGGAATCCCGACTGGCAGAGTGTCTCTCTGCCATCGAGGGAGTGGGCAAAGTGGAAGTGATGCTCACCTTTGTGTCCACGGAGGAACTGGTGGTGGAGAAGGATACCCCCACCACGCGCTCCGGCACCGAGGAGAGGGACAGCGAGGGCGGCAGCCGCACGGTGACTCAGTTTGAGAAGGGGGAGAGTACGGTCTATCGGACCGGAGCAGGGGAGAGCGAACCCTATGTGATCAAGACGCTGAATCCGCGGGTGGAGGGAGTGCTGGTGATCGCGGAGGGAGCGGGACAGGGCAATGTCAATCGAAACATCACGGCCATCGCGCAGGCGCTGTTCGGGGTGGAGGCGCACAAGGTCATGGTGGTGCCCATGGAAACAGGGCGGCAGTGATTCATATATTAGGCGGAAGGCTCATACAATGGAATGGAAAAGGACTTTCCATAAATAAAGAAAAAGAGGGAGAGCACTGTGAAAAACTTAGTCAAGAAAAATCAGCTTATGATTACCGCACTTGCTGTCATGATCGCCATAGCGGGTTATCTGCAGTTTGCGGGGGCCAATCTGGAGGAGGAATATCTGACGGTGGACGATGCGGATGTGGTAAATCCCGTGGATTCCACAGGGGTTATCACGGAAAATTACAGGGCGGGCAGTATCGACAGCAGCACGGATGTGGACGGATTGTTGGATCTGTCGGAGGACGACCTGCTGTCCGCGGGTTTCATGGAGATCGAGAGTCTTGACTCCGATGTGGATGTCATTATGGACGACTATCTGAGTGAGGGAATGCAGGTGGCGGAGGTCACTCCCGAGAGCGGTGAGATCCCCGGGGAGGCCGTGTTCACCTCCACAACGGGTGTGGCGGTGCTGTCGGATGCCAAGCTTTTGAAGGAGCAGACCCGGGCCAGAAATAAGGAGACTCTGATGCAGATCATCGGTAGCGACGGACTGACCGATGAGCAGAAACAGGACGCGGTGGACAGCATGGTGGCGATGACCGTCATCGCGGAGAAGGAATCCGCGGCGGAGATCCTTTTGGAGGCAAAGGGATTTTCGGATGTGGTGGTGAGCATCGCCGGGGATATGGCGGATGTGGTGGTGAACGCGGTGGAGCTCACCGATGTGCAGCGCGCCCAGATCGAGGACATCATCATGCGCAAAACCGATATCGCCGCAGAAAATATTGTGATCAGCACTGTTGTGGAATGATTTTTTGTGGTATGCTGAAAGTACATATTACCTGAAAGGAATAAAATACCATGAAGAGAGTGTTTTTGATCGTGCTGGACAGTTTTGGGATCGGCAGCATGGAGGATGCGGCGGAGTACAATGACGCGGGGACCAACACCATCGGCAGCGTCTCCCGCAGCCCGTATTTTCACCTGCCGAACCTTAAGAAGATGGGACTCTTTCAGATAGAGGGCGTAAAGGTGGCGGAGAGTGAAGGAGACTTGGCGTGGTCCGCGCAGGGGCCTCACACCGCCGCCATTGCCCGTATGAGGGAGGCGTCCCGCGGGAAAGATACCACCATCGGACATTGGGAGATCGCCGGCATTTGTTCTCCTAAGCCGCTGCCCACCTATCCGGAGGGATTCCCGGAGGAGGTGCTCGCGCCCTTTCGGGAGCGGACGGGCCGAGGTGTGCTCTGCAACAGACCCTACTCGGGGACGCAGGTGATCGCCGATTACGGGGAGGAGCATATGCGCACGGGAGATCTGATCGTGTACACTTCCGCGGACAGTGTCTTTCAGATCGCGGCTCATGAAGAGATCGTTCCCGTGGAGATATTATATGAATATTGTCGGACGGCCAGGGCAATCCTTGTGGGAGAGCACGGTGTGGGCCGGGTCATCGCCAGGCCCTTTGTGGGGGAGAAGGGGAATTTCACCCGCACATCCCGGAGGCATGATTTCTCCATGGAACCTCCCGGGGTGACCATGTTGGATCAGCTTAAAGCATCCGGCAGGGACGTGATCGCCGTGGGCAAGATCAAGGATATCTTTGCGGGAAAGGGGATCACGGAGGCGGTCTACACATCGGGAAACGAGGAGGGGATCCTCAGGACATTGGAGTATTTGGACCGGGATTTTGAGGGGTTGTGCTTTATCAATCTGGTGGATTATGACATGCTCTACGGGCATCGCAGGGATGTGGACGGATATGCCAAGGCGCTCACGGAGTTTGATCTCAGACTGCCAAAGATCCTGGAGAAGATGCGGCGGGAGGATGTGTTGATGATCACGGCGGATCACGGCTGCGATCCCGCGTACACGGCCACCACGGATCACACCAGAGAGTACACGCCGTTTTTGATGTACGGAGATGCGATCGAGCCCCGCAACCTGGGGACGAGAAAAACATTTGCCGACATAGGGGCCACTGTGTTACAATATTTTGGAATCGCGCCGGAATTTGCCGGCGGGAGTATGCTGTAACGGGAGGATAGGACTTTGGGCAATTATACGGAAGAAATTAACAGGCGGCGCACTTTTGCGATCATTTCCCATCCGGATGCGGGCAAGACGACCCTCACCGAGAAATTCCTGCTCTACGGGGGAGCCATCAATCTGGCGGGGAGCGTGAAGGGAAAGGCTACGGCGCGCCATGCGGTCTCCGACTGGATGGAGATCGAGAAGGAGAGAGGTATCTCGGTGACTTCCTCCGTGCTGCAGTTTGAATATGACGGATACTGCATCAATATATTGGACACGCCGGGGCATCAGGATTTCTCGGAGGACACCTATCGGACTCTGATGGCGGCGGATTCCGCCGTCATGGTCATCGACGCGTCCAAGGGCGTGGAGGCTCAGACCCGCAAACTCTTCAAGGTGTGCGGCATGAGGGGGATTCCCATCTTTACTTTTATCAATAAGTTGGACAGGGATGCCAATGACACCTTTGAACTTCTGGATGACATTGAGAAGGAGCTGGGGATCGCCACCTGTCCCATGAATTGGCCCATCGGCTCGGGCAAAGCCTTTCAGGGCGTGTACGACAGGGAGAAGAAATGCGTCATCTCCTATGCGGACACCGAGAAGGGGACCAAGGAGGGAACGGCCACGGAGGTGCCCGTGGAGGACAGAGAGCAGTTGGAGAGCTTTCTGGGCAAAGAGGCCGCGGACAAGCTCTTGGACGAGATCGAGCTGTTGGATGGCGCCGGGGTGGAGTTTGATCCGGAGAGAGTCCGGGCGGGCAAACTGACCCCCGTCTGTTTCGGATCGGCGCTGACTAATTTCGGCGTGGAGATCTTTTTGAAACATTTCCTGAACATGACCACCACACCTCTTCCGAGAAAGGCGGATATCGGCATCATTGAGCCCACGGAGCAGGAGTTCTCGGCGTTTGTCTTCAAGATTCAGGCCAATATGAACAAGGCGCACCGGGACAGGATCGCTTTCATGCGCATCTGTTCCGGCAAATTCGATGCCAATATGGAAGTGCGCCATGTGCAGGGCAACAAGGTCATGCGTCTGTCTCAGCCCCAACAGATCATGGCGGATGAGAGAAAGATTCTGAGCGAGGCCTACGCGGGGGATATCATCGGCGTGTTTGACCCGGGGATCTTCTCCATCGGCGACACGCTGTGCATGCCCAAGGAGAAATTCCAATACGAGGGGATCCCCACCTTTGCGCCGGAGCATTTTGCCAGGGTACGCCAGATGGACACCATGAAGAGAAAACAGTTTGTGAAGGGCATTGAGCAGATCGCTCAGGAGGGCGCCATACAGATCTTTCAGGAGTTCAACACCGGCATGGAGGAGATCATCGTGGGCGTGGTGGGCGTTCTGCAGTTTGATGTGCTGAAATATCGACTGGAAAATGAGTATAATGTGGAGATCCGACTGGAGAACCTCCCCTATGAGCACATTCGTTGGATCGCCAATAAGGATGAGGTGGATCCGGACAAGCTGACCGGAACTTCCGATATGAAGAAAGTGCGGGACATGAAGGGCAATCCGCTGCTTTTGTTCATCAACTCGTGGAGCATCGGTATGACTTTGGACAGAAACGAGGGACTCATACTCGAGGAATTCAGCAAAAACTAGGACGGGGGAATGCGGCGGGACATATGGCAGAGGGCAGACCGTATCGTTGCAACAGAATAAGAGGCGCCTGTCCGGCACTGGGCATCGTGTTGGGTATTGTACTGGGCATGGCGGGCTGTATTCCGGGGAATTTGCTCTACCGGGATATGGAGATGACATCGTCCGGCGGCGGGGAGAGAAAACTCCTGCTCGAGGAGTTGGAACTTTGGATCCGGGAGGAATCGGATGAGCCCGAGGAATCCGCGCAGGAACCGCAGGAGGATGAGGAAGTCCTGCAGGAGGGCAGTTTCCTGCAGAGGACGGACAGCCCCTACGCCTACTCCACGCTGAGCG
Organism: Acetatifactor muris; assembly: GCA_023663635.1. Taxonomy (GTDB): domain Bacteria; phylum Bacillota; class Clostridia; order Lachnospirales; family Lachnospiraceae; genus Acetatifactor; species Acetatifactor muris_A. The sequence continues at coordinate 521,000 of JAMPHD010000001.1, forward strand.
GGGAAGAGAGGCTCTGGTACAGGGATATGGCGGTGGCCATGGGGACCATGACCGACCGTGTGAAACTGTCGGAGCAGGGAATCACAGCCGGATTGGACGAGGGCGATGTGGACAGGATCTTTCAGAGCGTGCTGTGCGATCACCCGGAGCTCTTTTATGTGGAGGGGTACAGCTATACCAAGTACACCCGGGGTACGGACACCGTGGCCATCGAGTTTACGGGAACCTACAGTATGGATTGGGATACCGCGAAGGAGCGGTGGGAGGAGATCGACCGGGAAGTGAACCTGTTGATTCAGGCCGCCCCGAAGACGGACGATGATTATGAGAAGGTGAAATATGTCTATGAGACGCTGATCCTGCAGACGGATTATGATCCGCAGGCGGAGGACAATCAGAACATCTACTCGGTGTTTGTGGGACACGCCTCCGTGTGTCAGGGCTATGCCAAGGCATTCCAGTATCTCATGAACCGTCTGGGCGCGGAATGCGCTCTGGTGCAGGGCAGGGTGCGGGATACCGGAGAGGGACACGCCTGGAATCTGGTGAAGTCAAACGGCGATTACTATTATGTGGATACCACCTGGGGGGACATTTCCTATCGGAGCGCGGACAGGCAGGAGACGGAGGAGGGGCTGCCTCAGATCAGCTACGACTATCTGTGCATCACCACGGATCAGCTCTTAAGGACCCATATCCCCGATGCGGCAATGCCGGAATGTATTGCCGACGCGGACAATTATTATGTCAGGGAGAATGCCCTGTTTACCGATTATGACAGGGAGCTGTTGGCCCGACTGGTGGAGCGCAGGCTGGCCGAGGGCAATACGGCCATCTCGTTTCGCTGCGCGGACGGAGAGTGTTTCCGGAATATGAGCGAGGCGTTGGTGGACAGGCAGGAAATATTTGATTATCTGGGCGGGACGGGGATCAATTCCTTCGTCTATACCAGCAATGACAGACAGTATACATTGACATTTTTTATGGTGACAAGTACAGGGTAGGTGTGCTATAATGAATCATGCGTTATAGCCTGTCAGGCTTAAGGAAAATGGAGGAGACAAGATGGAAAAGGTAACGGATCAGAACACAGTGGTACTCAGGGAGGACGAGAATATAGGGGCCGTGCAGATCGCAGATGATGTGGTGGCGATGATCGCATCTCTGGCAGCCACTGAGGTGAAGGGCGTAAACTCCATGGCCGGCAATATCACCAACGAGCTGATGTCCAAGGTGGGCGTGAAGAAACTGACCAAGGGCGTCCGCGTAGCCGTGACGGAGGGATGTGTCAACGTGGATCTGGCAGTGACCATGGATTATGGTTTCAATATTCCCGCAACCTGCCAACAGGTGCAGAACAAAGTGAAGAGCGCCATTGAGAATATGACGGGTCTGCGCTGTGAGAGTGTCAATATCCGGATTGCCGGCGTGAGCATAAAGAAGGATAAATGATATGATGGGACGACACGAACTGAGAGAGCAGACGTTCAGACTTCTGTTCCGCGCGGAATTTCATTCCGCCCCCGACATGGAGGAACAGATGGCGCTTTTTCGGGAGGATATACCTGCGGAGGATGCCGGGCATACCGTCAATGAGGAGGAGGCAGCCTACATCACCGCCAGATGCGGTAAGATCCAAGAGAAACTTTCGGAGATAGACCGGATCATCGATGACAATGCGGAGGGATGGGACACTTCCCGCATGGGGAAGGCGGAGCTGACCGTGCTGCGTCTGGGGGTCTATGAGATATTGTTTGACGACGACATACCGGATTCCGTTGCCATTGACGAGGCCGTGGAGATCGCCAAGAAGTACGGGCAGAAGGCGTCCGGGGGATTCGTGAATGCCATCCTTGCAAAGGTTTGGAAATCGGGTGAGAACAATTTGTAATGTATATACCGTGGGACAATTGAATTCCTATGTCAAAAATATGTTCACGCAGGATTATCTTTTGCAGTCCGTCTTCGTGAGAGGCGAAGTCAGCAACTGCAAATATCATTCCTCTGGACATATTTATTTTACGTTAAAGGATGCAAAGAGCGCCGTGAGCTGCGTCATGTTCGCCGGACAGCGCGCCGGGCTGAACTTTAAGCTCGCGGAGGGTCAGCAGGTCGTGGTGGGCGGCGCCGTGGATGTATACGAGCGGGACGGCAGATATCAGCTCTACGCCAGGCAGATCGTGTTGGACGGAGCCGGACTTCTCTATGAGAAATTCGAGCAGCTGAAGGCGGAGCTTGCGGAGTGCGGCATGTTCGCGCAGGAGTACAAGCAGCCCATACCGAGGTATATCCGGACTCTGGGTGTGGTGACGGCAGAGACCGGAGCCGCCGTCAGAGACATCATCCGGATCGCCTCCCGCAGGAATCCCTATGTGCAGATCATCCTCTATCCGGCCATCGTGCAGGGAGAGGCCGCAGCGGAGAGCATCGTCAGGGGCATCCGTGCCTTGGAGAGACAGCAGGTCGATGTGATGATCGTGGGCAGGGGAGGCGGTTCCATGGAGGATCTGTGGGCATTCAATGAGCGGATCGTGGCGCAGGCGGTCTTTGACTGTTCCGTGCCGATCATCTCCGCGGTGGGACATGAGACGGACACCACTCTCATTGATTTCGTGGCGGATCTGAGGGCCTCCACGCCGTCGGCGGCGGCAGAGTTGGCCGTGGCGGATATCGGGGAGGTTCTGGCGCGACTGGAGGAGGACAGGGAGCGGCTGCGGCGGCTGATGAAGAGAAGGATCGATTCCGCGCGGGAGCGGTTGGCGATCTGTGACAGACAGCTGAAATTCCGCAGTCCCGCGAGGCGCATTCGGGATAAAAGGGCGCACTGTCTGAGACTGGAGGAGCAGCTGCAGGCGCGCATGGATCAGATCCTGCGGGAGAAACGTCATGAGTTGGATCTGTATATAGAGAGGCTGAAAGGTCTTTCTCCGCTGGAGAAACTTAAGAGCGGTTTTTCCTATGTGGAGGATGAGGGCGGACACAATATCCGCTCGGTAAAGGGAGTACGGGAAGGGCAGGAGCTGACCGTCCGTGTGCGGGACGGAGACATTCGCGCGCGGGTGACGGCGGTCAGGGCCGCGCTTTAGAAGATCGCACCGTAAAGGAGAGAGTATGGCAGGAAAGAGACAGGCAGACAAGGGTATTCCGGCTGCGGACGGGGCGGGAGGCGCCGATGTGTCCGGCCTCACTTTGGAGGAGAATTTTACCCGTTTGGAGGAGACCATAGGGCGTTTGGAGAATGAGGACATTTCCCTGGAGGACGCTTTTGCGGCCTACAGCGAGGGAATGGCGCTGTTACAGCAGTGCAACGGGCAGATAGACCGCGTGGAGAAGAAAGTTCTAAAGCTTGCCGAAGACGGCGGACCGGAGGAATGGGAAACATGACGGATAAATCGTTTGAGAGCGTGTTAAAGGAGAGGGCGGCAGAGACGGATGAGATGCTGAAGGCCTGCATTCCCGCAAAGGAAGAGGAGCCCGAGACGATCACGGAGGCCATGCGCTACAGTCTGATGGCGGGCGGAAAGAGGCTGCGCCCCATATTGATACGGGAGACTTACCGGATGTTCGGAGGCAGAGACACCCGGATGATCGAGCCCTTCATGGCCGCCATGGAGATGATCCACACTTACTCTCTGGTGCATGACGATCTGCCGGCCATGGACAATGACGAGTATCGAAGAGGTCTTAAGACCACATGGGTCGTCTACGGGGAGGCCATGGCGATACTGACGGGAGACGCGCTGTTAAATGCCGCCTATGAGACGGCGTTTCAGGCTCTTGAGGTCTGCGGGACGCAGGAGGAGTACCGTCGGGTGAGCCGGGCGCTTAGCGTGCTCGGGCATGAGGCGGGGATCCGCGGGATGATCGGCGGCCAGGTGGCTGACATTGAGGCGGAGGGCAGGACAGAGCCGCTGACGGAGGCGCAGATCGAATATATTCACCGGAACAAGACCGGGGCGCTCATCAAGGCCTCCATGTTGATCGGGGCGATCCTTGCGGGCGCGTCCGAGGGGCAGCAGTCGGATGTGGCGGACTGCGCGCTCAATATTGGTATGGCGTTCCAGATACAGGATGATATTTTGGATGTGACGGGAGACAGCGCAGAGCTTGGCAAACCCGTGGGCAGTGACGCGGCGAGCGGCAAGCAGACCTATGTGACCCTGCATGGTCCGGACCGGTCCCGCGCGGAGGTGGAGAGGCTCTCCGGTGAGGCGATCGCCATTTTGCGCAGGTTGCCCGGAGACCATGACTTTTTGGAGGAATTGGTGCGGTATTTGATCGACAGACGCAGTTGAGACAGACGGGAGAAAGCTATGTTGCTTGAGAGAATAGAATGTCCGAATGATATCAAAAAGATCGACAAGAGAGAGTACGAGGCGCTTGCGCAGGAGATACGCCGGTTTCTGATCGAGAAGATCAGTGTCACGGGAGGACATCTGGGCTCCAATTTGGGAGCCGTGGAGCTCACCATGGCATTGCATCTGGCGCTGAATCTGCCGGAGGACAAGATCATCTGGGACGTGGGCCATCAGTCCTATACCCACAAACTGCTCACGGGCCGCAAGGAGGGGTTTGACGGGCTGAGACAGTATCATGGCATGAGCGGTTTCCCCAAGCGCAGAGAGAGCGATTATGACGCTTTTGACACGGGACACAGCTCCACCTCCATCTCGGCGGGGCTCGGTCTGGTGATGGCCAGAGACCTCAAGGGGGAGGATTACACGGTCGTGTCCGTGATCGGGGACGGCTCCCTCACCGGAGGGATGGCCTATGAGGCTCTGAATAACGCCGCTAAATGGGACACGAATTTTATCATCATTCTCAATGACAACAATATGTCCATCTCCGAAAACGTGGGTGGAATGTCCAAATATCTCAACAATATCCGCACGGCCTCAGCCTATCTGGACTTAAAGGAGGGCATCTACAACGCGCTGAGCGGCACCAAAGGCGGCGACAACATGGTCAGAAAGATCCGTCGGGCTAAATCAGGTTTTAAACAACTGGTGATCCCGGGCATGCTCTTTGAGGATATGGGCATCACCTATCTGGGGCCGGTGGACGGACATGACATATCGGGTATGATCAGGGTGCTGAAAGAGGCCAAACGCGTGAAGGGCTGCGTACTGATCCACGCGCTGACCCAGAAGGGCAAGGGATACGCCCCGGCGGAGCGCCATCCCGCCAGATTTCACGGCGCGGAGCCTTTTGACATTGAGACGGGCATCCCATCCCATCCCAGAACCACGGCCAATTATACGGATATTTTCTCCACGGTGATGTGCAAGCTGGGGCAGAGGGATGAGCGGATCGTGGCGATCACGGCGGCCATGCCGGACGGCACGGGATTAAAGCGTTTCCGCAATATGTATCCGGACAGATTCTTTGACGTGGGGATTGCCGAGGAGCATGCGGTGACCTTTGCCGCGGGACTGGCGGCGGGAGGTCTCAAACCCATCGTGGCGGTGTATTCCTCTTTCCTGCAGCGGGCCTACGATCAGATCCTGCACGATGTCTGTCTGCAGAACCTTCCGGTGGTCTTCGCCATAGACCGGGCCGGACTGGTGGGCAGCGACGGGGAGACCCATCAGGGGATTTTTGACTTTACATATCTCTCCGGCATTCCCAATATGCATATCATGGCCCCCAAGAACAAATGGGAGCTATCGGATATGCTGAAGTTTGCCGTGAATCTGGAGGCGCCCGTGGCCATACGTTATCCCAGAGGGACGGCTTACGCGGGATTAAAGGAATTTCGCGCTCCCATTGAGTATGGGCGGGCGGAGTGGATATACGAGGAGTCCGAGATCGCGTTGCTGGCTGTGGGCAGTATGGTCAGGACGGCGGAGACGGTCAGGGATATTTTGAAAGAACGCGGCCATTCGGTGAGTCTGTTGAATGCCCGGTTTGTGAAACCCATCGATGAGGCCGCCGTGCTGAAAGCCGCGGAGGGTCACAGGCTGATCGTCACTATGGAGGAGAATGTGGCCAGCGGCGGCTATGGAGAGAAAGTACTGCATTGTCTGCAGGAGAATCATCGTCTGACTCCGGGCTGTGACTGTATCTGCGTCACTCTTCCGGACGCCTATATCGAGCACGGCAATGTGGAACTTTTGAAGAAAGAGATCGGCATGGACCCGGAGAGTATCGCAGGGCGCATAGAGAAAGCGTTGACATAAATTCGTCTCGTGGCGGAGGAAAGACGGACAGGGAATATGAAAGAGCGTTTGGATGTCATCCTGGTCAATCAGGGTTACGTGCCCTCCCGAGAGAAAGCAAAAGCCATCATCATGTCCGGAAACGTGTATGTGAACGGACAGAGAGAGGATAAGGCGGGGACGGCGTTCCACACGGAGGAGATCTCTGTGGAGGTGCGCGGAAACAGTTTAAAATATGTGAGCCGCGGCGGCCTGAAACTGGAGAAGGCCATAGAGAAATGGGGGCTTGCCCCCGAGGGCCTGATCTGTCTGGACATCGGGGCCTCCACGGGCGGATTCACGGACTGTATGCTGCAAAACGGCGCGGCGAAGGTCTATGCGGTGGATGTGGGCCGTGGGCAGTTGGCGTGGAAGTTGCGCAATGACAGCCGTGTGGTGTGCATGGAGCAGACCAATTTTCGCCGGCTCGTGAAGGGAGATCTTCCGGAGGAGCCGGATTTTGCCGGGGCGGATGTCTCGTTCATCTCTCTCACCAAGATCCTGATCCCGGCCAGAAATGTGCTGAGACCGGGCGGCGGCATGGTGTGTCTCATCAAGCCGCAGTTTGAGGCCGGACGGGAGAAGGTGGGCAAGAACGGCGTGGTGAGAGAGCCCGAGACCCACTTGGAGGTCATTCACCGCATGGTGGATTACGCGGCCTGCATCGGGTTTGAGGCGCTGCACTTGGACTATTCCCCCATCAGGGGGCCCGAGGGCAATATCGAGTATCTGCTGCATATCAGAAAGGCGGAGTGTATTCCGGAGGAGATCTTAAGCCTGAGCGAGCGGGAGGCCGAGGAAAGATTGGAGGAGATCGTGCGGGACAAAACGGGACTTTCCCGGGAGGACGCATGGGAGCAAAGGATTCAGGAGACGGTAGAACAATCTCATGAGGGAGGAGGCAGCATATGAAACATTTTCTCATTTACACCAACAAAAACAAGGACAGGGACCTGCGTTCCACCAACCAGATCAAGGGGTATCTGGAGTGCAGGGGACAGAAAGTGACGCTGATGATCAAGGAGTCGGACTGGACCGCGGACACCACCGAGGAGTCTGAGGAGGCCAAAAACATCCCCAAGGATGTGGACTGCATGATCGTGTTGGGCGGGGACGGCACGGTGCTGCAGGCGGCCCGAGAGACCAAGAAACTCTTCATTCCCATTATTGGCGTCAACTTGGGCACACTGGGGTATATGACGGAGATAGAACCGGCCAATCTGGAGGAATCCCTGGATAAGCTGATCGAGGGGGAGTACACCAAGGAGTCCCGCATGATGCTCAACGGTAAAGTGACGTTCCACTGCGGCAAGCCTTGGGAGGAGGGTTGGGCCCTGAATGATATCGTCATCTCCCGAAGAGGATCCATTCAGATGCTCTGGTTGGACATTTATGTGAACGGGCAATTTTTGCACCGCTATAAGGCTGACGGCATGATCGTGGCTACCCCCACGGGTTCCTCCAGTTACAGTCTGTCCGCGGGAGGCCCCCTGGTGGAGCCCAGCGCGAAGATCATCATGCTCACCGCCATCTGTCCGCATTCTCTGAACCACAGGAGCATAGTGCTGTCGCCGGAGGATGTGATCGAGATCGAGGTGCCGGCGGGGCGCGAGGGGCGCAAACAGACGGTGGAGGCCAACTTTGACGGCAGCCACAAGATCTCCATGTGCACGGGAGACCGGATCCGCATTGTGCAGTCCGAGAAGATCACGGAATTTCTGCGCCTGAATCAGGTGAGTTTCATGGAGACCTTACATAAGAAATTCAGCGAGTAGGCGGCTGCGGGCAGAGGGATGGCTATGAAAAAAGGCAGACATAAGAAGATCGTGGAGCTGATAGAGGAGCGGGATGTGGGAACCCAGGAGGAACTGGCCCGCTATCTGCAGAATGCGGGTTTTCCCGTGACCCAGGCGACCGTATCCCGGGATATCAGGGAGCTGCAGCTCTCCAAGGTGTCAGCCGGAAAAGGGCGTCAGAAGTATGTGCTGCCCGGGCGGGAGGACGCGCCGGTGGCAAACCGATACATCCATGTCCTGAAGGAGGGCTTTGCCTCCATGGACACGGCGCAGAATCTGGTGGTGATCAAGACGGCCTCCGGCATGGCGATGGCGGTGGCGGCGGCCTTGGACGCCATGAAATTCCCGGAGGTGTTGGGATGCATCGCCGGGGACGATACGATCATGGTGGCCTCCCATACCTCAGAAGACGCGGGCAAGCTGATACACAAGATACAGGGAATGTTGGACAGGTAAGTCTCGGATGTGCTTTGGAGAAGGCGCAGAGGGAGAAAACTATGTTACAGAGATTACATGTGAAGAATCTGGCTCTGATGGAAGAGACGGAGGTGGAGTTCGGGCCGGGACTGAATATCCTCACAGGGGAGACCGGCGCGGGCAAATCCCTGTTGATCGGTTCCGTCAATCTGGCGCTCGGGGCGAAGTTTGAGCGGGATATGCTGCGCGAGGGAGCGCAGAGCGCTTTGGTGGAGTTGGTATTTACCTGCGGGGAAGGACTTGCGGCCCGGAAGATGGAGGAGATGGAGTTGGAGCCCGAGGACGGCGCCGTCATCATCAGCCGCAGGATGCAGCCCGGCAAAAGCGTCTTTAAGATCAACGGGGAGACCGTGACTGCCCGACAAGTGAAGGAATTGGCGGAGGTGTTGTTGGATATTCACGGTCAGCATGAACATCAGTCCCTGCTCCACAAGAAGAAACATATGGAGATCCTAGACGCATACTGCGGCGAGGCGGTTCGGGAGCCGGCCGGAGAGGTGTCGGATGCGTGGGAGGAGTGCCAAAAACTGGAGAGAGCGCTCGCGGAGGAGTCTATGGACGAGACCGCGAGGGAGAGGGAACAGTCCCTTGCGGAGTTTGAGTGCAGAGAGATCGAGGAGGCGCGGCTGATCCCGGGGGAGGATGAAGAACTGGAGCAGCGGTATCGCCGGATGAGCAACAGCCGCAAGATCAGCGAGAGCCTCGCGGAGAGCTATCGGCATTCCGGAACGGATGGAGACGGCGGCGCGGGGGCGGCGCTCAGCAGGGCCTTGCGGGCGCTTGGGGCGGTGACCGCATACGACGCCAAACTGGAGGATCTGGAGAGCCGATTGGCGGAGGTGGATGACCTGCTTGCGGATTATAATCGGGATCTGGCGGAATATATGAGAGACTGCGAGTTTGACGGGGAGGAGTTTGCCCGGACGGAGGAGCGGTTGAACCTCATCAATCACCTGAAGGAAAAATATGGAGACACCATTCCCGCAATTTTGCAATATGCCGAAGAGAGACAGGCTTATCTGGACAAACTCTCGGATTATGATGCCTACCTTGCAGAGCTGACGGATCGGATGCAGACGGCCCGGAAACGTCTGGAGGATGCCTGCGGCCGTTTGTCCGAGGTGCGGAGGGAATACGCGGCCGTGCTCACCGGACTGCTCACGCAGGCGTTGAACCGGTTGAATTTTCCGTCGGTGAAATTTGAGACGGCGGTCCGCCCCGGGGGACAGATCACGGCAAAGGGATATGACGATGTGGAGTTTTTGATCTCCACCAATCCCGGAGAGGGCGTGAAACCCCTAAGCCGGGTGGCCAGCGGAGGCGAGCTGTCCAGAGTGATGCTTGCCATCAAGACCGTTCTGGCGGGGCAGGATGAGATCGACACCCTGATCTTTGACGAGATCGACGCCGGCATCAGCGGCAGGACGGCGTGGAAAGTGGCGGGCAGACTGAGCGAGGTGAGCGCCGCCCATCAGGTCTTGTGCATCACGCATTTGCCCCAGATCGCAGCCATGGCGGACACCCATTTTGTGATCGAGAAGAGCAGTGATGACGGGCGTACCGTCACGGATATCAGACAGGTGGACGGTGAGGAGGAACTGGCGGAACTGGCGAGGCTGCTCGGTAGCGACACTTTGACTTCCGCGGCCCTGTCCAATGCCGGAGAGCTGCGGGAACAGGCCCTGCAGCAAAAATCGGCGAAAGAGCCGGAGTAAGGGAAATTAAGAAGAAAAACGAATCGGAAAAATAAAATATTTTCAGATCGGAATTATGAAAACCGCAAAACCATCGCATACTAAGAGGGAATATGTAATCGGGAAAGCGAGAGGATGCGGATATGAGATTTGAGGATCAGGACAGAGTCAAGAAACAGGCCGGTGACGAGACGGTGATCATTTTGCGGAATTGGCGCAGGCGGATGCGCAGGTATCGCATGTATCGTCTCTGCCTGTGTGTGGCTCTGTTTTGCAGTTGTGCTACTTTGGCGGGATATGAATATTATGCGCTGGACAAGAGTATTCCATCCGTGATCCATGTGCGGGCGGATGAGTTGGAGACCTTTCATCTGGGAATTCCCGCCAAGGGAGAGTTGGTCAGCGTGGGCGCGCAGGGAGAGAGCAATATTCCCAAGGATGCCGTCACTATTGATCTGAGCGAACCCGTGACCCTGAAGACGGGCGGCCTGAACAATTATTCCATGGAGGTCAAACTCTTTGGTTTTCTGCCCTTTAAACAGATAGGCATTGAGGTGATCGAGGACCGGGAGCTGATCCCGGTGGGAATTCCGGTGGGGATATACATGGAATCAGAGGGCGTTTTGGTGGTCGGCGTCGGCAATTTTAAAGGTATGGACGGACAGAACCACTGCCCCGCCCAACATATTTTGAAATCCGGCGATTATATACGCAAGCTGAACGGACAAGCCATAACGGATAAAGAGTCCTTTATCCGGGGGATCGAGGAGAGTGACGGCCGGGCGCAGATCGTCACGGTGGAGCGGCTCGGCGAGTTGGTGGAGCTGCAGGTAAAGCCCGAGAAAGATGCCGGCGGCCGGTATAAGATCGGAGCGTGGGTTCGGGACAGCACACAGGGCGTGGGCACGATGACCTACATTGACGGCGACGGAAATTTCGGTGCGCTGGGACATGGCATCAATGATGTGGATACAAGCACATTGATGGAGATGTATGACGGGACGATCTACCGCACGGAGATCATCGCCATCCAAAAGGGCATGGCGGGAAATCCGGGAGAGATGACGGGCATGATCGTGTACTCGGACGACAATATTCTGGGTGACATCGTCTACAACGGGGAGGAGGGAATCTTCGGGAAGTGCAACCAACAGGCCATACTGATGGCGCAGAGCGATCCCCTGCCCATCGGGCTCAAGCAGGAGATCGAGAGAGGGGATGCCGAGATCCTCTGCACGGTGGACGGGGAACCGCAGTATTATGACATCAGGATCACGGACATCCATCTGGATCATGACAATGTCAACCGCGGGATCGAGCTTGTGGTCACGGATCCGGAGCTCTTGGAGAAGACCGGGGGAATCGTCCAGGGGATGAGCGGGGCGCCCATCATCCAGAACGGCAAGATCGTCGGGGCGGTGACCCATGTACTGGTGCAGGACAGCTCGAAGGGATATGGGATCTTTATTGAGAATATGTTGGAGCATTGAGTCCGGGCGGCTCGGGTGAATATGTTAATGCTATAACAAAGGCGATTTGTCTGCTTTTTGTTGAGTCCCCTGTAAAAATATGGTATCATTATATTAGTTCCTGCCAATGTTAGCAAAGCTTTCAGCCTTAAAAGGAGAGGAAGACCCGATATGAAAATCGAATCGCTGAAAATACACAATTATAAGGTATTCAAAGATGTTGAAGTCAGGGATATTCCCAATTTAGCTGTGTTCTTAGGAAAGAACGGAACAGGGAAGACAACTTTCTTTGATATTTTTGGTTTTCTTCACGACTGTTTAAACAGCAATGTGCGTACGGCGTTGGTAAAAAGAGGCGGGTATAAAGAGGTAGTAGCAAGGGAGCAGACGGGTGATATTGAATTTGCCATCAAGTTCCGCCCGGCTGATAATGAACCGCTGATCACATATGAAGTTTCTATCGGTTTGGATGACATGGGGAAGGCGGTTGTAAGAAGGGAAACTCTGCGTTTCAGGAGAGGGCAGAAAGGCTCTCCTTGGAAGGTATTGGATTTTTCGATGGGAGAGGGAATTGCCGCCAAAGGCAAATTAAGCAGTTATGAAGATGTAAGCCTGGCCACAAGGGAGCGTCAGAAACTGGACTCGCCGGACATTCTTGCCATTAAGGGCTTAGGGCAGTTTAAGGAATTTGAAGCGGTGACTACTTTTAGAAAACTGATTGAGGATTGGTATGTGTCTGATTTCAGAATTGATGCGGCAAGAGAGCGCCAGGAGATTGAATACAGCGAGCATCTGACCAGAAACGGCGATAATCTGTCCTCTGTAACAAAATATCTTTATGACAACCATCCTAGTGTTTTTAATGAAATCATTGAAAAGATGAAACAGAGAGTTCCGGGAGTTGAGAATGTGGAAGCACAGGAGACACAGGACGGTTATATTGTGCTTCGGTTTCAGGATGGTAAATTTAAGAATCCCTTTTCTTCAAAGTATGTGTCAGATGGAACCATAAAGATGTTTACATATCTTATTCTTTTGTCTGATCCGGCGCAGCATGCGTTGCTTTGTGTGGAGGAACCGGAAAACCAGTTGTACCCTCAATTGCTTTTGGAACTGGCCGAGGAATTTAGGATGTATGCGGATAAGGGAGGGCAGGTGTTTGTATCGACACATTCCCCGGACTTCTTAAACGCCATACAGTTGGATGAGATATACTATTTAGAAAAAAAGGACGGGTTTACGACAGTATGCAAAGCTTCTGAAAATGCATTGGTAAAATCTCTGTATGACGCGGGGGAGCTGCCGGGAGCCCTGTGGAAACAGGGGCTGTTGATGGAGGCATGATATGAAACTGATATTTTTGCTGGAAGAACAGTCGATGAAATATTTTTTGGATGGTTTGCTGCCGCGGATCCTGCCTGCGGGAATCCGGTTTATCACCGTTCCTCATGAGGGAAAATCAGATTTGCAGAAATCCCTTACCGCGAAACTTCAGGGATGGAATGAGCCGAATGTAAAATTTGTGGTGGTACAGGATCAAGACAGTAATGACTGTAAAAAACTGAAAGAGAAATTGTTGGAATTATGCAGAGGCTCTAATAAAGAAGTGTTGGTTAGAATAGCGTGCCATGAATTAGAGTCTTGGTATTTTGGGGATATGGATTCGTTGGGTATGGCTTATGACAGAGATTTATCGGTCGCAAAAAGAAAAAGCAAATATAGGATTCCTGATGCAATCGTGAATCCTAAAACGGAATTGAGGAGGTTATTGCCTGAACATCAGCAGATTGCCGGAGCTAAGAAGATTGCACCTATTATCAATATTGATAATAATACTTCGGTTAGTTTTCAGATGTTCATAAATGGAGTGAGGAGGCTTGCAGAGATTGGTGTATGAATAGGGGCTTGCAGGCTGACGGGAAAGGTATGGAGTTTTGAAAATCTGAATTTTGGATACATAGTTTATGAATGACCGGCAATAAGAAACGGGGAAGTGGTATATGGGGGAGCGCTATTATGCGAGGAGTGCTAACGCGTCCGGGAAGAAAGAAACGGTTGCGCATCACGTGCAGCGTGTCAGTGAACTGTGCGGGGAATTCTTGAAACCCATCGGTTTTGAGGAAATCGGAAAGATTTTGGGAGGATTCCATGATTTTGGAAAAGTAAGTAGGCGGTTCGCGGAGGTTCTGGAAGGAAAGCGGATTCATGTGAACCATGCATATCCGGGGGCAGCGGTGGTATATTTTCGATATAACCGGAAGAAAACGGCAGGGATGCTGGCAACTGTAATTGCTGCACATCACAGTTATCTCGACAGTAGTTGTATTCCGGGATTGGAAGATTTGATGTGGGGAGCAGGGTCCGGATGTGACGAGGAAGGCAATACATTTTCTCTGTTTGGTATGACAGAGATGAAAGAGGCCATGGGAATCTTTCAGACAGAGAATCCACATTTGATGCAGATTAAAATTCCGCGGCCTATTCCGGATGATGATCCGATTGCTGATATGTTGCTGGCTCGGTTTATGCTTTCTGCGCTGGCAGATGCAGATTATTCTGCCTCAGCGGAACACTTTGTCCCCGATTACTTGAAAACGCATACAGGATCGGAAATTGACCTGGAGGAAACTCTGCGGTATCTGTGGCGGCTGCGGGCAGAAAAACAGAAAAATTCCAAGGCATCGTCCGTACTAAATAATCTTCGGGATCAGCTTTTTGAGGATTGTCTGCGCGCTGCGGAACTGCCTCCAGGGTTATTTACTTTGACAGCGCCTACCGGTCTGGGAAAAACGTTGAGTCTTTTGACGTTTGCAGTGAAGCATTGTCTAAAATATAGGAAAATGCGCCGCATCATATTGATTCTGCCGTATCTTGCTATTATGGAGCAGAATGTCAGGGATTATAGACGGATATTGCCGGAACTGCTGGAAAGCCATAGCGCGGCGGTGTTGGACGAGAATGCCCGGATATTGTCGGAGCGGTGGGATGCGCCATGTATTGTCACGACTAATGTTGGTTTTTTTGAACCGCTGTTTTCTGCGAAACCCACAGACTGCAGACGGCTGCATCAGATTGCGGGCAGTGTGATTGTTTTGGATGAAGCACAATCCTTGCCGCCGAATCTATTGGAAGCCACATTGCGGACGGTAAAGCTGCTCTGCAGCCGGTACGGATGTACCATAGTATTTTCTACAGCCACCCAGCCGTCATTTCAGTATCTTCCCGGTATACAATGGACGCCGACAGAAATTGTCCCTGATCCGCAAACACTCTTTCAGGCAGTGCGTCGTGTCACATATGACTGGCGGATAGAGCAGCCGATATCTTACAGACAGATTGCAGAGGAACTGATATCCCATAATCAGGGATGTGCGATTGTTAATCTACGCGCCCATGCGGAAAAGTTATTTCGTGTTTTGGAAGAGACAGTATCGGAATCTGTTTTTTATCTGACAAGTGATCTGTGCGTAGCGCACAGGAGCAAAGTCCTTGAAATCATAAAAGAACGGCTGGCAGAGGGGAAATCTTGTTATCTGGTGGCAAGTCAGTGTATTGAGGCAGGTGTGGATCTGGATTTCCCTGTGGTTTATCGGGCGCTTGCTCCATTGGAATCCATTATTCAGGCAGCAGGCCGCTGTAATCGCAACGGTGATAGTCCGGACGGCAGGGTAGTGATTTTTACCCCGGATGAAGAGAAATTATATCCTCCGGGCGCGTATTACCAGAGAGCGGCTGTCTGTGTAAAGACATTGGTTTCTCGGCATCCGATTGACTGTTATAACTTGAAACATATTGAAGAATATTACGAACTATTATATTCAAATACGGAAGGCGACAAAGAAAAATTAAAACAGGCGATTCAGGAGAGGGATTATGAGAAAGTTCAGAAAGAATATAAGTTGATTGAGTCAAAAGGGGTACAGGTGATCGTTCCTTGGGAAGATAAAATGGACTTGTTCTTGGCTATACAGGAGGAATATAAGAGAACGGGACTCACACGGGAATTGATGAAACGGGCAAGGCCTCTGACAGTCTCATCATTTGCTGAAAGTAAAGTGAAGGAGTGCTGTATTCCGCTTGCATTCCGCACTTACGGACAGGAGAGCGAAACACAGACAGATTGGTACCTATTGGGGAACAGGGCTTGTTATCATGAGAAGTTAGGGCTGAATTTTGGCGCTTTAGAGGCTTTTGACGGAATCTTTTGAGAAACGGGGTGAAGTATGGGAAAAAATCCGAAAGCAACGATTGAAGTATGGGGAGATTTTGCACTGTGGACCAGACCGGAAAGCAAGGTGGAGCGGTTGACTTATGCCGTGCCGACACCGGGAGCAATCAGGGGCTTGCTGTCATCTATCTATTCCAAACCGCCGGAGTTTTATTGGCAGGTACAGAGAATTGAAGTGCTCTCACCGATCCGCTACATATCGTTTAAAAGAAATGAAGTAAAGAGTAAGATGATGAAGATTCCGCAGGTGGATGTACATAAAGCATTTATATTCATCGAGGATGATAGGACGCAGCGGCAGTCTGTGGTTCTGCAGGATGTCCGGTACCGGATCACGGCGGAGATTGTACCAAGGGAAACCTATCCACACGCACCGGGCAATTTGATGGATCAGTTTGAACGGCGGGCCAAGCGTGGCCAGGCATTTATGCAGCCCTGTATGGGAACAAGAGAATTCCCGGCATACTTTGAGTGGGGAGCCAGTGAACGTCAGCCGATTGACCTTACAATGGATTTGGGATTGATGGTGTATGACGTGTTTGATCTCCATAAATGGGAAGTCACAAAACAGACAGAGCTGGAGGTTTCACTGTTCCATGCGCATTTGGAACAAGGCGTTCTGGAAGTTCCGCCTTATGATTCCCCGGAGGTTCTGAAAGGGGGGAAAGGGGCAGGAGAGTATGCTTGAAGAATTGTATCGGTATGCAGTTGACCATGAACTTACCGCGCGTCCCGGCTTTAAGCCCAAACGTCCTAAAGGATATTTTCACCTGTCGGCATTGGGGCAGTTCCTTGATTTGGAAGTTAGGGAAAAGAATGCGCCTGAGGTGAGTGCACCGGATGTGGGAGCGGCAGCGCAAGGTTCAAAATATTGTAATCCCTTGATTGAGAAAGCAGGAATTGTTCTTTGTATTGTCAATGATGAAAAAAAGGACAAGAATATACCTGTAAAGCATGACTTCTTTCTTTCTTTTTTGGAGGGAGGGAACAATGCGGAACCATTGTTTGGCATTGCGGCGAGAGCGCTTCGCGATTCTCAGGTACGGGAGAAAATGCAAAACGCGCTGGCAGAGAACAAATTAAAACCAGCGGATTTAGTAGGATTTGTGGTGGATGGGCAGTATCTGGAGCGCAGTGAGCATTATAGTGAATATTGGGATGAGTTTAGAAAAAGAATACAGTCACCAGCTACTGAAAAAGCGGAAAGATGTTTGATTACCGGAGAACTGTCACAGCCAATGGCTACTGTACCAAAAGTATCAGGCTTGATGAGTGTTGGTGGACATACATCGGGAGATGCCTTTTTATGTTTCGATAAAGATGCCTTTCAGTCATATGGATTGAAACAGAGTGCGAACGCAGTGGTTTCTGAGGCGGCAATGACGGCAGTTAATGCCGCATTGAAGAAACTGATTGGGAATGCCGATGTTCTGGCCGGGGCAAAGATGGTTCACTGGTATTCGGGAAAGGTATCAAAAGAAGAGGATATTTTTTCATGCCTGTTTGGAAGTGACCTGCTGGAAGGTGAGGAAGAAGACATAGCGGAAAGTGAAGAAGAACGAGAGGCGCTTAAGGCAGCGCAGAAACTGGTTGCTGCCATCGGAGAGGGTAAAAATGTTGGAAAACCGGACATGAGATATTACATGATGCCCTTATCCGGCGCAGGTGGAAGGATGATGGTGCGTGGCTGGTATGAGGGAAGTTACGAGGAATTATACCGGAATATCAGTTTGTGGTTTGAAGATTTAAGGTTGATTCTGCCCGGCGGGCAGGGAATGACACGTCCGCCGAAATTAAAAGCTTTATGCCTGCGTATGCTGAAACCTGGCGGAGGCGCAAAGGTATGGGAGCGGCTGGACCGTGAATTGTCAAATCTTGGACAGCGTGTGGCTTATGCTGCGATTCATGGGAGTCCGTTGCCGGACGAGGCTGCTTATCGGGCATTACAATGGCTGAAGGCCGATCTGCTGGCCGATGATAAAGATAAAAAGCATGGAACGGAGACATTGGTCTATCAGCTATTAAAGGCGTGGCTTAGAAGAAAACAAAGGAAAGAAGGTGAAGAAGAGATTATGGGAGAAAGACTTAATCGGCAGGCCGGCAGCGCAGCCTATTTATGCGGACGGTTGATGGCTGTTTATTCGGCAATCCAGGAGAAAGCGATGCCGGAAGTAAATGTGGGGGTTGCCGAGCGGTATTATGCTGCGGCTATGGCAGGTCCGGGACTTATGATTGGGAAACTGTCTCAATTGTCGCAATATCATCTGGCAAAACTTGACAGGGGATTGACCGTTTATTTTGAGAAAATGCTGACAGAAATTTATCAGAATATTGGTGAGCAGGAGATCCCCACCGCATTGACGATGATGCAGCAGACAGAGTTTGCACTGGGTTATTACCAGCAGAAAGCGCAGATTTATTCCAAAAAAGAAGAAACAGTAGAGAGGTGATCGAGATGGCAATTAAAAATCGTTATGAATTTATGTTTTTTATTGAATGCAGGAATGGTAATCCGAATGGCGATCCTGATATGGGGAATACTCCCAGAACAGATCCTCAGAGTCTTCACGGATATATTACGGATGTGGCCATTAAGCGCAGAATCAGAAATTATGTGCAGGCTGCATATGAGGGAGAGGCGGGTATGGAAATGCTTGTCCGCAGTGCCAGCAATATCAATACGGGGATTGCCCGTGCAAAATCCCTCAGTGGGACAGAAGTTTCCGCAAAAGGCAAGGCTGAAGTTTATGCGGGACGTAAAAAAGCATGTGAACTCTTTTATGATGTGAGAACATTTGGCGCAGTAATGTCAACGGGACCGAATGCAGGCCAGGTACGCGGACCTGTACAGATTGCGTTTGCACGCTCGTTAGATCCGATTCAGCCGCTGGATATTTCCATCACAAGGATGGCGACGGCGGATGCCGCCGGAAATGCAAAGACAGTGGAAGAGTATGAAACATGGGAAAAGGAACAGCCGGAGGACAAGCTTCGGACAATGGGACGGAAACAGTTCATTCCATATGGGCTGTATGAGGCAAGGGGATTTATCAGCGCGAATCTGGCAAAAGAAACCGGGTTTGACGAGCAGGATCTTAAGATATTATTTGAATCCATTTTGAATATGTATGAGCATGACCGTTCTTCCAGCAAGGGAGAAATGTCTGTGATCACGCCATTGATTATTTTCCGTCACACGGGAACAGATTCGGATCCGAACCAGAGAAAAAGGCAGGCAGCTCTTGGATGTGCCCCTGCGCACAGGCTGTTTGACATGGTTCACATACAGAAAAAGGACAATGTAGCATATCCGGAATCATGGAGAGATTATGTGGCAGAAATAGACGTGGATGCGCGCCCTGCGGGAATCGATATTGGTTTTTTGTGTGATCCATATGGAGAAATCAGTTGGAATGAGGTGCCTAGGGATGCAGAGTTTTTCCGATGACGAATCCAGAGAGTTATTTCCCCTGTCGTGGCTGTCGCAATATGGGTACTGTAAACGGCGATGTTCCCTGCTTGCATTGGAACAGATCTGGCAGGAGAATGAGTATACGGCTGCCGGAAGAATCCAGCATAAACGTGTACATACAGCGAGGACGGAACAGCGTGGTGAGGTTATAAATATTTACGAAATGCCCGTTTTTTCCCGTAGGCTTGGAGTAAGCGGATTTTGTGACTGTGTAGAAGCCCGTCTTTCTCCATCAGGCGTTTCCGTTCCTTATGGGGAGGGAAAGTACACTTTCTTTCCGGTGGAATATAAACACGGGATTGTGCGTGATGAAGAGGAATATCATCTTCAGCTTTGTGCGCAGGCGATCTGCCTGGAGGAGCGTTTCGGCACACAGGTTCAGAAGGGTGCAATATTTTTTATTGATGCGCACAGACGGGATGAGGTAGTACTTACGGAAGAACTGCGGGCAAAAACATGGGAAACGGCAAAGGAAATATCGAAAATGATAGAGGATCAGAAATTAATTTCGGCAGTTTATGGTGCCAAATGTAAGAAATGTTCCCTGCAGGAAGTATGCCGGCCAAGGATTGTAAAATCATCCCGGCCATATAATGACCGCCTTTGGGAAGAAATGGTAAAGGAGATAGAATGAAACAGCTGCTAAACACATTATATATTTTGACTCCGGATACCTATCTGTTTTTAGAGAATGAAGCAATCGGTGTGAAAATAGGCGGTGAGGAAAAGGTACGCGTCCCTGCTCATACAATCGCATCAGTTTATTGTTTTGGAAACGTAACGGTTTCTACGCCGCTGATCGGATTCTGCGGACAGAGAGGAATCAGTCTGGTTTTTCTTTCTGAATATGGAAAATTTTATGGACGGATTCAGGGGCCGATTCAAGGGAATATTATGCTAAGACGCAGGCAGTTTGCTGCATTGGATGATTTATTTTTTGGAAAACGATTGGTGAAAAGCATTTTATTGGGAAAGCTGATCAACAGTAAGGAATTTTTATTGAGAACCCGCAGAGAGCGCAAGGAAAAGGGAGAGATATTTACCGATGCAATTCAAAAAATCACACGGATTGCAGAGGAGCTTCAGGAAAGTCCTAATATTGATTCTATGCGTGGATTAGAGGGCGCCGCTGCTGCGGCGTATTACTCTGCATTTTCGGCTATGTTGGTCGGTGATGAAATGACATTTGAAACCAGAAATAGACGTCCTCCTGAAGACCCGGTGAACGCATTGTTGTCTTTTCTGTATACTTTACTAAAAAATGATATGCAATCTGCATTGGAAGGTGTGGGACTCGATCCTGCTGCAGGTTTTTTGCATACATTGCGTCCGGGAAGGCCTGCATTAGCGTTGGATCTTATGGAAGAACTTCGGGTACCGCTCTGTGACCGTCTTGCGATTGCTCTGATAAATAGAGGACAGATTGCAAAAAAACATTTTGAACAACTGACACCGCCAGTTCTTTTGGGAGAAAATGGGAGAAAAATCGTGTTGAAGGCATGGCAGGAGAGGAAAAAGGAACAGATACAGCATTCTTTTTTACAGGAAAAGATTCCAATTGGCCTGATTCCCCATACGCAAGCAATGCTTCTTGCAAGGGTTTTACGTGATGAACTGGATGATTATCCGCCGTTTCATTGGAGGTGATAACGTATGATGCTTGTAGTTTCTTATGATGTAAATACTGCGGATGCAGCAGGAGAGAAACGTTTGAGAAAGGTAGCCAAATTATGTGAAGCCTATGGTTGTCGTGTGCAGAATTCTGTGTTTGAGGTTTTAGTTGATCCGGCGCAATTGGTGACATTGAAAGCGGGATTAGCTGATGCAATTGATAAAGAGAAGGATTCCGTGCGTTTTTACCGTTTGGGGAGTAATTGGCGTCCGCGGATAGAAACATTGGGCAAAGAAATGGTATATGAACAGGATGGTGTAATTATGTTCTGATATTGTACAGATGTTTTGCGCGAATCATAATCATTGACATATATCAGGAGGGTTCGCGCAGAAAATTGTTTCTATCTGGCTCTTTTTGACAGATAAAAAGGTGGATATTTGGGGTATGTTATATTTCAAACTTAAATTTTTTGGATAATGTGCATAAAATAGGAAGACTAAATTTGACTATTTTTGCCGATGCCCCCTGTGCGGGGGCGAGAATTGAAACTCCCAAGACCGTGCGTAACTACCACGGCTTTCTGGATGCCCCCTGTGCGGGGGCGAGAATTGAAACCTTCATATACGTTTTGACGTTAAAGTCGTTGTTGTGATGCCCCCTGTGCGGGGGCGAGAATTGAAACTTCTCCCCCGACCCTCTGGGCAAAAGAGGGCGATAGATGCCCCCTGTGCGGGGGCGAGAATTGAAACTTCAGAATTCGTTCCATGGCGCGATATGTTCCGGATGCCCCCTGTGCGGGGGCGAGAATTGAAACCGGGAAGGGCAAGACCCTTTCCGCCGTGCACTATGTGATGCCCCCTGTGCGGGGGCGAGAATTGAAACGGAAGTAAGTAGTATCGTCTGGATTGCGTGCTGGATGCCCCCTGTGCGGGGGCGAGAATTGAAACAGTCAGAGGGGCCCGCAAACGCGGGGCCCCTCCTGATGCCCCCTGTGCGGGGGCGAGAATTGAAACTTAAATGGCAGGTGTGCAAGCTGCCAATGTCGGCACGATGCCCCCTGTGCGGGGGCGAGAATTGAAACTGTATGTTCACGGCCGTGATGGCGATGTTGGCCTATGATGCCCCCTGTGCGGGGGCGAGAATTGAAACCATGAATTGTTGTGCCGACACAACAACCGGTTGAGATGCCCCCTGTGCGGGGGCGAGAATTGAAACAGTCTCATCCTCTTCCTCCTCTCAATCTCCCGATGATGCCCCCTGTGCGGGGGCGAGAATTGAAACTGTCTCACCTTGTCATACCCGAGTGTGGCTCCCGATGCCCCCTGTGCGGGGGCGAGAATTGAAACAATATACAGAGTTGTGCCTTCGGCACGGTAGGTGGATGCCCCCTGTGCGGGGGCGAGAATTGAAACAATATACAGAGTTGTGCCTTCGGCACGGTAGGTGAGATGCCCCCTGTGCGGGGGCGAGAATTGAAACAACCAAAAAAACAGGTGCAGTCAAGCTTGTGGCATGATGCCCCCTGTGCGGGGGCGAGAATTGAAACAGATGGGTTTGGGTGCAAGCTTATAGTTTGGATGATGGGGCTGTCGCACTAACTTAGTGCGCAGCCTCTTTTCTGTGCAGAAAGTTTGAGCCGGACTTCGCAAAGCCCGGCTCATGGTGTAAAATATAAGTATGCCAATACAAAATATCTTACAGGAAGATTATACTGCATTTTCTTCCTGTTATCAAATCAAACTTCCGCTGGACGTTGAGATCATGATACCATCAGATGACCCGGTCCGCCTTCTGAGTGCATTTGTGGAGGGAATGGATCTTTCTGACCTTTATGCGACCTATAAGAGAGTCAGAAAAAATCAGGCGTCACCCCGTCAGCTGTTCAAGATCATGTCCTATGCCAGTATGAACCGCATCTTTTCAAGCCGGGATATCGAGACTGCATGCAACAGGGATATTAACTTCATGTATCTTTTAGAGGGAATGCCTGCTCCGGATCATGCGACACTGGCCCGGTTCATCTCACTGCATCTGTCGGAATGTTCCAGGGAAACGATGGCAGCCATGACAGCTTTATTGTATGAGCTGGGTGAGATTTCGGGAAAGACTGTATTTATTGATGGGACAAAGATAGAATCCTGTGCCAATAAATATACTTTCGTATGGAAAAAAGCAGTTACAAAAAGCATGGAGAAGCTATTTCTCAAGATCACGGAGTTCGTAGAGGAATGTGAAACGGCATATGGACTGAAAGTGGTATACAATGGAAGAATCTCCCTGCGGACGTTAAAAAGACTCCGCAAAAAGCTCTGCCGGATAAAGGCAGAAGAAGGGATTGTTTTTGTATATGGATCAGGGAAACGCAGGAGCGCCCTGCAAAAATCGGTCGAGCAGCTGGAAGGATATATGGGTCGGTTGAAAAGGTACATCAAAGACCTCCATGTCTGCGGGGAACGCAACAGTTATTCCAAGACAGACCCGGATGCGACTTTTATGAGGATGAAGGAAGACGCGATGCGGAACGGGCAGCTGAAACCGGCTTACAACGTACAGCATGGTGTTGATGCGGAATATATCACATGGGTAGATATCAGTTCCCATCCGACAGATACCCTGACCCTGATTCCTTTTTTGAAGGACATGGAAGAACATCTCCCATTCAGATATGCAGAGATCACAGCAGATGCCGGATATGAAAGTGAAGAGAACTACGTTTTTATAGAGGGAAATGGACAGACAGCCTATATCAAACCGCAGAACTACGAGATCTCTAAAAAGCGGACATATAAAACCGATATCAGCCGCCGTGAAAACATGGAATATTACGAGGAAACGGACTGTTATATCTGCAAAAACGGAAAGTCCCTTACTGCCAGATATGATAAGAGGTCTAAAAGCAAAAGCGGCTATATCAGCACGGTAACGGTCTATGAATGTGAGGATTGCGGCGGATGCCCATATAAAAAAGAATGTATCCGTGGAAACAACTGCAAGATCCCGTTAGAAGAACGGACAAAACGTATCAATGTATCAAAGGTTATGAAGCAGAAGCGGCAGGAATGTCTGGAGCGCATCACTAATGAATATGGAAGCCAGCTGCGGATGAACCGGAGCATTCAGGCAGAAGGGTCTTTTGCGGATGTGAAGGAAGATATGAATTTCCGTCGGTATCTGTACCGTGGGAAAAAGAATGTGCTGGCACAGAGTATCCTTCTTGCAATTGGAAGAAATTTCCATAAGCTCCATCATAAGATCCAGTCAGGCAGGACAGGGAACCACTTGTTTGAAATGAAAAAGACAGCATAAATTTAAGGGGATCAAAATCAATCCGGCTTATTCACCAGGCATCAGACAGATGCTTAGAGAAGTATGTCTATTTTTAGTGACAGACCATCTATATCTTAAGGAATCCATAAAAAATGAGCAAAGAAAGGGCTGTCGCCCGGCTAAATATTTTAGCTAGTGCGACAGCCCCGAGAATTGAAACCTCAATAATATGTCTTCTCCCCCGACCCTCTGAGATGCCCCCTGTACGGGGGCGAGAATTGAAACTATACTGCTTTGGTGCCAGTGTTGCGACCTTGTAGATGCCCCCTGTACGGGGGCGAGAATTGAAACTCCCAGTACAAGTCCTTTATACACTGTGAGGCAGCGGATGCCCCCTGTACGGGGGCGAGAATTGAAACGGCATGGTCAGGGAAAAGGTTGTCTGGAGAATTGAAACTAAGGAAAAAGAGCAGAAAAAATGTTGTTTGAACTGATGCCCCCTGTACGGGGGCGAGAATTGAAACCCTATGTAGTGACGGATCCAAATGGGTTAGTCTGTTAAGGACAGAGAAAATAAAAGATACTGAAAAGCCGATAAACAGGGCGTTTTCGGGGAAAGGAGCAAATCTCTATGTCAAACAAAATCACAGCACTTTATGAAAGGCTCTCACGGGATGACGAAATGCAGGGCGAGAGCAACAGCATCAAGAACCAAAAGGAATACCTTGAGGACTTCGCAAGGAAGAACGGTTTCCGAAATATCCGACACTTTACGGACGACGGCGTAAGCGGCATCACATTCGAGCGTGAGGGCTTCCAAAAAATGATTGCCGAGGTTGAGGCAGGGAATGTCGATACGGTAATCGTAAAGGATATGAGCAGGTTCGGACGCAATTATCTGAAAGTCGGCTTTTACACAGAGATGTTGTTCCCCGAAAAAGGCGTGCGGTTTATCGCTATCAATAATGGAGTGGACAGCGAAACGCAGGGCGAGAACGATTTCACGCCATTCCTCAACATTATGAATGAGTGGTACGCAAAGGACACTTCCAAGAAAATCCGCACCATGTTCAAGG
>JAMPHD010000020.1 GCA_023663635.1 Acetatifactor muris
TACATCATAAAGAAAAACTGTATGATTGGGAAGTAGGGATTTATTCTCTGCTTCCCTTTTTTGCCAATTTTAATTATACACTAACTTGACATCTCATCCCTCATTCTCTATAATAAAACATATGATTTAAAACAAATGTTTTAAAAATATTCAGGAGGTTAGCCCATGCCGCCAAAAGCAAAATTTACCGCCGAAGAGATCATAGACGCAGCGTTTGAGATCGCGCGGACGGAAGGGTTGGAGAAGATTACCGCGAGGGAGTTGGGAAATCGTTTGGGCAGCTCCGCCAGGCCGATCTTCACGGTCTTCGAGAGTATGGACATGATCCGGACAGAGGTGATCCTTCGCGCCAAGAAATTATACGGGCAATATGTTGCCGCGGGACTGCAGGAACCCATCGCGTTCAAGGGAGTAGGCACGGCCTATATACGTTTTTCCATGCAGGAACCCAAGCTGTTTCAGATCCTGTTTATGAGCGCCGATCCCAAACAGACGAGCATTGAGCACATTCTTCCGCAGATCGATGCCGACTATGAGCGGATCTTGGAATCCGTCCGGGTTCCCTATGAATTGGACCGGCAGGCGGCGGACAGGATCTATCAGCACCTGTGGACTTACACCCATGGCATCGCCACCATGTGCGCCACGGGATTGTGCGATTATACGGCACAGCAGATATCGGACAGGCTGACGGAGATCTTTAAGAGCCTGTTGATGATGGAAAAGGGAGGATATGCGCGCAATGATCAAAATAGATAAAGTACACAAATCTTATGGGAGCGGCGACAGCCGAAACGAGGTGTTAAAGGGCGTCTCCCTCTCCATTGAGGACGGTGATTTTGTGGTGATATTGGGCACGTCCGGCTCGGGTAAATCCACTTTGCTCAATGTCATCTCCGGACTGGAGCCCGCGGATGAGGGCGTTATATCCTATAACGACCGGAATCTCTGCGCCATGACGGACAGGGAACTCACCCGGTTCCGCAGGGAATGCGTCGGCTATATTTTTCAACAATATTTTCTGCTGCCGAATCTGAATGTCAGGATGAATGTGAAGATGGGGGCCGACCTGGCCGGCAATCGGGAATATCCGGAGATCATCAGAGCCGTGGGCCTGGAAAATAAATGCGACAAATACCCCCATGAACTGAGCGGCGGAGAACAGCAGAGAGTCGCCGTGGCGAGAGCTCTCGCCAAAAAGCCGGACGTCTTATATCTGGATGAGCCCACCGGAGCTCTCGATGAGCAGACCGGGCGGTCCGTACTGGACTATATCGTCCGCCTTCAAAAGGAAATGCATTTTACGATGGTCATGGTCACGCACAACCAAAATATCGCGGATATGGCGGATACTGTGATCCGCATGAACAGCGGCCGGATCATTCAGGAATATCAGAACGAACATCCCAAGACCGCGTATGAAATCGAATGGTAGGAGGTTCTCATGATAATCAGTTTGAAAGATCTGTGGAAAATGATCGGCATCACGATCGTCAGCTTTTGCGCGGTATTTGTATGCGCGCTCTTTCTGAACTACCGCATGGATCTGGTCGGGATCGAACCCCTGATCACCACGGAAATCGCCCAAATTTTCTATGAGGCGCAGCGCAACACCGCCACAGTGGTCTGTGCGGTATCGGGCGGCTGTCTCCTGCTGACCACCGTGGTACTCTTGTGTTTTTATGTGGGCCATTACATTGACACGCACAAAAAGCAGTTGGGAATCCTGAAAGCCCTGGGCTACTCCAATACCTCTGTCGCGAAAGGCTTTGCCATATTCGGACTGCCCGTGTTGGCGGGCACCGCCTTGG
Source organism: Acetatifactor muris (assembly GCA_023663635.1). Lineage (GTDB taxonomy): Bacteria > Bacillota > Clostridia > Lachnospirales > Lachnospiraceae > Acetatifactor > Acetatifactor muris_A. The sequence continues at coordinate 1,812 of JAMPHD010000020.1, forward strand.
GATTTGTCTGCGCCCTATTCTTCATGCCCCTCTTTTATGAAGTACAAAACGAGGACGGTTATCTTCCCGCCTTTGACATCACTTTCCACCCCTCGCTCTCTGTGGCATTGATCGGTCTTCCCACCCTGTTTTTTGCCCTGTTGGCGGTGGGTTACAGCCTCTACAGACTCCGGGTGTCCGCTCTGACACTCATGCGGGAGACCACTGCCTTTAAACCCGTCCGCGCCCGCAAAGATTCCGACCTGCCTTTTCTGCAGGAATTGCAGAAAAGCAATGTCCGCCAGCGCAAGTCCCTGATCTTTTTCATTACCTTCGCGGTATTTTGTTTTGCGGCCATGGTGCAAATGTCCTGCAGCATGGATGAACTGGCAAGCCCGCTGATGGCCGCCATGATCCTGACCATCGGGGTCGTTCTGGCCTGTGTCACGCTGCTCATCGCCATCACCTCCGTGGTCAAAGCCAACGGCAAGACCATCACCATGATGAAGGTATTCGGATATGAGGCCGGGGAATGCGCCCGGATCGTGTTGGGCGGGTACAGGCCTTGGGCGTATCTGGGATTTGCGCTGGGCAGCGTCTATCAGTATGTGCTGTTGAAGATCGCGGTGACTGTCATCTTCGCGGACATGGACAACATGCCGGAATACGGGTTTGATTTTCCCGTCATGCTGCTCACTCTGGCAGCCTTTGTGCTGCTCTACGAAACCGTCATGTGGATCTGCACCCGCAGAATGGAAAAACTCTCCGTGAAGGAGATCATGGCGGAATAGTTTGACTTTTCTCCATAATGTGGTAAGATAGTATCAGTGATTCAGAACAGATTGAGAGCGAAGATGCTCCCGCAGGGGAACATTCTCGCTCTTTTTACATGTCCGGAAAATGATAGGATCGGGAAAGAGCAGGAGGTACGGTATGGTAAAATATGTGTTTGTAACAGGCGGTGTGGTATCGGGACTGGGCAAGGGCATCACGGCGGCATCTCTGGGAAGGCTGTTGAAAGCCAGAGGTTTTAAGGTCACCATGCAAAAATTTGACCCCTATATCAATATGGATCCCGGCACCATGAATCCCATACAACACGGGGAAGTCTTCGTCACGGACGACGGCGCGGAGACAGATCTGGACTTGGGACATTACGAGAGATTTATTGACGAGAGTCTGGACAAAAATTCCAATGTCACCACGGGAAAGGTCTATTGGACCGTGCTGCAGAAGGAGCGCCGGGGCGATTACGGCGGAGGCACCGTGCAGGTGATCCCTCATATCACCAACGAGATCAAGAGCCGTTTCTACCGCAATTTTACCGACAACGATATGCGTATCGCCATCATCGAAGTCGGGGGCACCGTGGGTGATATCGAGAGTCAGCCCTTTTTGGAGTCCATCAGACAGTTTCAACATGAGGTGGGACATGACAATGCCATCCTGATCCATGTGACTCTGATCCCCTATCTGCATGCCTCGGGAGAACTCAAGACCAAGCCCACGCAGACCAGCGTCAAAGATCTGCAGGGCATGGGGCTGCAGCCGGATATCATCGTCTGTCGCAGCGAACATCCTCTGGATGAGGGCATCAAGAGCAAGATCTCGCTTTTCTGCAATGTGCCGGTCCGACATGTGCTGCAAAATCTTGACGTGGAATATCTGTATGAGGCGCCTCTGGCCATGGAACAGGAACATCTGGCACAGGCCGCCTGTGAGTGCCTCCGTCTGGATTGTCCCGAGCCGGATCTGAGGGATTGGGAGACTATGGTGTATGACCTGAAACATCCCACGAACGAGGTCACCATCGCTCTGGTGGGCAAGTATGTGGCGCTCCACGACGCGTATATCAGCGTGGTGGAGGCATTAAAACACGGTGGTATCACCAATCATACCACCGTCAATATCAAATGGATCAATTCTGAGGACGTGACACCTGAAAATGTGGAGAGCTTTCTTGGCGACTGTGACGGCATTCTGGTGCCCGGCGGGTTCGGTTCCCGCGGTATCGATGGCAAGATCCACGCCATCAACTATGCGCGCACACACGCCATACCTTTTCTGGGGCTGTGTCTGGGAATGCAGCTCAGCATTGTGGAATACGCCAGAAATGTGTTGGGATATCACGATGCCCACAGCATAGAATTGGATCCCTCCACCACTCATCCCGTGATCGCTCTGATGCCGGATCAAAACGGTGTGGAAGACATCGGGGGAACGCTGCGCTTGGGCGCGTATCCCTGCGAGTTGGATCCCAACTCCAAAGCTTATGAACTCTACGGCGAGAAGGTCATCTATGAGAGACACAGACATCGCTATGAAGTCAACAATGATTATCGCGCCGCGCTGACGGAGAACGGACTTTGCCTCTCCGGCACCTCCCCTGACGGGCGCATCGTGGAAATGTGTGAACTGCCCGGACATCCCTTCTATGTAGCCACTCAGGGACATCCGGAATTAAAATCACGCCCCAACAAACCACACCCGCTGTTCAAGGGATTCGTGAACGCGGCATTGCGCCATAAGAAATCTTCCGGCTCCGATCTGTAAGGGCGCGCCATGAAAGGCCGTCGCGATCCGTCCAATGGTCCATGTCGCTACTCATTGTCCTCCCCGAAGATCGCCAAGAGCGCCTCATGCGCCGTCAGCGGATGTTCCTCCGCAGCCGGCTCAAACTCCTCGGGAGCGACAACCGCAGACTCTTCCGCAGGCGGCTCAGGGACGGGTTCCTCAGGCCCATCAGCCTCTGCCACGGGTTCTATCACAGCCTCCGGCTCCGCCTCAAATTCCGCCACAGACTTCTCCGGCATCTCATCCATGCTCCGATCCAGTATCAGGTCAAAGGCCTGTCGGGCCTCCCGCAATGCCTCGCGGGATTCCAGATAGGTCTTGAGCGCGTACTCCGACTGCTGCTTTGCCTTGCGCACATCCTCCATATATCTGCGCAAGCCCTGATCGCTCTTCTCAAAGAGCAGGATCCCAAGCTCATCCCCTTCACTGACATATCTGTCATAATTGTCATCCGTGGGAACTTTTTTGTCTATGATCGGATCCGTGGGCTCCACATAGGTGAGCAGAGCGCCATCCCAAGTGGTCACGGAGACCAGTTTATTCTCCACGGAGGTGATCGTTCGGTCACAGGTTCCGGTATAGGAATACTTGGCGTCTTTGTGAGTCAGCTGCATATCGTCCTTGCCTGCCACGGGTACATTCAAGCGTCCCCGCACATTGGCAATGGTGGATACCGCTCCGGGAGCTGAGATCGCCTCCCTGATGCCGGAAGAAATACCTCCGTTCATGCTGCGGGCGGCTATCTTCTGCGCGGCGAGAATGGCATTCTCCACCGCCAGATTGTCCGCCTCGGCGATGGTCCCTGCGGATCCCTCCGCTGTCACGTCGCCACGGACCACATAGAAAACCTCCGATCTACTGTTCTTTCGGTCGATATCCTGCGGGTTCAGCAGTTCACTTCCCTCAGGCAGTTGTGCCAATATGACAGACGTGTCATTGTTTTGTCCCCTTCCCAGAAATCCCTGTTTTAATGTCACCGTGGCATTAAAACGCTTGATATAAGACACGGTCACCATGCCGCCAGTCATATGGAAGGTCTTGATCGTATTCATCCAACCCACATTCTCCGAGACATCCGACTGCAGATTCTCGCAGGAGATATCCACCACATAGAAACCTTTTTCTTCCAGATATCGGCTGATGGGTCCGGCAAACTGTCTGCGCAGATTCTCCTCATCGCTCTTGGAGGGATCATAACCTTCCACTCCCTTGCCCAGTTTTCTCATGATTCCCGCCAATTCCACACTGGTAGTATACACGGGCAGATAGCTGAATTTGGCGATGGTAGTGCCTTGCATCACCGCGTCCACATGCAGATTGCTCTCCCCCTCGCCCAATTCTCTCTCGGCGGCGGCTCTCGCCTCGTCCGCGCTCTCATAGACGGGACCCTCACTCGCGATCCGCCTGGTCTCAACGGTGACGGTCGTCACGTCATTGGTGGTGGCGCGCACCAACTGTCCCTTTTGATTCAGGGAAAATCTCTCCTGCTCATTGTCGCCGAGGACTATTTTGACATTGCTCTCCCCATCTTCCTCCACGATCATGGTCGTGTTACCCGCGCGGACCTCTCCGTCCGCCCCCACGGCCTTGCGGAAATATCCGTCCTCCATCCGCACGATCTCACCCGCCGCAACCTTCTCCTGCAGTTCCTCCGTGGAGAAACTCTCCAATTCCGTGACGCCGTCCGCATCTTTCAGCACATATTTCTCGGGATCCCCGGGTTTCAATACCACATTTTCAAAAGTCTTCTCAAACAGGATGAGATTCTTCCCGTCCTCATCCACTTTATAATTGTATCCCACGCTCTTCTTTTTGCCGGAGGGCATGGTGAACACAGCCTCGATATAATCTCCGGAGGCATCCTCCGAGCGGGTGAACGCATCGTCCATCCGCACTGTCTCTCCCTCTTTCAGAATACGGGGCAGATAGTAATTCTCCAAGATCAGCCTGCACTTTCGATCCAAGAGCCCGGTGCCGGGGGCATCCGTCTCCTCCAACCGGGCAAGTTCCATGATGCCTCTCTGACGGTCGGTAAAAGCCGCCTCCCGCATCCGGCGGTAGGCCCTGTTCTCCGCCTCCGCGGCCACTTCCAGAACTTTTCGGGCATCTTCCTCATTTAATATTTCCCGTGTACCGTCAACCATTGTTCATCCTGCTCTCTGTCATTATCGTAAAACGCGGACTATAAGTTTTCCTCGATCCTGTCGCACAGATCATCCGCCGACATGGCTCCCATGAAGGTGGCAACAGCCTGTCCCCCCTTAAAGATCATAAAAGTGGGGATATTGGACACGCGGTACTTCTGTGTCAGGGGCATATTTTCATCCGTGTTGCACTTTCCCACTTTGATCCTGCCGTCATATTCCTCCGCGATCTTCTCCACCACCGGAGCCATCATCTTGCAGGGCCCGCACCAATCCGCGTAAAAGTCCACCAACACGGGCAGCTCGGAGCCCAACACTTCCTCCTCAAAGTTCGCCATTGTAAATTTGTACTCCATATTGACCTCTCATTCCGCCGCTCGCGCGGCACTTGATATATTTTAGCCTCGTCTTTATCATTGGATTATCTGCCAATAATATACTTGTAAATGGGATTGCCCATGGCGGAAAATTTCTCCTCATATTCCGTCATCACATTTCCCTCCATCAGCGCGGCATCCCCGTGCAGATCATAGGTGACCGCCTCGCTGTGCCAGCCCGCGGGCTCCAATTCCTCCATGGCAAAATCGAAAAGATCCCGATTGTCCGTCTTAAACTCCAACAGGCCGTCCCTTTTTAAAATGACATCATAGCGGGCCAGAAATTCCCGGGAGGGCAGTCTGCGCTTGGCATGTCGGTCCTTGGGCCATGGATCCGAGAAATTCAAATAGATCCTGTCCACCTCTCCCGGGGCGAACACTCCCGTGATATTTTCCGCCTCCATGCGGATAAACTTCAGATTGGGCAATTCTTTTTGCTCCATTTTCTGGAGCGCCCGAAGGAGCACGCTGGAATATTTTTCAATGCCCACATAGTTGATGTCGGGGTGCTGTGCCGCCATGGTGTATAGGAACCGCCCCTTTCCCATTCCGATCTCAATGCGGACGGGATGATCGTTCCCAAACAGGGTATGCCATTTCCCGGGACAGGCGGGCAGCTCCGCCTCCGGTATTACGAACGGACTTTGGGCGATCATCTCCCGCGATCCGGTGATATTGCGCAATCTCATCGGTAATTCCTCTTTACGGGCTCCATGCCCTGCAATGTACTCAACTCTTTTATATGCGATGTAATTTAAGATTACTTTATCTGACAAAACTTGTCAATCGACAACTTATGATGTATGATAAAAATATTATACCGATCCGTACCGATCCGCAACAATAACAACAGCATCTGCTATAGGATGGTTTTTATGAATAGAAAAAACTCTTCATCCATACGAATACGTATCATGGCTGCCCTGTGCGCAGTCTGTGTGTCCGTGTCCTCCGCGGGGATGTCTGCGCTTGCCGCTCCCGCCGTCACCATACGGGAGCAAAATATCGCCGTCAATCAGGCCATTCCCGTGGAATCCAACGAAGTGGCCAACTGGCCCACCGGCCCCATTGTCAGCGCCGAATCCGCCATTTTGATGGAGTTAGAGACCGGCGTGATCCTCTATGAGAAAAATATACATGCCAAAGAATATCCCGCCAGCACCACCAAGATCCTCACCACACTGATCGCATCGGAAAAATGCACCTTGGATGAGACCGTGTATTTCTCTCACGACGCGGTGTACGGCATCCCCGTGGGCAGCAACCATGTGGCCATGAACGAAGGGGATACCCTGACCATGGAGAAATGCCTGCAGGCCATTCTCATCCGCTCCGCCAATGAGGTGTCCTATGCGGTCGCGGAGCATATCGGAGGCACTTGGGACGGCTTTGCCGAGATCATGAATGAGCGGGCGGCGGAATTGGGATGCGTGGATTCCCATTTTGTCAACCCGAACGGATTGCCCGATGAAGACCATTACACCAGCGCCTATGATCTGGCCATGATCGGCCGCGCCTTCTTCTCCAACGAGATGCTCTGCCAAATGACGCTGATGCCTCTGTTGCGTCTCACCAAGAAAAACGGCGAATTGGTGGATGCCAATCAAATGGATCTGCTGCCCGGCAAAAAATATGCCTACGATTACCTCGTAGGCTGCAAGACCGGCTACACCAACGACGCGCGCAGCTGTCTGGTATCCTGTGCCGAAAAGGACGGCATGAAACTGATCTGCGTGGTGCTCAAAGACGAGTCCCCGAACCATTACGAGGACACCATCGCCCTGTTCAACTACGGTTTTAACAATTTTGAAAAAGCCAATATCTCGCAGGTGGAGACCAAATACAATATTGAAAATACAGGTTTCTACAGCGATAACGATATCTTCGGCAACTCCAAACCCATACTGACACTGAATCGGGATGACTGTGTCATCCTGCCCAAGACTGTCACCTTTGAGGATCTGGACTCCGAGATCTCCTACTCCACGGAAAATCCCAACCAGGTGGCGGTCATTCATTACAGCTACCATAACGTTCCCATCGGTTCCGTCTCCGTGGATCTGGCCACCGATGAAAAGGGAACTTACTCCTTCGATCCCATCGAGAGTCCCGAGGAACAGGAAGAAAAATCCGAGCGGAACGCCGTCATTTTTATCAATGTGCTGAAAGTGCTCATGTGGGCCGCGGGCATTGCGGCCGCCGTACTCCTTGTGCTATTTATCATCAGGTCTTACAAGAGCTACCGCACCAGACATCCCAACGGCAGACGCAACTGGAAACGGGAGCGCCGCAAACAGCGCAGCTACAATCCGACCCGCCAAAAGCCTATTATGTCTTGGAAAAAACAGAGCATCCGTCAGGCCAAACAGCGCCAAAAGAAATCCGGCCCGACATTCAGATCTTCCCGCAGAAACAGAAAACCCAAAAGCTAATTCTGTGTTTCGTCCTTATCCTGCTTTTTGTTCCTGTAAATATAGTCTTTTCCCGCGTGCAGCCTGTGATGCTCTTTTGCCTGCTGTCTTCGCTGTCTCAGCTCCTCCGCAGCCTCATCGCTGATAAGTTTCGTGGTCTTTACCACATAGACTTTTCCCTCGTCCGTCTTTCGGACCCTGATCTTGCCCTTCAGATACCCATGTTGTTCACAGTAGGCCAGGCAGTAATAGTTTCTGCCGTTTGCGGTAAACCATTTGATCTTCTTGCGGAGATTCCGGTGACAGAGATAGCACTTACTGGAACTTACCTCCCTGTCCGCAAAGGCAGCCGTCTTGTCAGAAAACGCCCGGGAGATGAACTTTGCGTAGGTGTCAAACTGTGCCTTCACTTCGTCCTCTCTCCGCTCGGGTACATGATATACATCATAGGAAATATTTTTCAAGAGATCCGCATCCCGCAGAAGGATATGGGTGAACACCTTGGCCGTATAATAGGCATCGCTGAATGCCCGGTGAAAGGGAATGTCCTTCTCCAATCCGAGATAGTCCACCGCGTACTCCAGCGAGCGTCTGGACTTTCTGTCCTCGTAGGCGATACTGAAAAGTTTCTGCACATCCAGATAGGGCATGGGCCTATCTGACAGTGGCGTCATATTGAAAAACTTCATATTCCGCTGCAGCTCCGTCAGATCCGCGCTGCCCCAAGTGCAGAACAGGTACTCATCCGGGCCGCACCAGTCCAAAAAAGCAGGGGCCACATCCACGAACAGTCTGCCCCTCTCCAACTCCCGCATCTGCATGTGGATCAGCTTTCCGGTGATGTGGTGCATCTCCCGATAGACCACCGGCTTTACCAACTCGCTGAACTCGCTAATCATGACACCTTCGTCATTTAATTTGATAGCCCCGATCTCAATGATCTCAAAGGGCAGATCCCCCGCCTCTGCCTCCATACCGGTATTGCCCTGGTTCCATTCCAGATCTAATACGATATATTTCATTCGGTCACACCCCTGTCTGTCAGATCTTGCGGCTATCCATAATGTTCTACACCGTCCCGCAATACCGGAAGGGCCTCGTCCAACACTTCCTCATGCCAACAGTGCCCGCCCTCCCTGATATCATGGATGGGATAGGCTTTCACTCCATACAGATCATAGGCGGCACGCACGATCTCAATCTGTTCATACACATTGTCCAATCCGCGGGGACCGTTGAGATGATCCGCCCTGCAGGACTGAAACGCCACCGGCCTGGGAGCGATCAGGGAGGCGATATCTCCCATGTCATAATGTTCCCACAGATGCGGCACATAATTACAATTACAGTTATTGTTCAGGATCATCAGCGAATCCTTATATCCGTAGAGATAGCCGCTGATGATACACTGTCGGACGCGCTCATCAAGCGCCGCAAGCCATAGCGCCTGCATACCGCCCCCGGAGAATCCCACCACGCCCAACGTGTCAGTATCCCACTCGCCCCGCTCATATACATAGTCGATCAGCCGCATGGCATCCCATGTACACATACCCGCCACGGTCTCCCCCATGGGCTCCGCCATATGCGCCAACTGAAAACAACTGCTCCTCAGAAAAGCCGTCTCATCCCCCGGAGTCTGCATATATTCGTCCCTGCGTTCACCAAAGCCTCTGCAGTCCGGACAAAGCGCCACATAACCGCGTCTCGCAAGCTGCATGCCATAATCGTAATTGAAAAACTTGATCTTGTCCATCACCGCCGGGATCTCATAACATCCGGCCACGGAGTATTTGCCCGCCCCCTGATGTCCCGGCAGAGCCAGAAAGCACTGCCGCTTTCCCTCTCCCGTATACGGGGGGATCAGGATATACATGGGCATCCATGTGTCGGGTTCCACTTGGATCAACACCTTCTCCCTCACGATCCCGCCGTCCAAGGTGACAGTCTCCTCCAATCGGGCATCCAAAGAGCAGTTCTCCATATACTTCATGCCCAAGAGTTCCCGGAGGGTATCCCGGGTTCGCTTTTTCCAAGTCTCAAACTCCGCTAAACCCTCTCCCCTGAAGGCATCCTGCCTTGCGTAGCGGTCAAATTTTTTCAGCATCCCCTGCAGGGAGCCGTAAAATTTCGGTATCTCAATGATTCTTTCCGCGCTGTCCATATGCCATCCTCCTGCTCTGTCCCGCTCCCATGGTCATGTGTTTTCGGTATCCCTTCAGGTCTTATCCCTTTCAGGCTCTGTGTTTTCGGGTTCTGTGTTTTCGGGTTCTGTCTCTTCAGCCCCTGTCTTTCCCGGCTCACAGATGTTCCAACCACTTACGGGCCAGTTCCACCCAGACGCTGCACTCCTCCTGCACATGTCTGCCGTCCGAGGTCTCCGTCAGGCGATTGGCCAAGGCTAACCCATGTCCGCCTCGGGGAAAGAGATGGTATTCCACGGAGACATGCATCTTGCGCATGGCGCTGACAAGCAACAGGGAATTTTCCATGGGCACGGATCCGTCCTCCAATGTGCCCCAGATAAAGGCAGGGGGCGTCTTTGCGCTGACCCGGTTCTCCAACGAGAGCCATTCTCCCAACTCGGCCTCCCTGTCTCCCAACAGATTTTGGAAGGAACCCCGATGCGCAAATTCACCCGATGTGATGACCGGATAGCAGAGGATCATACCGTTTGGCTTGAGCAGTTCATGCTCCCCCGCGCTCAGGTTCAGGCCTTGCGCAAGGAAATCCTCGTCCCAGAACATGCCCAGACACGCCGCCAGATGTCCGCCCGCGGAACATCCCTGCACGATGATCCTGTCCGCGTCCACATGCCACTCGTTGGCTTTTCTGCGGATCATGCAAATGGCGGATGCCAGTTCCAGAAGAGCCGTGGGATATCTCGCCGGCGCGCAGGAATATCTGAGCACCGCCGCATGGTATCCCATGGCCAGAAACGCCAGAGCCACAGGCTCCGATTCCCGGTCCGAGGTGTAGGCATATCCGCCTCCGGGGCAGATCAGCACCAGAGGCCTGTCCTTGATGGCCATACTGTCGGAATCATCCTGAATATAAGTGATCAGTCGGGCATCGGGAAGTGATCCCTCCACCTGAATGGGATAAATTTCGTGTATCATGCATGTTCCTCTCCGTTTTAATAAGCTGTTTTCATTTTAATAAGCTCTTCCCCAATAAACCATCTTCTTGGCAGGTTTACCGCAGCAGACGCACTTGTCGGAAATCTCCTCCTGCTCAAAGGGCATACAGCGGCTGGTGACCGCAAGCTCCTCTTTGATCTTGTCCTCACACTCCTGACATCCGCACCACATGGCCTTGACGAAACCGGATTTCTCGGCAAAAATTTTCCGAAACTCCTCCCAATCGCGGGCCGTATAAGTATGCTCCTCGCGGTGCGCGCGGGCGCGCTCCAACATCTCTCTCTGCATGGTCTCGAGAACCTCTGCCACCTTATTCTCCAGTTCCTCCAGAGCCACTTCCAATTTCTCTCTCGTGTCACGGCGACAGATCACGCATCTGCCCGCCTCCATATCCTTGGGTCCGATCTCCACGCGGATGGGATATCCGCGCATCTCCGCCTCCGCAAATTTGTAGCCGGGCGTCTTGTCCGTGTCGTCCACCTTCACGCGGAAACCGGCTTTCAGGCGGTCGCGCAGCTCATATGCCTTGTCCAGAACCCCTTCCTTCTTCTGCTGAATGGGAATGATACACACCTGCACAGGCGCCACCTTGGGCGGCAGCACCAGACCCTCGTTGTCTCCGTGTACCATGATGAGCGCGCCGATCATACGGGTGCTCGCCCCCCAGGAAGTCTGATGCACATACTGCAATGTATTGTCTTTGCCGGCGTACTGAATGCCGAACGCCCTGGCAAAACCGTCTCCGAAATTGTGACTGGTGCCGGACTGCAAAGCCTTGCCGTCATGCATCAATGCCTCTATGGTATAGGTAGAGACCGCGCCCGCAAATTTCTCCTTCTCCGTCTTCTGTCCCTTGATGACGGGGATCGCCAACACTTCCTCGCAGAAATCGGCATATACGTTCAACATCTGTATGGTCCTTGCCTGTGCGTCCTCCGCCGTGGCATGGGCGGTATGTCCCTCCTGCCACAGAAACTCTCTGGAGCGCAGAAAGGGTCTGGTCTCTTTCTCCCAACGGACTACGGAACACCATTGATTGTACACTTTGGGGAGATCCCTATAGGAGTGAATGTCATTTTTGTAAAAATCGCAGAACAGCGTCTCCGAGGTGGGACGCACGCAAAGTCTCTCCTGCAGGGGCTGCATACCGCCGTGTGTGACCCACGCAACCTCCGGCGCAAAGCCTTCCACATGGTCTTTCTCTTTTTCCAACAGGGACTCCGGAATGAACATGGGCAGATAGACATTCTCCACGCCCGTCTCCTTGAATCTCTCATCCATCTGTCTCTGGATCAGCTCCCAGATCGCGTACCCGGCAGGCTTGATCACCATGCATCCCTTCACGGAAGTATAATCGATCAGCTCCGCTTTCTTCACCACATCCGTGTACCATTGGGCAAAATCCTTCTCCATGGATGTGATCGCTTCCACCATTTTCTTATTCTCTTCCATTTTCTCCTCCAGACTGTGATATTCTTCAGATCACTTTTAAAAAATTCTATACACATTGATGCCGTTTTGTCAATTCAAATATAAGACATCCTGCCTATCCTGAAGTTCAAAATATTTGATCTCTTTATTTTCCAATTCTTTGTATAGCGAGAGCGCCCGTATGCGGCGGTTGGCTCCCGTGGCGAAATAGTATATCCTGCTCTCCGCGCACATCACGGCAATGCCCAAGGTCTGATGATAATCCGCCCCGTCCGCCGTGGCTTTCAACAGTCCCTCCGGAATATCCACCGGCGCGAAACAGCGAAACATTCTGTCCACCCCGTCCGCCTCGTCCTGACCCCGCACCGCGAAATTCTTTGTCATCGCCATTCTCACAAAGCGGGCCGGAGAAGAATAGTCCCCCGGCAGTCCGAAACTGCCGCCCGTCCCCCGTCCAAAACAGCGAAATTCTTCGTTGATGATCCTGGTCGGCGGCGTGTTGAGATTGGTCACGGCCGTGTAATTGCGGAGATTGGTCCTCTGCCACAGATAGCCCGGGCTGTTGGTCATCACTCCCAGAGTGTTGCGATGGACGTGAATCCCGTCCTCATCGGGCTCTATGATGGCAGCCTCCCCCGTGGCATCGGAGAACATATAATGCACCGCCATCTCCTCTCCGAACATCTTATCACCGGTCAGGTTGAGGACTGACAAATGCCGTACCGCCTCCTCCACCGTCGCGCACTGCCCCAGGAGATATCCCACCAGAAACCCCGGATGGACAGGTCTGTACGCACCCCTCGGCCGCGTGTCATAGAAAGCGCAGCCCGGATAGTTCAACAATATGCCCATGAGTCCGCCCTCGTTGATCCCATCCACCATGATCGGCACAGGCGCTCCCAAGATCGCCATGCCGGCAAAGGCATACCTCACCACCACCGCCGAGTTGCTCTGTTCCTCCGGCTCCGTTTTCATTCGATAATTCCGCGGAATCACCGCGATCCGGTTGTCATTCAGATTGCCAAACTGATCATAAGTCCTGCCGAGCAGATGTTTGCCATCCGCAGTATCCCATGAAAAACCGGTACAGCCCGTCATCATCCAAACTCCTCCCACCCCGTCAATACGGATTGCTATCCATATTATACGCTGTGGGAGCATTGAACATTCCCGACGATCATCCTCTCAACTTCTGCAACGCCTTCTCCCCGATCAGGCAATCTCCATGCTCCTGCAGGATGCTCAACCCGGTCTCATCGGCGCTGTGGAGATAACCGAACTCCATGGCCCGGATACATGCCCGCGAATACCGCTCATGAGAGGCGCTGCCCTTGCCCACAAAGAGATAATATCGGCCATCCATCTCATACAATGTACTGCTGACCCGAAGATTGCCCGGGAGGACTCTCGCGTATTCCATCACCTGCCGAATGCCGTCAAAGACGAAGATCGCCGTCTGCGGCTTGTCGGTCGTCTCCGCGGACTCCGCCCGCGCATCTTCGGCATCCGTCCTGCCCGAGGCAGCCGACTCCACGATCATGCCCAATTCTTCTCTGGTCTTGAGGAGCGCCTTCTTCACCTCCCGCAGGTATTCCAGGATCTCCCTGCCATGCATCACCTCCGTGGCGTCACTCTCCGAAAAGGTCAGCAGAAGCCCCTGATCCGGCAGCATCATGATCTGCATGTCGAAGGCAAATTGGGGAGGCTTATATCCCACCTGTTCCGCCGCCTGCACAATGATGTCATGCACCACCTGCTTGGCTTTATCATTTCGCAGAATAAAATCTTTATAATCAATCTCATACTCTTCCAACTCCTCATTGGAGAGGAAACATTTCACGGTCTTATCGTCTATACGTTCTATCTTCATCCCTATCACTCCCTGTCTGTGGGTGCCGGTCTCTGAACTCGCAAATTCGCACTCGTTACAGCATCTTCATATCATTTCGCAGTGCGCGCTCGTAAAACCTGCGGTTTTCCTCGCTCGCGGGCTTCGCCCTATACATCCGCAATCTGAAAAATTGTCAGCAAGCTGCCATTTTTTCATCTTACGGATGTGCACTGCTCATTGCCATCGCGTACATTATACCATACAATCATGCTTTTGTCATTGGTATTTGGAGACAATAATTCTTGAAGAACCACGAGGGGTATGATAGAATGAAACCATGTTCTTAACTGCGACAGCTTTTTATCGGAAAGGAAATGTGACACTGCGCCATGGAAATTCAGTCGAACCGTATGGATTACGGATATTTTAAATATCAGGACGAATTTGAGGAGAAGGCTCTCTCCGTGCTGCGCTCCGGCCGCTATGTGTTGGGGGATGAAGTACGGAATTTTGAGCGGGATTTTGCCGCCTACACGGGCGCTGACCGGTGCGTCGGGTTGGCCAGCGGTCTGGATGCTCTGTGGATCGCCGTAAGACTTCTTGGCATAGGGCACGGGGATGAGGTTATTGTCCAGGGCAATACCTATATTGCCAGCGTCATGGGCATCACCATCAACGGCGCCACCCCGGTCTTCGTGGAGCCGGACGCTCATTTTCAGATCGACGCGGACAGAATAGAGGAAAAGATCACGTCCCGCACCAAGGCCGTGATGGTGGTGCATTTATACGGCCATGTAGCCGACATGGACAAGATCACGGACATCTGCCACAGACACGGACTCAAGCTGATCGAAGACTGCGCGCAGTCCCACGGGGCATTATATAAGGGCAAAATGACCGGCACTTTCGGAGACGCGGGCTGTTTCTCCTTTTATCCCTCCAAGAACCTGGGCGCTTTCGGGGATGCGGGAGCCCTCGTCACCAACGATCCCGAACTGGCTGAGGCCGCCCGGATCTTCCGCAACTACGGCAGTGAGAAACGATATTATAACAAGATGGCCGGCGCCAACTCCCGTCTGGATGAGCTGCAGGCGGGTCTGTTGAACGTGCGCCTGAAACATATGGAGGAGATCACCCGGGAGCGGAGAGAACTGGCGGACAACTATAGCCAAAATCTGCATCACGCAGATATCCTTTTGCCCTCGGAACGCTCCGATACCCTGTCGGTATGGCATCAATATGTCATCCGCACCAAGCGCCGCGGGGAGCTGACGGACTACCTGGCAGGCAAGGGCATCAACACCCTGATCCACTATCCCATTCCGCCTCATCTCTCGGAGGCCTATGCAGGTCTGGGACATCACAGGGGAGATCTGCCGCTGACGGAGGAATACGCGGACATGGTATTGTCCCTCCCCCTATATACGGGTATGCGCAGGGAAGAGCAGGAATATGTGATAAATTGCATCAACGCGTTTGAATGAGCAAACACGCTCAAACTCCAATAGCTTGTATCAAACTCAGGGGAAACTCAAATCAATCCAAATCAGGAAAGGATATATTGGCGACATGGTAAAACTGAAAGATCAGATTCAAATTTTGGATTTTCCGGATCTCGGCGACGAGAGAGGGAATCTGGTGGTCGTGGAAGGCAATGATGTGATTCCTTTTGACATTAAGAGAATTTTCTATATCTATGGCTCCGACTCAGAGGTGGTGCGGGGATGCCACGCTAATCTGCGCTCGGAGTTTGTGATGATCAACGTGTCCGGCACCAGCAAAGTCAAAGTGGACAACGGCCATGAGATTCAAGTGATCGAGCTGAACCGCCCCAGAATGGGACTCTATCTGCCCAACAATCTCTGGAAGGAAATGTATGACTTTTCCCCCGACTCCGTACTTTTGGTGCTCTCCAACGAGCATTACGATCCGGAGGAGTACATCAGAGACTATGACAGCTATCTGCAGTTGGTACGGGAACAGGACGGCCGATGATCTATCTTTTTTCCCTGAAGAAATAAGTCCAATATTTACCCTCCACCGTGTACTCGGGGCGATATTCCTCCTCTATCCACGGCAGGAACCACGGGTTGGTCAAAAGTTCATAGGAGAGCTCTCCCATGTAACCCTCCGCCACAATGACATCCGGATACTTGTCTGGATTCAGGCGCCAATACTCCAAGACGGCCTCACTGTAAGAAGGCGTTGAGGTTGTGGAGGGCGCCGCCACTTCCACATCCTCATACAGATAGCCCAGTGTATCCGCTATGCTCCCCACGATCCAGACCTTATCTCCCTCGCGGATATATTCTTTCCACTCCGGATAACTGTCCCGCTGAACACACACACCGGCCTCATCTGAGATGATCCCCAACGCAGGTCCGTCCCGCACCACGGACAGATCTGAGAACGTGGAACAGATCTGCCCTTTTCCCGACAACGGCGTCCGAACGCAGACGCATCGAAAAGCCAAAAGCGCCACAAAGCACAGAAAACATGTATAAGCCATTCTTTTAAGCGATTCCCACCCGGTCTTCTCCACCTGTCTTAGGATGGGAACCATGGCACATATCACGGCGAGCAGCGCATAGGGCACGGAGGCCGGAAAAGGCAGATTCGTCAAAAACAATGTGGCGATCAGCCCCAACACTCCCAACAGAGTCCCGCAGATATACAGATTTTTCTCCTTTTCATTCAAAATCTTATATCCCCACAGCCCGAGTCCCATGATAAACAACAGGATGACGCTGTACGCATATCGCCTCTCCGCGCTCAGAATATTGATCGCAAATCCCGTCAGGAGTACGGCCGCGCAGCCTGGCATCCACAGTCCGCGCGCGATCCCGCTTTCCCACACTCTGTCTTGGGATGTCCCGCCCTTTGCCGATCCGCTCTTTCGCATCCGGTCCAACCTGCCGCTGATTACCCTTAATACACTGCCAATCCCCCAACCGATCACACCGCACACGGCCAAAACAGCCCCGATCTGCAACAGTTCTTTTCCATAATTGCACCATTTCTCCGCCATGCTCACGGTATGGGTCGGCTCCAATGCCAACATTCCCTTTACGCAGGCCACAAGAACTTCCGGCGAAGTGCCCACCGTAAAACATGCCAATGTCACCAATCCCAACACCGCGCAGACTCCCGTGACGATCGCGCAGTCCTTCCCCCTTCGACCGTGGGGATTGCAGAAGATCAACAATCCCAACACTCCCGGGAACACGATCACACAGGAGGGATATGCCAACACTTCCAGACATAAAAACACTGACCCCGCAATCAAAAACCGACTCTTCGGCACATCCTTCCGCAGATAAGTCCAAATGCAGCAGAACAACAGCGTGGAAGACCACAGCTGCAGATTACTGAAGTCGGGCAGGGCAAAGTCCTTGGGGGCGATCATGAAATACAGCAGCGACATGCCATAGGCCAAAGGTTTATCCAAGTCGGAGCGCAGCGTCCGATACAGTACCGCCGTGACGGCTCCGCGGATCAGGATCCCGCAGATCTGCAGATACAGCACGATACCCGTGGTGGTATGCGCAAGACTTGTGTAGATCCACATCAAAGCCGCAAGCGGCAACGCCGAGGTCTGGTGCGGCTCCCACATCTCCACAAACATTCTGTCCCCCCGCAACAGGCGGTAGGCCATGGCGATCTGATATTCACTGTCATACCCCAGATTGGTGCAGGACCATATAATGCCGCAGACCACCGCCATGCCGGTAAACACTGCATAGATCCAATGATCCCACCCGGCTTTGGAAGATGCTTTTGCATCCCGTCTGCGGTATGCCCAAAATTTATTCAACACAAAATTCAATGGGACCGTCACGCACAGGTTGACCAGCGTGGCAATGAAATGGGGAATACCCCACAGTCTTTCCTGCACAAAGAGCAGGACTCCCATGAGGACCAACTCCGTCAGCGCATAGGACGCATAGACCTTGGCCAATTCCTTGTACCAGGGCTGCCGTTCCCCCTCCTGCTGCCTGAACACAAACCTGCTGTTGAGCAGATAGGAGATCAGCACCGTGATCACAAAAGAGAGCAGATTGCAGATCTGCTCATGAAGTCGAAAACCATAATAGCTGACATTGGTGATCAGATAGGACAGCACCGTGTTGATCACACCCACCGCGCCGAATTTGATGAACTGGGACCCTATATCGCTAAATTTCTTAAATGTGTGTCTCATGCCGCTGCTCCCGTCTGCCAAGATAATCCTCTCATCCATATTATGGACGAGTATGGACTTATGATATCATATTCTGCCCCGTTCGTCCACGGTTCGGACACGCGCCGGGATATAGGCCGCGCCTCCGGATATCATTGCAAAATTATCTCTTTCTCTCTATAATAAGAGTATATCCCACAGAGAGAAAGAGAATTGATATGGACAGACTGACCAGAGAACAGCGCCATAAAAATATGAGCAATATCAAAAATAAGGATACCGGCATTGAGCTTACGCTGCGCAAAGCCCTGTGGCACAAAGGCTACCGTTACCGCAAGAACGACACATCCCTCCCCGGCAAGCCGGATATCGTTCTGGGCAAATACAGGATCGCCATATTCTGCGACAGTGAATTTTTTCACGGCAAAGATTGGGAGGTCCTAAAACCACAGCTTGAGCGCGGCAAAAACGCCGATTTCTGGATCAGGAAAATTTCCAAAAACAGAGAGCGCGATGAAGAGATCAACAAACAACTGCTCTATCTGGGTTGGACCGTCATCCGATTCTGGGGCAGGGATATCAGCCGTAATGTGGAACAATGCGTCAAAGTCATTGAAGAGACTATATTTGAGATGGAAATGACTCTCAACGCGGACGATTATGAGGGATCGGAATAATGTCCCTATATAGCCTTGAACTTCGCGATCGCTTTCTTCAACGCATTGGATACCTCATCATTGACGGCCGTGAAGTCCTGAATCTCGTCCATATTACCCGACAATTCTTTCATGGTCTCCGAGAGTTCGGATACCTTGGTATTCTCCTCTTCCACCGCCTGTGAGATCCTGCAGATTCCGGAGTTCACATTTTCGGAACCGCGGGACAATTCTGCGGACTTCTCATAAAATTCACCCATTATGCGCTCCAACGCATCCGCGTCGTTCAAATATTTCATGGACGCGGACACAAACGAATCGTAATCCTCCAGGACATTCGTGGACACATATTCCAGTAATTTTGCGGAAGAGGACGCCATCTCCTCCACACAGGCGACCACATTGTTGCTGATCTGCTGAATGCTGTTGGCCGTGTTCCTGCTGTTGTCGGCGAGCACCCTGATCTCATCGGCCACCACCGCAAAGCCCTTGCCCGCCTCACCTGCTCTCGCCGCCTCTATGGAGGCATTCAACGCCAACAGATTGGTCTGACTTGCGATCGAAAGAATCTCATCCGTGAGGTTCTGAATGGAGTTGACGCTCTTGCTGCTCTCCATGGAACTGCCCAGGACTTCTTTCAGAGAGGAAGTGATCTCCTCCGACTCATTCTTGCTGTGCATGGCCAACTCCTTGATCCCGTTGGCGCGCTCCTTCATCTCCGCCGCGTAAGCCCTGCCCGATATGGTGGCATCAGAGATCAAGCCGCTGCTGCTGTTCAGAGTCCGCATATCCTCCGTAATGTGATTGAGCGTTTCGAGGACAGTCTGCATCTGCCGACACAGTTCATCCATCTCCCGGAGCATGGCCTTCATATCCTGAGAGGAGTCTGACACTTTGGATACGATCTTGCCGGAGGAATCATCCAGAGAGACGGCATGTTGTTGAATGCTCTTCATGATGATCTGGAGCTTGCTCAGAAACAGATTGATGCCAAAGACCAGACGCCCGATCTCATCCTCCTTCTTCGTCGCGATCCGCTCATTCAGATCTCCCTGATCGTTCTCCAAATGTTCGATCAGCGCATTGAGCTGTCTCTCCGTATCCTTTAACGGTCTGACAAAACTTATGTAGGTGATGAGCGTGGTCAGCACTACAAGGAGAAGCTGCAGCGATGAGACGACGCCGTTTCGCGCCAACTGCGATGATATCCCGTCCGAGGACCGGTCGGCCACGGATGCGATATCCTCTGATATTCCATCTGAAGATGAGATATCACCCAAGGCGCTCCTCGCCGTCTGCAGACAGGAAGTAGTGGTGACATTCACCGTAATGGTCAGCACGAAAATAAGGACCAATGGAATCATGATCTTGAGGGCAACAGTCTTTTTCATAGTACAAGGTCTCCTTTTATACTTCAGATTTCCTTCTTATTATATCTGATTTTGGCTCACATTACAATCGAAAACAGCGGTCAATAATTTACTTTTCATCAAAGATTTTATGTAGTATACTGTAGTGAGACAGTATCAACATCCGTATTCCGGAAGAAATGAGGTACTTTATGGACAAAATAGCAAGCTTTACCATCGACCACATCCGGCTGCAGCCGGGTATCTATGTATCCCGCAAGGACACGGTGGGGTCGGAAGTGATCACCACTTTTGACCTGCGCATGACCGCCCCCAACAGGGAACCCGTGATGAATACCGCGGAGGTACACACCATTGAACACTTGGGAGCCACTTTCCTGCGCAACCATCCCAAATACGGCAACCGCACCATCTACTTTGGCCCCATGGGCTGCCGCACCGGATTCTATCTGCTGCTTTCGGGCGATCTTGCATCCGCGGATATTGTGCCGCTTATGGTGGAAATGTACGAATTTATCAGGGATTATGAGGGTGATGTGCCAGGCGCCTCCCCCAGAGACTGCGGCAACTATCAGGATATGAATCTGAATATGGCCAAATATCTGGCAGGACGCTATCTGGATAATGTATTGTACGGCATCGGCGAAGACAGGCTGATCTATCCCCAATAATAACGGATCAAACAGGAGGATACACATGAGCAAGATAGGAATTATCGGAGCTATGGATCTGGAGGTCACCACCCTGCAGTCCAAGATGAAAGACGTAAAGATCACCCGGCGGGCAGGTATGGAATTTCATGAGGGAATCCTGAATAACACCCCCGCCGTGGTGGTGCGCTGCGGCATCGGCAAAGTCAATGCGGCTCTCTGCGTACAGGTGCTCGCCGATCTCTTTGAGGTGACCCATATCATCAATACCGGCGTGGCAGGCTCCCTCAATGCCGAGTTGGATATCGGAGATATTTTGATCTCCAAAGATGCCATCCATCACGATATGGATGTGACCATCTTCGGGTATCAATTGGGCGAGGTGCCCCAGATGGGGCGTTTGGAATTTCCCGCGGACACGCGGATGATGGAGTTGGCCAAGACCTCCTGCGAGAGAGTCTGCGACCATACCCA
The DNA here is from genome assembly GCA_023663635.1 of Acetatifactor muris. Taxonomy (GTDB): domain Bacteria; phylum Bacillota; class Clostridia; order Lachnospirales; family Lachnospiraceae; genus Acetatifactor; species Acetatifactor muris_A. The sequence continues at coordinate 23,029 of JAMPHD010000020.1, forward strand.
CGCCATTTACGGGCGGGTGGTCAGCGGCGATCAGTTTATCTCCGACAAAGGCGTCAAGGAGAGACTGATCGGGGAATTTCACGGGGATTGCGCCGAGATGGAGGGAGCGTCCATAGCCCATGGCGCTTACCTGAATCAAATCCCTTTTGTGATCATCCGCGCCATCTCCGACAAGGCGGACGGCAGCGCCGAGATGGACTATCCCAAGTTTGAGCGGGCCGCCGCGGAAAATTCCGCCAAACTGGTGGAGGACATGATACAATATATCTGAGTGCCGCATATAAATCCGCGCCATATGCATTTGTACCATTTCTACAAAGCAACGGGGCAGCGGGCAGCGCGCTTTGCAAACTGCCCTTATGTGAATAAGAGTCACGCGCCGGACAACGGTTCGCATGACTCTTATTCTGTATCTTCCTGGAAAAAGGCATTATAATCACATTGAAAAATATCTGTCAGCGCCCGCATCAGCTTGGTCGTGGGATTGCCGTATCCTCTCTCTATCTTGCTGAGGGTACTGGTGCTGAGTGATATCCCCACCAACTGAAGCCTTGTCACCAGATCGATATTTCTCATATTATGCTTCTTACGAAGTCGTCTTATATTGGTTCCTATCAGCGGCATGTCGCCTTGTATAATTTTTTCTTTGGACTTCATATTTTACAGTGTATCTGAAAATTCTGTTTTAAAGTTTCTAAAATGGACGCAAAAACAAAAATATTTGTGGTATTATTAAAGTAATAAATAATCGTCATAAGGATGGAGGATAAGAATTATGAAGATGGATAGGCAAATTTTAAGTGAAAACGTAGAAGAAAGCGCTGCAGGATTGATAGCCATTATTAAGGAGGAGTTTGAAAAATCTCCGTCCGGCAGGATCAAAGGCTATCTGGTTCTGGAAGGGGATCGACACATCATACAAAAGAAAGAAATCCGACATTTCAGCCGTATTTATGATGAAAAAGACATAGATGCGGTCCGGGGCAGCGTCATCTGCCGGGAACCCAACGAAGAAGCGCGTGTACTGGTCGCGGCTTTGGGGGGATATCTGGTGTATTTGCACTTACGGGATGAATTTAAGGATTATCCTTTTAAGAAATTCGAGACACACCTGAAGATGTTCCCCGAATACAGATATTATCCGGACAAGATTTGGAAAGACAGAAAGACAAACTATGAAGTTCCCTTTTTTAAGGCGGATATCAGATGGTAATGCGGGCAGACTGCCCGCGGATCACGATTGGGAAGTATCTTTTTTCTTGAAGACAAAGAGTTTGCTGATGATATAATTGCCCACCATCACGAACCCGGACACCACGATCTTGGAGAAACCCTCGTGGATGTGCATGATATTGACCATGAGCACCATCATCACGGGATCCAGAATGCCTGTGGAGACACGGCCTCCGGAGAACTGAAGAAATTCCTTCAGGATATTGGGCTCGTGGCTCTTAAACACATACTTTCGGTTCATAAAATAGCCAAACACTACGCCGACCACCCAGGAGATCATACTGAGCGCGACATTCTGCCAAACCACCTGCGCGTCCAGAATCGTGTATGCGCAGATAAACCATGCCGCCCAGGACACAAGAGTGTTCAGGACACCCACGATCAGATAGGCGATGATCTCCTCATATTTGACGCAAAGCTGTTTTATTTTATCAACCATGGTTCCTCACATTCCGTCGGGACACGGATCCGTCCGCGCGACTTATATCCATAATAGTATTAATTTACTATGAAAGCTACATTCTGTCAAGGATTTACGATATTTCTCGCCTCGCCCCGTTGGAAAGACAATATGTTTTGATATACGCCCTCCACGCATCTGGTACGGGCCTCCACGCTGCCCCAAGCCAGATGGGGTGTGATGATGATTTGGTTACTGTCCTTCAACAGGCTTAAGGGATTCTCCGGGCGCAGCGGCTCCTTCTCCAGCACATCCAGTCCCGCTGCCGCGATCTCTCCCGCGGTCAGGGCCTCGTACAGATCCGGGTTGTTCACCACGGGTCCCCGCGCCACATTGATGAGTACAGCGGAGTTTTTCATCTTCCGCAATGCCTCTCTGTCGATAAAATCCTTTGACAATTCACTCAAGGGACAATGCAGGGAGAGAAAATCGCTCTCCGCAAGCAGCGTGTCTTTGTCCACCCTTGTGTACTCCGCGCATTTGCTCTGTCCGGTGATGGAATAAAAGATAACTCTGCAGCCGAAAGCCGTGGCGATCCGGGCCACCTTGCGGCCGATATTTCCCATTCCCACGATCCCCCAAGTCTTGCCCTCCAATTCATAAAAAGGTTCATCAAAATTGGAAAACCGATCCTGCGCGCTGTAAGCTCCGGACTTGACATAGTTGTCATAATGGGGAAGTTTCTGGCTCAAGGCCAATGCCAGCGTGAAAGTGTGCTGCGCCACCATGGCAGTGGAATAGTCCACCACGTTGCGCACCTCAATCCCCCGCGATTTGCAGTACGCGAGATCACAGTTGTCATATCCCGTGGCAAACTCGCAGATCAACTTGACATGCGGAGCATCCTTCAGGCTCTCCTCCCGCATGGGAGATTTGTTGGCCACAATGATGTCCGCGTCCCTCACGCGCTCTCTCACTTCCTCAATGGTGACGGTATTGTTGTAATAGGTCACACTCCCCAACTCCTCCAGACAGTCCACGGGGATGTCGGGACCTACGCTGTTTCTCTCCAGAACCACAATGTTCATCGGATGACTCCTTTCAAAAGAACGGGGGCAGCGCATACCGCCATGGTACACGTTGCCCCCGGCTGCATTGCCGATCTTATGTTTTACAGTCTCTTGAGCAGTTCTTCTCTCTGTGCCTCATAACCGGGCTTGCCAAGCAGCGCGAACATATTCTTCTTGTAGCTCTCCACACCGGGCTGATTGAAGGGATTCACTCCCAACAGATAGCCGCTCACACCGCAGGCGAACTCGAAGAAATAGAACAGTTCGCCCAGATAGAACTCGTTCACCTCGGGAATGTTCACCACGAAATTGGGCACCTGACCGTCGGTATGTGCCAGGATCGTGCCGTTCATAGCGCTCTTGTTCACAAAATCCACGGTCTTGCCCGCCAGATAGTTCAATCCGTCCAGATCCACGGGCTCCTCCCCGATGATGATCTCCTCGCGGGAGGTCTCCACATTCAACACGGTCTCAAACATGATCCTCGCGCCGTCCTGAATAAACTGTCCCATGGAGTGCAGATCCGTGGTCAGATCCACGCTTGCCGGCAACAGACCTTTTTGATCCTTGCCCTCGCTCTCGCCATAGAGCTGTTTCCACCACTCACTCACATAGTGCAGAGCCGGCTCATAGTTGGCCAAAATCTCCACACTCTTGCCCTTCCGCAGCAAAATATTCCGCAGAGCCGCGTACTGAAGAGCGTCGTTTGCCTCAAAATCATTCTCCAGAGCACGCTTTCTGCCGCTGGCGGCGCCCTCCATCAACTTGTCGATATCCGCGCCGCTGACTGCGATGGGCAGAAGTCCCACTGCGGTCAGTACGGAGAAACGTCCTCCCACATCATCGGGCACCACGAAAGTCTCATAGCCTTCCTCATCCGCCAGATTCTTCAGGCTGCCTCTGGCCTTGTCGGTGGTGGCGTAGATTCTCTTGGCAGCGCCCTCCTTGCCGTACTTCTCCTCCAGTTTGGCCTTGAACACGCGGAAAGCGATGGCAGGCTCCGTGGTGGTTCCGGATTTGGAGATCATATTGATCGAGAAATCCCTGTCTCCCACCACATCCATCAGATGTTTCAGATATGTAGAGCTGATGGAATTGCCGCAGAAATAAATCTCGGGGGACTTGCGGACACTCTTATCCACCACATTGTAAAAGCTATGGCTCAGAAACTCAATGGCAGCCCTCGCTCCCAGATAGGAACCGCCGATTCCGATCACCAACAGCACCTCGGAATCATTCTGAATCTTCTTGGCCGCCTCTTTGATCCGCGCGAACTCCTCCTTGTCATAGTCCACCGGAAGGTCTATCCATCCCAGAAAATCATTGCCGGCTCCGTTTCTCGACAACAACACATCCTTCGCGTCCAGAGTCAGTTTCTTCATGTAGCCGATCTCCTCTTGGGAGATAAAGGAACCTGTCTTGGAATAATCAAATGTAACCTGTTTGCTCATAGCTTTACTCCTTTTCCTTTCCTAAACGTGCGCCTCCCGATCCCTGTTGGGATATTTTACATCCGGCGCCATATTCTACCTTTCAGTTTAGCAAAATTGCACCATAAATTCAACCCATACCGAATATTTTTCAGCAGAATTCTCTGATAAGCGCCTCCAACTCCTCGTCGCTGATATGAAAAGCCCCTGCAGGATCAGGTACGGATGCGGCCGCTCCCATTCCCGGCGCCGCCATGGCGGGTGTCTCGTTTGCGACACTACTGTCATTTTTTGAGAGCGGCGCCTCGCGGTTTCCGATGGGCATGAGTTCCACAGTGCGCTTACCCCGCCTGCCGCCTCTGCCCGCGGCCGCAAGACGCATATTCCGCTCTCCGGAAGAGCGGGTCTCCCCAAAGAGCATCTCCATATCACTTTCCGTCACCTCCATGCGGGCGGACAAGTGATTTTCCAGATAATCCACCAGATTGATCTTAAGCACCCGCCTCTTGTTCCTGATATCCACCACGGAAGATATGGAGAAATGCAGATACAGACCCATAAAACTCACGATATAATAGGGCAGGATCTCCCCCAATGTCCGACCGTCCACGATGGCTTTGCTGATTCCGATGCCCGCGAAGATCACCGAGAGCAGCATACTCTGCCCCGACAGATGATAGAGGACATCAAAGGACAGCGGCCCTAATGCCAGTTTGTTCAGGAACTTGTCCACAAAGACCGGAATATTGGCGACCCCATTGTTGAGCTGATAGCAGTTGGCAAATTTCAGTTTACACTGCCTGAGCAGCCGATTGTCCGTAGTGGCCATATTGTCCGCCTCGCGGATCATATTTTGATACAGAAATCCCAGCAACACTCTGCCAAAAATACTCAGAGCCATGAATCCGAAGATGGCCGCCGTGATCCACGGTTCCTCCCTAAAAATCTGAAACATATGCATTCCCCGCTTTCCAATCTTTGCGATCATTTTTATGTATCAAGGAAATTATATCGCATCGCAAGCTTGATATGAACGGGATTTCATCGTATTATTATGACAAAGTTTGCGCACATACCTGCTCTATCTTGTCGGCGGCGCCCCTGGCGCCGCTGCACTGTTTAAAACCCTCGCTGATCCGGGCCGCGCTCTCCCTGTAGGACGGACCTTTCAATACCGCCTCCGCCGCCTCCCGTATTGCCTCCGGACTGATCTTGCGCAGCCGCGCGCCCGCCCCCAACTGCAGGACCCTGTTGGTAACGCCATTCTGTTCCGCCGTCTGCGGGTAGAGCACAAGGGGCACTCCATAGTACAGACTCTCACTCACGCTGTTCATGCCGCCATGGGTGATAAACACATCCGCCCGGCTCAGCACGGCGATCTGATCCACATGTCGGAACATGGAAATATGGGGCGGCAGAGATTTCCAATCCTCCAAATTCGTCAGATCTCCCACGGACAGGATCACCTGATACTCCGTATCCCGAAACGCCTCCACGCAGTTTTGCCAAAACCGGGGCTTGTCATTGTTCACCGTCCCCAAAGACACATAGATCAGTTTCTCCCGGGTCTTGTCCACGGTCTCCACAGCCTCTCTGAGCAACGGCCCCACAAAGGCGTATTTGTCCGTAAAGGTGTCCGCACAGGGCTGAAATTGCGCGGAAGTATAGACGATCGTGTCCGTCCGGTCGTCATTTTGCAGAATATCCAGGATATTGCGGATGGGATATCCCTTATCCTGCAGACGCTTTAGATCCCTGTTCACTTTCGGCATGGCCCGCAGCATCCGAAACAGATCTCCCAAACCCTGTCTCATGATCTTGGCCGACTCTTTGTTAAAGGCGAAAGTCGTGGTGGAGGACACGAAAGGGATCCCCATCTTCAGCGCCAGAGCTTTCCCCCACACGGCCATGGAATCCGCCACAATGCAATCCGGCTGCAACCGCTCCAGATCTTTGCAGATCCTATCATCCAAAGCAAGCGTGGTCTCCACCAGAATATGCGTGGAAAAAGCGATATCCCTGCCGATCCGGGCGGTGTCCTCCGGCCGCACCCTGCGCTCCATGTCATACTCATCACAGGCAATAAATTTGGCCCCTGCGGCCTCGATGACCTCTCTGAACGAATTATAGGAATAGTACCAAACCTCATGCCCGCGCCCCGTCAGCTCACGCACGATCCCCAGCGTGGGATTGGTATGTCCATGGGCGGGAATGCAGAAAAACACGATCTTACTCATGGCAGTTCCTCTCTTCCTTTTCGGATATGATTTAACCGGCTTATTTCTTGCTTTTATCCGGCAAATATGCTACAATTCTATTTAAGTACAATCGTGTACCAAATGCAAGCGCTGAATTAAAGCAAGGGAGGTTTTTCCACATGGCTATGTTATTGTTCGGAGGTTTCCTTATCATTATCTTTGCAGTGATCGTCGCCGTAGTGTCTTCTGTCGTATCCGCTGTTGCCGCCGATCAGGACGAGAGCGCAGACTGAACAATTGTTGCGTTCAGCCTGCGGTAAGTGAAAGGTATTATTGCGCGCTCATAATATGGTTCCCTCTCCCGCCGGTACCTTTCCTTCTATCTTCCAAAACTGACAGTTGTTAATATCAATTCTTGCAAAATTCGTATCACAGTCCATCTGCTTTGCGCCATATACTCTATATCTTTTTCCTTTATACGCAGTGCCCAGTTCATCCGTATCATAAATCACGAAGAAAGTGTTTTCGTTAAATCTTTCGGATACAACCGTGCCCGACTCTAAGCGAAGAAACTCATTTTCCATCATACGATCATCCTTTTCTTTACTGACTTCTCTATACAATTTTCAACATCTTATTCTCAACAATAACTTTTAATAATATCTCCATCCTCAAAATTATCTAAAAAATCATCTAAGAAAAAAATTATTTATCTATATTTAGATAATCGCCCAACACATTTTTAGCCATTTCTTTATTCGTTTTTCAGATAATTTATATTTTTCCGAAATGCCTCCATTATCTAAACTATTATCTAAAAATTATTTTAGTGTCCATCTAGATAATCGCCGATTAGGTCCATCCCGGTCAATAACCTCCTTTTTATGCATAGAATGCAACATATTTCTTATCTTATTTTCTTTTTGTTTCTCATTCATGCTATCCGGCAATTTGCTTAACAACAAGCATCTGATATCTTCCTTGGACGCACTTCCAAATTGTTTTAGATAATTAACGATCAAATCCATATAATATGTATCATCCATGCCCTTATTCTTTGTGTACTGTGCTTTTTCGTCTAACTGTTCTGCAACATTAGCAGACACATAGATGTTCGGCAGTTTTCCTTCAATTACGTTTAGTCTCCTGAGATGCTTAACCGCCTCATTACTGATTTTTTGATGCTTTTGGACACAATCCAACAAATACACCGTATTGGTGTCAAACCCCGGATTATCAAACAAAATATGTGTATATGTTTCATCAATAATTTTTCCGTAAATCGTCACTTTCACACATCTGCCCTCCGAAAAATCATAATCCGGCATAGGGAAATATCGCTCTTTTAAAATTTTATATACCCTCCTAATTCCCATTGTCTGCGTGTCAATCATATTAAAATTCATCATAGAATCTGCCAAAAGACGATTCCGTTTGTATGGCGGATTATATGTCGGATTTAATACCGGCTCAATTCCACCCGGCAAGAATGTTCCCGGATTGGCAAACATAATTTTATCCTCAAATTCATTGAGATAAACCCTACCCCCAATTGTATAATCCATATGAGCAATACAGTTATTCAGCAGCTCTCGCAAAAGCCACATATCATATTGCTTTACCTCAACCGGAAACAAGGTAAGTTGATTAGGCATATATCGGTAAGTCAGGTTTCGAATTTTCTCAAAAATACGATCGCTCAAGGTGATAAAAGGAATCTTGAAAATCTCGTAATCCTTTATCTCTTCTTTGGAATTATAAACCCTCCATGCAGCGTCCGGTGCCGATGCAAACATATAATCATAGTCCTCATTCCCCAGAAGTACCATGGCCGCATTGGTAACTTTCCCTTCTTGTATCAGTTTCAATTTTGTCAGAAACTACTCATCCGTCATGTTGTTAACTTCTTCCATAATATGCGGACGATTCATTTTTTCAATATATTTACAACGGGCAAGCTTGATTGCTTCCTTATCCAAGTGCTCCATCGTTGCCCCTTGTAAAATCTGTTTTGACCAGTCCCTATTCTCCTGCCCTCTGATCCGATCCAGTTCATCAATTGATAGGGCTGATATCGATTCTCCATTTCTTCCGTAGAAATGATTATACCATCCCACCGGAATACCCGTAGGGGCTGCCGGTATCTGAAACAATACCACTCTTTTTTTCTCACCGTTTATTTCCGGATAAGCCTCATATATCTCAACAAAAGATATTCCGTCTGTAGTTCCCATTGTGATCTCTTGTTTTAAAACTGCCAATCCCTTGGAATTTCTATAATCTGAACCGACAATTATCTTCCCTTTATTGCGTACACCAAATACAAGCCACCCAAACTGCAGCCCTTTTAAGTTGGCTTCATTACTGATTGCCGAAAAATACTGTCCTATCTTATTTTTATCATAATCATTACCGGCTTCTTTAAACTCTACTACCTCATATTCCCAGTCCTTGATCAACTTGTTCAAAATATCCAGTAATTCCGTTTCTGAAATTAAACTCATCACATTCAATACCATATTCCGTTTCTTACATCTCCATATTTACAATCATTTCTGTTTTCAACAACTGCATTCATTGTTCATGTAAAATTTTCCTCTTTATTCTACCACATCCTCTTCTCCGTTTCTACTTTCTTTTTCCCTCCGGCTTTGTCTTGTTTCTACGACCCTTTTTATTCCTTTGCTTGTTCTATTCCTTTTCCTGTTCATTATAAATTTACTTTCTTGATCATACCACTCACATTCTCCATTTACTATAAAAACATGATGCACTAATAGCCCTCCACCTATTCGTTCCACAAACCGATCCCCTGCCATGCCACGCACAACAGGGGATCAGTCCGACCGCATCGGGAAACATATACCCCATCATGCAAACGGATTTTCCGTGGGATACATCATGCCCGCAGGCTGGTTGAAATTCAGATCCTCCACCGGAACGCCCACATATTTGAATACTTCATACAGCGCCTTGCCATAATGTCCGAAGGCCACCGCTCCGTGGTGCGGGAAATTCTTCTCGATCAACACATGGCGATAGAAACGTCCCATCTGCGGGATCGCAAACACACCGATGCTTCCGAAGGACCTGGTCGCCACGGGCAGCACCTCGCCCTGAGCGATATAAGCCCGCAGTTTGTTGTCCGCCGTGGACTGCAGACGGTAGAAAGTGATGTCGCCGGGCGCGATATCGCCCTCCAGAGTACCCTGGGTCACTTCCTCCGGCAGATTTCTCGCCATGATCATCTGATACTTCATATTGCAGAAGGACAGTTTTTTGGAGCAGGTATTTCCACAATGGAATCCCATAAAGGTGTCCTTGTGAGTGTACTCAAATTTCCCTCGGATCGCCTCCTCGTACATATCCGCGGGCACGGAATTATTGATATCCAGAAGAGTCACCACATCCTCGCTCACACAGGCCCCGATGAACTCGCTGAGACATCCGTAGATATCCACCTCACAGGACACGGGAATACCCATGCCGGTGAGTCGGCTGTTGACGTAGCAGGGCACAAAACCGAACTGGGTCTGGAAGGCGGGCCAACACTTCCCGGCGATGGCCACATATTTCCGATAGCCCTTATGCGCCTCCACCCAATCCAGAAGTGTCAGCTCATACTGCGCCAGTCTCGGCAGCACCTCGGGTTTGAGATTGCCGGCGCCCAGTTCCTCCTCCATCTCCTTCACCTTGGCGGGAATCCGCTTGTCACCCTCATGTTTCTTGAAGGCCTCGAACAGATCCAACTCGGAATTTTCCTCGATCTCCACACCCAGATTGTAGAGCTGCTTGATGGGAGCGTTGCAGGCCAAAAAATTCAGCGGTCTGGGACCGAAGGAGATGATCTTCAAGTCCGAGAGACCTATGACGGCCCGGGCGACGGGCAGAAACTCATGGATCATATCCGCGCACTCGTCAGCCGTTCCCACGGGATACTCGGGAATGTACGCTCTCACGTTTCTGAGTTTCAGATTGTAGCTTGCGTTGAGCATACCGCAATACGCGTCTCCTCTGCCGCCCACCAGGTCATTTTGGCTCTCCTCCGCCGCGGCGATGAACATGGCCGGCCCGTCAAAGTGTTTGGCCAAGAGCGTCTCCGAGATCTCCGGCCCGAAATTGCCCAGATACACACAAAGCGCGTTGCATCCGGCTTTTTTCAGATCTTCCAAAGCCTGTACCATATGGATCTCGCTCTCCACGATACAGACCGGACACTCATAGATATCGCCGTTGCCATATTTGGCCCCGTAGGCCTCCACCAAGGCCTTCCGTCTGTTCACGGAGAGACTCTCGGGGAAACAGTCGCGGCTCACGGCCACGATACCGACTTTTACCTGTGGCAGATTGTTCATTGCATTTTCCTCCTGATTCATGATTTTGATTGATATTCTTTATTACAGCTTTTATCACAGCTCTTGCATCCGCATCCCGTCACAGGATCTCAAACACTTTCCTGCACGCGGGATAAATCTCCTTAAACTTCGCGTAGCGGCTGTCATATTTGGCCACCAATACAGGATCCGGCTCGATGGTCTCCGTCACCTTCACAATACTCTCCGCGGCAGCCTCCACGGTGAGGTACTCCCCGCAGGCCACGGCTGCCAACATGGCTGCCCCCAACGCCGGCCCCTCCTCGCTCTCCATGACATCCACCTTCAGATTCATGATGTTGGCGATCATCTTTTTCCAGAGAGGACTCTTGGCGCCGCCGCCGCAGATCTTGGTGCGCTCAGGACAGATCCCCAGAGACCTCGCCACCTCCAGAGAGTCCCGCAGCGCGAACGCCACACCCTCCAGAACGGCCTGTGTCATATCCGCCGCGGAGGTATCCATGGTCATGCCGATAAATGTTCCCCTGGCCTTGGGATCATTGTGGGGAGAGCGCTCCCCCATGAGATAGGGCAGGAAATAGACGGGATTTTCGCCCAATCTCTCCTCTGCGATCTCCCGTTGCGCAGTCCCGTAATCCGCTGTGCGCAGGATCTCCTCCATCCACCATTTATTGCAGGAGGCCGCGCTGAGCATACAGCCCATGAGATGATAGCGGCCATCCGCATGGGCAAAGGAATGCAACGCGTTGTTTCTGTCCACACCGAATTTGCCGGAAGAGATAAAGATGGTGCCGCTGGTGCCCAGAGAGATATTGCAGCGGCCGTCTCCCACCGTGCCTGTTCCCACGGCTGCCGCCGCATTGTCCCCGGCTCCCGCCGCCACCGCGCAGTTCGCGGGCAGTCCCAATTCCGCCGCTGTCTCGGGCAACACACATCCCACTTTCTCATAGCTCTCATAGCAGCGCGCGAGCCAACTCTCCTTCACATCACAGATCTCACACATCTCCTTGGACCAACAGCGGTTCTGCACATCAAACAGCAACATGCCGGAGGCATCCGACACATCGGTACAATGTACGCCGGTGAGTTTGTAAGCGATATAGTCCTTGGGCAGCATGATCTTGGCAATGCGGGCAAAATTCTCAGGCTCCTTATCTCTGACCCAGAGAATCTTGGGCGCCGTGAAACCGGTGAAAGAAATGTTGGCCGTACAGGCGGACAATTTCTCCCTGCCGATCACCTCATTCAGATAATCGCATTCCTCCACGGTCCTTCCGTCATTCCACAGAATAGCCGGACGGATCACCTCATCTCTCTCGTCCAACAATACCAGACCGTGCATCTGGCCGCCAAAACTGATACCCGCCACCTGAGAGACATCCGCCCCCTGCAGCAGTTCCCTGATTCCCGCCTTGGTCTGCTCCCACCAGTCGGAGGGATCCTGCTCCGACCAGCCGGGATGCGGGAAGTATAGCGGATATTCCTTGGACACGATATTCCGGATGTTTCCCCCGGAATCCATGAGCAAAAGTTTCACCGCAGATGTCCCCAGATCCACTCCAATATACAGCATATGTCTCATCCTTTCCGCCGCCTGTGCGGCTGTACTTATTTCATCCGCTTGACCGGACGGCTGCGCGCAAGTTTCCTCCTCAATCCGCGCAGTTCCCCATACAATCTCTCATAATCATGATCCGTCTCTCCCGCAAAGAATGCCTGATAAAGACTTTGCTCCAACTCCTCGGATATCTCCAAGCCATAGATTTGCCGCATCCTGTCCAACTGTTGCCGCAGGGTCCGCAGAGACCGGTAATCCTGATGTTTCTTGGCCAACCGTCTCTGAATCCGCGAATATTCCAACTTGGCTCTCTCCCTCCCCGGAAGGCGGCTCTCCCGTCTCACGCGCAGCCCCTGCACCACGGTGAACACTATCACCGCCAACACGGCCGCCAGAAGCAGCAGATAAGTAATCCCGCTCAACGCTCCCTCCAGATAGGCTCCCAGAACTCCCGTCCCCAAATCCACATTCAGATCTCCTTCATCGGAGTTCACATTCATAAAAGCGTCCCAGAAAGAAGTGGTATCCTGCTCCGCGGAGGACGGAGTGGGATCCATCACTACCCATCCGCAGCCCTCCACATAATACTCCACCCACGCATGGGCATAGGCATCCGGAATCTCCATTTCCACCAATGCCGTCTCTCCCAACGGGGAATAGCCGTCATAATAATCCGCGTAATCCGCCCCTTCCACCAACAGGCCGTCCTCCACCACATTCAGATAGGAAAAAGCATATCCTTCCACATAGCGCGCAGGGATTCCCATGTTGCGCAGCAGCATGGTGCCCGCCGAGGCGAAATGAGCACAATACCCTCTCTTGTTCTGCAGCAGGAAATATGTGATGTAATCCGTCCTTCTGTAATTATAACCCGGACGGAGGGTGTAGGAATAGTTCTCCTGAAAATACGCGATAATCTGAGCCGCGATCTCCTCCGGCGTCCCCGAAAGTCCCGCCTCCTCACATACCTGTTGCACCGCCGCCAGACAGCTGTCCGGCACCTGCAGATAACCGCTGCCCGGCCAATCCGGCAACATACTCACATCTCCTGTGTCAGGGTAATAGACATAAGTGGTCACATTGCCCTGTCTCTGAATCTCATCATAATCCGTATAGTAGGGGCGGTACTCATATACAGCCGAAGCTCCCGCTCTCTCCACTTCCATGACGCCTCTGCCCTGCAGGAAATCACCGCCCTGTCCCCCCTGATAGGTTTCTTTGCGGCTCATCATGGTCGATTCCATCCGGCCGTCATCCGGCCACTCTTCGTCCGCCCTGCTCCATCTCGTACCCTCATAACTCATGCCCGTGAACGCCTTCAGATAGATCGGATCAAAGCTGTAAGGCGTATACCGCACGATCAGATCCGTCTCCCCGCTGGGGACCACGGACGACCCCTGGCTGAGCACTCCGCCGCTGATGCCCGCTCCGGTCTGCCCCCGCTGAAACAGAGCTGCCAGACCGTATTGAGCAATATTCCCAATACTCTCCTCCGATGCCCTCTTGGAGGCATTGGCCGGCATTATCCGATCATAATTGCTTTCCGGCATCAGAAAGGAGATCCCGCGCAAAATTATAACCGTCACCACCATGGCCAAGGGCAGCACATACCGCATCTGCCCCGACAGGTGTTCCCTGACGTCGCCGCTCCGCAATACCACTGCGGCCGCGTAACCGGTGAACAAAAAGATCATATAGATGAGCGCCGGAGATCTCTCCAGATAAAGAGGGATCACATAGGGGGTGAAGGTCAGTACAAAAAGTCTCAAAAGATTGCATTTGTACTGTAAATAGATGTTGAACAGCATCGTCCCCACCAGACCAATGAACAGGACAAAGATCGTGACGGTCAGATACTCTTCCTCCACCACCAGAGTGTATTCCGTACCGCCGCTGACACCCAGATAATCTCTGGCCACCGCGTAAATTTGGTTGAGTATGGAATAATATCCGCTGTTGATGACCCAATAATTGGTGGATGCCATATAAATATAGCCTCCAAAGAACACCAGACCGCACAGATTGGTCAGCCATCTCTTTCCCGTCTCATAGACCGCGCTCAGAAGTAAGGACAACAGTAAAAGCGCCAAAATGCAGATGCCCTTATTGTATTCTATCTCAAAAGCGGACAGAAAGCCGCCCAACGCGCCGTATACGAGTAGGAAAATAAGCAGCGCCTTGGCCAACGCCGCCCAAAAGTCATATTTTCGATCCCCCGATACCTCCGACAGGGCCAGTTCCGGCTCTCTCCTGTCCTTTTTTCTATTGAATATACGCACCCCTGTATTCCCCTGTCTGAACCCGTATATAACTCTCTCCCGGATGCTCTATGGACATCTGTTCTTCCACGAAACCCGGCCGATACAGCCCGCTACTGCTCAAGATCTCGCTCAAGGCATACTCCAACTCTCCCTGCTCGGCCACAAAGCGTCCTCTCAGGACTCCTGCCCGCTCCGCGCTCCCCCGCCCCGGCCAATAGAGTTGGATGGGATATTCCCTGCTCAACAGAAGTCTGCACAACCCGTACAGCGATTCCATCAGACCGTCGTTCTGTTCCCTGTCTTCCCCGAGGGGCAGCAATACATTGATCTTCTCCCGTCCGGTGGCCAGTCGCTCCCGCACCATCCACTTGCCCTGCTTGGCGGAAAGTTTCCAGTGAATACTCTTCAGCTCATCCCCGGGAATATACTCACGGATCTCATATTCCGGATTGTAGTCGGTTCCCCGTCTCTTGATCTCATTCTCCTTGGGAAAACCCTGCACAAAGCTGTAAATCTCCTCCCGGTCCTCACCCTCCGCAAAACCGGGCCAGACGATCACATCGGCTCCCGTCTTCCTGCAGTCTGTCAGATAAAAGAGGTGTAACAGATCATACACCCGAAACTCCTCAATCCCCACTTCCACCAGTCCCGCGTATCGGCTGCTCAGAAAATGCCGTATCTCGCTTCCGCTTGAAGGCGCCACCCACAGATGTGCCCGCTTGCGCTCCGCATACCCCGTGAACACATTTTTCCAACTGTAGATCATTTCCGCCGTAAATCCCGCCAGCCTTCCGGGATTGCCCACCCGGACATTGAAACTGAAAGAAGTATCCCTGCCCACCCGATTGGTCGGCAACACTGCCTCCACACAGAGCCTGTCCCGATTGTACCACAACAACCCGACAGAGATCACCGCGCCGCACGCCAGAAGGATCATGCCCATAAACAGCATGTAACTGCGAAAATAATTCCACATCCAAAAGAACAACGCGAACAATATGAAGAACCGCAGGGCTCCCTTTATACTCAGTCGCAGCTTTCTCTTCATCAGACGGCGTGTATCCTTTCCGTAATTTCGATGATCACATCCGACACATCCAAGCCCTCCGCCTTGGCTCGAGCATCCAAATGAATGCGATGCCTCCATACATCATCTATGACATTCAGCACATCTTCAGGCACCACATAATCTCCGCCCCGCATCAGCGCCATGGATTTAGCCATCTTCAACAGCGCAATGCTCCCGCGGGGGCTGACTCCCAGAGAAATGCGGGGATCCTTGCGGGTCTCCTCCGTCAGATTGACGATATATTCGTTGATATTGTCCTCCACATGCATGTCTTCCGACTGTCTGCGCAATTCCAAAAAACGCTCCGTCGGGATCACGCTCTGCACCTGATCCAAACCCTGTCCGGCACTGCCCTTTAAAATATCCACCGCCGCCGCGTGGGAGGGATATCCCATGCTCACACAGATCAGGAAACGGTCCAACTGTGATTCCGGCAGCATCTGTGTGCCGGAAGAACCAAAGGGATTCTCCGTGGCGATCACCGTAAAGGGCTCCGGCAGCCTGTAAGTCACGCCGTCCACCGTGGCCTTGGCCTCCTCCATCACCTCCAAAAGCGCCGACTGCGTCTTGGAGGAAGTCCTGTTCAGCTCGTCCGCCAGGAACAGATTACAGAAGACCGCACCCTGTCTGTACTCAAATTCTCCCGTACCGCTGTTGTACATGGTAAATCCTATGATGTCACTGGGCAACACATCCGGTGTGAACTGCATTCTCTTATAAGACAGATCCATGGATCTGCCCAAGGCCATGGCCAAAGTGGTCTTGCCCACCCCGGGAATATCCTCCAGAAGCACATGTCCTCCGGCCAACATGGCGGCAAGCACTTTGCGGATCACCTTGTCCTTGCCCTTTACCACCTTGTTCACTTCAGCAACGATCCGTTCCGTTTCCGTGTTCATCGGCCTGTTTCCTTTCTCACATATGATTACTAATAGTGTATCATTTTCATGGCGGATGTTCAAGAAAAATGCGATAGGTTACAAACTGCCTGGTTTATCAGCATTTTAGAAATAGTTTATACTTTTGTTAGCACTCACCCATTGACAGTGCTAACAATGCGTGTTATATTACATATAGAACAAAACAACAGCACACATTTAGTAAAGGAGAGATGACTTATGTTGATGCCGAGTACAAATGTTTTAAATAGTTTTTGGGGAGAAAATCTGTTTGAGGATTGGCCGGGGTTCCCGTTTGAGAGGGAGCTGTTTGGCGGCAATCACCCGCTGTTTGGCAAGAACGCCTCCCATGGGATGAAGACGGATGTCCGTGAAAAAGAAGACGGCTATGAGGTGATGATCGATCTGCCCGGATACGCCAAGGATGAGATCAACGCCAAGTTGGACAACGGATACCTGACCATCTCCGCCTCCAAGGATTCCAACAAAGAAGAAAAGGATGAGAACGGCAGACTGATCCGTCAGGAGCGCTATATCGGCTCCATGAGCAGGAGTTTCTATGTGGGAGATGCCGTGACGCAGGAGGACATTAAGGCCAGATACGAGAACGGTATCCTGCAGTTGTCCATCCCCAAGAAGGATCCGAAGAAAGTGGAAGAGAATCACTTTATCGCCATTGAGGGATAAGCTTTGCCATCAGATGCTGTAGTCGGACATTCCCATACGCTTTTTGTGGCGATCCGCCAGATCGGCGATGGTGACACCGTCCACTACGGCATCTATGGCTTGGGCCAACTCTTTCCAGACTTCCAGAGTCTCGCAGATGTCACATCTTTCACAAGTGTCTTTTCCCGCCTCCAAACAGGCCACGGGCGCAAGGCTGCCCTCCGTTACCCTGAGCACCATGCCCACCGTGTAGTCCTCCGGAGATCCGGTCAGACGATAGCCGCCCTGAGCCCCGCGGACGCTTTTGACAAAGCCCGCGCGGCTCAGAGCCGCAATGATCTGTTCCAGATATTTTTCGGAAATACTCTGTCTTGCGGCAATTTCTTTTACTTTGATACATTCTCCGGTATCATGCAGAGCAAGATCCAACATGACCCGCACGGCATATCTGCCCTTTGTGGAAATTTTCATACTTCCTCACATTCTGCTGTGTCTGCAGCATTTCCAAACATTCGGAACTCAGCGCCCTGACCTCAGTCAAAAGGAATAACGCCGCCGTTATAATTGTCTATGATGTACTGTCTGATCGCATCGGACTTCAGCGCAGCCACCAGAGCCTTGGTCTTATCGCTGTTCTCATTGCCTTCTTTGACGGCGATGACATTCACATAAGTGGCAGCGGCCTCAGACTCGGAACTCTCATATACCAGAGCATTCTCCGCAACGGAATACCCCGCCTCCATCGCATAGTTTCCGTTCATAACGGCAAAGGATACATCGGGCAGAGTTCTGGGGATCTGCGCGGACTCCAACTCGACCAGCTCAATGTTGTAAGGATTCTCCACAATGTCCAGTTTCGTGGCGGTGAGTCCCACGCCCTCCTTCAGAGTGATGTAGCCGTTGTCCTGCAAAAGCAGCAATGCTCTCGCCTCATTGGTGGTGTCATTGGGAACGGCGATGGTCGCACCCTGCATCTTGGACAGATCGGACTCCTTTCCGGGATAGAGGCCAAAGGGCTCATAGTGGATCCCGCCGGCATTCACCAGATGTGTACCGTTTTTCTCATTGAACTCATTCAAATAAGGAATGTGCTGGAAGTAATTCGCATCAAAATCTCCTGCCTCCACCACATTGTTGGGCTGGATGTAGTCGTCGAATACTTTGATCTCCAATGTGTAACCCTGCTCCTCCAAGATCGGCTTTGCCTGCTCCAAGAGCTCTGCGTGAGGCACGGCAGAAGCCGCCACCGTGATCGTCTTGTCCTCCGTGCTGTCGTCCTTGTTGCCGCATCCGGTCAGCGCGCTCACACCCAATGCTGCCACTGCGATCCATGCCAAAATTTTCTTTCTCATAATGTTCTCCTCTTTTCCTGTTTTCCTTTTTGCTGCTTTTGACAGCTTTTATGCAAAACGGCGAATGCCGATTGCTTCATCATTTCAGCCTCCGGTCTATCTTCTTGGCCAGCTTGGTACCCGCCCACTGCATGATCTGCACCAATACCACCAACAGGATCACCGTCACGAACATGACATCCAACTGATAGCGGTTATAACCGTAGGTGATGGCCGTGGCCCCCAGGCCTCCGCCTCCTATGATACCCGCCATGGCCGAGTAGCCCAACACCGTTCCCAAGGCGATGGTACCGCCCACGATCAGAGAAGTCCGGGCCTCCCCGATCAGAACCTTGATGATGATGGTCCACAGACTCGCGCCCATACTCTGCGCCGCCTCGATCACGCCCTTGTCCACCTCCAACAGAGAGGATTCCACCATGCGCGCGATAAAGGGAGCCGCCGCCAATGTCAGCGGCACAATGGTGGCCGTGGGGCCGTAAGTCTTGCCCACCAACGCCCGGGTGAAGGGGAGTACCATGATCAACAGGATCAAAAACGGGATGCTGCGCACGATATTGGCCACAAAATCCAATGCTTTGTATACCCATCTGTTGGGCCGCAGTCCGTCTTTGGCCGTGATCACCAGGACCACTCCCATGGGCAGTCCCAAAGCATAGCCCAACAGAGTTGACACAAGTGTCATGTACAGTGTGGCGAGTATATCTCCGCCCAACATCTTCCATACCGCCGGCTGCAGGATCATCAGATCAGACATAGGACTCCACCTCCTCCACCGCAAGCTTTCTCTCCCGGAGATAATGTATCATACGGTTGGCCACCGTCTCATCCTCCGGAAGCTGCAGGATCATCTGTCCGTGGGCGATGCCTCCGATGTCCTTGGTGTCCGCCAACAGGATGTTCACGGGAGCTTTGCACTCCAACACCATATTGGCGATCACAGGCTCAAAGGAGGAGTTTTCACTAAATACAATGCGGATACACCGTTTGCCCGCCATCTCTCCCGCCTTGGCGTTCACCATGAACACCAGTTTCTTGGCCGCCCTGGTCTTGGGGCTCTTAAAGACCGTCTCCACCTCGCCATACTCCGCCAATTCTCCCGAGTCAATGATGGCCACATGGGAACAGATCTCCTGCACCACGCTCATCTCATGAGTGATGATGACGATGGTGATGCCAAATTCTTTGTTGATATCCTGCAGCAGTTTCAAAATCGACTTGGTCGTGGTGGGATCCAACGCGCTGGTGGCCTCATCACAGAGCAGGATCTTGGGATTGTTGGCCAATGCTCTTGCGATGGCCACTCTCTGTTTCTGGCCGCCGGAGAGCTGTGCCGGATAGGCAAGAGCCTTCTCCTGCAGCCCGACGATCTCCAACAGTTCTCCCGCGCGCTTAACGGCGTCCGCCCGTTTGACCCCCGCTATGGACATGGGAAAGCAAACATTGTCCAATACGTTCTTCTGCATCAGCAGGTTAAAATGCTGAAAGATCATGGCGATGTCCGTCCGCACCACCCGCAGTTCCTTCTCCTTCAAAGTGGAGAGATCCTTATCCTCAATCCAAACCGTCCCGCTCGTAGGGCGCTCCAGAAAGTTCAGACATCTCACCAATGTGGATTTGCCCGCGCCGCTCATACCGATGATGCCGTAGATGTCTCCTCTGTTGATGTCCAGATTGATACCTTTCAGAGCTTCCACCTGATTGCCGTTGCCGATAAAAGTCTTCGTCACGTTCTGTATCCGAATGATCGGTTCCATTGGTATCTTCCTTTCCTCAAAACTCATGTTTCAACGGAAATTTTAACATGCCGGCGGCTTTCATGCAAGTATAAACAGCAATTCACAGACTAACTCCCGTAACTTCGGTCTGCGTCTCCCCAAGCTCCCTTCTACGCCTCCGCAAACATCGGCGTGGACAGATATCTGTCTCCGGAATCGGGCAAAAGCGCCACAATGGTCTTGCCCGCGTTCTCCGGACGACGAGCCAGAACTGCTGCCGCATAAAGGGCGGCTCCGGAGGTAATGCCCACCAGGATACCCTCCCTGTGCGCGATGGCTCTTCCGGTGGAAAATGCCTCTTCGGTAGTGACGGTGATAATCTCATCATAAATTTGTGTATTCAAAATGGAGGGCACAAATCCCGCTCCGATTCCCTGCAGTTTATGCGGCCCCGGCTGTCCTCCGGAGAGCACGGGAGAGTCCGACGGCTCCACAGCCACCACTTTCACATTGGGATTTTGGGATTTTAAGTAAGCGCCGACTCCCGTCACGGTGCCGCCCGTTCCCACGCCCGCCACAAAAATATCCACTTGGCCGTCCGTGTCCTCCCAGATCTCCGGCCCGGTGGTTGCAGCATGCGCCGCGGGATTGGCGGGATTGTCAAACTGTCCCAGGATCACGCCGCCCGGGATGGACTTCTCCAATTCCTCCGCCTTGGCGATGGCACCTTTCATTCCCTTAGCCCCTTCCGTCAGCACCAGCTCCGCGCCGTATGCCTTCAGGAGATTTCTCCTCTCCACACTCATGGTCTCAGGCAGTGTGAGGATCGTGCGATATCCCTTTGCCGCCGCCACGGAGGCCAGACCGATGCCCGTATTGCCGGAAGTGGGCTCGATGATAACAGAGCCTTTTTTCAAAATTCCCTTTTTCTCAGCATCCTCCACCATGGAAAGAGCGATCCTGTCCTTCACGCTGCCCGCAGGATTCAGGTATTCCAATTTCGCCAACAGCACGGCATTTTCAATGCCCTCCGCCCGACTGTAATTCTCCACCTTCAACAGGGGTGTATGCCCGATCAGTTCCGTGGCTTTCGTGTAGATCTTACTCATATAAATCCCTCCATTCCTTTACATTCGCTGTGACCGATAAGGGCACAGGGTATTTATCTTATTTCCTACTATCTCCGTAGGATTATTATGAAATGTATCATACTACCATATTTTTCATCTGTCAATCCCTTTTTGTCAAAAAATTTAGTTTTGAAAAGATGCGAGAATTTGACACAACCTATTTATGTTGTTTTGTATTGTATTTTAGGGGAATAAACCGTATAATATACCGTAAAATAAGGTTTCTGGATATGATGTTTCTACCGATGAAACAATTCCCATAAGAAACAGAATAGGCATTTGGGGCAGGAGGGATAATGATATGCCAATCAGAGTAGATGCTTTGTTAAAACAATATGTAGATAAGATAAAGGGAATCTATGGATCTCATTTAAAGACAGTTATACTGTATGGCTCTTATGCGCGTGGTGATTATAGAGAAGATTCTGACATTGATATTATGATTTTACTTGATATTGAGGATCCGGAAATTAAAAACTTTGGACGCGAACTTTCGTATATGACTTATGATTTTAATATGGATCATGATGTGGATATTAAACCGATTGCGAAATACCAAGAACATTTCAGATATTGGTTAAATGCATATCCGTTTTATGCAAATGTTGAGAGAGAAGGGGTAAAACTGTATGAAGCAGCATGATGAGGGAGATTCAGCAATTCATGCGGTGGATGAAAAAGTATATAAAAAACATAAAGATGCAATAGGAAACTTTAACAGGGATTATATAAAAACGGAGATTTTTCCGAGGGATATAGGCAGAAAAATTTCACGTGCAGAAGAAATTCGACATGCAAGCGATTATGATGATTTCTATATGGCAGACAAAAAAGAAACACAGGAATTGGTAGAAGCAGCAGAAGAATTGATAAGAATGGTTGAAGAATATTGTAAAGGCAGAATTGGAGCTGACTGACGGGAATACGGGAACAGTTTTTTAGATGAATTATATGGGGAAAAGAATAATGGGTAGATCAAGAAAAGAAACCGAGGTGCGGACATATTGGGAACCGTCTTGGCGACATTGGACAAGCGTGTATATGTAAGCGAATAATGAAGGTAAGTATGAACAGTAGAGTTGGTAACACTGAGAGAACAAGGTATTATTGACTAATTCTTGTTTAAAATGTAATTTAAACAAGAATTAGTCAAGATGGGTATAATTAGGCAGGCATAAATAATCGAAATATATCGTGTTGTTATGCTGAATGATAGGTAAGGAAAGCGAGTGAAAAGAATGGATCCAAAAAATCAATACGAATATGCAGTCGTTGCCATAAAACAAGCTGTTGAAAAGAGCAGATACAGGGCTGCGAAAGTGGGTAATGCGGAACTGTTATCTCTTTACTATGGAATTGGGAAGTATGTTTCGGAAAACACAAGAAATGGTGCTTGGGGAACGGATGCGATTAAGACCATTTCCAACAGATTAAAGGCAGAATTGATGGGAATCAGAGGCTTTTCAGAAAGTAATATTAAAAATATGCGCTTATTTTATGATGAGTGGAGCCCTTATGTAAATCGCCAGCCAATGGCTGACGATTTGGATGTGAATGGTGAGGGCTTGCTGATAGCAATTCGCCAGCCGTTGGCTGGCGATATAGACTGGAATGAATTTATATCACTGGGTTTTACGCATCATATGGAAATATTGTCAAAAACGAAGGATATTTCTGAACGTTTATTTTATATCCATGAATGTGCGGTCAGGGCTTGGGATAAGTATACTTTAAGAGAATATATTAGGTCAGGGCTGTATCACAAACAGGGAAGTCTACCGAATAATTTTTCTGATACGCTTAGTGATGTGCAGTTTGCTGTAAAGGCAACAAAAGCGTTCAAGGATAACTATTTGTTGGACTTCATAAATACAGAAAATCTTGGTGAGGCAAGTGAGGACATTGACGAGCGAATAATTGAGAATCAGATTGTAAATAATATTAAAGAGTTTATTGTAAGATTTGGAACAGACTTTATCTTTATGGGTAATCAATATAGAATTGAAGTAGCTGGCGAAGAAATGTTTATTGATCTTTTATTTTTTAACAGAGAATTGAATTGCCTTGTTGCAGTGGAACTGAAAACAGGTAAATTCAAACCGTCATATTTAGGGCAATTAAATACTTATCTGACAATTTTAGATGACAAAATAAGGAAGGAACACGAAAATACTTCGATAGGATTAATATTGTGTAAAGACATGAACAAGGCATTTGTGGATTATGTGATAAGGGATTATGAGAAGCCGCTGGGAGTTGCAACCTATAAAACATATAAAGATATGTCTGATGAAATGAAAAAAGCTTTGCCGGATGTAGATGATTTGAGAAAATTATTGGTTAGTGAAGAACAGGAATAAAGGAAGATTTTTGTGGATATGGATAATGTGGTTGACTCAATAAAAGAAATGGCATTGCAACTGAAAAAAATAAATGAGCTTGCCTATAATCAATATAAGCCTATTGCATCCGACTTGTGTAGCAGGATTGCATCATTAGATGAAGTTGAATATACGCTGGATAGAATGCTTGACTTTTGTAGTGATGATGCAGTTTTGGGGCTATTTAAGAATGTATGCAGACATTATTTTAACATTTATCCTGAAATGATAGCATATCAGATTAATTCGTATCGTGAATTATGGGACACAGAATAATCCCTTAATAAATAATTATTGATACGGTTTAAACGAATCAGTAGTGTTTTTATTGGATACAGAATCGGTAGACTGTGTAATCTTGAGTAAATTTACTCAAGATTTATTCAAGCTCGTGCTTCTAAAATTTTCAATAAACATAAAAATAAGCCGATATTTAGGATAATATAAATAAAAAAATCCCCATTTTATCATGGTTTGCAATGTAGACAAACTCGTCGTAGCAACGTGAGGATGGCAGGACTGTTGGTTCAGGCCGTGTGGCTACGATCGTAGAGTAATTGGAATATTGCTTGAATTTGAAAGGCTCTCCAAGAGATCGGGGAGCCTTTTGCATTGGCGTTTGCAATATGGGGCTATAAGTAATATATAGTACGAGTTGATTGTGGCTATGTTTGTCTATAATCAGTGTCTGCTAATTGAATCTTATGTAAACAATTGTGGAAAATGGTGCATTTGTAAAGTATAATATAGAAAAATTTATCTTATGGGAGGATGAGCATTATGGCAAGTGCAAAAAACAAAGTTATAGCAGGCGACTATACGGGACAATATGTTGTCAAAGATTTAATGGCAAAAGGGCATATCAATGTGGCAGGGAAAACTGTAGCAAAATGGTCTGTTTCAGGTTATGATTTGATTACGGAAGAAAAAGTTAAATCTGGTTCATCTGCAATATTACGAGGAATGGCAGGAGTAGTCGTTTTGGGATCAGTTGGAATATTGGCAGGACTGAGTGCAAAAAATAGGGGCATTAATACTGTGGCATTGGCATGGTTAGATGGGAAAAAATCACTTATGGAAATAGATGACAAGTTATACAAAATGCTTGTATCAAGTATGTTTTAGGAAGTGCTATAGATATAAATTAGGTAATTGCGAAACAAGTTCGCAATCTTGATTCCAAACAAGGAAGGGGCTGTCGCGAGTGTGTGAACAAAAGTCTGTAAATACAGATCTTCCGTGATAATGATTGGGC
>JAMPHD010000021.1 GCA_023663635.1 Acetatifactor muris
ATAACAACTCATAAAGAAAAATGAGAAAAGTGCCAACGATTACTTGACACAAACGTGACTGAAAAAGCAGTTTATATTTTTGTCCGGAAATGTTATAATAAAATTAGATATGAACACACCTGTCAAGCAACATTTTATAAATTTGTTTCTCATGCGTGGAACAGGAGGATTAAGATGAGTACTTTAGAGAGTACAATCTCTATGTTGGAAGTGTTACCTGAGGCTGACTTAGTCAAGATTCAGGATTTTACTAAGAAATTGTTTAGGCAGCGAGGCACCGCGTGCCCGTTCCAACCAAAGAGCCGGGAAGAAATATATAGGGACTTAGAAATTTCCAGACAACAAGCTGCCGAGGGAAAATGCCAGGAAATGGGGCAGGCACTTGCGGAAATCAGTGAAAAATATGGATTATAAAGTTATCTTGACCTATCCGGCAAAAGCGCAGCTTGACCATGCCATTAATTACATTCTTTGTGAGTTGGAAAACGAACAGGCTGCCCGGAGCGTCATAGCTGATGCTGAGGATACGCGGCTAAGGCTTTCCCATGTAGCCGGCAGTCTGAAATTATGTGATGATCCCAAGCTACGCACTTTGGGATATCGGACGATTCATTTTAAGCATCATAAGTATTTTATGCTTTACAGAGTAGAAGACAATAAGGTTTATGTCGATGGTGTCTATCATGACTCGCAGGATTATGAAAATATTATTCGGTAGACTGCGTTATTGAAACTCATCCACTTCGTCAGCAATTCTCTAAAAATAATCATATATTCAAAGTAAAATTATCCACCCCGCAGCAAGCTGCGGGGTGGTTGCTCGGGAGCCGGGTCCGTTATTTGTCGGCATCCTCATCATCGAAAAATTCCTCGGAAGACTCCTCGTCTTCCGCCGAGTCCTCATCAAAGAAACTCTCCACGGTCTCCTTCACCTCGTCCTTGACATTCTCCACCGCGTCAGTCACCTTTTCGGTGAGGGGAGTGAAGTCCGCTTTAGGGGAATCCGTCTTGGGAGAATCTTCCTTAAAGGAAACCGTCTTGGGAGCTGCTGACGCAGGGGTATCCGTCTCAGGCGCATCCGTCTTTGGCAGGGGGGCCTCCTCATGGTTCAGGGGCACATAAGTACGGGAGCCGGCATCCTCCGTATCCTCGCTGAAATCATCATAATCCTCATCTGCTCCGTTCAAGAGCTCGGCGTCCTTCTTCTGCATATAATAGTAAGCAGCGGCACCGGCAGCGCCAACTGCCGCAGTGAATAACAAAAATTTCCCAAACTTTTTGGCCATGTGTAACTCCTTTCCAATAAATTCCATACCTCTATCTCTATATTAATACTATTTTGTGAAAATGAAAAGAGAATATGTGTAATTTTTTAAAAATTTCATTTTTGCGGGGAAATATCGGGGCCTGTGGGACGGAATTTGAGCCGGCAGGGCGGATTTGCGGTTGAAAGCTTGGTTGAAATGTGTTACACTGGAAAGACATAGCGACAAGTCGGTCAGGAATGGAGTACGGTGGATGAACGGCAAGTTTTTTGATCTGAAAAAGGAAAAACAGGATAGAATGATCAACGCGGCATTGAAAATGTTTGCTCTCCACGGCTACCGCCATGCCTGCACGGACGACATCGTCCGGGAGGCCGGCATCAGCAAGGGACTGCTGTTCCACTATTTCGGCAGCAAGCTGGGCGTCTACACCTTTATCTATGATTACAGCGTGCGATATATGATCCTGGAGCTGGGCAACCGCTCCGCGGACGAGACGGATCTGTTCGAGATCATCCGGCAGACGGAGGCCGCGCATATGCGCGCCATGAAGGAATATCCCTATATGCAGCAGTTTCTGAACCGTTCCCGCGCGGAGAATGTCAGTGAGGCGCTCATCGCCGTGGAGGAGAAACGCAGACTCTTGGAGGATACCTATGAGACCATCTATGGCAGGGCGGATTACTCGGGACTTCCCGCCGGAGTGGAGGGGGATAAGCTGCGCACCATGATGGATCTCACCATCCAAGGCCTGATGACGGAGCGCTTTCTGGACGCCTCCTTCCAACCGGAGATGCTGTATCGGGAGATATGCTCCTATCTGGACATGATGCATAAATTGGTAAACGGGTAGCGCGTCGCCGCGTCCGGCATGTGTCGGGGCAGCCGTCGGGGTCCTATTTGGGCATCCTGTAATCCGGGTCGGCCGGATAGCCGCCCTTTAATTTCTGCATACCGCGCTGTATGGCGTCCTTGGAGTTCTTCCAGTCGGCGTCCTTGTTGCGGTAATCGAATTTCTCCACCAGCCAGGCCACATCCTCGGCCACACGGCGCATGTTTTCCTCCATCAGAGTAAACATCCTATTGTAAAAAGCATCTTTCTCTTTATCGGGAAGTTTCGTCTCCGCCGCCTCGCAGAGATCGCCGAAGTGGGGCAGACAGAACCCCTTGCTCTTTTGCACCTTGTCCCGGAATTCCGGGTCGTTTTTGTACAGATAAAAGAAAGTGTCCATATAGCGCTCATAAGTCTCGGCATAGTGGTCACAGATATAGCAGGACTGCTCCTTCTTTCGGACCCATATGCCGATGGCGTTGTCGCTCTCGCCGGTCTTCTTCAATTTCGCTTTGAGGGAAGTCTTGCCGGGCTTGAAATCAGCGAATTCTTTTTTCATCTCTTGGATCATCCGCATGTAATGCGTCTTGAGGATCCACGCGTTTCCCAGAGTGTTGCCATAGTCGAACATCTTTTGAAAATGGTTCCTGCAGAAACCCGCCTTGTCCGTCATATCCCGGATGTCGGCCTCCATGTAGGAGGAGCCGCTCCCCAACACGAAATCCAACAGATCCTGTTCAATATTGCGCTCAATAAAGCAGAAAGGGCATTCATCCCCGGCGTTGACCGCGTCATTCAGCGGAATGGTGTAAAGCTGTTCTTTCATTTATTTACTTGCGCTCCTTTCAGGGCAGGGGTGTGAGACTGCTGTTCTTAATCATTTTACTCCAAATCGGGGGAGTTGGCAACAGGGCGCAGGAAACCGGAGAAAACAAAATTTAACGTATACAAACATTTTCCGCACCGACAGTGCGGTACTTGGAGGAATCAATTTGAAGGAGATAGAAGTTTTAGCCTATGAACCGTTTGTGGAAGAAATTAAAGATTTGATACATAAAAAACAGTATCAGGCTTTGAAACTCATAAATGCAGAAACCATCAATTTATATTGGGAAATCGGCGAAGAGATTCATCGACAGCAGGAAGAAAATGAGTGGGGAAAGTCCATTGTTCAGGTATTGTCCAAAGAATTACAAAAGGAATTCCCGGGGGCGAAAGGATATTCTGCGGCAAATCTTTGGAGGATGCGAAATTTTTACTTAAGTTACCGTGATTCTGAAAAACTCGCACCACTGGTGCGAGAAATTAGTTGGAGTAATAATATTGTCATCATGGAGAAATGCAAGGACGATCTGCAAAGAGAATTTTATATCCGGATGACAAAGCGTTATGGTTGGACAAAACGTATTTTGACAAATTTTATTGAGGCACAGGCTTATGAGAAATATTTGTTAAATCAGACAAACTTTGATATGACATTGCCGGAAGAACGTAAGGTTCAGGCAAAATTGGCAGTCAAAGATGAATACACTTTTGACTTTGCAGAACTCTCACCTGAGTATTCTGAGCATGAATTGGAAATGCAATTAGTGAATAATATCAGAGCATTTTTGATAGAAATGGGTGGGGATTTTGCATTTATTGGCAACCAATATCACCTAATGGTTGGCGGCAGGGATATCTACATTGATATGCTGCTTTTTCACAGAAGATTGCGAAGTCTTGTGGCAATAGAATTGAAAATAGGGGAGTTTGAGGCAGAGTATGCGGGCAAAATGCAATTGTATCTGTCTGCGTTGGACGAGCAGATAAAATTACCGGAGGAAAATCCTTCAATTGGCATTATTATCTGTAAAAGCAAGGACGAAACTTTTGTAGAATATGCGTTGAAACAATCCAATGCACCGATTGGGGTGGCAACATATCGGCTAAGTAAGTCGTTGCCGGAGGGATTGAGAGAGATGTTGCCGGAGCCGGAGGAAATTGCGGAAAGGTTGAAGATATTCGAAAAATAAAGAGAGAGTCGGCGCGATCCTGCTGCCGGCTCTTTTCATAAATATTACAGGATTGTAACGAATTGTAAGTGAAAATTAAGAAAAATGTTGTTGTATTGTGTCGAAATCCAAGATAGTATAATAACAGAGACAAAAAGAAAGATGTGATTACTCTTGGTATTCAGCAGTTTGGAATTTCTGCTCTACTTCTTTCCGATTTTCTTCATCCTATACGGACTGACTCCCGACCGCCATAAAAACCTCACACTTCTCGCAGGAAGTCTTGTTTTTTACGCTCTCGGAGAGCGGGGATATCTGTGGCTCCTTGTGGTCTCCGTGGCGGTGAATTATTGTGTCGGATGTTTCGTGGGAGCGGACATTAAATTCAAAAAAATACAGACGTTGGTTTGGTATCTGGCCATGGCCGGAAACGTGGGGATCCTGTTGGCTTTTAAGATGCCGATGCGACAGGCGGCCATTCCACTCGGGCTCAGTTTCTATACCTTTCGGATCCTGTCCCGGCTGATCGATATTCGGCGGGGAGAGGTGCGGGCAGACCGATCCTTTGTCCGATTCGCGACCTATGTGACCATGTTCCCGCAGATGATCTCGGGGCCTTTGACGGATTACGGCGAGGTTTCCGCGGATCTCTCCCACAGAAGGATGTCCGCCCGGAGCATCCAAAACGGGTTGAAACTCTTCACGTTGGGACTTGCCGCCAAGGTGCTTCTGGCGGATAAGGTGGGACTCTTGTGGAATGACGTGCAGGTGCGCGGGATCGAGAGCGTCTCCACCCCTCTGGCCTGGATGGGAGCCATCGCCTATTCTTTGAAGATTTATTTTGATTTTGCGGGATATTCTCTCATGGCAGCGGGATTGGGCGCCATGATGGGATTCCATGTTCCTGAGAACTTCAGGACACCCTACATGGCCCGGTCCGTGCGGGATTTTTACCGCAGATGGCATATCACTCTGGGGCAATGGTTTCGCAAATATGTCTACATCCCTCTGGGCGGAAACCGCAGGGGAGAATTGTGTACGGTGCGCAATCTCCTCATCGTCTGGGCATTGACGGCGCTGTGGCACGGCGGCCGCGGCAATTTTCTGATATGGGGGATGTTGATCTGGATACTGATCGTACTGGAGAGACAGGTGCAAAGCCTCCGGGAGCGACGTCACCCGAAAGAGACTGTCGGCGCCGGACTGCAGCTCTTGTCCCGACTGTATCTGTGGATCGTGATCCCCATTACATGGATGTGTTTCGCGATCACGGATGTGGGGGAGCTTGGGACTTATCTGGGAAGAATGTTCGGCGCGGCTCCCGTGGGTGTCGTCATGGCAAATGACTGGCGCGCGGCATGGGATCGTTTCGGTGTTCTCCTGCTGATCTGCGGGCTTTCCTGCACCTCTCTTGTGAGGAAAGTTTTTCACAGATGGAAGGACAGCCTGATCGGAAGTGTGGTGCTGGCGGTGCTGTTCTGGCTCTGTGTCCGCTGCATCCTTTTGGAGGGGGACAATCCGTTCCTGTATTCTAATTTTTAGAAAGTGATGTGATCGAATTGGAAAATGCAAGATATATGAATTCCAAATCCGCGAGAGGGTATGCAAAGTCCAAATCCGCGGAAAGACATGCAAGACCCAAATCCGCGGGGAGATATGCCATCCGGGCGGATGTGCTTTATCCGCTGCTGTTGGTGGCATTCGGCTGCGCATTTTTGACGTTCACGGATAATTGGCAGCTCTATACGGAGCCGTTGGGTCGTCTGATCGGAAGCGTGGCGGGGGCAAGGGAGGCCCGTGCGGGGGAGCCGGGCATTGGAGAGAACGGCGACCCTGCGGCATCGGGTAGCGGTGACGGAATCGGACCGGCCGGTCCGGGAGAAGAGGATCCCGAGGGGAGAGATTCCGGCGGACGGAACGGGTCCGGGGAGGAGAATACGGTCGGCGGGCAGGAATCGGACGACGGGACGGCCGCGGGGGAAGTCGAATACCTGACGGTGGAGGATGATTATTTTGCGGATGCCGTGTTTATCGGGGATTCCCGCACGGTGGGGCTGTATGAGTACGGCGAACTGCAGGATATAGGCACTTTTTATGCCTCCACGGGTCTCACCGTATATAAACTTTTTACGGACAAGATCGTGGAGGTTCCGGGACAAAAGAAAAAGATCACGGTGGAGGAGGCTCTGGGTGAGCGGCAGTTTGGCAAGGTCTATCTGATGATCGGCATCAACGAGATGGGAACCGGGACCGCGGAGAGCTTTTTGAAAAAATATGAGGAATGCGTGGCGCATATACGGGAGTTGCAGCCGAATGCCGTCATTTATCTGCAGAGCATCATGTGTGTCACGGCGGAGCGGTCCGGGCAGGGGGATTACATCACCAACGAGGGCATCGACATCCGCAATCTGGGGATTGAGGGATTGGCGGACAACGAGAGCATTTTTTACCTGGACGTAAATTCCGCGGTGCGGGATGAGACGGGAGCCATGTCGGCGGGATACACCTATGACGGTGTGCATCTGAAAGCGCAGTATATCGCTCTGTGGAAGGATTATCTGAAGTGTCACGCGGTGGTCTCCGGGCAGGAATGAGAGCGGAGAGCGATTTAGGCGGAAAGAAAGCGCCGGGACACGCATAGAATAAAAATAGAATAAAAATAGAATAGAAACAGAATGGAATAGGAAAACCATGAGAAGACGGGCGGGATTAAGATGAGAGTGGCGGATATGCACTGCGATACCATATCGGAGATATTGAATCACCGAAGACGCGGGGAAAACTGTGATCTGCGGGACAACGGGCTGCATGTGGATCTGAACCGTCTGCGGGAGAGCAGGTATCTGCTCCAAAATTTTGCGCTCTATGTGGACATGGGAAAAGTATCTTCCCCCTGGGAGGAGCTCTGCGCCCTGTATGAGACCTATCGGGGGGAACTGGCGGCCAATGAGGACATCCTGGCTCCGGCATACCGGTATGAGGATCTGGAGCAAAACAGCGCGCAAGGTAAGATATCGGCAGTTCTCACCGTGGAGGAGGGAGCGGTCTGTCAGGGGGAGATCGGAAAGTTGGAGCAGCTCTATGAGATGGGCGTGCGCATGCTCACTCTCACATGGAATTACCCCAATGAGTTGGGTTATCCCAATCTGGACAGTCGCACGGGCCGAAAAGTGTGGGAGGATTGCCGCAGACTGCGGGCGGGGAACTGCAGCGAACAGGAGAGAGTTGAGATAGAGGCCGCGTTGAACAGATATCTGTGTACCCCCGACACCGTGAACGGACTGACAGAGCGGGGACGGGAGTTTGTGTACTGTATGGAGCGGTTGGGCATGATCGTGGATGTGTCCCATCTGTCGGACGCGGGCTTTTACGATGTGCTGCAATGCAGTACCAAGCCCTTTGTGGCCAGCCATTCCAACGCCGGAGCCGTGTGCGGCTGCGCGCGCAATCTGACGGACGACATGATCCGCGGACTGGCTGAGCGGGGCGGCTGCATGGGGTTAAATTTTTGCGCGGATTTTCTGGAGTCTGTGCCCGCGGGCCGGGAGAATCCCGGCACCATTGAGGCTGTGGTGCGCCATGCCCTGCACATTGTTCAAGTGGGCGGCGTGGAGGTATTGGGATTGGGCAGCGACTTTGACGGCATCGACACCAACCGGGAACTGCCGGGCGCGCAGAGCATGGAGAAACTGTGGCATGCTCTGCATCTGGCGGGGTTTACGGAGGGACAGTTGGACCGGATCTTTGCGGAAAATGTGCTGAGAGTGTATCGGGAGACATGGCGGTGAGGCGATAACCCCCATTGATTCCGCCAACGGATTGTGCTATAATCAAACATATTGATAGGAGAGAAGGTCGGTCGTTTGGTAAACAGACAGGAAGTTGCGGATAGGACGGATTTGCAGGAGATCGCGCTCACCGATCTGATAGACGTGCAGGTGCTGCAGAAGATTCAGAACGGTTTCTCCAAGTTCACGGGCATGGCGGCGCTGACAACGGACGCGCAGGGCAATCCGGTGACGGAGGGCAGCGGGTTTACGGAGTTTTGTTTTAATCTGACAAGAACCACGGAGAAGGGACTTGCCAGATGCGCTGAATGCGACAGAAAAGGCGCGCTGCTCACGTTGGAACAGGGGGAGCCGGTGGTGTATGACTGCCATGCGGGTCTTCTGGATTTTGCTGCCCCCATTATGGTGGAGGGCACTTTTATAGGCAGTTTTATCGGCGGTCAGATCTGTACCGCGCCTCTGAAGGAGTCGGATGTCAGAAGGACGGCGGCGGAGCTCGGCATCGATCAGGAGGCGTATATAGAGGCGGCTGCCAAGGTGAATGTGATCGAGTATGAACAGGTGCAGCGGGCTGCGGAGTTTCTGTCGGAGATCGCGGAGGTGCTCTCCGAGATGGCCTACAGCAGCTATATGGCGCTCAAACAGAGCAGGCAGTTGGAGAGAGTGACCCGTTCTCACAATCTTTTCATCGTGGACATGAACGCCAATATGAAACAGCATGTGCAGGACTGGATTGGGACGGCGAGGGGACTCAAGGACACCAAGCTGAGCGAGAAGGCCAATGAAATTTTGCACAGGCTCATGGACAAGGGCGAGGAGTTCATGGCCACCATAGACGATACGGTGGAGTTCTCCAAGATCGCGAGCGGCGAGATAGAATTGGATGAGAACGAGTACGACATCCGGGATATGATCAACAGTGTGAGGCGCAGTTTCTTGGACGCGGCCCGCGCGAAGGGCAATGAGATCACGGTGGAATTCAGCAGAGATCTGCCGGAGATCCTCCTGGGAGACGCGGGGCGCATCAATCAGATCGTGAGCAAATTTGTCCGCAATGCCGTGCTGTACACCAAGGACGGCCATATCGCCATCAGGGTTTCCGGCGTGAAGAAGTCCTATGCCACCAATCTCGTGATCCGGATCGAGGATACGGGCAGGGGCATGAATCCTGCGGAGCTGCAGCTGTTGCAGTCATATGCCCACAGGGATGCCTCCGAGAATACGGGGGATCGGATCGGCATCGCCGTGATACCCATGTTGGTGGATAAGATGTCGGGCTCGTTGGAGGTGGAGAGCAATTCGGACGAGGGAACGGTCATTGTGATCACGATCCCGCAGCTTGCGGTGCAGATGGGACGAGGTATGTAGATGAGTTTTGATTATAAAGAATATTCCGAGGCAATAGATGAATTTCTGATCCGGATGGAGAGGGTCTCCGATTCCGCTCATCCCGATATGGCACAAACCCTGAAACGGCTCTGTGATTTTCTGCGGATCGCAAGGGTGGACGAGGTGCTGTATGTAAATGATGACTCGGAGGAACCCCGGATGAAAGAGGAGGCGGATGGAGAGTCCGTCACACTCTACATACAGGACGGTTTTGACGAAGACCGAACCATGGTCTACAGCGAGACCGATGAGAATGATGATATGGTGCTCTATCAGATCTATCCCTTTGCGGGCGGGGAGGAGTGGAGTGAGCCGGAGCGCGAGCGGATCGCGGTGTTGGCCAAATCCCTCTTTGTCTACAACGGGCGCAAGCGTGTGATGAAACTGGCCAAACATCTGATCTTTCACGATCCGTATTTGGATATTTACAATCTTCCCTATTTTGAAAAATACTGTGCGCAGAAGATCCGAGAGGGCTGCATCGGCGACTATGGCGCGGGTTATTTTAATCTCAAGAGATTCTCCATGATCAATCAGCAGGTGGGACGCACCAGCGCCACGGAGATCATGGCGCAGTTTATCGAAGAGCTGAAGGAGCGCCTGGGCGAGGATGAGGTGATCTGCCGGGTCGGCGGGGACAATTTCGTGGTACTCTTTCGCAAGGAAAATCTGAATACCGTCATAGACCATCTCAAGGGGCGCGGGATCGTGTGTGACCCGGAGGAGGATGACCGCGTGTTTGTCAGCGCGGTGGCAGGGTATTATATGATCCCGGAGACCACCACATTGCCCTCGGACATCACGGACAACGCGGGCATCGCTTTTAATCTGGCCAAGAATGTGAACAACGAGCCCTATATGATCTACAGCGACGAGTTGGCGGAGACCATTAAGGAAAATAAATTTATTGAGGATCTCTTCACGGAGGCGCTGCAGAACGGCGAGTTTGAGGTGTATTATCAGCCCAAGGTGGCGCTGAAGGATTATTCCCTGGCGGGGGCGGAGGCTCTCTGCAGATGGATTCATGACGGTACGATGATGATGCCGGGCAAATTCATTCCCGTGTTCGAGCAGAGCAAGGCCGTGACGCTGTTGGATTTCTATATCTTGGAGCATGTGTGCAGGGATCTGCGCAGATGGATGTCCGCGGGCAAGAAAGTGGTGAAGGTCTCCGTCAATTTTTCCAGAAGACATCTGGGCAACAAGGATCTGGTGCTGCACATTCTGAGCGTGGTGGACCGCTACCAAATCCCCCACAAATATATCGAGATCGAGCTCACGGAGACCACCACGGATGTGGATTTTCAGGCTCTTCGCGAGATCGTCACCCAACTGCAGAGCGCAGGGATCAATACCTCCGTGGACGATTTCGGAGTGGGCTACTCATCGCTGAATCTGATCAAGGAATTGCCTTGGAATGTGCTGAAGATCGACAAGAGTTTCCTGGATCCCGTGGCGGCCGGGGACAAGGCGGGCATCATCATGCTGAGTCATGTCATCGCCATGGCGCAGGAGATGGGGCTTGAGTGCATCGTGGAGGGTGTGGAGACGGCGGAGCAGGTCAAGTTCCTCAAACAGCACAACTGCTATCTGGCGCAGGGATACTTTTTTGACAGGCCTTTAAAAAAGGCCGAATTTGAGAGCCGAATGGAGGAACTGCAGACGGAGGAAACCCAACCGGGGGATGCGGATTGAACGGGAAACGAAATCGGCCGGAATGAAACGGTTGGAATGAAACGGTTGGAATGGGATAAAATTCACAAAAGCGCATATACTGTCCCCTACAGTGATCGAGTCCGCGCGGGCGCGGCATCCGGATGAGGGGAGAAGAAAATTGCGCAGTTTATTTTTGATGATCGTTGGTATAAGCTTTGGATCTTTGGCGGCAGCAGGCGTGTTCACCGTATTGGTGGCGGTGGGTCTGGTGCCGCGTTTTGCGGGCAAAATGCACACGGCGGACAGGGTGGTGCTGTACGAGGAGATGGTGATCTTCGGCACGATCCTGGGCAGCTTTGTCAGTATTTTTCCCGAGTATAGTCAGTTTGGTTCGTTTTTGCGGAGTCATTTCCCCGAATCGGCTTGGTGGTGGACGGCAGGAGGCAATGTGCTGCAGGGTGTCTTCGGACTTTTCGCGGGGATGTTCATCGGCTGCCTGGCGCTGGCCATTGCGGAGATGTTGGATTCCGTTCCCATCTTTGCCAGAAGGATCTCCTTTCGCCACGGTATCGGATTGGCGGTGGTGAGCATGGCGGCGGGTAAACTGTGCGGTTCACTGTTCTATTTTTGGCAGGAGCTGCACAGAGTCGTGGAGTGAGAGGAGGAGACGGGATGGCGAACGGTGTGACGGTGTATCTGAAATGTGACCGCAATGTGGAGGTGCAGAGCGACGAGGTCTTCCTAAAAGATCTGGGGGATGTGTACTGCTCGGACAAGAATGTGTTGGCGAAATGCAGGGCGCTGCGGGCATGGCATTTTGGGGAGCAGGATCCCAAGCGCTGTGTGTTGAGCAGTCTGGAACTGGTCAAACTCATGGAGGAGGCCTGTCCCGGCATCAGCGTGGATGTGGTGGGGGAGACGGATGTGCTTTTGGAGCGGGTGGATGTGAACCGCCACAAGGGCGCGGCGCAGTGGCTGAAGGCGGCATTGGTCTGTCTGGTGAGTTTCTTCGGCACGGCGTTCACCATCATGGCTTACCACAATGATGTGGGGATCAATGAGGTTTTCACGGAAGTTTACCGCATGGTGATGGCGAGGGAACCGTCCGGACTCAATGTGTTGGAGGTGTCTTACTCCATCGGACTGGCGGCGGGGATCATCGTGTTCTTCAATCATGTCGGGGGTAGACGGCTGACCAAGGATCCCACGCCTCTGGAAGTGGCCATGCGCAATTATGAGCAGGACGTGGACAAGGCTCTGATCGAGACGGCCGGAAGAGAGGGACGGGAGAGGGAACCGTAAAATATGACACAAAAGTATTTTAAACGCTTGCCAATTTTGACGGGAGTAGTATAATAAATTATATGTAACAGGCGTTTTTCTAAAGGATTGGTACTATATGAACAAACTAAAGCGAAAATTATATCCCTTGTTGAGCATTGTGATCGGAATGGGCATGGTGTTGGTCGCGTTTATCATCTGCTCTCTGAGCATCAGGCGGAATCTGCAGAATGAGATGGAACTGACACTGAAGGATGTGGCCGGCCAGAATGTTTTGGTGATCAACAACGAGATCCGTGTGCAGGGCAAACTCCTGCAGGGATTTGCCGCGGAGCTGCGGGAGCATCCGGAGCAGGAGGCGGAGATCCTCCGGGACATGGACACTTTTGTGGGCTCTTATGGCTT
This sequence comes from Acetatifactor muris, assembly GCA_023663635.1. Classification (GTDB taxonomy): domain Bacteria; phylum Bacillota; class Clostridia; order Lachnospirales; family Lachnospiraceae; genus Acetatifactor; species Acetatifactor muris_A. Next base: position 12,611 of record JAMPHD010000021.1, read on the forward strand.
TAAGCGCATGGGGATCGCCCACGCGGACGGAGTCGCGTATACGACGGACAACCATACCGTCAGGATGGGAGACTATGTCTTCTTCCAAAAGTGTATGGAGGGCAAAATATGGCTCACTGCCGCGTTGGAGGATCGGGTGGACGGGGACGGCTCTCTTGTCAATGTCTTCAGTATACCCATATACGGTGAGGATGGGATGCAGACCACCGGCATGGTATTTGCGGTGTATCAAAATGAGTCGTTTCGCGATATGTTGGATGTGGATTTCTTTGAAGGCCGGGGATTTGGCTGTATCATCACATCGGAGGGAGAGGTGATCGCTCACTCTCAGAATTCTCCCCTTGAGAGCGAGAGCAATTTCTTTGAGTATCTGCTTGCGGACGGGGAGGGAAATGACGTTTCGGTCCGGCAGATGAAAGCGGATATACAGGTGGCGGCGGACGGCATCGGAACCTGCGGAGCCGTATACGAAAATGGAGATGAGTTCCTGTTTTACTATATGCCTCTCAATGAGAATCTCTACGACGCGCAGTGGTATATGCTGGCTTTTGTGCCGGAGGATGTGGTGACGCAGCGCATGGCTCCGGTGATCAAGAATGTGCGGGCGCTGGCGATCTTTATGGTATTTGTGGCGGCGTTGGGGATCGGGCTGTATGTTTACATAGAAAAGAAACGCAAGGAGGAACTGGTGAACCTGGCCTATGTGGACCGACTGACCGGAGGATATAATTTTGCCAGTTTCAGGGAGAATTCCAAGCGCCGGAAGAATCTCAGCGGCTATGTGATCGCCATGGACTTGGCGGAATTTAAGCTGATCAACAGCAGTTTCGGCGTACAGAAGGGCGATGAGACGCTGTTGGAGCTGTGGAAACTCCTGCTGCAGAACGTGTCGGATTCGGAGATGGCGGCCCGCGTGAACGCGGACCGGTTCGCCCTGTTCTGGCAGGAGGGCAGCAGGGAGGCGTTGGAGATACGTCTGGAGGAGCTGATCACCGATATCAGTCTGCTCTCCGGGCAACTGAAGATACCGCCCATGTTCCCGGTGTTCGGCATCTATTATACGGATACGTTGGATGAGCCGGACAAGTATTACGGTTATGCCGTACAGGCCAAGCATCTGGTGAAGGGCCGCAGGGATAAACACTATGCGTTCTACGATGAGATCGACTACAAACAGCTCGTGGAGAACAGGAAATTGGAGGATGATTTCCAGAAGGATCTCAAGCAGGAGCGCTTTGAGGTCTGGTATCAGCCCAAGTTTAGCGCTGCGGACGAGCAGATCATGGGAGCGGAGGCTTTGGTGCGTTGGCGCAGGGAGGACGGCAAACTCCTTCCGCCCGGCGTCTTTATCCCGCTGTTTGAGAAGAACGGGAATATTGCGGTGTTGGATGAGTACATCTTCCGCAAGGTCTGCGAACAGCAGAAAAAGTGGTTGAACGAGGGGCGCAGGGTGCTGCCCGTGTCCGTCAATATTTCCCGTGTGAGCCTGTATTTCGGTGATATCGTGGAGCGGTATGAAAATATCCTGCACGCTGCGGATCTGTCCGCCAAATATGTGCAGTTGGAGATCACGGAGAGCGCCGCCATCGATCAGGCGGATATCGCGGAGCTGATCGAGCGTTTTCATCAGGCGGGATTTGTCCTGCTCATGGATGATTTCGGGAGCGGCTATTCCTCTCTGGCATCCTTAAACACCCTGAACTTCGACATTCTGAAATTGGACAAGAGCCTGATCGACTACATCGGCGATGAAAAGGGCGAGAAACTCCTCAAATATGTCACCAAACTGGGGCAGAGTCTGGGACTGCACATCACCGCGGAGGGCGTGGAGACGGAGAGCCAGTTGCTCTTTATGAGAAAACTGAAATGCAATGACATTCAGGGATATTATTTTTCAAAGCCGCTGTGCCTTGCGGATTACGAGGATCTGATGTATATTTGACGTCTTTTTGGAGATATTACTCCCGAGAGCAATGCAGACGGATTGGCAAAAGGGGAGTGTATCATGGCGGATGTGAGCGAGAGACAGAAACAGGAATATAATGAATATGTGAAAGAGATCACACCCACCCACAATCTGTGGCTTCAGATGCTGAAGGCATTCATTGTGGGTGGCGTTATCTGTTGTATCGGACAGTTTATATTGAATACGGCCCAAAACATGGGTCTGGACCAACAGACCGCGGGCAGTTGGTGCAGTCTGCTCCTGGTGTTGGCCAGCGCGCTGCTGACGGGATTCGGCATCTATCCCAAGATCGCCAAATGGGGCGGGGCGGGCGCTCTGGTGCCCATCACGGGCTTTGCCAACAGCGTGGCCTCCTGCGCCGTGGAGTTCTCCGTGGAGGGGCAGGTGTTCGGCGTGGGCTCCAAGATTTTCACCATTGCGGGACCGGTGATCCTGTACGGGATCTTCACCAGTTGGGTGTTGGGACTGGCGTATTGGATCGGGCAGTGCCTGGGAATTTGGTGAGCGGGATTCTGTAATATTTTTCCTCCTCTCTGCGCATACTGGTGTGCGAGAGGAGGTTTTTATATGTCATTGATTGGAAGAGAAGTCAGAGATTTTACCGTGCAGGCCTTTCATCGGGATGAGTTTCGCACGGTCACAAAGCAGGACGTATTGGGGAAGTGGGCGGTGTTCTTCTTTTATCCGGCGGATTTTACTTTCGTGTGTCCCACGGAGTTGGAGGATCTGCAGAATCTGTATGAGGAGTTCAGAAAGAGAGACTGCGAGATCTATGCCGTGTCCACGGACTCACATTTTGTCCACAAGGCATGGAAGGATGTCTCCGAGCGCATCAGCAAGTTGGAGTATCCCATGCTGGCCGATCCCACTCACACGCTGAGTCTGGATTTTGAGGTGCTGATCGCGGAGGCGGGTCAGGCGGAGCGGGGCACTTTTGTGGTGAATCCGGAGGGCAGGATCGTGGCCTATGAGGTGAGCGCGGGCAATGTGGGACGAAACGCGGAGGAGCTTCTGCGAAAAGTGCAGGCGCTGCAGTTTGTGGCGGAACACGGGGACGAGGTCTGTCCCGCCAAATGGCAGCCCGGAGACGAAACCCTGCGTCCGGGATTGGACCTGGTGGGAATTTTGTGAGGAAAGGCGGGGTGATCGACACGGATAGAGCTTTATACGATGTGATCGTGATAGGAGGCGGGCCTGCGGGGCTCACCTCCGCCATTTATCTGGCAAGGGCCAGATACCGGGTGTTGGTGGTGGAAAAGGACAGATTCGGCGGCCAGATCACCATTACGGAGGAGATCGTCAATTACCCGGGGGTGGAGAAGGCCGGCGGAGCGGGTCTCACGGAGACTATGTATCGACAGGCCCGACACTTCGGCGCGGAATTTTTGTCTGCCCGCGTGACGGAGATTGAGATTCAAGACAAAGTAAAGAAGATCAAAACGGATTCCGGAGAGGAGTACCAGGCTCTGGGAATTGTTTTGGCCGTGGGTGCCGGCCCCCGCAAGATCGGATTTCAGGGAGAGAAGGAATTTCAGGGCAGAGGGGTGGCCTATTGCGCCACCTGTGACGGTGAGTTTTTTACAGGAAAGGAAGTTTTGGTCATCGGCGGAGGGTTCGCCGCCGTGGAGGAGTCGATCTTTCTCACAAAATATGCCTCCAAAGTCACCGTGATCGTGCGGGATGGGGAGTTTAGCTGCGCCGCCGGGGTGGCGGAGAAACTGAAAAGTCATCCGGAGATCACCGTGCATTTTCACACGGAACTGCAATCCGTCTCGGGGGAGAGATTTGTGGAGCACGCGGTCCTTCGCAACAATGAGACGGGAGAGGAATGGGCGTACGACTCCGCGGACGGACAGACTTTCGGCGTCTTTGTCTTCGCGGGATATGAACCTGCCACCAAGTGGCTGCATGGCATGGTGAGTTTGAATGAACAGGGCTATATACTGACAGACAGGGAACAGGCGACGGATGTGGCAGGCGTTTACGCCGCGGGAGATGTGTGTGTCAAAGGTCTGCGTCAGGTGGTCACCGCCGTGGGAGACGGGGCCGTGGCGGCCACTTCTCTGGAGCATTACGTCTCGAAGCTGCGGGAGGAACTTGGAATGCCCAAGGCTGAATCGCAAAGGAATACGGAAGAGGAGCAGGGCGAGGGGATGCCTGCGGCCCCCGGATTTCTCGATGAGAACCTGCGGGAAAATCTGCGACAGGTGTTTGCAAGGTTTCAAAACCGGGTGACGGTGGCGGCGGTGGTGAACGGATCCGGCGCGTCTGCGGAACTGGAGAGTTTCGTGCGGGAGTTGGAGGGAATGGATGAGAAAGTGGAGATTTTGGTGGAGCATGCCCCGGAGGAGCTTCCCTATCTGGAGATCCGCAGAGGCGATGTTGCCACCGGGATCCGCTATTACAGCGTCCCGGGCGGACATGAGTTCAATTCCTTTGTGTTGGCGCTCTATAATACGGCGGGACCGGGAAGGGAGCTGAGCGAAGGAGCGCGAAAACGGATCGCGGCGTTTCAGAAAAGTCACAACATTCGGATCATGACCACGCTCTCCTGTACCAACTGTCCGGATGTGGTCGCGGGCACACAGCAGATCGCGGTGCTCTCGGACAAGGTTTCCGCGTGGATGTATGATCTGGCCAAATTCCCCGAATATCGGGACAAGTACGGCATCATGGCCGTACCCTGCATGATCCTGGACGATGACCGCACCTACTTTGGCCGGAAATCCATGGAAGAACTCATTGCGATACTCGAACAGACATGATATAATAGCCGCAGAGGAAAATCAAGCGCCCCTGAAAGGGGCATTTGATTTTCCTGCGGCTATTAACGAGCAAGCGTCCGATGCAATCGGACGGGGAGCGCGGCAGCGCGAGCTTGCGAGTGAGATGTAGGAGGTATCCATATGTTGTATGCGGTAGAATCGGTTCCGGGCGCCAACATGACAGCCATAATCGGCGTGCTGTGTTTCTGTTTCCTGTTTCCCATTATCCTGTGCGTATTTTGGAAACTGCGCACCAAGGCCAATCTGTCCTCCTTTTTTATCGGCTGTGGGACATTTATCGTGTTTGCGCTGATATTGGAGCAGATCCTGCACAGTGTGGTGTTCATGCTGACGGGAACCCTGCTCACGGACAATATGTGGTTTTACGCGCTGTACGGCGGCTTGGCGGCGGGACTGTTTGAGGAGACCGGGCGCCTGTTGGCCATGCGTTTTCTGATGAAGAAAAATCTGAATCGGCAAAATGCCGTTCTGTACGGCATCGGACACGGAGGAGTGGAGGCCATGCTGGTCACGGGATTGGCTTATGTCTCCAATCTGATCATGGCGGTGACCATCAACGCGGGCGGCTTGAATACCATTTTGGCACAGGTGGACGAAAATACCGCAAATACGCTGTACGCGCAGCTCTCCCAACTTTGGACGCTGTCTGCGGGCGATTTTCTTTTGGCGGGTGTGGAGCGTCTGTCTGCCGTCACTTTGCATATCGTTCTGTCCTACATGGTATATCGCGCGGTGAGGGGGCGCAAGATCCCATGGTATCTTGCGGCCGTGGGGATTCATTTCGCGATGGACGCGGGCACCATACTGCTGCTCAGGGTGTGCGGGCTTTCCACGTTGGCGGTGGAGGGAATCCTTCTTGCGGCCGTGGCGGTGATGCTGATCTGCATGATCCGGGCGTACCGCAGGGAAAACGTTGACAGGGATAAGAGGATTGTGGAATAATACAAAACCCGCAGCCGTAACGATCAAATACTTACCGGGGTTCAGAGTTTATGTTGCTTTCGATATCTTGTCCACCATATACAATGCGGATTACGGTAACAGTATAAATATTAGAATCTGCCAAATAGTAGACAACATAGTTATCAACAGGTACTTTATGCATCTGCATACTTTTCCAAGGTTCCCAATCGACAATGGAGTATCGCATTGGCATGAAATCAAGCGAACGGATTTCTTTTCGAATTCGATTTACCTGATTTAATGCGGTATCCGGTGCCTGTAATCCATAGGCGATATGAGAATATATTTTTCGTATATCCTCCAATGCTTCAGGAGAATAAATTACCCGGTAGTTGTCACTCATATACCAAACTCCCTGGCGAGCTCTGCATCAACCTCATCCGCAGTGTAGGTTTGACCTGAATTTAGGGAATTGATTCCTTTCATGAGTTCGGCATCTGTTTCAGTGCGGCTCATGCCACCGATAGCTGTAGGTTTTGCCGATGATAAATGCAAATCAAGAGGAAGTCCCCTCGTTAGTACGATTTGACTGTAAAGCATTTGAATGGCGCCGGATGGAGAAATCCCAAGCTGTTTCAGAATACTTTCAGCATTTGTCTTTAATTCGGAATCTATTCTTGCATAAACCGCAGTTGTATTTGCCATAAAGATCACACTCCTTTTTTATAGTATACCCATGTTTGCTTGCAAACGCAAGCAAAACAGCAAAAGTTTTCCTTTTACGTCAGAGTCTTGGATTTTGGTGAAAAGGAGTTTTTCGAGATGTCATAAGATTTTATACTTCTTTTATTGATTTATAAATTTTATTGGGATATGATGGAAAGTAGATTGAAAAATAAGCTTGATAGCTTATTTTTCAATCGCCTATTTGTTTCTGAGCAAAACAAATAGCCTTGATGGCAGACGAGAGATCGCCTTTGCGAATTTCTCGTCGCCTCTTCGCGACAAGTCGCTCAGAAATGAGGAGTAGTTTGACTGATATCATATCCCTTTTTTGTGTATCAAAAGGCATATTATGAATGGCAAGGAGTGATGACACAGGATGATCAAGACATTGTTAAAACAGGTGAAGGAGTTTAAGCGGGACTCTTTTCTGACGCCGATCTTTATGGTGTTGGAAGTGCTGATGGAGACGCTGATCCCCTTTCTCATGGCATCCATGATCGACAATGGCGTGGAGATGGGCAATCAGCCCTATATCTTCAAGGTGGGCGCCCTGATGTTGGTGTTGGCCGCGGTGGGCCTGTGGGCCGGCATCATGGGAGGGACTCATGGCGCCCGAGCCTCCACGGGATTCGGAAGGAATCTGAGGGAGGCCATGTACACCAATATCCAGACATTTTCTTTTTCCAACATAGACAAATTTTCCACTGCGGGACTGGTGACGAGACTGACCACGGATGTGACCAATATCCAGAACGCTTATCAGATGATCCTGCGCATGTGTGTGCGCGCGCCCATCAGTCTGATCTGCGCCATGGCGATGGCTTTCTTCATCAACGCGAGGGTGGCGAGCATCTACCTGATAGCCGTGGTGATCCTGGCGTGCTGTCTGGCGGTGATCGTGCGCTTTGCCATGCGATACTTTACCCAAGTGTTCAAGAAATATGACGATCTGAACGCCAGTGTGCAGGAGAACGTGACGGCGCAGCGCGTGGTGAAGGCGTTCGTGCGCGAGGACTATGAGATCGACAAGTTCCACAAGGCCAGCGGCAATATCTACAATATGTTCGTGAAGGCGGAGAAGGTGCTGGCCTTCAACTCCCCGCTGATGCAGATGACGGTGTACTCCTGTATCCTGCTGATCAGTTGGATCGGGGCCAAGATGATCGTGGGCGGCTCCCTGAGCACCGGAGAACTCACCAGTCTGCTGAGTTATTGCATGAATATTCTGATGAATCTGATGATGCTCTCCATGGTATTTGTCATGATCACCATGAGCGTGGCCAGCGCCAGACGTATCTGCGAGGTGTTGGACGAGAAGGCGGATCTGTGCAATCCGGAGGATCCCGTATATGAGGTTCCGGATGGCAGCATCCGTTTCGAGGACGTGACTTTCCGCTATAACGCTAACAGCGAGAGCCCCGTTCTGGATCATATCAATCTGAATATCGCGGCCGGAGAGACCATCGGCATTCTGGGCGGTACGGGAAGTTCCAAGACCAGTCTGGTGAATCTGATCAGCCGTCTCTATGACGTGTCCGAGGGGACTGTATACGTGGGCGGACGGGATGTGCGGGAGTACGATATGGAGACCCTGCGCAATCAGGTGTCCGTGGTGCTGCAGAAAAATGTGCTGTTTTCGGGCACGATCCTGGAAAATCTCCGCTGGGGCGATGAGAACGCCACGGAGGAGGAATGTAGGAGGGCCTGCCGTCTGGCCTGCGCCGATGAGTTCATCGAGCGTATGCCGGAAGGGTATAATACCTATATCGAGCAGGGGGGCAGCAATGTGTCCGGTGGTCAGAAACAGCGGCTGTGCATTGCCAGAGCCCTCTTGAAGAAACCGAAAGTGTTGATCTTGGACGACAGCACCAGCGCGGTGGACACCGCGACGGATGCACGGATCCGCAAGGCTTTTGCCACGGAGATCCCCGGCACCACCAAGATCATCATCGCGCAGAGGGTCTCGAGTATTCAGGACGCGGACCATATCATCGTGATGGAGGGCGGCCGGGTGAACGCGGTGGGCACCCACGAGGAGCTGCTCGCGGGCAATGAGATCTACCGCGAGGTGTACGAAGCACAGACCGGCGGCAGCGGTGATTTTGACGAGAAGGGAGGGGAACTCTGATGGCTGAACAAAGAGGCGCAAGGGGACCGGCGTTCGGCCCCGGAAGACGTGCTCCCATGGGCGTGCGTCCCAAAATCGAAAATCCCGGAAAGGTGTTTCGGCGCATTCTGGGCTATGTGTTCCAAAAATACGGCATTCAGTGTCTGATCGTGCTGTTCTGTATTGCGGGCAGTGTGTTGGCCAATGTGCAGGGTACCTTATTCTTAAAGACTTTGATCGACGACTATATCAAGCCCCTGCTGACGCAGCCGCAGCCGGATTTCGGCCCGCTGCTCGCGGCCATGGGGAGGGTGGCGGTCTTTTACCTGTTGGGCGCCGTCTGTGCCTACACGCAGGCACGGCTCATGCTGGTGGTGACGCAGGGCACCATGAAACATCTCAGGGATGATATGTTTGCCCATATGTCCAAGCTGCCCATCAAATATTTTGACACTCATACCCACGGGGATATCATGTCGGTGTACACCAACGACATCGATACCCTGCGGCAGATGATCAGCCAGAGCATCCCGCAGATGATCAACAGTGTGATCACGGTGGTCAGCGTGTTCGCGAGCATGATCAGCCTGAATATTCCTCTGACCGTGCTGACTCTGGTGATGGTGGGGATCATGATGTTCACCACCAAAAATGTGGTGGGACGCAGCGGCAAATATTTCAGAGTGCAGCAGGAGGCGTTGGGCAAGATCAACGGTTTCATAGAGGAGCGCATGGCGGGACAGAAGGTGGTCAAGGTCTTCTGCCATGAGGAGAAGAGCAAAGAAGAGTTCAGGGAATTGAATGACGCTCTGTTCGACTGTTCCTACAACGCCAACAAATTCGCCAATCTGATGGGCCCCATCAACGCGCAGTTGGGAAATCTGAGCTATGTGGTGGTGGCCTGTGCGGGCAGCGTGCTGGCGCTGAACGGGATCGGCGGTTTCACCCTGGGCGGTCTGGTGAGTTTCCTCACCTTCAACAAGAGCTTTAACATGCCCATCAATCAGGTGAGTCAGCAGCTCAACAGCATCGTCATGGCCCTCGCCGGCGGCAAGAGAGTGTTTGACCTGTTGGATGAGGAGGAGGAGACGGATCAGGGCTATGTGACTTTAGTGCGCGTGAGAAAAGAGGACGGAAAGCTTGTGGAGTGCGCCGAGCGCACCGGCATGTGGGCGTGGAAACACACTCATCAGGCGGACGGCTCCGTGGACTATGTGGAACTTCAGGGCGATGTGGTGTTCGACGGCGTGGACTTCGGCTACACGGACGAGAAGATGGTGCTGCATGATATCCGCATGTACGCGCAGCCCGGACAGAAGATCGCGTTTGTGGGATCCACCGGCGCCGGCAAGACCACCATCACCAATCTGATCAACCGTTTTTATGATATACAGGACGGCAAGATTCGGTATGACGGCATCAATGTCAATAAGATCAAAAAGGCGGATCTGCGCCGCTCTCTGGGGATCGTGCTGCAGGATACCCATCTGTTCACGGACACGGTGATGGAAAATATCCGTTTCGGCAAATTGGACGCCACGGACGCGGAGGTGATCGCCGCCGCCAAACTGGCCAACGCAGACGGATTCATCCGTCAGCTCCCGGACGGGTACAACACGGTGCTCACCGGGGACGGGGCCAATCTGAGCCAGGGGCAGAGACAGCTCTTGGCCATCGCGAGAGCCGCCGTGGCGGATCCGCCGGTGCTGATCCTGGATGAGGCCACCAGCTCCATCGACACCCGCACGGAGAAGATCGTGCAGGACGGCATGGATAAGCTCATGAGCGGGAGGACCACTTTCGTCATCGCCCACAGGCTTTCCACGGTGCGCAACAGCGACTGCATCATGGTGCTTGAGCAGGGGCGCATCATCGAGCGCGGCACCCACGAGGAGCTGTTGGAGGAGAAAGGACGGTATTATCAGCTCTATACGGGAAATGCCATAGCGGAATAAAAAAACTTGCATTTGCGGTTTGATATGGTACAATGAGGGTGACAATAGAATAATGAGAGGTCTGTTTGACGAAGAGGAGAAGCGAAAGTTATGAAAAGACGAATCAGCGTTTACTTCATGGTGGCACTTCTGATCGTGACCGTACTGGGCGGATGCTCGGACGGTACAGGAGAGTCTTCGGAGGATAAGTCCTCGACCAATGTATCCGGCGCGGAGCCTGTCTATGGAGGTTCCGTTGTTGTAGGAATACAGCAGGATATTGATAGTCTTGACCCACACAAAGCAACTGCGGCAGGAACTAAAGAAATACTTTTCAACATTTTTGAGGGGCTTTTGAAGCCAGACCCCAACGGCAATCTGATGAATGCGGTGGCCTCCGACTACAGCATTTCCGAGGATGGTCTCGTGTATACCTTCACCCTGAGAGAGGGTGTCCGGTTTCACAACGGGAACGAGGTGACTGCGGAGGATGTAAAATATTCTCTGGAGCGCGTATCGGGAATCTTGGACGGCACGGCGCTGATCTCGACATTGAGCGTTGACAGGGGCGGTATTCAGAGCGTAGATATTTTGGACGAAAAAACGGTTCAGGTATCGGTGGGCAGTGCGAATTTGGAACTGATCTACAGTTTCACGGCGGCTATCATTCCCGCGGGCAGCGGCGAGGACGAGCAGGCACAGCCAATCGGTACGGGGCCGTTTTCTTTTGTGTCCTACAAGCCGCAGGAGGGCGTGGTACTGGCCAAGAATGCGGATTACTGGCAGGAGGGGCTGCCCTATCTGGACGAGGTCAACTTCAGGATCGTGAACAGTCCGGACACGGCGCTCATGAACATGCAGGGTGGTTCCATCGACATTTATCCCTATCTGACGGATTCCCAGGCTGCGGAGCTGGCGGGCGACTTCCAAGTGTTGGCGGCGCCGTCCAATGTGGTGCAGGCACTGTTTTTGAACAATGCCGACGAGACCTTGAGCGACGCGCGGGTGCGACAGGCCATCTGTTATGCCCTCGACAAGGATTCCGTGAACGAGTTTGTGTTTGGCGGCAACGGCGCCATCATCAGCTCGGCCATGCTGCCCACGCTACAGGATTTCTATGTGGATTTAAACGATGTCTACGGCACTGGGGCCAACATAGAGAAAGCCAAAGAGCTTTTGGCGGACGCGGGTTATCCGGACGGCATCGATCTGGAGATCAAGGTGCCCTCCAACTATGAGGTGCATATGCAGACGGCGGAAGTCGTGGCGCAGCAGCTTGAGGCGGCCGGTATCCGCGCGGTGATCGCCCCCGTGGAGTGGGGCACCTGGCTGGAGGAAGTGTACAACGGCCGTCAGTATCAGGCCACCATCAGCGGCATCACCTGCGATCAGACGCCGGGCTATCTGCTGAACCGGTTCCAGACGGAGTCCTCCAAGAACTTCATCAACTATGGGAACGCCGGGTATGACGAGACCTATGTGAAGGCGGCGGCAAGCCTGGATCTGGCCGAGAAGGCGGATTATTACAAGGAACTGCAGGATATGTTGACGGAGGACGCGGGGACGGCGTTTCTGTCGGTACCGCCCATCACGGTGGCCGTGAACCCCGGGATTTCCGGCTACACTTTCTATCCCGTGTATGTGCAGGATATGAGCGTGGTATATTACACTGAGTAAGATCGACCGGATCAGGCCATAAGGCCGGGCAAAGACCGGAAAAGGTTGAGAGACCAAGAAAAAGTAAATCGGAAAGGAGAAGGCGGACATGAGATACCTGGGTAAGAAAATCATCACTCTCATTATGACATTGTTCCTGGTGTCCGTGGCCGCCTTTCTCGCCTTTCAGATCATCCCCGGGGATGTGGTGCGCTCCATTCTGGGCACGGAGGCCACCCCTGAGCGGGAGGCGCAGCTGCGGGAGGAACTGGGACTGAACGACCCGCCCGCGGTGCGGTATGTGAGATGGATGGGCGGAGTGCTGCGGGGAGATTTGGGACGCAGCTATCGCTATTCCAAGTCCATGAATGAGATGATGCCCGTGGCGGAGCTCATCGGGGATAAGCTGCCCGTGACGCTGTGGCTCGCGGCGCTCTCCGTGCTGTTGATCGTGTTGGTGGCGATACCTTTGGGCGTGCTCTGGGCAGGGAGCCGCAGTCGGGCATTGGACGCCGCCTTAAGCGTGCTGACCCAGACGACCATGGCGGTGCCCTCCTTTTTTCTGGGCATTCTCGTGACGTATCTCTTCGGCATGGTGTTGCGTTGCTTTACGCCTGGAGGCTATGTCAGCTATGAGGACAATTTCCCCCAATTTTTGGGATATCTCTTCTTTCCCGCAATGTCCGTGGCTATCCCCAAGATCGCCATGACGGCCCGGTTTTTGCGCAACTCCATGCTCACGGAGATGGGATCGGACTATGTGCGCACGGCCCGCAGCAAGGGCTGTTCGGAGCGCAGGGTGATGTACGGGCATGTGCTGCGCAACGCATTGATGCCGGTGGTGACATTCTTAGGCATGATCGTGGCCGAGATCGTGGCCGGCAGTATCGTTGTGGAGCAGGTGTTCGGACTTCCCGGGGTGGGAAGGCTGCTGATCAGTTCCATCTCCACGAGAGATCTCCCGGTGGTGGAGATTCTGGTGCTGTATATCACGGCGGTGGTGATCGTGGTCTACTTTCTGGTGGACATCCTCTACCGGATGATCGACCCGCGAATAAGCCGTAAATAGTAATACGGCTGCCGACAGTAGTAACACGGCTGCCGGCAATAATAAGCCGACAACAGACGATGATGGCAGAGTGCCGGCTGCCGAAAATAATAAGCCGGCAACAGAAACGAATTGCAGACAGGAAGACGTTTAAAATGGCGCAGGAGAAAAGGCTCGCACAACTGCAGAAAAGACCGCGCAATCCTTACCTTTGGGTAGGGCTTTTTATGATGGTGACGGCGGTGCTCCCCGCCGTTGTGGGGATTTTTTGGACGCCCTACAGCACCACGGCCATGTCGGCGGCGGAGCGCTTTCAGGCGCCCTCCCTGCGACATCTGTTCGGCACGGACAATTTCGGGCGGGATATCTTCTCCCGCGTGATGCAGGGAGCCGGCACCACCATCTTTATCAGCAGTCTGGTGGTGCTGATCTCCGGAGGGATGGGGATACTGATCGGGGCGCTGACCGGATATTTCGGCGGGATCGCGGATGAGATCGTCATGCGTTTTACCGACGCGGTCAACGGTTTTCCCAGTATCTTGTTGGCCTTGGTGATGATCAGCATTCTGGGCAGCGGCAAGCAGAATCTGATACTGTCTCTGGGGATCGTGTTCACCCCGAGTTTTGTGCGCATCGTGCGCAGCGAGTTTATCAGGCTGCGGGACATGGATTATATCAGCAGAGCCAGGCTGATGGGCGTGGGCAGACTGCGGATCCTGTTTGTACACATTTTGCCCAATATCCTCTCCACGTTTTGGGTGTCGGTGATGATCGGGTTCAACAACGGCATATTGGCGGAGTCCGGCATGAGCTATCTGGGCATCGGAGTCAGACCCCCGGATGCCAGTCTGGGGGAGATGCTCTCGGACGCGCAGGGTTATCTGATGAAAGCGCCCTGGTATGCCCTTGCGCCCGGGCTCACCATTGTGTGGATCGTGTTGGGCTTTTCGTTTCTGGGCGAGGGCATTCGTCGAAACGGGGACATCCGACAGGATGGGAGTATAGCGCAGAATGAGAGCATAACGCAGCGTGCCCGGGAGGTGTCGGATGAAGAGTAAAAAACTGACGCAAACCGGGATTCAGATCGAAAATCTGTCCGTGTCCTTTGGAGCCACCGAGGCCGTGCGCAATGTGAATCTGGAGATTGGCAGGGGAGAGATCCTCGGCGTGGTGGGGGAATCCGGGTCCGGCAAGTCCGTGACGGCGCTGACTTTGATGGGACTTTTGGCCGAGAGCGGATGCGTGACCTCAGGGCGCGTTGTCTTTGACGGCACCGTGCTGACGGAGGCGGGCAAGCCCCGGGATAAGGCATTGTACCGCAGCTTTCAGGGGGATAGGATGTCCATGGTCTTTCAGGAGCCCATGACATCCCTGAATCCCACCAAGAAGGTGGGCGCGCAGGTGGAGGAGATGCTGCAGCTGCACACCGACCTCGGGCGGGAGGAGCGGAGAGAACGCGTGTTGGAAAGTTTGGTCTCCGTGGGCTTAAAGGACGCAGAGCAACTATATCACTGCTATCCCCATCAGCTCTCCGGGGGCATGAGACAGCGGGTGATGATCGCCATGGCGGTGATCCTGCACCCGGATCTGATCGTGGCGGATGAGCCCACCACGGCGTTGGATGTGACCATTCAAAATCAGATCATCACCCTGCTGCGGGAGATCAACAAGAGGGAAAACAACGCCATGCTCTTTATCACCCACGACCTGAATCTGGCCGGGCGCATCTGCAGCCGGATCGCGGTGATGAAGGACGGGCGGGTGGTGGAGTGTGGCCCCGCGCGGGAGATTTTGGAACATCCGGCGGAGGAATACACCCGCAGACTGGTTCAAGCGGTGCCCTCCCGCATGAAACCCAAGCGCGGGAGCAGGGCCGTCGCAGAGAGCGGGAGCGATGCGGAACGCGGAAACGGTGCCGGCGCGGAGAACGGAAACGGCGCAGAGAGAGAGAGCAGGGCCGACATACAGCCCGTGTTGCGGGTGCATGACTTAAATGTCTATTACAAAGAGGGTTCCAACAGCCTTTTCGGGCAGAGGAAACGGCGCTGTGTGG
This sequence comes from Acetatifactor muris, assembly GCA_023663635.1. Classification (GTDB taxonomy): domain Bacteria; phylum Bacillota; class Clostridia; order Lachnospirales; family Lachnospiraceae; genus Acetatifactor; species Acetatifactor muris_A. The sequence goes on from JAMPHD010000021.1 coordinate 27,790, forward strand.
TTTCCGGCGCGGATTTCGCGCTGTACCGGGGGGAGACGTTGGGACTGGTGGGAGAGAGCGGCTGCGGCAAGAGTTCTCTTTCCAAGGCGATATTGGGCATGAATCGGAACATAGAGGGGCAGGTGGAGCATTTTTCCACGAGACCGCAGATGATCTTTCAGGATCCCTACGGCAGTCTCAATCCCTGCAAGACGGTGGAGTGGCTCTTACAGGAGCCGCTGCGGGCGGCGGGGCGATTGGATCCGGCGAGGCGTCTGTCCGAGGCGGATATGCGCACGGCGGTCCGGGATATGCTCTATAAGGTGGGATTGGACGAGAGATATCTGCAGCGCAGACCGTCCCAACTCTCCGGGGGACAGAGACAGCGGATCAGCATCGGTCAGGCTCTGATCACCAAGCCGGGACTGGTGATCGCGGACGAGCCGGTATCAGCTCTGGATGTGACCCTGCAGGCGCAGATCATGGAGTTGATGCGCAGACTGCAGGAGGAGATGGGAGTGGCGTATCTGTTCATCTCCCATGATATCAATGTGGTGTATCAGATGAGCGACCGCATCATGGTCATGAAGGACGGGCGCATCATAGAACAGGGGAGAACGGAGGAAGTCTTCCGTTCTCCCCAAGAGGAATACACCCGCCTGCTGTTGCGGGAATCTTAGTCTGATAAATTTTTCTTTTTAGATCGCCTCGATCTTGGAGAACTTGGTATCTCCGGTGGAGGCGATCACTTTTTTGAGATCCTTCAGGGCATTGACAAACTTGGGATATGCCTCGTAGGCCAACTGGAAATAGCGGAAAGCTTCCTGTCTGTTGCCGTCCTCCTTGGCATGCCAGGAATTCACCGCATGGGCATGTACTTCTTCGTGGTACTTGATGGCCTGTTTGAAAGCAGTGGATCCCGTGATGCGGGAATCCGTCTGGGCGGCCACCCATTTGCCGAATTTGCAGCCCTTGGGATTGTTGAGCTGTTCCAATTTCAGATGCTCGAAATCCGCCAGATTGTTGTAGAGACGCCAGGTGAAGATCAGGTGGTCGATCTCATATACCGTGAGCCAATCCTGCGTGTAGAGCCTTGCGCGGCGTCTGGCCACATCGGAGCGCAGGTTGTCGATCAGTCGGGAAATCTTATACATATGAGCGCCCGTGCTCACACAGCCCTTGGAGAGATCCTCGTAGCTGCCGGCGATGGCTTTGATGGAGCCCACAAAGGACTCGGTGAGGGTGGACTGGGTATTGATCTCCCCGTAGATATGGTCGATCTCGGAGCTGACCAGTTTCATGCTCTCGCTCATATGCTCCAGACTCTCCAGAGAGTGATGGATATTGGCATTGCCCGTGGTCAACTGCGCAGCCGTAGCCTTGATGGACTCCGCCAGATGGGAGATACCGTCCAACAGTTCCTGCACATAGACCATGGCGTCCTCCGCCGACTGGGTGGTGTTGGCGGAGAGTTCCTTCACCTGATTAGCCACCACGGCAAAGCCCTTGCCGGCCTCACCCGCGCGGGCGGCCTCGATGGAGGCGTTCAGCGCCAACAGGCCGCTCTTGCTGGCAACCTTCTTGACGATATCGATGATCTCGTTAATCTTGGCGGCTTTCGCCTGGAAATCGGCGATCTGCTCATTGATCTGCAGTACGCCGGTCACCGACGCGTCCACGGTCCGGATACTGGAATTCATGTCCTCCACGCAGGAGTTCGCGTCCTCCATGACATTGTGAGTCTTCTCCTGAATCGTGTATACCGCGTCCTGAATATTTTGAATGGAGGTGCCCAGTTCCTGACTGGATCCCTGCATATTGTTGATGGATTCGGTCTGTGAGTTCAACTGCTCGATCATGTCCTTCACGCAGCCGCTGTCGCCGATGAGGGTCATGGAGTCGTTGAGTCTCATGACGAAATTGTTGTTCAGTTGTACAAAACAGCCCAGAACCTGATTGTATTTCTCGGCGAGGGCAGGATCCTGAAACAGACCTGTATCAATCGGTGCATAGTCTCCGGCGATAGCTTTGTCCATCCATTCCATTAACAGTACATTGTCTGCAGCGGGTGCAGCTTGCGTAGCTTTTTTACCAAACATAATGCCACCTCCTAAGTTGTCTATACACGCTCTTATAAAATCTCACTAAAATTTTAACACATAATTGAAAAATTTTCTACATATATTTCAAAATTGCCATTAAATGTTATGTAAAGGTTATGTATCATACTTGTCCGCGTCCGGGCATATGATGTCTATGGAAGGATCCGACACTGTGAACGCGCGGGTCCGCGGGAGGATGGACGAAGATGGACAGACGGATATATGACGCGATGCGAAACGGCCTGACCGAGGAGGAAGCGGCTGAAAAATTGTTAAAGGAGGGCAAAAATGAGCTGCAGTCCCCCTGGGAGAAGACCGCGGTGGAAAATTTTCTGGCGCAGCTCAATGACCCGCTGATCTATGTGCTTTTGGCGGCGGCGGGCATCTCCTTTGTGCTGAGGGAATTGGCGGACGCGGCGATCATCTGTGTGGTGGTCTTTGTGAACGCCTTTGTGGGGATGGCGCAGGAGGGCAAGGCCCGCAGGGCTTTGGAGGCTTTGAAGAAACTCTCAAGCCCCCACGCGGTGGTGGTGCGGGACGGCATCCGCAAGGAGATCGCCGCCTCCCGTCTGGTGGTGGGAGATCTGGTGTGTCTGGAGGCGGGCTGTCAGGTCCCGGCGGACTTAAGGCTGACCGGGGGGATCGGGCTCACGATCGAGGAGTCGGCTCTGACGGGGGAGAATCTGCCGGTGGAAAAGCGGGCGGACGAGGACTTTGTCAGACATCCGGAGCGTGTGGATCACACGGCGGATGAGGAGGACATCCCTCTGGGGGACAGGCGTCACATGGCCTTTATGAGCACCATTGTGACCGGCGGCCGGGGAGAGGGCATCGTGACCGCCACGGGTATGCAGACCGAGATCGGGCGGATCGCCTCCATGATCTCGGAGACGGGGGAGGAACTGACCCCGCTGCAAAAAAGGTTGGGGGATCTGGGCAAGGTGCTGAGCATCGCGTCGCTTTTATTATGCGGCATTCTCTTCGTGCTGGCCATGTGTCAGCACAGGAATATCATGGAGATGCTCCTGGTGGCCATCTCTCTGGCGGTGGCGGCGGTGCCCGAGGGGCTGCCGGCGGTGGTCACCATCTGTCTGGCCCTGTCCGTGACGAGGATGGTCAAGGCCAACACCATCATCCGCAAACTCCCCTCCGTAGAGACTTTGGGGGCGGTGAGCGTGGTCTGCTCGGACAAGACCGGCACGCTCACCCTAAACCGCATGACCGTGGAGCAGTGTTTTGAGGCGGATAAGGGACTGCGACCCGTGGGCGGGGAACAGGCTGAAGGCGGCTGGTCCGAGGGCGGGGAGTCGGTCGGGAGCGGCGGCCGGTCCGAAAGCGGAGAGCCGTCCGAGGATCTGCTGACGGGCATGACGCTGTGCAATGACGCGGAGGCGGAGGGCAGACTGGGGGATCCCACGGAGCTTGCGCTGTTGGACTGCAGCGCGATACACGGTTTTGACAAAACGGAGTTGGAATTGCGGATGCCGCGGATCGGAGAGATCGCCTTCGACTCGGATCGGAAGATGATGACCACCCTTCACAGGAACATCCAGGGTCGAACCGTGAGCTATACCAAGGGGGCTCCGGACGTGGTCCTTGGCAGATGTACCCGCATTTGGACCGGGCGGGGGGAGGCGCCTTTGACTCCCGCGTACAGGCGCGGCGTGGAGCAGGCCGTGGAGACGATGTCGGGGGAGGCTCTGCGGGTTCTGGCCGTGGCCATGTGCAGAGGGGCGAAGGAGCCCGCGGAGGAGAGGCTTACCTTTCTCGGACTGGTGGGAATGCGGGATCCGGTGCGCCCCGAGGCGGTGGAGGCGGTGGAGACCTTCCGCAGGGCGGGGGTGAAGACGGTGATGATCACCGGGGACCACGCGGACACGGCCCTCGCCATTGCGGACCGGCTGGGGATCGCCCACAGCCCGGAGCAGTGCATGACGGGAGCCGCCCTGCAGCGCTTGGATGACGAGGAATTGACAGAGAGACTGCGGGAGAGGGACATCACCGTGTTCGCCAGAGTTTCCCCCGCCCAGAAAGTGCGCATCGTGAAAGGGTTTCAGGAATCCGGAGAGATCGTGGCCATGACGGGGGACGGGGTGAACGACGCGCCCTCCTTAAAACGCGCGGACATCGGCATCGCCATGGGCAGGAACGGAACGGATGTGGCCAGACAGGCCTCGGACATGATCCTGACGGATGACAATTTCGCCACCATAGAAAAAGCCATCGAGGAGGGCCGGGGCGTCTATGAAAATATCCGCAAATCCGTGATCTTCCTGCTCTCCTCGAATATGGGGGAGATCCTCACCATGTTCACGGCAGTGCTGCTTGGCATGGCATCGCCACTAAAATCCGCCCACATCCTATGGGTGAATCTCATCACGGACTCCCTGCCGGCGTTGGCTCTGGGCATCGACCAAAATGACGGCAGGAGCATGATGGAGCACAATCCCAGAAAGCCCGGGGAGAGTCTGTTCGCCCGGGGAGGACTGGCCTGTACCTGTTTCTACGGCATCTTGATCGCGGCCATCAGTCTGTTGGCATTCCTGATGCTGCCCTGCGCCACCCTTCATGCCATGGGTCGCTCCGTCAGCCTCCCGGGCATCCGGGAGATGTTGGAGAACGGTGGGATCCTGACAAGATCCCAGACCTATGCTTTCACGGTGCTCGGCATGTCCCAACTCTTCCACGCGGTGGGAATGCGGGACGTGAACCGCTCGGTGTTTCGCATGAACCACAGGGACAATAAGCTGATGCCGGCGGCCGCCGTCACGGGCCTTATCCTGCAGCTCGCCGTGACGAGAGTGCCGTTTCTGGTGCAGGCCTTCGGAACGGCCCGACTCTCGGCGGGGGAGTGGCTGATGCTGGCGGGACTGGCCTCCTTTCCCCTGATCGCCCACGAATGCCTGGTATTGTCCGGAAAGCTAAGGATTTTTACGGATCTTGTTCAGTTCCGCGTTGACGATCTGCAGGGCGTTGGCAGGAGGCCCGGCCTTCGGGACCGTGCTCCCGTTTCCGGAGACGCCGATGCCCGATGAGGGAGAGCCGCCCATGGCGGCGAACGTCTCTGCCAGTTCCACAAAGGTCTTGTCCCGCATCATGGTGAGCATGAAACGGTTGAAAGGTATGCCGCTCATGGCCGGGATGGCCCCCGTGAGTACGCGACAGGTCTCCTCATGGGCCAAAAGATCTCCCAGAGTGTCACAGACGGAGAAATGTGTCTCGGAGAACTCCACGGGGGCGTCACTGGCCACCGTCTCGATCGCGGCGAACCAGTTGGCCGCGGTGGGTGTGCCGTCCTCCGCGAAAGGGGCTGCGCCGCCGGCAAAGGGTGCGGCTCCGGATGCGGAAGGTCCGGCGCCGGCTGAGGGCTCTTCCTCCACCTGCTCCAGAGTAATGGTATCGCTGCAGTCCGAGGCGGTGGCGGTGATATAGGTGAACCCCTCCTCCAGAGGCACATCCTCAAACACAAAGATGCGGCTGCCCACTTGGGTGGAGAAGAGCTCCCCGTTTACATACAGACTCACCTGCGGCTGATTGGAATACACCTTGATATCCGTGCTGTCCGCGGCGCGCTCCGCGCAGCGTCTGCCGCAGATCCGCACGAAGGGCTCTTTGCTCCAATAGGCCTTGTAGATATAGAACGCGTCCTTGGGAATCTGACGGTCCATGGTCACCAGTCCGCTGCAGTTGCGCCCGGATCCGTCGCAGCCCTCCCCGCATCCGTAGTCAAACATATTTTCCACATAGGCGCTCCAGAGATAGGGACGCTCCATCAGCATTCCCACCATGTGTTCGTGGTACTGTGCCTGTCGTTCCTCCGAGAGATCACCGCATCCGGACATGTCGAAACAACCGCTCGAAACGCCCGCCGCGCCAAAGGAGCCGCTCGGAACGCCTTTTGCGCCGAAAGAGCGGTTCAGAAACCCCTCCGCGCCGTATCCCGACAGGGACAGACAGATGTCCGGATGCAACTCGTGAAATTCATCCAACCGGTTCTCTATATAATCGAATCTGTCCCCGCACGGGCCCAAAGAATAATCGTATCCCTCCACATCCGCGATCCCGTGGAGCGGTGAATCGACGGGCAGCATACCTGTGTGAGCCATGGCGGTGAGTCGGCTCGGATCCAACTCCTTCACCAGTTGATGCAAAGCGCGGTGATCCCGCTCTATATCGGCATTCTCCCCGCCGAGGGTGATCTTGTCGGACAGCCCCAGGAAACAGATGGAGGGATGATTATAATTTTGACAGATCAGATCCTTCATCTGTTCGCAGACATTGTCAAAGGCGGCCCTGTCATCGCTCTGCCGGCCCATATAGGGAATCTCCGCCCAGACGATGAATCCCAACTCGTCACAGGCGTCATAGAAATCCTCACTGTGCTGATACCGGCCGGCGCGCACCGTGTTGGCCCCCATCTCCGCGATCAGCTTGGCGTCTCTGAAATGCTGTTCCCTCGTCAGGGCATACCCCTCCCCGAGCCAATCCTGATGCCTGGACACGCCCCTGAGCATCATGGACTTGCCGTTTAGGAAAAATCCCTTTTCCGCATCCACATAAAACTCCCGTATGCCGAAGGTGGAGGACACATGATCCACCTGTTCATTGCGGTAAACCAAAGTGGCGGTGAGCCGATAGAGATAGGGATCGTCCACGCCCTGCCACAGATGGGGAGCCGGCAGCAGGATATCCGCTTTGGGAGCCGCCGCGGGCCTCCAACACTCGGCGGCGATGCCCCCGTCCCGGTCCACCACCTGATAGCGGACGGCATAGTCCGCGGCGTCCGTGTTGACCCAAGAGTTCAGATGCAGCAGGGCATAGTCGGGCGACTCCGGCAGCTCGCAGGTGACAGCCAAGCCCCCGGCCCCGTGGTAACTTGCGTCAAAATGCACCTCAGGTAAAAGTAACAGCTCCACCCCGCGATACAGCCCGCCATAGCAGGTAAAATCCGCCGTCTGCGGATACAGGTGACTGTGTATACTATTGTCCGCGGAGATGATCAAAGTCAGTTCGGCATCCTCCGCCAAAGCCTCCCGAAACTGCCGCGTGATGTCCACGGTAAAAGCGGAATAACCGCCCTCATGGGAGCCGGATTCCTCACCGTTTACATATACATTTCCCCGCAGCGCCAGAGCGTGAACGCGCAGGAAGGCGTGAAAGAAAAGGAGAGAGCCGGGAGCCGCGCCCTCCTCATCCGTTCGCTCCCATCCGGCCCACGGTGTGCCCGCGAGCAGAGCCGCGGGGTTCAGCCGCGTCCTGTAGCAGCATTCGCCTCTATAATATGAGCCGCCCTCCGCCCCGTCCGCCGCGTTCCAAGTGTGGGGCAGGGAGACGGATTGCCACCGCGCGCCCTCCCCGGCGAGATCCGCATGGGGAGTCTTGGTGAATTGCCAGTTGTGATTTAAAGGAATGATTTTACGCATGATCGTCCTTTCAGAATTGATGATATATGGGTAGGATGGGCAGATTGAGGGGGAAATATGCGGAGGGATGAAAGCGGATATAAGCATTTTCAAGGTTGTAATGATGACGTAATGAAAATGATTGATTTTTGCGTTACTTTTGCATATAATGAGTTATAGTAAAGGAGGCGTTGCGTATGGCACAGGCAGTAAACGTAAATTTTCGTATGGATGCAGATTTAAAGAAAAGCATGGAACAGACATGTTCAGAGTTGGGTATGTCAATGACAACCGCATTTACCATTTTTGCCAAAAAGGTGAGCCGTGAAAAACGTATTCCCTTTGATGTGAGCGTGGATTCCTTCTATTTTGAAAGCAATATGCGCCATCTGGAACAAATTGCCCGCGATGTTGCTCTGGGACAGGCGCATTTTGAGGAGCATGATCTTTGAAAGGAATTTTATAATGAGCAGTGTGAAAAACGAAATCATTTTGTTTGAAAACGGGGAATTAGTATTGGAGGTTACTGTTTCTCCACAGCAGGAAACCGTGTGGCTCACAAGACAACAAATGGCTGAATTATTTGACAGAGATGTGAAAACGATTGGAAAACATGTTAATAATGCGCTAAAAGAAGAATTGGATCATTCAGTTGTCGCAAAATTTGCGACAACTGCCAAGGATGGAAAAACGTATCAGATTGAACACTATAATCTTGATATGATAATTTCCGTAGGCTATCGCGTAAAATCAAATCGCGGCGTACAGTTCAGAAAATGGGCTAATTCCATATTAAAACAGTACATAATTCGAGGTTACTCCGTAAATTATAATCGCATTGATCAACTTGGCGAGGTAATACGGATTATGAAACGTACTGAAAACAATCTTGATGCAAAACAAGTGCTTTCCGTAATAGAAAAATATAGTCTTGCATTGGAGTTATTGGATGACTATGATCATCAAACGATGAAACGCCCTGACGGAAACCGTGCGATATATGTGCTCTCCTATGAAGAATGCAGACAAATCATTGACAGCATGAAACTCTCGTATGCATCAGACTTGTTTGGAAATGAAAAGGATAATTCTTTCAAAGGTAGCATCGGTAATATATACCAGAGCTTTGCGGGTCGGGATATTTACCCTACCTTAGAAGAAAAAGCTGCAAATTTGCTATATTTTATAACCAAAAACCATAGTTTTTCTGATGGAAATAAGAGAATTGCTGCAACAGTTTTTCTATATTTTCTTGATAAAAACGGAGTGTTGTTTGTAGATGGCAATAAGCTGATTGATGACCATACGCTTGTAGCATTGACAATTATGATCGCGGAATCAAAGCCTGAAGAAAAAGAAATGATGATTAGTGTGATCATGAACTGTATAAGTGGTATGTAACTTATAATTTGTATTCATGAACCGTTCAGGTTTTTGGAATCCGGTTTGGAGGTTTTGCGGTATGAGAGGCAGAGCTTATTTGCGAAATGTGAGGAACAAAAAAATTAAAAGGAAGAAACGCATAAGCAAGGCTGTGTATGGGTGGGATTATTACCCTCATGACGGACAGTATTCAAAGGGTAAAATACATTGTGGTTGCGGATTGTGTAAATTTGGCAGGAAATATGGCACACCGACAACTAAGGATATAAGAGAACGGTCAAGAGAAAAATTTCTGTTGGAGGAATAAAATAAGACCGCTTTATCGTACATCATAAATGTTATCCTAAAATCGGCAACACAAATATGCCGCAAAAATTTAAGAAAGAGGGATGCGTTATGAAGAAAAAGAAAGCAGTCACATTTTTACTGTCAGCCCTGTTGGTATTGGCAGCCTGCGGATCCGGTCAGGCGCAGGTGGAGCTCAACATTCCCGCAAGCTTTATCGGTGAGCAGACACAGGAAGATCTGGACAAGCTTGCGGACGAAGAGGGATTCCAATCCATCGTATTGAACGCGGACGGAAGCGCGACCTACACAATGACTCAGGAGCAGCATGAGTCCCTGTTGGAGGAGTACCGGGAACAAATTCGGAGTTCCCTGGATGAAATGATCGGTTCCGAAAGCTATCCGAATTTCACCAAAATAGAGACCAATAGGGATTTTACGGAATTTACGATCACCACAAAATCCGAGGAATTGGGATGGAATGAATCTTTCTCTGTATTGGCATTTTATACATATGGCGGACTATACGGGGTATTCAGCGGGGCAGAGCCCGACAATATCTCCGTGACATTTGTGAATGAGGCGAGCGGAGAGGTACTTCAAACCGCCAATTCGTCCGACATGCAAAATGGAGAATAATATATAAAAACAATCCGCTCGGGAATACCGGGCGGATTGTTTTTAGCAGAAAAAGAGTTGAATAAAAGAAATAAAATTAGGAGTGATTATTTCGCATTCTTTACGAGGGGATGCCGTGCCCAAAACAAAATATAATTGACAAATATAGCATTATAATATAAAAATAATTAATAGCACATTGCAACAAGAAACACATGGGAGGGAAACCAATGGGAAAGAAAACAGGATGTAAAGGCACCTCATTGGAAAAAGAAGAAAATAATAAGTTTAAATTATATGTGTTGAGATATAATCATTCCGGCAATTATTATGTCGGAATTAACGAGAATTTGGAAAAAAGGATGTTAGTCCATTGGCGGAGAGAATCATACAAAAAGGGAGTACCAAACTGGTCAATAGATAATAAATCCCAAAAAGGTTTTAAATTTTATTGGTTTGATATTGAGAAGGATGCTGTTTCACAAAGCTGTGCAGATTGCTGTGAGGACCAGTTAGCTGAATGGTTTGCCCAAAAAATCAAAGAAATCAACGATAAGGAATTTTTTGCGGAAGTTTATGTATCAAACGGTTTGTTGGTAGATGCCTCGGGAGAAAGAAAGGTTCGCAAGGTCAATATTACAACGGATGATCCTGACAAAAAGAGAATTGACAGTAAAATCGAAGAGATTCTAAAAACGCAGCCGGAAAACACAATAACACTTAAATTGAATAAGGGAAATGGAGAAGTTAAAATAAGACATACCAAGACAGGTATTGTTGAAGAATATGGTCATAGCAAATGTAATAAAACATGGGACGATGTTGTTGAGTATACTTGAAATAATATATAAAGGCGATCCGCTCGGAAATACCGGGCGGATTTTTGGCGTTTTTGGCCATACATTGAAATAAGACCATTTTATTGGACAAGCCACATGCTACCATAAACCCGTAAAGATCCCTACGGGATCCTATAAACTACAATGAAACGGAGGAATGGGAAATGATGGTAGCGGCAAGCAGAGCAACAAATGCAAAACAGCGGATTTATCACAGATGCGGATGTATGTACGCGCGCAGGATACAACCGCAGAATCGGTTGGAAATGAGCCGGAACAAGGCGCAAAAGCACCATTACAGGGAATGTCGGTTCTGTGCCGGGCTGAAGGGAGATGTGTATGTCCACGGGAAGGCATTTGCCGACCGGGCAGCGCGGAAACACATGACCTTTACATACCGGAAGGATACGGACACACTCTACATCCGGACGGAGGTGGGATTTTGGAAGGTATTTCTGAAAGAGGAACTCGGCCAATATCTTCTGTATCATCGGAATTACTACCGGGCGGGAATGGATTTTGAGCAAGCCATCCGCGGGGATTTTCACAGACAGATTGACGTGAGAGCCACGGAATCCCTGGAAAAGATCGTGGACTACATCATCGACCACGACCGGGCCAAAGTGACGATCATGGACGACTACCGAAAACTGCCCCAAAACACAAGTCTCCAGAGAAAATATTACAGAGCCGCGGAGCGCAGGGTAAAGCGGAATGGGAGAAGAAGGATCGACAGGGCGTTTGAAATGTTGGAGAGGGCGGAACCGGGGATAAGGGAATATTCGGTGTGGTGAGGAAGGGAGGAATTTGACTATGGGATTGTTTGGAAAGAATGAGGGAATAGCGAGAGTTGCATTAGGAGTAAGCGGCGCGTTTGACCCAAACAGAAAGACCGATCAGGCTGCCGCGTTCGGCACAGCTTTGGGGGCAAGTATTGGCATGGGGAAGAATTGGACATTGGAAGACTCTTTGAAAATGGAGATTGCGATCCATGTCTTGGATTCGATGAAGGGAAATAGGTAGAGCAGTAGAGGGGGAAGTGTAAATTGCAAACCGTCCGGGAATCAATACCGGGCGGTTTGTCTGTGGGGGCGAATTTAAATGTGTCGATATTAAAACTGCGGGGAATGTTATGAGGCGGGATATTAGGAAGAAAAATGTGAGGAAAGCCTTTGAGAATTTGGCAAAACTAATAGGTTACATGGTAGGTGTGAAAATTCGTACAAATTTAAAGATTTATACTGTTTTTGGATAGTAAAATATAGTTAAATGTGATAAAATATGACAAAAGTTGCAAAAATATATTTGGTAGATGTGATATATTCATGATTAAGTCAAATTACTGGGTTTTACGGAGGAACTGTTGGTCATGGCGGATAGGATTTTTGATAAAAAGAATGTAATTTTATTAAGGGTTAATGAAAAAGATTTAAACTCATTTTTAGTTGACATGGATATTGATGATGCTGGTAATCCTCGATATTGTTTGGATGAGTTTACTAAAGCCATATGCAACACAATTCCGGAATACGTTTTTGCTCACTATGAAGATCCCGATATTCCTCAAAATGATATCGTTGATAAGTTGCGGGAAGCAGCTCATTGTATTTACAAAATTCAGGATTTCCGTTTAATGAAACAGTGGTGTGTAGATAAAGATATAGCCGCATACAACGAATTAATGAAATCAAGTACAGCTAAAAGAGGAGAGTTTGGGGAGTTATTATTACATTTATTATTGAGAGAATTCAAACACACAATTCCTCTAATTTCTAAAGTTTATTTTAAGGATAATGTTAGTGTGCCTGCACATGGATTTGATGCGGTACATATTTCTGCTAATGAAAAAATTTTATGGCTTGGTGAAAGCAAACTTTATGATGACAGTAAAAAAGGGATAATGGCATTAATACAAGATTTGGATAAACACATAAATACAGATTATTTAAATGATCAATTCCTAATAATTAGGAAAAATTTGGATAATAATTCAATACCAGGCAGAGCAGAATGGATCGATACCCTAACGAATTGTAATAAATTATGTGATAAGCTTAATATTATTAATATACCAATGCTATGTACATATACACATGATATTTACAGGAAGTTTTCTGACATGAATGATCCTAATGCAATAATCTACCATAAACAAGATATTAGAGAGCTTAAAAAGTATTTTGATGAGCAGAATAAAATACCTCTAAAGAATAAAGTCAATATTATACTTATGTTGTTTCCGGTAAACGATAAAAATGAACTGGTCATTAATTTACATAAACGTCTTTGGCATATGCAGAATATATGAGGTGGAATATGGATAAGGCAGAAAAAATAATATTAGAAGTTGAAAAAGCAAAAAGCATCTCTTTGGATGATAGTTTTAGAATAGTTTCATATTGTACGCAACTTCTATTACAACATTCGAAGGAAACAGAATTGTCTGCAAGGAAAATAGTAATACATATATTGAATAACTGGGAAAAAGTTGATGGCAATGCATATGAAGTATGGTCTGATTTGATCGAAACGCTAGGTTTTTATCCATATATTCAAAAGAACAGCGTAGATTTAATGATGATGTCATTTGCAGATGATGTGCGAATGAGTTATTTTCAATCAGATTTCCTGGAGAATACATATCTTCATAAGGAGCAAAAGAAAATTTCTAATTACCTTTTATCGGGAAAGAACATAATTGCCAGTGCGCCAACAAGTTTTGGGAAAAGCTTGCTCATAGAAGAAATTGTTGCTTCAAAAAAATATAAGAATATTGTCATCATACAGCCAACATTAGCGTTACTTGATGAAACTAGATTGAAATTGAAAAAATATGCAGATGACTATAAAATTATAGTAAGAACTTCTCAACCCTATTCTGAAAACAGGAGAAATCTTTTCCTGCTTACAGCCGAAAGGGTGATGGAATATGAACCCTTGCCGCCGATAGATTTTCTCATTATAGATGAATTTTATAAATTAAGTCTTAGAAGAAAGGATGATAGAGCAGATACTTTAAATAATGCCTTTTTAAAGGTAGTCAATAAATTTCATCCTAGATTTTACTTTTTAGGACCTAATATTGATGGAATAACAGATGGATTTGCGGAGAAATATGATGCAATATTTTACAAGTCTGATTTTTCCTTAGTAGATTGTAATGTAATAGATAAGAGTAATTTAATAGATTGGAGTCAAAGCGATAAACAAATTGACAAAGAAAAAATAGAGATTTTATGCAAGTTATTAAGCGAACTAAAAAATGAACAAACACTTATCTATTGTTCTTCTCCTGCGCGTGCAAGACGTATGGCAAAAACATATTTAGAATATCTACAAAAAAGGGGATACGAAAAAAGTGATCAAGTACCATTAATAGAATGGATAAATAAAAACATATCGCCAGAATGGAGCTTGGCTAAGGAATTGCAATATGGTGTAGCAATTCATGACGGATCTTTGCAAAAGCATATGGGAGCATCAATTATTAAATACTTTAATGAGGGACACTTAAAATGTATTTTTTGTACATCTACAATAATTGAAGGTGTTAATACCAGTGCTAAGAATGTAATCTTATTTGATGAAAAAAAGGGAGGAAATGAAATAGATTTTTTTGATTACAGTAATATTAAAGGGCGGTCTGGAAGAATGATGGAGCATTATGTAGGCAGAATATTTAATTTCTGTCATATTCCCGCGCAAAAATCTATTGTAATAGATATTCCGTTTTATGAACAAGATCCGAAGATATTGACAAATGAAATACTTATTAATATAAAAAGGGAAGATATAAAGCAAGAAATTAAGGGCCGATATGATCAAATTAATGCACTTCCTACTGATTTATTAGAAGTTATTAAACAAAATGGTGTTTCCGTAAACGGGCAAATTAGAGTTTATAATAGATTAATTATTGATTTGAAAACATATGATACATTACAAAATATTCAATGGAGTCAGATGCCTACTTGGGAGCAAATGTCCTATATTTTGGAAGTGGCAGAAAATAATTTGTTTACCTTTGAAGATAAAAAGGGTATATTTTCGGTAAAGCAACTTGCAAGATATTTGAATATATATAGAACAAAAAAGAACATTATTGATATTGTAAATGATATTTATAAGGGCAGAATTAAGTCTGTAAAGAAACTAACAGATGAGAGAAAAGCGAAATATTATGATGAGGCAGTAGAAACAGCATTTCATATCTATAGGCATTGGTTTCAATTTACTGTACCAAAGGCGTTTAGAGTTGTTGATAGCATCCAACGCCTAATATGCGAAAGAAGGAGTATTAAATCTGGTTCATATAGTTTTTTTGTACAACAATTAGAGAATGATTTTATACGTGAAAATCTATCTATTTTGGTGGAGTTTGGGATTCCAAGCAATGCGGTAAGAAGATTAGAGAGAGTTGTTCCAGCTGATTTATCAGAAGATGGAGTAGTTGAGTATATTAGAAAAAATCGTAATAGCATAAATGAGATTTTATTGCCATATGAAAAAGAAAGATTAGAACAGTGTGTATAGTGACTGTGCCATAACAGAAACAAGGCGGAAAGGAAAGAGATCAACCAGGACGAACAGATAGAGAATCAGAAATTATCCATCCACTATGAAAAAGAATAGAGTCGTGAGAAAGAGATCCGTTCGGAGAAAGCGGAATTTTTGGTTGGGGAAAATGAAAATCGAATAGAATGAATAAGGCGGCAACTTGATTTTTATATATGTTGCTGCTTTAATACTTGAATTGCATAATAGTCCCCAAAACCGAACCGTATTCGGTTCGGTTTTGGGGACTATTTGCGATATAGTAAAATAAATGGGATTATGTGAGTTTTGGAGGTGCAAGTTTTGCAAAAAATAAAAGGCTCAAAAACATTTGGATATCACTTGAAAATGCTGCGTTTAGAAGCAGGACCCGGAGTAGCCGAACTTACCAGATATATGCAATTATTAGGATGCAATACTACTCGTGAGTGTTGGGTAAAAATAGAAGCAGGTACACATAATGTTTCAATCGAACAACTATGGGCGTTCAAGGAAGCGTTACACATATCGTATGATAAAATTTTTGAATTTATGGAGGAAGAAAAATGACAGAACATGTTGCAGCTATATTGTATCACAAAATTCAAGACTCGGATTTTACCAATATGTATGGGGTAAAAAAACCAATAAGTGGTGGTGGACAAACCTATATACAAGCAGCGGGTTACACTCGAGAAGAGCTTGATGGGATGTTTTCGCAGGCGGATGACATCTTTAATACGCCTGAATTTTGGGATGAGGGCGCTCTTTATCCAAGAAAAAGATATACATTCCAAGCAACAGTTGTCGGCAGCACGGTTGCTGCAGACATTGAACTTGCGCCAAGAACTGGTAGAAAAGATTATCGTATAGCTAGGCAAAACTTAAAGTATCGCCATCCTGCATGGCAGACAAGCAATGGATTTCCAGAGCCAAATCGCAATAGTCGTGGTGAATATATCTATGAAAAAAATTACCCTCATATAATCGATAATCTTTTTGTTCTCATTATAAAAACAACTTGTGAAGATGGTACAGTAAAGTTTTATGCTACTTATATAGATTCTGAAGATCTCCCTATCACTTGGCCTTCAGGGGTTGGGTTAGAGGATATTTTTTCTAAAGGCAAACATCAAGGAATCATATTCTATGCTGAACAGTATTTACGTTTTGTAAACGACAGAAATATGCCATTTGCTATTGGTTCTGCCGCAGATGACGAAATAGGAAATGTTAGTTTGCCTATCAATTTCAATGAAATGTCTGATGATGCGGTGGAGTATGCTACGAGGGAGATATCGCTTGTTGTAGATGTTTCTAAAGTAACAATCACTAAAGTAGAAACGCCTCAATTAAAGAAGAGGAAAACTCGGTCAGAAA
The DNA here is from genome assembly GCA_023663635.1 of Acetatifactor muris. Classification (GTDB taxonomy): domain Bacteria; phylum Bacillota; class Clostridia; order Lachnospirales; family Lachnospiraceae; genus Acetatifactor; species Acetatifactor muris_A. The sequence continues at coordinate 44,311 of JAMPHD010000021.1, forward strand.
GAAAAACTGTGGTCAAGGACATTAACTATGCAAGAAGATACAGGAATCTTAAAAAAATTGGCGATATTGGTGAGCTTTTAGCAATTGAGGTGGAAAGAAAAAGACTAATTGCTGAAGGAAGGTTGGATTTGGCAAATCGCATAGAACATGTTGCTTGCACAAGGGGTGATGGTTTGGGATTTGATATTTTGTCATTTGAAAAGTTTGGAACAGGATACAGAGAAAAGTATATAGAGGTTAAAGCTACTACTGGCGGAAAAAATAAACCTTTTGAAATAACATCCAACGAAGTCGAAGTATCTGAAGAAAAAGGTGACCAATACTGTGTTTATAGATTTTACGGACTAAGTAGTACTGCAAAAGAGATACGTTATTACGAGTGTCGTGGAAAGATTAAAGACAATTTTACCTTGGAAGCAACAGTTTTTAAAGCTCATTATAAAGGATAAGTAGGTTAAAGGGTGTATGAAACTTTTTCTGTAAATAGCTATTAAGCAACAGGTCTTCTGTGATA
>JAMPHD010000022.1 GCA_023663635.1 Acetatifactor muris
ATAACAACTCATAAAGAAAAATGAGAAAAGTGCCAACGATTACTTGACACAAACGATGTAGCATCAGTACTTGACAAAGTAAATGCCTTCTGCTATTATGAAGAAAATCTTAACATTTTTAATAATTTTGTAACAATTCGTTACGCTTTATGTTATGTATTTGGAGGGATTACTAATGGCAGAATGCAAAAAGCTGTGCCGCATCCTCGCGTGTCTCATGACGGGATTCGCAGTGTTGATGCTCACAGACGTGACCGCAGAAGCCGGCAATAGCAAAAATTATCTGGATGAGGTAAACGGCGGCGTGGCCGCGATCCTGGAGTCCAATACGATCGTCATGGCCGACGCGTCGGCTGCGGTGGAGGCTCCCGCGTCTGATGAGGGATCCAAACTTGTCATGGCCAATGTGCAAAACGCGCTGAATGTGCGCAGTGAGCCCGGAGAGGATGCGCCCAAGGTCGGAAAGTTATATAAGGACTGCGGCGGTTCAATCATTGAGAGGAAGGACGGCTGGACGAAACTCCAGTCGGGCAATATCATAGGTTGGGCATCGGATGAGTATCTTCTCTTCGGAGAGGATGCCAGAGAGTTGGCCGATGATGTGGGCAGGCGGATCGCCACCGTTGACACGGAGACGCTGCGTGTCCGCATGGAGCCGGACGGTTCCGCGGGCGTCTATGGACTTCTTCCCAAGGGCGAGGTCATGGAGGTGTTGGATGACGGCACGGGAGACTGGGTCTGTATTGATTATGAAGGTCAGGACGGCTATGTGTCCTCCGAGTATGTGATCGTGGATTTCCAGATCGACGCCGGTGAGACGATAGAGGAGATCAAGGCCAGAGAAGAGGCGGAGCGCGAGGCCAAACGCCATGTCAACTACGGCGAGTACACCACGGACGCGGATACCACCTTGCTCTTGGCGGCGCTGATCTACTGCGAGGCCGGAGGCGAGAGCTATGAGGGTCAGTTGGCTGTGGGCGCAGTGGTGATGAACCGCGTGCGAAGCGGCGCGTACCCCGACAGTATCCACGGCGTGATCTATGCGTCAGGTCAGTTCACACCTGCTCTGAACGGCAAGGTAAACGCGAGATACGAATCGGGCAAGATCTCCGAGAGCTGCAAGAAGGCTGCGGAGGAGGCGCTCTCCGGCGTATCCAATGTGGGAGACTGCACGCACTTCAGGCGTAACAACGGGCGGGAAGGCATTGTGATCGGCAACCATGTATTCTATTAATGCATGAGAAACGTGTAGCGCGGAGCGATCCGTAAATTGAATAGTATGTTCAGAGCCGGGGCAGCATGAGAGTGCTGCCCCGATGTCATGTGCCCATAAGCGCGGTCTGCGGAGTATGCGGGTAAAAGATTATCTGTACTGAATATATTCAAGAAACTTTTTCACGGCCACGGAAGTACTTTTTTTGTTCCGCATAGCCAGACCAATATTGCGGTACGCAGGGACATCCAATTCTTTTGTGATGATGCGGTAAGGAGTGCGCTGTAAAATAAGTTGGGGGAGAATACTGATTCCTAATCCGTTTTCCACCATTGACATGATCGCATAGTCGTCCCATGTTGTAAAATGGATTTTGGGAGTGAGGTTGCATTTTTCAAATATTTCTGATATTTCCGCTTTTGCCCCTTTTTCCAACAGCATAAACGGATAGTCGCATAGAGCCTTGACAGGAAAAAACTCCTGATCGGCAAGAGGGTGATCTTCGGGCAGGACCACGAGAAGTTTGTCCTGTTCCAAAAAGGTCGTTTCCAATTCGGGACCTGCGGGCAGGCGCAGAAAGCCACAGTCAACACGACCTTCTAATATCCAGCTTTCTATCTCTGTATAGTCACCTAACAGCAATTCATACTCAATATTGGGATAGTCAGACTGAAATCTTTTGATGATATGTGGCAGCCAATGTGTTGCAACGCTTGAAAAAGTACCAATACGGATCAAACCCGAATGAAGTCCGTTTAATTCTGATACCTGCATTTGTAATTTTAAGTATTCCGAACAGACATTCCGGGCATATGGGAGGAGTTTCAGACCGTCAGAGGTCAGCCTGACGCCGCTCCTGCCACGCTCCAACAGAGAAACATTCCATTCCTTTTCCAAATCATTTATCATGCGACTTATGCCTGACTGGGAATATGAGAGAATTTCCGCCGCATTGGTAAAACTGCCGCATTCCACTGTTTTTACAAAGGCTAAATATTTTTGTATGTTTGCATCCATTATGGTATCCGCTCCTTGCATCTGAAAATGTCATGTATCGCATGAAATTTATTCGCTTTTCAAATTTATATGATTATAATACACTGGATAAGAAACAAACACAAGGAAAAGAGGTAAAAGGGTAAAAAGCAGATTTTTCACCCGGCAGGTTTGTGACTGCGCGTTGCTTGCACAAACATTGCTTTATGCACAAAAAGCAGCGCAGGAATGAGGAAAATTATGTTTTATGTGAGCGAAATCAAGAAATCAGCGCCGGCAGAGTATAAGAACTCTTTGCAGAGAAAGGTCTATCAGGTATTGGAGGAATTGCAACTGCCATTTGAGCGTGTGGACACTGACGAGGCGATCACAATGGAGGATTGTGTGGAAATTAACAAAAAATTGGATATGAACATGGTAAAGACATTGTTTTTGTGCAACAGACAGCAGACAGAATTTTATCTGTTTATTACAAAAGGGGACAAACCGTTTCATTCAAAAGATTTTAGCAGTGCATTAGGCGTATCAAGGGTATCATTTGCCCCGTCAGAAAAAATGGAAACGATGTTAGGGACAAAAATAGGGGCGGCAACGATATTCAGTACGCTTTTGGAAACGGCGGGAAATGTGAGAGTGGTTTTTGACAAAGAAGTACTGAATGAAGAGTATTATGGGTGCAGTGACGGAACTACAACGGGATATATGAAAATAAAAACGGAACTGATAACCCGAAAATTTCTGCCCTATGCAAAGCATGAGGCAAGCATTGTAGAGGTATAGACTGAAAAATCAAAGATTTTTCAATCGCAAATTTGTGCCTGCGGTCCAAATTCGCAGGTTGCGGAAAGGTATGGTTATTATAATGAATTTATATCATAACAGAATCGTAGTGAAAGTCGGGACTTCCACATTGACGAATGAAATGGGACAGAGTAATTTCCGTTCTTTTGACAGGCTTGCCTGTGTAATATCCGATGTGCAGAATATGGGCTATGAAGTGATACTGGTATCATCGGGAGCGATCGCGGTAGGTACGAACAAAATGAGCCTGAAAAACAGGGCGGGCAGTATAAGGTTTAAGCAGGCGGCGGCTTCGGTCGGACAATGCCGCATTATACATTTATACAGTAAATATTTTCAAGAGTATGACAAAGTAATCGGGCAGATTTTATTAAGCAGCGCAGATGTTGCCAACGAAAGGAAAAAGGAAAATCTGATAAATACTTTTAATACCCTGCTTGAAATGGGGATCATACCTGTTGTAAACGCAAATGACTCCGTCAGCTATGAGGAAATACAATCAGAGGAGCAGTTGTTTGGGGACAATGATATGCTGTCTGCTATTGTTGCGGTTTTGTGCCAGGCAAAAAAATTAGTGATCTTCTCAGATATAGACGGTCTGTATGACTGCGATCCACACAAAAATGCACAGGCTCATTTGATACCGCGGATCGAAAAAGTGACAGATGAAGTATATAAAATTGCAGGCGGGGCAGGTTCGAGGCGTGGAACGGGAGGAATGAAAACAAAACTGAAAGCCGCAAAAATCGCGACAGAGCAAGGCATAGACACAATTATCACAAATGGGAAAGAACCGTCAGCCCTATATAAAATTATCAGTGGTGACAGCGTAGGAACATTATTTACGGGGGCTTAATCGTCCTTTTTATTTCCAGCTTTATTTTCAGCAACCATCTTGAGGAAATAAATTGTGGAAAAAGATTGCCCGGATAGAATTTTTGTAGTAAACTGATACTATTACGGGAAAGGAGAGATTGGTCATGAGTGAGATGATGGTTGTCTGGCTTGTAATTTTGATAGTGGCGATCGTGATCGAGGTGGGAACCTTGGGGCTGACCGGCATATGGTTTGCGGGTGGCGCTCTGATCGCAGTGATCGCGGCGGCGTTCTCGCTGCCTCTGTGGCTGCAGATTCTGCTGTTTCTGGTGGTATCGCTGCTGCTCATGGTCTTTACCAGACCCATTGCGGTCAAATATTTTAATAAGGATCGGGTGCGCACCAATGTGGAGAGCATGATCGGACGACAGGCGATCGTGATCAGTGAGATCGACAATCTGCAGGGCATCGGGCAGGTGACGGTGGGCGGTCAGGAGTGGAGCGCGCGCAGTGAGGATGACAGGAAGTGTCTGGCGGTGGGCACGGTGGTGCAGGTGGTGGCCGTCAGCGGTGTGAAACTGATCGTGAGCGAGGACCCGCAGATGCAGAAGATCCGCGCGGAGGCGGCGCAGACTTCCGGGGAGTCCTGACACGGGAATTGTAAATGAATGTGCGCGCGGCACATATCTCGCGCAGAAAGAGGTGTAATATGGGCATTGTCTTTATTCCTTTTATCCTTATCATCATTCTGATATGGGCGTTTTTCAGCTGCATCAAGATCGTCCCTCAGGCACAGGCCTATGTGATGGAGCGTCTGGGAGCTTACCAGAGCACCTGGTCCGTTGGTTTCCACATTAAGGTTCCCTTCATCGACAAGGTGGCCCGCAAAGTGAATCTGAAGGAGCAGGTGGCGGATTTCCCGCCTCAGCCCGTGATCACCAAGGATAACGCGTCCGTGAGGATCGACACGGTCGTGTTCTACCAGATCACGGATCCCAAGCTGTACACCTACGGCGTGGAGAATCCCATGATGGCCATTGAGAACCTGACGGCCACCACACTGCGTAACATCATCGGCGATCTGGAACTGGATCAGACCCTGACCTCCCGCGAGATCATCAACACCAAGATGCGCGCGGCTCTGGACATCGCCACTGATCCTTGGGGTATCAAGGTCAACCGCGTGGAGCTCAAGAACATCATTCCTCCCGCCGAGATTCAGAACGCCATGGAGAAACAGATGAAGGCGGAGCGTGAGAGACGTGAGGCCGTGACCCGTGCGGAAGGTGAGAAGAAAGCGCGCATTCTGGAGGCGGAGGGTGAGAAACAATCCGCGATCCTGCGCGCCGAGGCAGAGAAACAGTCCGCGATCCTGCGCGCTGAGGCACAGAAGGAGAAGATGATCCGCGAGGCGGAAGGTGAGGCGGAGGCTATCCTGAAGGTGCAGCAGGCAAACGCCGACGGTATCAGAATGCTGAAGGAGGCGGGCGCTGACGAGGCGGTATTGAAGATGAAGAGTCTGGAGGCATTTGAGAAGATTGCCGACGGCCAGGCCACCACGATTTTGCTCCCCGCGGAACTGCAGGGCATCGCGAGTGTGGGCGCGGCGCTGAAACAGGGCGCTAAGGCGGCTCAATAGTCAAACGGCGATTTACCGGATTGTATGAGACAACGGGCAGACGCTCTGCGATTGCCCTTATGTGAATGAAAAGCCCGTATGCCTGTGACGGGACAGGCACGCGGGCTTTTTTGTAAGGAGAGACGGAATGAAGGGATTGCTGCGGGAGATATCGGAATTTTGGAAATGCAGGGCATATGTGGCGGCCTTGGGACTGGCGGCCCTGTGCAGCTATGGATTTACCATCGCGCACCCTTCCATCGGTATGGACGACACCGCCGTCTCCCTGTATTTTGAGGAGGGCGTGGCACCCTATGTGGGAAGATGGTGCATCTTTGCGCTCAATCGGATCTTCCGGATCAGACTTGACGATTTTGCTCCGTGGATGGTGGAATTGGTAAGCGTATTGATCTTCATGCTGTCAGTCACGCTGTGGTGCGTGCTGTGGAGAAGGATCGTAAAGCCGAAGGCGCAGTTGCCTCTGTGGAATTATCTGTTCGTGGCATGTGTCTTTATCTCCTGTCCTCTGGTCAGCGAGGTTTTTGTCTTCTATCTGCACAATGGCATCTGCACGGGCTATGGCGTGACGGCATTGGCGCTGATGGCGCTGACGGAGAGCCTTTCCGATCGCAATGCAAAGAAAAAACGGCTGCGTTCTCTGGTCGTGTCGGCTCTGTTTCTGACGGTGGCGCTTGGTTTCTACGAGTCCTTTGTGATGGTCTACGCGATCGGAGGGATAACGGTATTCCTCCTGATCCGAAGACTCTATGGACGCAGGGGAGAGGAGAGCGCATACAGCGCGGCTTTTCTGAAATGGCTGCGCAACGGCGTGTCGGCAGTGGCGGCGAGTCTCCTGTTCAGGATCCTCGTTTTGGAGCTTTTGAAGATCGCTTTTCATCTGCAGAGTCTGGAGCGATATGATGTCTTGTACCGTCGGCTGTTCGGAGACAACTTCCGGGTGGCGGGCGAGTTGGCCATGAATCTCAAACGTTTTTGGATGATGTACTATGTGAACGGGGTCGTCTACCTCCCCATCACGGTTCTGGTATGCTCTCTGGCCGCGATCGTGCTTTATTCCCTTTGGCACGGATGCAGGAGAAGAGATTTTCTCATGCCGCTCTGCGGTGTCGGAATCGTGCTCCTGCCCGTGTTGATGAGTATTGTGGAGGGGATGCCCACCCATTACCGCGCCGCCCAGTATGTGCCCGTGGTGGGAGCATTCGCGGCCCTCTTGTTGTTTTTGGAGATCGGGCAGCGCAGGCGGACGGGGGTGCTTTCGGCGGTGTGCGGCCTTTTGTTGGCTGTTTTGATCTTTAACCAATGCGCGGACATGAACCGATGGTTTTATCTGGACTATCGCAAATATCAAAACGCGGTGGAAGTGACGGACAGGGTGGCCTATGACTTGGAGGCGGGTTTTGACACGGACAAACCTCTCGTGATCAGAGGCGCCTACAGGGTTCCCTATGAGATATCCGAGGATGCTTACTGCAGCTTTTCCTCCCCGCAGTACCGTATGATCTGTCGTCTGTCGGATCCCATAGACTCTCATCTGAAGGAGAAATATTTTGCGGAAAACGGACAGGGGTACATCTATGCGCAGGCTCCCGTGGTGTCGGTGCTGCAGTGGGGACTGACGGCCTTTGACGGGACTTGCGGGTAGTTGATGGAATTTTGGCGAATGCACGGACATTCGTTTCGCTATGTGACGGACCCCGAGATCATTGAGGCCGCGGAGCAGATCCGGACGGCGGAGGAGATGCCGGGGTATCCGCGGGACGGATATATCAGGGAGTATGAGGATTATATCCTGATCAATCTGGAATCCGAGTAAGCTCGCGGCGGGTCTTTGCTTTTCGCAATAATACCGGATTTCCGGCACGGCGGGGTAATTATTCCTATTCGGACACGCTCCCGCTCGGCGAAAAACGCAGCGGTGCTAAACTCGAAAATACCTCGTTAAGCACCGGCGTTTTTCAACGGTCCTCATAGAAACAATTGCCCCGCCGTGCCGTACTTGAAAATTCCCCGCCGATGCAGTATATTAATAGATAGTATCTCATAAGGAGGCACAAGATGGATAAAGTGGATTTAAAGGGACGGGACTTTTTGAAATTATTGGATTTTACGGCGCAGGAGATCACTTATCTGTTGGATCTGGCGGCGGAGTTGAAAGATAAGAAGAAAAAGGGCATTCCGGTGGACATGTTTCGTGGAAAGAATGTGGCGCTGATCTTTGAGAAGACCAGTACCCGCACCAGATGTTCCTTCGAGGTGGCCGCCCATGATCTGGGGATGGGCTGTACCTATCTGGATCCTTCGGGATCTCAGATCGGCAAGAAAGAGAGCATTGCCGACACCGCCCGTGTGTTGGCCTCTATGTTTGAGGGAATTGAGTATCGCGGCTACGGACAGGAGATCGTGGAGGAATTGGCCAAATATTCCAAGGTGCCCGTGTGGAACGGACTGACCAATGAATTTCATCCTACCCAGATGTTGGCGGATCTGCTCACGATCAGGGAGCATTTCGGCCGTCTGGAGGGCATTAAGCTGACTTATATGGGGGATGCCCGTTACAATATGGGCAATTCCCTGATGGTGGCCTGCGCGAAGATGGGCATGCATTTCACGGCCTGTACCACCGCCGAATATTTTCCGAACGGGGAATTGGTGGAGCAGTGCAAAGCTATCGCCGCCGAGACGGGGGGCAGCGTCAGGCTCACCGAGGATGTGGGGGAGGGGACCAAGGATGTGGATGTGATCTACACGGACGTGTGGGTGTCCATGGGCGAACCGGATGAGGTGTGGGAGGAGCGGATCAGAGTGCTCTCCCCCTATCAGGTCAACCGCGCGGTCATGGACAACGCGGGGTCCGGAGCGATCTTCATGCACTGTCTGCCCGCTTTCCACGATCTGAAGACCAAGATCGGCGCGCAGATGGGCGAGCGGTTCCACATTACGGAGATGGAGGTCACGGATGAGGTGTTTGAGTCCGACAGATCTCTGGTGTTTGAGGAGGCGGAGAACCGCATGCACACGATCAAAGCGGTGATGGCGGCGACTTTATGAGGGCGAAGATTTTAGAGCTTTTGAGAGAGAAGGGCGATTTTGTCTCCGGGCAGCAGTTGTGCGACTGCTTTGGCGTGACCCGCACCGCCGTCTGGAAGGCGGTGAGCAGACTGCGCGAGGAGGGATACAAAATCGAGGCCGTGCAAAATAAGGGATATTGTCTGGTGGAGTCCGGCGCGGAGTCTGAGATGTATACGCAAAATGAGTTGACAAGCCGTATGCGCACGCGTTGGGCCGGAAAGCCGGTATGCTTTTATGAGAGTCTGGATTCCACGAACTCAGAGGCCAAGCGCCTCGCGGAGGCCGGAGCCGCCCACGGCACTTTGGTGGTGGCTGACATGCAGACCGCGGGCAAAGGGCGCAGGGGCCACAGTTGGAGTTGTCAGGCGGGGGTCAACAGCTATTTTACGATCCTGCTGCGGCCCGATCTGATGCCGGACGCGGCGCCCATGCTCACATTGGTCATGGCTCATGCGGTGGCCGCCGGCATCAGGCGGGAGACCGGAGTGGAGGTCGGCATCAAGTGGCCCAACGACATCGTCATTCAGGGCCGAAAGGTCTGTGGCATTCTGACGGAGATGAGCGCGGAGAGAGACTATATTCAGCATGTGGTCATCGGGGCGGGCATCAATGTGCGGGCGCAGGAATTCGCGCCGGAGATCGCGGACAGGGCCATCGCTCTGGACACCGTCTGTGACAGGCCGACGGACCGGAGCCGACTGCTTGTCGCGATCATGGAGCTGTTTGAGGAAGATTATGAGCAGTTTGTCCGGACAGGTTCCCTGGCATCCGTCAAAGACGCCTATCAGGAACTGTTGGTCAATCGGGGCCGTGAGGTCTGTGTATTGGATCCCGCGGGAGAGTACAGGGGAGTGGCCCGGGGCATCAACGATATGGGAGAACTCTTGGTGGAGATGTCTGACGGCACGGCGAGAGAAGTGTTTGCGGGTGAGGTGTCCGTGAGAGGCGTTTACGGGTATGTGTAGCAGCCTGTGTTGCAGGGACGCCGCAACCAGGCACGACAATGATCCGGGACGGTCTGCCGGAGATATGCGGATCCGGGACAACCGCGCCGCGGACAGGGAGGATGAAACGATCATGCAGAATGGGCGTGTGGTGCTCTGCGGCGCCAATGCGTATGAGATGAAATATTATTTTAATGAGACTTTCGCGGGTATTCCGGACTCCATCAAGGATGAGCTGCATATCCTGTGCGTGCTCTTCACCGAGGAGGTGGGCGGTATTTTTACCATCGTCTTTGAGGAGGATGGTACGCTCTCATTGGAGACGGACGCGGAGGAGGATGACATTTATTATGACGAGATATCCTCCGGGCTGTTGGTGGGAGAGATCAGGCGAAAGAGGCAGGAGCTGTTGGAATCTTTGAGTCTGTACTACAGAGTGTTTATTTTGAAAGAAGATGTGGCGGGGCTTTTGAACGAGGAGGAATCATGATACTGGTAGTGGATGTGAGCAATACCCACATATCGTTCGGGGTGTATGAGCAGGAAGAGCTGAAAGCGACATTCCGCCTGATGGCGGAAACGCCCCATACGTCGGATGAGTATGGCATCGCGATCACCCGTCTGTTGGAGCACAATCGGATCGATCCGGAGACGCTCTCGGGCTCCGTGGTGGCCAGTGTGGTGCCGGCGGTGATGCACTCCCTTCTGGGGGCGCTGTCGCGCTACATCGGGACCAAGCCGCTCATCGTGGGGCCCGGCGTGAAGACCGGCATCCGCATTGCCACGGAGGACCCGAGGGCCATCGGCGCGGACCGCATAGCTGACGCGGTGGCCGCGTATACCAAATACGGCGGACCGGTGTTGGTGTTGGATTTCGGAACGGCCACAACCTATGATCTCATCACGGCGGAGGGAAGTTTTACCGCCGGTATTACCGCGCCCGGCATCCGCATCAGCGCGGAGGCACTCTGGACACGGACGGCCAAATTGCCCGATATTGAGCTCAAGATGCCGGAGAGCATTCTGGCCGGCGAGACCGTCTCCAGTATGCAGGCGGGCATCATGTACGGACAGATCGGTCAGACGGAATATGTGATCCGCAAGGTGCGCGAGGAGAGTAAGTTTCATGATCTGAAGGTGGTGGCGACCGGAGGACTGGGCAGACTGATCGCGGACGAGACCAAGGCCATAGACATCTATGATCCGTCCCTGACTTTGGACGGTCTGCGGATGATCTATGATAAAAACAGGAAAAACGATAAAAACGATAAAATCGAAAAAATCGAAAAAAATACCGGACGGACGGGGTGAGCAGACCATGGCGCAACTGACGATAGGAGGCGTCACCCTCCCCAACAATGTGATCTTGGCTCCCATGGCAGGCGTATCCGACCTGCCTTTTCGACTGCTCTGTCATGAACAGGGTGCAGGCCTTGTGTGCATGGAGATGATCAGCGCCAAGGCCATCAGCTATCACAACAAAAACACGGACGCGCTGATGCGGATCCATCCGGAGGAAGGCCATGTGTCCCTGCAGCTTTTCGGATCGGATCCCGCTATATTGAGCGAGACGGCCCGGTGCATTGAGGACAGGCCGTATACCTTTCTGGATCTCAACATGGGATGCCCGGTGCCTAAGGTGGTGAATAACGGAGAGGGTTCCGCGCTGATGCGGGATTCCAAGTTGGTGGAACGGATTTTGGGCAGTCTGGTGAAAGCCACGAAGAAACCCGTCACCGTCAAGATCCGCAAGGGGTTTGACGATAGCAGCGTCAACGCGGTGGAGATCGCCCGCATTGCCGAAGCCTGCGGCGTCAGCGCGGTGGCCGTCCACGGGCGCACCCGCGAGCAATATTACAGCGGACGCGCGGATTGGGATATCATCGCGAAAGTAAAGGAGGCGGTGTCCATTCCCGTCTTGGGCAACGGGGACGTGGACAGCCCGGAGAAAGCCGCCGAAATGCTTGAGAGGACAGGCTGTGACGGCGTGATGATCGGGCGCGCCGCCGAGGGAAATCCATGGATATTCAGGGAGGTGGTCCGTTATCTGGAGGACGGGACTCTTCTGCCCCGCCCCGACAATCGGGACAAGCGGGAGATGATCCTGCGCCACGCGGCCCTGCAACTGGAATACAAGGGAGAGTATATCGGCGTGCGGGAGATGCGCAAACATCTGTCCTGGTACACCGCGGGCATGCCGGGTTCCGCCCGTTTCCGCCGCGAGATCAATTCCATGGAGAGCATGGACCGGCTCGTGGAGAACGTAAACCGCATTTTTGTCTGAAATTTTGTCTGAAAAAGCTTTCACATATTTTGGGACGGGATGCATATAATGGAGCATGGACACGATAGTAAGTTTATGCCGAACGCACTGCCCGCCCGACCGCGACCGGTCTTCCAAACGGCGGGAACAACTGAACAAACCCCGATATGAATTGCAGCGGTTTGAACCGGAAGACTATCAATTCATACGGGTCAGCATCGCGGAGCCGCAGGAGGATATCCGCGGTCCGCGCTTTTGGCGGGAACGTGGAAAGAGGCGCGCCCGCGCGGATCTGACGAGTCGGATCAGAGAGGAACTGGCATCCTTTCTGGACGGATACGGGGATAATATGCTCTTTTATGAGGACAGCACGGCTGAGGATGACTGGTTGAGAGAGGTGCTGCCTTTGCCCGAATTTGAGGGATATCTGCAGCGGACTTGGGTGCGCAGACTCCTCTCCCGGACCGTAAATCCCCATTTTGTCGTACTGGGCAATGTGCCCTATCTCCATGAGCTGTTGGGGGAACTGGCGCCCCGGATGAAGAGCGTTCTGTGGATCGCGCCGGATCTGACCTATCAGGAGCAGTTGGAGGAGTTTGCGGAGGATTTTTATCAGGAGTACGGCCTGGCCATCCGGCTGTATTTTCTCCCCGACAACGGCACCTACGCGCAGATGCGGATTCCGGAGGACCGCTACAGAGAGCCTGTGACGGTATTGGATTTCACGGGGGACAAATACATCCCGTCTTTTGAGCCGCCGGAGGGCAGCGTGTGGTTGGATGCTGCATCCGTCCCGGAGAAAGAGAAGCACATTGAGGCCCGCAGGCTGAAAGCCGCATATGTCTCTCTGAGGAAACAATGGCGTGATCTGAGACGGACAGCGGCGGTCCGGGACACGATCTGAGGCGGGCCCCGACGTGATCTGAGACGGACTTCTTGACACTGCGGGAGAAAACGGGTATAATACGTTAGTTAATTGGAGAATCGAAAAATAAGACTACGAATAATCTTGGAAGATCGTATATACAAAATTACAAACGGAGAGGTGAAAGGTCATGCAGGAGAAGAAAAACATTTTGACTTACGAAGGACTCAGAAAATATGAGGATGAGTTACATGAGTTGAAAGTCGTGAGACGTCAGGAGGTGGCCCAGAAGATCAAGGAGGCCAGAGAGCAGGGAGATCTGTCTGAGAACGCCGAGTACGACGCGGCCAAGGATGAGCAGAGAGACATCGAGGCCAGGATCGAAGAATTGGAGAATATCTTGAAGAACGCGGAAGTGGTCGTGGAAGATGAGGTGGATCTGGACAAGATCAACATCGGCTGCAAAGTCCGCCTGTTGGATATCGAGTACAGCGAGGAACTGGAGTATAAGATCGTGGGCTCCACCGAGGCCGACAGTCTCAAGGGCAAGATTTCCAACGAGAGCCCCGTGGGCAAGGCCCTGATCGGCAAAAAGGTGAATGACACCGTGGAGGCAGAGACTCCCGGGGGTGTGTTTGTATACAAGATACTGGAGATTCAGAGAGGCAATTAAGAGAAAAGAGGGCGGAACCGTGGCAGAAGAGCAGCAGAATACCAAAGTGCAGGAACAGGACATCAATCAGCTTTTAAAGGTGCGCAGGGAGAAACTGGCCGCGCTGCAGGAGGCGGGCAAGGATCCTTTTCGCATCACCAAATATGACGTGACCCATCACAGCGTCGAGATCAAGGAACATTTTGGCGAACTGGAGGGCAAGACCGTCCGCATTGCGGGGCGCATGATGTCCAAGCGCGTCATGGGTAAGGCCTCTTTTTGCAACATTCAGGATCTGCCCGGCAATATTCAATCCTATGTGGCCAGAGACAGCGTGGGCGAGGAGTCCTACGCGGATTTCAAAAAATACGATGTGGGCGATATCGTGGGCATCGAGGGCGAGGTGTTTAAGACCAAGACGGGGGAGATCTCCATCCATGCCGCCCGCATTGATCTGCTCTCCAAGAGTCTGCAGATTTTGCCCGAGAAATACCATGGCCTGACCAATACGGACATCCGCTATCGTCAGCGCTATACGGACCTGATCATGGACGCGCAGGTGAAGGAGACTTTTGTCAAGAGATCCAAGATCATCAGCGCCATCAGACGCTATCTGGAGGGTGAGGGCTTTCTGGAGGTGGAGACGCCCATGTTGGTGTCCAATGCCGGAGGAGCTGCGGCGAGACCCTTTGAGACACATTATAACGCGTTGGATGAGGATGTGAAACTGCGCATCTCGTTGGAGCTTTACTTAAAGCGCCTGATCGTGGGCGGATTGGAGCGTGTGTTTGAGATCGGACGCGTGTTTAGAAACGAGGGTCTGGACACCAGACATAATCCGGAATTCACCCTGATGGAGCTCTACCAGGCATACACGGACTACAACGGCATGATGGATCTGACGGAAAATATGTTCCGCTATGTGGCGCAGGAGGTATGCGGCACCACGCTCATCCCCTACGCGGGAGAGATGATCGATCTGGGCAAGCCTTTTGAGAGAATGACCATGATCGATGCGGTCAAAAAATACGCAGGGGTGGATTTTGACGAAATACCCGACACGGCCGCGGCCCGCAAGCTTGCGGATGAGAAGGGGATCCACTATGAGGAGCGCCACGCAAAGGGCGATATCCTCAATCTGTTCTTCGAAGAGTTTGTGGAGGAGCATCTGATCCAGCCCGTGTTCATCATGGATCATCCGGTGGAGATCTCTCCGCTGACCAAGAGAAAACCGGACAAGCCGGACTATGTGGAGCGTTTTGAGCTCTTCATCTATGGCCGTGAGATGTGCAATGCCTACTCCGAGCTGAACGATCCCATCGATCAGCGCCAGCGTTTCAAGGCACAGGAGGCCGCGCTGGCCGCCGGGGACGAGGAGGCCAACACCACGGACGAGGACTTCATGAACGCGTTGGAGATCGGTATGCCGCCCACGGGAGGCATCGGCTACGGCATCGACAGACTGGTGATGCTGCTCACCGACAGTCCCGCGATCCGGGACGTGCTGCTGTTCCCGACGATGAAGTCGTTGGAGAAATAGAACCGTGTAATGTCAGGCATTTTGCGAAAATGCAAGATGATCAGAGCAGATTTGGTAAAGGGTCCGGTGAATCCGGGCCCTTTTTGAAGGACGGCTGTGTTTTCTATTTTTGTGGTGCAATTTAGATGAAATGTGATATACTATACTTGAGAAAGATTTCTTGCGTAAGACACATAGTCCAAAAGAGGCAGATCAGGGGTAAATCCAATGGCACTACAGTTTGAATGGGATGATGAGAAAGAACAGAACAACGTGGAAAAACACGGTGTTGATTTTGATACGGCGGTAAAGGTGTTCTTTGACCCGAACCGTATAGAGTTGCGGGAAAACTTCTTTTTGTTGTATATACGGAGAGAAAAGAGAATGTACGCCTTATCTCGGCGCGACCGGCCACCAACTCAGAAAGGAGGAGATATTATGATCATAAGACGCAGCATTGATGAAATAAAGCCGGAATTGACAAAAGAACAAATGGTACAACTGGAACGTGCAGAGCGGATGCCGGTTGTATTTGACGAGGACTGTCCTGAGTTCACTGATGAAATGGCAGAAGAATCCTATCGGCCGGGCAGGAAGATTCCGATGAATGTTGAGCCGCTGACACTTTTCCTATCCCATGAGACCGTGGATAAAGCAAGAGCTTTCGGTGATGATTATGTCTCGATACTAAGCCGGATGCTTGACGAGGCCGTAAACAGGCGTGTAACATTGTGATTTTCAAAACATTGGAGAAGTAAAACCTTGTAATGTCAGGCATTTGGCGCAAATATGATGCGGACAGTCGATTGAAAAAGCAGATACATTGACGTTTAAGGATATATGATAAGGACATTTCTCTAAAAATTTTGGGAAATGTCCTTTATCGTACAATTATCGGCACATTGCCGGCACACAGGGGAGTCCATGACCATAATACGAAGATGACGGAGAAACATGATGGAGGAACACGATGGATCACATCACAAAAATTTCAGATCACTTTTGGATCATTGAGGACGATGGTGTCCGCGCCTTTTTGTTTGAGGGGGAGGAGCGGGCCATGCTGATCGACACGGGATTTGGCGCGCTGCCGATGCGTGAGTTGACGGCAGAGCTGACGGACCTGCCCGTATTTTTGGTGAACACCCACACGGACAGGGACCATACGGGGTGTAACAGGGATTTCGAGCCTGCATATATGCATCCGGCGGAGATGGAGCACTATCGGAACGCCCTGCCGGAAGGCTGTCTGCCGGAGGCTGTGCGCCCGCTGTGGGAGGGAGACGTGATCGACCTGGGGTTCTGGAAATTTGAGGTAATTCTGACACCCGGGCATACGCCGGGGAGCATCATGCTGTTGGAGCGCGCAAAGCGCATGCTCCTCTCGGGGGATTCGATTCAGGACGGAGACATCTATATGTTTGGATTGGGCCGCAATATGCAGGCATTTCAAAGCAGTCTGGAGAAGATATCCGGTATGTCGGATGCTTTTGACACCATCTGGCCGTCCCACGGCAGTTACCCGTTAAAGCCGGACATTATCCCGGGGATCCTGCAGGGTACGCGGGATCTGCTTGCGGGAAGACTGGCGGAGCAGGAACCGCCTTGGCCCATGCCGTGCAGGAAATATGTCTGTGATGTGGCGGGATTCCTGTATTGTTTTGATTCCCGCGAGCAATGAGCCAAGTGCCATGCTTGCGGCGGGGTTGTTGACTGAGACAGTGACCGTCTGACGGCTGTTGTACAATACCATTCAGGAAACAGGGAGACAGGGTACGATGATGAATGACAGAATGCATCGTAAAAAGCATAATGCGCCCCGCACCGAACGGACGGCGGAAGAACGGCTGCTCCTGACTCTGCTGAGGGAGGCGCTGAGGGGAGAGGTCAAGGGACAATCCCCGGGATTCTCCCCGGGAGAGCCTCCCCGGGAGACACGGACGGGAGAGTCCGCAGACACTCTCCCGGAGGAGACGCGCGATTCCGCGGATTGGCAGCAGTTGATCCATATGGCGGAGAGACATGGTGTGCTGCCTCTGCTGTATGATCAGGTTGCGGAAGGTGAGAATATGCCCGCCGATCCGGGTCGAAGGGTGACGGAGGCTGCCCGTCGGACGGTGCAGCAGAGCTATCGTCTGCTCTTTTTGAGTAAATATCTGATAGGGGAGCTGGAGCGCGCGGGGATATCCGTGATCCTGTTAAAGGGCGCGGGGACTGCGGCGTATTATCCGGTGCCGGAGTATAGAAAGGCCGGGGACGTGGATCTTCTGCTCCTGCGGCCCGGGGAACTTACCCGTGCCGGGGAGGTGTTGGAGCGCTTGGGATGCGTTCGCGTGGAGGAGCAGCCCTCCCTGCATCATGTGGTGTATCGGGCGGATGAAGGGATTGAGGTGGAAGTGCATACTCTGCCGGCGGAACCCTTCGACAATGCCCGCGTGAACCGATATATGGAGGAATGGGTTTCGGACTGCGCACAATATATACAGCTGGCGGATCTTATGGGGGTACGTCTGCCGGTCCCGGGGGAGGCGGATCACGCCTTTGCCCTGCTGTTACATATGTTACAGCATTTTCTTCGGTCGGGATTCGGCTTGAAACTGCTGTGTGACTGGGTGGTGTTCTGGAACCGGGAGACGGATGGAGAGACAAGGGAGCGATATCTGCGACTGGTGACGGAGAGCCGCGTCAAGGGCTTTTCCGACATGGTGACCCTGACATGCTGCAGATATCTGGGGCTGTCTAAAAAATATGTGACTTGGATGAGACTTCCTGACCGGTATGAGACGGATCTGTTTCTCTCGGAGATCCTGGAGGCGGAGGAATTCGGAAGATCTTCCGAGGATCGCATGGTTGCGCTGCGGGGAAATAGTCCTGCGGACTATATAAGAGAATTTCACCATCAGATGTGTCTGAATTTTCCGAGAGGCAGCAGAGTCATCCCGTGTTGGCCCTTTCTGTGGCTGATCACCCTGGGGCGCTTTGTGAGGAACAATCGCAAGGTCAGAAACACTACCGGGCGGGCCATCCTGCAAGAGGCCGGCAGACGGGGGAAGATCGCGTCCCAAATCGGATTGTTTCGGGTGGAAAAGGAAGGTTCCGGCCGGGGGAAAACGGACATCGGATGAATGGAAAACAGGTTTCGGACGAGCGGGTAAACGCAGCTGTCAACAGGAAGGGGCAAACGCAGCTGTCAACGGGCTTGACAGAGGGGCTTTTACCGGTATAATATATACTTGAAAATCTGATTTAAATGTCATGGATTCATATACTGACAGAGAAGGAGGAGTCATGATGAAAGATTATAGGAAACCCGTGGTGGAAGTGTTGGATGAGTCCTGCGAGGGTGTGTACGCCGCAAGCGGAAGTCTCGCGGATAACAATAATGAGTTGAACAATGGGACGGAGAGACAGGTTTGCCGTTTTGGAAGAAGAGAAGCGAATCCCGGCTCCGATACCTGTCAGGCATGTTCTTATTCAAACGGTCTGCGGGATACGGAATTGGATGGCGAGTCCCTGTTCAGAAATGATTTCACGGGTTGTCCGGACGGATTCCCCGTAAAAGGACAGTAAAGGGAGTGTACCTACTGACAGCATCACCCGCCCGGCGGGTGGTGCTGTTTTCATGTTGGGGGAGACCTTATGAACACAAGGAGCGCGTTTAACGCAGACCGCATCGGTGCCGGACGCTTACGGGAGATGTGGCGGCAGGTCAAATGGATACAGCGGTATGCCGGCAGGCATTGGAAGGCCATGATCTTCTATACTTTATTGGGGCTGTCCGGCACGTTGATCTCTCTGGGAAGCAGTCTGGTGTCCAAGAATCTGGTGGATATCATCACGGGACATGAGACAGGGAGACTGGTGAGGACTTTCTGCATGATGATCGGCATGAATATAGGCAGTTCGGTCATGGGTCAGATCACCGATTATGTATCCGCCGGGATCAGTATGCGGGTGGACGCGGAGATCAAGACCGACATTTTTGCCAAGATCCTGGTGACGGATTGGGAGTCGCTGACGGGCTATCACACGGGAGATCTGTTGACGAGGTGGAGCACGGACGCCTCCAATATCTCCTCGGGAGTGTTGAACTTTATTCCCAATCTGGTGATCTATATTTTCCGATTCGTCAGCGCCTTTGCCGTGGTGGTATATCACGATGCCTCCTTTGCGGTGTTCGCGTTTCTGAGTATGCCGGTGACGCTGCTTTTGTCCCGCAGACTGATGCGACGGATGGTGCGCAATAATGAGCAGAATGCGGCCATGGGGGCCAAATTGTCGGGTTTTAATCAGGAGGCATTCTCCAATGTGCAGACGATCAAGGCCTTTGACCTGATCCGTCTCTATGTGCAGCGCTTAAAGGAGATTCAACAGGAATATATTTCCATGAGACTGAATTATCGGAAAATGTCCATGGCGACTTCGCTGCTCCTCACCACGGTGGCGCTGTGTGTGTCTTACTCCGCTTACGGCTGGGGAATTTATCGCGTGTGGAGCGGGGCGATCTCCTACGGCACAATGACCATGTTTCTGAGCCTGTCTTCCACGCTGACGGGAACGCTCAACAATCTCACCTCTCTGGTGCCCACGGTCGTCTCGCTGACCACTTCCGCCGGACGTCTGATGGACATTGTGGAGATGCCGAGAGAGGATTACGGAAGTGACGCGCAGGTGGAGGAATTTCGCGAACGATTCCGCGGGGAGGGCATCAGCCTGTATTTGCGCGATGTAAAATATGCATACGGCAACGGCACGCAGGTCTTCGGCCGGATCTCTCTGGAGGCGCATCCCCATGAGACGATCGCTCTGGTGGGGCCTTCCGGGGAGGGCAAGACCACCATGCTGCGCATCGTATTGTCTCTGCTTTTGCCGCAGGAAGGGGAGGCCCTGCTCTGCGGAGGCAACGCGGCGCCGGAGGATCCGGACGCCGTAAGCATTCCCCTGAGCGCCTCCACGCGGAAACTGTTTTCCTATGTGCCTCAGGGCAACACCCTTTTCTCGGGAACCATCGCGGAAAATATGCGCAATGTGAAGGAGGACGCCACGGACGAAGAGATCCTGCAGGTCTTGCAATCGGCCTGTGCATGGGAATTTGTGGAGAAAATGCCGGAGGGCATTCACAGCGCCGTTAAAGAGCGGGGCGGCGGCCTGTCAGAGGGACAGGCCCAACGCCTGGCCATCGCAAGGGCTCTCCTGCGCAGATCTCCCATTTTGCTCTTGGACGAGGCCACCTCGGCATTGGATGTGGCGACGGAGCGCAGGGTACTTCGGAACATCATGCGGGATGACTATCCCCGCACCTGCATCGTGACGACCCACCGCCCCACGGTGTTGGGGCTCTGTGACCGTGTTTATATGGTGAAGGACGGGGAGTGCGTGGCGGGGGAGGAGACCTTGAGGTGACTTTTCCGCAAGATTGACTTTTCCGCGCCAAAGATTTACAATTTGCGCGTTTAGGTGTATAATAACGTGGTATTGTGACTTACGGCTTTGCAATCTTTCAAAGGAAGAGCATACGACTATGGTTAATCCGATCAAATCTGTATTACAGCGGGGGGCGTCGTCGGAGAAATTTAAATACAATCTGTTGATCTGCGCGATCGCCGGAGTGCATGTGATCCTGGTGCTGATGTTCAGTTTTTTTCACATCCTGCCGTTGATCATTTTAAATACATGCAGTGTCTGTCTCTATGTGAGTTGCCTGATCGGCATCAAAAGAAACAAAAATCTTTTTAGGATGTTTTTGGCAACTTACCTGGAGATCATTGTGCAGTCCTTTGTGGCAACGATCTGCATCGGTTGGTATTTCGGATTCCCGCAGTATATCATCGCGTTGGTGCCTTTCGGCTATTATATGTGTTATTCGCTGGTCGAGAGCCGGCGCAAATATGTCATAGCCACGCTGATGGGACTGGTGGCATTTGCCTCTTTCATCGGCTGCAGAATACTGTCCACATGTTTCGGCGCCTTGTATGAGCTGCATGTATCGGAAGGCGTGGAGTTGGGAATTTATATTTTTAACTCCATCTGTAATTTCGGTTTTCTCTTTTTGGTCACGATAATCTATATCGCGGAGATGCAGATGGCGACCAATAAGCTGCGCAGCCAGAACGCGATCCTGGACAATCTGGCCAACATCGATCCGCTGACCGGATTGTATAACCGGCGCAGTATGCAGACCTTCTTGAACCGCGCGTCAGATCGGGAGGCGGAGAGACCTTTTTGTCTGGTGATGTGCGATATTGATAATTTTAAGAAGGTGAACGACACTTACGGGCATGATTTTGGCGATATCGTGTTAAGGGAGATCGCGCAGATCATACAGAGACAGGTTAAAGAGTACGGACAGGTGTGCCGGTGGGGCGGCGAGGAGATCCTGCTGCTGATCGGCGGCAGTCTGGAGCAGGCCTGTGAGATCGCCGAGAGTATCCGGCAGGATGTAAGTGCGTTTGATTTTGTGATGGAAGACCTGACGATCCACTGTTCCATCACTATCGGTGTCGCCCTGCACCGGTTGGGGGAGACCATCGACAATACCATCACCCATGCCGACAACAATTTGTATTATGGAAAACGCAACGGCAAAAATCAGGTAGTATCGGAGTAGAGTTTTGTGTCATCCGCGGGATGAAGTGAGAGGATATATGGGAATCATCAGGACCCAAAATTTGACCTATGAATATATCAGGCGGGACGAGGAGGGGAATGTGGAGGGCATTACCACTGCGGTGGACGATGTCACTCTGGATGTCCGTCCGGGGGAGTTTATTGCCATCCTGGGGCACAACGGCTCCGGCAAATCCACTCTCGCCAAGCATATCAACGCCATTCTCCACCCCACGGAGGGGACGGTTTGGGTGGACGGCAAGGATACCTCCGATGAGGACGCGGTCTGGGATATCCGCCGGACGGCCGGCATGGTGTTTCAAAATCCCGACAATCAGATCATAGGTCAGGTTGTGGAGGAGGACGTGGGATTCGGCCCTGAAAATATGGGTGTGCCCACGGCGGAGATCTGGGAGCGTGTGGAGGAGAGTCTGCGGGCCGTGGGAATGTACGCGTATCGCAAGCACTCGCCCAACAAGCTCTCCGGAGGACAGAAACAGCGTGTGTCCATCGCGGGTGTGTTGGCCATGCATCCCAAGTGCATCATTTTGGATGAGCCCACGGCCATGTTGGATCCCAACGGCCGCAAGGAGGTCATAAGGGCGGTCAGGGCTTTAAATGACGTGGAGAAAATGACGGTCATCCTGATCACGCATTACATGGAAGAGACGATCCACGCGGACAGGATCCTGGTCATGGACAATGGAAAGATCGCCATGGAGGGGACTCCCGCGGAAGTGTTTGCCCAAGTGGAGCGCCTGAAAGAGTTGCGGCTGGATGTGCCGCAGGCGACGCTTTTGGCATATGAACTGCGCAAGCGGGGTTTGGATCTGCCGAGAGGGATACTCACTGCCGGGGAACTGGTGGATGCATTGCGGAAAGGAAGATTATCTTGTCCATCATCTTAGATCATGTCAATTACATATACGGAGAGGACACCCCCATGGCGGTGCATGCGCTGAAGGATATCTGTCTGCAGATACCGGACGGGCAGTTCGTGGGCATCATCGGGCACACCGGCTCCGGCAAATCCACGCTGATGCAGCATTTAAACGGTCTGGTGCGCGCCACGGACGGCCATATCTATTACAATGGCGAGGACATCTATGACGATGACTATGATATGAAAAAACTGCGCGGCAAGGTGGGATTGGTGTTCCAATATCCGGAGCATCAGTTGTTTGAGATCGACGTCTTCACGGATGTCTGTTTCGGACCGAAGAATCTGGGTCTCTCCAAAAAGGAGACGGAACTTCGCGCCTATGACGCCCTGCGGAAGGTGGGACTGCCGAATGAGCTGTTCTATCAGTCGCCCTTTGAACTCTCCGGCGGCCAGAAACGTCGGGTGGCGATCGCGGGAGTATTGGCCATGAAACCGGAGGTGTTGATCCTGGATGAACCCACGGCGGGACTGGATCCCAAGGGACGGGACGAGATCCTCACACAGATCAAGCGGCTGCAGACGGAGACGGGAATGACGGTCCTGTTGGTGTCTCACAGTATGGAGGATGTGGCGGAATATGTGGATCGCATCATTGTGATGAACCGGGGCAGCGTGCTGTTTGACGATACGCCGCGCGAGGTGTTTGCGCATTATAAGGAGTTGGAGGAAGTGGGGCTTGCCGCCCCGCAGGTCACATATATCATGCATGAATTGAAGGAGAGCGGTCTGGATGTGGATGCCTCAGTCACCACCATAGAGGAGGCCGCCAATGAGATCCTGCGGGTGTTGCGCAAGTGATACGGGAGTGCTATGTTAAGGGATATTACACTGGGACAATATTATCCGATTGAATCGGTCATACACAGGTTGGATCCCCGCGTGAAACTGGGGGGGACCATCCTCTATATCATCTCCCTTTTTTTGTTCAAAAATTTTGCGGGATATCTGTTGGCGGCCCTGTTTCTGGCACTGGTCATCAGACTTTCCAAGGTGCCGTTCCGCTTTATGGTCAAGGGCATGAAGAGCATTCTGATCCTGTTGCTGTTCACGGTGGCGTTTAATCTGTTCCTCACGCCCGGAACGGCGGTGGTGCGGATCTGGAAACTGACCGTCACTTGGGAGGGGATCGTGATCGCCCTGACCATGGCGGTGCGGTTGACGCTGCTCATCATCGGTTCCTCGGTGATGACGCTGACGACCACGCCCAACAATCTGACGGACGGCATGGAGAAGATGTTGCGGCCGCTTAAAATTTTCAAGATACCGGTGCATGAGGTGGCCATGATGATGTCCATCGCGCTGCGGTATATCCCGATCCTCTTGGAGGAGACCGACAAGATCATGAAAGCTCAGATGGCCAGAGGGGCGGATTTTGAGAGCGGCAATCTGTTCAGGAGAGCCAAAGCCATGGTGCCGCTGTTGGTGCCGCTGTTCATATCGGCCTTTCGCCGCGCCAATGATCTGGCTATGGCGATGGAGGCCAGATGCTACAGAGGTGGGGAGGGGCGCACCAAGATGAAACCTCTGATCTATCGAAAGAGAGATTACATGGCGTATCTGACGATCCTGCTCTATCTGGCGGTGAGCATCGGCATGGGAGGTTTGGGATAATGGACGCATCCACAAGACGCGTGAGACTGAAGGTGGCCTATGACGGGACCAACTATCACGGTTGGCAGATACAGAACACCGGCATTACCATTGAGAGTGAATTGAACCGTTGTCTGACGGAGCTGTTTGGGGAACCGATCACGGTGACCGGGGCCGGCAGAACGGATTCCGGGGTGCATGCCCTGGGGAATATAGCCGTATTTGACACAGGGACGAAGATGCCGGCGGACAAGATCGCCTACGCGCTCAATCAGCGCCTGCCGGAGGATATCAGGATCCAATGCTCCGAGGAAGTGGCGCCTGACTGGCACCCGCGCCGCCGCGTGAGCCGCAAGACTTATGAGTACCGAATATACAGGGGGACGTTCCCCCTGCCCACCAGGAGATTATACAGCCTTTTTACCTATAAAAAGTTGGATGTGGAGCGTATGCGGGAGGCGGCCGCGTATCTGGTGGGTGAGCATGATTTTAAGAGCTTTTGTCAGGTGGGAGCGCAGGTGGAGAGCACCGTGCGCACCATCCATGAGCTGACGGTGGAGGAGCAGGGCGCGGAACTGGTCATCCGGGTCTGCGGCAACGGCTTTCTCTATAATATGGTACGGATCATTGCGGGAACTCTCCTGGAGGTGGGAGAGGGCAAGAGGATGCCCCGGGATATGCGGGTGATCCTCGACAGGAGGGACAGGGCGGCGGCCGGGCCCACGGCGCCGGCTCACGGGCTGACGATGATCGGGATCGTGTATCCGGAAGAAGAACAGTGAAAATTAGCACTTGACATGCCGGCTTGGATATCATATAATATACAACTGTGACAGTGTTTAGAAATGCGGCGTCAAAGCCCCGACAAAGCATTTTCAATACAGCAATACATTGTGTCTGTCCCGGGAACACGCGCAAGGTAGCCGGACATCTGCCGAACGCGGGGGAATGGGACCAAACCGCAAAAGTAACATGGAGGAAACAGCATGAAAACATTTATGGCTAGTCCGGCTACAATCGATAGAAAATGGTATGTAGTAGACGCAACAGGCATGACTCTCGGCCGTCTGGCATCTGAGGTTGCCAAGGTTCTGAGAGGTAAGAACAAACCCATCTTTACCCCTCATATGGACACCGGCGATTATGTGATCGTGGTCAACGCTGAGAAGATCAAAGTGACCGGCAAGAAACTGGATCAGAAGATTTACTATCACCACTCCGAGTATGTGGGCGGCATGAAAGAGGCTACCCTGAGAGAGAAACTTGCCAAGAAACCCGAGCAGGTTGTGGAGCTTGCGGTCAAGGGAATGCTTCCCAAGGGACCTTTAGGAAGACAGATGTTCACCAAACTGCATGTATATGCGGGACCTGAGCATAATCACGCTGCACAGCAGCCTGAAGTGCTCACATTCTAAAGGACGGGAAGGAGGATAATAAATCATGGCTAAGACAGAGAGATACTACGGTACAGGTAGAAGAAAGAAAGCGATCGCCAGAGTATATCTGGTACCCGGAAAGGGTAATGTGACCATCAACAAGAGAAGTATGGACGAGTATTTTGGCCTTGAGACCTTGAAGGTTATCGTTCGTCAGCCCATGGTGGCCACCGATACCGCTGAGAAATATGACGTGATCGTAAACGTGAAGGGCGGCGGTTACACCGGCCAGGCAGGCGCCGTGAGACACGGCATTGCCAGAGCATTGCTCCAGGTGGACGGCGAGTACAGACCCGTGCTGAAGAAAGCCGGATTCCTGACCAGAGACCCTCGTATGAAAGAGAGAAAGAAGTATGGTCTGAAGGCAGCGAGACGCGCGCCTCAGTTCTCAAAACGATAATAAATTGCATATCATATATTGCAAAAATATTGAAAGTTCAGTGTTAAAAGCGTTGTGCGATTTGCTTAGACGGTATGCGGAAATATACAAGTTGCTTACAGGTTGCTTACACAAAAAAGCAAAATTCTACCCCCGGAATCAATGCCGGGGGTTATTTTTTCATATCAGGTCAATAGCATCAATTAGCTGCTGAATTTCAAAATGAGTGTAGACAGTTTCTGTTACTGACTGCCCTTTATGACCGACAATCTTTTTGATGATTTTGTCATCTACCCCGGCAGCAGTCAGAAGTGAAATGCAAGTGTGCCGGGTGTCATGGGGGCGGTGGTTCGGCATCCCCATTTGGTCAACAAAGGGCTTCCAGTAGGAATCATAATAATTGCGATACACAAAATGTTTTGCATCAGGAGTGGACAACAGGTATTCACAATCATTTTTATTGTACCAGTATTCAAAGAAGGGCAAGACCTTCTTTGCAATGGGTGCTTTCCTGACCCCTGATTCTGTTTTGGATGCAGTTATATCAAACCACCGTTCATTTAGGTTCACATTTTCTTTTTTCAGGTCAAGCAGTTCACCGATTCTGCAACCGCAGTATATCAGCATCAGGATAACGCTGATATATTCGTTGGTGTCCTTCCATTTCCAAACAGTTTTAATTTCAGCAGAACTAAAGGGCATTCTGTCTATGGCATCAGGGTTCTTGTCTTTGTACTGGGTAATGTCAACATACTGGGAATAGTCCTTTGAACAAATATCATTTTCCATGGCAAATTTATACATAACAGTGAAAAGAACCTTTAATTTCCGCAATGTGGGGTAATTTTTACCGCAAGTATCAACAATGCCCTGTAAGTGGCTTTTCCTTATGTCGTTGAATCGCATGGAATACAACATTTCACACAGCTTGTATGAAGCATTATAGCCATTGATATTAGATTTTGATATTTTTGGGTAATGCTCTGCTGACCATTTTTCAAATACTTCTGCAAAAGTGGTCTTGTTGGCGTCCATGTCGTAAGGGTTTTCATTGTAGTGTGCCAATGCAACCAGTGCTTCACTTTGGGTTTCGTAATATCCCAAGTATTTGTATTTCCAGTGTGTTGTTCCGTCTGTGTCCACTTTCCTTGATACGGTGATACGGACAGCCCAAGGTTTACGCCTGTTACCGGGCAACTTGTAAACGCTGCCATATCCATTAGGCAGTTTCATAAAATAAGCACTTCCTTTCTTAAAAATAGGTGCATTTAACAAAGGAATGTGCTATACTGTATTTGTCTTGGACAGTAACAGCATATTCCTTTATATGGGTTTATGGGTTACATCTATTCAAACCGTTCCGGCTGCAACCGGGGCGGTTTTTTAGCGTTATTTGAATCTATCAGGTATCATTTCAGGCGGTATTGGGGTATCAAGTTCTTTCAAGTATTCCCTGACCGCTTCTTCCTCTGGTCTGCTGTCCTTCATTCTTTCCACAAGGGAAGGTATTGAAGCCTTGGTTGATTTATACAGGGCATCTATATCACCGTCATATAGAATGAACTGCCCTGAACCTTCACCAACAAGATAGTAATGCCCTGAACCATATTTCCCTTCAAGGTCTTTATCTTCCACTTTTCCGTAAATATCGGTCAAAATGGCAATGATACCCTTTTCGGCATTGACTTCCTTTTCCAACCGCTGATATTCAGAAGTACTTTTGTACTGCTCTATTGTGAACCGCTCCATAATGTCAACGATATTCACACCCAAAGCAGAAGCAATTTTGTCAACTGTTTCTATTTTGGGGTTGGCTTTACCAAGTTCATATTGCCTTATCTGAACTTCGTTCATTTGGCATAATTCCCCCAACTGTTTTTGGGTCAACCCATTTTCTTTCCTGATTCTTCGGATATTTTCACCTACTGTCATTTTCTCACCTTCTTTCTGAACCAAGTATAGCACATATAGCGAAAAAATAACAGAAGAAAAAAATTCTCTTTTGGGGCTTGACAGAATAATAAACTTCTGATAAAGTTATCATAACAGAAGAAAAGGCTTCTGTCAACGACAAATTTTCAAGAAAGGAAGTGCAATACATGATAATCAACAATTCAAAATTGCAGATTGCTTTGGCTACTGCCTGTATGAACCCCTATGATTTATGCAAGGCGGTAAACATCCAGTATCAGACATACAGACGGATTTCAGCCGGGAATAACTGCAAGCCCGCAACGGTTGGGAAGATTGCAAAGGCTCTGAATGTACCAGTTGAAAACCTGATTGATGTAGAGGTATGAGCGGATGAAAGATTACAGGGTAAGGTATTGGGAACAGGACGGACAGGAA
This sequence comes from Acetatifactor muris, assembly GCA_023663635.1. GTDB lineage: Bacteria > Bacillota > Clostridia > Lachnospirales > Lachnospiraceae > Acetatifactor > Acetatifactor muris_A. The sequence continues at coordinate 28,081 of JAMPHD010000022.1, forward strand.
AGCTATATGGAATTTAACACTATGGAACAGGCACAATTATTTTATGACAGCCTGAACGGCATGGCAGAAATTCAGAAGTATGCCGAGGAAACCCATAGATATGAAATGGTTCTGCCACCCACATTTGAATTTTAAAAGGCAGCAGAACGCAGCAGCTCTTTTATAAGATTTGTGTGTTTGGTGTTGGTCAACAAGTTTTGTTCATTTTTAAGGTGAAAATGTTCAGCGGTTCAGGGAAAGCAACGCTTGAAAAATTCCCTTGTCGGTCAGCAAGTTTTCAGGCTTTATTGTGAAACCTGATAAGGGGCGGTTCTCCCTGACATTCGAGTGAACAGGCGGGAAGTATGGAAACCGCTTGATAAATTCATACCCAACACACAATTTTTATAAAAGGGCTGCTGTCGGTACAGGTTGTTGCAGCAACCTAAGAAGATGTAACCCAAGGCAACTAAATCAAGGAATAGTTTAAAGCGTATAGAAAATATTTAGCGAAAGGAAGTGAGAAAGAAGGTGATAGATTTTGATGGAACAGGGCTTTACAAAGGCTTTGTGAAGAATCAGAAGGGGAAGAAATACCCCGGCAGAAACCCGCAGCTTTTATCTTTATCGGAAGTGGATGCCTTTGACGGTTTCAGCGGTGTCATGTACCCCAATACAATCCTTTTGGATGCGGATGAAGAACCCTATAATGAGATTTTGCAGAATATCATCAAGGGGGAAAGGTTGGCTTGCTATATGACCAACAGGGAAAGCGGAAGGGGTGTCCATGCCCTGATGATTAACAGCAGCACATCATTGAAAAAGGCTGATAAAGTGATGCTTGCCTGTGGTATCGTTGTAGACTTCCATCCGGGGTATTCTCTGGCTTATGAGTGTCTAAAGTTCAGCGGTGTTGAACGCACCCCAATCTATAATGAACAGCCCTATCAGGAATTGCCAAAGTACTTCATACCGCTGCCAAAGTGCAACATTGACTTTGCCAATTTGGGGGAAGGTGACGGAAGGAACAGCACACTGTTCAGCTATATCCTGTCTTTGCAGAATGCCGGGTTCAGTGAAGATGACATTAAGGACACAATCAGGATAATCAACCAGTATGTGCTTGCTGAACCACTGGAAGAAAAAGAACTGGATGTTATTTTAAGGGATGAAGCGTTTAAAAAGTCGGTGTTCTTCCCAAAGAACAAGTTTTCGCATGATAAATTTGCGGAGCATATCAGGATGCAGCATCATGTGAAGAAAATTAACGGTCAGCTTCACATCTATGAAGGGGGTATCTATGTACCGGGCTATGATGGTGCGATTGAAAGGGCAATGGTGGGGGAAATCTCTTCCCTGACATCCAACCAAAGAAATGAAGTGCTGAAATACCTGAATGTGGTATGTATTGAGGAAGAACGAACCGCAGACCTGAACCTGATAGCCTTTAAGAATGGCGTGTATAACCTGAACACTGACCAGTTAGAGCAGTTCAGCCCGCAGCACATAATCACCAACAAAATACCTTGGAATTATAACCCTGATGCAAAATCGGACTTGGTAGATAGTGTGCTTGATAAGCTGTCCTGTGGTGATGCGGATATAAGGTATTCACTGGAAGAAGTTGCCGGGGCTTGCCTGTATCGGTCTGCTGCCATTGGTGGCGGTATGGCTGCTATATTGGTAGGTGATAAGCACAACGGAAAAAGTACCTACATCCACATGGTAGAAGGTATGCTTGGAAAAGATAATTATTCCGCTGCTGATATGGGTACTTTGGGGGATAGGTTCATTACAATTACTTTATACGGTATGTTGGCAAACATTGGTGATGATATATCGAATGGCTATATTGCAGATACTTCAATATTCAAAAAACTGGTCACTGGTGAAAAAGTACAGGCAGAAAAAAAGGGCTTGCAGCCTATTAACTTTGAATCTTATGCAATGCACATTTATTCTGCAAATGACATACCGCACATGAAAGACCCTACCGGGGCAGTGCTTAGAAGGTTGCTTTTCATTCCCCTGAATGGGAAATTTACAAAAGATACCCCCGGCTATGACCCTTTCATCAGGTACGAACTGGAACAGCCTGAACACATGGAATATTTCATACAGTTGGCTTTAGATGGGCTTGTGGAATTGCTAAGAAATAAGGCTTTTACGATTCCGGCAAAGTCAGAACAGCAGAAGGAAAGCTATGAAAGGGAAAACAACCCCATTCTTGCATTCATTGATGATATAGGCAGAGAAAGCATTGTCAATGAACCGACTGCTGATGTGTACAAGCGGTATCAGGTATTTTGTGCAGACAATGGTTTTCAGCCGGGAAGTAACCTGACCTTTTCAAAGAGCATCAACCGGGCATTGGGTACAAAAACAGTTGATAGTCACATTGGAAAGGGTAAAGGAAGGAAAACTATTAGAATTTTTACCGAATAGTGGCGGTGTTGGCGTAGTTATGGCGTAGATTATTGGCGTATTAAAAACATAATAAAAATAAGGCGTGGCGGTGTTGGCGTAGTTGCTTTTAACTTCTTATATACAATTTTTTGTTGATGTGTTACAAAAATTGAAAATATAAAAGTAATATAAATTTCTCTTTACACTTCGCCAACTGTGCCACGCATAGAAAGAAGGTGATTAAATGGAATGGTGTCCGTTGACTAAAGAGGACTGCAAAAAATGTTGTGCATGGTTCAGGGAAGATGAATGTGCTATTGCGGTGCTGCATGATATAGCCAATGCACTGGACTTTGTTCAGGATGGAGTGAACGCACTGCAAGAAACAATAGAAAACAAGAATTTTTCAGAGTAGAAAGGGAATAGGTGACAGATTATGAAAAAGGCAATCATTGAATTATTGGACAAGATGGATGAACGCAAGCTGAAACTGGTTTACTGCTATGCCAATTCGCTGACCGGGGAAAAATCGGAGGGAACATCTACCAGTGAAGGAGCGGTTCAGGCACATAACGGCAAACAGGTTTTAGAGAAGATGGAAGAATTTTCAGTATCTTTGGAGTGTCTAAGGGAACAGGTTGACTTGCTTCAATGGCTGCTTGGTGAAATCACTTGTGGTAATGTGACGGACAAGGGAGAAGATGCAGCCATGGAATACATAAACAGGATCTGGTATTTTTCCATTGGGCTTTCTGAACTTGCAAGGAAAAGGGAAAAGGAATTTGATGCAATCAGTGCCGATTTCAAAAAAATGCCCTTTGAGTAATCACAGGGACTAAACAAAGGGCTTGCCACATGGTAAACATATGACCCGACAATCACAGTTTACCATGTGGTGCTATATTTTATCAAGTACCAATTTTAAATGCTTATATGGCGGTTATATGAAGCATCAGGGGGTGAAATCTTACCCTTTGGGTGCTGATATGCGTTTGAAGATGTTAAGAATTGTTAAGGTTGAAAGCACTATACAGGTCAAAAGATGTTAGGAATTGTTAAGGTTCAAGAGGCTATATCAGTGAACAGATAGGAAGGTGAACGGATGGAGAACAGGACAAAAAACAGGGTAAAGGTTGCAATATCATATCAGGACATAAGGGACAGGGATGCAATACAGGCAGTTATCAAAGGGATGTTCCCTGATACCAAGGCGAAAGAAACAGGGCTGAAAGACGGTTATCTGCATACGGTCTTGACCGTTCCAAAGAAGCCCAATAACACAAAATAGGGGATTTTGTTTGACAATGCCCCCCTATATGTGGTATCCTATCAGAAGAACAGAATACGGCATGAGTACCGCACCGCTTGGAATTTCATCCTTTCATCTGGCGGTGTTTAGTCTGGAATAGTTTGGCATGGCTATGAAGGGCATGGGAATAACCGATTTTTTGATTAGTTGGTCGGTTATCGCTCATGCCCTTTTTGTTTGAAAAAATAGCCTACTTCGGGCGTAAAAAGAAGGGAGATTGAACAAAATGTCTGAACAAATGAACCAAAACCAGAACGCAGACCCGGCAGCCGAACAGGAAACAGGGGGAAAGACCTTTACACAGGATGATGTGAACCGCATTGTTCAGGAAAGGCTTGCCAAGGAAAAGGCAAAGAACAGCGGTGAAGCTGACCTTGCAAAAAGGGAACAGGAACTTGCACAGCGGGAACTTCACATGACCGCCAAGGAACTGTTATCAGAAAAAGGCTTGCCAATGCAGCTTTTTGATGCTCTCAACTGCACTGACAAGGAAACACTGGAAAAGAGCATTGCAACCATAGAAACGGTATTCAATGAGTATAAGGCGAACGCCACAAGCAATATAAGGTTCAAAGGCTTTCAGCCGGGTTCAGGGAACAAGTCACCTGATGCCAACAGTGCGGAAGATTTGGAGATTAGAAAAGCTATGGGGCTTCGCACTTGACGGAAAGGGAGCGTAAAACATGGCTATCAATTTAGCAACAAAATTTTTACCGTATGTTGATGAAAAATTCAGTACGGAAAGCAAGAAATCATTACTGACCAATCAGGACTTCGACTGGACAGGGGCGCACACTGTAAAGGTGTACAAGGTCAGCACATCACAAATGAACGACTACAAGAGGAACACCCCGGAAGGCATGACAGGTTCACGCTATGGGGTGGTGAAAGACCTTGATGCAACCACAGAGGAATTTGCCCTGAAAAAAGACCGTTCATTCACCTTTGTCATTGACAAACTGGATTCTGATGAAACGGTTCAGAATGTTCAGGCAGCTTCTGCATTGGAAAGGCAGACAAGGGAAGTGGTCATCCCGGAAGTGGATGCCTATACCTATGGCGTGATGTGTGCCAATGCCGGACAGAAAGCAGAACCCAAGGCATTGACCAAGACCAACATATATACGGAAATCATTACCGGGAACAATGCACTGGATAATGCGGAAGTGCCGGAAACAGGCAGAATCATTGTTGTGACCCCTGATGTGTATGTGCTGATGAAGCAGTGCAAGGACATCACAATGGAAACTGACATAGGAAATGATTTAAGGCTGAAAGGGGTTATTTCCAACCTTGATGGTGCTATGGTCATCAAAGTACCCGCCAACCGTCTGCCTGAAAACTTCGGCTTCATGATTGCACATCCATGTGCAACAGTAGCCCCTACCAAGTTAGAGGACTACAAAATTCATGAAGATCCGCCCGGTATCAGCGGTTCACTGGTGGAAGGTAGAATTGCATATGATGCCTTTGTCTTGGAGAACAAGGCAAAAGCCATTTATTACCATGCACAGGCAGCAGAGCAGACCACACCTGAACAGGAAACAGCCTAATATTTGATGAAGATGCTCCGGGCTTTCTATCCTCCGATTGTCCGGGGCATTTTTAGGAAGATTGAACAGATTTTGAATGAAAGGGGGCTGTTGGCATGACAGCCAAGGAATATTTATCTGAATTACAGTTGATGAAAACAAGGGTAGAACAGCTTCAGGAACAGAAGCAGATGTTTTTGGAGATGGCTACTTCCATGACCGCACCAGTGAACCCAGTAAAGGTTCAGACAACTCCAAAGACTGACCGAATGGCTGATGCGGTGACGAAAATGGCAGACATTGAAAAACGCATTGATGAAGAAGTAACTGCGTTTTATGATCATGAATGTCTGGTAATGCAGCAGATACAGGCATTGCATAATGTGAAGTATATACAGATGCTCTTTAAGATTTATTTTCAAAATAAAAGTGTTTATGTGGCATCCAGTGAAATAGATATATCATACAGGTATGGGGTGGAAGTGCATAAAAAGGCACTGACAGAATTTGAAAAGGTTCACGCTGATATGCTTAGTAAGAGAAAGGTGGGGTAAATCAATGGGGAACGCTATGGAAAAAGCACAAAGGGCAGCAAGGAAAGCCATTGAATCAACTTATGCCGGGGTGGTGACGGTTTTTGAATACAAGAAAGTGACAGACCCCAAAACAGCCTTGACCGATTATCAGGAAGTGGTTGTTTTGGAAAATCAGCCTTGCAGCCTGTCCTTTGAGGGTATTGCAGCAGCGGTTCAGACCGGGGCGGTGGCAACCGTTTCACAAGCGGTCAAGCTGTTCCTGTCCCCTGACATTACAATCAAACCCGGTTCAAAACTCAAAGTGACACAAACAGGGGTTACAACGGAATACAAATCAAGCGGTGTTCCAGCAGTATATGAAACCCATCAGGAAATCATGTTGGAACTGTTTGAAAGGTGGGCATGACATGGGAAAAATGGGAAAGGTTGACATGAAAGGCTTGAAGGAATTTCAGAAGCAGCTTGAAAAGCTGCAAGACCCGGATGCGATAATTGAGGATTGTGCAAAAGAACTTGCTGCCCGGTTGCTTAGATTGGTTGTGAAGCGTACCCCTGTTGGTGATTATTCAGGGGATTCATACACCTGTGCATCAGGCGAACAGCACAAGGGGCATTATGTTGAAGGTAAAGTTGGTGGAACGCTTAGGCGGGGATGGACTATTGGAGAAATCAAGAAAGAAGGGACGGTTTATAAAATTGACATTATCAACCCGGTTGAATACGCATCCTATGTGGAATACGGTCACAGGACAGCAGACCACAAGGGATGGGTGAAGGGGCATTTCATGATGACCATATCAGAAAATGAGTTACAGAACATAGCCCCCAAAGTGCTTGAAAAGAAAATTAAGAAGATACTTAGCAGCATATCAAAATAGCATGGAAAGCACCGTCATTTAGGCGGTGTTTTTCCTTTGGCTTATAAACTATAACTGAATGTATTTTCATGGCTATATGGGGCTTATATGAGTTGTCAGCGGTGGCATTTAGTGCTATAATTGGTCATGCGGGGTTTAGAATAGTTTATTTTGTTCAATGTGTATGATAATTGAACTTCTTACTTGTTGCCTACAAAATGCCTGATAATGCTGATAAAATGGCATTTTGTAATTATCAAAACGTTAAGAGCTCAAAAAATGCATGGAAACCCACAGACAGATTCTGTTTGTGGGTTTTTTGATAAGAACAGTGGTGAAAGGAAAGCTGATATTTATGGAGGATTTAGCATCAAAAAGTACGGAGGAGATCGTTCAATCATACAGTGATATTATCAAAGAATTAAAGCGAAGAGGGATCATCAGAACAAATAATGTCTTGGGAGACTTGGGAGAGTATCTGGCAATTCAGTACTATAACAGGATTCCCGGACTGCCGAATCTGTCGCCGGCTCCGGTAGGAACGGAGAATGTGGATGCGATCAGCCGAAAAGGGGACAGATATAGTATAAAATCCATTGGTAACAGCAATAACACAACGGGAGTATTTTATGGTTTGGAGCCCAAAGGTTCCGAAAAACCGGATTATAAAAGATTCGAATATGTTATCGTGTGCCGTTTCAATTCTGATTATGAACTGGAAAAAATATTGGAGTTGGATTGGGATACTTTTCTCGCCAATAAGCGATGGCATAGTCGCATGAATGCATGGAATTTATCCATAACCAAAAAGTTGCAGGCGCAGTGTAAATTAATATATCAAAAATAAATGAAAATACAGCGGGAGGAACCAACATGGATCTGACAGCCAGAATTTATCGGGTAAATCGCATAGACGGGGACTATGCCTATCTGCTACAGGAGGATGTGGAGGACGCGGAGGAAAAGTGCGTGGCCAGAGCGCTCTTGCCGGCGGAGATCGCGGAGGGCAGCAGACTTCGGTATGAGTGTATGCAATATGAGGTGGTGGAGGCGTGAGAGGTTGCTTTTATAGATGCTTTTTGTAAATAAAAAGCCCCGGGGTTCGGTCATTCTCATATACTGAGAGACGTACAACCCGGAGCATTATTAACATGCAATGGAAGCAAGGGGGCTCGAACCCCTGACCTTTCGCGTGTGAGGCGAACGCTCATCCCGGCTGAGCTATGCTTCCATGAATTCTATTATAACATGGTTTGGGTAATTTGCAAGTGTTAGTTTATTAAAAAAGGAGAGACAAAAAAGCGAGATGAAAGCGAGACGGAAATCGTGCTCAAAAAAGCGCGATGGGAAAGCGCGGTCAAACGAATAAGATATCCCGCAAACCCCTCAAGTAGTTTTCAAAACTATTTCTTGCGACAACAAAACGATTTCCTGTTGTATTTTTCTTCAAAACATGGTATATATATTATGATGTTATAATTTCTGCAAAATTATGGCAGCATAAATGAGAACACGGATCATGAATGCAAAGAAAGGTTTAAAGTACCATGGGTGAAAGTGTAAACCGGGAAGAAATCGTAAATTGCCAAGAGGCGTTTCATATCATATCAGACGGATCCTGCGATCTGCCGCCGGAGCTGGCCGCGGAGAAGAATGTGACCATCGTTCCCTTCTATGTGTCCTTTGACGATGAACACTACGAGAAGGAGATCGTGGAGGTGGGCATACGGGATTTCTATCAGAGGATGGTGGACAATCCCAAGTTGTTTCCCAAGTCCTCCATGCCCTCCGTGCAGGACTACTTGGATGTATTTCTGCCCTATGTACAGGCGGGCAAGCCCGTTATCTGCATCTGCATCACGACCAAGTTCTCGGGCTCTTTCCAGTCGGCCATGAACGCGAAGGAGATGATCTTGGAGGACTATCCCAAAGCTGAGATCACGGTGATCGATTCCACCGTTGACACGGTGTTGCAGGGCATTTATGTGTTGGAGGCCGTGAAGATCCGGGACAGCGGAGCGGGTTATCGGGAGGCCGTGGCGCGGTTGGAGGAGATCAAGGGCACGGGTCGTATCTTTTTCACGGTGGGCGATATGGAGTATCTCAAGCACGGCGGCCGCATCGGCAAGGTGGCGGGTGTGGCGGGCAGCGTGTTGGGCATACGCCCCATCATCACCCTGAAACAGGGCGAGATCTTTCCCTCGGGAATCGGGCGGAGCCGCAAGGGCACCACTGGCAAATGCATCGATTTATTGTTGAATTATTTGAAAGAAGAGAACGCGGGATTTGAGAGATTTTCGTTGACGGTGGGTTTCGGATACGATCATGAGGAGGCCGTGGCCTTCCGCGACAGATTATTGGATACACTGCATGAAAAGGGATATCGGATCGATGAGATCCCCATTTTCCAGATAGGAGCCACCATCAGTGTGCATACGGGGCCCTATCCTCTGGGGATCGGCATTGTGGAAAAGGGCGTGCTGCCCTCCGCGCAGCAGGAGTAGAGCGCCCTGACGTTGTCGAAGGCGTAGTTCGCGGGGTACTCGGTGTCTTTCATGTCCTCGGGGCGCGCCTCCCCCGTAAACAGCACGCAGGTGTCCACACCGCCCTGTATGCCGCAGGCGATGTCCGTGTAAAGACGGTCGCCCACCACGAGGGTTTCTTCCCTTGTGAAACCGAAACGCTCCAGACATAATTCCACCACCGCGGCGGAGGGTTTGCCCAGATAGGCGGGAATCCTGTCCGTGGTGTCGGTGAGCATCCGACAGATAGCGCCGCAGTCGGGGATGAAACCGAAGTCTATGGGGCAGCGCAGGTCGGGATTGGTGCCGTAGAAGGGCACATCCGTGGCGAGGAGGATGTGGCTGGCCTCCGTCAGCTTGGCATAGCTTAATTCGCTGTCGTAGGCCGCCACGACACAGGCGATATTTTCCTCAAAGCGCTCCGTGATATCAAGGCCGTTTCGGCGCAGCTCCGCGATGAAGGACGCGGTGCCCAGCACATAGATCTTTTGGTCCGCGTAGTTTTCCAACAGGAATTTTAAAGTCATATAGCCGGAGGTGACAAACTGTTCCTCCGAGGTCTCCAGGTCGAACACTTCCCGGAAACGCCGCACATAGTCCGCGCCGCTCTTGGTGGAGTTGTTGGTGATAAAACAGGCTTTGCCGCCTATGGCATCAATATATTCCAGGAGCTGTCTGCTCCCGTCCAACAGGGTGTCCCCCACGGCCAACGTGCCGTCTATATCAAACAAAAATAATTTTTTCTTCCTCAAAAATTCCAAATCTTTCATTCCCTATCTCCATTTTAATTTTGTGAAAACGTCAGAGCCCGCCCATGGTGTATCCAAAAAAACAATACCTAAACCTTCACTTTCCACTGACTCATTATAGCAAATATTTCCGCTTTATGATAGAATAAATACAATCTTTTTATCATGGAGGAACACGCATGAAATTAATCTCTTGGAATGTGAACGGACTCAGGGCCTGTCTGCAGAAGGGCTTTATGGATTTTTTTGAGGAGGCGGACGCGGATATCTTCTGTCTGCAGGAGACGAAACTGCAGGCGGGGCAGCATGATCTGGCGCTGCCCGGATATCATCAGTATTGGAATTACGCGGAGAAGAAGGGCTATTCCGGAACGGCGCTCTTTACGAAGACGGAGCCCCTCGGGGTGACTTACGGGATCGGCGTGGAGGAGCACGACCATGAGGGTCGCGTCATCACGGCGGAGTTTGAGGATTTCTATATGGTCACGGTGTATACGCCCAACTCTCAGAGGGAACTGACCAGACTGGCTTACCGCATGGAGTGGGAGGCGGCTTTTCTGGAGTATGTGAAGGGACTTGCCGCGCGGAAAGGGGTGATCTTCTGCGGGGATCTGAATGTGGCCCATAAAGAGATCGATCTGAAAAATCCCAAGACCAATCATAAGAACGCCGGTTTCACGGATGAGGAGAGAGGCTGCTTTGACAAGGTTTTGGAGGGCGGATTCATCGATACGTTCAGGCATTTTTATCCGGACGTGACGGACGCGTATTCCTGGTGGTCCTACATGGCCAATGCCAGAGCCAAGAACGTGGGGTGGCGCATCGATTATTTTGTGGCCTCTGAGGGGCTGAGGGACAGGCTTGCGGACGCCAAGATCCACCCGCAGATCATGGGATCGGATCACTGCCCGGTGGAATTGGATCTGCGCTGAGCCGGGGGATGTGTCGGCGGGCATCCGCGCCAAGTCGCGGGATGTGCTGATCGGGCGTCCGCGCCAAGCCGGACAGAACCGGTACACGAAAGATTGGTGGATAAAATGGGTTTGCGCTTTTATTTCGGCCCGTCCGGGGCGGGCAAGAGCAGACAACTTTATGAGGAGATCCTGACGCGCGCCGTGGAGCATCCCCGGCAAAATTTTCTGGTGATCGTGCCGGATCAGTTTACCATGCAGACGCAGAAGGAGTTGGCGACCCTGTCCGACAGGGGCGGGATCCTGAATATAGACGTGCTGAGTTTCGGACGTCTGGGTCATCGCGTTCTGGAGGAGGTGGGCAGAGCGGACGTGCCGGTGTTGGATGACACGGGCAAGAGTCTGGTGCTGCAGCGCGTGGCGGCCGGGATCAGGGAGGAACTGCCGGTGTTGGGCGGCTTTCTGAACCGCCAGGGCTATATCCACGAGGTCAAGAGCGCCATATCGGAATTCATGCAGTACGGCATCGGCGTGAAGGATATGGACAGGCTGATCGGTTTTGCGGCGGGGCGGGGAGCGTTGGCGCAGAAGTTAAAGGATCTGCAGGTATTGTACGGGAGTTTTGTGGAGTATATACAGGGCAATTTTATCACCACGGAGGAGAAACTGGACGTGTTGGCCCGCTCTCTGGAGCGGTCCCGTCTGATCCCGGGCAGCGTGGTGATCTTTGACGGTTTCACGGGATTTACGCCCATCCAAAATCGCCTGATCGGGGAACTGATGCGGCTGTGCGGGGAAGTGATCGTGACGATGACTCTGGGGGAGGGAGAAAACCCCTATGTGCCGGACGGAGAACAGCGGCTTTTCCATCTGACCAAGAAGACGGTGGCGGATCTGGAGAGACTGGCGGGATCCGTCGGCGCGAAACGGGAGTCGGATGTATTTCTCGCGCGGACGGGTGAGGACGGGACGGCAAAACGTTTCGGCCGCGAGATCAGGGTGATCGTCAATTCCCGTGACCGTTTTGCGGAGGCTCCGGCCTTGGCGCATCTGGAACGCAATCTGTTCCGGTATCCCTATAAGACTTATGAGGAGATCGGGCGGGAGATCCGTCTGTTCGAGACCGGTTCCCCCAGGGAGGAGGTTCGCCAGGTCGGGTTGGAGATCTGTCGGCTGATCCGGGAGGAGGGGCTTGCCTATCGGGATATCGCCATTGTCATAGGCGACTTGGAGGGATATGCCCCCTATGTGGAGTCGGAGTTTGAGCGCATGGGCATTCCCTGCTTTCTCGACCGCACGAGGGGAATCGTCCTAAATCCTATGATTGAGTATATCAAGAGCGCGCTGGAACTTTTTGAGAAAGATTTTTCCTACCGGGCGGTGTTTCATTATCTGCGCAGCGGTCTGGCGGACATGGAGCCGGAGGAGGTGGACCGTCTGGAAAATTATTGCATCCGGACGGGCATTCACGGCTATCGGCAGTGGAGCCGTCTCTTCACCCGCAGGGTGGAGCAGGCGGGGGAGGGCGAGGGGCCGTTGGCGGAGCTGAACGCTCTGCGTCAGAGGCTGATGGATCAGGTGGAGATGCTGCATATGAGCGGCGAGGCATCCGCGGCGGAGTATGTGGACAGATTGTATGAATTTCTGGTGGCCAACCGGGTACAGCAGAAGTTGGTGGAGTATGAGCGGCGTTTTCGCGAGGAGCAGGATCCCGCGCGGGCGGGAGAATACGCGCAGATCTACCGTCTGGTGATGGAACTGTTGGAGCAGGTGCATGAACTTTTGGGCGAGGAGCGCGTCACTCTGACGGAATTTCGGGAGATTTTGGAGTCGGGATTTCAGGAGATCGAGGTGGGGATCCTCCCCCAAAATGTGGACCGTGTCACGGTGGGAGACATGGAGCGCACCCGTTTAAAACAGGTGGAGACATTATTTTTCATGGGGGTAAACGATGGAAATATACCGAAAAATGTCTCCAAGGGCGGTATCATCTCCGATCTGGACAGGGAGTTTCTGAGGGAGTCCGATCTGGAGCTTGCGCCCTCGCCCAGGCAGCAGATGTATATTCAGCGGCTGTATCTGTATCTGAACATGACCAAGCCCTCAGGGCGCCTGTATCTGTCCTACGCGAGGGTGAATGGCGCGGGAAAGAGCATCCGCCCGGCTTATCTGATCGAGACGGTGCAGAATCTTTTCCCGGGGCTTTCGGTGGAGCGACCGCAGAACAGGCCTCTGGCGGAGCAGATCGTCAATCCCGCCCAGGGCAGAGCCTTTCTGGCGGACAGATTGCGGGATTACGCGGAGGGAAGTCTGCGGGAGGAGCAGCTTGAGGAATTTTGGACGATCTATCAGGTTTACGGGGAGGAGGCCGTCTGCCGGGACAGGGACAGGCTCACGGAGGCGGCTTTTGTCCGATATCGGGATTCGGGTCTCTCCCGATTGGTGGCGCGTCTTCTGTACGGGCGCAATCTGCAAAACAGTGTGAGCAGATTGGAGACGTTCGCGGCCTGCGCCTACAGGCATTTCCTGCAGTACGGATTGTCTCTTCGGGAGCGGGAGGAGTTCGGCTTTGAGAAGGTGGACATGGGAAATGTGTACCATGCGGTGTTGGAGAGCTTTGGGGGCAAATTGGCGGAGAGCGGCTACACATGGTTTGACTTTCCGAGGGAGTTCGGCGAGCGCGCGGTGCGGGAGGCTTTAGAGGCCTATGCCGCCGTGTACGGGGACACGGTGCTCTACAGCAGCGCCCGCAATGAATATGCCATCACCCGCATGGGGCGGATCCTCACCCGCACGGTGCTGACTTTGCAGCATCAGCTGAAGAAGGGCAGTTTTGAGCCCTCGGAGTATGAGCTGTCCTTTAAATTCGCGGGGGATCTGGAGAGCATCCGCGTGACACTGTCCGAGGACGAGCGCATGCATCTGCAGGGACGCATTGACAGGATCGACACGGCGCAGGACGGGGAGCATGTCTATGTGAAGGTGATCGACTACAAATCCGGCAGCAGGCATTTTGATCTGGTGGCTCTGTATTATGGACTGCAGCTGCAGTTGGTGGTCTATATGAACGCGGCCATGGAACTGGAGGCGCAGCGGCATCCGGACAAGGAGATCGTGCCGGCGGCCATGCTCTACTACCATATCGACGACCCGGTGGTGGAGACGGCGCAGGAGCTGTCGGAGGAGGAATTGAACGCGCGGATCACAGAGAATCTGCGGATGAACGGTGTGGTCAACGCCGACCCCTCCATCGTGGACCGTCTGGATCGCGGGTGGCGGGAAGGATCGGACGTGATTCCGGTGGAGTGCAAAAAGGACGGCGGCTACACCGCCCGGTCGGGCGTGATGAAAGAGGAGGAACTGCGCGCGGTGTCGGATTATGTGGGGGTCAAGATCCGGGACATCGGGCGACAGATGCTGGAGGGGTGTATCAGCGTCAATCCCTATGAGAAGGGGACGGAGGACGCCTGTGCCTACTGCGCTTACAAGAAGGTATGCGGCTTTGACAACGCCATTCCGGGGTATGACAGGCGCAGGTTGGAGGACATGGACAGAGAGACGGTACTGAAACAGATGAATGCCGCTTTGGCGGCGGAGTGAGGGAAATATGGCTATCGCGTTCACGCCTGAGCAGGAGCAGGTGATACAACTTCATGATCGGAATATTCTGGTCTCCGCGGCGGCGGGCAGCGGCAAGACGGCGGTGTTGGTGGAGCGCATCGTGCGGATGGTGTGCGATGAGACACGCCCCGTGGACATCGACAGGCTGTTGATCGTGACTTTCACCAACGCGGCCGCGGCGGAGATGCGGGAGCGCATTGCCGCGGGGATCGCCGCCATGCTGCGGGAGCATCCGGAGTCGGAGCATATACAGAGACAGGCCGCGCTGATCTACAACGCGCAGATCACCACCATCGACAGTTTCTGTCTCTTTATTATTCGCAATCATTTTCAGGAGATCGGATTGGATCCCGCGTTCCGCGTGGCAGATGAAAATGAGATCAAACTCTTGGAGCAGGAGGTCTTGGGAGAACTTCTGGAGGAGAGTTACGCGGTGGGCAGCGGGGAATTCGCGCATTGCGTAGAGTTCTTCTGTCCCGGAGGGCGGGAGAAAGTTCTGGAAGATCTTATATTGGATCTCTCTCATCGCGCGGCGAGCTGTCCTTTTCCGGAGGAGTGGCTTGAGGGTTGCAGAGCGTCCTATGGGGCGGAGACGGTTGAGGAACTGTTGGCCGGGGAGCCGGGCCGGTATATGAAAGAATATGTGGATCATATGTTGGAGGGCTGCATCCGGAAACTCTCGGAGGCGAAGAGACTGTGCGAGAGTCCGGACGGGCCTTATATGTATGGGGCGCTCATTGAAGAAGAATCCGGGATGCTGCAGGAATTGCGGGAATATGACTCTTTGGAAGAATACAGTGTCCGCATCCCGAATCTCGTTTTCGGGAGACTTCCCGCCAAGAAGGATGAGAGTGTGTCCGCCGTGAAACGGGAGCGGGTGAAGGAATTGCGGGCGCAGGTGAAGGAGATTCCCGGAAAACTGACGGAGAAGTTTTTTCAAACGCCCTTGGATACGGCGCTCGCGCAGTCGAGAGCCTGTGCGGCCCCGGTGAACACGCTGATCGACCTGACGCTTGCGTTTGACCGGAGGATGCGTCAGTGCAAGCAGGAGCGGAAGATGATCGACTTCTCCGACATGGAGCATTACGCGCTGGAGATCCTCTTGGAGCGGGATGAGGAGGGTGTCCGTCCCGGCAAGGTGGCGAGGGAGTACGCGGAGCATTTTGTGGAGATCCTCACGGACGAATATCAGGACAGCAATTTAGTGCAGGAATATCTTCTGAAAGCGGTGTCCGGGGAGGCGGAAGGGCGGTTCAACCGCTTTATGGTGGGAGACGTAAAACAGAGCATCTACCGTTTCCGCATGGCCAGACCCGAGCTCTTTTTGGATAAGTATGAGCGGTATGAGGAGAACGGGGCAAAACGCTGCCGCATTGACCTGAGCAGGAATTTCAGGAGCCGCCCGCAGGTGGTGGATACGGTGAATGGCGTGTTCTCAAGGATCATGAGCCGTCGCACGGGCGGCATGGACTATGACGACCGGGCGGCGCTCTATGCCGGGGCGGAGTACCCGGATGCGGGGTCGAACACGGCGCCTGCAACGTCCGAGGAAGACGCGGCACCCGGCGCGGACGATTATCGCAGTGAACTCTTGTTGGTGGAGCGGCCCGGGAGGGCGGAGAAGGAGAGCGCGAGGGAGAGGGAGGCGCTGGCCATCGCGGGGCGCATCCGGGAGCTGATGCGGAGTCTGCGGGTATCGGATCAGGAGACCGGGGAACTGCGCCCGGTGCGCTACCGAGATATGGTGATTCTGCTCCGCGCCACCTCCGGGTGGGACGAGACGTTTAAGGCCGTGTTGGAGCGGGAGGGAATCCCCGCGCATATCACGGCCAAGACGGGGTATTTCGCGGCCACGGAGGTGCAGGAGCTGCTGCAGCTTTTGCGGGTGCTGGACAATCCCGGACAGGATATCCCGCTGTACGGTGTGTTGAAATCGGTGTTTGGAGGATTTACGGAGGAGGAGATCGCCCTGATCCGCGCGGGCAGAAAGGACTGCTCCCTCTATGAGGCGATGCGCGCCGTGGAGCGGGACGGGGTGGGATCCGCAGCCGCAACGGGCGGGGCGGATCCCGCAGTTGGACCGGGCGGGGCGGAACAGGCAGTCGGGCAGGGCGAGCCGGCCG
>JAMPHD010000023.1 GCA_023663635.1 Acetatifactor muris
AGTAGGGATTTATTCTCTGCTTCCTTTTTTGCCAACTTTAATTATACACTAACTGAGCCGGTTTTCTTTCCGTTTTTGGGACTTTTCAGTTTGGCGATTGAGGAGTATAATAGAAAACATATGGAATGCCGTCCGGATGCCCGGTGTATCGGGGGACGGAGCGGCGGAATGAGAGGAAATATGAAGACATCATCTGAATTGGACAGACAGTTAAAGGCCATTGATCACAGGGGGTATCCCGCGTACAAGGATCTGAAGGGAGCCTATGATTTCGGCGACTATATCTTTTCCATCGACCATGTGCAGGGAGATCCCTTCGCGGCTCCCTCCCGCGTGTCGGTGCAGGTGCCCATGGCCAAGGCGGGTTTTCCCAAGGAATATTACAATGAGAAAGCCAAGCGGATCACCCTGCAGGATCATCTCACAAGACTCTTTGGAACCGCCATACGGGCGGGCAGCTTTCAGGCGAAGGGCTCCGGAAAGAGCGGCCTGTTGGCCGTGTCTCATTGCGGACAGGAGGTGTTGGAGCGCACTGCCTGCCGCGTGGAGGAGAGAGGCGTCACCGTGCGCTTTGAGATTGGATTTCCGGCCAACGGACGCTCCGTCAACGCGGGGGAGCTGGCCAAGATCCTGTTCCGCATTCTCCCGGACTGTATCCGCAAAAGTCTCTACTACGCAAGGATCGACAGGGAGGCTCTCCGAAAGGCCATAGAGCTGTGCGAGGACCAACAGGCCGTGCGGGAACAGCTTTCCGAATTGGGATTGTGCGCCTTTATCGCGGACGGCTCGGTGCTGCCCAGACAGAGCGGCGTGTCCGACAAACCCTTGAAGGACGCGGTTTTGTTCCGCTCCCCGGAGTCCTTGCGCATTGTTCTGCAGCTGCCCCACAGGGGCGCGGTGAGCGGCATGGGGATCCGCAGGGGGATCACTCTGTTGGTGGGCGGCGGATATCACGGCAAGTCCACCGTGCTTCAGGCCATCCAGGACGGCGTATATGACCATATCGGGGGCGATGGCAGGGAACTGGTCATCACGGACAGAGGGGCCGTCAAATTGCGCGCGGAGGACGGCAGGAGCATCACCAATGTGGATATCTCCCCGTTCATCAATCACCTTCCCAACGGCAAAGACACCACCCGTTTCAGCACGGAGGATGCCAGCGGCAGCACTTCGCAGGCAGCGGGGCTCATGGAGGCCGTAGAGAGCGGCAGCAGACTGCTCTTGATCGATGAGGATACCTCGGCCACCAATTTCATGATCCGCGACAGACTGATGCAGCAGGTGGTGAGTCCGGGGGAGGAGCCCATCACACCCTTTATCGAGCGCGTGAACAGTCTGTATGACGAATTGGGCATCTCCACGATCCTGGTGGCGGGCAGCAGCGGGTCTTATTTCCATGTGGCGGACGTGGTGATCCAAATGAAGGAATATGTGCCCTATGACATCACGGAGGCAGCCAAAAAGGCGGCTGAGGAGTTCGCCGTATTTGAGACCTCGCGCAGCGCTTTTCCCCCATATCTGACTTGCAGAAATCCGCTGCCGGACAGAAAACTTCTGAGCGAGGATCGTCTGAAGATCAAGACTTTCGGCAAAGATGAGGTGTCCATCGCCAAGAATACGGTGGAGCTGCGCGGTCTGGAGCAGCTCAAGGACGAGGAGCAGACGAGAGCGTTGGGATATCTGCTGAAGGAACTTCTGACGCGGGGATTTGACGGAAAGAGGTCTCTTGCGCAAGCCGTGGAGCTCTTGGAGAAGGAGCTGGACGAAAAGGGGCCCGAGGCGCTCTTTGCAAGGGGAGATGTGGCGGCATCCCTGGCGATGCCCCGGAAACAGGAGATCATGGCCTGTGTGTCCCGGTACCGGGGACTGAGATTTACATGATCAAAATATTGAGGTAGGAGGATATGAAGATGAAATTAAAACAGTTGCAGGACGCGATGATCGCGGCCATGAAGGAGAAGGACAAGTTCAAGAAAGATGCCATCGCCGCGTTGGTATCCGCGGTCAAGAAGGCGGGGATCGATGCGGGATGCAGGGACAATATTCCGGATGAGATGGCGGATCAGGCGATCCTGAAAGAGATCAAGGCCGTGAAAGAGCAGATAGACACCTGTCCGGCAGACAGAGCGGAGCTCTTGGAGGAGTACAAGAGACGCTATGAGATCATGAATGAGTTTGCGCCCAAGCTGATGTCTGCGGAGGAGGTCAGAGCGGTTCTGCAGGAGAAGTTCGCGGATCTTCTGGCGGACGGCAACAAAGGTCAGATCATGAAGGCGGTCATGGCGGAGCTTAAGGGCAAGGCGGATGGCAAGGTCATCAATCAGATCGTGTCCGAGCTCACCAAATAGTCCGCGGAGGACAGGCATGGTTAGTTCTTCGCGAACGTTAATACGAGCGTGAAAAAGGCAGAGCCGTGGGCTCTGCCTTGCTTGCTCTTGATCTTTTTGATCGGATCGAATGTCTTAGGAGAGAGACAGGAGTTTCTTCTTGTAGGTATTGAAGTCCTCCTCGGAGATTACTGCCGCGTCCTTCAGTTTCATCAGATTCTGTGCTTTCTTCTGCAATTCGCTGATGTCGCTGTAGGGTTGGAAGATCTCGTCAATGACATTCTTTTCATACCGCTTGTAATCCTCTTCCGTCATAAAACCGATGGTGGTGAGGGTGCGGAACAGCTGCAGTCTGGAAATGACATCCTCATTCTTCTCGATCGTGCTGATAATTTCCGCTTTCTTGGATTGGAACTCGGACTCGCTGATCCACTCGCATTTCTTCAGGGTCACGATACATGCGATCTGGCTCTTCATCTTGGCCTCGGAGCTGTAATCCAGAGAAGTCATCTCGTCCACCAGATCCTGTTTCTTGGCGGCAAATTCTTCCGGAGTAAACAGGAAAGTGTGGGAGAGGGTCGTCAGTCTGCGCAGCTTGTGCTCCAGTACGGGGAGACTCTCATTGGTACGGATCTTGGTGTCATCGGAGACCAGTTTGATGAACTGTTCATACTGTGCCTCGGAGATGATCTCACAATCTTTCAGTACGGGCCACTTGCTGATCTTCTCCACCGTCATCTCCTCCGTGTCGGAAGATGCGTATTGTACGGAGAGAGTGATGTCCGTGCAGATCTTATCATACTCATCCTGCGTGAGGATCTCGAACAGATACAGGATCAGAAGTTTCTTCAGGTTTTGTTTCATGATGTCATTGGACACGGAGGTCAGGTCGGAGCACTCCGCGATCGTACTCTTCTTAAATTCCGCGAATTCCTCTGCAGACAGGAAACCGACTTCATGATACTGCATATTGACTTTCACTTTATTGAAGAAAGCGTCCAAATTGTTCAGCACACTGATATACTCGGCCTTGCTGCTCTTGTACTCCTTCTCGGTGATCATCCCGGTCTGATAGATGGCCTCCAATTTTTCCAATTTCTTCTTGTATTCCTCTACGGAGATCATGGAGGCTGCGGGAGCGGGAGCCGGCGCTGCTGCAGGTGTGGGGGCAGGCGCGGGTGCAGGTGCTGCCGCAGGTGTGGGCGCGGGCGCAGGTGAAGGAGCCGGCGCGGGCGCAGGTTCAGGTGCGGAGGCTTTCATATAAGTGGGAGCGGGTGCAGGTGAAGGAGCCGGCGCGGGCGCGGGAGTGGGAGCAGGTGCAGGGGCAGGAGCGGGTGCAGGCGCTTTGGCCTGAGCCAACATTTCCATAGCCTTGGGCAGATCCCTAAGACCCGGCAGACGAACCTGAAGCTTTTCGGCCCCATAGATAGAAGCAACCCGGACATAAATAATCATTGCATCCAGGCCTTCGTATACGGATTTCTCCACCCTTGTGATTGACTTCATCTCATAATTAATGTCACCGCTGTATTCGCGCTGGCTGCTTTCCAAATAGATAATGCCTTTTCCCGTGATCATGGTATCAGATATTTCAAGATACAGTGCCTTTTCATTTCCGTCGATCTTTCTCAAGAAACTCTTGTTTACATCACACTGAAAAACAACCTTTGCCATAAGTATTCGCCTCGCTTCTCATTCTTCTATTTATCTTTCAACAACAGGGGAAATCTTCGGAAAAATTTCGACCTGTCGGCATAGTATCTCCAAAGAGGTCTTTACTTAATTAGTATAAATAAAATCTCATGGGATGTCAATAGAAAGGAACCACCCTTCCCATGATAAAAATGCCATGAATGCCAGAGTTTTACAATATCCGGTACAGGTATGAGAGGAGACATTGCTATATTTTGTGATTGATTCCCCAAACATGTCGGAGAACAAATTTTTTCGGAACGGGAGATTATGGGCGCCGACATTGCGCAATGTCGAAAAATCTGCTATAATGACTATATTCTTTCGGATATTCGTGTATTTTCAAAATTTATGTATTAGGAGGATGCTATGAGATATCAGACAAAAGGAACCTGCTCCACCGCCATTGACATTGAGTTGGCGGACGGGGTGATCGAGTCCGTCAAATTCACCAACGGCTGTAACGGCAATCTGCAGGGAATCGGCGCACTGGTGCGCGGCATGACGCCCGAGGAGGCCATCAGTCGCCTTAAGGGGATCCGTTGCGGCGCCAAGAGCACTTCCTGTCCGGATCAACTTGCACAGGCACTGGAGAGTATGCTGTAGCATAGAATGGATAGAGATTGGAGAGTATAACTTGAGTAAAGGGCTGTGCGCACAGCGGAATGGAAGGAATTATGAAAAAGATCGTACTGACCGGCGGAGGCACCGCGGGTCATGTGACACCCAATATCGCCCTGCTCCCGTCCCTGCGGGAAGCGGGTTATGAAGTGTATTACATGGGTTCCTATGACGGGATCGAGAAGAGACTGATCGGAGATTTTGACATGCCCTATATCGGCATTGCCACCGGCAAATTCAGGCGCTATCTTGACATTAAAAATCTCACGGATCCCTTTCGGGTCATCAAGGGATATGGGGAGGCGCGCAAACATTTAAAGGAGATCAAACCCGATGTGGTATTTTCCAAGGGAGGATTTGTCAGTGTACCCGTGGTGCGTGCGGCGGCCTCACTGGGGATTCCCTGCATCATTCATGAGTCCGATATGACGCCCGGGCTTGCCAACAGGCTCTGTATTCCCGTGGCTGAGCGGATCTGTTGCAATTTTCCCGAGACCATGGAGCAGATGCCCCGTGACAAGGCCGTGCTCACGGGTTCTCCCATACGGAGCGAACTGACCAAGGGCAATAAGACCGCGGGTTTGGATATGTGCG
Source organism: Acetatifactor muris (assembly GCA_023663635.1). Classification (GTDB taxonomy): domain Bacteria; phylum Bacillota; class Clostridia; order Lachnospirales; family Lachnospiraceae; genus Acetatifactor; species Acetatifactor muris_A. The sequence goes on from JAMPHD010000023.1 coordinate 5,235, forward strand.
GATTCACCGCCAACAAGCCCGTTATCATGGTCATCGGCGGCAGCCAGGGAGCCGCCAATGTGAACAAGGCGGTCCGAGAGGCTCTGCCCATGCTGTTGGAAGATTTTCAGGTCGTGCATCTGTGCGGCAAGGGTAAGATCGACAACATTTATCTGAGCACACCGGGCTACAGGCAGTTTGAGTATATCAAGGCGGAGCTGAAGGATCTGTTCGCCATGGCGGACATTGTCATATCCCGCGCAGGCGCCAACGCCATCTGCGAACTTTTGGCGCTGAAGAAACCCAATATCCTTATACCCCTGCCCACCGCCGGCAGCCGCGGAGATCAGCTTTTGAACGCGGCGTCTTTTGAGGCGCAGGGTTTCTCCATCGTGATCAACGAGGATGATTTGACCACGCATCTGCTGGTGTCCAAGGTAAAGGAATTGTTTGAGCAGAGAAGGACCTATGCCGAGGCCATGGCGAAGAGCAGCCAGATGGATTCCATCCCCAAGATCATGCAGCTGATCGATGAGGCGGCATCCGGTTGATCTCCCGGCTATGTCTCATCATGACATGCTTTCCTCCATATGGGAATAAATATTCGGCGTTTCGGAGAGAATATGGTAACGCTTGATCTGCCATAAGGAGGGATTCTCTTGAAAGTATCCGCTGATCTGTCCCAAAATATCGCCACTCTGCACACGTTGCTCCCGGTGGATGCCAGTTTTGATCTGGTGACCAGAGATCTGTATCTGGGACGGACGAGAGCCTATTGGATCGGAGTCAACGGGTTCTGTAAGACGGAGGTGCTGCAGCAGATCTTCTCCGATCTGCAGAATCCCCTGTTCACCGAGGACGATACGATAGAGGATCTGATTCGCTACATGAACGCCAAGATCGGATTTGCTCAGGTGGAGGCGGAATCGGATTGGGATAAATTGATCAAAAATCTGTTGAGCGGCCCTTCCCTGCTTTTTGTGGAGGGATTTGACAGGGCTCTGATCATCGATGCCAGATCTTATCCCACCAGAGGCGTGGCGGAGCCGGACGCGGAGCGCATCACGAGAGGGTCCAGAGACGGATTTGTGGAGACGCTCCTGTTCAACGCCAATCTGATACGCCGCAGAGTCCGCTCCCCCGGACTCACTTTTGCCATGCATTCCGTGGGAGAGCAGAGCCGCACGGATGTGGCGGTGGCTTATCTGGAGGAGGGAGTCAATAAAGAATTACTCAAGTATCTGAACGCAAAGCTCGATTCTTTAAGGATCAGCTCCCTCACCATGGGGAGCAAGAGCCTGGAGGAACTGTTGGTGCCCTACAGATGGTGGAATCCCCTGCCCTCCGTGCAGTACACGGAGCGGCCGGATGTGGCGTGCAGCTATCTTTTGGAGGGGCATATCCTGATCCTTGTGGACAATTCGCCGTTGGCGCTGATCCTGCCCTGTACCGTCTTTCAATTTACCCAGAGTGTGGAGGACTATTACAAATCGCCCACGGTGGGCAGTTATTTTCGTCTGGTGCGGCTCGCCTGCATACCGGTGAGCCTGTTTCTCATGCCCGTATTTTTGCTGATCACGGCATATTATCCGCAGGCGGCGGTCCGATGGCAACTGGTGGGGGATATTCCGGGAAAGTGGCAGATGATCTTCTATGTGTTGGCGGTGGAGTTCGTGTTGGATCTGTTTAAATACGCGGGAGCGCTGAGCCCCGGAAGATTCTCCGGGTCGCTTGCCGTTGTGGGAGGACTTCTGATCGGCGATATGGCCGTGAGTTTGAACTGGGCCTCCGCGGAGGTGTTGTTTTACGGCGCGGTGACGCTCTTGGCCACCATGTCCCTCTCTTCCCCCGAGCTCGGTGACGCTCTGCGGGTGTACCGCATTTTGCTCTTGGTGTTCACTGCGTTGGGCGGTCTGTGGGGCTTTGCGGTCGGCGTCGCGCTGACACTGTTATCCGTGCTCACCACGCCCACCTTCGGCGGTATGAGCTATTTCTGGCCCCTGTATCCGTGGAACGGCAAAGCGCTGAGACGTCTTCTGTTCCGCAGTCCCACCGCCAAAGCGCAGCCCGGCACGGTCTGGAGCAGAGGACCCGTTCACCGGAAGGAATCGTGAAAATCGCCGCAAAAGTCGCGGGCAGCCGCGCCGGGGATCACGAGTAGTCGCCGTAGTAATCCACGATCTGATACTCAAAGGCATTGACCACCGTGGTGCTTCCGAAAGTGTCAACCCGCTTGAAATTATGGCTGTAATTCGCATGCACATGTCCGTGGAAAAAGAACTTGGGCCTGTATTTTTCCATCAGGACGCGAAAGACCTCAAACCCTCTGTGGGGCAGGTCCGGCAGATCGTTGACCTGATAGGCGGGAGCGTGGGTCACCAGGATATCGAATCCTCTGTGTCGCAGGAGCTTGAACCACATTCTGAGTACACGGAAACGCATGCGCTGCTCCGTGTACTGATTGCGGGACCTGGGGATGTATTCCATGGAGCCCCCCAGCCCCATAATGCGGATTCCCTCATGTACATAGATATCGTCCTCAATGCAGATGCAGCCCTCCGGCGGCGCCTCATCATATTTGGTGTCGTGATTGCCCTTCACATAGAGCAGCGGCACATTGCAGAGTGAGACAAAGAAACTCAAATAATCCGTGGACAGATCGCCGCAGGAGATGATCAGATCAATGTCTTTCAGCCGTCCCGGCTCATAAAAATCGTACAGATATTTGGATTCCTGATCGGCCAAAAGCAGGATGTTCAGCCGCTTATTTTTCGGTGTCGGGTTCATCTGTCTTGGATTCATCTGTCTTAATGCCCTGTAACTGTAACAGCACCCGGGCTTCCTCCGTCAATTCGTCAAATTCGGGAATCTGTCCGACCACATTGTCAGCCAGCCAGTCCATGGTGATGATCTCCTCCGGCTTGAGACTTTCCTGTTCCTGACAGCGGATCTCGCCGTCCTGTGAGCGGATCAAACCTGAGAAAGGTTGAAAACTTCCCGAGCGGATGGAATCCTTCAAAAATTCGATCAGCCGGAAGGTCTCCTGCGGTATGGAGGGGGAACAGATCAGGTCGATCACGTCCGCCGACATACCCCACCAGTAGTTCAGGGCCTTCTTTCCTTTCTGCGCGCCGGAGTCGCTGTTGCCGCGACAGATGTTCCGCACGATCAGCTCATAAAATTTGCCCCAGTGCAAAATGGGCGTGGCCAGATTCTCAAAGTTGCCGTCCTCTTTTCGTATGTAGAGTCCGTACTCTCGGGAGGCGTGTTCCGGCGTGATGATGTCATTGTCGGATATGAAGACGATGCCCTCCTGCTGCAGCCTCTCTCTGGGGTTGGCATTCGGAATCTTGGACCACTCCAGATGTACCTTCACATAGGGGTTGATCATTTTGGCTCCCAGCGCAAAGGCGTTGATATTCGCCGTGGCCCCGTAGACGGGATAGTCCGCCACATAGCCCAATCTGTCCGTCCGGGACAGCGCCGCGGCGATGGCGCCCATCAGGAATTTGGCCTCATACACCCGCGCGTAATAGGTGCAGACGGAGGAGTAGGACATCAGGATGGAGCAGTTGTAAATTCGAAGTTTCGGATGCAGCACGGCGGAGCGCACACTCTGATTGATCATCTGACTGGCGGTGGTGAAGATCAGGTTACAGCCCGATTCCACGGCCTGTTCGATGGCGCTTTGCACCGTTTCCTCCGTGTCCGCTCTGTCGATGGCGAGAGTCTCAATTTTGCCGTCAAATGCCTGCTCCAGATGCAGCCTTCCGAGCTCATGGGCATAGGTCCAACCGGAAGTCTCCGTGGTCTTGGGATAGATGAAGGCGATCTTCAACGTCTCCGGTGAGATGGAGCCTGTGGGAATCAGTCTGCCCAGAAGAGAGGACTTTGATTCCTCCGGATTCTCCAACAGTTCCACGGGATTGCCCTTGTCGGCCAGTTTGATCTCCGTCCACAGTTTTTGAAGAGCTGTGAGCATTTCCTGCTCTGATTCCTGCGACACCTGTTCATAGCCGTAGATCTCCACATAGATCAGAAAGGCGTCCGAGACGGTGAGATCCAGCTTAGCCCCATGGGCTTTGGCAAAGGCCTTCTCGAAACTGCAGTAGGTCGAGTGAAAGAACAGTGTGTCCTCGTCGCTCCATGCCTCGTCCGCCTGTTTGCCCATGAGTTTCAACAGCTTGGCATAGCTGCCCTCTCTGGTAAACCAGATATTGCAGTATTTGGACACCTCATAAAAATCCAGAAATTCGTAATACAGCCGATTTTCCTTCTCATCGCTGCGCTTGGGGATCAGTCTCGTCACGGTTCCGGGGATGCTGTAGGTCCCCAGAAATTTCATGACGCTGACCCGCTTGTTGCCCTCCAACACATAAAACTGATTCATGAACTCATAGGCCACGATGGGATCGCGGATGCCGTCATCCACCTGATGTTCGTAGAGCGCCGACCACTTGAAGGCAAACTCCGAATTTTCCGGCAAAAGAGGCAGAAAATTGTGGGCGAAAGCATTGGTACGCCCCGCCGTCTTGGTGCCCACGATCCTGGAGAGCGGAATATCGATCAGCCCCAGATTGATTGGGGTCGTCACCTCTGAATAAGATAATATATCGTCCAATACGGGAAGATACGGGTATTCTCCCTTGGTCAATGCGGCCTGGTAACTTCGTCGTCCCTGTTTTAACGCCGCGGTGTAATCGCTGATTGCCACTGTAAAAGCCTCCTCGTAAACTTTTTATGCCTTCTATTGTACCATTTTGTGCGGGACTTGCAAGCGCGACATGCAAAATTGACATGATTTGAGCCAAAAATAACACACTGCGGGCAGGAGGGATATGGTATAATGTACGCGGTGGCAATGAGCAGTGCACATTCGTACGATGAAAAAATGGCAGTTTACTGACAATTTTTTCAGAGTGCGGATGTATAGGGCGAAGCCCGCGAGCGAGGAAAACCGCAGGTTTTTCGAGCGCGCACTGCGAAGACGGTACAGTATGTCCATACTCGCGGTGGGAGAGGGGCGAAGCCCGCGAGCGAGGAAAACCGCAGGTTTTTCGAGCGCGCACTGCGAAGACGGTACAGTATGTCCATACTCGCGGTGGGAGAGGGGCGAAGCCCGCGAGCGAGGAAAACCGCAGGTTTTTCGAGCGCGCACTGCGAAACGCAGCCGGTGGAGGAATATATGAGAGAAGATATTTTAGCGGATCTGCAAAAAGAAATATATAACAGATGTCAGGAATCAACCAACAAATTTGGGCCGGGATGCTGGCATCACATTGTAGCAGTGGTCAAAAACGCGGAGATTTTGGCCGAAAGATATGGAGCCGACAAGGAGATCGTCATGATCGCGGCATGGCTGCATGACATCGCCTCCATTACGGACTATAGCCTGTATGAACTCCATCATATCCACGGGGCGGGACTGGCATATGACATTCTCAAAAGATACGGCTATGAAGACAATAAGATCGCGTTGGTACAAAAATGCATCCGCAATCACAGGGGCAGTGTGGTTGCGGACAAGAGCAGCCCCGAGGAATTGTGCGTGGCCGACGCGGACGCGCTCTCACACTTTGACAACGTGCCCGCCCTGCTGTATTTGGCCTATGCGCAAAGAGACATGGACATTGAAGAGGGCAAAAAATTTGTACGGGATAAATTGCAGAGGAGTTTTCAAAAATTATCCGCGGAGAGCAAAGAGTTCTGTCGGGATAAATTTGAGAAGGCGATGGAGGTATTGGGAGCACATGCAATGTATTGACGCTGTATTTTTCGGATAGTATAATATTGTGAAGGAAAGGGGTTGATATTATGGCGACTACCTTTCTGATGAGGAAACGCTCAAGGCCATTAATGACGCAAGACATGGAAGGAATTATAGGTAATTGCAAAACAAGTACAGTGCCATAGAGACAGTGCGGGTTTGAGCAATAGTAGTCCTAAGTGCTCATCACCGGTGATAATGGAATTTCATACATTTTGTTTGTATACAAAAGGCATGGACATTAAAGAAAGTATGGTATTTTCGTCTTGGTTACTACATTTTAAAAATATCCGCATGCGATCCGGTATCGACAAGTGTTAATGTCAGAATATCATTTTCAAGAAGATAGACCAAGAGCCAATCAGGTTTGATATGGCATTCCCGAAACTTTTGAAATTTGCCGCTTAATCCGTGGTCGCGATATTTCGATTCCAATTTTTTGCCCTGACGCAGATTATTGATCACTTCATCCAAAAGCGCGGTATCCAAGCCACGTTTTTTCATGAGCTTGTAGCTCTTTTTGAACGTGGGTGTAAATTTTAACGTATACATTAGTCTTCCAAAGCCTTTTTCAGATCTTCCATGGAAGAATATCCTTTGATGTCAGGATCGCGGGATATACGTTGGGCTTCTTCCATTGCCGCCAGAGTACGAGGGCCGTACGGAGGCATCTCTACCGCAAAAGGCAGACCTCCATGAAGTATACATTGATGCAGAAAAAGATTAACTGCGCCGGACATATCCAGTCCGAGATCTTTAAATAAAGCCATGGCTTGTTTTTTGATATCAGCGTCAATACGGATTTGGGTTGGTGCTGTAGCCATTTAATCACCGCCTTTCAGATATATTATATGTTGTTTGGTATACAGTGTCAACTAAACGGGAAATTATTTGATGGAATTATATGGAAATTTTGCGGGAATTTCCAATTTCCGACATATGAAGTCCTTCCACGAGGAAAAACGATGGGCGAAAACAGAGATTATTTTAATCAGGCGTTGTCCGATTTTATGTTTGAGGTGGCCAGTGGCGGCTCCATACGCCATCTGGTGGATCTGGGGTACTCCGTGGATCAGATCATGGAGAGGCTTGCGTTTCCGACACCCAGGGAGCGGGTGGAAAACGCGGTGTACAGATATATGACGGAGACGGGAATGCTGTTGGAGGAACTGCCGGTTCCCGCGGAGTCGTTGCGCAAAGCGGTTTTGGAGGCATCACACCCGGACCGGATCAGCGCGAGATTTCTGCGGCTCATTGAGCAAAACGGTGAGGAGAACGCTTATCTGTGCTGTCCTTTCGGGTATTTGCGGAAAAATGATCCAAAGACGTTGGAGAAATTGTTGTCCGGTCTCAATTCCAGAGAACAGGAGTATATCCGGGGCATCCGTTGGCAGAGGAACCGCATGTATCACAGACTGAACGGAAGGATGCGGGAGATCGCCGCGAAACTGGTCCTCAAAGGCGGTATGGAGGCGGAGTGCGTCTTTCTTAAGACGGGAGAGGAACTGTTGGTGCGCAGGGAGAAAAAGTTTTGATTTTGGGGTATTGACATTTGAATCAAAAGGGTGTAAATTTTAGCTTACCCGATGATGTCGGCTGCACCCGTCGGCGCAGGGCATCGGGTCATGGTCTGTATGATTTTCAAGTTGGCGTATCAATTTCTTATTCTAAGCATCTGAGTTTTTCAGTTTTGATCAATTCCCAATTATTAGAATTCAAGAGTTTATGTCTGTCAGGTATGTGCTTGCGGGATGTCTGTTTTTGGTACTCTTTTGGCATCTTATAAGGACTTTTCCGTGACAGGCGGGAAAGGAGGTTTGATGGGAGAAGACAGAGAGAACAACGATTATGTGGAGCAGGGACTTCACCGTCTGGTGGACGATTATCTGACACAGAAACAGGCATCCCTGATGCAGATGCGGCGGGGGACGCTCGGCAGGGAGGGCTTTCTGCAGGAGGCGGGAGAGCATTTGCGGCTGAAGGGCATCGCGGACGGGGAGAGCGCGGAGAGGATACTCAAAGCGTTTGAGCAGTATATTTTCGGATATTCCAAGCTCTCGCCGCTGATCGATGACAGGTCGATATCGGATATCCGCATCATCAGCTTTGACAATATCCGCGTCAAGAGGGAGGGGCGGCGCATGGATGCGGGAATCTCCTTTGCCGACGAGAGAGAGTACAGACAGTTCATAGATTATATCGCCACCAAAAATCAGGTCAATATATCCAATCTCAACGTGATCCAGCGTTTCACGGACTCAGAGAGTCATCCGGATTTTATCCTTCGTTTTACATTATCCATGCCGCTCGTCAACACCTACAGTGAGCCTTATCTGTGCATCCGAAAGGTTCCCCGCTCTTTTCCTCAGATACGGGATCTGGTGCAAAGACAGATGATGAGTGAGGAGACGGCGCAGCTTTTGGTACGGCGTTTCAGGCAGGGTTCCACCATCATCTGCGGGGGAAATTCCTCCGGGAAGACCACGCTCCTCAACGCGCTGAAGGAGACTCTGCCGGACGATATGGCGGTGTTAGTGACACAACAGGCGGATGAACTCACCACACTCTATCATCCGGACATGATGTTCCTGCACAGTCTGCCGGGCAGCACGGAGAGCCGGGTGCATTATGATCTGAAACATATCAGCATTGCGGGCCTGACCATGGATGTGGACTGTTTTATCATCGGTGAGATCAAGGGAGAGGAGGCGTTGTATCTGCTGAACGCGGCCTGCACGGGGCAGTTGTGCGCTGCCACCATCCATGCGTCTTCGGCGGATCGGGCGGCGGATAAACTGGTGGATTACGCCATGTATGAGAGCCGGTATGCCCGGGATGAACTGATGCGGATGATGGATTGTTTTCAGACCTTTGTGTTTATGAGACAGTTCAGAGTCGAGGAAATTTATGCCTGTAAAGGTTGGAATGAACAGAGAAGGAGTCTTATGTATGAGCGAATATTATAGAGAATGGATGTACGCGTTGATCTTTATCCTTCTGTCCGGAGGATTCGGACTTTGGTGTGTGCGGGACAGACGGCCGATCAATCTCGGAAAACTGATGCGACGGGGCAAAGAGGAGATGGACGAGGCGGCGCGCCTGAGACTTTTGGAGGATCGAAGACACTTGCTGACCCTGCAGGAGGGACATTCTCTCCGGTATCGGTTGGACAGAGAGCTTGATTACAGCGGGTGGAAAAGGCGTTTTCCCTTTCTGACGGCGGAGCTGTGGATGGCGCTCAATCTGTTGCCGGCGGCGCTTTGGGCGGTGATGCTGCCCGTGGGATTCGGTTGGCTGCATTGGTTCGTGGGAGCGGTCGCGCTGTGGGGCTTGGAATATCTGGTCCTTCAGATCTGTAAGGCGAGAGCCTTTCGCAGCGTCAACTCAAATCTGATCAAATTCATGGATTTTCTCGGAAATTACAGTATTGCCGCGGGGGAGTTGAGCGGTATTTTTACACAGATCAGCAGATATCTGGAGGAGCCTTTGCGTTCCGTCCTGGATGAGTGCAGTTATGAGATGCAGACCACGGGGGATACCAGGTTGGCGCTTCTGTCCATGGCGGAGAAGATAGAACATCCCAAGTTTAAGGAGTTGGTGCGCAATATGGAGATCAGTGTGCGGTACTGCGCCGACTTTACCTATCTGGTGAACGGGAGCCGCCGGATGATGCGGGAATATCTGCGACTGCGGGAGGAGCGCAAAGGCATGGTGAGAGAGGCGGCGATCAATATGTTGCTGTTATTGCTGATGTCCGGGATCACCCTGACGATCGTGGCGGGATTGGCGGAGACTTCCGTGTGGACTTTGCTGAAGGATACCATCCCGGGCAGAGTGGCAACCGGAGTCGTGGCATTGATCCTGTTGCTGTTTCTGAGAAAATGCTCTGAGAGGAGGTGAGAACTTGAGTGAAGAGACTATCATGATGTGGGTGCGCGTTTTGCCCCCGGTGGCAGCAGGTATTATGTTTGCGGGCATTCCGGTTTTGGCGGGCAGTCGCGGTTCGCGCAGACTGCTGCGCGCCTGTGAGGAACTTGGCGGTTATCTGGCGCTGCGCAGTCGGGACAGTGACAGGTATAAGAGGACGGCGGAGTGGCTCTGCAAAAAGGGAGCTGTCTTCCATTCTGGGAATTGGCTGCAGCCGCTCACTTTTTTGGCCATGAATCTGTCAATGGCCTCCGTGGGGGCCGTCATCGGACTCTGCCTGTCTCCATGGCTCGCAGTCCCCCTGGCGGTGGGGTTTTATTTTATACCGGGGCTGTTGGTGCGCTATCTGGATCATCGGGACAATGAGAGGTTGCTGCCGGAGTTGAAACTGATCTATCACGGTCTGGAGATTCAGATCCGCGCGGGAGTATATATGACGGACGCTCTGGCGGAGTGTTACGCGGGGATTCAGAATACACGGCTGAGACAGGCGCTCTTGGATCTGGCGGGGGCGATTGCAGTGAAAGCGGATGTGTATGACGCGCTGAACCGGTTTCAGACTTCGTTTGACAACCGTTATATTGACGCGCTGTGTATTACTTTGCTGCAGGCTCTGGAGTCCGGAAAGGCCGTGGAACTGTTGGGGGATATCGCGGAGCAGGTAAAAGATATGGAGGTGTCAGTGATGAACCGCAGAAAGGGCGCGCTGGACCGCAGTGTCACATTTTATCAGTTGGGGATCCTGGCAGCAGTGTTGGGGCTTGTACTCTACGCCTGCGTCACACGCATGTTTGCGGCGGCGCTGTACTTCTAGCGCAAATTTGGAAAATTTGGCATGAAACCCGTCACGGGGCGTTCCGGAAAGCGTTTCCGGAAAAAACATAAATGAGAGGAGAAAGGTATGAAAATGAAAAGCAATGATATGAGACGAAATGAGACAAAGGGCGGCACTGTAAAGCAAAACGTCATAAAGCGAACGGATGCGGGGAGGAGCGGTACAAAGCAAGCTTTTCTGTGGTCCAGGGACGCCGGTATCGACGGTATTTTGGTGACGGTGGGACTGTGCATTATCGCGCTGTTGCTCTGTGTGGTCATGAAGGACAGTCTGGCAGGGTTTATCGAGACCATCGTGGAGGCGATGACGACCAAGGCCACCGACATTCTGAGCGGTGTGGGCGCGGCGCCGGGGGTGTGATATGGGAAAGCGCGTAAAACAGTCCGGAAGATCCCACATACGACATCGGATAAGACAGCCCGGAAGTGTGGCCAATATTTTGGTGACGGGCATTTTCATTCTGGCCATGGCAGTGGTCATGATGGCCTTTCTGGAGGATGTGGAATTGATTCAGCAGAAGGCGGAGGTGGATCAGTTGGCGAGGCGTTACATTCTCCGCATGGAGACCACGGGCGGACTCACCCCGGAAGACAGGGAAGAGCTGTTGCGGGAACTCTCCGGACAGGGGATCACGGGAGCCGATCTGACGGGCACCACTTTAGGAGAGAGCGGTTACGGCGCGAAGATCGTGTTGCAAATCCGGGGATTGTTGGGAGGTAAATATGAGTTTGAAGAGAGAAGGGTGTCCACGGCCAAGTATTAGCCGCAAGGACTGCGGACAGGCGGAGTGGGTCGCGGGGATGTTTTTCCTGTTGATGCTCGGTATTATTTTATGCGTCCGGCTGCAGTTAGACGCGTGGCAGTCCTCGGCCGGATATCTGGAGGATGCCCTTGCCGTCTCCAATCTGGCATCGGCGCTGATCGATGTGGAGGAGTACGGCAGGAGTCATGCGGTACTCATCGCGGACGCCTCCGCCGCGTATGCCGTCTATCTGGATGCGGTGCGGGACAATCTGCAGTTGAATGACAGGTGGGAGTGCGGAAACCGCACCCTGATCTCAGGTCCCGTGGAGATTGCGGATTATGTGATCTATAATGTCCGGGATGATCGTGTGGAGACGATCCGCGTGGGGCGGGACGGCAATGTGACGGAGCGCTACAGCGGTTTAAAGGGGGCCGTATGTGCTCCAAACGGAGTGATGGTGGAATGTACGGGAGTGTACAGTGAAATTCAATTTAACGTGAAGGGCTTTTTGGGGATAGAGGTCCGCGCTCACAAGGGCAAATTGGTGGATGTCGCGGCAAAGGGAGGAGAGGAAGATGAAGAACAATAGAAAGAGGATATGGGACAAGGTCAAAATAGGGAGCATCCTTGCGGCATTGATCGCCGCGGTGGGAGTGTTTGCGGTCATGCTGCAGATGGAAAAGAAAATGCTTGACGGTTATGAGCGAGGCAGTATTTACACAGCGGTGCGGGACATTCCCAAGGGAGAGAAGATCACACTTGAAAATTGTGAACAATATCTGTGCAGAAAGGAGGTGGATAAAAATATTGTACCTGCGGCCGCGCTGGCCGGGCCGGAGCAGATAGAGGGCTTGTTCGCAAGGACAGCCATAGACGAGGGAACATTGCTGACCGTGAGTATGTTTGAGAGGGAAGACGAGATCACAGCCCTGATGGAACAGCCGGTGATCGTGGGCTTTCGGGCGGACGATCTGTATCAGGTGGTGGGCGGCGTACTGCGAAGAGGCGACAGGATACATATTTATACGGTCCCGGAGAGCGGGGTGACGCAAATGATCCGGAGCAATGTATTTGTGGAGCAGGTGTTTGACAGTGCGGGCAATGTCATATCGGGGGAAAATGACACTGCCTCGGCACAGCGGGTCAATGTCTATCTGGATGCGGAGGAGGTGGAGCGCTTTTACACGGAATTGGCAGGAGGGACTCTGCGCGTGGTAAAAGTGTGTGAATAATGGGGAGAAGGAGATTCGGTCTCATTCCGATATGGGCTGTTTTGGGCGCTCTGTTTTGGTGTTTGCCCGTCAGGGCGGAGACGATCCGGGAGAGCCCTTATGTGAGTTTTGCTCCGGATGGCCGGGCATGGACCACCAATGCGGGAGATCGCAATATTGAATGGTATACGGGGGACGGCTCTGACGATGTGCTCACGGGAAGGCAGGGGACATTGAGAGAGTTGCGGGAGGGCGAGCATTATTACAGCGTGCGGAGAACGGGAATGATTCCCGTCTCCCGGTGGGAGGTCACGCTTTCGGCGGTCAACTGCTGTCATAATGATTATCCGCCCTATCAGGATTATCACGGCATAGCTTATACGCGAAGCATCTGTCTGAAACCGCATTTTTCGGGTTGGGCGGCTTTTTGTGCGGACTGTGGCGAGTCCGTTGCCCGCGGCGTCTTTTATATGAGCCAAGCGGCTGCCCGGAGTATAGACCGGATAGAGGTGGGACCCGGGGCATGTTATTACTATCTGTGCCCGTTCAACAATAATCTGGAGCAGGGCATGAATTTGGAGGAGCACATCTGCAAGGCCATATCCGCCAATCGCTACAGAGTGGTGTATGACGCCAATGCCGGAGGGGCTGTCCATGGGGGATATATGGCTCCCGACCTTTATATGTATGACAACGCGGAGAGTTATGAGGGGAGAGAGGTGACGCCAAGGACCCGGTTGAGCGGCAACGCTTATACGCGGATCGGATGGGAATTTGTGTGTTGGAATACGGAGGCGGACGGGACGGGCGAGAGCTACGAAGATGAGGCGGTTATTCTGAATCTTTGCGCGGATGATTATGATCCGAAGACGGGAGCCGGAACCGTGACATTGTACGCCATGTGGAGACCTTCGGGGAGTGTCCTCGAGATCGATCCCGCAGGGGGGAGTTATCAGGGCAATCCGGATATCACCTGTGTGCAGGGCGGTTTTGGAGAGAGCTATACTGCGGAGGCAGAGTGGATAGAGGCGCCGTCCGGATACCTTGTGACCTTCGACACGTGCGGCGGGGAGAGGCTGTCCCCCATCCGGGGAACAAGACATTTTGTGAATTGGTCTCAGAGATCTCCCTTTAACGGCAGGATGCAGGGTCATGTCTATACCTTTGGCGGCGAAGACGGGACGACGGACAGGATCACGGCGATCTATGCTCCGGATGCCATTGTTCTGCCTGAGCCCGTGCGGACCAATATGTCCTTTGGCGGGTGGTATTATGACAGTGAATTTCGCAGACCAGCGGGCGGCGCGGGGACGGAGTTGACCCCGGAGTGTGATATGACGCTCTACGCGCAGTGGGTGGAATTGGCGCTGACGGCGCAGGACAATGTGACGGCCCACGGGGGAAAAGGAGCCGTGGATTTGAGCTGGAGTCAGCAGGACGGCAGGGATAAGTCCTATAAGCTTTATCAGAGCGGTGACGGTCTAAATTGGGAGCAGATTGTGTCTGTCGATTCCGTGCAAAACGGGATGCGTTGGGAGGCGCAGTATGACTATACGCACACCACGGAGTCCGTGCGGATTCCCTATACAGGATTTTATCACATCACGGCTTACGGGGCACAGGGAGGAAACTACGGAGGTTTTGCGGGCGGTCTCGGAGGCATGGCGGAGGGGAGCTTTTGGCTTGAGGAGGGAGAAATCCTTTATTGCAGCGCGGCAGGGCAGAATGGTTTTAACGGCGGTGGAGCGGGGGAGATGTATGCCAATGGAGGCGGATACTCCATCGTCAGCAACGCGTCCGGAGAGATCCTGTTGGTCGCGGGCGGTGGCGGCGGCGCGGGAGCCTATGGAGACGGCGGCGCGGGCGGTGCGTCTGAAGGACTGACGGCTGACGGACACGCGGGAGAAAACGGCGGCGCGGGCGGTGGCGGAGGTATGGTTGGAGGACGCGCGGGAGAGTTGGTGGTTCACCACCATGTGGAGGGAGTCTGCAACCATGTCCATGCGGGAGATCCGAGCCGGTATGGCGGCTGTTATGTCATAGAGATGCCCTGTCATGAGGAATTGGAGGCAGTCTATACGGGCAGTTCCACTTGGTATTGGGGCGGGGGAAATACGGAGTATTGTCCCAACTGCGGAGCGGACGCCTCCAAAGGCGAGGACTGCACCGGGCATGAGACGGAATATTATGACCATATCTGTCCCGTACATGGCAATCAGATGAGCAATATTTGGGAGGGCACGCCGACAGTCTGCGAGGCCATAGCCGGATACGGGGCGGGGTGCGGCAGGACGGAAGAGTATATCTGCGGCTATCCCTATGACGGATATGTGATCAGCGCAAAGCCTTCTTACGGGGGGAGTAATTATGTAAATCCCGTGCTGTCCCGCACGGGAAGTGAAACGGCGGGTGTCCGGTCGGGAGACGGAGTCGTGAGGATCGTCTCGGAGGATATCGGATATCAGGAGGCTGATTTCTTAAACGGCGTCCTTGCCCGGGATATGGCGGCGCCTGACGCGATCGGAGAGGAAGGCGTGAGCAAAATGCCTCTGGACGGGGGGAGCGTTTTGGTTCGATGGCAGGAGCCGAAAGATCATGGCACGATCTATTATCATCAGGCGGAGTCTTATGAGAAGGGCGGCGCGAACCGGCTCTCCGTATCCAATATCACCGCCAACACGCCCGTGTCGGGAATCGCGGGATATTGGTACCTGCAGGATACCGACACGGATACGGCGGTCACGGCGGCAAACGGCAGGTTTATCCCGGGGCGGGAGTTGGCGGTCGTTTTGACCGACAGGGAACAATATCTGCATATAGCGGCGGCGGACAGGGCAGGTAACTTAAGCGGGACCGTTCATATTCCTCTGGGCAGCGCCGCAAGGGGCAAGGGGGATGTGGAATGGCCCGTGTATACGGAGCCTCTCGGGCTGCGTCCGGGCGATAATATTCATCCTGCGGAACAGGAGGGAACTTTTTATGTGAAGGCCGACGGGGATACGCCGGTGACTTTTGAAAGCGGCGCGTATATACAGGGGCCCGCGTCGGAAGATTATCAACCCGATCATATGATCTTGGAGAGCGACGGCAAGAACGGTGACCGGGTCAGGTCGATCGTCCGGGTGCCGACCGGACCCGTGCAGGAGGAGAATGCCATACAGTCTGTAGAGCAGATGCGATTTATGGCGGAAGGAGAGGGATATCTGATCGGCGGAGACTATGTGGAGGCCCTGAGAAGTCACGGGAACAGGAATCTGTCACTGGTGAGGGAATGGCTGCCGGACGCGGATCTGCACGGGCGGATGATCCGGGTGATCCCCGTGGCGGGAGCAGAACATCGCGGACGCATCATCTATTCTGACCATGAGCGGGATGAGGGAAACGGCCTGTGGATCATCGGTGACGGCGAGGCGCCGAAGATCAGCGGCATGGAGGTATTGGAGAATCTTCCGGTGTTGGACAGACGGGAACAGACCATTGAGCTGACGGTGACGGCATCGGATGAGTTGAGCGGTCTGCGGGAATTTTATCTGGAGATTGAAAATATGGATAACGGGTGTGTATTGCAGTTGGAGCCCGATGAGGAGGGAAGGATCGTTGTGAATCTGTGTGAGGATGAGCCGATCTTCAGCGGTGATTTTTATGTGACGGCATATGCTGTGGACAATGTGGGAAATGAGACTGAATTGACCTATGGGACGGTAGAGTTTGACCTGCAGGCTGAGATCGAGCGCATATTGGAACCTCATACCCCACAGTTTAAGCGCGGGGAGAGCGGGCGGCTGCACATCACTTCATGGGGATACGCGGACAGAGTGGAGGTGGAATTTCCGGAAGAATTTGCGGCGGATGATCCGACATTAAACAGAGTGTATGTCTATGAGAGAGACGCCATGTATAAGCGGGAGGAGTCGGAGGATTTCATGGTGCCGTTGTATGTGGCGGAGAATCCGGAATACAGAGTTGTGGTGCGGGCCTATAAAGGCGATAAGATGTTGGAGGTATATCCCGCAATGACGGTATTCGGCGTGGAGGGGACCGTGCTGGATGAGCTGCGGACCCGACTCAGGTGAGCAGATATGGACGGATATGGTCTGTGGGGCGCGGGGACGTGGGCGTGTACATGGCTGTGTGGTGTGTGGCAGCGGGCGTGCGCGTGGACGTGGAGTGTGGGAGAGATCTGCCTGACGTTGGCAGCGCTGTTTTACATAGGCAGCAGGGATGACGCATGGAGTCTGCGCCTTGAAAGAAAGCATAAGATCTGCCTGTTGATCCTGTGCGGAGTAAACGGAGTCTGTACGGTGTCGGCCATGGAGCAATATGGCGGCGTGTTTCTTTTGTGGAATATCTTTGCGGGTTGTCTCCTCGCCGCGTCCGTCATGGATTGGTGGGAGAAGATGGTCTATCGCTTTGTGTGGTGGGCGGCCGGCATCGCGGCGGGCATATCGCTTGTACTTTTCTGCTGCGGCGGATGGGAGGGGATGACCCGGGAGATCGGTGAAGAGATCGAATGGGGAATCGGTTGGGAGACGGTAACGGGAACTGTGTTACTATTGATTGGATTTGTGCTGTTACAGCATCTGTGGTTTTCCCGATTTTACGGGCGGGCGGACTGCCATGCCTTCTGCGTCTGTGCCGTGATGCTTGCGGCATGTGGTTACGGGTATGCGGATTATCTGACGCATATGGCGGTCGTGTTTGGGAGCTTGAGCGTGATACAGTTTTGCAGGGGCAATATTGCGCGTAACGGGCAGCTCAAAAAGCCGGTGGCGCTGGTTCCGTATATCACGGTCGGGTTTTGGGTCCGGCTTATCGCGGCGCCGCTTTGTCAGTCGTATCGCGGTTTCCTTGGCACTTTCCTTGTCACGGAGCCGCTTTGGCTTGATTTTATGGCCGGGAAATGGTACATTTAAAGGGCAGTGTCCCATAGGGACGACCGGCAAAGGAGAAACGTGGATGGGGAAAAAGACCGGCGGGATCAGCATATCGCTCTGCATGATCGTCAAAAATGAGGAGAACGTATTGGCGCGGTGTCTGGACAGCGTGGCGGATCTGATGGATGAGATCATCATCGTGGACACGGGTTCCACGGATCGCACGAAGGAGATCGCGGCGCGTTACACGGACAGGATCTTTGATTTTGTCTGGGTGGATGACTTCAGCGCGGCGCGCAATTTTGCCTTTTCCAAGGCGCGGATGGATTACATTTATTCAGCGGACGCGGACGAGGTGTTGGATGAGGAGAACCGCGAGCGGTATCGTTTGCTCAAGGAGAATCTGTTGCCGGAGATCGAGATCGTTCAGATGAAGTATGGCAATCAGCTGCGGTTTGGCACGGTCTATAATTTTGATGAGGAATATCGGCCCAAACTGTTTAAACGACTGCGCGAATTTGTGTGGCAGGAGCCGATCCACGAATCCGTGCGCCTGTCTCCGGTGGTATATGACAGCGATATCGTCATCACCCATATGCCGGAGGAAAGCCATGCGGGGCGGGATCTGGCCAATCTGAGGAAACAGGTGCAAAGAGGGGTGCGGCTGTCCGCCCATCTGCATGAGATGTACGCCAGAGAGCTCTTTGTGGCGGGAAGTGACGAGGATTTTCTGTTGGCGGAGGAATTTTTTGCGGAGTCGGTGAAAGATGAGGGCAGGGGACCGAAGGAGTTTGAGGAGGCCTGCTGTGTGGCGGCTCACGCGGCCCGGTTGCGGCAGGACGCGGCGGCTTTGATGAAATATGCGGTCAAATTGGTCGCCGGAGAGGGATGTTCGGAGATCTGTTGTGAGTTGGGAGACTTTTACGCGGGGCAAAAAGATTACGAGGAGGCTGCGGTGTGGTACTACAATGCGGCCTATGAGACAGCGCCCGCGATCTCTTTAAAATCCGGGAACGAGAGAGCTTTTGAGGGGCTGATCGCCTGTTATGAGGCCATGGGACTCTCCGAACAGGCGGATGCCTATCGGGAGGAGGCCGCCAAGAGGAAACAGGAAAACTCCGAAAGGTATGAGACTGACAAGGGAGGGGCAAAATGAGAGAAGTTCCGAGGAACAACAGTTTAAAAAGGGAAATTAAGAGACTGTTGGAGTTATGTAATAAAGATGAGAAAGATAAGGGCGAGAGAAGAGATTATTTCCGGGAACCCGTCACGGAAGACGAGATGGAAGATTGGGAAGAGAGGAACGGATGCAAAATTCCCGAGTCTTATAAGGAGTGGCTCAGGTTTTCGGGAGAATGTCGTATAGCGGGCAATGCAGCGACATTTTGGGGACCGAGCGAATTTCATTCCGACCATGTACCCGAAGATCTGGTGGCGATCGGAGAGATTCTCGGCGATGGGGAAGTGGTATGTTTTTCAAAGAACACCGGTGTTTTTGTGAGGGTATCCGAAGGAGAGACGGCCGAAACGGATGATTTTGGCGGTGTACTTAGGGCAATCATAAAGTTATTGGATGATAAACCGATCTTATCCGAAGAAAGATATTTGGAAATAATGCAAAAGATCAGGGAAAAAAGGGCAATGGAAAACAGATGACCACTCTGTCCGTGTCATACAGTCCGGGACGGTGCGAATGTATCATTTGGTGATGATACGAATGTGCTGTTTGCGGACGAAATATGAATGACTGGACGAATCCGCCCATGCATGTTACAATAGGAATCTGACCGGCAAGCGGCCGGAGAAAAGCTGCGGATCAAAAAGGTTTGCGGATTAAGAAGGTCTGCAGATCAAAAAGGTCTGCGGATTAAGAAAACTTGCAGATAAGAAGACCATAAGATATAAGATAATTTTGAGGAGACACACAGCATGAAGTGGGAGGAGAATGTGCGGAGGGTCGTGCCCTATGTGGCGGGGGAACAGCCGAACCGACCCAAGATGATCAAATTGAATACCAACGAGTGTCCCTATCCGCCCGCTCCCGGGGTAGCCAAGTTGGCGGCGGAGTTAAACAGTGAAGCGTTGCGCTTATATCCGGACGCGAACGGCACCCCGCTTGTGAATGCTCTGGCGGAGTATTACAAGGTCCGCCCGGAGCAGGTCTTTGTGGGTGTGGGATCGGATGACGTGTTGGCCATGGCTTTCATGACCTTTTTTAACAGTGATAAGCCGATCCTGTTCCCGAACGTGACCTATTCCTTTTATGACGTGTGGGCGGATCTTTACAGGATTCCCTATAAACTCTGCGACCTGAACGAGGACTGGCACATTCGCCCCGAGGATTACGGACAGCCCAACGGCGGAGTGATCTTTCCCAATCCCAATGCGCCCACGGGCGTGTTGGAGAGTTTGGAGACGGTGGAGAATATCGTGCGGGCCAATCGGGACGTGGTGGTGATCGTGGATGAGGCCTATGTGGATTTCGGCGGGGAGAGCGCGCTGCCTCTGGTGGACAAATACGACAATCTGTTGGTGGTGCAGACCTTTTCCAAATCCCGGGCCATGGCGGGAATGCGCATCGGCTTTGCCATCGGCGATGAGAGACTGATCCGGTATCTGAATGATGTGAAATTTTCCTTCAATTCCTATACCATGAATTATCCCTCACAGATCTTGGGGGTTGAGGCCGTGCGGGACGACATGTATTTTAAAGAGACCACGGCCAAGATCGTGCGGACCAGAGAGAGGACCAAGGAGGCGCTGCGCGGGTTGGGATTTTCCTTCCCGGATTCCAAGGCGAATTTTATCTTTGCAAGGCATGAGACGATTCCCGCGGCGCAGATCTTTCAGGCGCTCAGAGAGCGGGACATCTATGTCCGCCATTGGGATAAGCCGGGGATTTCGGAGTATCTGCGCATCACGATCGGCACGGATGAGGAGATGGATACGCTCATCGCCTTTCTGCGGGAGTATGTGAGCAAATAAATTAAAAATGTATATTAAAAAGAATGGAGCAAAAACATGCTGACAAATTATCTGATCATTTTCTTTATTTCCATGGTGCCGCTGATCGAGCTGAGAGGCGCCATACCCTACGCGGTGGGATTCGGTCTTCCCCTGCTGCCCAGCTATATCATCTGTATCATAGGAAATATGCTGCCTGTGCCCATCATTTTCCTCTTCGCGAGAAAAGTGCTCGAGTGGGGCGCGGATAAGCCCGTGATCGGCAGGATCTTCACGTTTTTCCTGGAGAAAGGCCACAAGGGCGGCGTGAAATTGCAGCAGAAGGCGGGCAGAGGATTGTTTGTGGCGCTGCTCTTGTTCGTGGGCATTCCCCTGCCGGGAACCGGCGCATGGACGGGAACTTTGGCCGCAAGCCTCTTGGATATGGATTTCAAGTCCAGTGTCACGGCTGTCCTGCTCGGTGTGATCCTGGCCGGCATCATCATGGGATTGGTCAGCGCAGGCGTGTTTGGAGCGATCGGCGCCGTATTTTGAGTGACATCGCGAGGGAGATGAGATGGCGGAGACATATACGGATTTTGCCCTGCTGTATGACGAGCTGATGGATAATACGCCCTATGAGGCGTGGTGTGAGACATTAGTTTCCCTGATCGGGCGCTATGGAGTGTCCAAACCGGTGCGGGGAGAGTATGCGCCGGGCGGCGCGCGGGACGCTCTGGCATCGGAGCGTGATCTGGTGTTGGATCTGGGATGCGGCACGGGTACGCTCACGCAACTTATGTACCAAAAAGGGTATGACATGATCGGGGTGGACAATTCCGCCTCCATGTTGGAGATTGCCATGGAGAAACGGGCGGAGAGCGGCGCCGGGATCCTGTATCTGTTGCAGGATATGCGCGAATTGGAGCTCTACAGCACGGTGGGGACCGTGGTCAGCGTCTGCGACTCCGTGAATTATATTCTGGAGGAAGAGGAGTTGATCGGGGTTTTTCGACTGGTGAACAACTATCTCTATCCCGGAGGAGTGTTTATCTTTGATTTCAATACGGATTACAAATACCGGGAGGTCATCGGGGATTCCACGATCGCCGAGAACCGGGAGGACTGTAGTTTTATCTGGGAAAATTATTACGATGAGGAGAGTTGCCTCAACGAGTATGATCTGACGATGTTCGTGCAGGAGGACGGGGAGCTGTTCAGACGTTTTACGGAGACTCATGTGCAACGAGGGTACAGCGCGGACAGGATGCGGGATCTGGTGGAGTCGGCCGGACTGCGGATCATTGAGATGACGGACGCGGATACCTTGGGGGAAGTGACTGACACGAGCGAGCGCGTTTATATTGTGGCGGGCGAGCAGGGCAAGGACGCTGCCCTGTGAAGAAAGGGCGTGCCGGATGGTGAGGGTGGCGCCGGACAGTGAAAGGCAACGCCGGACAGTGCCTTGTGAGGAACGGGAGTGAGAGTATGAGTGATTATATTGTGAGGGCAACGGCAGCAGACGCGCAGATCAGGGCTTTTGCCTGTACCACAAGGGATCTGACGGAGAAGGCGCGAGAGGCGCACAACACCAGTCCCGTGGTGACTGCGGCGCTGGGAAGGCTGCTTGGCGCGGGAGCCATGATGGGCAGTATGTTAAAAGGCGAGAAAGATATTTTGACGCTGCAGATCAAGGGGGACGGCCCGGTGAACGGGCTCACTGTCACGGCGGATTCCCAAGGCAATGTGAAGGGCTATGCCAATGTGCCGGATGTGATCCTGCCGGCCAACGCGCTGGGCAAATTGGATGTGGGCGGCGCGGTGGGCAGCGGATTTTTGAGCGTAATTAAGGATCTGGGATTAAAAGAGCCCTATGTGGGGCAGACTGAATTGCAGACGGGTGAGATTGCGGAGGATCTGACATATTACTTTGCGGTTTCGGAGCAGGTGCCGTCCTGTGTGGGATTGGGCGTGCTCATGGAGAGGGACAATACCGTGCGCCGGGCGGGCGGTTTCATCGTGCAGCTGATGCCCTTTGCGGAGGAGGCGGTGATCGAACGTCTGGAGGAGAATCTGAAGACATTGGATCCCGTGACCTCTCTGTTGGACGCAGGCAACACGCCGGAGCAGATCTTAGCGATCGTGCTTGCGGGACTGGAGCCTGAGGTGACGGACACGCTGCCCTGTGATTTTGTCTGTAATTGTGACAAGGACCGGGTGGAGAAGGCGCTCATCAGTATCGGCAGAGCGGAACTTCAGGATATGATCGATGAGGGCAGGGAGATAGAAGTCAACTGCCATTTCTGCAATCACAATTATGTATTTTCCGTGGAAGAATTGAAAGATCTCTACAGGCGCTCCAAATAGTGAGGCCTGTGTCAGGCAGGAGAGTGAGCATGAGACACGGTTTTGTCAAAGTGGCGGCAGCCACGCCCAAGATCAAGGTGGCAGATCCCGCATACAATGCCCTTGCGGTCTGTGAGGAATTGAGGACGGCTCTCGATGGGGGAGCCAAGATCATAGTGTTTCCCGAGTTGTGCCTGACCGGTTACACCTGCGGCGATCTGTTTTTGCAGGAGAGGCTGTTGGAGGAGACCGTGAAAGCATTGCTCCATGTGGCATCGGCCACGGCGGGGGAGGACGCGCTGGTGTTTGTGGGTCTTCCCGTGGAGCGGGAGGGGCGGCTTTATAATGTGGCGGCCGCGCTGCAGGACGGCAGGATCCTGGGGATGGTTCCCAAGGTGAATATTCCCTCCTATGCGGAATTTTATGAGGGGCGCCATTTCACGGAGGGCAATCGGCAGACGGTGGACCGGGATTTTGCGGGACACAGGATTCCCTTTGGGGCCAATCTGCTCTTTGAGTGCTCGAATGTGAGAGGACTGACGGTGGGATGCGAGATCTGCGAAGATCTGTGGGTGGCGGATCCGCCATCCACCGACCACGCGTTGGCGGGCGCCACCGTGATCGTCAATCTCTCCGCCTCCAATGAGACGGTGGGAAAGGACGAATATAGGGAACTCTTGGTCAAATCGGCCTCCGCAAGGCTGTTGGCCGGGTATGTCTACACCTCCGCGGGGGAGGGGGAGTCCACGCAGGATCTGGTCTTTGGCGGACATAATCTCATCGCGGAAAACGGCACGATACTCAGCCAATCCAAGCATTTTACGGGGGAGACCATTTCGGGAGATCTGGACGTACACCGCATATTGACGGAGAGGCGCAGGATGGGAACTTTCGGAAGAGAACCGGGTCTGCCCTATCGGACGGTGCCTTTCAAGCTGCGGCAGTGTGAGACGGTGTTGCAAAGGACCTTTGCATGTATGCCCTTTGTGCCCGGAGATGAGGAGAAATGCGCCTGTCGCTGTGAGGAAATTTTGTCCATCCAGTCCTATGGTCTGAAAAAGCGTTATGAACACACGGGACTTCGGACGGCCGTTGTGGGCATCTCGGGGGGATTGGACTCTACTTTGGCGCTGCTCGTGACGGTGCGCGCTTTTGATATGTTGGGTCTGGACAGAAGAGGGATCATAGCCGTGACCATGCCGTGTTTCGGAACGACGGACAGGACGTTGGACAATGCGCGTCGGTTGGCGGGAGCGCTCAAAGTGACTTTGGAGACCATCGATATCAGAGAGGCGGTGACGATCCACTTTCGGGATATCGGGCAGAGCGCGGACAGGCAGGATGCCACCTATGAAAACGGACAGGCCAGAGAGCGCACACAGGTACTGATGGATATCGCCAACAGGGAAGGCGGATTGCTCATCGGGACGGGAGATCTGTCGGAGCTTGCGCTGGGTTGGGCGACCTATAATGGGGATCACATGTCCATGTACGGGGTGAATGCCGGTGTGCCCAAGACTCTGGTGCGGCATTTGGTGCAATATTATGCGGATACCTGTGGTGACAGTGAACTAAAGGAAATTTTGACGGATGTGTTGGACACGCCGGTGAGTCCGGAGCTGCTGCCCCCGGTGAACGGGGAGATCGCTCAGCGGACGGAGGATCTGGTAGGGCCCTATGAATTACACGATTTTTTCCTGTATTATATGCTGCGCTGCGGTTTTGAGCCAGCCAAAGTATATCGGGTGGCGAGATCGGCCTTCAAGGGCCTGTATGAGGATGCCGTTATATTAAAATGGCTCAAAGTATTTTACCGGAGATTTTTCAGCCAGCAGTTCAAGCGATCCTGTCTGCCGGACGGACCCAAAGTGGGCAGCGTGGCGCTCTCTCCGAGAGGCGATCTGCGCATGCCGTCGGACGCGAGTGTGGCGGCGTGGATGACCCAATTGGAGGAGTTGGAAACAGGACAAAAAACGGAATAGGAACCCAAACCAACATGGCGGGAGCCAAAACAATGGGCAGCACGCTCCGCGGACTGCCCTTATGCCGGCGAAAGCTGCAGGGGCACGTGCGCATAGGATCGATACAAGGCTGCTGCAGCTTACTTCTTTATTTTATCCGACTTATATTTCGGTATTTCGGTCTCATCTTCCTATTATTTCAGTTTTGTTTTATCTTTGTGACATCACTCCGTCTCTGCCTGTACCTGCGCCTTCGCCAGAGAATTGCGTATGGCCTCCAACAGCACGAGAGAGGTATATTTGTTTTCCGTGGTATAGGAGATATTGTCCAGAGACTGCGTCTCGTATACCTGATCGCAGATGGACTGTAATGCCGGCTCCAACAGCGGATACATGGTGGTGACGGACTCGCTTATGTTCACCAGTCTGATGGAACTGATGGTCTCCTGGCTGACAATGACCTCCACATCAATGGCCTGCCCGCCCAGTACCAGCTCCGTGGTATAGATGCCGGGTATGTAGTTTGCCTCGGAGACCGCGTCCGTGCCGTCCGGGTTCTCCGTCTGAGGGGGGACATCCGATCCATCTGCCGATGAATCCTTATCTTTGGGCAGGAACATGACCAACAGCATGACGACGAGCAAAATGCCCAATGCGGCAAAGATACCTGTATAGATCAATTCCTTCATATGAAGTACCACAATTTTAGTCTTTGCGCTCATCCGTATACTCCCTTGCCCTATCGGGCATTTCTCTTTGTAAAGAATATGAGCCCGGCGGGCGGAATATGCTACCGGTCAAATCTGTTTGATTCAAACCTTGACAATCCTAAGCCGGAATTGGTATGATGGGGGATAGAACAAGGGCGTTCTTACAGGGAAGGGTAAGAGTGCCCTTTTGTGCGGTAAAAGCAGCCGGTATATATGCCGTGACCCGGCGGAATGGGAGGAAAGAGGATGCATTATACCAGAGAGGATATTGTCAGGATGGTGAGGGAGGAGGATGTGGAGTTCATTCGCCTTCAGTTCACGGATATGTTTGGCAATCTGAAAAATATTGCCGTCACGTCCAGTCAGTTGGAGCGTGTCTTGGACAACAAATGCATGTTTGACGGTTCCGCCATCGACGGATTTGTGCGCGTGGAAGAGTCGGATATGTATCTGTATCCCGATTACTCTACTTTTGTCATTTTCCCTTGGAGACCTCAGCAGGGCAAGGTGGCCAGAATGATCTGCGACGTGTACCGCCCGGGCGGCGAGCCCTTTGAGGGAGATCCCAGATATGTGCTGAAACGGGCGATCGCCAAGGCGGAAGAGATGGGTTATACTTTCAAAGTGGGGCCTGAGTGTGAGTTTTTCCTGTTCAACACGGATGAGAATACCATGCCCACCACGGACAGCAATGAACAGGCGGGATATTTTGACATCGGGCCCTTGGACTTCGGGGAGAACGCCCGCCGTGATATGGTATTGACTCTGGAGGACATGGGATTTGTCATCGAGGCGTCCCATCATGAGATGGCGCCGGCGCAGCACGAGATCGATTTTCGGTACGATGAGGCATTGCAGACGGCGGACAATATCATGACGTTCAAGCTCGCGGTGCGCACCATAGCGAAACGCCACGGCCTGCATGCCACTTTCATGCCCAAGCCCAAGCCGGAGGAGAACGGCTCCGGCATGCATATCAATATGTCTCTGCACCGGGAGGACGGGTCGAACGTCTTTGAGGATGCGGAGGATGAACTGGGGTTGAGCAGAGAGGCATATTGGTTCATCGGCGGTCTGATGAAACATATCAAAGGCATGGCGGCCATCACCAATCCGTTGGTCAATTCCTACAAGCGTCTGATCCCCGGGTTTGAGGCTCCGGTGTATATCGCGTGGAGCGATATCAACAGAAGTCCCCTCATTCGTATCCCCAAAGTGCATGGGGAGGGAACCCGCATTGAGCTCAGAAGTCCGGATTCCGCGGCCAATCCCTATCTGACTTTGGCCGTCTGTCTGATGGCGGGACTGGACGGCATTGCCAATCAGATCATGCCGCCGGAGAGAACCAATGAAAATATTTTTGCCATGACGCCCGAGGAGCGCAGGGCGGCGGGTATCGAGAATCTGCCCTACAGTCTCATGGAGGCGTTGGGGGAACTGGAGCAGGACGAGTTTATCCGTCAGGTTCTGGGGGATCATATCGCCAGGCAATATATTGCGGCAAAACGTGACGAGTGGAACAGATATTATCCTCAGGTGTCCCGTTGGGAGATAGAGGAATATCTGTATAAATACTAGGCCCGCTTCTGAAATATGGTGGGAAGGAGGTGGGCATTTGATCAATATTATCGTGGTTCTTCCCAAACCGGAAGATGCCAAAGGTATCCGGAATATTCTGGTGCGCAACGGTCTGCAGGTGACGGCCTGCTGTACCACGGGCGCTCAGGCGATCAGCCGGGCTGACGAACTGCATGACGGGATTGTAGTGTGCAGCTATAAGTTGGCGGACATGATGTATGACCGATTGCACAAATGCCTGCCGGAGGGATTTGAGATGCTGCTCATGGCCTCGCCGGGCATACTTCAGGAATGCTACGGCAATGATATCGTGTGCCTGTCCATGCCGGTCAAAGTCAATGACCTGGTGAACACGGTGAACATGATGGCGGACGGCATTCTGCAACGGCGGAGAAAACGCCGGCGGAGTCCCGAGGCGCGCAGCGCGCAGGAAGAGGAACTTATCCGCTCCGCCAAGGAGGTCCTGATGCACAGGAATCACATGAATGAGGAGGAGGCGCACCGCTATCTGCAAAAATGCAGCATGGACAGCGGCGTCAACATGGTGGAGACCGCGCAGATGGTGCTCTCCATGATGAAAATGTGACGCAGACATAAATGAAATATATACCGGGATCGACCGGAGCGGAACATGGTACGGAAACGGAATAGGAAACGAGGATCAATATGAAATTTACCAAAATGCACGGGTGTGGAAATGATTATATTTATGTGAACGGTTTCGAGGAGCATCTCTCAGGGGAGGATAAGCCCGAGATTGTGCGAAGGCTCAGCGACAGACATTTCGGCATCGGCGGAGACGGCGTTATCTTTATCAATTCCGCCGAAGAGGCGGATTTTGAGATGGAGATGTACAACGCGGACGGCAGCCGGTCCGAGATGTGCGGAAACGGCATTCGCTGTGTGGCCAAATTTGTGTATGACAAAGGCCTCACGGACTCTGACCGGATCAGCGTCGTCAGCGCGGGCAAGATCAAATATCTGGAGCTGACCGTGGAGGGCAGGACCGATAGCTGCAGGGGCAGTGTATCCCGGGTGCGGGTCAACATGGGCAGCCCTATTCTGCAGCCGGAACTGATCCCCGTGACGGCGAAAGGAGAGCGGGCGGTGGACGAACCCATTGCGGTGGGGGATGAGGAGTATCGTATGACTTGTGTGTCCATGGGAAATCCCCATGCGGTAGTCTTTATGGAGAATGTCAAAGATCTGCGGATAGAGAAGATCGGACCGCTCTTTGAGAATCACGAGCGCTTTCCCAAGCGCACCAACACGGAGTTTGTGGAGGTCTTGGACAGGAGACATGTGTTCATGCGCGTGTGGGAGCGGGGCACGGGGGAGACTCTGGCCTGTGGAACGGGATGTTGCGCCACCGCGGTGGCATGCGCGCTGGCAGGGCTCACGGAGAATGAGATTACCGTGCGGGTACTCGGCGGCGAGATCATGATAGAGTGGGATCGGGAGAAGAATCTGATCTTTATGACCGGTCCCGCGGCGACTGTTTACGAAGGGGAGGTAGAAATCCATGTTTAAGTTGAATGAGAATTATCTGAAATTGCCGGGAAGTTATCTTTTTTCCACCATCGGCAAAAAGGTGAACGCCTATGCCGCCGCCCATCCGGACAAAAGGATCATACGTCTGGGAATCGGCGATGTGACGCAGCCTCTGGCTCCTGCCATCATTCAGGCGATGCACGGCGCGGTGGACGAGATGGGCAGGGCGGAGACTTTCCGCGGCTATGCGCCGGATCTGGGCTATGAATTCCTGCGCAATGTCATTGCGGAGAATGATTACAAAAAGCGGGGATGTGATATCGGAGCGGACGAGATCTTTGTCTCTGACGGCGCGAAATGCGATTCCGGCAATATTCAGGAGATCTTTGCGACGGACAATCGGATCGCGGTCTGCGACCCGGTCTACCCGGTGTATGTGGATTCCAATGTGATGGCCGGCAGGACGGGCGATTACGACGCGGCGGCCGGGACCTGGTCGAATGTGATCTATATGCCCTGCACGGCGGAGAACGGCTTTGCGCCGCAGCTGCCCGGGGAGACGCCTGACCTCCTCTATCTGTGTTTTCCCAACAATCCCACCGGCGCCACCATCACCAAGGCGCAACTGCAGGAATGGGTGGACTATGCCAACAGGGTGGGGGCGGTCATCATCTATGACGCGGCCTACGAGGCGTATATCTCCGAGGAGGACGTGCCCCACAGCATCTATGAGTGCGAGGGCGCGAGAACCTGCGCCATCGAGCTGCGCTCCTTCTCCAAGAACGCGGGCTTTACCGGGGTGAGATTGGGATTCACGGTGGTGCCCAAGGAGTTAAAATGCGGAGACGTGGCGCTTCACTCCCTCTGGGCGAGACGCCATGGCACCAAGTACAACGGCGCGCCTTATATCGTGCAGCGGGCCGGGGAGGCGGTGTACTCCGAGGCAGGCAAAGCGCAGTTGAAGGAGCAGGTGGCCTACTATATGAACAATGCCCGCTACATCCTGAACGGATTGCGGGAGGCGGGATATGAGGTGTCCGGCGGTGTGAACGCGCCCTATATCTGGCTGAAGGCGCCGGATGGGATGACGAGTTGGGAGTTTTTTGACTATCTGTTGGAAGAAGTGAATGTGGTGGGCACTCCCGGATCGGGATTCGGCCCTTCCGGGGAACATTATTTCCGCCTCACCGCCTTTGGCAGCTATGAGAATACCGTGGAGGCGGTGGATCGGATCCGAAATACTAAACTAGCGGTTTAGTGACAAAGTTTATATGCCCTGTTATAGTATCCTTGTAAGCACAAGAGACGGACGCATACAGCCAAACAACACACCTACAAAATGATTATCAAACGATGATCCAAGGGATCACGGCGTCCGGTGTGCGGCAGGGAGGGAACCATGAACAGGGCGATCAGATTTGACAATCAGGATATCCAAAAAGAGATTGCGGGATATGACATCACGCAGTCTCACGCGGTGCATTTTGCCCGGACGTACCGGAATGTTTCCCGTACGGAAAATGGCGCCTTGGGATATCGGACCACGGGACATGAGCTCTTGGATCTGAATTTCAGGGTATCTTCCCTGCGCGGCAGAGAGGAGCGTTACATTGCGGACAGCTTTGTGAAAGCTTTTTATGAGGACAGACGCCATGCCGTAAAATGGCTCTTTTACCTCAGGGATATTGCCGAGGGATTGGGAGAGCGCAGGAGCTTTCGGGTCTGCCTGAAGTATCTGGCGCAGTCCCATCCCGAGATCGCGGGAGAGCTGATGGAGTTGATCCCTTTGTACGGGAGATATGACGATCTGTTGGTCCTCTTGGACTCTCCTCTGGAGGAGAAAGTCTGCGCCTATATAGGCCGCATGTTGGAGCGGGATCTGTGTGCCATGGCGGAGGGCAGACCGGTCAGCCTGTTGGCCAAATGGCTCCCCGGCAACGATACCTCCTCGAAGGCGACCCGCGCTCTGGCAGGGCGGCTCAGCCGCGGCTTGGGCATGGGCAGTCGGGCGTATCGGAAAAATTTGTCCGCGCTCAGAGCCTATGCGGATGTGTTGGAGGTGAAGATCTCCGCGTCCGAGTGGGACAGGGTGGACTATGCCAAAGTGCCGGCCAAGGCCAATCTGAAGTATGACGCCGCCTTTGCGAGACATGACGAGGCGCGCAGAAGCGATTGGCTGCGCAGCGTATATATGGGGGATGACAAGATCAACTGCAAGGGTCTCATGCCCTATGAGATCGTCAGGAAAATGCTCCCCGGGACGGGGTGGTGTTCTGCCGTGAGATCCAATCTGTTGGCGGAACTCATGTGGCAGAAACTGTTGCAGGACGGATTCCAAAACGAGTGGGGTCTGGAGGACTGCATCGTGGTGGCGGACGGCTCCGGCAGCATGTACTCTCCCGTCTCCGGAACGGCGGGCGTGAGAGCCATCGATGTCTGTCACTCCCTGGCCATTTACTTTGCCTCCAAACTGCAGGGCGTATTTCGGGACAAGGCCATCAGTTTCAGCAGGAGACCTCAGATGATCGATCTGGGGCAGGGCGGAAATCTGCGGGAGAAACTGGAGATCATGCGCGCTCACGATGAGGTAGACAACACGGACATCGAGGCGGTGTTCGATCTGTTGTTGGACATGGCGGTGAGCCGTCAGGTGCCCGCGGAGCAGATTCCGGGGCAGGTGCTGATCATCTCCGACATGGAGTTTGACGAGGCTGCGGAGGACCATGTATGGGAGAACGGAAGACCCCAAAAGACCGGCGAAACGCTCTTTGAGTTTATCGCCGCCAAGTTCAGTGCCGCGGGCTATCCCGTGCCGCGGCTGATCTTCTGGAATGTGTGCGGGCGCAGCGACA
This sequence comes from Acetatifactor muris, assembly GCA_023663635.1. GTDB lineage: Bacteria > Bacillota > Clostridia > Lachnospirales > Lachnospiraceae > Acetatifactor > Acetatifactor muris_A. The sequence goes on from JAMPHD010000023.1 coordinate 36,454, forward strand.
CCATCCCGGCCGTGCAGGGGGAGCAGGGGGTCTGCCTGTTGTCCGGCTTTTCTCAAAATGCCATCCGGACAGCGGCTCACAGGGAGATCAAAGATCCCTATGAGAGTCTGCTGCGCACGTTGGACGGCTCCAGATATGCCCCGGTGGAGGAGGCGCTCTCGAGAGCGGGCGTGGGCGCATGAGCCGACGCAAGAGCGTCTGAGAGCGTCCGGGAGAGCGTGTTTGGACGAGAGCCCGGGAGAGCGTCTGAGTGAGAGCGTGTTCGGGCGCGAGAGCTTGGGAAAGAGAGTCCGGGAAAGAGAGGGGAACATGCGGCTGCATAACAAAAAGGAGTTATACGATTATCTGAATACCGTGGATTGGGATGCCAAGAGATATACGGAATTATCCTCCGTATATTTTTTGGTACGATATGACGGGCATGTGGAGCCGCTGTACTTCGCGCCCTTTGAGGACGTATATTTTGAAACGCCCTGCGATCTACAGCGGTCTCCGCTGAGAGAGGAGGAGTTGCGGGAATATGTTCAGGTCATGTATGCCCCGGAGCATGAGGAGGCGGCATACAAACATGAGAAGAGTATGCAGCGGGGGGAATGGCATTATGAGATCCAATGCTGGCAGTGCAGTCCCTTTTTGCCCGATGAAGTGGAGATCCTGGAAGTCTTTTCCGAACCCGAGTGCCTTGATTGGCTGTTGGAAAATGCTGTTTAGGGATAATTTGCCGAAAAAATCGAAGAATTCCATTTTTAGTTAAACAGGTGATCCTTCATCACCATCTTCTTCATCTTCAATTGTTGCAAGTTTACTAAAATCTATATCTGAAAGCATTCTAACCATATTAACATCAATTGATTTTTTCCATTCCTTCATAGCCAATAAAAATGCTTGCAATGGAATACTATCATAAAAAATTTCTTTTACTTGGTTTTGAAATTGAGCCAATGTATCAGCTATCCCTGACAATGCAATATGAAAAGATTCTGCTTGTTTGTATGCAAAATCATTTTCTTTTGTAAGCCGGATTGCCTCTAGAATTAAATGATTAAGATCAGTTGCCGCTTTATTGAAAATATTATATTGTTCCTTGTAAAAAAATTTGCAATGTGCAATGTCATTTCTTGTTGAACGAACGGTTTCAATCATTTTTTCAATTTCACTATTATTTATTTTGTCAGCAAATAATCTTTCCCAATCGCTTTTTGGTGAAAACATATCAAAAGCGGTTCTTATATCTTCCTCTGATAATTCTGTAAGTCTTTCATGCTTAGAGAGAAATTCAGCTTTACTTTCTTCTTCTATGGTAGTCCATCTTTTTGTAAAAAGAAGTGATTGTATATCCGAAAATTCCATAGAGTAGAAAAATTTTTTTAATCTTTCTATTTGTTTCTTTTCTTCATTCCCCTTAGCTTGTATTACGCCGTTAATTTTGTTTTGTAAATCTGGAGAAACCGTTTTTTTATAGTAGTCCACTCCAAAATTAACTGTATAAGTATTAAAGAGCAGTTTGCGTAAATTTCTTTCTAATTTATTGAGTTTGGGATACGTTTTATTACAATAATATTCCGAAATAGAGTCGTATGAAACAATCGCAATATAATCCCGCTCTATATCTGAATTAGCTATTTTGTCGTGTATATATTCTATAGCACTTACCACTTGGTTAGTTGTTTTACCACTAACACATACATCAAGGTATGAATAACGAGTAATATTATGTATTGTAAAAAGTACTTCATACATTATATTTTTAATTTCTATTTCATACATTAAAATATTTTTGAATACAGTATTTTCTGCATCATTACTAATAGGTTCACCAAAAATACTTTTTATGTGAATAATAATGTTCTTTTTCATTTGTATGCGTATTGTATCATCAGTGCCTTTAGATGACATGTAAGAATTTTTTTTCTTACTTTTTGGCAAAAAGATATAATCATTGTGCAATACTATCATACGAATCGCCTCGCCAATATTTCGTAAATATCTTTTGAATATCGTATATATTTTATCATAGACATATAAAAATTTCTATCCATAATCTTTGGCTTTTGAAATTTTCAAATAAAAGAGGAATAAAAGAGGTCATCCGCAAATTGCTTGTAAGATGCACATAAAAGTGCTAAAATATATAAAGATTTATATATTTCCAAAATTGAAAAAACATTATGTATGAAAGAATAGAAGATAGTTATATCAGCCTGAGGCGGTGACAGATATTTAAACATTAAGTTAGTGATACTTTGGGAGTGGGTAAGCTCCAAAGCGGATATTGCGGCCCGGCGGATACGGAAACTGAGGTAAAAAGTTTGAGTTTGATGAATGGGTAAACAGTAGGAAGAACGTAGTACAAAATAGTAGAGGAGCAGACCATACAGGACAAAATTGAAATGAAGATATTATCATTATTTAGCGGTGCCGGAGGGCTTGATCTTGGATTGATCCAAGCTGGAAATACTGTAGTCTGGGCGAATGATATAGATGCAAATGCTGTAGAAACATATAAAAGAAATATAGGATCGCATATAGTTCTTGGAGATATCAAGGACATAGATATAAAGGGATTGCCAAGGGCAGAAGTTGTGGTTGGAGGATTTCCGTGTCAAGGTTTTAGTCAGGCGAACAGATTCAGAATGCTTGATGATGAGAGAAATGCCCTCTATAAATTTTTTTATGAGGTTATCCGCGAGACGCAGCCCCGATTTTTTATTGCGGAGAATGTTAAGGGCATTTTGTCACTGGGGAAAGGAGAAGCAATCAAGCAGATTATTTCTGATTTTGAGAAAGCCGGATATTATACTGATCTACATCTGGTCAATATGGCAGATTATGGAGTCCCTGAAACGCGACAGAGGGTAATTATAATTGGGCAAAGGCATGATTTGGGGAAAATATTATTCTTCAGATTTCCTGCGCCTACGCATGAGAGGAACGGCAAAGACGGTTTGAATAAATGGAAAAGTATTTCAGAGGCTATATCTCGGTTTCCTGATCCGGATAAACCTAATGATGTACTGAATCATGTGTATTCAAAGTATAAAGTGGAGTACCGTGACTATACAGCGCATCGACAAACAGACCCTGATAAACCATCGCCTACGATACTGGCTAGGGGAAATGGTGGTGGTGGTGTGTGCGCCATTCCACATTATAATGGAAAAAGGCGCTTAACTGTCCGAGAGAGTGCTGCGGTGCAGACATTTCCCGATGACTTCGAATTTTGTGGAGTAAAGGGTTCATGTTACAGGCAGATAGGAAATGCGGTTCCGGTTCTATTTGCAAGGAGGCTTGGTGAAGAGTTGGTGCGGATTGAGAGGGAAGAAAACCTATGAAAGTGGTTTCGTTATTTAGCGGTGCGGGCGGATTGGATTTAGGATTCAAAATGGCCGGACACGATATTGTTTGGGCTAATGATTTGTATGAAGATGCTGTGCGTACATATCAGAAAAACATAGGGGATCACATCGTGTTGGGGGATGTGCAGAATATTTTGACAGATGAGATTCCTGATTGTGATATTGTTATTGGCGGTTTTCCTTGCCAAGGTTTTTCCGTGGCTAATACAAAAAGGCATATTACAGATGCGAGAAATGAATTATACAAACAATTAATTCGTGTGATAGAGGATAAACAACCGAAGTTTTTTTTGGCAGAAAATGTAAAGGGATTAACAAATCTTGGGAAGGGTGAAGTATTTAAAACAATACTTTCTGATTTTGAACAGTTAGGTTACAGAGTACGGTATAAGATATTAAATGCGGCCGATTATGGTGTGCCGCAGACGCGGTTAAGGGTTATTATAGTTGGAATTAGAAATGATATTGGGTGGGAGTATAAGTTCCCTAAAAAGACACACAGTCAGAGTGGTCAGGATGGTCTTCCTATATGGATAAGTGTTTCTGAAGCATTGAAAGAACTGCCGGATCCTGATAGCGAAAACGACGTACCGAATCATACTTATTCAAAATATAAGCTAAATATTAATGGCTATATAGGGCATCGGTTTCTTGATCCTGATAAACCTGCGCCAACAGTTACTGCCAGAGGAGATAACCGGGGAGGGGTAGTCATTCATCCGCATCCTAACGGACTGCGGAGAATGTCTTGTAGGGAACTTGCATCTGTACAGAGTTTTCCGATTGATTATGAATTTTCAGGGAATAACTCGTCTGTTTACAGACAAATAGGCAATGCTGTTCCGCCGCTTTTGGCATATGCAGTGGCAAAACAGTTTAATCAATATATTTATGAGAGGGAGGTATGAAAGTGCTGTCAAAAAAATTTATACCTATCAAACCATTTCCTGATTTTAAATGGAAATGGGCAAGTCTACAGTGTACGGAAAGATTAAATGATCCGGTAGTCCTGTTGGGTGTTTTGTTTCGTATGAGAAAACTAGAGTTACTTAATCAAGATTTGAAATATAGTTCACAGGAATTTGCGCAGGAGATGTTTGATCTTTCAAACGATTTATCGGATTCAATAAAGGTCGATCTTGGCGGCCGTGTTGGGGAGAGAAATATTATCAGAAACAGCAGCCAGTATTGGCGGGCGGTTGGTCTGATTCCAAACGATCGGTCCGGGAAAATACAATTAACAGAATTTGGACAGAAAGTTGCAGATCGTGATATCTCACAGACGGAGTTTGCTGCCATTACTATCCGGACATTTTGTCTACCTAATCCCAGAATTCAAAGTAGGGAAGAGTGTCAAAGATGGTATGTCGCAGGAATTCTTCTACATCCTTTAAAATTACTTTTGGAGATCATATGTGAGCTCACAAAACTGGACAATATGCAGGACTATATTACGCCGCAGGAACTTGTACAGATTGTTATTCCGCTGTCAGGCACCAAGGCGGAATTAAAAGATTATGTTAATTTTATTCTATGGTATCGTGCCGGTGAAATTTCACTTACCGAGTGGCCCAATTGTACAGAAGGGGCGAATGACTTCAGGATTGCAAGAGAATATCTTTTGTTTTTAAGTAATTATGGATATTTAAACAAGTCAGATGCAGGAAAAAGAGAAGATGAAGAATATCATATCAATACTAATATTTTAGCAGAAATTGAAGAAATCATTAGTGAACAGACGCAGGATGAATCCTTGCTTAAAGCAGTAGATCAGATACGCAGCAGTGAGGTAATCTCTGAAGTTGAAAGGAAAAGAATCCAAACGCGAGTAACAAGGCCAAATCAGGCAGCTTTTAGAAAAGATGTCCTCAAAGCGTGTGAACGGTGCGTAATAACGAATGTTACGATGCCTGAGATATTGGAGGCGGCACATATTAAACCGTTTAAATATAATGGTGAAGATACGGTTGCAAACGGATTTGCGATGCGTGTTGATATTCATACGCTATTTGACACAGGACATCTTAGAATTTCTCCAGAGGGAAATATAGAATTATCTAACCGGGCAAGACTGGACTATGGTGCCAGTATCCCACCTCGTATTGTGATTCCCGCATTTACAAACAGAGAGTTTTTAAGATGGAGATGGGAGAACTATAATGGCATTTGAAATTTGGGGCATCGGCTATGGAGGAGAGGAATGAAACATGACAGATGGTTTTCTGTAATTATGGCTGTAGCAATGCTAGGCATAGGACTGGTCTGTTTATTCCGGCCAATTGACTATTTTAAACATTTGGCGGATGCAATTATATTTCCACTTTTCTTATTTCCACTGTTAGAAGTTGTTGGGCATATTAAAAATTCGCTGTTTCAATATCTGGATTTTGAGCAGGAAAAAGCAATCACAGATGAAAGATGGAGGAGAGGCTATTATAATTCGGCCAAAGATGGAGAATCAGAAGAGGACAGGAGGATCCAAAAGGAGTATAATGACTTGGTTGATTATATTATACAACTTGACATAATGAAGAGGGTTTTTGAAAGATGGTTAAAGTTTTATAATATACTTTATATATTATTTGGTGTATTTCTCGTTTTTTCAGTATTACTTGCTAACTTGGAATTTGCCATAAACATTTCTTCAAAGATGAATGGGACAGCCTTGACGCTTTTTACGTTTGTAATTTTTGTGAGTGAACCTTGGCTTGTAGAGTCTATTTCTGATAAGTTGGTGAATTTTGTGACCAAAAGAATGCGGAACGGAGAAACCTTATATAGTCATGGAGATTAGTTAAGACTGTGAAAAGCGAAAAGATTTAATGAGGATATTTTCTTCATTAGCCAATATGTGGAATGAATGCGATGAGTTACAAACAGCTAATTGAGAACACAATAATACCAAGTACAATATCTGTTGAAGAGAAGAATAGGAGATATAATGCCGTCACTGAGCACGTTAATCATATTTTGCCAAAGAAACTTTATAGGTTTAGAAACTGCACGGAAAGAACCTTGAGTGCATTTGATAAAGATGAATTATGGTTTGCTAATGGCAGCGTTATGAACGATGATTTTGATGCCCGCCTTTATTATGATAAGAAAAAAATCCGTGCGTGGCTGAAGGCTTTAGTATCGGATAACGGAGGGTTGGGGGTTATTGAAAATTTCATTAATAATACGGAGAATGTGCCGGAAAGTATAGTGCGAATTATACCGAATGCAGGGAATATTTTTAGTATGTTAAAGACAATGCCAAGAGATCAAATTTACTTGATTTGCAGTCAACTGATACAACTTATATCAAATGATTTAGAGAATGAAATAAGGTGTATAACAGACATGGTACAAGAGAAGACAAAGTATGCGTGTTTTGCGGAGGAAATCACTTCCAACATGATGTGGGGACAGTACACTAATAATTCGACGGGGTTTGCATTGGAGTATGAATTTGGAGATGAAAACGTTATTACATATCAATGTGGAACCGCGGGACAAAGCACTGTATGGGGTAATTTGTTTCCGATAATCTATGATAATCAGAGATTGGATACAACAGAATATGTAATATATTTGTTTCAAATCAGTTTGCTCTCTCAAGTTATGCGGGCAAGCGGGTTTTCGTACCCTAATCAATGGATTAATGCAATAATACCATGTCCTGATGAATTTATGGTAACAAAGTTAGCGATAAAAAAGTCCAATGATTGGAAAGCAGAGAAAGAATGGCGAATGTTTTATGTAACAAATGACACGGTTTTGGCTGCGGAAAAATATTCATGTGTAAAAGACAAGCCGAGTGCAGTATATTTGGGGAGGAAAATAAGCGATATAAATCAAAAGATTATTGTGGCTATAGCTCAAGAAAAAAATATTCCGGTCTTTAAGATGGGGCTTAATGATTCTTCCAAGTCATACAAGTTATGTAAGTATAAAATTAAGTAATATTTGTCAAGGAAAGTTAGTGTATAATTAAAGTTGGCAAAAAAGGAAGCAGAGAATAAATCCCTAC
>JAMPHD010000024.1 GCA_023663635.1 Acetatifactor muris
AAGTAGGGATTTATTCTCTGCTTCCTTTTTTGCCAACTTTAATTATACACTAACAAATATATATTTATAAGCTCAATTTTAATGGGTACACAATTCCGAAAAGGGAGAAAATTTACGACGCAAAGCTCGGCACGGAGCAAAAAGCAGCCGCCGAAAACAAACCGTTCTCTCTCACCGTATCGGTCGGATCGACTTTTTGTTGGACGATACGGTCATAAAGGGGTGTTCGCATGTGCCCACACCCCTTTTTCTCACTGCAACTTCCACACCGTGATCGCCTTGAACAGATCCCCGTCCACCTGAATCTCCAGAGAGCCGCCCTGCAGTTCGGCAAAGCTCTTGGCAATGGCGAGACCCAGTCCGCTGCCCTCCGTGTTGCGGGAGGCGTCTCCGCGCACGAAACGCTCGGTCAGTTCCATGGGGTTCACGGAGATCTCCTGCTCCGTGATATTCCTCAAGATGAACACAACGCTGTCCCTCTGCCTGAATCCGTTCACATACACCCTTGTCCCCGGCATGGCATATTTGGCGATATTGCCGAACAGATTCTCATAGATCCGATAGGTGCGCTGAGAGTCCAAGGACAGAAGGATCTTCTCCTCCGGCAGATCCATGCGCAGATCCAGATTTTTCTCCGAAAGCTTATCCCCCATCTCAAAGGCGACCTGTTTCATCAGATTTACGATGTCCACGTCCACGATATGCAGATTCATATTGTGCGAATCCGCCCGGCTGATCTCGAACAGATCCTCGATCAGCACCTTAAGTCTCAGGGCTTTGCGCTCCAGGGTATCCAGGTATTCCCTGCGCTGTTCCTCCGTGATCTGCTCATCTTTCAGCAGGTCGATATAAGTGATGATGGCGGTCAGCGGTGTCTTCAGATCGTGGGACACATTGGTGATCAGCTCCGCTTTCATCCGCTGGCTCTTGACCTCCTGCTCCACCGCGTTCCGAAAGCCCTGCTGAATGCGCTGAATCTGCGGCTTAAACGGCTCAAACACACCCACATCCTCCTTGATCTGCACATTCAGATTGCCCTGCGCGATCTCGTTGGTGGCATTCAAGAGGATCATGTATTTTTTCTGCAGATCCGAGATATATTTGCGCAGCACCACATACAGAAGCGCCGAATAGATCACTGCCACCGCAAGCCCCCCCACCCAGAGAGAACTGATGATGAACAGTACTATGCCGTTGACCAACAAAAGTTTCATGATCTTCTTATTGGCCTTTTGACTCAGGTCATAATGCACAAAGGAATCCCAGATCCCGACCACCTTGGACTTAACATACGGGAAAAACTTCCAACAGACGCATCGCTTGCGGATGTAGGCGCGCAGACCGATCCGGCGGATCTCCCGCAGATTCAGTCCCACATACCACGCCGAGACAAAGAAAAGCACTGTCATCATCAACAGATTGCCGATATACAGCAAAGCCAATATCGGCAGATTCCCCAATGATGGCACTCCCAAATTCCAAAAAAATTGGCGCACCGCCGCCTCTGCCCTGCCGCTTAAGATGCCGCTCATCATCCACAGGGAGAAAGCGCCGCCCGCTCCCCAAAAGCCGATCCATGCCAACAGGATCAGAAATTCCACGGATCTTAAAAAGCGCCCGCTCCCGCCCGTCTCCTCCGCGGGCAGATTCAAGGGCATAAAGACCGCAAGCAACAGCACGATCAGCCACAGGCACATACACTCATTTTCCGCGCCGCAGCTCCAATAGTTGTAATAATGTCCTTCGTCCACATTATACCAACCATAGGGAAGATAGATCTCACCTCTCTCCTGTATCTTGGCCCACTCCGTTTTGGAGATCCAATAGGTGACGCGGCAATTGACGGGAGCGCTCATCGTCATGTAGGTATCCAGCGGCACATCCGCGGCGGTATTGTAATTTACATAAAAAGATTCCTTTTCCAGACTGTTTTGTCTCGCGGACATTCCCGCCGTTCTGCGCAGATTGACTGCCGCGTTCCCGTCATCCCCGCATTTGGCGCCGTCTATGGTACAGTTGCCGTATTCGTCAAAGTCAAACACCAGATAAAAATATTGGTCGATCTCGTCGATCCGGCTCCCGTCCAGATTGCCCACCCGGATCCCGGTGGCGGTATCCTCACAGCTGTAACCAAAATTTTCATTCAAATAAGGGAAGATAGATTCCAACCCCTCAAAATGATCGTCAAACTGTTCCAGACAGGCGTACACTCTTCCGGAATCCGTCGGTATATTGTCAGGCACCTCTTCGCTTAAGTCCGCGGACATACCGCTCTCCGATGTCGTGCCACTCCATACTCCATCGAGCGCCCCGCGCCGCCAAAGCCGGACCAGGCTCTCATCCGTCACCCATTCGCAGCCCTCTCTCGGACGGATATAAAGGTTCCTGTAGTCCACCGGATCGGAGGAGTTTTTCTGTACCAGATCGCGATAGAGCACATAGGTATTTCGCATGAGCCAATCCGTGAGGGACTGACTCATCAAAACATTCTCCTCCGTTGCGGAGAGCGACTCCACCCGACTCTGAAACATGCCGTAACAGGCGATCCAGATGCCTGAGGCGGCAAGACACACGATCAGTCCCCGCGTAAGCCATTCAAATCTTCTCTGCTCTCTCTCCCGATCCGTTGTCTGATCTGTTGTCTGTTCCGTTTTCCGCTCCGCCATCTGCTCCGTTGTCTGCTCCGGTTTCCGCTCCCTTTTCCACATCGCCATGCTCTCACCCTCCACGCCAATACGATCCAATGCAATCGAATACGATCGCGCTCACTGTTTCTCGATCTTATAGCCCACGCCCCAGACCACCTTCAGATATTTGGGATTCTTGGGGTCGATCTCAATCTTCTCTCTGATATTGCGCACATGCACCATGATGGTATCCGTGTTCACGGCCCTCTCGTTCCACACTCTCTCATAGATCTCATCCGCGGAAAACACCCTGCCCGGATTGCGGATGAGAAGCTGTACGATCTTAAATTCCATGGGGGTCAGCCTGACCGGCTCATCATCCACGGTGACTTCCACCGTGTCCTCGTTCAGTTCCAGTCCGCCCACCCGAAAGATATGCTCGTTCGTCGTCTCACCCTCCAGCGCGCTCAGATATTTCTTATAGCGGCGAAGCTGCGAGTTGACTCTGGCGAGGAGCTCCAGGGGCGTAAAGGGCTTGGTGACATAATCATCCGCTCCCATGTTCAGCCCCATGATCTTGTCCACCTCCTCGGACTTGGCAGACAGCATGATCACGGGAAATTCATAATTCTCCGCCCGAAGACGCATGAGCATGGTCACGCCGTCCATCACGGGCATCATAATGTCCACGATGGCCAGATGAAACTCCTGACGCCCCGCGGCCTCCAGACCCTCTTTGCCGTTGGCGGCGGTGACCACCTCATATCCCTGATTGCGCAGATAGATCTCCACACCGTTTCTGATCTCTTTGTCATCCTCCACCACCAGAATACAAAACTGTTCCATATCCGATCTCTCCCCGTCTTTATTTCATTTTTATATCATCCCTAAATCAGTTTCACAAACACGTCATACACCGTATCTCTCATCACATATCCCGCTCCCACGAAGACCAGATTCCAGACCATGATCCCCAGTGTGGAGCTGAGTATGTAGGGCCCCAAGGGCATTTTCAGCGCCCCCGCGGGAATGGAGATCAGCGTGCGCAGCATGGGGATCAGCTTGGCCGCAAACAGCCCCACGCAGCCGTGATCTCTCACCCAGTCCACACTCCTGTCCAGAGCATCCTTCTGTCCCGGAAAATGTTTCAGCCAGACGCGAAAGAAGACTTGTCCGCCTTTTCTGCCCAGAAAATACAGCACCAGACTGCCCGCCAGTCCCGCGGCCACCGTGACGACCATCACCCGGCCGAATGTGATATTGCCCTCCGCGGCCATGACTCCCGCCAACGGCATGATGATCCCCGCCGGAAACCCCGGTAAATTCAGATATTCTAAAAATACCATCATAAATATCGCAACTATTCCATACTTTGTAAAACATTCGGTCAAAAATGCCGGATCCATCTAAAACACCCCCTGCACTCCTTTATCCTCAGTGTAGGGGGTAAAAATAAAATCCGGCTCCATAAAATTCCAAAGAAAATCTAAAGAAATCTTAACTTTGTATTTTCTTCATCTGATAAAATCTGCCGCCCAAGGCCATCAGCTCCTCGTAGGTTCCGTATTCCACGCATCTGCCCTCGTCGATCACCGCGATCCGGTCCGCGTCCCGGATGGTGGAGAGCCTGTGCGCCACGATAAAGGTAGTCCGATTGGCGGTCAGATTGTTCACCGCCTCCTGGATCAGTTTCTCGGAAATGCTGTCCAAGGCCGATGTGGCCTCATCCAACACGATCACCTTGGGATCCCGTATCAGGGCCCTCGCGATGGAGATGCGCTGTCTCTGCCCGCCGGAGAGCTTGCCGCCGTGTTCTCCCACCTTGGTGTCGAGACCCTCCGGCAGGGAGTCAATGAGCTCCTTTAAGTTGGCGGCCTTTATGACCTCGTCCAGACGTTCATCCGTCACGTTTTCACAGCCGTAGACAATATTGTCTCTAATGGTCCCCGAGAACAGGATCGAGGTCTGGGGCACCACCGCCAGATAGCGCCTGTAACTCCTCAGATCGATCTCATTGATATTCTGTCCGTCCAGGAGCACCTGTCCCTGTTTGGTCAGGTAGAAACCGATGACCATGTTCAGGATGGTGGTCTTGCCGGCGCCGGACTCTCCCACGAGCGCCACGGTCTCTCCCTGCGCCACCTCCAGATTCAGGCCGTTTAAGATGTTCTTCTCACCGTTGTCATCGTATTTGAAATACACGTCTTTAAAGGAAAAACGCCCCTCCACATTCGTGATCTCGCGTTTCCCCTCATTGCTCTCCACATCGTCGGACAGAATCACCTCGCCGATGGAGGTAACGGATTCTATTCCCTTGGCGATCACCGGCACCAACGTGATGATGGCCGACACCTGATTTACGATAGTGGCGAAATAGTTCTGGTAGAGCGCGATATCTCCCACCAGTATCCCGCCCTGCAGCGCGAGCCAACCGGTGAAGGCCAGACAGATCACCTGAAAGATCTGGAAGATCGCCCAACCCACGGAGCCGAAGAGCGCCTGCACCAGATCCAGTTTGTAGCCCTTCTCCGCCACGGCAAAGAGCTGGCTGCTCATCTTCCGGACCTCTTCCTCCTCCAGCGCGTGGGCTCTGGTCACGGGGATCAGTTCCACCATCTCCATGACTCTGGCGGAGGTCTCCTCCATCTCCCGCCGAAACTCCGCATTGCGCTTCTTCATCACGCTGCGGAATATCACCATGGAGACGGCGGCAAGGGGCGTGGTCAGCAGAAAGAACAGAAAGACCACAAAGCTCTTGTTCACCGTCACCACCAGCGCTACGATGATATTCAGCGCAATGTTCAGCACATTTATGAACATCTGGGTGGTGAGTCCCTCCACAGCCTCCACATCCCGCATGATCTTGGACTGCAGGCGGCCCGAGCGGGTCTCCACATGATAGGCGATGGAGAGCTGCTGCAGTTTGCGGATCAGAGCTTTTCTGAGCCCGGTCTCCGCGTAGCGGGTGGCCTGACTCTTGTAATCCGTATAGAGATAATTCATGGGCACATTCACCACAATGAGCGCGATCATGAGCACGGTGTAAAAGACAGTGTTCCGAAGGCAGTCCGGGTTGCCCGAGGTGATGTCATTGATGATATTGGCGGTGACGATGGGCAGTACCCAGACACAGGCATGCTTGATGAAGAAAAACAAAACCGCAAGCGCAAATTTGTAATAGTTTCCCTTGTATATGGCCAACAGGATCTTTAAGGGATGTCCCTCATGTCTGCGATAGCATTCCGCGATCCAAGTCTCCGGCTCCAACCCTTTCGGAGGCCTCATCTTTTTTTCAAACGAATTTGCGCTCATGGATACCTCCCGCCGGTCAGCCGTTGCCTTTCCGGATATAGTCCAGACTTGCCCGAATCTTGTCTGCCCCTGTCACTTCCAAAAGGATGCTTCTCTGCATCAGATCATGCCGCCCCATCAGTTCATACATGCGCGGCCAGTCGATCACACCGTCTCCCAATGCCAGATGTTCATCCCGGTTTAAATGATTGTCATTGATATGAAAATGGTGTATATGAGATCCGAGCTTTTCAAACCATTGCTCCGGCTCATCCGTCACCAACATCATGTGCGCGATGTCCAGACAGATCCCGAAACGTTCCTCGTCCCGCAGAGCCGCCGCCAGATCCGCCAACTCGTCGGGGGATTCATCAAACATATTTTCACAGTAGATCTCAAGACTCTCATCCTGCGCCAACAGGGTCCTCATGGTGTCCGCCATGACCTTCACCCAGTTGTCTCTGTACTTACGGCTGCCCACCAGTCCGGGGGTCAGCCCCGTGTGAAATACGACCCCCTTGCAGCCCAATCTGCCCGCGATCTCCACCGACTGCTGCATCCGATAGAGACTGTGTCTGCAGATGCCGCTGTCCCAACTGAAGGGAATGATATCGTAAAACGCGCCGTGCATGGTATCTCTCCCCTTGGGTCGTCCCAGATCCCGGTACAGGGCAATGCGCCGGTCCAACGCCTCCCTGTCGTCCAGAAGATCCGGCTCGAAGAAATCATCATACTCAAAACACAATGCATGTTTTTCCGCCAATTCCACATAGGTATTCAAGTCCCGCGCATCCGGGACGATATGGGTTATCTTAATCTCATTTGTCATTTCCTGTCACCTTCACAAATCATCTTCGCTCTCGTGGCTGCGGGGCGGTTTCTCATCCATATCCTCGTAGGCCGCCCGGAAGAGCTTTTCTATCTCGGGGTCGATCTTGCCGTGATCCGCCATGTCCTCCAACATGGAGAAAGCCTTGTCCGCCTGTATGGATTTCTTGTAGGGTCTGTCCGCGCTGGTCAGCGCCTCAAACACGTCAATGACCGTCAGTATCCTGGCCTCAAAGGGGATCTCATCCCCCTTCAGTCCTCTCGGGTAGCCGCTTCCGTCCAGATATTCGTGATGCGCCCCCGTCCACTGAATGATGTGCGGATATCTGGCGCCGAAATTCATCTTCTTCAGATAGATCTCCGTGTAGGTGACATGGGAGCAGACGATCTCCCGCTCCTCCTTAGTCAGATTGCCGGCCCGCACCGTGAGACATCCCACTTCCTCGGATGTGAGCCATGGTATCGCGTGTCCGTCCGCCCCCTCGTAAACCTTGGCGGCCAGATCCTGAATATAGTTGAGATCCTCCTCGTCCAGAGCGCCCTTTGTGTTGATCTCAGTGATCCTCTCCTTGGCTCCGTTCAGGGTATCCCTCACGGCATTCCACTCCTCCTCACCGATCCTGCCCTCCAAGCGGTCGATGCGATACAGGGCGGTCAGATGATCTAAGCGCTCCATCAGCAGGGCCTCTCTGTGGTCCAGGCGGGTGGTCTTATTGATCACCTGATTGGGAATGACCATCTTGCCGATGTCGTGCATCAGCGCCGCCATCACAAGCTCGTCCTTGTGCTCCGCGGAGAAGTGATAGGGACATTTGCCCTCCGCGTGCTGTCTGTTGATATAGTCCACCAGTTTCTGCGCATAGAAACAGACATTTCTGGAGTGATAATAGTTGTAGGGTATTCGGGTGTCTATGGCGTCCGTGAACACCTGCGTGATGGAGAACATGAGCTGTTCTATCTCCTGCACAAATTTCATGTTGGAGACGGCTACCGCGGCCTGGGATCCCAGGGATTCCAGTATCTTCTCATATTCCTTGCGGTAAGGTACCACCTCGCCCGCCTCATTTTGGGCATTGATCAGCTGTACCACGCCCACCAGTTTGTCCTCATGGTTGACCATGGGAAATACCAGTACGGACTGGGTGTGATATCCCGTCATCTTGTCGTACTCTCTGGGGCCGCTGAAGTCAAATTCCTCACAGCCATAGACATCATCGATGTTCAACAGCTTGCGGTGGATGGCGGAATAGGCGCAGACCTTCTTCTCGTCCATGTCCACCGGAGGGTATTGCTCGCCGCTCATCCCCTTGCGGTTGACATTGCGGGACAAAGTCTTGGTGATACAAAACTTTAATTTTTCCTCTTCGTATAAATAAAGAGTCCCCCCGTCACTCCGCGTGAGTTCCATCGCGCAATCGACGATCTTCGACAGCAACTCGTCATAATTGCGCTCCGAGGCCAACAAAATACCGATTTCCAAGATTTTATCTGCCTGCATCTGTTCCATGTTCATCCTCCACCACAAAGACCTTGATCTTCTCCTGTTTTCCCTTCAAAGAATGTTCGCCGATATATCCGGCGTGAAAGCGCTCTTTGACGCGCTCATACATCTCTTCGCTCAAAAGCACCTGTCCGCCCTTCGCAATGCTCTCCAGCCGCTCGGCAGTGTTCACCGTATCTCCGATCGCCGTGTAGTCCATCCGATACTCACAGCCTATGTTGCCCACGACGGCTCTGCCGCAATGGATTCCCACGCCGCACGCAATCTCCACATTGTAATCGCTCTTCAGGCCGGCGTTCAGCTCCTCCACGGCGCGGACGATATCCAGTCCCGTCAGAACGGCTTTGTACGGGTAATCCTCCACATCCAGAGGCGCGTTGTAGACCGCCATCACGGCGTCTCCGATGAATTTGTCCAATGTGCCCTCATGCTTAAAGACAGCCTCCGTCACACCGCCCAGATAGCGGTTCAAAATGCCCACGACCTCCTCGGGGGAAAGACTTTCGGACAGGGAGGTAAATCCTCTGATATCCACGAACAACACCGCAATATCCCGATCCCTGCCGCCCAGCTCTATCTGATAATTGCCGGATCTGCCCAACTCCTCCACGACCTGTGGCGCCATA
The DNA here is from genome assembly GCA_023663635.1 of Acetatifactor muris. Classification (GTDB taxonomy): domain Bacteria; phylum Bacillota; class Clostridia; order Lachnospirales; family Lachnospiraceae; genus Acetatifactor; species Acetatifactor muris_A. The sequence goes on from JAMPHD010000024.1 coordinate 8,874, forward strand.
TAGGTGCTGAACACGCTCAGGATCTTTTTCTTGCGCAGCCGCTCCATCACATAGCCGGTGACCACCTTGACAAGGGCAGCGAGAGCCACGCCGATCACAGGCACCAGACATTTCCAATACCAACCGTGCGCGTATAGGAATTTGGCCGACAGAAGTATGGCCGGTTCCAGAATGACTCCTCCCGCTATGCCGGTACCGAAACGCGCGCGGGAGACAAAGAACACATAAATGCCCACGATCAATGCCGCGAGCAGCGCCCCGCACCACTGCGGCAGCTCCCGAAAGGTCCTGCCGTCCAAGAGCGCGTTGACATGGTTGGCCTGCACTTCCACCCCGTTCATGACCGTGCTGCGCGCGATGGGCACCATGTATTGGTCCATCATCCCGGAGCTGTACGCCCCCACCAACACAATGCAGTCCTGAAAGACTCTCGGATCCAAACGGCCGGCAGCCACATCCGCATAGGAATACACCTCATACATTCCGGGCTCCGACGTATAGTCAAATCCATAAATCCCCCGGGCATCCGTCTCGGGTGTCCGGACCGTCTGTCCCATGGCCAGACAGTAAGCGGTATAGATCTCATAGGCAAAATTGCAACATGTCTCGTCATTCCATGTGGCCGACAGCCGGGAACGTCTCACATAGTTATCCGGATCCTGCACCGTGTTGGTAAAGCCCTTCCTGCTCACTGCCGCCAGAGCCTCATAAGGGTGCTCGATCTGCGCCACATGCATGGTGTTCATGCTCAGGCTGCCGTCCGGCTGCTGCTCCAGTTTGGCCTCATAGGAGACATAGGAAGCCATCACCACATTGTCATACTTTGCCGCGGCCTCCGCCAGAGCCGTATCTCCCTCAACGTCATGTTCGCCGAAATAATTGATATCGAAGGCAATGACCGCCGGCGCGTGCTCAGGATCCAACGCGTTCAAGAGATCCGCGGCCTGCTGTCTGCTCCACCCGGAAAAGGGACCCAACTCCCGCAGGGACTCCTCATCGATCCCGATGATCTTGACCCGATTGTCCACGGGTCTCGCATCGATGTACACCCGGTCTCCCAACCACAGATCCCCACGGTCAAAGGGTGCCGCAAACGCCAGCACCCCTGCCAGAAAGGCGGACAAGACCGCCAACAATGCCGGCCTTGCCCCCTGTTTTATCATGATTCGGAACCTTTCACAACCGATCCCTCAAGGACGCTGTTGCAGACTCCGTCTTCACTGAATTCGGGATAATATTTCCGTCCCTCTTTGTCCTCCCAGAAAGAGTACAGATCAAGATCCTCAGTCACCGCGTCATTCTCAAAATCCCACTCCCGTCCGTCTTTTGTGCACCATCCGGCAAAAGTGAGCTCAAGGGCTTTGAGTTCCGATCCGTCCTGCGCCCAACGCCAACCCTGCGGCGTCACGGTCACCGTAAGGGACTGCTCGGACTGCCAATTCTCCACTGTCTCCGCGTCTTTCACTGCCAGAGACATATAGAGGACAGGCACTTCATTCGCGAGCACCGAATAGATCACTCCGTCCTGCTCGCTCCAGGACGCAATATAAGGACAGTAAAATAATACTCTATGTTCCCCTTCCGCAGGTTCGGGCGGCTCGGGCTTAACGGGTTCCGTCGGCTTAGTCGGATCTGTCGGATCGGGCTTAACGGGCTCCGTCGGGTCGGTCGGTCCGGGCTTGACGGGTTCCGTCGGCTTAACCGGATCCTCGGGCCTGATCGGCTCCGTCGGCTTAGTCGGATCTGCGGGATTGATCGGTTCCGTCGGCTTAGTCGGATCTGCGGGCCTGATCGGCTCCGCGGGCCGCACGGACTCATCCTCATCATCGTCCGTATCATCCGGCTCAGGTATCGCCTCCTTAGTCTCCTCCGGAATCGGTTCGGTCACTTTCGCAGGTTTGGAAACCGCCGCGCTCTGAGAAGGTTTCTTAGCGGGCTGCGTAACTGACGGTTCTGTCGGTTTCTCAGCGGAAGTCGATTGTCCGGCAGCGTTTCCGGACTGTCCCTTGGACTCCTCCTGCCCTGCGGCTGCCTGATCGGCGGGCTTAGTCTGCTCCTGCGTTTCAGGATCTGCGGATTTGGTCGGCTCCTGCGCATCGGAACCTGAGGGTTCCTGCGCAGACGGCTGCGCGGCAACCTCCTGCGATGCCGTACCGATCATATTGTCTATGTTGAGTTGCCTTCCGCCCTGCTCTATCTCCTGCAGACGCTCCAACACACGCTCATCCGTCAGATCAGCGGTGATCGCGCCTCTCTCCGTCAGAAACTTCGGAGAGGGACCGGCCGTAAACTGCGTGAACTCTCCCGCCGCCAACTCCATGGGCTCCGCCCCGTCAAGTCCCACTGCCACACGGCCGTCATAGACCAGAACGGAGATGGATCCGTCATGTTCATTCTCCTCTTTGCGCACCTCAAATACCGTACCTCTGACGGACATGGTCGCGTTGGGGGTGATGATGTCATAGGAGGAATCCTGACCGAGCGGCTTTTGGATCTCGCTCAATACACTGCCGGACTCCAGTTCTATGGAAGTCTTCGCATTCGCCTCGGTGCCCTGCGCGATCACTTTCATGGCCCCGCATTCACCCAACATCACATATTTGTCCGTGTCCAGACGCAACACCACATAGGCATCCTGCCCCGTTGTCAGATGATCGCCCGACATCAGATTCATATTTACCGATGCGCTTAAATCATTGATCCCCTCTCTGTCAATGGTCACGGTTCCTTCCATTTCCACGATTTTGATGGAACGATAGGTTTGATCGCGGTTTCCCGCCATCAAAACGGCCGCAATAATGACCACGCATGCAATTGCTGCAACAGAGAACGCCAACATCTTTTTATTGCCAAGTAACTTTTTCATGTTGATTCTCCTGCCTCCTCCTGTGTTTGGAATTAACAATTATAGCCATATATGATTTATATTAGCCAAAATACTCACATTTGTCAATCACCCGGTTACTACGGTTGCCATTTTTTTGCAGGATCGGACGCCGGGGCCGTACTTCACAAGCCGCCTCACCTTCGGCGGCAAAAAGGGAGATGCGTTTCGCACCTCCCCGTGTCCTGCAGTCTTTATGCCGATTTAGTTGTTGATCAGCTTGTCTTCCTCGTTGTTCCAACTGTAGAGCTTGCGCACTTCCTCGCCCACCTTCTCTGCGGGATGCTCGCTCGCAAGCTTTCTCATGGCCTTGAAATGAACCTGCTTGCCCGCGGGAGACATATCCAACAAAAACTCCTTCGCGAAAGTGCCGTCCTGAATATCGCTGAGGATCTTCTTCATGGCTTTCTTGGTATCCTCGGTGATGATCTTAGGTCCGGTGATGTAGTCGCCGTACTCGGCCGTGTTGGAGATGGAATATCTCATGCCCGCAAAACCGGACTGATAGATCAGATCCACGATCAGTTTCATCTCATGGATGCACTCGAAGTACGCGTTCCGGGGATCGTATCCCGCCTCCACCAGAGTCTCAAATCCCGCCTGCATCAGCGCGCAGACGCCGCCGCACAGCACAGCCTGTTCGCCGAAGAGATCCGTCTCTGTCTCCGTGCGGAAATTGGTCTCCAAAACGCCCGCTCTCGCGCCGCCGATTCCCAATGCGTAGGCAAGCGCCAGATCCTGTGCCTTGCCGGTGGCATCCTGCTCCACCGCGATCAGGCAGGGAACGCCCTTGCCGGCCTGATACTCGCTTCTCACGGTATGGCCGGGGCCCTTGGGCGCGATCATGGTCACATCCACATTGGCGGGAGGCACGATACATCCAAAATGGATGTTAAAGCCGTGAGCGAACATCAGCATATTGCCCTCCTCCAGGTTGGGCTCAATATCCTTCTTGTAGAGATCGGCCTGTTTCTCATCATTGATCAGGATCATGATGATGTCTGCCTTCTTGGCGGCCTCAGCCGCGGTATATACCTCAAATCCCTGCGCCACGGCCTTGTCCCATGACTTGGAACCCTCGTACAGACCGATGATCACATGGCATCCCGAATCCTTCAAATTCAGCGCATGCGCATGTCCCTGGCTGCCGTAGCCGATGATCGCGATGGTCTTGCCCTCGAGCAGAGAGAGATTACAGTCTTCCTGATAAAAAATCTTTGCCATTTCTTTTCCTCCTTATGCTTAACACACTTTTGTTTTATATAACTGATAGGAGCCGTCTCCTAGAGCTAACATGATTGATCCGGCACAAGTCCCTGACGCAAATTCTGCGTCAGATCTTTGGCGCGGCCGGTTCACGGATTGCCTTATCGCGTCACAATGTGACCACGTTCTCAATTCCTCTGCAGAGGCCCGCAATGCCGGTGCGCGCGATCTCCAGGATCTCATAATCCTCCAACAGCACGATGAAAGCGTCAATCTTGGACTGATTGCCCGTGAGTTCGATGATCATGCACTCCGGAGCCACGTCAATGATCTTGGCCCGGAAGATGTCCACGATGGCCGATATGTTCCGGCGCTGCTCCGCGGGAGCCTTCACCTTGATCATCACCAGTTCCCTGTAGACGCTCTCCTCCGGTTTCAATTCCCGGATATCCCGGATGTCAACCAGTTTGGCCAACTGTTTCTCAATCTGCTCCAGGATCTCGTCATCCCCGCTGGTGACGATCGTAATGCGGGTATAGGCGGAATCCGCGGTCACGCCTGCGGTGATGCTCTCAATATTGTATCCTCTGCGGGAAAAAAGCCCCGCTATTCGGCTCAGAACGCCGGAGGTATTGTCAACCAACAACTGAAATACTTTCTTCTGCATGGTCAGTCCTTCCTGCCTTGTCCAAATATATGCCCGCGGCCAATGCCGCTAAACTATACTATAGCAAGTTAAAGCGCTAATGTCAATCATCATTCTCCATACATTTGGAGAGGGCAAGCGTCCCCGTGCGGGCCACTTCCACAATGCTGATGCTCTGTAAGAGTTTCAGAAACAGTCTGATCCTCTCAGGCGTGTCACACACCTGCACCATCATGAAATGCTTGGACATATCCACGATCTCCGCCTTCATGATATCGCACAGCTCCGTGATCTCCCTGCGGTTGTTTTTGTTATATTTCAGCTTGATGAGCATCAGCTCTCTGGTGATGCACTGATGTTCCTCAAAGGTCTTCACCTTGATGACATCCAGTTTCTTGTTGAGCTGTTTCTCGATCTGCTCAATGGTGCGCTCATCGCCGCCGGACACGATGGTCATGCAGGACACATCCGGAGCGTCCGTCTCTCCCACGGCCAGAGAATCAATATTAAAACATCTTCTGGAGAACAGTCCGGACACCTTGCAGAGCACGCCGGAACGGTTTTCCACCCATACGGAATAGATTCTTTTCTTCATGTCAGATTCCTTTCTTGTGTCACTGTACCAGATCCATGGGATCTATCAGACATTCCAACAGCACGGACTCATCTTTCTTCAGGAAGGCATCGACGGTCTCCTCCGCCCTCCCCATATCGGTGAGCCGCAAAAACGGCAGATCATACGCGGCCGCAAGTTTCTCCAGATCGGGACTTCCGGACAGATCCACCACGGAGTAATTGTCCTTGTAGGTATAGTGCTGATACTCCCTCACCATGCCGAGATAGTTGTTCTTCAGCACAACGATCTTCACCGGAATATTGTGCTGTCTCATGGTCGCCAGTTCCATCATGGACATCTGGAAGGATCCGTCCCCGCACACCGCAATGACCTGTCTGTCCATAGCGGCCACCTTGGCTCCCATGGCGGCGGGAATGGAATATCCCATGGTGCCCATACCGCCGGAAGTCAGGAAATTTCCCTTCTTCACAATGTGATATCTGCAGGACCAGATCTGATTCTGCCCCACATCCGCCACATAGATGGCATTCTCCTGCATCTTCTCGGAGAGCAGGGTGATGAATGCCGCGGGATCCACATATTGGGGATTCGGATTGCGCTTGACGGCCATGGAAATCCTGTATTCCCGCAGAGTCTTAAGCCACTCCCCACAGTCGCATTTGAATTCCTCCCTCTCCAGATCCTCAAAAATATGCTTGGCGTCTCCCACCAGAGGAATGGTCGGTCCCGCGTTCTTGCCGATCTCCGCAGGGTCCACATCCATATGGACCAGCACTTTGTTGCGGGTGATCAGATCGGGCTGATTCACCGCCCTGTCCGCCACTCTCGCCCCCACCATGATCAGAAGATCCGACTCATTCATGGCGCGGTTGGCATAGGATTTGCCATTGTTGCCCACCATGCCGAAATACAGAGGGTGCGTGGAGGGCATGATGCCGATTCCCATCATGGTGGACACCACGGGAATCTGATGTCTCTCTATAAAGCTGCGAAGCTCCGACTGCGCCTCCGCCAACAGAACGCCTCCGCCGGCGCAGATAATGGGCCTCTTGGCCTTCTCAAGCTCTTTGATCACCTTCTTGATCTGAACGGCATTACCCTTCACCGTGGGTTTGTAGGTGCGCAGGGAGACCTCCTCCGGATATTTGAACTTGTTGACGGCCGCATTCTGAACGTCGATGGGAACATCGATCAGCACGGGGCCCTTTCGGCCGGTGTTGGCGATATGAAAGGCCTCCTTGAAGACTCTCGGGATCTCGTTGGCATCCTTCACCAGATAGCTGTATTTCACAAAAGACTCCACCGCCCCGGTGATATCAGCCTCCTGAAACACATCGCTGCCCAGAAGTTCGCTGTTCACCTGACCCGTGATGCAGATCAGCGGAATGCTGTCCGCAAAGGCCGTGGCAATGCCGGTGATCACATTGGTGGCTCCCGGGCCGCTGGTGACCGCGCACACGCCGGGACGCCCCGTGATGCGCGCCACACCGCTGGCGGCATGAGCCGCGTTCTGCTCCGTGCGGATCAGAATGGTGCGGATATCGGAATCCAAAATACTGTTATAAAAAGGACAGATCGCAACGCCCGGATAGCCGAACACGGTGGTGACACCCTCAGCCTCCAGACTCTTTACGATGGCATCTGCTCCGATCATATTCTCTCCTCCTCTTTCGCCGGTCCCTGTTCCATGAACCCGGCTGCACTATCTTAACATTGTATCACAACAACTTACTTTTGTTCAAGTATTTGCCCCTCAGCCGTCCCCCGTCAAACGTTTGGCAAGTTTGACGGCATCCGCCGCATCCTTGGAATAGCCGTCCGCGCCGATCTCGTCCGCATAGTCCTGCGTGATGACCGCGCCGCCTATCATCACCTTGGCGCCACTTCGGGCCGCCCTGGCATCCGCAATGACCTCTCTCATGCGCTGCATGGTGGTGGTCATCAGGGCCGACAATGCGATGATCTGCGCGTGATGCTCCTTTGCCGCCGCGATAATGCGCTCCGAGGGCACATCTTTGCCCAAGTCGATGACCCGAAAGCCGTAATTCTTGAGCATCAGCGCCACCAGATTCTTGCCGATGTCATGGATGTCCCCCTCCACGGTGGCTATGACCACCACCGGCATATTCTCGCCGTCGCTCTCTTTTAACAGCAGAGGTTCCAACACTTCAATGGCATTTTTCATGGCCTCCGCCCCGGCGATCAACTGGGGCAGAAAATATTTTCCCTTGTCAAAAAGTTCTCCCACCCGATTGATGGCGGGCAACAGCACTTCATTCAGCAGCGCGTCCGGCTCCTCACCCGCCGTGAGCGCGTCGCGGGTCATTTGGGCGATGCCGTTTCGATTGCCCTTTAACACCGCATTGTATATCTTCTCGCGCCGGGAAGACTCCGCAGCGGGCGATTCCGCGCCATCCGGATGTCCGGCCGATGCGGAGTCTCCCCCCGTCCCCGGCGCTTGGGCTTGCGCATCCCGCAACCGGCTGATGGCAACCTCCCTCGCCTCGCGGGCCTCCTTCACCGCCCCTGCCTTCTCAATATAGCGCAGATCCGCGCCCTCCTTGTGGAGCAGCAGATCCGTGGCCAACGCGCAGCACATCAGAAGTTCCTGAGAGGGATTGGCGATGGCCATGGTCAGCCCCTCCCTGATGGCCAAAGTCAGAAATGCCGTGTTGACAAAACTGCGCTCCGGCATACCGAAAGAAATATTTGACAGGCCGCAGATGGTGGCAAAGCCCTGTTCCCTACAATAGCGTATGGTCTCCAATGTCTCCAGAGCCGCGTTCCCGTTGGCTCCCACCGTGGTCACCAGACCGTCCACCACGATATCCTCTCTGCGCATTCCCAACTCATAGGCGCGACTGCTGACGATCCGAATGATCTCCTTCTTCTCCTCAAGATTCGCCGGCAGACCCTTGTCCGAGAGCGGCAGCAAGATGAACATGGCCCCATATTTGGCGGCGATGGGCAGAAGTCTCTCAAATTTTTCCTTCTCATAGGAAATGGAATTGATGAGTGCCCGCCCGGGATACCGGCGAAGAGCCGCCTCCAACACCTCCACATGACTGGAATCCAGCGCAAGGGGCAGATTGGTCACCCCGCTTACCTCCTCCAGAACACGCAGCATCATGGCTTTCTCATCTATCCCGCTCATGCCCATATTGATATCCAAAATCTGCGCGCCGCAGGCATCCTGCTCCTCGGCAAAATGCAGGACCATGTCCAGCCTGTCCTCCCTCAGCTCCGCCTGAAGCGCCTTTTTGCCGGTGGGATTAATGCGCTCCCCCACCACCATAAAATTCCCGTTCAGCCCGAATTCCACGGTCATGCGCTCTCCGGTGAGATACCGGATGCCGTCCGGCCTTCGGGGCGCCGAAGGAGTTTCTCCCTTCCCGAAACGCTCCACAAGTCCCCGGATATGTTCCGGCGTGGTGCCGCAGCATCCGCCCAAAATGCCGGCTCCCACATCATATAAGAACTGCATCTCCTCCGCAAAAGTCTCAGGTCCCATCTTATAATAGGTATTCCCATCCGCGTCCAACGCAGGAATTCCTGCATTTGGCTTGGCCAGAATAGGAATTGTGGTGACAGATGTCATATTATGCAGAATTTCCTGCATTTTCTCGGGTCCCATGGAACAATTTGCCCCCACGGCACATGCCCCCAGGCTCTCCGCCACAATGGCGGCCGTCCGCGCATCCGTGCCATAGAGCATCCTGCCGTCCGGCTCAAAGGTGAAACTGACCATCACCGGCAGTTCGCAGACCTCCTTCGCGGCGATCAGCGCCGCTCTTGTCTCCGCCAGACTCATCATGGTCTCCACCACCAGAAGATCCGCTCCCGCCGAGACCAACATCCGGATCTGCTCCTTGTAGACGTCGATCAGCGTCTCCAATTCCATGGTCCCCATGGGTCTTAGCTGCTCTCCCGTCATGGTGATGTCTCCGGCCACATAGACCGGCCTCCCCACGGCCGACTCCGCAGCTCTCCGGGAAAGGGCCACCAGATCCCGGATCATCCCCTCCATTCCGGTCTCCAAGCCATACTCCGCGAGCTTGATCCTGTTGGCGGTAAAAGTGGGCGCGTAGAGAATATCCGTTCCCGCCGCCACATATTGCTCCTGCAGTCTGAGCAATACATCGGGATGCTCCAGAATCCACTGCTCCGGACAGACCCCGGAGGGCATCCCCGCCTTCACCAGATTGGAGCCGGTGGCCCCATCCAGATAAATGGTCTTATTATGCGCAAAATTCCTAAATTCTTCTCTTGTCATATCGTTTATCACCCGTTGTCCAATTCACTTTACATTCGGCCGTTTCCTGCCACGAATATGGACATATTGTACCACATAGCCGCCCGCTGCGTAAATAACTTCTTAAGATTTGTGATAAATGTTGCGAACGCATCTGAAATATGGTAGATTTTTATAGTAGATTTGGAATAAGGCATTTACATCGGAGGAGATCAATTTGAAACATAAGATACTGTCCCTGCTGGCGGCATCCCTGTCCGTCCTGTTTCTGACATCCTGTGGCACGGATCCCGAGATCATGACTTTCATGCAGGACTTGGAGGACTTCTGTACCGCCGTGTCGGATCTGAACGAGTCCATCAACCATATAGACGCGGAGGCCGACAATGCCGCCGCACTGGCGCTTGATTATCTGGACCGCCTGGACAGCCAATTTCAGGATTTCGCCGCATTAGACTTCCCGGAAGAGTTTGACTATCTGGAGCCCTTGGCCGACGAGGCCGGAGAATATATGAAGGAAGCGGTGGAGAGCTATCATCAGGCCTATGCAAATGATGATTATGACGCGGACACCGCCGCCTATGCCAGAGAAAATTCCGCCAGAGCTTTTAAACGGATACAGATCATCTTGCAGGTGATGCGCGGCGAGGACCCCGCCGAGGCATCTGATGGCGAATAACAGGTAAGTAAACATAAGGGCAATACGCTCCGTGAACCGCTATATGCTAATAAGGAATTGGAAAAGGCTGCCGCAATCCCGCGACAGCCTTTTTATTTCCAAAACTTTTATTCAATATGTATGAAACAATTCCTGTTTCATCAATTATTTCAAAAGCTGGATCTTGCCGATCAGAGGCAGAGGTTTCTCCTCATCCTTGCAAGCAGAAACGATACCCATGATCATGAATACAAAAGTTGCGATGGTGCCAATGCAGGAAATGATGGCACCGACAAAGGGAATGATGGCAACCACGCCCAAAACGATATTGGCAATGGCCAGAACCAAACCCTGATTCAGATGGAACTTTGCACCTTCCTTGTCTCCTGCCAAAAATCCGATCAGCCAGAAGAGAAGGCCAAGGTAAGCAAAAATACTTGTTACTTTCTTATTCATAATTCTTCTCCTTTTCCGCCCATTAGAGCTGTAAACATATCATACATAAAGTACGATACCATATACATAACCTTTCGTCAAGCTTAAATTTAAGAAAAAATTTAAAGACTTTTCATAGAAAAATAAGAATTTACACGACAATTCCAAAGTCGGATTCACCACGGGAAAAACTGTAAAGACTCCTCAAGAATTGCACATACAAAGCTCCCTGTTGTCACCCCGATAACAGAGCATATCAATCCGGCCGTACCATTCACCTTCGGTTTATCCGCGGAACCGCCGGTTGCGCCATTGTCAATCAATACCAATTCGTTCTGTTGGTTTTGAGCGGTTTGCTGATCCTGCTCATTCTGCCCAATCTGTTGTTCGTTTTGAAAATTCCGCCCATCCATTGCACTCCTTTACCTTCTAGGGCATCTCCTGCATCATCAATAAAAGAATTTCTTTCAACTCGTCAAAAAGACTCCACAGGAAAAGCAGCGAGCTGAAACCCAAGCCAACAGCGGAACACACGATTCCGGCCGTGCCCACACCGGTCCTGTTCTCCTTATTGCCCAAAATCGACAGGATCAGACCAATGACACCGAAGACAATACCCCCAAGACTGCAGCAAATAAATACAACGGAAATAATACCCAGAACCAGACCTGCTATGGATAATCCGGGTGTGTCCTGCTTGGGCTGTGTTGTGGGACGGCTATTCATATACATATTGTTGCCACCGGCAAAAACATCATTTTGATAACCGTCGGTGGCAGTGTAATAGTTTGTAGAGGTATAATAATTGGTGCCGTAGCTGTCCTGCGCCACCCCGTTCTGCCCGGCCTGCTCATTTTGCCCGGCCTGCACATTCTGTCCGTTTTGAAAATTTTGTCCGTCCATTCCGCTCCCTATTTTTTCGTTTTAAATCATACGCGCCATACCAAATTCTTGAAAAACATGAATTTACATGACAATTCCAAAACCGAATTTCAGCACGTTTTTCAACACAAAATTCGCCGCAAGTACCACCAACATGCCATACATGATCCACGGCTCAAACTTCATGCCCTTCACCCGGGGAACATGCAGTTTCTCCAAAGTGTGGCTGAGCATAAAGCACAGATACATCACTATAATGTATGTGATCAGCGGATGATACCAAGTGGCAAGCAGAATGTCTCCGCGCGCAAGCGCGACCACTGCCCTCGTCCCTCCGCATCCCGGACAATAAATTCCCCAGAATGTCCAAAAAATGCAACCGGCGCTGCTGTGAGGAAGGGCCGGGGCGATCCATTTCGTGATGGCAAAAGCCAACAACAGCCCTACGGGCAACAGGATCACTCCCGTCCGATAAAGATATTCCTCTGTGCTTAAGGGTTTTCTCTCAGATCTTACTGCATCCATGGATTAATAATACATCATCTCACTCATTGCACCCATAGCAAACATTGCTATAAAATAGATCAGGGAGAGACTATTGAGTACCAGACCGATGATGGAGCATACCAGACCGGCGGTGCCCACCCCCGACTTGTTCTGCTTATTGCCCGAGATCGACATGATCAGACCGGCAATGGCAAAGATGATACCCGATCCGCAGCAACAGAAAAGTACAATGGAGATGATGCCCATCACCAGACCGGCAACGGATATCCCGGGCGCGCCCTCCTGCTCAGGCTCCACCACCGGCTGGCTGTAGGCATTGCTGTAGGAACTGCCATAAGCGGAGGTATTGTCCTGATAGTTGCTCGTGGAAGTATAGGTGTTGTTAGAAGTATAGGTATTGTTGGAAGTATTGTCATTGCTTGAGCTATAGTAATTCGCATTGCCGGTAGTGCTGTTGTCTGTCACCGATCCGTTCTGTTGGTTCTGATCGTTCTGAAAATTCTGTCCGTCCATTTTGTTCTCCTTACGTTTTATTTTATTCTAAAATATGCGGTATTTTCCCGCATCATTTTACGGATTGGATCATACTTTGAAACTGCTCATGCTCTTGGAGAGATTCTCCGCCTGTTCGGCCATGTCCGCCGCGTCGCCCTCCATGTCATGCATCAGAGCCGTCAACTCCTCAATGGAGGCATTGATCTCCTCAGAGGCTGCCGCGTTGGACTCGGAAGTGTCGCTCAAGCGCTCCACTTCGTCAATGATGTTGTTGATCTCATTGACGGTCTGCTCCACGGCGCGGTCGATCTCGTCCACTTTTCTCGCCGTCTCCTCAATGTCCGCGTTCACGCTCTCAAAGGATGTGATAACCTCCGCAATACCCTTGATATTGCTGTCATTGTTCACCACAACTTCCTCAATGCTGTCCGCGCACTCTTTGAAATCGGTGGTAATATTGTCGATGATCGTCTTGATACTGGACAGATCCTCGCTCGTCTTCTCGCTCAGATCCCGGATGCTGCCGGCCACCACCGAGAAACCGCGTCCCGACTCGCCGGCTCTGGAGGCCTCAATGGAGGCATTCAGGCTCAGCAGTTTCGTTTGGGAGGCAATCTCATCAATGCTTTTGACAATGTCAACCATCTGCGCGATGACTTCATTGGTCGCCTTGATCTTATCGGCAATATTCTGAACGCTCTCCGTCATGTTCTCGCTGCTGGCATTCACGGACTGGATCTTGTCCCTCATGCTGTCGCAGTTGTCATGCAGACGTCCGGAATAGTTCACGATATCCGCAACGGAGTGCTGAATGTTGTTGCTGCTCTCCTGAATCAGAGTCACGGAGGCATTGACATCGCTCACCACCTGAGCCATCTGGGTGCTGCCCACGGCCACTTCCTCAATGGCCTTTGCAATCTCCTCAGACGCGTTCAGAGTGGACATGGCGGTATCTTTCAGCTCGCCCGCAGTGCCATGCACATGATTGCCCACGGAACTGATATTGGTCACCACTTCATGCAGATTGGTCAGCATCTTCTTCACATGGCCGTCCATCTTGGCAATCTCGTCATGTCCCTTGATGGGTTCTCTGTTGCCTGTCAGATCGCCGCCCGCCACCTGATTGACAGTCTCGCCCACCAGGATAATGGACTTGGCGATCCGGCTGGCGACAATAAACGCGAGCACGGATGCCGCGATCATGAACGCCACGCCGATGCCCAAAATGGCAAGCAACAGTTGCACAAAAGTGGACTCCACTTCCGCCTGAGGTTTGCCCGCAAAGAGCATACCGCCCTCAATGGGTATATAGTAGCCGTAATACGCATGGCCGTTTACATTGACATTGGTGCTGAAATAGGACTGATTCTTTCCGATGACCGTTTCCACAACCTCCGGTGACGCCTTGGTGCCCACGGCCCCCTCAATGGAACTGGCCGCGCGCGTATCGCCCTCAAATATGGTGATATCTATATCCATTTCCTTGTAGGCCGTCAGATCATCGTCCAATTCAAATCCGTCAACGGCAACCTTAAGCTGTGTCTCAGTGGATCGAATCAACGACTCGCGCGCAATGAATGCCGCAAAGATACTGACCGCTATGCTGAGAATCACCAAAGGTATAATCACGAGTGATAATAATTTCGCCCTCAATCCCATCTTCATATCGCAATCTCCCCCTTAAAATTTGCCTTCCGTCGCTGCCTCCTCAATCGAGACGGTAATGCACGATTTTACGCCACTTATAGCCATTTTTGTTACCTCCACGTTGCCTATCCAGCAAATTTTCGCACTTGCGAGCGCTTCTCACGGCTTTTTTACGCCTCTGCTCCGTCATACACATAGCCGGTTTCTTCCCAAAATTTTATAGGCGATATGTAATAATCATACTGAGAACTTCCCTCTTTCTTGAAAGCCACGCCAAAATTCAAAAATCCTAAGATGATACCCTGCCGGATAAACTGCTGATCCTTTTTCATTACTCTGGCTGCCACAGCCACCGGAACATTCTCGCCGGTGAACTCTGGCACTTCTAAATATATCTTATTTCTATCCATCTGTCAATGCCTTCCTTTCCTCCTGCGCCGCCGTCAATGCCTGTACGATGTCCTCGGCCTTCTTTTCACCGATACCCTTTACTCTCAGGACGGCCTTCCGAAGCTCCGCCTCCGACAGCCCTGCAGACTCTTTCTTCCCGGCCTCGTGCCCTCTCTGATAGATGCGGTTGCAGAAATCGCTCATTTGCCCGTGATCCATTTTCTTGACTTCCTTGTACTCTTTCCTGTTCAGCTCATATTGCTTCAAATTCATTCCTCCTTTTCCGCTCGCACTTCAAACTCAAACATATTCTCGTCGCACTTCGGGCAGTAGTACGGATATTGCCTTTTCAGGTCCTTATCCCTTTCCTTCCTAACCCTGGTGCCGCAACGTCTGCATACTTTTCTCACGCTTGCCGCCTCCCTAATATTCAATGTAGCAGGCAATTCCACAGTCCGGCATTATCTCGTCCTCCATTCTGCCCGCATCCGGATCAAGCTCGTCCAAAAACACTCCTTTGATGCAGGAATGACCTATCTCCCTTTCCAGTTCTGCCATCCTATAGAATACTTCTGGGAAGTCAACACGGATTTTATTCCAGTAGCCCATCCCACCCTTGACGCACCCTATACAGTTATTGTTTGAATATCCCATGTCGTACATTTGCGGGCGCCTTATTCCTAATTCTCTCAATATGGCATGAGCATTTGCCTTTGTCAGCCCACGCTCTATTAAAGGATATTGATTCTTTACTTCCGGCGTAGACTCGTCCAGTCTATCTGCCCTTTTCCGTTCGCTGAGGTCATACCCCCACACATAGATTAAATTGCAATCCTGATGTAAATATTCCCACTCCTTCCTTACCCGCTTTTTGAGTATCTGCGTGCATTTCGCTCCATTTACACCGTTGACATATCTGAATTGCCTGATGACATTCTCAACGCTGCAATAGTTCGATTTTAGGATTTTGATTTTCTTTCCTAATGCCTTCTCGCAATCCTTGACAAATCTCATGCTGTCCGGATGCTGATTGTCAATATCAATATAGATAAATTCATCTATTGTATCTCTCTCCAGATAGCCAGCGATAAAGCTGCTCACTCCTGCTGAAATCCAGCATACTTTTAGTTCTCGTTTCATAACACCACGAAACAAATTCCGTTCGTGGATAGGACTTCTGGCCTCCCATGCTACTTCGGTACGGCTTTCGCAAGGTAGCTCCCACTCGTACCTCTTTCACGCTGTTGTTCAGTCCTTTTCTTCTCTGTGTTTATCACCCTCACAGGTCAACCCGGTTTACCGGGATTCGTTATTACTCCTTTCCTGATATGTTCTTAATGTGAAATCTGTAATACTCTTTTCCTGTCTCTGCTCCCCAAGCCTCTTCTCCTGTGCCAATAGAAAGCGTACACAAGGCTTCTACCCTCGGAGCATTACGTCCGTACCCGTTCTGCAGGACAACCCATCTTGCTTTTTGCGTTCCCTGCTTTCTCAAAAGCTCCAGGACCGCCTTTGTCTCGCTGACCGGAAATCCCAGCCAGCGTACAATGCGAATCGTCCAGTAGGGCTTTATCTCCCGGTATTCGTCGCCCTTTTCTCCGGAAAGAATCATATCCAGCCACTTCTTTTTAATCGGCAAAATCAGCACTCCATCACCCCCTGTCTCTCGCCGCCGACCGAAACATCATGAGCAACATTTCAGACACCGGCCTTCCCCTGTCTCTCCGTACTGCCTTTTTGACAGACTTCAATTCGTACCACTCTCTCCGGTAATGCTTTCTCTCTGGAACCAGAACTCCCACTCCATACGGTACTTCGCTCTTTACTTTCTCGTAAACTTCCTCCGGCATGACATAGTAGTTGTAATCCCCCAGGAAATTATGACCGTTTTTCGAGTGGAAATCCTCGACTGAGGACTTCACTTCGTAGCAGAAGAAATCTCCCTTTTCGATGCCGGACACCGTATTATTTACCGGCTTGAATTTCATGTAGTCCACACGCACCGCTTTGGTGGTGGCGTAATCAAAAGTGACTTCCCTCGCCCAATAAATCCTCGGATCATCATGCGGTGATATGTACCTCTGGACCGACAGAGACAGAAGCGCCGTTATCTCCGGCCTACTTTCCATCTGCCTCACCGTCCTTATACAAGTCATGGGAACCCTCGGCCAGCTTGTAAAATTCCTCCTTGCTGTAGGAGAAACCGAACAGTGCCAGTATCTCGTCCAGTAACATTACTACCTCTCCGCTGCTCTTACGATAGGTTGCGTTCCATTCTGCAAGGTCCTTGTCAGCGACTCCATTGGAGGCATAAATCATCATCTTGTAGAGAAGCCCGATCCCGTCACGCTGCTTTTCGTATGCCGCCTTTTCCTCGTCCGTCTTGTTATACAGGGAAGTTTCTCCTGTAATGAACTTCAACATCACCTGCTCGCTCATCCATGAGCCGCACTGGACCATGACCCCAAACAGGCGCTCCATTACCGCCTCCGGCTTTTCGCTCTCCGGCTTGAATTTTTTCTCAATCGCCAGCTTCACAAAATCGGCCCGCTCAGCAGACATTTCTTTCTGCATGGCCTTGATCTGCCGCTTTCTCTTATCCTTAGCTTTCTGCTGCAGCTCATACTCGGACAGTTCTTTCTTCTCCTTGCCTTTCTTCTTGATGATCGTGAACGTCCTCCACCAAACCACATAGAACAGGTCCTCTTTCGCCGCCTGCGTCTTGCAGCCCAGCTTATCCTTAACATCCTTATCCAGTTCAAACTCCTTGACCTTTTCCCACTTCCCGCTGTACTGCTCACTTTCAGCGCCTTCCGGTGCAGGCTTGATTCCCTCTGCCTTGCAGAGTTTGATGTAGGCTTTCTCCCGCTCCTTGCGCTTGATTTCATCTGCCACGCTTCTCGCCTTCTGCGCCAGATTGTTGGAGCTGGTGGACTCTTTCAAGATTTTATTCCTGGTCTTGACATCCGGGATTTTCTCCAGCTCATACAAATCCTTTAAGGAAAGCTGGAAACACTCGTCTTTCTCCTTCTCCTGCAGCACCTTCTGGTTGAGCTTCGCAATGTTCAGCCGGTGCCGCACAGTCGTCTTGGAAAAACCGGTCTTTTCCGCAATGCTGTCCTCCGTCTCGCCCAGGTCAAGCATCATCTGGAAACCGTTCGCCTGCTCCCATATCGTCAAATCATTACGCTGCATATTCTCTTCCAGCATGATCGACACCTGCTCTCTCGGCGTCAGATTCTCCGCAATCTGGCAGGGGAATCTATCTACTCCTGCCTGAGTACCGGCTGCATATCTCCGGTGGCCGATCAGCGTCATATATTCCCCCGGCTCCCCTTCCACCGGGATAACCGTCAAATTCTGGAGAACTCCGTTTTTTCTGATAGACTCCACCAGCTCGGACAAATCCCCTAAGTCCTTCCGGGGATTCTCCGGATGCGGTCTGATATGCCCCGCCTCAATATAGGTAATCACTTTTTCTTCCATCTATTCATCCTCCTTCTCTGCATAATCACAGCAGAAACCTTCATCAGAAACCGCTATCGCATCATTCCGGCAAATGCCGCCGCTCTGATGTATGCAGTATCTTTCACAATAAACTTTCTTTTCCGTACCGTCTCTATCCGTCAGGTACCGGATTGTCTGTGCCAGCTTTGTCGCAAGCGGGCTGTAGGGATTGCTCAGTCCGTTCAACCGTTCCCGCAGAATGCAGACTGCAAAATCCTTATCGCTTATCTCCTTTAGCCGCTGTATGGTCCATCTATCCATAGCCTGCCTCCTTATCGGTATTCGGCGGCACAAGGCCGCCGGATTGCATTGATTTTATGATTTCCTGATGCAGAAGCAGAGCGGCACCCGAAGCGCATAGGACGCGTGCCAGTGGTGCGCAAGGCCGTCGTGGCGGACAAAGCACGCAGTCGTCGAGGAGCCAGACCTCACGGACGCCAGCCACCACAAATCCGTGTCCTCTCCCTTTGCCTCGCCCTTCATTCTGTGCCTACGGTCCTTGTAGTAGTCCAGCTGCTCATACACTCCCTGGTCGCCGTAACATTCATCCTCGTCAAAGACTTCGGACGCTGCCGGAAGGAACAGCCTAAACTCATACTCCTGCACATTCCCCTCATGATCCTTGTGCTTTCTTTTCACAGGAGCAATCGCCGCCTGCAGATCCTCCGGTAACTGGCTCCAGATTTCCTCGTTCAGATACTTCATCACATCGGATGCCGCAATCCCGCACTTCGTATTCCCAGCGGCGCTCCAGGGAACCTCCTTGCCGCCGACGCAATCCACGGACTCAAATCTCACATACTCTTCCGTTGACTGAGTGACAACTACGGTCACATCCTCCCCGCTTTTCAGGCGAAAATCCACCTTATCTCCAACTGCCAGATTGACACCGGCCTTGATCCGGTTTGCCAGCATCCCCCACGACATGGCCGATGCCTGAACCATTCGGAGCGTCGCATTGCCGGATTCCGGTGCTACCTCTTCCTGCTTTTCTGCAGGCTCCGCCTGGTGCTTCTCGTCGTACTCCTTTGCGTACCAAGCCATCTTTGCCTGCATCCTCTCGGCCAGCGCCATCTTTGCCTGCATCCTCTCGGCCAGCGCCATCTTCGCCTCCGTCTCTCTCTGATCCCTTGCCGCCAGATGATTGTAGAAGTCCTTGCTTGCCTCCTTGATTGTGCCACTCTCTCCGGACACGTTCAGTTCCAGACTTCCCGCCTTAATTCTCAATTCCTCCATGTTGCTTTCTCCTTTCGCTATTGCGTATTTTATTATCACTTTTATCTCGAATTTGCGAGCCTTGCAAGTAAAAAAATATGCCCAGCAGACACGCAAAATTCAATTCCTACACAGCTACCTCCAGCTGCCTGTTCAACAGGGCATCGAACATCTTGAACCCATAAATAAAGCCCTGCATCTCCGCTTCAATCGCCACCCCATACAGGGCATCTTCCAGCTCATTGCTCTCTTTTGCCCTTAGCTGAGAGGCTTTCATCACATCATAGAACTTCTTGTATCTCTCCGTCAGCTCCGCTATTTCCCTTCCTTCCACCGCCGGGCCTGTGATAAACTGATTGAACATATTGCAGTATTCCTCATACTCGCTTCTCGGCTTTCCTTCCAGCAGGAACCCGCTCCCCATAGGAACCGCCGCCCGCTTTCCCGGATGAAAACGCTCCTGGACTGCTACCCTCAGCCTCTCTGCGCCCTGGGCTACGCTCTTATAATTGGTGTAGTCTTTCAGCCACTCGCAGTACAGGTTACACGCCTTCTCGGTCATTTCATACATGGGATATTCTATGCCCTGCGGTATTCTGAAAGATGCCAGCCGGAACTCCTGCTTTTCCTCTTCGGTCGCATCCGCACACAGGAACCTTGCTATCCGCTTAAAGATGATTGCATGGCTCTTACCAAGCACTTCCGCCACTTCCTTGCTTGTCATAGTTACGGCCTGGCTCTTCTTTTCTTCCTTTGCAGGTGCAGGAGTTTTCAGGACAATCTCCACAATGTCATTCGCAGACACGCCTCCCGCTATGCTTTTTATGCAGGCGGCAATCTTCTCGGCGTCGCCGCTCCCAATGTTCAGCGTTACATTGCTCATGCTGCTCCCTCCTTCCTTAACAGCTTCAACAGCGGATGCCACGGCCTTGCGCCACGCATACGGCTGATGATCTTCTCCAGATCAATGTCCTCTTTCCTTACTTTCTGGTACCCCTGGTACTTCCCGGCGTTCCGCTCGTTTACCGGCCTGTCATGGAACCCGTCCGTAATCTTAAACCTTGCCGGATTCTTCTCGCCGTCTCTGAACGCCACATATTCCTTTGCGCCATGAACATAGTAGCCGACAATCTCCATACGCCTTACCTCCCTTCGTATCTGTCATGAATGGGGATCGGGTACTTCGACCCCGTAACCTCCCGAAAACGGCTGTCTGAGGTATAAAGGAAGTTCCCGCCCATCATGTACCAGCGCCTTCGGAAATATAACGGCTTGCAGTCTATGTACTCACTTCCCGAAACATCCCGCCATTCAATGTAAACGCACTCCCGGATGTCCTCCGGCTCAAACGGCCCTTTCATTTCTCCCAGGATATACAAATCCCTCCGCTGTGATGATATGCCTCCGTTGGTGCAGTCGCCCAGGCTGCTTCTGTAGACCTCGGCTGTCAGCCCGGACTCAATCTCAAAGTTGGTCCGCATCCAGTCCAGCGTCTCGTCCTTATACTTGCAGCCGCTCCATACGTCTTTCATGTAGACCAGCTCGTTATCGTACACCTGGACCGTCCAATACTCGTCGCCGCCCCTGACCGCTCTCAGCTGGAGATATTCCTTGCTTTCCGGATCAAAGGCCACCCTCTTGATAACAAGCTCATTGAACTTGTCGTTGTCATGGACGCTGTGCCGGTCTATGAAATCATCCAGAAGCCTTTCCGCATATCCTTCCTGGATGCCGCCCTCCGGCTCTGCAATGTCTCCATACTGCAGCACTCCGTATCTGTTTGAAATCTCGCACCATGTACCCTCTAAGTGGCACACATAGCCATTCTTCTCAGCTCTCATTGCCTTCCTCCTGCTCTTTCCTGATTCTCTCTGCCTCTCTCCGCTCTGCGATTGTTATATAGATGCTGATATGAAAACCGTTTATGATGTTGACCGCCTCCAGCTCCGTCAGATTGCATCTTTGCTGAAACTCTATCCTCAGCTTGCGCCTGTCCCCTATGTCCTGCAGGCCGTTTGGAGGCAGGAGCCTCGCCCTATTCCTGTATTCGTTTGCTATCTCCTGCGTCAAAACCTCGGCCATACCTACGCCCTCTCTACATAATCAACACTGTCCTCCGCACACCCAAATTCCGGGCAGAGAGACTTCCACAATTCTTCCAGCTCTCCCATGCTGGCGACGTCCAGCTCCGTCTCGTCGCCGCCATTAAAGCCAATCCGGTACGGAACCGCCTTCTTAGCGGTCCGCACCTTTCCTTCTCCGGCCTGCCTTATCGTCATACTGCCGCACCTTCCATCTTCTCCAGCGCTTCAATTACCCGGTTCAACGAATACTCCGAATTGCCGTTAAGATGCCGCTGCCACGCTGACTGGCTCGGCGCCCACCGAAAACCGTTGCTTTTCAGGACCTCCCTCACTTCCGGCTCCGGCTTTCCCTCGAAAATCAGCTGCAGACGCATTTCCTCCACATTACGCACAATCTTGAAGAATTTGCACTCCGTTTCCTGAGTGCCTTTCGCCTTCGTGGCTTTCAGCTCCTTTATCCGACCCTCGATCCGGTGAATGTTGGCGTTGTTGTTCTGGAGTGCGTAATCCGGGAATCCGATCCTCCCGCAGAAATCCGGCTCCCTCAGCTGCTTTATCTGATCTTCCGAGTAGCCCATATCCCTCAGCGCCTCATTCCCCTTTTCCGTATCTTTCAGGCGGAGTGCCTTATTCGCCGCCTTCATTGCCTCCTGGCTCTCTTTCAAGCCTTCCAGCTTTTCCTCCAGCTTCTCGATTGCCCTTTCATCGTCCGACTTGATGATGTTCTTGCCGTGCAGGATTGCCTCCATCTTTCTGAGGATGCCCTGAATCTCATTGAACTTCTCATGGTTCCGGTCCGCCGCTGCGTTCTGCTTCTCCTTCTTCTTGACCGGGAAATTCCCCGCCCCGGAGATCATCACACTCGGACACATCATGCCGATGCGGCTGGAATCGTTCATGTTCTCGGCCATTTTCCTCGAATAGCGCTCTGCCAGCGCATACACCCGCTCCGCTTCATCCGGCCTCGCCTCGGCCACCTTGTCTGCCAGATCATACGCCTTGTTCACATATCCCTGGTACTCTGCCGTCTTGCTCCCTTCCTGATAGTCACGGAATGACATCATGCTGTGCGCCGTCTTAGCCGCCGCCTCATTGATTGAATAATAAACTCTCTCCATTACGCTGATACCTCCAATTTTTCTCTGTGCTTTGTCATGCGAACCTCACATTTTCCGTATGCCTCCAGATTCTCCCTGTACTCTCGGAGAGAACGCTTTGCATCCGCTCTTGTGTATTCGCTGTTCTCAACCTCCCAGCCGTAGCCGTAGTTAGTCTCGATGTCCCAACGGTCCCTCGTCTTTCTCTGGTATGCCATGCCTACACCACCTTCAATGAAATAATGATATGCTCCGGCGTGAAGCTCTTGTCGCTGTCATACAGAGTGCAGGTGCCGTCCTCGAACTTCCAGAACGCCGCCTTGCTCCACCCCAGCCAGGAACCCTTGCCGTTGTTTGCCAGCGTTTCCCGGCTGTCCGGCTGATCGGGAATGATGCTGTAGAACCCTGTGCTGTCGGCAACATTCACTCTCCTGCGCTGCCCCACACATCCCTGCCGGGCATGAGCGACAATCTCAAACTCCGCCCCTTTAACAAGCGCCCTTTTCAGCTGTGCCAAATTCTTAACCATGCTTTTCCTCCTTTCATGCAAACGGCAAATCTGCCATTTCCTTCTCCATTCTCTCCTGCTCTGCTTTCCATGCCTGGTACTCTTCCTCTGTAGCCTTCCTAGCCCATTCACACACCGGACATTCAGAACCCATATCCCTACTGGACGGCCCGATTTCAACACCGTCTGCGTCCACTATCGGCGACTGCCAATCCTCAGCCGCTTTCTCATTTGCAATTCTGGTGGCCTCGGATTCGCTGACTGCCAGCACCATTTCCTTCCACCATTGCGGCTCACATGGACCGTTCTCTGCATCCCCGTCCGTCCCCGGAACCACCAGACAAACCTCATACCAGCTCGGCTCAGGAATCAGTTCATAATCCGCCGCCTCTTTCTCGGTCAAAGGCTGGTCGTACTCAATCCAGCCCCACGCCTCTCTGCTGATAGCCTCCACATACTGCCTGTTGTCAAAGTTCCTGATCT
This sequence comes from Acetatifactor muris, assembly GCA_023663635.1. Taxonomy (GTDB): domain Bacteria; phylum Bacillota; class Clostridia; order Lachnospirales; family Lachnospiraceae; genus Acetatifactor; species Acetatifactor muris_A. The sequence goes on from JAMPHD010000024.1 coordinate 32,347, forward strand.
CCAAAACCTTCTGTGACTTCGGATAGCTGCCGGGCATTACCGGCCTCTGCGTACTGTAATACTTCATAACCTCAACCTCCTAATCAAAATATCCGCAATAGACTTCATCTGCAGCTCTCTCGCCCTGCGCCTGCTCCATCTCGCCAAGCATCAGCAGATAATCTTCATGCAGGCTCTCCAATTCCTTCTGGACTTCCTCCCGGCTGGCATCTTTGGTACAAAGCCAAATCGCAACCGTTATCTCTTCCAGCGGTCTTTTCTCTTTGTTCATGTCGAACATCCTCATGTACTGCTCACAGCATCCCATTGTGAACCAATTCTTCCGGATGCAAAGCTCTCTTAAATCTTCCGTTGGTGCTACTGAATACTGGCTCTTCATATCCTCTTCCTCCTATGCAAACATTTTTCTCGAATCTGCGTGAGCATCGCTCTTCAAAATCTCTCATTTGCGAGTATTGAGAGTAAAAAAATAAGCCTACTCACAATACCGCCTCTCGCTTAGATTTCTGCAGGTACAAATCCCGGATTATTCTGCCCGTACTTGATAGCCCATTCAGTGCCAAACTTAAATTCTATTGCTGTTTCATATTGCCACTTACGCTCATCCTCAACCTCATAATTCCAATCGCAGGCTTCCATGTGAGCATCTGAATACCAGTCAACATCACCATTCTCTGTATCAATGATTTCGTCTGCGCTCTGGAGCATTGCATATACTACATCACTCATTTTTGGGAATTTCTCGCCGCCAAGAATTTCTTCTGCAGAAATGGAAACACAGCTGCCATCCTTATATATCAGATAATAGCTCTGATCGTTGTGCCACTGACTGTACTCATGCTCAATTATAGCAATTCTACGCTGGTCGTAGGTTTTGTTCGTCCTCTCGTTAAACCAGGCTAACGAATTTTCGTCATACCCATATCCTGCATTTTCAGCAAGAGCCTCTTTCCGCTCTACCTCAACCTCCTTCAATTTCTTCTTCAAAATGGCCTGTAAGTCTTTTTTATTGTAAAGCGTCTGCCACATATCGTTTTTGATGTACCGCAATGTCTCTTTATTCATATTGACTTCCTCCGTGTGCTTTGTTGTTGTTTGATTATGTATATATTATAACTCGCAACTACGAATTTGTCAATAGTTTTACTTCTCAAAATACAAATTTTTTCTATTTTTTTCTCGCAACAATCTCGTATCCAAGAGCAGACACCATTCTTTCAAAATTGTCGAACCTCATGCTGACCCTGTTTCGGTTGAGTGCCTGGCTCACGTTCTGCCTCGCAATCCCCATTTTGTCAGCGAGTTCCTGCTGGTTTAATTTCTCCTGCTCCAGAATACTGCGGACGATCTTGACCGGATCAGTGCCAGTAATCTCAATCTTCTCCACTTCCCTTCCTCCTTTTCTTCCTTCTTGCGGCTACTCTCACCTTTACCACCGCCACTCCTGCCCTCGTAAATTCCGCATTACTGAATCGCAATCTGCTCCTGGTTAGCTCCAGATTCTCCGCACAATCGAGTAACACCAGATTCTCAATGCTGCAGTTGTCCTTGTCGCCGTCCAGGAATCCTACCATCTTACCCTCCGGGACCGGACCGTTATGCTCTTCCCATACTCTCCGGTGTACGAACTCGAACCGCTCCCTCTGAGTGCCGGTTTCCTTTACCTTCTGTACCAGATAGCCGTCTGTCGTATGAGTGTACTCACCCACTTCCATGTGGTTCGCCGGTACATTCCCCTTCTTAAACATTGTTGGAGCTGCTTTCGCATACGCCTCAGCCGACATTTTCTTTCCCTTGTTGGCTGGAATGTGGCCCGGCTCAAACTGCCCTGTTAGCCCGGTATTGATGCCGTGATTCTTCTTATAGGCTTTCATCTGCCGGATGCCGATTGTCCCTGCTCCGTACTTCCGGTTTACTGCATCTACTAGTTCTGCGGTGCTTTTGCCCTGGGCGATGCTCTCAACATACTCTGCCATCCCTTCCGGATATTTTGAAGAATATCCTTTCGGATTGCCTACCGGCGTTCCGCTTTTCAGGTGGTACCGGCTCTTTGCGCCCTTGACGATAGCCTCCGTGAAAACCATTCCGTACTTTTCATCAAAGCCCTGCTGGTTGATTAGAGCTGTTACTTCCTTCGTCGTCCGGCCAGGCACATTCTCGATCAGCCAGTCAATTACTTCCTGAGGCCACTTCCACATTTACTTCACCCCCCGCGAACCTCCAGCATTTCCGGAACGGCTTTTTGCCTCTCATAACCGTATTCGTCCATGTGCATCATTGCCTTTAGCTGCAGCTCGCCGGTCTTGATGATCTGCTCTCCGATTTTTGCCATAGCCTCCGCTCTCCGGATTTCTGCGTCCATCTGCTCACCGTTAAGGTCCTCGTCACCCAACTTCTCCAGCTGGGCGAACAGATGATTATTCAAATCTCCCAACGTATTCTTCATCTACGACACCCCCTCTGCTTCTGACAGGCCCGGAAACTTCTGCATCAGGAAGTCCTTCATTGCCTCCGCATCATCTGGAGGAAGAATCTCAGGACCTCTCTGGATGCCGAAAAGGATGTCGCCTGCTATCGTGTAGCCGTGAATATCCGCCCCATACAGATAGGATGCTGTCGGATTGCCCGGACGATTCTTGATTTGCCCCGACTCGTCCACGATCATCACAACATAGTCCTTAAATAAATCATACATACGCTGAGTTTTCACCGTTTCCGTGCAGTCAGCTCCGATCATTTCTCCCTGCGCCTCTACATCCCAGGGAACCTCCACGACCGAAATGCGGTTGTCTGTGGTAATTTTAACTGTCTTAGCCATACCAGCACCCCCCTAATCGCATTTGTGGCAGGTGCTGCATTCATGGCGTTTCCACATTCCATCTTCGTCCTGATACAGACACTCGCTCTCGCCCCAGCACTTGATATAGATCTCGTATGCCTCGTTACTGCAGGAATCGCAATAGTCGCCGTCAACGATCTGGCCTCCCTGGTAAACCCTGTAGCCGTCATTGCTGCCCATATCCTCGTCCGCCCACCAGTGTTCAATCGTGGCCTCCGGGTACATTTCAGACAGCTTCAACATCACCGGCTCCGGATTGGACCAGGCCGTTTCAAAGCTGATCGTGTCCTCGTCCTCCTGCTCGTTGGAGTATGCGTTCCATTTAGTTCCCCAGTTATCGCAACACCAGTCATACCATGATGTTGCCCCGTACTTCACCTTGTTGGATATGTACTGCAAGCCCAAATCCAGCAATTCTTCCTCCGTCTTTCCATGGCTCTCGATCCTCTGCTGATACTCTTCGTCGCTCATTTGCGGCTGAGAATACTTCTGCTGAAAGCCGTATCTTCTCTGGCTCAGCCTTCTGTTTACCGCCTCGATAGCCAGTGTTTCAATACTTCCTGATACCATATTCAGGCTCTCCGGCATCGGGATTATCTTGTTGAAATCAAAGCACGTTACATCCCTCTTCTCGTACTCGTCATACTCCGTCTTGAACAACGGCAGCTTCGTGATCCCTTCCATCCTTACAATATTCTTCACATGATTTGGCATAATCTTAATCCTCCTTAATCTCTTCCCATCCTGAACACAGGACGGTAACTAATCTCTTTTTGAAAACCACCTTGCTGGAATCGTACCTTTCGGTAAACCATCCATTTTTCACATACTCATTGAATCTTCCCTTGCACAGCTTCTCGGATATTACTGCCCGGCCCATCTGCTCATAGCGCTGGTTCGTGTTATCCCAAACAAATGCAGCGTACTCATACTCGCCTGCCTTATCAGCCTCCTTGTACTCCTTCAACGTGATACCAGACTGAGCCGCCCACCCCATTTCTTCCTCAAAGCTATGCCCTGTCTCTGCCAGCTTTTCCTTGTCAACCTCCAGAACCGCAATCACTCTCATTCTCCACCGCCCTCCCCTATGTGCATCAGCACATACACTCCCTTGCTGTGCTTTTCGTCGAACCAATGCCATACATCTTCCTTGTGGGTACCGGCAGGAAAATCTATAAACCGCTCCATGATCTCGTCATTGTCATTTACAGGTATATCCCCCAGGATTCTCCACAGCTTCTCCAGCTGCTCGTCGCTGAATTTTTTGCTGGCTGAGTATTTCTCCACGATAGCCGCCTGACATTCCTCCTTAGTCCGGTAAAACTCTCTTTTTGCCAGCACGTTCTTCTGGTGCCACCCGGCTCTCATGCAGACGTAACTATTGCTCCTTTCTTCCAGAATCTCATATGGAACCACTATTTTTTCCGGTTCATTATTCCAATCAGTGTATCTTGGATTCCTGCGTATTCGATACATCCTCTTTAAGACCGTATATGTATTACCTCTGTATCGGATTGTCCTCATGCCTGTCCCCCTTCCTCAAACAAGACCACATACATATCTTCCTCATACTGCCCCAGATCCTCCCCGGCATCCTCAAAATCCTGCGCGTCTGCACATGGAGCCAGCGGACACGAAAATGCGTAACAATAGCCGACTTCCTCACCGTTCACAGTTTCCTTTGCTGCCTCCGGATGCCTGCAGTTATGCCCTCCGTTACAGAATGGCTCGTGCCGATATGAATAGCCGCAGCGCCCCTCAAATTCATCAATGTGCATTACCTTCTTAATCTTCCTCGCCTCCTTCATCATCTTCTTTCGGATTCCAATGGTACTCGCAATCCGGATTCTCACACCTTCCGTTCCACATCCCCTGCCCGCATAAAGGACAGGTTTCGTACTCATAGCCGCTATAGCCCACGCCCATATATGCGCCCATGACTGCCTCACCTACCCTTCAATATTGAACCCGGTATAGTCCATGAGGTCCTGCATTTCCTGCTCGAACATTTCCTCATACACCACCTTCTTGCTGCTGTCACAGTTCAAATGCGTATCCAGACAATTCACATAATATGTAAAATCACCCTGCGGGCTGAGGTTATGCTGGCGTATCGCCTCCAGCTGCTCATACCCTGCCTCCGTCAGAGTACCCTCGCTTTCCTCGGCCTCCAGCCTCTCCCTTGCCTCCTTGACGGCTTCGCCCATGCGGAAGATGCCTTCCCGGAAGATTTCAGCCATGATCCCGTTCAGGGTAATCTCCAGGCCCTCAAACCGCATCCGCTCTACTGTCTTAAACAAATCCGCTCCCGAATCGTCCAGCATACTCAGATCATCAACGCCACAGTCAAGAACCGCTCTAATCAAATCATTCCTCATTTTCAACCACCTCCTACAAATAAGATTTTCCGTATCTCTTCCGGAACTGCTCCCTGGTGCCGATCTTCGCCTCGTAGATTGCCTGCCCCAGCATCTTTGACAGCTTCTCCGCCATAGGATTGTCATGCACCCTGTTCAGAGGATCGCCCATGTTGTGACAGTTATTGCAGACCGGCACTTTCAAGCCGTCCTTCTCACTCAGCTCCCTGCCCGCCGTTCCAAAAATCAGATGATGCTCTCCCTCGGCCTGCCTGCCACAGAAGAAACATATCTCCTGATACTCCGTTACAATGCTTTTGCTCATTCCCTGCCTCCTACTTCTTTTTCTTATCCATGCCCCAAATAATGAGGATCGCCAATACCGCTACCGCCGCCATAACTGCCCTCCTATCCGTAAAAGATTTCTGAGAATATCGCATACTGGATAATCGCATCCGCTACCTCTGCGTCCACCATGCCACAGTCAATGTGCAGCTCATGGTCGATTACCTCAAAAATATCCCCATGCTTCGGCTGCTCCGCATACATCCTGATCCCCTGCAGCAGCTTCTCCTTCGTCAGCAGCTCGTTCCGGTCCTCTTCCATATCGTGCAGGATAAGGGTACCGCCCCGGCTGATCTGTTCGCTCGCATACTCTCCGAGGCTGCGCCCTTCAACCTTCGCCTTGTCGCACCAGTAGTTGATGCCGCCCTCCAGCGCCGATACCATGATGTCGTCAATGTCCTCTCCGGTAACGACAATCTGGAGTACCACCCGCACCCGGTCAGCCTCCTTTTCTTTCTGCAGGCTCTCGTAATGCCCGACCGCACTTTTCAACGCCTGCTTCTGCTCAAACTCCTGGACGATGCCGCCGTCCTGCAGGCTCTTCAACCCCGCCAGTACCTTTGTGATTTCACTCTTTTCCATGAGCCTCTGCCTCCTTTTCCTTCCCAAACTCGCCGCCATTTTCATAATGCTGCTGGATGTCCTGCCAGCTATAGCCTTCCTCGATCTGCTTCTCTGTGTTATCCGGGTACAGCTGATAATGCCCTGCCAGCTCTCCCTTCTCATGCAGCTCCTTCACCTTTTCCCACGGGATAATCTGCATCCCACGCCACTTATAAGCCATCAGTCCTCGCCTCCTTCGTACTCTGCGCCGCAATACGGACACTTCGTTTCCCCATAGCAGTTGAACATTTTCCCGCACTCTTTGCAGGTGTCAAGCTCCCCGTTCCTGGACCAATCCTCCAGCAGACTGCTGACGTGCTGCCAATCCACCGCCTCATAAACCTCTTCTGCCAAATCCGTCTGGCCGTTGCACTCCTGCAGGATGCTGTTTCTGGTGTATTTCGTATCCGAAAGCTCCGGTATGTAACAAACCCTGTCCGGATGTTCCGTGTCATAAAAAGCCTCGTCGTCCTTGAAGATCATTCCCTGGCCGTAGAACTCACGGACAATCTTTTCTCCCCTGCCGTTTTCGTCCGGCGGCGTGTAGCTGCCGACTTTCAGGTACTCCCTTTCAGCCATTCTCAGACTCACCGCCTTCCTGATCCGGCTCGTAATATTCCTCGATATGCTGAGAGCCGTCCTCGTCCGTTACGATTGCAGGAAACCGCACCCTGTACCCTCTGCCGACCATCATATTAGCGGCCAGCTCTGCGATTTCTCCGATATAGTACATATCCCATTCCAGCCCTTCATCACCGACCATCACCTTGCACATTTCATAGACTGCGTTATAAATCTCGTCGCACCTTGCCAGCTGTTCATCCGACAATTCCGGATTCAGTACACCGTCCAATTCTCCGTATAGTTCCTTTACCATTTCCACGATTGCCTCTGCGTCCTCCACAAGCTCCCTTGCAGTAGACGGACAGCCGCCCTTTCCTCTTTCCGGGAGCCACATTTCAACATGGCCGTCAACATCGAAATTGTCTGCATAATCCCACAGGTCTTTCAGGAACGACTCCGCCTGATCCTCTGCATCAAAATCGATTATCATTGAGAAATCTTCTCCTGCCGGAGAATGCTTTCCCATTTCCACATACGTCCGATTATTCTGGCTCGGTTCCACATACACCGAATAGGACCAGTCCAGCTCTTCCGCTTTATCGAGCATCCGCTGCAGCTCCTTGCTGATGTCCTTATATTTTTCCACCTATTCGTCCTCCTTCTCTGCGTAATACGCTTCAAATGCTATCCTCGCCTCTACCATTTTCGCCTCCAGGAAATTGCCATAGCACCAGCCTTCGCCCTCTTCCCAAAAGGCATCCCAGGCTTTCTTCAATACCTCGATTGCCCTCTCCTTTTCCTCTTCGCTTACCAGAAAAATGCAATCCATCCACTCGTTTGTGCTGGACTGTACTCTGATACAGCCGCCTTTCACTTCCTCAACCATAACCGATACCTCCTAAATGTAATAACAGCTGAAATTCCAGTGATTCCCGAACTCATAGTAAAGCCCGTACCGCTCGAATATCGCATCAAATTTCCGCCTGGTTGCCGGGTACATACCGTAATAGAGCATTTCGCATACCGGGCCTTCAAAACTCATGCTGAGGATATGGTCCGGATTCACATACTCAAAATACGTTTCCGGCTCAATCCCTTCCTCCACAAACAGATGCTCCCGGTCATTGTAGAAATACTGGCCCGTTTCCGGGTCCTTGCAGCCGAACCGCTTGTGGTTGAAATAAATATCCACGTCCTGCCAAAGCCCATGCTCCAGCAGGAACTCCCTGATCTCAACAGCCAGATTCTCAATCTGCTCCGGTGCTAATCTCCTATCGTCCATTTCCCACCTCCCGGATGTCTGTTATGCAGCCGCCTTGCAGGCCCCACTTCCGGATATATTCATTTCCTATCCTGCGGGCATCCGCCACATTTTTCGCTCTGCATTTCATGGGCTGGTTGCATCCGCTTTCGTCGTCATATATCCAAACCTCAAATTCTGCCATCTTCCTTTGCCTCCCTATGGTAAGCATTGATTTTCTCCACCGCAAAATCTCCTATCTCGTCCGGATAATCTCTCGCAAGATCATCAACCCAACCTGCCTCAAACTCATTCGCCCACTCCACAAATTTCTGTTTCCACTCTTCGCTGTCGATGTCGAGCAGGTGGTAATTCTCGCTTGCCATCCTCGAAAAAGCCTGTGCAATCTCAATCACATTTTCCGTAGTATGATTGAAAACGGCCTTTTCGCCTGCCCTGGCCTCCGGCACGTCCACCACTTCGCTGTACTGGTACTCAATCTTTGCAGGACTCTCGCCGTTCAGCCTTGCCATTTTCCAGCGGCTATTGTGGATGTCGAAAGAAATATATCCGTCCGTGGCTACCGTGAGGCCCACCATGCCGTCCACGCCGCTCTTCTTTGCGTTCTCGATTATTTCTCCGATCAGAGGCAGAACATTGATGCACAGGCCCATAAATGCCTCCCTGTGGCTCTCCTGCGTGAATACTGCCTTGCTATCCATATCTCAATCTCCTTTCCAATTTTTCTCCACTCTGCGACTTCCTCCGGGGTTGTGACCGGATACCCGCATTAAAGACCCCGGCTCTTACCCTGCCGGGCGGGATGCTCATTTTATACTGCTGCCTCTGCCTGCTCTGCCGTTTCTTCCTGGGCCGCTTTCTTCCTGCCGCCTCTCTTTGCAGCGGGCTTTTTCTCCGCTCCGGATGCCTTCCGGCCACGCTTCGGCTTTTCTACAGGCTCCGGTGCCTGCTCCGTATCTGCCGCTGCCTGTTCTTCCTCCGGCTTATCTTCCTTCTCTGCCTCGTTTATAGGCTCAGGGAGCGTTTCTTTTGCCTCCACCGTAGGAATTTCCGTCTTAGCCTCTTCCAGCTGAATCTGAGGCTCCTGCTCAGGCAATCTCTCCTGCAGCTTGTAGCGCTTGCGGATAGAGGCGATCATCAGTGCCACTTCCTCGCTTACCAGCGCCTTGTCCTCGTCCGTCAGACCTGCGGACAAATCTTCTCTCTCCTGCCAATATCCTGCGTTCTCCAGAAACGCATCAATAACTCTCTTTGCTCTGTCATGCTTTACATCCCATTTCATCATAGTGTTTTTCCTCCTTGTGCTTTCCGCATATTCTTTGACTACTGCTTTTCCCTGCTCTATCGCCTCCGGAATGTCAACCCCGATCTGCCGGTAGAAACCCGGATGGACGATACACTCATAGGCTCTCGCCATCTTGTTTCTTTGCTCCTGCGTTACCCCGATACGAAAACCTTTCGCTATCTGCAACGCTTTCTTCCAGTCCTGCTCCTGAACCGCCGCCTTTACGATGTCAGACTTTTTAATCATTCATCATCACCGAATCCCGGCACTTCCAGCAGCTCTCTCTCGATCCAAAACTTCTCTCCCATAAGGTCTATCTTTACCATGTTCCTTCCGGGCTGGACCACCGTTGCCAGTGGTCCGATGTCCGCTATCTTTACCTGCGTTCCTATTGCCATATCCGCTACCTCCTATATCCCGCACACTTCGTCCCGTATGCTCAGGTCAATCTCGATCAACTTTTCTGTGTCAGCCCCTAACTTTTCAAGCTCCTTATATAGCCTTGTGGTTTCTCCGTTGTCGTAACCGACTTCGTAATACTTTTTCAGAGCCTCTTTCCATTTTCTCAATGTGTCCTCGATTGCATCTATCCTTATCTGCTCCATCATGTACTCGGTTCGCAATCTCAATCCTTGCAAAGACATCATCTACCTCACCTATCCTTTTCTTCTGCTGAGATAATTGCCAGTACAATTACCCCATTTACCAAAATTGCTACCAGATTCCCGGCCTTCATTCCGTCATGCAGGCCGACCATAAAATTGATAAACAATACCGCCTGCAGGAATCTCCTGATTTTTCTCATTGCTTTCTGCCCTCCTTTATGGTAGACTTATCAGCTGAGGGGGCTTTGTT
>JAMPHD010000025.1 GCA_023663635.1 Acetatifactor muris
GACAGACAGACAGACAGACAGACAGACAGACAGACAGACAGACAGACAGACAGATAATAATTAGACTTATTCAATATGTATTTGGATATGCATATGTTAAATTGAGTGATATTGCCACAATAACAAGAGGCGGTAATTTCCAAAAGAAAGACTTTACGGAAGACGGAGTGCCGTGTATTCATTATGGACAGATCTATACCGGGTATGGGATATATACGGACAAAACATTGCAGCATGTGTCGGAAGAAACTGCCCAAAAGTCAAAGAAAGCGGTAACAAATGATATTATTATGGCTGTTACAAGTGAAAATGTGGAAGATGTTTGTAAATGCGTAGCATGGTTGGGCAAAGAAGATATAGCCGTTAGTGGACACACGGCAATTATTCATCATAATCAAAATGCAAAGTATTTGGCATACTATTTTCATACTTCACATTTTGAGGTGCAAAAACGGAAGTTGGCTCACGGAACCAAAGTGATCGAGGTCACACCGGACAAACTGGGAGATTTGTTTATTCCGTTACCGGCTAAAGAGGAACAGGATAGAATAGTCGAAATCCTTGACCGCTTTGATACGCTTTGTAGTAATATTTCAGAAGGACTTCCGGCAGAGATAGAGGCAAGGCAAAAGCAGTATGAGTATTACCGAGATAAATTGTTGACTTTTCAAGAGAGAAAATCTCTATTAGAAAATTAGAAGGATGGGAGGCTGCGTATTATGGCAAGGACAAATGTAGAAATTTCTTCGGTAAATATTACTGTACCCACAGAAATGGTATCTTATGTCACGATGGAAGATAAAGATATGGTGTTACAGAGAAATGCCCTCTTGTTATACCCATATATAAAAAATCTGACAATTTCACATGGAAAAGCAGCGGAAATGCTTGGAATATCGAAGTGGGAATTAATCGAACTATACGATAGCTTAGGATTGGCTTATTTAAATATGGATATTTGTGAAGTTGAAGAGGAAATTCAGTGTTATCGTAAGCTGAAAGGGGAGATAGTATGATTATCATATCGGATGCAACTCCGCTGATATCGTTACTCAAAATAGGTCGATTGGAACTTTTAAATCAGCTATTTGGTGAAATACAGATACCATATGCAGTATATAGAGAATTAACTTCAAATGATAAATTTAAGCAGGAAACAATAGAAATTCTTCAGTCAAAATATATTCGGAAGGTTGATGTAGGGGATAAGAAGTCAGTTGCCTTATTAAGACGGGCTACGGGATTGGATGAAGGAGAAAGCGAAGCGATTATTTTATCCGATGAGATGAAGGCGGATATTTTGTTGATGGACGAATTGAAAGGCAGACAAGTGGCAAAACAGATGGGTATCAAGATCATGGGTACGGTTGGTATACTAATGACCGCATTTGAAAGGAAGTTATTGTCTGCCGATGAGATCAGTCAGTGTATCAATGTTATGAAAAATAATGGAAGACATATCAGTGAACGGCTATACGAACAATTGATGGACAAAATCAATGAATAATGAACGTGTAAGTGATAAGGAGTCAGACAAATGAGTACGCTAAACATGGTCGCGTCCATGAATGAGAGTACGGTGGTATCGGAATACACGCCGGAGAGCAGAAGATCCGACAGCTATCAGAGTGAGGCGGAGCTTGAAAAAGAGTTTATCCGCATGTTGACGGAACAGGGTTATGAATATCTGCAAATTCATTCGGAGAGAGAACTGATAGAAAATCTGAAATATAAATTAGAGCAGTTGAATGGTTATGATTTCACGGATAGCGAATGGGAGAGATTTTTCCGAGAGCATATCGCAAACGCGAACGAGGGCATTGTGGAAAAGACCCGCACCGTGCAGGAGGACTATACAAAGGTTTTAAAACGTGATGATGGAAGTACGAAAAATATTAGATTGATCGATAAAGGGAACATACATAACAATCGATTGCAGGTGATCAACCAGTACGAAGTGCGGGGAAATGCTGCGGAAAATAAATCCAATCCTGCGGATAAGATTGCTAATTATGATAATCGCTATGATGTGACGATTCTTGTCAATGGTCTGCCTCTTGTTCATGTGGAATTAAAAAGGCGTGGGGTGGCGGTCAGAGAAGCTTTTAACCAGATTAACCGTTACCAACGTGACAGCTTTTGGAGTGGATGTGGACTGTACGAGTATGTGCAGATATTTATTATCTCAAATGGCACGAATACGAAATACTATTCCAACACTACAAGGTTTTCACACTTAAAAGAGCAGGAGAAAGGTTCCGGTAAAGGGAAAAAGACAAGCAACAGTTTTGAATTCACATCGTTTTGGGCAGATGCAAATAATAAAGTGATACCTGACCTTGTAGATTTTACAAAAACTTTTTTATCCAAACATACGATTCTGAATATTTTGACGAAATATTGTGTATTTACTTCAGAAGAACTGCTCCTTGTCATGCGTCCGTATCAGATAGCGGCTACAGAGAAGATATTAAGCCGCATAGAGATAGCGACAAATTACAAAAAGTTGGGAACGCTTGACGCGGGAGGTTATGTATGGCATACAACCGGGAGCGGAAAGACATTGACTTCCTTTAAGACGGCACAGCTCGCAAGTCAGCTTGATTTTGTTGACAAGGTGTTGTTTGTGGTTGATAGAAAAGATCTTGATTACCAGACAATGAAAGAATATAACCGTTTTCAGAAAGGAGCTGCCAACAGCAACGCCTCTACTGCGATTTTACAGAGGCAGTTGGAAAACAGGGACGAAAATGGTAATTACCACGAGTATAGGATCATTATAACTACCATTCAGAAATTAGACGGATTTATCCGCAAAAACAAAGGACATGAAGTATTTAACAAGCATGTTGTCCTGATATTTGATGAATGCCACAGGTCGCAGTTTGGGGATATGCACGCGGCAATCACTAAGAACTTTAAAAAGTATCATATTTTCGGCTTTACGGGTACACCGATATTCTCCGACAATGCAGGGAGTGGCAAACACGTCGATTTGCGGACTACACCGCAGGCTTTTGGAGAAAAGCTGCATACTTATACGATCGTGGATGCTATTAATGACGGAAATGTACTTCCATTTCGCATCGATTATATTACAACGATCAAAGATAGCGATAAGGCAAAGGACAAACAGGTATCGGCAATAGATACGGAAAAGGCACTGTTAAATCGGTCACGTATTAGTGAGATCGTCTCCTACACGTTAGAACATTTTGCTCAAAAAACAAAACATAACGGGGGAGACAGTTTCGCATTTAATTCCATATTTGCAGTCAGTTCTATTGAGGCGGCAAAGTTGTATTATGCGGAGTTTAAGTGTCAAATGGAGAAATTGCCGAGAGCGATGCGGCTCCGGATTGCCACGATATTCAGTTACGGTGTCAATGAGACAGAGAACGACAGTTTTGTCGCTGATGATTTTGTAGTTGACGAAAATTCCGAGGATACCGATGGACTGGATCAAAGCTCACGAGATTTTTTGGAAAGCGCTATTGCTGACTATAATGAAATGTTTTCCACTGCCTATGATACTTCAAGCGACAAGTTTCAGAATTATTATAAAGACGTATCCCTCAGAATGAAAAATCGAGAGATTGACATTTTGATTGTCGTGAATATGTTCCTTACCGGATTTGACGCAACAACGCTGAATACTCTTTGGGTGGACAAGAATTTGAAGTACCATGGACTTTTACGGGCATTCTCCCGTACCAACCGTATTCTCAATTCTGTCAAGACATTTGGGAACATTGTCTGTTTTCGCAATTTGGAGCAGGAGACGAATGACGCGATCGCGCTTTTTGGGAATAAAGAGGCGGGCGGCATTGTCCTTCTGAAAAACTATGCAAGTTATTACAACGGATATGATGAAAACGGAAAGCACTATGAGGGATATACAGAACTGATCAACACGCTGCGGACAATGTTCCCGCTTGAGTCTTTTTCGGAACTCGGGGAGCAGGACAAGAAGAAATTTATATCTTTGTATGGTACAATTTTAAAAATGAGGAATATTCTGTCCGCCTTTGATGACTTTGCCGGGCAGGAGATACTTTCACCGCGAGATTTTCAAGATTATCAGAGTGAGTATATAGATCTTTACCACGAGTTCAAACCGAAAAAAGGGGAGAAAGAAAATATCAATGATGACATTGTATTTGAAATTGAACTTGTAAAGCAGGTCGAGGTCAATATCGATTATATCTTAATGCTTGTGAAGAAGTATCAGAAAGATGGGAATAGGGATAAAGAGATTGTAGTCACGATTGAAAAAGCGGTCAATTCAAGTCTCAATCTGCGGAGCAAAATAGAACTGATCAGAGAATTTCTGTCAAGGGTGAATGCTGATACCGAGGTTGATAGGGAGTGGTCAAAATATGTGGATGAGCAACGGGAGAATGATCTTGTTGCGATCATAAAAGATGAAAAGCTAAAGGATAAGGAAACACATATATTTATCGAAAATTCTTTTCGTGACGGAGTATTAAAAACTACGGGTACGGAGGTTGACGCGATCATGCCCGCGGTATCAAGATTTGGAGGCGCGGGAAACCGCACTGAAACGAAGAAAAGAGTTATAGACAGATTACTTGTGTGCTTTGAGAAGTATTTGGATCTGGTCGCAGCGAAATTATCTTGAGTAAATCGTCTGACATTATTGTTTATGGTATTATTGACTATAACAAGCTGTAAGGGCGGCGTTGGGAGCCGGCGATGTCACGGTAACTTTGTCACTTGAATGATTTGAACCAAGAAAGGAGAGATGACATGATCTACAGAAAGTTTCAGGAAATTCAGTTGTCGGGTTTGGGGCTTGGCATGATGCGTCTGCCCGTGCAAAACGGCAATGACGGGATGGTGGATGAGCCCGCGGCAGCGGAGATGATTGACTTTGCTTATCGAAACGGGATCAATTATTTTGACACCGCATGGGGCTATCATGAGGGCAACTCGGAGTTGGTCGCGGGCAAATACCTCTCCCGATATCCCAGAGAGAGCTATTATCTCGCCACTAAATTTCCGGGGTATGACCTGTCCAACATGGACAAGGTGGAAGAAATATTTGAGAGACAGCTCGAGAAATGTCGGACGGAGTATTTTGATTTTTATTTATTTCACAATGTCTATGAGGGGAACATTGACGCGTACATGGATCCGCAATACGGGATCCTGGAGTATCTGTTAAAGCAGAAGGAGAACGGTCGCATCCGTCATCTGGGATTTTCGGCGCACGGCAGCGAGGAAGTGATCGGACGTTTCCTGGATCACGCGGGCAAACATATGGAATTTTGTCAGCTTCAGATCAATTATATGGACTGGCATTTCCAGAAAGCGCAGGAAAAAGTTGCCCTCCTGCAGAAAGCAGAGATCCCCATCTGGGTCATGGAGCCGCTGCGGGGCGGCAAGTTGGCCAAGGCTTCCGGGGAGTTGGCAGAGGCCATGCAGTCCCTGCGTCCCGATGAGACCGTTCCCGGTTGGGCATTCCGTTTTCTGCAGAGCATTCCCGGCGTGACCATGGTGCTGTCCGGCATGTCCAACATGGAGCAGTTAAAGTCCAATATAGCCATATTTGGGACCGATGAACCGTTGAGCCAAGAAGAATTTGACACATTGGTGCGGCGCGCGGACGAGGAGATTCAAAAGGGCGGACTTCCCTGTACGGCCTGTCATTATTGTACTGCGCATTGCCCGAAGGGGCTTCCGATCCCGGAACTGGTGGCTCTTTACAATGAACACAAACTGACGGGCGGCGGCTTTATCGCTCCCATGGCGGTGGGCAGTATGCCGCAGGAGAAACGTCCGGCCAACTGCATCGGATGCAGGGGCTGCGAGCAGGTATGCCCGCAGCAGATTAAGATCTCCGAGATGATGAAGGAGTTCTCCTCCCTGATCGGAATGTAGCCTTACCACCCTGCAAACAGTCGGGCCGCGAATACGTCCAAGACATCTTCTTTCAGTTCCGCGACTTCGTGATCCACTATGTGTACCCATGCAGATTCTCCGTCGGCGGTCTCCACCAACACCCATTCTCCGTCGGCGGTGGTCTGCAGGAATTTCACCTGTTGCGGTGTCACCGTGAAAGTCTCCTCACTCCCGATCTCGGGATGCAGGGGCAGATCTACATACAACTCCACGGAATTCAGCGAAATAAAATCATAGATATCCTGCGGGATTTCCTCCAACAGGCCGTCCGGGCCAAGCCGCCAACTCACCTTGATCCAGTCGTCCTGTATGACGGAGACGGCCTTGCCGCCTGTGATGATGCCGTCCGGACTGACGGTGCAGCGTGCGGGTTTATCTTCAAATCTGCCGATCTCATGAATCTCGCCGTCCCGGTATGTGTAGAGTATGGTCTCGGGATCATCGCTGGGACCGTCATCATGGAGGGCCAGAAGGATGTGCTCGCCGTCGAGGCTCAACGCCCACAGAGTGTTGGCAAGCGTATAGGCATGTCCCTCCAACCGGGCCTCTCCGATCTGCAGTCTGTAATCCATCAACGGTTCTTGGGAATCCGGCAGAGATTCCAGAGTGATCTTCTCCAATCTTCCGTCCCCGTTCATATCCAAAAATGTGAGATTGGCATCTTTGGTCCTGTGCGAGACATTGTACATCCGGTCCCTGTTTTGCAATATGGCCGTCGCGGAAATTCCCCATGACAGGGTCTCCGCCTCCGCCGTGGTCAGTTCAAGAATGTTCCTGCCGTTTAACAGGGTGTCTTCTTCCCTGTAGAGCATCATGCTGTCCGTGACGTCAGGATAAGCATACCATATGGTTATGACACCCTCCCGCAGGACAAAGGTAGAGATCAGGGCGTTTCGGCGCACCAGAGACAGATCCTCCCATTCCAGGGTTTCCAGATCCAACACACGGATGGTATTGTCTTCCCAATCCAAGGCGCCCTCCGTATAGTGAGAATCCGTCATAAAGTACATTTTGCCCTCAAATATCTGCATTTCAGGACGTCCCGGATAGCCCTCGTAGATCCGTTCCTCAGTCCCGTCTTCCAAAACGCGATAAATTCCATCCAAACGCGCCTGATAGAGAATGCCGTTGTCGGAGAGTTCCTCCAGGATCTTTAGTTCCTCCGAAGAATTGCTTTCGGAGACATCTGCCTTGGAAGGGGCGATGCTCTCCGGAGGGATGGTCACGGGAGGATCCTCCAATTCGTCAGCCGGTTGAGTTGTCACAGCCGAGTCCGCAGGGCTGTCAGGGGTTTCCTGCGCAGTCTTGGGCAGTGTCAGAAACACAAAACACATGAGAACGGCCAAGATCACCACCGGGACGGACACGGCGAGCAGAGGTTTGCGGTAAGCCAGTATCCGTTTGACACGCTCTTTTACATCATTTTCACCAAAGCAGATGGGCGTGGGAAGTCGCCGGTTTCGCTCCATGGACAGTGCCAGAAGGGATTCGCTGTAGTCCTCCCTCTCGGTCTCGCCGAGTCTGCGCAATACCCGCTCGTCACAGGCTTTTTCCAAGTCTCCCTGAAACAGGCGGTACAGCGGCCATAGGAACAGGTTGAACCAGTGCAGACTGATCACCGCAAAGGACAGAATTTTCCAAATATGGTCGAGATAGCGAAGGTGCATCCGCTCGTGGAGCAAAATATGCTCTCTTTGGCGGTCGGTCAGGCCCATGGTCAGATAGATCCGCGGTCTGAAGATACCCGCCACGCAGGGAGAGGAGATCGCGTCGGTCTCATATACGCCTTCGGACAGTTTCATGGCAAAACGCAGCTTCGACTTAAGGTGTATATAGGAAAAGATTGCCCAAAGCCACAGCGCGGCCACGCCGCCCAGCCAAATGCGGGAGGCAATGGGAAGAATGGTCTCGGAGAGCGGTTTTGCCGGCTCGATAAGACCGTCATTTCCCTCATAGTAATAGGCCATGCGGGTTCCGTTTGGCTGTGTCTTTACGGGACTTCCGGAGGCAACGGCCCGCTCATATCGGGCGCTGCCCTCTAGGGCAACCTTATAGTCTCCGCCGTAGGTGCCCTCGAAGTCCAGAATATTTTCTATTTGGTCAGAAAGATTGCGAAATCGGAAAAAGCTCGCGTCGGAGGAGAGGGAGACCGGCAGCACGAGACGGAGGGCCAACAGTCCCCAGAGAGCCATGGAGATCCATTTGGGAACGCGCACATAGTCGGTCAATACGCAGACCAAGATGACGGCGCCGCCGATGGACCCGTAAAAACTCATTCTCAATATGGTCACAAAAATATCTTCCAACATGATACCGATCCTCCCCTCTCACGAATGCCGTTTTCTGCTGTTGTCGATCAGGCGCTGTATCTCATCCGCCTCCTCGTCACTCAGGGTCTTTCCTTTGGTGAAAGCCGCGATAAAGGCCGGCAGTGAACCGCCGAAGGTATCCTCCACGAACAGCTCGCTCTGTCTGCCGTAAAAATCTTCCATGGAGACCAACACTTCCACCGTGGCCCGGTTGTTGACAAAGAGCCCCCGTTGGCAGAGTCTCTTGAGCATGGTGTAAGTCGTGGTGCGTTTCCAGCCGAACTGCTCCTCGCAGATACGCACCAACTCTGCGGTGGAGATGGGCGCATGTTCCCATATGATCCTGGCAAATCGCCCTTCCATCACTCCTAATTTATTTTCCTGCATTGTGATCCCGCCTTTCCGGTTTGGTGTTATGCGTCTAACGGTATTAGACATATATAGTCTAACACTGTTAGACAGAAATGTCAAGAGGTGGCTGGGGAATAAAATGTAGACGAGACGCAAGAAAACGATAAGGACGAACGATAAAGACGAACGATAAAGACGCATGGCCCGCAAACCATGCGTCTTTCCTTATCTCAAAAAATCTCAAAAGAGAAAACCATATCAGAGTCCCGCATCCTCACCGATGATACAATTTCTTGGTCTGGTACTCCGGCTCACAGGTGAGGTTCACACCCAGTTTGCGGAAGACGTTCATGTCAACCTGAGAGAGGATGACGCTGGAATGTACCTCGGATCCGGCGAGATTCTGCAGCTGCTCCATGGCGCGTTTGGCCTTATCGTCCGTGGCCGCGCAGATGGATAACGCGATCAATACCTCGTCCGTGTGGAGACGGGGATTTTTGTTGCGCAGATGTCTCACCTTCAAATTTTGGATGGGCTCGATGATCGTGGGAGAGATCAACTGCACCTCGTCGCTGATGTTGGCAAGGGTTTTCAGGGCATTCAACAGCATGGCGGAGGAGGCCCCCAGAAGTTCACTGGTCTTGCCGGTGATGATGCGTCCGTCCGGCAGCTCTATGGCGGCGGCGGGTTCCCCAGTGGCCGCAGCCTTGATGTTGGCGGCGCTGATGACCGGCCGGTCCTCGGTGGTGATCTCCGCCTGTTTCATCAAAAGTTCGATCTTCCTGAGCTGTTCGTCATCCGCATTGCCCTGCCGCTTTTGGCAGAGGGTGTTGTAATACCGGCGGATGATCTCCTGTCTGGCGGCGACCTGGACGGCCTCGTCGTCTACTATGCCGTATCCCGCCATATTGACACCCATGTCAGTTGGAGATTTGTAGGGGCATTCTCCCATGATCTTTTCAAACATGGTGCGCAGTACGGGAAAGACTTCCACATCGCGGTTGTAATTGATGGTGGTCTCGTTGTAGGCCTCCAGATGGAAGGGATCGATCATATTCACATCGTTCAGATCCGCCGTGGCGGCCTCATAGGCCAGATTCACGGGATGCTTTAACGGAATGTTCCAGATGGGGAAGGTCTCATATTTGGCATAGCCCGCGTTGATGCCCCGTTTATACTCATGGTAGAGCTGAGAGAGGCAGGTGGCCATCTTGCCGCTGCCGGGGCCCGGGGCGGTGATGACGACCAGAGAGCGGGTGGTCTCGATATATTCATTCCGGCCGTAGCCGTCATCGCTGACGATCAGGGGAATATTGTAGGGGTAGCCCTCGATGGGATAGTGGCGGTAGACCTTCATCCCCAGGGATTCCAGTTTCTTCTGATAGGCGATGGCGCTGGGCTGGCCCGCGAACCTCGTCAGGCAGATGCTGCCCACATAGAGGCCGTATCCGCGGAAGGCGTCGATCAGGCGCAGCACATCCAGATCATAGGTGATCCCCAGGTCGGAGCGCACTTTGTTTTTTTCGATATCGGAGGCATTGATGGCGATGACGATCTCGGCCTGATCTTTGAGCTGCGCCAGCATATTGATCTTGCTGTCGGGCTTAAAGCCGGGCAGCACGCGGGACGCGTGGTAGTCGTCAAAAAGTTTTCCACCGAACTCCAGATAGAGCTTTCCGCCAAATGCGGCGATGCGCTCTTTGATCCTTTCGGACTGCATCCGGAGATATTTATCATTGTCAAAGCCTGTTCTTTTCATTTGGAATGTCCCCCTGATCCTTTGCAATATCTTGTTCCATCATACAAAATAATGGATTTAAAATCAATGGAGAAATGGCAATATTTAATATTTCTTTTATTGATTTATGGCAAAACTGTCTTTATAATGGAACATATCGGCATATGGCCGGGGAATGGAGCGATCATGGACAATCATCAGATGAATAATAATAATTATAACGGCGGGCCCGGCAACAACGGCAGTAATCGCAACGGCAACAATAATCAGCCGAACAGGAGGCCGGGCATAGGGGTGATCCTGGCGGCCATGGTCAGTTCCTTTCTGTTGGTATTGCTCTTTTCGACTTTGATCATGGGAACCGGCGGTCAGGAAGAGCAGGAATACACCCGATTTCTGCAGGATTTAAAGGAAGACAAGGTGGAGTCCGTGTTGGTCAATTATGAGAAGTCCATCCTGAGCGTGACTTTGAAGTATGACGAGACGACTCAACAGAGCAGGGATCCGTTTACCGCCGCGTTTTTGGAGCGCTACGGGAGCAAGCTGGAGTTGAAGGGCGAGAGCTATACCACGCGGATGATGGAGGATCTGACCACTCTGACGGCACGTTTGGAGGAAAAGGGGATATCCGCTCAGAGGGTGGTGTCTGACAGCCGTTGGATGGATATTCTGCTCACGATTGTATTGCCGTTGGTGCTGATCTGGGCGCTGATGGGTTTCATGTTCCGCAAGATGAACGGCGCGGGCGGACCTCTGAGCGTTGGAAAGAGCACGGCCAAGGTCTATGTGCAGAAGGAGACGGGAGTCACTTTCAAAGATGTGGCGGGTGAGGATGAGGCGAAGGAATCTCTGGTGGAGGTCGTGGATTTCCTGCATGATCCGGGCAAGTATACCAAGATCGGCGCGAAACTGCCCAAGGGCGCGCTGTTGGTGGGACCTCCCGGAACAGGTAAGACTCTGTTGGCCAGAGCGGTGGCGGGAGAGGCCAAGGTGCCGTTTTTCTCGCTGACGGGTTCCGATTTTATAGAGATGTATGTGGGTGTGGGCGCGAGCCGCGTGCGGGATCTGTTCAAGGAGGCCACCAAGAACGCGCCCTGTATCGTGTTTATCGATGAGATCGATGCCATCGGACGCAGCCGTGATTCCAAGTATGGCGGCGGCAATGAGGAGCGGGAGCAGACCTTGAATCAGCTGCTCTCCGAGATGGACGGCTTTGACAGTTCCAAGGGAATTTTGATCCTGGCGGCCACCAACCGGCCTGAGATACTGGATAAGGCTTTGCTGCGCCCCGGGCGTTTTGACCGGCGTATCATCGTGGACAAACCGGATCTGAAGGGGCGTGTGGAGATCCTGAAGGTACATGCCAAGGACGTGAAGATGGATGAGACGGTGGATCTGGACGCCATTGCCCTGGCCACCAGCGGCGCGGTGGGATCCGATCTGGCCAATATGATAAATGAGGCGGCCATCAATGCCGTCAAGGAGAAACGTGAGTTTGTCAATCAGCAGGATCTGTTCAACGCCGTGGAGGTGGTCCTAGTGGGCAAGGAGAAGAAGGACCGCATCATGAGCAAGGAGGAGCGCAAGATCGTCTCCTATCACGAGGTGGGACATGCGCTGATCAGCGCCCTGCAGAAGAATTCCGAGCCCGTGCAGAAGATCACCATCGTACCTCGCACCATGGGGGCATTGGGATATGTGATGCAGGTGCCGGAGGAAGAGAAGTACCTGAACACGGAGGCGGAGCTGAGGGATCTGTTGGTGAGTCTGGTGGGCGGGCGCGCTGCCGAGGAGATCGTGTTTGAGACCGTGACCACCGGAGCGGCCAACGACATTGAGCGGGCCACGGCCATCGCCCGCAATATGGTGGTGCGCTATGGCATGAGCAGGAAGTTCGGACTGGTGAGCCTCGCCACCGTGGAGAGCCAGTATCTGGAGGGACGCACGGCTCTAAACTGTAGTGATGAGACGGCGGCCGAGATCGATGCGGAAGTGGTGGCTCTGATCAAAGAGAGCTATGAGAAGGCTTTGGAAATGCTTCGCGAGAACAGGGATGTGATGGATAAATTGGCGGCGTTTCTGATCGAGAAGGAGACCATCACGGGCAAGGAGTTCATGAGGATCTTCCGCGAGGAAAAAGGCATTCCGGAGCCCGAGGAGAAGGACGATAAGCAGGAGACCGCAGGCGCTGACCGATCGGACCGGACGCAGAATCCCGCGGGCGGAGACGCATCCGATGGGAATAAGCCGATGAATGGAGACATACCGGACGGAACCGGGACGACCAACGGGAACAGGCCCACGGGCGGAGATACATCCGATGGGAATAAGCCGACGGATGAGGACTCACACACCGACATTTGGGACAGTTCCCCCAGAGGATTGTTCTCCAATGGAAGGATAGACTGAGGGGATTGTCATGATGTTCCGGATAGAGGATGAGTTAAAAAAGCTTCCCAACAAGCCGGGAGTCTATATTATGCGTGATCGAAGGGATACCATTTTGTATGTGGGCAAGGCCATCAATCTGCACAACCGGGTGCGCTCCTATTTTCGGGAGAACATCGGCAGAGGGCCCGCCATTGATAAAATGGTATCCCTTGTTGAGCGTTTTGAGTATATCGTGACGGATTCGGAATTGGAAGCTCTGGTATTGGAGAACAATCTGATCAAGGAGCATTCGCCCAAGTACAACACTCTCCTAAAGGACGACAAAACCTACCCCTACATCAAGGTGACAGTGGGAGAGGAGTATCCCCGCATCCTCTTTTCCCGCACCATGAAGAAGGACCGGTCCAAATATTTCGGGCCTTACACGAGCGCGGGCGCAGTGAAGGACACCATTGAGCTGTTGAATAAGCTCTATCGTCTGCGCACCTGCAATCGCGCTCTGAGCGGAGAGCCGCTGCGGGACAGGCCCTGTCTGAATTACCACATCGGCCAATGTCCCGCTCCCTGTCAGGGCAATGTGAGCAAAGAGGCATACAGGGAGCAGGTGGAGGGAGCGCTGGATTTCCTGAACGGCAATTACGGTCCGATTTTAAGGGACTTGGAGAGCAGGATGAAGGCGGCCGCGGAGGAGATGAAATTCGAGGAGGCGGCGGGATATCGGGACCTCTACAACAGCGTGAAATCCGTGTCTCAAAAACAAAAGATCACGGACAGCGCGGGTGAGGACAAGGATGTGATCGCCCTCTGGCAGGATGAGGATGATGCCGTGGTACAGGTATTTTTTGTCAGGGACGGCAAGCTGATCGGCAGGGAACACTATTATATGACAAATGTGTCAGAAGTGGACAAGCCCCTGATCTTACAGGATTTTGTCAAGCAGTTTTACGCGGGGACGCCCTTCATCCCCAGAGAGCTGATGCTGCAATATGAGATAGAGGACGCCGCCCTGATCGAGAGTTGGCTGACGGAGAGAAAGGGCGGCAGAGTGTATCTGCGCGTGCCCAAGATCGGCAGCAAGGAGAAACTGGTGGAGCTTGCGGCGGAGAACGCCAAGCTGATCCTAAGTCAGGACAAAGAGAGACTGAAGAGGGAGGAAGGGCGCACCATTGGCGCGGTGAAAGAGATTGCGGACATTCTGGGACTGTCGGATATCCGACGCATGGAAGCCTTTGATATCTCCAACACCAACGGTTTTGAGAATGTGGGTTCCATGGTGGTCTATGAGAGGGGCAAACCCAAGCGCAGCGACTACCGCAAGTTTCGCATTAAGAGTGTCACGGGTCCGGATGATTATGCCTGCATGAAGGAGGTGTTGACGCGGCGTTTCGTCCATGGCATGGAGGAGCGGGAGCAGTTGTCCGAGCGGCGGATGGACAGAGAATTCGGCAGTTTCACCAAATTTCCGGATTTGTTGCTCATGGACGGCGGCCGCGGTCAGGTCAACATCGCTCTGGAGGTTTTGGAGGAGCTGCACATACACATTCCCGTCTGCGGCATGGTGAAGGACGACAATCACCGCACCAGGGGACTGTATTACAATAATGTGGAGCTGCCCATCGACACCCGCTCCGAGGGATTTAAGCTGATCACCCGCATTCAGGACGAGGCCCACAGATTTGCCATCGAATACCATCGTTCCCTGCGGAGCAAGGCACAGGTCAAGTCCGTGTTGGACGATATCCCGGGGGTGGGACCCGCGCGCAGAAAGGCTCTGATGCGGCATTTTAAATCGTTGGAGGAGATCAGAAACGCCGGGCGGGAGGAACTCTTGCAGGTGCCGGAACTGAACGGGCGCACCGTGGACGCGATCCTGGCCTTTTTTGCGGAAAAGTGAGAGCGCGCCGCGGACGCCGGTCCCGGCCTTTCAGACAAGCCCTTGCAGGCCTTTTTGAAGAGGTATTTGATTGACAAAGCCTATGGGGAATGTTAGACTGATTTTGGAATTGGAGGCGTGCAATGGCAAGTATAAGTCTGACCAGTGTAATCGAGAAAATGAAATTGGAAAATCTGACGCCGGAGATCGAGCTGAAGAAACACCGCATCACGTTGCCGGAGATCAATCGTCCCGCGCTGCAGCTGACGGGATATTTTGAAAATTTCGATGCCACCAGACTGCAGATCATCGGCTTTGTGGAATACTCTTATATGGAGTCATTGAGCGATGAACAAAAGAAGGAAAAATATGAAAAACTTCTGGCCCATGACATGCCCTGCATCGTATTCTGCAGGGATCTGAGGCCGGACGATATCTTTATGGAGGCGGCCATCCGCCATCAGGTTCCCCTTCTGTCCACCAAGGACGCCACCTCCTCCTTTATGGCGGAGATCATCCGTTGGCTCAATGTGAAACTGGCGCCCTGCATCTCCGTGCACGGCGTGCTGATGGACGTTTACGGCATCGGGGTGCTGATCACCGGAGAGAGCGGCATCGGTAAGTCCGAGGCGGCGCTTGAGCTGATCAAGAGAGGACACCGTCTGGTGACGGATGATGTGGTGGAACTGAGGAAAGTCAGTGACGACACTCTGGTGGGATCCGCGCCGGACATCACCAAACACTTTATCGAGCTTAGGGGCATCGGCATCGTGGATGTGAAAGCCCTGTTTGGAGCCTCCGCGGTCATGGAGACCCAGCAGGTTGACATGGTGATCCGCTTGGAGGATTGGGACAAGGATAAGGAGTACGACCGACTGGGTCTGGAAGAAAATTATACGGAGTATCTGGGCAATAAGGTGGTATGCCACACGCTGCCCATCCGCCCGGGACGAAATCTGGCGATCATCTGCGAGTCCGCGGCGGCCAACCACAGGCAGAAACAGATGGGCTATAACGCGGCGCAGGAACTCTACACCCGTGTGCAGAATTCTTTGGCGAGAAGAAGGGATGAGGAAGAGGATGAGTGAGTATGCTTTTGGCGTGGATATCGGCGGGACCACGGTGAAGATGGGCCTTTTTGACAGAGAGGGTCATGTGTCGGACAAGTGGGAAATCCCCACGGTGACGGCGAACGCGGGGGAGGCGATCCTGCCGGATGTGGCGAAGAGCATTCTGGCCAAGATGGAGGAGCGCGGGATCAAATCTGACGCAGTGGCGGGGATCGGTGTGGGAGCCCCGGGCGCCGTGGATGACGAGGGCACTCTGGTAAACGGCGCGGTGAATCTGGGATGGGGCGTATTCAATATTCCGGAGCAGCTCGGAGCGCTCACGGGCCTTCCCGTGAAGGCGGCCAACGATGCCAATGTGGCTGCCTTTGGCGAGATGTGGCAGGGCGCCGGCAAGGGATATGACGATCTGGTGGCGGTGACGTTGGGCACGGGCGTGGGCGGCGGCATCCTTGTAAACGGCAGGATCCTCGCGGGCGCGAACGGCGGCGGCGGTGAGATCGGGCATATGCATGTGGAGGACAAAGAGACGGAAGAATGCGGCTGCGGCAACCGCGGCTGTCTGGAGCAATATGCCTCGGCTACGGGCATTGTCCGACTGGCAAGACGCAGACTGGAGAGGGACGGGGCGGACAGCGTGCTGCGCCGCGGTGAACTCACGGCCAAGGCGGTGTTTGACGCGGTGAAGTCAGGGGATAAATTGGCGTGTGAGGTCGCGGAGGAATTTGGCGAATATTTGGGCAGGGCGCTTGCCCAGGTGGCCGCGGTGACCAACCCGCGGATCTTTGTCATCGGCGGGGGCGTGTCCAAAGCGGGCGATGTTTTGCTCTCCTATGTGGAGCCGGTGTTCCGCAGATATGTGTTTAAGGCCTGCGCGAACACGAAATTTGTTTTGGCCGAGTTGGGAAATGACGCCGGCATTTACGGAGCTGCAGGATTAATACTGCGGCGCAGTGAATGATATGCGTGTAATTTGATTATATTGACCGGGATACGCATAAAATGATGGAGAGAGTGTTGGAGAGAGGCAGTATGCATGATCGGCAGTGAGATAATAGAGACGCTTAAGAGTTATGTTCCGGAGGACAATATACATTTGCGGGAGCCTATGGCGGCACACACCACCTTTCGGGTGGGCGGGCCGGCCGAGTGCCTGATCGATATGGAGGACGCAGGGCAGCTGCGAAAGGTCCAGCAATATCTCTATCAGGTGGGGATTCCCTTTATTGTTATAGGAAACGGTAGCAATCTGCTCGTGAGCGATCGAGGATATCAGGGGATCGTGCTACAGATCGGGCAAAAGATGTGCCGCATCACGGTGGAGGGCAATCGTCTGATCGCGGGCGCGGGAGCCTCCATGGCGCAGGTTGCCGCGGCGGCTTGGAAAAACGGCCTGACGGGACTGGAGTTTGCCTCCGGCATTCCGGGGACCGTGGGAGGCGGCGTGGTGATGAATGCGGGAGCCTATGGCGGCGAGATGAGTCAGGTGGTGAAGACGGTGGACGTGTTGGATAAGACAGGAGAGATCCTGACATTGGATAACGATACCATGGAATTCGGTTATCGCAAGAGCACGATCTACGGAAGACCTTTTATCGTGACGGAAGTCACTTTTGAACTGACTGCGGGGGATCCTGACGCGATCAAAGCCAAGATGAATGAACTGGCCGTCAAAAGGCGGGAGAAACAGCCCTTGGAATTTCCCAGCGCCGGCAGCACTTTCAAGCGGCCGGAAGGGTTTTACGCGGGTGAGCTTATCATGAAGGCGGGGCTTAGGGGCTTTCAGGTGGGAGGCGCCCGGGTGTCGGATAAGCATTGCGGTTTTGTGGTCAACACGGGAAATGCTTCCGCGGAAGATATCATGGATGTGATCTGGGAGGTGCGCCAAAGGGTGAAGGAGCGGTTTCAAGTGGATCTGGAGCCCGAGGTGATCTTCCTGGGAGAATTTTAGTGATTCATAGGGATGAGGGTACAAGACGCGTATGAGATTTGTGGTAGTGACGGGAATGAGCGGCGGGGGCAAGAGTACGGTCCTCAAAATGTTGGAAGATGTGGGCTTTTACTGCGTGGACAATCTGCCGGCCTCTCTGGTGGAGAAATTTGTGGAGCTGATCACCATGCCCAACGGGGAGATCACCAAGGTGGCACTGGGGCTTGATGTCCGCTCGGACCAGTCTTTCCAAAAGACCACGGAAGTGCTCAGGCATCTGAAGGAGAAGGGATATCAATACGAGATCCTTTTTATGGAGGCCTCGGAGCAGGTGCTGATCAAGCGCTACAAGGAGACCAGGCGCATTCATCCTCTGGCCGCGGACGGCAGGGTGGAGGACGGCGTACGAAGGGAGCGGGAGGTATTGCAGACGATCCGCGGGATGGCGGATTATGTGATCGACAGCTCCAATCTCCTGACCAGAGAGTTGAAGGCGGAATTGGATCGGATCTTTGTGCGCAATGAGGAATACAACAGCCTCATGGTGACGATCCTGTCCTTCGGTTTCAAACACGGGATTCCCGTGGACGCGGATCTGGTGTTTGACGTGCGCTTTCTGCCCAATCCTTTCTATATAGATGAGTTGAAACACAAGACGGGAAATGATAAAGAGGTGCGGGACTATGTGATGTCCTCTCCGGAGGCGGATGTCTTTCTGGAGAAACTTGCGGATATGCTCCAATTTCTGATGCCCAATTATATCAAGGAGGGCAAATATCGTCTGGTGGTAGCCATCGGATGCACCGGCGGGAAACACCGCAGCGTGACTCTGGCCAACGAGCTGTATGCCCGTATGAAAGATCAGGGGCAGTATGGCATCAAACTGTACCACCGGGATATGGCTGCGTCAACCCTGCAGGATTTACAGAGGTAGATCGCAATGTCGTTTTCGAGAGAAGTGAAGGAAGAACTGGCCGGGCACATCAGCCCCGCCAGACATTGCCGCATCGCCGAGCTTGCGGCCATGATGCATTTTTGCGGACAGTACGGCAGAGACGCGGATGGGAACTATACCATTGGATTTCAGACGGAAAATCAATCTGTTGCCGAAAAGGGCTTTACATTGTTGGCAAAAACGTATAATATAAATACTGATACTGTGACAGGCGAGGAACAGATGAGGAATTTTCTCTCCAAGATCGGAGATTTGGAGGAGCCGGTCGATCCGCTCCTCATCAAGAATTCCTGCTGTCAGAGGGCTTTTTTGCGGGGTGCTTTCCTGAGTGTGGGTTCCATAAGCGATCCCGCCAAAGGATATCATCTGGAGTTCGTGTGTACGAATGAGGCAAAGGCTCTGCAGTTGCAGAATGTGCTCAAGGAATTTGACATTGACGCAAGGATCGTGCTCCGGAAGAAATATCATGTGGTGTATCTCAAGGAGGGCGAGAGCATAGTGAACCTGCTGAATGTGTGCGAGGCTCATGTGGCTCTGATGAATTTGGAAAATCTGCGCATTCTCAAGGAGGTGCGCAACTCCATCAACAGACGCGTCAATTGCGAGGCCGCCAACATCACCAAGACGGTGAACGCGGCCACGAGACAGATAGAGGATATCGAGTATATCCGGGATCACGGCGGATTGGAGCGATTGCCTGACAATCTGCGCGAGATTGCTTACATCAGGTTGGAGTATCCGGACGCCTCCCTGAAGGAGCTTGGGGAGTATCTGGATCCGCATGTGGGCAAATCGGGCGTCAATCACAGATTGCGCAAGCTGAGCGAATTTGCCAGGAATTTAAGACCGTAGAGAAAGGAGGAGAGCGATGAAGACCAAGACGATTCAGATCAGGTTGGAAGGCGGACTGGACGCAAGACCTGTGGCCCTGATGGTGCAGGAGGCCAGCAAGTACGACAGCAAGATTTATGTAGAGTCTGACGGTAAGAGGATCAATGCCAAGAGCATCATGGGTATGATGACATTGGGACTCAACAATGGCGAGGAACTCACTGTGACGGCGGAAGGTGAAGATGAGCAACTTGCCATGGAGAATATTGAGAAATTCCTAAGCGGCACCAAATAACAGGAAAGTATGCGGGACGGAGCGGGAGGCATGTATGAGTTTTCCACCGGAGAAGAAAATTCTTTTTGTATATAATCCCAAGGCGGGAAAGGCCAAAATTAAAAATAAATTGGCGGACATCCTGGATATATTTGCGGCCGGCGGATATGAGATCACGACCTGTCCCACCCGGAAACAGGGGGACGCGGTGGAGATTGTGGCTTACAGGAAACCCATCTATGACATGGTGGTGTGCAGCGGTGGTGACGGCACTCTGGACGAGGTGGTCACCGGCATGATGCGCAGCAGTTTCAGGACGCCCATCGGTTATATTCCCGCGGGCAGCACCAATGATTTTGGCGGCAGTCTCAATCTGCCCAAGAATATGTTGAACGCCGCGAGACAGATCGTGGAGGGGCACAATTTTGCCTGTGATATCGGATCCTTTAATAAAGATGTGTTCGTCTACATAGCCGCTTTCGGCATTTTTACCGAGGTGTCCTATGAGACGGATCAGGACAGGAAGAATGTGTTGGGTCATATGGCCTATGTGTTGGAGGGCATGAAACGTCTGCCGGCGGTCCGCACCCAATATGTGAAAGTGACCTGTGAGGACAAGGTCATTGAGGACGAGTTTATCTTTGGCATGGTGACCAATTCCGTCTCCGTGGGGGGATTCAAAAATATCACCGGCAAGCATGTGAAACTGGATGACGGTCTCTTTGAGGTGACGCTGATCAAAGCGCCCAAGAATCCCGTGGAGCTCAACCGGATCATGCTGGCCCTCCTGAACCGGGATATCGATACCGGGCTGATGTACTGTTTCCGCACGGCATCCCTGCGCTTTGAGTCGGAGGAAGAGATAGCGTGGACCTTGGACGGCGAGAGCGGCGGCAGCCACAGGGACGTCTATATCGAGAACCGCCATCGGGCCGTGGAGATCCGCGTGGCGGAATAACACCGAAAGAAACCGGAATGGGAACATTATCTGTTTCCATTTTGTGGAAAATGTGTTATACTGTATCAAGAGAGCGGTATACTCTTTTTATAGTAAAATTTTTTTTATAAAAAAAGAAAATTGGAGGTAGGAAAAATGTTAGTATCTGCAACAGAAATGCTCAAACAGGCAAAGGCAGGCCACTATGCAGTGGGCCAGTTCAATATCAACAATCTGGAGTGGACAAAGTCCATTCTGCTCACCGCAAAAGAGTGCAGATCTCCCGTGATCCTCGGTGTTTCCGAGGGCGCAGGCAAGTACATGGGCGGCTATCATGCAGTAGTAGGCATGGTAAACGGTCTCCTGAAGGATCTGGACATTGATGTTCCCGTTGCGCTGCATCTGGATCATGGCACTTTTGAGGGATGTTACAAGTGTATCGAGGCAGGTTTCTCCTCCATCATGTTTGACGGATCTCATTACCCCATCGAGGAGAATGTGCAGAAGACTACGGAGCTTGTGAAAGCGGCTCACGGCAAGGGCATGTCCATTGAGGCGGAGGTAGGTTCCATCGGCGGCGAGGAAGACGGCGTTGTGGGTATGGGAGAGTGCGCGGATCCCAATGAGTGTAAGTCCATCGCCGATCTGGGCGTGGATTTCCTGGCAGCAGGCATCGGCAATATTCACGGCAAATATCCGGCTAACTGGAAGGGACTGAGCTTTGAGACTCTGGATGCCGTTCAGAAACTCACGGGCGACCTTCCTCTGGTGCTTCACGGCGGCACGGGTATCCCCGCTGATATGATCAAGAAAGCGATCAGCCTGGGCGTGGCCAAGATCAATGTGAACACGGAGTGCCAGTTGGCATTTGCGGACGCGACCCGCAAGTACATCGAGGCAGGTAAGGATCAGGAGGGCAAGGGCTTTGATCCCCGCAAACTTCTGGCTCCCGGCGCTGAGGCCATCAAGGCTACCGTGAAAGAGAAGATGGAGCTGTTCGGCTCTGTTGGAAAAGCGGACTGAGTGGAATCCGGACAGGCAGAATCTGGATCGGATATATGAAACGACGGACAGCACGCGTTGCGAACTGCCCTTGTGTTAATAAAGACAAAAGTATCCCGGCAATAAAGGGATACTTTTGTTTTTATGGGAGAGACGGATGAATAGAATTATTTGCGGTATTGCCGTGGTTTGGATGGCTCTGTGCATGACTGCCTGTGCGGACCGGGAGAGTGGAGCTAATTCCGCGGAATCAAAATCTCCTGCGGAAATATGGAGCTATGAGGTGGAGTATGTCAGAGAGGAGTCCCTGACGATGCCCTGTCAGGCGGTGGGGGACCGGACGGGAGCGTATATATGGCTCTTGGGCAACACGGACCCTCTGTGCTTTTATGATTTTCAGTCGGACGGCATCACGTCTGTGGACTGTGGGTTGGACGAGGGAGAATACATCCTTGCCATAGCAGGGAACACCGGACAGATGTATCTCGCCGTCACCAACGGGGATAAAATATGGGTGTGTGCCGGACAAAAGGATGCCTCATGGGAGAGTGTGGCGGAATTGGAGGGAGAGACAGTGGGCGACTTCGACTCCTTTTGGGTGGACAGCCACCGGAACTGCTATTTTGTATCGGGGCAGCGGATGTGGGTGATCGGACAGGACGGATCCCGCAGGAGTGTGGATGTGGGAGATCGGATTGTTTTTTGGGAGGATTCGGATGGCGTAAAATGTCTGACGGGTGATTTGGAGGGGCTTGCATGTCTTGTCATGGACGAGAAGGGCGCGGAGGAGATATGGGCGCTTGACGGGGAATGTGGTTTCAAT
This sequence comes from Acetatifactor muris, assembly GCA_023663635.1. GTDB lineage: Bacteria > Bacillota > Clostridia > Lachnospirales > Lachnospiraceae > Acetatifactor > Acetatifactor muris_A. The sequence goes on from JAMPHD010000025.1 coordinate 22,407, forward strand.
CTCCAATGCCTGGACAGTGAAGGGACACAGATTTTACTGTTGGTGGATGATACCCTGTTCCATGTGGATAAGACCTCCGGGGAAATATTGGCCGAGGCCGATCTTGTGCAGAGTGGGATCAATTTCAAGAATATCTGCGGGGGAGTGCTTGTGCAAAAAAACACGGCGGATGAGAGGCTGTATCTGGTCGGCCGCAGCGCGGGAGGCCAAATGGCGATCACCCGCCTGATGAAACGGACCGATGAAAGCGCGCGCTCCAGAGAGGAGATCGTCTACGGGACCGTGTATGCTGACAGCTCCATTATAGAGCAGATCGTGCGGTTCAACCAAACCAATGAGGACTACTACATCACATTGCGGGTGTATGGAGACGGAGACTTGGAGTTGGGGCAGACACAGTTGCAGATGGCAATGAGCGGTTCAGAGGGCCCGGATCTTGTAAATTTATACTATGTTCAAAATTATGACAAATATGTCACAAGCGGATATCTGGAGGATTTGACACCTTATTTGCAGTCTATGGATTCTGAACGCCGGGAGAATGTCATGTGGCAGATATTGGAACCCTATCAGACGGATGGAAAGCTCTGTATCCTCCTCCCGCATTTTGCGATATCGGGACTGATCCTTTCCCCCGAGGACGCGGCAGGGTTGGAGGACTGGAATATGGAGGCCATGTTTGCCCTGATAGAGGCGAATGCGGGCCAAAAGAGCATTTTTAGGGCGGCGGCATCGGAGAATCTTCTGTCAGTGGCTCTGAGAGGAATGTGGGGCAATTTTATCGACTATGACGCGGGCGCCTGTTACTTTGACAGCGGGGAATTTGTGCAGTTGTTGGAGTATTGCAAAGAGTACGGGAGAGAGCCAGAGACGGGTACGAGATCCGTGGAGGAAATGGCGCGGAACACTTTGTTTTTGGATATGACATTCTCGTCATATATGGTCTATATGAGCTTGTTGCCGGGATACGCGCATGGCGTGCCGGTGTACGGATATCCCTCCGACGCGGGACAGAAGTACATCGTGGACCGGACGAAGGATGCCTGTGGGATCAATGTCAAAAGCAGTCATAAAGAAGGCGCTTGGGAATTTATGTGTATGCTTTTGGAGCCCTCTTATCAGGAGACGGAGGGCATGGGTTGGCCGATCTGCAGAGACAGCTATGACAATGTACTGCAACAGGCGAGAGGAGTCAGCATCTTCGTTCACGGAGAAGAATACGCGGTGGAGGAGGAAGACATCACCATCTTTGAGGATATCGTATCAAACGGCGTGTTCCAACGGGGGGACATGGATTCCGATATCGAGAAGATTTTGTCGGAGGAGACACAGGCGTTTTGGCGTGGAGACAAGAGCGCGGAGGACACTGCGGCGATCATTCAGAACAGGGTGGGACTGGTGTTGAAGGAATAGACAGAAGTCTGTGCCGTTGAGAGATGTTGCGTTATGGTTAGAGGTACATGAAATTTTTTGAAACAGTGTGGAGAAACAGTGCTGTTTTATGAATGAAGGAGGATTTATGATGAGAGAAGAAGGATATCTGAACGACTTATTATATGAGGACAGACCAATGCGGCTTGTTGTTCCTGATCCGTTTCAAAGGGTAGACGAGCAGGAATTAGAGCAAAGCAGGATGAAAAATCGGGAAATGATAATGGCGATCAGAAAAATGCAAAAGGAAATATAATAGGGAATCTTTTTCTCTCAACGAAGAAATGGAGGACACATAGAGATTTCATTTTCCATGTGTCCTAACACTGTGGTGATTATTTGGGTCTTGCTTATTTTGTTACTCTCCTAAAAATCATATTTTTATCATACTACATTCGACAGTTTCTTGTCTATGCTAACTGCATAACCTCAATTTCCAATTTTTTTATTTCGTCCATTGATAACGTTGGTACATAACGTGCAATTTTTTCAAGCGGCTCTCTATCCAAAATCATTCTTGTTGCTGTATTTCTCGCCTCTCTAAGAGCAGCATTATCCTCACGTTCCTTTGCATACGCCTCCAAAACATACTCATCATCAAACAATGTCATCATAATATCCACAACCTCCTGTTCTTTGCTTTCAAGATATTCTTTCAACACATTTCTGTCTTTACAGATACGGATTGTTTCTGTTACCGCTTTTTTTGTCTGCCCATGTTTCTTTCTCTGCTCATTATACACCTTACAGAAGATAATATACTGTCCAATAATATTATTCTCGTCCTCTTGGTACAATACCTTGACTTCTGCCTCTATTGCTATTTTCTCGCCGTCAAAAAAATCCTTTGAAAGTGATATGATGTCGGGTGGGTTCTTGGGCTTTTCTCCCGTAAAGATAACGTACAATTCGGGTTTAGGCATATCCGCTTTTTTGGAACCATACAAATTTTGTTTGGTGCGCTTAAAAAAATTGTGGTATGTCTGTATCAGATACATCAAGGCACGAATGATGATATTCAATGTCCACGTTGATTGGCTTTCAACCATAATGACTAATCTGTCGCCTACTGAAAATCCAAGGTCGTTATAGTCTGCGTCTATCAATATGTGTTTAAGGGTAACATCTTCTATATCATTTTCCGTTACATTGCTGTCCTCCGGGTGTAGCGTCTTATACAAGCGGAGCAGATATTTTTTATCTTGAAACAAATTTGTAAATACGCTGTCTTTTATCTTTCGCTTTGGCGTGTTTTGGGCCATTTTAACACCTCTTTACTGCGATTTCAACAGAAGATATAATACAGCCTGCTCCTGCTTCTCTTCAATTATACAGAAAAATGTTCGTGTTTACAATAAAATTAGCATTAAATTTCTGAACGACTTATTATATGAGGACAAGCCAATGCAGCTTGCTGTTCCTGATCCGTTTCAAAGGGTAGACGATATAATAGGGAGTCTTTTTCTCCCAACGAAGAAATGGAGATATGTGAATGTCGCCCCACCCGTTTTACGGATGGAGCGACATTGTCGTCAATGGCACGGATCTGTCTGACAGATATCAGTATTTCATAAATACTTTATTTTACCACAAAGGAACCGTACCCATAATGTGGTTATACACCATTCTCTTGTCCACGGCGTTGATCTTGCCGTCGTTGTTCACATCGCCCACCTTAAACTCATATCCTGTCAGCGCGGGAGCCGCTATGTGATTGAAGAGGATTCTCTTGTCCATGGCGTTGATCTTGCCGTCTCCGTTTACGTCACCCAAGAGACGGATCTCCCCATCCAATTCTATGGGTTGAGTGCCCACCGTGACGGTGTAATCTCTGTCAACATAGCCGGGCTTGCTCATGCGCAGAGTATAGGTGCCGGAGGCCACATTTCCCAATCCGTAATCCGTATTGCCGTTGGACAGGGCGGTCTGAGCCACCGCCGTTCCGTTTTGGTCGATCAGCCGGACCGTCACCGGAGCGGTGCCTTGGGTGGAAAATTTGATGGTTCCGGATATCATGTTTTGAGAGGTTTCTACTTTGGATACTTTGAAACCCCATGCGTTGCCGCTCTTGTCGGATACAAGTTTGATCTTGACCGTGTTGCCTTTGATGTTCACCGTCTGTCCGGCAAGTTCTTTGCCGGTATATTTGCCGATTTCCGTTCCGGAGGCATTGTAGAGATAAAGGTAATCAAATCCGTCCTCGATCTCTGTTCTCTCATCAAAGGTCACCGCGATCTGAGAGGCTCCCGGCAAAGTATATGTCCACAGGTCACTACAGTCATTCTCGTAATTGTGGGGGCTCTCCATTGCCGTGGCCGTCACGCAATTGTGAACCGTATTCGTGACGGTGATGGTACAACTTTTGGAGACATTGCTGCCATCGTTTGCCGTGGCGGTGATGACCGCGGTTCCTTTCTGCAGGGCCGTGACCTTTCCGTTTGCGTCTACCGTTGCAACGCTTTTATCGGAGGTGCTCCATGTGATCGTCCGATCCTTTGCGGTGGAGGGGTTCGCCGTTGCGGTCAATGTGTAAACGCTCTCCGCCTCCATGGAATAGCTCGTCTTGTTCAGGGAGATGGATGTCACCGGCTGTACCACCGTCACTTTGCAGGAGGCGCTCTTGTTTCCCACGTTGACCTGTATCACTGCGTCGCCCACACCCTTGGTGGTGACTACGCCTGTGTCGGATACGGTCGCCACGGAAGTATTACTGCTCTTCCATGTGATCTCATCGGTAAAATCGGAGGGAGAAACAGTCAGGACTAAAGTGGCTTTGCTGCCCTTGTTTACCGTTACCGTGGATTCATTTAAAGTGACGGATGTGGCGGGCTTTTCCTGGTTGACAAAAGTCGCTTTCACGGATTTCGCCCATGTTTCCGCATAGGTGCCGGATACACCGTAAACCGTTATCCTGTCAGGGTAACTGAAGGAATTGCCGGCGATACTCTGCACTGTTCTGGGAATGACAAGCTGAGTCAGTTTCGTACAATTGGTGAAAGCGTTGGCTGCCACGGTATTCAGCCGATAGGGCAGCACGACTTTTTCCAGGGAGGGACACAGATTAAAGGTATAGGAACCAATCTTCGTCAGCCCGGTGCCCAACTGTACATCCTTGAGCAGCTCACACTCCGCAAAACAGTATGTCCCCAGAGAGGTTACACTGTTCGGGATACGGATGGCGGTCAGGGAATCGCAATTTTGGAAAGCATAGTTTCCGATGGTCGTCACCCTGTCACCCATTGTCACTTCGGCTAAGGCTGTACTGTCTTGGAAAGCATTGGCTCCTATGGAGGTCACATTTTCCGGCAGGGAGATCTTCTTTAAGCCAGTGTTTTGGAACGCTGATCCCCCGATGGATGTCACGCTGTCCGGCAGTTCGATCGCGGTTAAGCGGATGCAATTTTGGAACAGGCTGCTTGCGATATCCGGCAGCGCATTGGGCAGCTTTACTTTGGCGAGAGCAGAGCAATCCGCAAAGGCAGACGAACCTATGTCTGTGACGGAATCAGGTATGCTGATTTCCGGCAGGGAAGTGCAGGCACTGAAGGCATTAGCACCTATAGTAGTCAAATTGGAGCTGAGTTTAATTTCCTTTAAATTGTTACAGTCTGCAAATGCACTTTGTTCTATAATTGTGACTGTATCCGGTATGACAATTTTTTCAATGCTGTTGTTATTGGCAAACAGCCCGCAGGGGATTTCCGTTACTCCTTCTTCAAAGGTAATGTTTTTCAAATTGTCCGAGGCTATGAATACGCCATAATGATAATTATACAGATAAGAGACATAATATTCTGATGTTGTTTCTTTTAAACTTTTCGGTATTGTGATCTCAGTCAGGCTGTCACAGTCTCCAAAGGCATACCCCCCTAATTTTGTGAGACTTTTGGACAAGGTTACATCAGACAGATTACTGCATCCCAAAAAGGCACCTGCCCCAATTTCTGTTACAGAATTTGGGATTTCGACTTTGGTCAGCGATTTTGCATTTCTAAATGCATCCGTCCCTATGGAAGTTAGGCCTGTGCCTAATTGGATTTCTGCTAAACTCTGACATGATTCAAAGGCATTGTTTTCTATTATCGTCACGGTATCCGGTATGACAATCTTTTCAATGCTGTTGTTATTGGCAAACAGTCCGCAGGGGATTTCCGTTACTCCTTCTTCAAAGGTAATGTTTTTCAAATTGTCCGAGGCTATGAATACGCCATAATGATAATTATACAGATAAGAGACATAATATTCTGATGTTGTTTCTTTTAAACTTTTCGGTATTGTGATCTCAGTCAGGCTGTCACAGTCTCCAAAGGCATACCCCCCTAATTTTGTGAGATTTTTGGACAAGGTTACATCGGACAGATTGCTGCATCCCAAAAAGGCACCTGCTTTAATTTCCGTTATCGTATCCGGCATTGTGACCAAATGAATTTTTTTATTGTTTCTAAATACATCCTTACCGATTCCCACCACCGTATATCCGTCAATGGTCTCCGGAATATTCAATGCCGCTACATTTCCGTTATATTTTGTAATAGTTGCTTTATTTTCTTTATCCAAAGTATACTCGAAGAACATAAAGGGTTGTCCGGTGGAAGATGTTCCGCTGTTAATCCCGCTGAATGCATACTGGGAATCAATCGGTGTATAGTATTTATATCCGCCCGTACCGCTGTCGGGATCTACGCCGGAACCGCCTGCTTTGGAGTCTCTGCCGCATATGCTCACGGGGACTCCGTCATCATAATGCAGCGCTACTTTGACAGGGCTGTTTTTCTCATTGAGCAACGTCTGTTCCACCTTATATGTCTTTTTAAACACGATCAGGTCGATTGACACAGAGCCTCCAAACGCAGCGTAGAGATGTGCCGCTATGTGTATACACTCATGGGGCAATTGACTATCCTTATAAGTAGTTTTCTTGACAGATGCCTTTGCCCCCGCTTCTGCATACAATTCCGCCTTAACAATACCTACACTGACGCCCAAGGCGGCTTTTACTCCAATCTTGGCCTCTACGGATGTCTGGATCGTAAAAGCTTTCTTTTGAAAATTGCCCTCAAAGCGGATACCTTCCTGCATGTTCCAATATATGCCTACAGATATCTTCCCCTGTTGACAGAGAGAAATCTTACCGCTGATCTCTCCTGTCACGGATGGTTTAAAGTAGCCTACCAGTCCAATCGGCACTTTTACAAACGGTTTGTCAAATTTTAATTTGTCCGTAAGGAATTTGGTTGCATCGAAATTAGCGCTGAAAGTCACATCGGCTGAAATATTTACGTAAGCCGTCTGATCCGCGGCAGAAATTTTCCATGTCGCGGAGGGATTGGTGATCTTGCAGCTTATGGATAAGGAGTCACTGAGCTTTGGATCAGATGCACGGCTCTTTTCATTCGGCACCGCAATAGTCTTGGTCGCCACTACGGCCGTGACTTCCTTGTCCTCTACTTCCCGCAGGGAGTAATAGGTGATTCCGTCCTCGTAATTTTGCTCCTGCGTACCTCCCACGATATAAGCCAGTTGCACATCATCGCCGATGGCCTGTACCTGAGTCAGGTCTGCCTCCAAACTTCCCTGTGTCTCCAGACTGACGAAGGCTTCCTCCAACGCCACGTCTTCCACGGTAAGGACGGTCCGGTTATCGACAGCCGCAACTGACACTGCCCTGCGGGCGATCGGCAGTCCTCCCGATACCACTACAAAGATGTCCCCGGGAACAATTTGCACGCTGCAGTCATAAAGAGTTATCTCATTTTCATCCGTCAGTGCCGCCTCGGTCTCTTCCGGGATGGCGATCACGCCTGCGGCAAGCTGAAATTGGCTTCCGGCGCTACCGCTTATGGTGGTAGAATTCAGTGCCGTCTGAGCTGCGGCTATCATTTGATCTTTTTCCGCTGCCGTGATGTCTTTGCCCGGCAAAAAGTTGCCGTCGCTCAGTGTTAGCCAACCTTTGTTTATGGCAATCTGTATGTCGTCCGGATAAGTCACGGACGAAGCCTCACTAAATGTATACCCGGTTCCCTCATCCGGCAGATGGCCCAGACATAAATTCAGAGTGTGAGCGGCAAATTCCCTTGTGGCTGCCTCGTCAGGGCGCAGAGGATCTCCCGCCTCCACGTCCACAAGCCCGAATTCCGTTGCGAGCATAATGTCATAGTAGTCTGCCGAGGACGCGTCAATATCCGAATAGTAATTATCAGGATAATTGTCCTCCTCCACTGACATCTGAAAGACATTTGTCAATGTCTTCAGCCACTCCAGACGTGTCACTTCCACATTGCCTCCCGCTGCTACCGCGTTCAGCAGGGCACTCTCGTCCAAATTGGCAGCAGAGGGAACTGCCGCGGATTCGGTGGGTTCGCCGGCAGAGGGAACTTCCGGGATCCCTGCAGATTCGCCGGTGGCGGGAACTTTCGGAATCTCGGTGGGTTCGTTGACAGTGGGAATCTCCGGGGTTTCGGTGGGTTCGCTGACAGTGGGAGTCTCTGGGGTTTCGGCGGGCTCACTGGCAGAGGGAACCGCCGCGGACTCGGTGGGTTCAGAGGGCTCGCTGACAGAGGGAACTGCCGCGGACTCGGTGGGTTCAGAGGGTTCGCTGACAGAGGGAGCCGCCGTGGACTCGTCGGCCGAAGTGGTTTCTGCCGTCTCTGTCGCCTCCGTGGTCTCAACCGGCTCCCCGTTATCTGTTATCTGTGTTTCCGTTTGAACGGTGTCCGACAGAGTCTGTGATACCTGATTTTCCTGCGCGTGAGTCTGCAAGGGTATTTGACTGCACAGCATGATCACTGTCAATATCCATGCTATAATCTTTCGGGATTTTTTCATAACATTTTCCATTGCCTTTCTGTTATCCTGTCCTTTTACATTCAATTTACATTCAATGGGGGCTGCCCCATAACAGCGCAGCCCCCTTGCATGTAAGACCTTATTTACTTAATCTTCTTTTGGAGACAAGCGCTACCGCGATCACAGCCGCACATATCAGTACGATCACAGCCGGATATCCCGATGCGTTCACATCTCCCGTCTTCGGGGAAACTGCCTTTTGTGTAAGGCCTGTATTTGCATTGCTGCCGTTGGCGGCCACGTCCTCTTCCGATTCCTCCTGCACGGTGAACTGCGTGGATGCCTCTTTTCCGTCCGTGAACAGGATGCGGAGGGTGTGAGTGCCGTCGGACAGCGTGGTCATATATTTTTGTTTCAGGGTGACGATGGTGCTGCCTTCCTTTGTGTCATAGTTGGCCTTGTCAACGGTCTTGCCATCGATTTCCACCGACAGGAAGAGCTTGTACGCGCCGTCAGCGGTGAAAGTAAGCCCTTCTGCGGAACCCTTTTCCCAGATGGCTCCCGCGCCTCCGGTCACCACATAGAATCTCTTAAATCCGCAGAGATTGCAGTCGGAGTCCGCGTCATTGTCATATACGTGGTTCTCGGGATCGATGGGTGTTTCGATCGACGCAATGGCGATCTGACACGCGCTGTCGCCATAATATTTTCCTGCGCATTTCGAGCCGGAGCAGGTCCAGTATTCCACGTTGCCCTTGGCGGTACAGGTAGCTGCCACTGCCTGATGATGTCGGATGTCGGTGTGTACATGGTCAAGCTTGGGGAGGACTGTGTTCTCACTGCGTTCTCTGCCGCAGATACATGCCTCATGGCTTAATCCGGTCTCATCTTCCGTGGCGGCTTTGTCCACCACCCATTGGAAGGTATGCGCGGCTTTGTCCGTTTCTTTGCCACATACTGTACATTTTTTCCAGTGGTTGGTTTCATCGTTGTTCCATGCGCCGGTGGTATGGCCTGTCGCTGGAATAGTCACATTCGTGATCTCCCCGGTACCTGCCGCGTCCGCATAGGTTTTGCCGCATTTGTCGCAGCTCCAATAAGCGACATTTCCATCCGTCTCACAGGCAGCCGCAACGGCCTCGGTCTTCCTCAGGCTGTGATCGCAGTTGACGGTGACTGCGCAGGAGACTTTCTTTCCTCCGTCTTCCGCAGTGGCTGTGATGGTAGCGGTTCCCGCCTTTACGGCTGTCACAGTACCGTCTGCCGCCACTGTGGCCACAGCCGTGTTGTCGCTGGCCCAGGAAAGGTTTTGGTTATCCGCGTTGGCGGGTTGTACCGTTGCCGTCAGTTTTGCGGTCTCTCCGTCTTTCATTGTAAGAGCCGTCCTGTCCAAGGTGACGCCGGATACATGAACTTTGGCTTTCTCCACGGTAACTGTTCCAGGGACGATATCTACGGCTATTTCATTCAGATCCAAAGAACCGTCAAAGCATACCATATCGTCCAAGGTGACGGATTTGCCCTCAAAAGCCGCATCGGCATTTACGGTACAGGCAAAGCTCAAGATACAGAGTTCGGAGGTTCCCGTATAGCTCTCTGCTCCCACGCTATAGCACCAATTCCAATTATTGAGTGCCGAGGGTGTTATGATATCCCCGTCTGATTTCAGGATATCCTTCAGTCCGTCCTGCATGGCGATACTGTCAGGCTTTATGGTTAGTCCCTCCGGGATGACCACTTTGAAGTCCAGTCCGCCCAAGTCTTCCACTGCGCCCAGTTTTACCTCAAAATTGACGGTGTCTCCGGGGCTTGCGGTTGTTTTGTCCGCCGTGACGGTGATGGTAACTCTCTCTGACGCGGCGTTTGCTGTCGCCGGCATCAGAAAGACCATCAGTAGGACGGCAAGACATGTTGTGAATAATCGTTTCATAATGTGATACTTCCTTTCTGTTTTGTGCTGAGTTACCACCTGTATTTCTTTAACAAAATTACCATAATTGAATCGGTTTGTCAACTCTATAGAATAGCTTAATATATTCTATAGAATATGAATGACCTATGTATTCTTTGTTACACTAATTTCAAATATAAAGGGCTGGTGATCGTGTGGAACCTGATAAAGACTTCAATTTAACCGTGGGATTGCGGATTCGGGAGATTCGCGAGACTTATCATATGACGCAGGCTGAGTTCAGCGAGCGCTGCAATTTGTCGGAGAGCTTTTTGGCCGCTGTGGAAAGCGGGAGAAAGGGAATCACGTCCAAGACTTTGTACAAAATATGCACCACGATGAATGTCTCCGCGGATTATTTTATACGCGGACGGAACAAGGGATTTGAGGCAGATTCTTTAATGGAGATCATCAATTCCATGGATAAGCGCTCCCGGGAGGGAGCCTTGCGCATTCTGCGGGAATATGCGGATGTTGTCCATCAGTTTGAGGAAACGAAGAAAATATAAGCCGCAACAGTCTCTTTATAACAACTCGAAACTGTTGCGGCTCTGTATGATATGTTCGGTGTTCTTCCGGTTATTTACTTGATCTCTTCTCCGCCCACGGTCTCTTTGCCGGCTTTGACCCTTGCAATATAATCCTTGGTCATCTTTACCACCTGACCTGACAGGAGAGTGACCGCCACCAGGTTGGGCAGAGCCATAAAGCCGTTAAAGGTATCTGAGATATCCACCACCAACTGCAGGGAGGCGTTGCATCCCACAAAGATAATGAGGATAAAGATCAGCTTGTATACGGGTACGGCTTTCAGACCAAAGAGATATTCGATCGCGCGCTCACCATAGTAGGACCAGCCCAGAATGGTGGAGAAGGCGAAGAGCATCACGGCAATGGAGATAAATTTTCCGCCCCAGACGCCGAGAACGGACTCGAACGCGGAGCTTGTCAGCGCCACGCCTGAGAGCAGTCCCGCGTCGGCAAGGTCCACACCGTTGATGGCGCAGGCCTCATAGGCGGCCGCGTCATACACGCCGGAGCAGAGGATGGTCAGGGCGGTCATGGTGCAGACGATGATGGTGTCCGCAAATACCTCAAAGATACCCCACATACCCTGTACCACGGGCTCTTTCACATCGGACGCGGAATGTACCATCACGGAGGAGCCAAGTCCCGCCTCATTGGAGAACACGCCTCTGGAAATGCCGCGTTTCATGGCCACCATGATGGTAAAGCCCGCCACGCCGCCGCCCATGGAGGACAGATTGAAGGCATTTTTGAAGATGGAGGCAAAGGCGCCGGGCACCGCGGTGATATTGCAACCGATCACTACCAGCGCACCGATGATATAGGTGATGGCCATGAAGGGAACGATCTTCTCCGTCACGGAGGCGATCCTCTTGATACCGCCCAGAATGACCAGAGCGACCAGGATCATGACGAGCAGCGCCGTCACCCAACTCGGAATGCCGAAGGAACTCTTTAAGCCGTTGGCGATCTCATTTCCCTGAGACATATTGCCGATGCCGAAGGAGGCCAACACACAGAATATGGAAAAGATCACGGCCAACCATTTCCAACCCAAACCCTTTTCAATATAGATCATGGCACCGCCGATCCAGTTGCCCTTTTCATTCTTATAGCGGTATTTGATGCCCAGAGTGTTCTCGGCGTAATTCGTCATCATGCCCAGGAACGCGGACAGCCACATCCAGAAGATGGCTCCGGGGCCGCCAAGCGCGAGCGCCACGGCCACGCCGGAGATATTGCCCACGCCGATGGTGGCGGCCAGCGCCGTACACAGGGACTGAAACTGCGAGATGGAGTGCTTGTCGTCCGTGCGCAGCACTTTATTTCCCTTTTTGAAAATTGACAGGAATGTCACATCTAACCATTCTTTGATATGTACGATCTGAAAGACCTTCGTCCTCACGGTGAACATAAGACCCACCAACAGGAAAAAGACCAGCATGTAAGGTCCCCAGATAAAACTGTTGAGGACGCCGTTGACATCCGTGACTGCCTGAATAAACCGGTTCATATCATTCTCCCCTCTTGTCTAAAAATAATAGGCAGCGCGCTCCGCGAACTGCCCTTATGTTAATAAAAGACATAACGTGCAAGGCATCGTTACGTCTTTGTAACATATTAATCATAGTATAAATTCATGAGCAGGTCAACCATATTTTGCGGTTATTTTCGTATTTTGGACAGCACACGGCCGAATTGCAGCCATTTGTCCAAGGTTTCAGGGCTGCCGTCACCCAGGGCAAAGGGGAGGCCGTAGTTGTTCAGCGGCTCCAAGACAAAGGAGTTGGTCTGGCGGAGTTTGCGCAGATAGGCGCGTCCCGTCTCCTTATTGATAAAGAGGCCTGTGTCTCCGTCACGGGGAGCAGTCTTGGACATCAGGAGGATATCTCCCGTATTGTAGACGGGATGCAGAAAATTGCCGGTAATGCGGAGCGCGCAGTGCAGATCCGCGCCAAAACGCTTGCGGTAGGAGGCCACATTGATCTTTTCGACATTGATGGAATCCCAGATCATGCCGTCCTCCAGACTGCCTGTGGGAGTCAGCAGGGTGACATAATCCTCCGCCTCGTCAGGGGCGATCTGCTCTAAGAAGTCTACCTCAAAATCCACTATGGAGGAGACGAAACGCAGTTGAGCGGCAGTCAGGTGTCGCATCTTGGACATGATCTGCAGCAGGGGCGAGTTGATGTCGCCGCACAGTTCCGAGATCCACTTGCCCGTCAGTTCATGGGTCTGCTGTGCCACGAAAAGGTCTATTTTGGCGGTTTCGCCTGCAATCAGTTTCTTGTAGCCTGAGACGGACATGTCCACTTCATTTGCCATCTGTGCCTGCGTTAATCCCAACGCGGTCCGTTCCCGCTCCAGATTGATGATAAAGTTGGTCATTACTTCCTGTCTGGTCATGCAGTTTCCCTCCCGGCTCACACCCGAAAAGCTCATTTGTTGCCGGCCATGGAGTTGGGAGATGCATATACACGAAATTCTTTTACAGGTGGAGCAATATCAATATCTAATTTTAGAGATTGTATCATCCGTTGCCGGGCACCGGATGACAGGTCGGCCATTTGCCGTTTCACGCCCCAAATGGGGCCACTGCACTATATCTTGTAGTTATATACACAATACTATACTAGTATTATAATAACACAAGGAAATATAATCAAGCACTAAATCGATAAATTTTTCTATTTTTTCTAAATTTCGCAATCAAATCAAATGAAAAAGTCCCCTGAAAAGGGAGGATGCCAAGGAACTTAAGTTCCTTGGCATATATTATGAAAAAGTTTTGTAAACAAGTGACTTGTTTTGGATCAGTTCCTATCATCAGTATATGGCAGAGAAATGTCCAAAACGTGATGGAAAATTGAAAAAATCTTAAAAGAAATATGAACAAAATATGAACGAAACCGGTTAAAAGCGCCCGCTGTTTTTTAAAAGCTGTGGCCTCCGCTGCTGCCAGAGGAACCACCGCCCCCGCCACCCCCGCCACCGCCTGAGCTGTCTGAGCTGACGGGATCATAATGTTTGGTGGTGTTGATGTAGTCGGCGCGCATATTGGCAATGCGATAGTGAGATTTCATATTGCGCAGCCAATCCTCGGATTCCGGCTCCGGGTTCCGGGAAATATATCTCATGACGGCGTAGTTGAGGAGCAATGCCAAAATGACGGCCAGCAGCGCGTTGCTGATGTATTTCATGGGTTGGGCGATGGAGCCGCCGGATAACACTTGGCGCGCCTGGCCGTACAGTTTGGAGGCGCAGCCGTAATAGTCCCCCCGGGTCGCGTACCGATAGACATTGTCCGTGAGCGTGTCGCAATAGCCGTCCGTGATGGTCTTGCTGAGCTTTCCGTCCGCCTTGATCCACAGCTTGCGATTGTCCATGTCTATGAGGAACAGCATACCGCTGTCGCGCCCGAAGAGCGCCGTGTAGCAGGATTCGCTAAATTCGGCGGCAGTGCCGGAGTTGCGATTGATGCTTATGAAAGCCACATTTCCCCAAGCCGTGATCTCTTGCATCTGTTCCGCCAACATCTCTTCTTCATCCTCCGTCAACAGATCGGCGTCATCCTCCAGAACCACCGAGAATCCGGTGTCCGGATTGGTATAACAGGTTTGGGCTGACGCCTGTATCCCGGGAAGACACCAGAGGAGCGCGATCATTGGTATCGCCCGGAGGGCAAGGAATGCGGCGCGTGATATCCTCTCAAGCATTGTCGTCACCTCCCTTTTTGTTGAACTGAGGCAGTTTCCGCATGGCGAGTCGATTGTAGTTGCGGATCAGATCCGCGAGGATGAACACCACCGTCAGCAGGATCAGCAGGGCGGAGGCGTAGTACCACATGTCAGATACCGGCTGTACGAGTCGGACGATGGCGCCGATGCCCAACGCTGCCATGGCGAGCATTGCCCCCGCTCCGCCATTGATTCCTTTCAATTTTCGGTGTTCTTTCCGCACATCCGCGCACAGGACGATCATGGCGATGATGGCGCCCACCCATATGGCGGGTTCAGCCATATTTATGGTCTGCAGCGATATCAATATCACTAAGGCCACCACACAGGTGGAAAACAGTTTGCCGAATGTGAGGGAGTCCGACTTTTTGACTTTCTCCTTGGGATTGCCGGACTGCGGCTTTTTGACCTGCATTCCCCTGTCGTCCGCATAGGTCTCAATGGCCAGGATGTTGGCCAGCTCCCGCCTGTAGAGGAAAGCCGCGGCCACCGCGAGGAACGCGCTGCATGTCAGCAGTATCGCGGGGCGCAGGGTGAAGAACAGATTCAGGACTAAGAAGATGGGAATGGCGGCTAAGAGGGAACTCCCAAAGAAACGCTTGGGGTCCACCGGCATATCCGTCACGACTTTGCCGTTCTGGCCGTTCACCGTGGCGTAGGCGATGCGGTCTTTGTTGCGCCAGGACATAAACCAGACCGGGAACATGGCGCTGTCCTCCCCGTCACATCGGGTATACAGCATTTGCACCCGATCGTGCTCGGAGGGAGACTGCAGGCCGTATTTTTGGAAGAAGGGCTCCTTTTTCAGATGATCCATGGTGATGTTCGAGACCGCAATCTCGGCTTCCCTGAGATATACTCCCGGCCTGAGATCCGCCGTCTCCGCATAGAAACCGCTGAGGAAGGAAGGCGTAAAGTTTTGGATCTGATCGACCACCTTGTAGGGGCCCAAAGCCCTGCTGATATTGTCGGAAAATCCGGAGGAGGCGTCACAGGTGTAGCCCGCATAGCCGGCGTCCAGATCGGCGCTCAGATTATAGTGGTCTTTGTAGACATAGTCGCCCTTTCGCTTTTCGGTCTGACCGTGCAAGAGGATCCGCCCCTGTTGGGAGAGACGATAGCTCCAATAGGGCATATAGATGCCGCGGAAACTGTCGATATACTTGGGATCCCTGAGTTCCTTCGGCGCGAAGAAAGCTTTCTTCATTCGGGCCTGATAGGCTTTCTTGCAGTCCTCCTTGGTGATCCGGAAAGGGATGATGAATTGGGGACGTTTCTCACGGCTGATACGGCTCGACAGGATATTGGAGGAGCCGCAGTAGCTGCAGAAAGAGGTGGCGTCATTGGCGTCGCAGATCATCTCCGCGCCGCATTGCGGGCAACTGAACACATTGGCCTCAAATAAATCGCCCTCCACGGTGTCCGTCTCTTTTTGGATGGAATAAGGATCGAATTTGGATTCACAGTAGGCGCAGGACAGTTGTTGGGATGGGATGTCAAATTTCAGATTCCCACCGCAGTTCGGACATTCGTACATTCTCATTCTCCATTCTACGGGTGTATAGGTTCCGGGCCGGGCAGTCGGTTCGGGCAGCCGGTCCGGATATTTTCTCATTCATTATACCGGAATTTGGAGCGGCGGGGAACCCGTTTATGACATAATAAAAACCGCTCGTGCTTTTGCGCATTGACTTTACGCGTTCCCGCCCATAAGATGGAAAGTATAGCATGGAACCGTAAATTGGATCCATAGGGTCAAAGGATCATGGGAGGAGCATATGGCGGTCGGATTTAAAGTCAGCTTTTATTGGTATCAGATAGGTCAGGGGGATTTCCTGCATTCCTTCTTTTCCACCGTGGCATATCGCCTGGAAGACGGGAATTGGGGCAGTCGTTTTCCGGTCATCATGAAGGAACTGTATCAGGGGAAGGCATGTGCAGAGCACATAGCGGCAGCATTGGAGGAATTGGGGGTCATTACGGAGGAATTGCGTGACCACGCCCCTGACCAAGTGATATGGGATATAGAGGATCTGTCCAAACAGCCGCCCTGGGGCAGCAGGATCAGCGAGAGGATCACGGATCTGTCCAATTATTTTGTGACGAGTGACGGAAGTGATTTCCTGACGATCTTTCTCCATGCGCTGGAAATGGCCCAACGGAAAAATTGTGAGATAGAGATCAAATCGCTCTAGCAAATCTTTACTTATGAAAGGGGTTTTAAAATGAAAGCAAATGAAGCATTTAAGCAAACGATCAAATTCGTGTGGATGAAACTTGCTCTGGGCGGGTGCGCCATAGCCTTTTCCCTTGTGTTGGGACTGATCTTAATGGCTGTCTCCGCATTGGACCAAAACGGTGTGGTGGCCGTGTACGCGTTGATGATATGGTTCTGTCTGTCCGTGGCGGCTGTGGGGATCTCACAGTATTATCTCGGATATCTGCTGAAGGCGGGACATATAGCGGTGGTCACTGCTCTGGTGACGACAGGCAGTCTGCCGGAAAATTCTTTCGAGTACGGCATCAATATGGTGAAGAAAAAATTTGCCACCGCGGCGGCTTATTTTGCGGTGGACCGTCTGGTGTCCGGCGCGGTGAACCAGATCAATAACGGGCTGGATGTTGTGGGGAATGTCTTGGGCAAGATCCCTGGAATGGAATCGGTGGTATCTTTCGCGAAGTCCTTTGTGAATATCGCGCTCGGCAATGTGGACGAGTGCTGTCTGGCCTATACTTTTTATAAAGAAGAGCAGTCGGCCTTCAAGAGCGCGGCGGACGGCGTGGTGATCTATTTTCAAAACTGGAAGACTGTCTTAAAGGATGCCCTAAAAACGGCGTTCGTCTCTCTCATCGTCTCTATTGTCGCGGGACTTTTGCTGTTTCTTGTGACAATGGGCGCTCTGGGACTCCTGGGGATGCCCGGACTCGGCGTGTTTTTTGTGTCGATCATGCTGACCATGATGATCGTGCTGATCGTCAAATCCGCCGTCATGGACAGTTATACCATGGTATGTATGGTGTGCTCTTATATGCAGGCGGCGCCCTCCACGGAGATCACCTTTGATCTGTATGATAAGCTGTGCGGGCTGTCCTCCAAATTTAAGAGCCTGTTCCAAAAGGCGGGAGCGAGCGAAGCCTGAAAAAAAGATTCCCTCTGTTAATATGGTCAGGTTTATGGTAAGATATACACGATGGCAATGAGCAGTGCGCATCCGTAAGATGAAAAAATGGCAGCTTGCTGACAATTTTTTCAGATTGCGGATGTATAGGGCGAAAGCCCGTGAGCACAAAAATCGCAGATTTTTGTGCGCGCACTGCGCGATGGCACCATGAATGGCAGCGGCATCCGGCCGACCGACAAGTTTGCCGAGAGGGACAGAGGATGAAGATTGCGATATGTGAGGATGAAAAGGAAACGGCTTTGCGACTGAAAGCCATGATGGAGGCATCGGAGCGGGAGATCACTCTTTACTTCGATGCCGAATCACTTTTAGCGGATTGGACCGGGGGCGTTCGTTTTGATGTGGTCGTGACGGATATCGTCATGGAGGAGGGAACGTCCGGCATGGAGTTGTGCAGACGGCTTGGGGAGGAGCAGGTCCTTCTGATCATTGTGACCAATTACCTGGAGTACGCGCCGGAGGGCTACGAGTGCGGCGTGTTCCGCTATCTCATGAAACCCGTGACGCAGGATGCGTTGGATCGGACTTTGGCGGATGCGGCCGGGGAATTGGAGCGGAAAGCGCAGAGCAGCGGAAAATTTCTGGTGGCCGCCTTTGACGGAGACAGGGTCATCTCCGGGCGGGATATTGTGTATGTGGAGGTGCATGGGAGGTATTTGAGCATTCGGCTGTGTGAGGAGCAGGGCGCCGAGAAACGCATCCTGCTGATGCAGAGTCTCAAGGAGTTTGCCTCCAATCTGCCGAAGGGAAAATTCGCGCGCGTAAACAGGAATCAATTGGTCAATCTGGAGCGGGTCACTCTGGTGAAACCGGGAAGCGTGGCCTTGGACAACGGCGATGTTTTGTCCGTGAGCCGCAGACAGCAGAGAGAGTTGCAGGAGGCATTGGCGCGCTGCCTTGCCTGAGAGTGGAGGATATTGGAGGATGGAAACGGCGGTACATATGATATTCGGCAGCCTGTTGGACATGTTGGCGTTTTACCAGATATTTATGGCATACCGCATCTTTTTCGCGGAGAAATTCGCGCTCACGAAACGCAGAGTGGCATGCATAGGCGGCATTGCGTTCGGGTTCTGTCTTGTGAGTATGTACTTTGACCTGCCTTGGGGCATTCCCGCGGCCATGCTGTTGATCGTGTGGCTGATGGGGGAGAGAAAGGTGTGGGAGAGTATATTGATCCTGCCCGCCTTTATGTTATATGTGGTGCTGTCCATCATCCCCGTGATGATGGTGCGCAGCATGGTGTCGTTGCCGGTTCCCGCGGTGTTGGAATCCTATGGCGCGGATCTGTTGGGGGTGGATCTGCTGATCTGCTTTGTGTTGACGGCGCTCTATGTGATGCTTAAGAAACGTGGGATCACATTGACGCTGCGCCCGGTGGAACTCATGGGATTTGGGCTGTTCTTTTTCTTCGAGATATTTATGCTGATGGTGATCGCCGTGATACGGGTGCATTATGAGGGGACGGCGCAGCTGCTGTTAAACGGCAGTTGTCTGTTCTTCTTTTTGTTGGCTCTGGGGGCATATCTGTGGCATCTGGTCACGCTGCGGAGGGCGGCGAGACTGGATGTACTGATCCGGCAGGAGGAGGATTACATTCGATGTCAGCTCGCCTATTTGGAGCAGTATCGGGATGAAAATCGGGATATCCGCGCCCTGCGCCATGATCTGCGGGGGCATCTGCAGATGCTGCAGAGTCTGCAGGAGAGCAATCAGAAGGGCAAAATGGAGTCCTATCTGGATTCTCTGTTGGAGAAGACGGACCGGATCGGGCAGTTGGAATTTACCGGGAATCAGGCTGCGGACATCGTGTTGGCCAATCAGCGAAAGAGGGCGCAGGAGAGTGGGATTCCCTTTGTGTGTGAGGGGACTTTCCCGTGGATGGATGAGCTAAAACCCATGGAGGTGTGTTCCCTTTTGTCAAATCTGCTGGACAATGCGTATGATGCCTCTCTGGAAGAGAAGGAGCCGGATATTCTGGTCGTGGGAGGCAGACAGGAGCATTTTCGGACATTGGTGGTCAGCAACCGGGCGGAGAAGGAGCGCAGGATCCGCAATAACCGGATGTCCTCCACCAAGAGCGGACATCATGGACTGGGACTTGGCATTGTGGAGCAGATCGTGGAGAAATACGGTGGGATCTGCCAATACGCCTGGGAGGAGGGGCGCTTTATCTGCAGGATCCTTTTTCCCCGGGACAGAGAGTCGGAGGAGACTGTATGGAATTGAATGAATTTAAGGGTAATATGAAAGTGGTTTTAGGAATTGTTATTTCTGAAAAGGTTT
>JAMPHD010000026.1 GCA_023663635.1 Acetatifactor muris
GGTTGCCCACAACAGATTTTGAGTCTGCCTCGTCTGCCATTCCGACACGCCGGCAAAGTCTTGCTTGTAGCGACAAAAAATATTCTAACATAGATTACTTTTCTTGGCAAGATATTTTATTGCCTTTTTTTTATTTATTTTTTGTCTGAATTGTTGTATAGTATATAATATATGTGCATTTATTCTGAGGTGTTTCAGGGTGGCGGTATGACTTGTAAGGAATTTGAGCATCTGATCCCGGAGTTCTTGGGGCAGAAGATGGATTTTCTCACACTCAAAAAGTTTTGTGAGCATATGGAGAGCTGTGATGAGTGCCGCGAGGAACTGACGATACAATTCCTGGTGACGGAAGGGTTGCAGCGTCTGGAGGAGGGCGGCGCCTTTGATCTGCAGAGCGAGTTGGACGGTCGCATTGAGGAGGCCCAAAACAGGGTGAAATTTCACTCTCTTTTTCTGTATCTGGGAGCGGGGCTTGAGACATTGGTCATTGCGGGGATCATCGGTTTTGTGATCTGGGTACTGCTGTGAGGGAACATTTGTATTTCAAATAAGGACATGAGATGTGGGAAGGAGCAGTCTGTCGGAGTAAGATTATGGAAAAGATTGTCTTGATAGATGGCCACAGTATTTTAAACAGAGCATTTTACGGCGTTCCGGATCTGAGCAATGCGGAAGGTCTGCACACCAACGCCATCTTTGGATTTTTGAATATCATGTTCAAGATTCTGGAGGAAGAGCAGCCGGAGTATCTGGCGGTGGCCTTTGATGTCCATGCCCCCACTTTCCGGCATGAGATGTACAAAGACTATAAGGGCACGAGAAAGCCCATGCCGGAGGAGCTCAGGGAGCAGGTGCCGGTGATGAAGGAAGTCCTGCAGGCCATGAATGTGGTGATCGTGGAGCAGGCGGGACTGGAGGCGGACGACATTCTGGGCACCTTGGCCAAGAAGGCGGAGAGGGACGGCCTGGAGGTGTCTCTGGTGTCCGGGGACAGGGATCTTCTGCAGATCGCCTCGGAACATATCAAGATCCGGATTCCCAAGACAAAGAGAAACGGCACGGAGGTGGAGGATTACTATGCCGCGGATGTGCTGCGCGCCTATCAGGTGACGCCTGAGCAGTTTATCGATGTGAAAGCCCTGATGGGAGATACGGCGGACAATATCCCGGGCGTGCCCAAGGTGGGAGAGAAGACGGCGACGGCGCTGATCGCGCAGTACGGCTCCCTCGACAATCTGTATGCCCATGTGGAGGAGGTATCCAAGAACGCCATCAGAGAGTCCCTGAAAGAACATAAGGATCTGGCTGAGCTCAGCCGGACTCTGGCCACCATCCGGACCGACTGTGAGTTGGAGCCGGATTACGAGGCCGCGCGGACGGGGGATTACTATACGCCGCAGGCATATACCCTTTTTAAGAAATTGGAATTCAAAAATATGTTGGGGCGCTTTGACCGGACGAACCGGGCTGCTGAGAGCGATCCAGCGGAGAGTTTCGCGCGGATTGCCAATCTGCGGGAGCTTAAGGCCCTGGCGCAGAGAGCGGAGAAACTTTCGAGGGTCGGACTGTACGCGCTGCAGGAAGACGGGAGATTGTTGGGAGTCGCCATCAGTCTCGGGGCGGAGGAAACATTTTTCTATGTTCCCGTCCGTCAGGAGCCGGCGGAAGGGCAGCTCTCTCTGTTTGAGGATGTGAAAGAGGAGACGGATGAGACGGGGGAGGTGCGGCAGATCTTGCGGGGTCTCTCGGCCCGCACGCGGATTGCCACTTTCGACATCAAGCGGGAGTACGGCTTTTTGTCCACGGACGGCACGGAGCGGTATTTTGACGTGCTGATCGGGGCATATCTCTTAAATCCGCTGAAGAATGACTACGATATAGAGTCCGTCGCCGCGGAGCATTTGGGCATGATGATCCTGGGGAGGGCGGAACTTTTGGGCAAACGAAAAATTGCCGACGCATTGGCGGAGATTCCCGGGCAGTGCATGGCTTACTGCGGCTATGGCGCGCTCGTGTCGCTCGCGGCGGCGGATATTTTGGAGCAAAAGCTTGCCGATGTCTCCATGGACAGCCTGATGCGCGAGGTGGAGATGCCGCTGTCTCTGGTGCTCTACGATATGGAGCAGGAGGGTATTGAGGTCCGCAAAGAAGAGTTGCGCGCCTACGGTGAGGCTTTGGTGGGGCGGATTGAGGAACTGGAGGAATCCATCCACCGGCAGGCGGGAGAGCAATTCAATATCAATTCCCCCAAACAGTTGGGTGAGATCCTGTTTGAACGGCTGAAACTGCCCGGGGGAAAGAAGACCAAGACGGGTTATTCCACGGCGGCGGATGTGTTGGAGAAACTCTCCGAAGATCATCCCATTGTGAAAGATATTCTGGAGTACAGGGGGCTGGTGAAGTTAAAATCCACCTATGCGGACGGATTGGCCGTGTGCATAGGGGAAGACGGCCGCATTCACAGCAATTTTAACCAGACCATCACGGCCACGGGGCGCATCAGCTCCACGGAGCCCAATCTGCAGAACATACCCACCCGGACGGAGTTGGGCAAGCAGCTGCGGAAAGTGTTCGTGCCGAGGGAGGGTTTCGTGTTCATGGACGCGGATTACTCCCAGATCGAGCTGAGGGTGTTGGCGCATATGTCCGGGGATGAGCAGTTGATCGAGGCCTATCACATGGATGAGGACATTCACCGCATCACGGCCTCCAAGGTGTTTCACACCCCCTTTGAGGAGGTGACGGATCTGCAGAGGCGCAACGCCAAGGCGGTAAATTTCGGGATCGTGTACGGCATCAGCTCCTTTGGCCTCAGCCAGGATCTGAGCATCAGCCGTGGGGAGGCCGCGGAATATATCGAACAGTATTTTGCCACTTATCCCGGGATCAAGACCTTTTTGGACACCTTGGTGCGTGACGCGAAGGAGAAGGGGTACGCCGTCACCATGTTCCACAGAAGACGTCCCGTGCCCGAGCTTGCCTCCTCCAATTTCATGCAGCGCTCGTTCGGGGAGCGGGTGGCCATGAATTCCCCCATTCAGGGGACGGCCGCGGACATCATCAAGATCGCGATGATAAAGGTTTGGGAGGCATTGCGCCGTTCGGGTCTTCGGTCCAAATTGATCCTTCAGGTGCACGACGAGCTGTTGATCGAGACGGCGGAGGATGAGGTGGAACAGGTGCGGGAGATCCTGACGGAGAATATGAAGTCGGCGGCAGAGTTGGCCGTGACGTTAGAGGTGGATGTGCACACCGGCGCCAACTGGTATGAGGCCAAGTAATAGGCCGGGTAGGAGGAGATATGCGCTTTATCGGCATAACGGGCGGCATAGGCGCCGGCAAATCAATGATCCTGTCCTATATCCGAGAGCACTATCTCTGTGAGGTTTGGCTGGCGGACGAGGTGGCCCGGTTGGTCCAACGGAAGGGAACGGCATGTCATGCCGCGTTGGCGGAACTGCTCGGGGAGGAGATATTGGACGCGGACGGAGAGATCGACAGAAATGCCATGGCGCGGCGGATCTTCAAGGATGCCCGTATTCTGGAACAGGTAAATGCCATCGTGCATCCGGCGGTGAGGCGGTATCTTGCGGACAGGCTGGCGGAGGCCGAACGGAATCCCGAAGTGGAGTTGTTCTTTGTGGAGGCGGCGCTTTTGATCGAGGCGGGATATGAGGAGTGGGTGGACGAGCTCTGGTATGTCCGCGCGGATGAAGAGACCCGCAGGGCGCGCCTTCAAAACGACAGGGGATATGATCCTGAGCGCATTGCGGGTATCATGGGCAGTCAGCTCACGGATGAGCAGTTTCTGCAACATTGTGATTTTGTGATAGACAACAGCGGTGAACCGGCGGACGGTTACCGCCAAATAGATCAAAAACTGGAGGGTTTCTCATGGCGGGATTAGGTGAAATCAGGGAAAATCAGGGACAACTGGTATTCGGCCTGGACATTGGAACGCGCAGTATTGTGGGCACGGTGGGATATCTGAACGGAAATAAATTCCATGTGTTGGCGCAGCGCGTCAGGGAACATGAGACCAGGGCCATGTTGGACGGACAGATTCATGATATCAACAAGGTGGGAGAGACCATAAACGCCGTCAAAAGACAGTTGGAGGAAGATCTGAACCGGAGCCTCACCGAGGTCTGTATAGCGGCTGCGGGACGTGTGCTTCGCACCGTCACCATCACGGCGGAACAGACCTTTGAGAGCGAGAAGGAGATCGGGGACGAAGATATCTATGCCCTGTCCACCATGGGAGTGGAATTGGCATATGAAGAATTTCAGAAGACCAATGACACGGATATGAAATTTTACTGTGTGGGATATACGCCCATGCGCTATTATATGAACGGCTATCAGATCGGCAATCTGGAGGGACATAAGGCCAAGACCATCGCTGCGGATCTGATCGCGACATTCCTGCCGGACGATGTGGTGGACGGTCTCTACAAGGCGGTGGAACTGGCGGGGCTGCATGTGGTGAATCTGACATTGGAGCCCATTGCCGCCATACAGGTGGCCATTCCCGAGAAGTTCCGAATGCTGAATATGGCTCTGGTGGACGTGGGAGCGGGCACCAGCGATATCTCCATCACGAGAGAGGGGACGATCACCGCCTATGGGATGATCCCCGTGGCCGGAGACAGTCTCACGGAGCTGATCGTGCAGCATTGTCTGGTGGATTTTGAGACTGCGGAGATGATCAAAAGGCGCTCCGGAGAGGCGGAGCTGATCGAATATCAGGACATCATGGGACTCTCACAGGTGATCGGGGCCAAAGAGGTGGCGGAACTTCTGAAGGACGCGGTGGCGGACATGACGCACAGGGTGGCGCTGTGTATCCGGGAATTAAATGGCGATAAGCCTGTCAGCGCAGTGTTCGTGGTGGGCGGAGGCGGCGTGATCTCCGGTTACACGGAGGCCCTTGCCGATGATCTGGGGATCGCCAGAGAGCGTGTGGCGATCCGGGGCAGAGAGGTGATGCAGAACATTGTGTTCGAGACGGAGGATGCCAGACAGGATTCCCTGATGGTGACTCCCATCGGCATCTGTCTGAGTTTCTATGAGCAGAGCAACAATTTTATCTTCGTGGAGTTCAACGGCGACAGGATGAAACTCTATGACAATGGCCATCTGACCGTGGCGGATACGGCCATGCAGGCCCAGTTTACCAACGAGGATCTCTTCCCCAAGAGGGGCGATGCGTTGACTTATACGGTCAATGGCAAGAGCCGCATGACACTGGGAAGTCGGGGAGAGGCGGCAGTCATCAAATTAAACGGCGATCCCGCGGACTTACATACACAGATCCACAGCGGCGATATCATCGGGGTGACGGCCTCCACCAGAGGGGAGGAGGGGACGCAGGAATTGGGCAGGCTTCCCGAACTGGCCGAGCAGCTCCATGTCTATGTCAACGGGAACAGGATGGAGCTGCCTAAGACGGCGGAGGTAAACGGTGTCAGGGAAAATGAGTTTTACATGGTCCGCGAGGGCGATTCCATACGGGTGCAGAATTATTATACCGTGTCGGAGGTGGCAGGATTTTTGGACGTGCCTCTGGGAGGGGATATCAGGGTGAACGACACTCCCGCGAGACCGGACACCAAGGTATATGAGAATTTCACGGTGAGTTGGGACATGAACGCGGATCCTTGGTCTTACGCGTCTTTGCCGGCCGATGAGGAGGATGCGGCTGAGCCGGAGACTTATGAAAGGGCAGGGACGGATATTTACGAGGAGACCGGGGCGGACGGCGGTGAGAGTGTTTCCGGGACGGCAAGCGCAAATGCGGCCGTTCAACCCGCGGAGGCGGATTCCCCGCGGGGCAAGGCGGTCGGCGGACGCGAGATGAAGGTGATGGTAAACGGGCAGTTGGTCACGCTCGGCGGCAAGGACGAGTATGTGTTCGTGGATGTCTTCGACTATATTGATTTTGATTTAAAGGACTCCCGGGGCAGGACGATCATGACCCGGTTGAACGGGCATAATGCGGACTATATGGAGGCCCTGGCGGACGGGGACGTCATTGAAATTTATTGGGAAGAAAGCGGGAAGAGATCATGAGACTGTGCAGTATCGCCAGCGGGAGCAGCGGAAACTGTATTTATGTGGGGAGTGATGCCACGCATCTGTTGGTGGATGTGGGCATCAGCGGCAAGAGAACGGAGAGCGGACTGAATCTGCTCGGACTGACCGGAGAGGACATAGACGGCATTCTGGTGACCCATGAACACGCGGATCATATCAACGGATTGGGAGTGATGGCGCGCAAATACGGAATCCCCATCTATGCCACGCGAGGGACCATAGAGGCCATCCGGAACATGGAGTCCGTGGGCAGGATCAATGAGTCCCTGTTCCATGAGGTCAGGGAGGATGAGAAACTGGTGATAAAGGATCTCACCGTCAATCCCATGAAGATCTCCCATGACGCGGCCCAACCGGTGGCCTATCGGGTGTCCTACGGGCGCAAAAAGGTGGCGATCTGCACGGATCTGGGACATTTTACCGATTATACGGTGGACTGTCTGCGGGGCATGGACGCGCTTTTGTTGGAGGCCAATCACGATGTGAACATGCTGCAGGTGGGGGCTTATCCCTATTATCTCAAACAGCGCATTCTCAGCGACAAGGGGCATCTGTCCAACGAGAATTCCGGGAGACTCTTAAGCCGCGTGCTGCACGACGGACTGCAGGCGATTCTTCTGGGACATCTGAGCAGGGAAAACAATCTGCCGGAGCTTGCGTATGAGGCGGTGCGGATGGAGATCACTCTGGGCGACAATCCCTATAACGCCAATGATTTCTTTATGCAGGTGGCCAAGAGAGACGAGCCCACGCAGGAGATCCGGATCGCGTGACGGGGGCGGGCATCTGCAGGTCGCGCGGCGGAAGACAGGCATTGCGGATTCCGGATTTTCGCGGTGTTTAAATCAAAAAGGGTAAGAGGAGAGCGATATGAAAAAGACAATCATCACAGTGGTGGGCAAGGATACGGTGGGCATCATTGCCAAGGTATGCACCTATCTGGCGGAGAACGGGATCAATATCCTGGACATTTCCCAGACCATCGTACAGGATTATTTTAACATGATGATGATCGTGGACACCAACGGATCGGCCAAGGTGTTCGGCGATATGACGAATGAACTGGCGGCATTGGGCGAGGAGATCGGAGTGGTCATCAAATGCCAGAAGGAAGAAATCTTTGACAAGATGCACAGGATCTGAGGAGGACTGAATTTATCATGATCAATCAGTATGAAGTGTTGGAAACTAACGAGATGATAGAGAAGGAAAATCTGGATGTGCGCACCATCACTCTGGGGATCAGCCTGTTGGACTGCATTGACTCGAATCTGCATGTGTTGGGGGAAAAGATACATCGCAAGATCTATGAGGCTGCCTGCGATCTGGTGAAGGTCGGGGAGGAGATCTCGGGAGAGTTCGGCATACCCATCGTGAACAAGCGGATCTCCGTGACTCCTATGGCTTTGGTGGGCGGCGCGGCCTGCAGGACGGAAGAGGATTTCGCCTATCTCGCGAAGGTGTTGGACGATGTGGCCCATGAGGTGGGTGTGAATTTTATCGGCGGATACTCCGCGTTGGTGAGCAAGGGCATGACCCCGGCGGATGAACTGTTGATCCGCTCCATCCCCCTGGCGCTGTCAACCACGGAGAGGGTGTGCGGTTCCGTAAATCTCGGATCCACCCGCACCGGGATCAATATGGACGCGGTGAAACTCATGGGAGAGATCATCCGGGAGACCGCGGAGCGCACGAGAGATCAGGACTCTCTGGGCTGCGCCAAATTGGTGGTGTTCTGTAATGCGCCGGACGACAATCCGTTCATGGCGGGCGCTTTCCACGGCGTGACCGAGGCGGACAAGATCATCAATGTGGGCGTCAGCGGTCCGGGGGTGGTGAAGAATGCATTGGAGAAAGTGCGCGGCGAGAATTTTGAAGTGTTGTGTGAGACCATCAAGAAGACCGCGTTCAAAGTGACGAGAGTGGGACAGTTGGTGGCGCAGGAGGCCTCCCGGATGTTGGGTGTGCCCTTCGGCATCGTGGATCTGTCTCTGGCGCCCACGCCGGCTATCGGGGACAGCGTGGCGGACATCCTGTGTGAGATCGGACTGGAGTATGCCGGCGCGCCGGGTACCACGGCGGCGTTGGCGCTCTTAAACGATCAGGTGAAGAAAGGCGGCGTCATGGCGTCTTCCTATGTGGGGGGATTGAGCGGCGCGTTCATCCCCGTCAGCGAGGATCAGGGCATGATCGACGCGGTGACGGCGGGGGCTTTGACCCTTGAGAAACTGGAGGCAATGACCTGTGTGTGTTCCGTGGGACTGGATATGATCGCCATTCCGGGCGACACGAAGGCAAGCGCCATCTCCGGCATCATTGCGGATGAGATGGCCATCGGCATGGTCAATCAGAAGACCACGGCGGTGCGCGTCATTCCCGTGATCGGCAAAGGGGTTGGAGAGAAAGTGGAGTTCGGCGGACTGTTGGGCTATGCCCCCGTCATGCCCGTGAACCCGTTCTCCTGTGAGACTTTCGTAAACCGGGGCGGAAGGATTCCGGCCCCGATCCACAGCTTTAAGAATTAGAGACGATCGCGGGTTCTGATATGGCCCGCGATATTAGGAGATAATGACAAGAGGGCTTCGGTATTCGTTGTTCATGGGGCGGCCGGATTTGATGGCGGCAGCGCTCTCATAGACGGCGTTTATGCGAAGCTCTTTGTGCAACATGAACAGGCCCTGGCGGTCTAAGATCTCTTTCGCGTCCGCCAGCTTGGTCAGCAGGGGGATGGTGCTGTTTTGCTTTATGGCGGTGAGCAGCGCCTCCGCGTCCCGGCGGAAACCCAGAACCCGCGCGTATTTTATGTAATCGGCCTGACGATACAGTTCCATGTCGGTATTCCTGATGTCCAACAGGATATGCATCAGGCACCGGCTGATGCGGGTGTAGGTCATGTCCTTGGTCTTCAACAGATCGCAGAAACCGCTGAAGGAGGTATACTCATACAAACGGTTGCGGATGCGGTCGGAGAGATCCGGCGACACATCCAGATAGGAGGCATAGCCCATGTCCGCCTCCGTGGCCAGTTTGTAGAGCAGCTGCGCGGACAGATCATCGAGCTGCAGAGGCGTTCCGGAAGCCAGAGCAGTCTCAAGGATCTCATATGCGTCCTTCGGCATCTGCGATGCCAGCATGGACGGATCCCTGTGCTCAAGAATGGCCTGTCTGAGGGCCAGAGAGGAACTGAACTGCTCCTCCGGCATACGGGAGTGATGGTTGGAGTTGCGCAGAGTGGTGTGAGCTTTAATGGAGCTCTCTCTGCGCCGCAGAGCCTTGAGATACTCGATTCCCAGAATATTGTTGGGAAAGGAGAGCACATCCCGGCTGCCGCTCAGCTCCGGCTGAAATTGCATCAATGCCGTAGTGCGGGCGATGGGATAGGAGTAACCGCGTTTGAGATTTTGTTTCAGCAGAGTGACATAGCCCTCCGGCTCCTCACAGAGGATGTCGGCGATCTTTTGCAGGATCTCGAGATTGTTGCACTCGCTGCCAAAGCACAGATGATCCACCACGCCCAGCTTGTCCAAGAGCGCCACGGCTCCGGTGGCAAAATATTCCGCGCTGGAGGCGGAATAGAGAGCCGGCAGCTCCAACACCAGATCCGCGCCGCAGCGAAGAGCCATCTCCGTCCGCTTATACTTGTCCAAAAGCGCGGGAGTGCCGCGCTGCATGAAATTGCCGCTCATGATCACAACGGTATAGTCCGCGCCGGTATGGCTGAGAGCGTCCCGCAGCTGATGGTGATGACCGTTGTGGAACGGATTGTACTCGGCGACGATGCCGTTTACCGTGAAAGGGGTATGGGAATTGTCTGTCTTCTTCATAAAATCTTCTCCCGGTTGGCGGTGGGTGCCTGCTCGGATCGGCGAGTCCGGCCCCGGCGTCGTTAAAAAAATAACATATGAGAAACACACATTATGTCTTGTTAAATATTTACAAATTTAGTATAATACAAATGTCTGAGTTTGTTAAGATGTTTTAAAAAATTTGTTTCACGGAAAGGAGAAACGCAGATGTCATACATTGATAAGATCAAAGAGAGAGCGAGGCTCGACAAAAAGACAATCGTATTGCCGGAGTCCAATGACAAAAGAACATTGCTGGCCGCAGCCAAGCTGATGGAGGAAGGAATTGCCAACATCATCATGGTCGGCGATGAGGAGAAGATCATGGATGGTGCCGGATGGTTGGAGGTCGATCTCACCGGCGTGCAGGTCATCAATCCCAAGACCACCGACAAACTGGACGGTTATGTGAATCTCTTGTATGAGACCAGAAAGGCGAAGGGTATGACTCCCGAGGCCGCCAGAGAGATCCTCTTAAAGGATTATCTGACTTTTGGCATAGTGATGGTGAAGGCCAATGACGCGGACGGTATGGTGGCCGGTGCATGTCACTCCACTGCGGACACCTTGAGACCCGCGCTGCAGATTTTGAAGACCGCGCCCGGCGTAAAGCTTGTATCCGCGTTTTTTGTCATGGATACACAGTTCAAGGAGATGGGTGAGAACGGCGCGTTCCTGTTTGCGGACTGCGGTCTGAATCAGGATCCCACCGCGGAGGAACTGGCCGCGATCGCCGATTCTTCCTCCAGAAGCTTTAAGGCTCTGGTGGGCCCGAAACCCGTGATTGCAATGCTGAGCCACTCTACCCGCGGCAGCGCAAAGCACGCTCTGGTGGATAAGGTTGTGGAGGCAACCCGGATCGCCCATGAGCAGTATCCCAATCTGGTGCTCGACGGCGAGCTGCAGCTTGACGCGGCTTTGGTTCCTTCCGTGGCCAAGTCCAAGGCGCCCGGAAGTCCCGTGGGCGGCAACGCCAATATTTTGATCTTCCCCAATCTGGACGCGGGCAATATCGGCTACAAACTGGTGCAGAGACTGGGTGGGGCGGAGGCTTACGGTCCCATGCTTCAGGGAATCGCCAAACCCGTGAACGATCTGTCCAGAGGCTGTTCCTGGCAGGATATCGTCGGCGTTGTGGCGCTGACGGCGGTGCAGGCACAGTTGGTATAATCAAACGGAAAGGAATCGATAATCATGAATATATTAGTTATCAATTGCGGAAGTTCTTCACTGAAATATCAGGTCATCAACTCCGATACGGAGCAGTGTCTCGCCAAGGGACTCTGTGAGAGGATCGGCATCGACGGCAGCCAGATCACCTATGCGCCCGCGGGCGGGGAGAAGGAGCTGACCGTGACCCCCATGCCGGATCACACGGAGGCCATCAGACTGGTGTTGGAGGCTCTGACCAATGAGAAGACCGGCGTGGTGAAGAGCTTGGACGAGATCGGCGCCGTGGGACATCGGGTGGTACACGGAGGCGAGAAGTTTGCGGCCTCCACTCTGATCACCGACGAGGTGATGGCGGCCATTGAGGAGTGCAATGATCTGGCGCCCCTGCACAACCCCGCCAACATCATCGGCATCAACGCCTGCAAGAAACTGATGCCCAATACGCCCATGGTGGCAGTGTTCGACACCGCGTTCCATCAGACCATGCCCGAGGAGGCTTACATGTACGGCCTTCCCTATGAATATTACAAGAAGTACAAGATCAGACGCTACGGTTTCCACGGGACCAGTCATTCCTATGTGTCCAAGAAGGCCGCAGAGGTATTGGGCCGAAATTACGAGGATATGAAGATCATTGTCTGCCATCTGGGCAACGGCGCGAGCATCTCCGCCGTAAAGAACGGCAAATGCGTGGATACCTCCATGGGTCTGACGCCCCTTGAGGGACTCATCATGGGTACGCGCTCCGGCGATATCGATCCCGCCATCATGGAGTTTATCGCCCACAAGGAGAACAAGTCCGTGGATGAGATCATGGCGGTGCTGAACAAGAAGTCCGGCGTGTTGGGACTGTCCGACAATCTCTCCTCCGATTTCCGCGATCTGGAGCAGGGCCACAACAACGGCGATCAAAATGCCACCAGAACGCTGAAGACCTATTGCTACCGTGTGGCAAAATACATCGGTTCCTATGTGGCTGCCATGAACGGCGTGGACGTGATCTGCTTTACCGCCGGCGTGGGCGAGAACGCGGCCCTTGTCAGAAGCATGGTATGCGAATATCTGGGCTATCTGGGTGTGACCATAGATCCGGCTGCCAATGGCAAGAGAGGCGAGGATATCGCCATCTCTACCCCCGACAGCAAGACCACCGTCATGGTGATCCCCACCAACGAAGAGCTTGCCATTGCAAGAGAGACGGTGCGCCTGGTGTGATCTTCAAGGTCGTAAAATCTCTTTGAACATATGTCCCCGGCGTTGCCTCCCGCAGGCGGCGACCGGGGCATTTTTGTGCATCAAATCTGCATCATTTTGCATTTTTCGTCAAAAGGAATTGAGCTTCCGAACCGTCGATGTTATACTTTAAAGGAAGTTTACGGATGGAGGATTTCCCGGATGAGAGACCTTATGGGAAGGCATGGCGCCACCGATCCCAAAGTACATACGCGAAGGAAAGCGGCGGGCAGATACCCGGCTGTCTGCCTGTCCGCGCTGTTGTGCGCGGCGGGACTTGTCGGAGCGTTTCCCTGCACCGCGATGGGAGCGGGGGATGTGCTGACGGCTTATCAGGCCTATGAACGACGTTTCGAGTCCATTGCCACCATAGAGGATATCGGGGACCGGGGTTATGAAGTGGTGGAGAAACATGTCTTCGATATACCGCTTGTATCTCACATGGCGGTCGTCCCGGAGGGAGATGAGACGCTGACGGAGATGCTGCCCGCAGAGGTGGTGCGCCCGGAACAGCCCTATCGGATCGGGGAGGAGGACGCGGTGACACTGCAGCAGGTGCCCACGGTCCGATTCTTCACGGCCATAGAGAGGGATTGTCACCGCGCGGCGGTGTTTCTGGCGGACGCGGAGGGCAATATCGTCTACAAGACCAATCAGTTGGAATGCAATTATGTGATATCGGGATGTCTGGAGCAGCCCATCACGGACATGATCTCCGTGGCCTTTCAGGATCTGAACGGGGATGATCTCATGGATATCATACTGATCGCGGGATGTGTCAATGATGAGGGCGCCTATGCCGGCAAGACCTACAAGGTGGGGGAAGTACTGTTTCAGGACGCGGAGAAGGAGGAAGTATCCTTCTATCGGGACTGGCGGATCAATGACAAGATCAATCGTTTTGACATGAACAGGAGCGCCAAGTGCATACGCTCTTTCGTGCGGGACGGACAATCCGCGGAATTTCTCTACACGGCCACTACGGAGAGTGAGCTTCTGGAGAACGGTTTTGCGGTGATCAAGGAGCAGAGTTATTGGCGCAATTACGAGAAACTGGGCAAGCTCAAGGTTCTGCCGGGGGTCTTTTCCATGGCGGACTATGACATATTTATGATCTACATGATCAACGAACAGGGAGACATCGTCTGGAGTTTTCAGCCCATGGGAGACTATGACAATCTGTATTCTCTCAGGGGGACCAGCAGTGGCAGGGATCTGGACGGAGACGGGATGAAGGATCTGTTGGTGGTGGCCCGCTACAGCACTGAGGGCGAGAACGGAGAACTGATCGTGAAGGGGCAGTATTCCATTTACTATCAGCGGACCGGGGGATTTGACACGGATGTGGAGTTTGTGCGGGATCATCCCTATCGTGAGGACGGCACGGTGGAGGATGTGGTCAATGAGATACGGGCCTATTGGGGTTGGGGCGTATCAGAGCTCGAATCGGTGACGGCAAAGGATGAGAGATATGATTAAAATATTGATAGTGGACGATGAGAAACCGATCTGTGATCTGATAGACATCAATCTGACCGCGGCCGGATACCAATGCAAGGCGGTGCAGGACGGTCTGCAGGCCATTGATCTGATCGAGAAAGAGAATTTTGACCTGGTGCTTCTGGATATCATGCTGCCCGGGGCGGACGGCTATGACATCATGGAATACATCAGACCGATGAAAGTTCCGGTGATCTTCATCACGGCCAAGCATGAGGTGAAGGACAGAGTGAAAGGTCTTCGGCTGGGCGCGGAGGATTATCTGGTAAAACCCTTCGACGTGGTGGAACTGGTGGCCAGAGTGGAAGTGGTGCTGCGGCGTTTCAACAAGACCAAGAAGAATCTGCAGGCGGGGGATATAGTGGTGGACACGGAGGCCCGGAAGGTGACGCGCGCCGGACAGCCCGTGGTGCTCACCAACAAAGAATACGGTCTTCTGGTGCTGTTCATCCAAAACAAGAATGTGGCGCTGTTCAAGGAGACATTGTACGAGAAGGTGTGGGGCGATGAGTATATCCCGGACAGCCGCACACTGGAACTTCATGTGCAGAGACTGCGCAGGAAGATGGGATGGGAGAAGAATCTGGTGGCGGTGTACAAGGTCGGCTACAGGTTGGAGATCTGAGACTGATATCCGATTTGCGGATCCGGGCCGGAGACGGCGCGTATTTCTCATCAATTGCCTCAGGGGAGGCGGAACGGACAAACTATGAAATTTTCCTACAAAATCTTATTGACGACGATCATAACCATGGCGGCTGCGCTCGGTATCAGCGGATTCCTTTTTGTGAACTATGTGTTTGACACCTCCATGGAGCGCGAGGTGGAGCAGGCCATGAACGAGAGCAGCATCCTGCAGTTTGCCTTCGAGACGGCGGCGCTGAATATCCCGTCCAAATACGATGTGCTTCAGGACAATACCATCGAGCAGATCGGCAGGAATCTGGAGGCGGGGGGATCGGACAGCGACAGGCTGATCAGACTCTCCGATGAGGAGCGCAGACCTCTCTATGCCGGTGTGGGCTTTGTGGAGGATACGGATTTTCTGGAGCAGATGGACGCGGAGAACCGTATCTGGCAGGTGATCTTGGAGGACGGGCATTATTATGTGCAGACAGGGACGGTCATCAACGCTCTGGACCGCGTGATCTGTCTGGAGACCATGAAGGATGTGACGGATGTGTTTGAGGAGCGCGCGCAGGGGTTCGCGGTGTACCGAAAGGTGACTTTAGCCATGTTGGTATGCAGTTCTCTGGCCATGCTGCTCATCTCTTTTTGGCTGACCGGCCCCATACGGCTTTTGACCCGCGCCACCAAGGCGATGACCCATGGGGATTACGGCTACCGCGCGAAACTTGTCAGCAATGACGAGCTGGGACAGCTCACGAAAGATTTCAATCAGATGGCCAATGCCTTAGAGGAGAACATTCACAAGTTGGAGGAGGAAGTGCAGTCCAGAGAGGAATTTATCGCTGCCTTTTCCCATGAGCTCAAGACGCCGCTGACAGCCATCATCGGTTACGCGGATCTGTTGCGCTCCCATAAACTGGACGAGGAGAAAGCTTTTCTGTCGGCCAATTACATTTATACGGAGGGCAAGCGTCTTGAGACCATGTCCTTCAGACTTCTGGATCTGATCGTGACCCGCAGGGGAGAAGTGGAGATGCAGAATGTGGACGTGAAAGTATTATTTGAATATCTGAGGGAGATGTATGGGGTTTATACGGACACGGACATGCGGTTTTCTTTTGACTATGATCCCGGCACGGTGCGCGTGGAACAGAATCTGATGAAGACCGTGCTCATCAATCTGGTGGACAATGCCTGCAAGGCATCGGAGCCGGGCAGCGCCGTGGAAGTGATCGGAGAGAGGCGGGAGCAGGGCTATTGGTTCGCGGTGAAGGATTATGGGGTGGGAATCCCCAAGGACGAGTGCCGCAAGATCACGGAGGCTTTCTATATGGTTGACAAGTCCCGCTCGCGCCAGCGAAACGGCGCAGGGCTCGGGTTGGCCTTGTGTGCGGAAATACTGAAACTGCACGGGAGCGAACTGGTGATAGAGAGCGAATTGGGCGAGGGCAGCTGTATCGGTTTCCTGCTGCCGGATCTGCGGGAGGGGTGAGAAAATGGGACAGAAATGGCGCAATATATTGATACTCCCGGGAACGGCGGTGTTGTTGATCTTTGTCCTGTGGGGGCCGGAGGCCATATCCACCTATCGGGACAAGACGACTCTCAATCAGGTGACCGCGGAGCCTTTGGAGGAAGCGGGAGAGGGATATCGCTACTCATTGGGAAGCAATGAGAGACTCTACATTCTGGCCAAATGTCTGAACAGTCAGAGCGAGCCCCGCAGTGAGCGCAGCAGTATTCTGCAGACTGACGCGGACAGTTTGAACTACGAGGAGATTTCGGGGACCTATGCCTTTGTGGTGAACAGGCAGGGGCCCTCCGACAAGGAGATCACGGAGGAGGATATCTTCCGGGTCTGTAACGAACAACTGCAGGATCTGCAGGAGCGGGGCATTCTTCCGGATGAGGTGAAAGAGGTGACGGCCTCCGGCTACAGCGCGGTGCTCTATTCCGCCATTGATGTGTTGGAGCCGCGCAACAATGTGTCCGTCTGGAAGGTGAGCATGTCCACGGATAAGCGGAACGCGGACAAGACGGGGCGTATGCTGGACGCCTATATCGATGCCGAAACGGGCAGACTGTATGAGTTCTATGTGCGCACGGGCACTACCTGGCAGGACATGGATCCCGGGCAGATGATAGATTCATGGGCGGAATACATGGAACTGTCGGCTCCGGAGGAGTATGACTCCGACAATCCGCTGTTGGAGAACACGCCCTATTTCAAGAAATACCGTTTCGGCGGGACGGAAGATGGCAGCACGGTGGTGACATTGGGATTTTACGAGGGCATCAACGAGCTCTATCTCAAGATCACGAGATGATAAAATACTTTACCTTTTGCCGATAAAATACTATAATGGATTCAGCAGTAAAAGGAGAAGTGCCATGAAATATAAAGTTTTGATCGCAGGTAAGAACAAGTCGGTGATGGACGATTTTTTCACCAGGATGACGGAGGATTTTGACGTGCTCTCATCCTCCACCCGCTATATGGATATTCTGCAGCATATCAATTATCTGGTGCCGGATGTGTTTGTGTACTGCGCCAACCATGAGGAGCAGGATCCCATGTCGCAGGAGCAGGGAGTGCAGCATCGGTTGGACAGGTTGGGGATTCCCACCGTGCTGATCGGCACCAAGGCGGATTGCGAAGATTTCCTGCGGAATGTGACCACGGAGCCGGATCTGATCCTGTACAGGCCGCTGTCCGCCGGAGCCATCCATGACAAACTGATGGATTTTCTGGAGGAGCGGGAGATCGCCAACAGGAAACAGCCTTTCGCGGAGAATATGGAAGACACGCTGCAGATCTTATCCGAGTTGGAGGCGGCGATACCTCCGCCTTCGCGCAAGCATGTGTTAGTCGTAGACGATGATCCCATGATGCTCAAGACGATCAAGGAGCAGCTCCATGACGAGTACGATGTGGCCACGGCGGTAAACGGCAAGATCGCCATGAAATTCCTGGAGCGCAAGACCACGGACATCATTTTGTTGGATTTTGAGATGCCGGAGGAGAATGGCCCCGCCGTCCTGAAGAAATTGCGGGCCGCCGAGAGCACGAAGGATGTGCCGGTGGTGTTTCTGACAGGCGTCACGGACCGGGGCAAGATTCAGGAGGCTCTGTCCCTCAGACCGCAGGGATATCTGGTGAAACCCATCGACAGGGATAAACTGTTGGAGGCCATTCATAATAACATCGGATAGATCACATATATCGGGGAGGATTGTGCATGAGTATAGTGGATGATCTGAAGTTAAGTGACCTGATCGAAGTGGAGACTTTACAGAAAATACAGGACGCCTTTTCCGAGATGACCGGTATGGCGTCGCTCACCACGGACGCGGCCGGCAACGCGGTGACGGTGGGATCGGGATTTTCCGATTTTTGCATGAAATATACCAGAACTTCCGAGCTCGGCTGCGCGAGGTGCTCGCAGTGTGACAGGCAGGGAGCGGAGTTGGCCTTAAAGACGGGCAGATCCACGAGTTATTACTGTCATGCGGGACTCATCGATTATGCCGCGCCGATCATGGCGGACGGCCGGTTGGTGGGATGTTTTATCGGCGGGCAGGTCCTGGTGAAGAAACCCGATCTGGACAAGATTAGAGCGATCGCGGAGGAGCTTGGCATAGATCCCGAGGAGTATCTGGCGGCGGCGGGCAGGGTAAATATAACGAGCCGGGAGAAGATCGACAACGCGGCCAGTTTCCTTTCCACCATGGCCAATGTACTGTCGGGAATGGCCTACAACAATTATCTCGTCTGGCAGGCCAATATCGAACTTGAGAAATCCGGTCATATGAAATCGGATTTTCTCGCCAATATGAGCCATGAGATCAGAACGCCCATGAACGCGGTGATCGGTATGGCGGAGATGGCGCTCAGGGAGGAGATGACCCCGGCCGCCAGATCTTAT
This sequence comes from Acetatifactor muris, assembly GCA_023663635.1. Taxonomy (GTDB): domain Bacteria; phylum Bacillota; class Clostridia; order Lachnospirales; family Lachnospiraceae; genus Acetatifactor; species Acetatifactor muris_A. The sequence goes on from JAMPHD010000026.1 coordinate 18,404, forward strand.
ATCAATCAGATCAAGACGGCGGGCAAGGCTTTGCTCACGATCATCAACGACATATTGGATTTTTCCAAGATAGAATCCGGCAAGATGGATATTGTCGAGGCGGAATATGAGCCCATGTCCATCATCTGTGACGTGGCCAATATCATCATGACGAGACTGAAGGGCAAGGATGTGGAACTGGTGTTGGATGTGAACCCGAATCTGCCCAACAGGATGGTGGGCGACAGCATTCGCATCAAGCAGGTACTCTTAAACATTGCCAACAATGCGGCCAAGTTTACCTCTGCCGGCAGTGTCACTGTCAGGATCGACTATGAAAATACGGCGCCCGACCGGATCGAACTGTATTTTACGGTGGAGGACACGGGAATCGGCATCAAGGAGGAGGATCTGGATCGATTGTTCCAGTCCTTTCAGCAGTTGGACAGCAAGAGAAACCGCAACATTGAGGGAACGGGTCTCGGCCTTGCCATCTCCAAGCAGCTTTTGACTCTGATGGGCGGCGATATAAGCGTGGAGAGCGAGTATGAAAAGGGCAGTAAATTCCGCTTTCATCTGCCGCAAGAGATTACGGACGCAACCCCCTGTGTCAGCGTGAAGGATTCGAAGTCCGTTCTGGCGGCCGGACTGATCGCCAATCCCTATCTGAAAGAGGGGCTGTACGCGGATTTTGACAAATTGGGTGTGGAGCACAAAGTGCTGACATCCGTGAAGGATTTGGAGACATTGCCGGAGGGCAGACGGATCTTTATCTTTATTGAACATCCCATGTTTTTGCCCGAAGTGGAGGCGTTTGTGTGGAGTAATCCGCAGGTCACGGCCATTCTTTTGACGGAGTTCTATGACCATGTGAGTTATACGGTGCCCAATCTGCTCGTGATGAAAAAGCCGCTTTTCTCCATGAACATAGCCATGGTATTTAACGGGGAGGAGTTGCACACGGGTGAGAGCGAGGAGACTTCCGAGTTTGACTTTATCGCTCCGGACGCGAGGATCCTCATCGTGGACGACAACGCGGTCAATCTGACGGTGGCGGAGGGACTGTTGGAGCCGCTCAAGATGCAGATCGACGCGGCCACCGGCGGCAAGGAGGCCATCGATATGATCGCGGGGGCGCATTACGATATTATCTTCATGGATCATATGATGCCGGAATTGGACGGTGTGGAGACCACACATATCATCCGCAGATTTCACCCGGAATACAATGACGTGCCCATCATCGCGCTGACTGCCAACGCGGTGGAGGGGACCAAGGAGATGTTCTGCCGTGAGGGCATGAATGACTTTGTGGCCAAGCCCATTGAGATTCGGATGTTAGTATCCAAAGTAAAACAATGGCTTCCCGTTGAGAAGATCACAAAGGTGCACAATATGCCCGGAGAGGCATCGGGCATCCACAAGAAGACCGACATCAAAGTGGGCGATCTGGACACGGCCTTCGCGTTGAAAGTATTGGGAGGAGAATCCCTGTTTTGGACGGTGCTCAAAGTGTATTACAACTCCATCGAGAAGAAGGCGAAACTGATCAAATCCATGGAGGAGCAGGAGGATTGGCCCGGCTACACCATAGAGGTTCACGCGCTGAAGAGCGCCTCCAAGCAGATCGGCGCAATGGAACTGTCCGAGAAGGCGGCGGCCTTGGAACGCGCCGGCAACGCGAGAGATTCCGCCACCATACATCGCTGTACGGATGAGATGTTGCAACAGTATCTGGCGTATCTGTCTGTACTCGAACCTTTCTGTGTGGAGGAGGTTGAGGCCGAAGAGGATAAGGAAGAGATGTCCTTAAATGTGTTGCGGGAGTGTTTTGTGGAGATGCGAACGGCTCTGGACGATCTGGACATGGACGGCATGGAGGAAGTGATCCGCAGAATGAACCACTATTGTTACATGGAGGACCAGAAAGAATTCTTCGCGCGCCTGAAGGAGGCGGTGGAGGAGATCGATGTGGACACCTGCGAGGAGATCCTGCAGAGTTGGGAGCAGAAGATTCTTTAAATTTTTGCATCAGAGTTATTGACATTTGTGAAAGAATGCGCTATTATATAGAAAATTCATAAGCGGTAAACCATAGATGTGGAGATAAAGGCAATTCGTGCACTTACAGAGAGACCGGAGGCTGAGAAAGGTTGGAAACGCAGATTGTCAAATGGACCACGGAGGGCGCAATGAAAGAGAGCGAACGGTCGGCCGATCAGGCGGGCGCATCGGACTTGAGTATCCTGCGACGCAAGACCCGCGTGAGAGGTCAGGGATATGTTGGTATCCCATGAGAGTACGAGCGATCGTAAATCAAGGTGGCACCGCGGGAAGAGAAGTATGACCCGTCCTTGACAGATATTTATTTATCTGTCAGGGACTTTTTTCATGAGGGCAGTTTGCGGAGCCTGTTGTCCGGTGTTATGAGACAAAGAAAACGCGAATTTTGAGTTAGGAGGAAGAGAGCATGAAAGTTATTCCAAGTTTGGAGGAGTGCAAAGAACTGGCGGCAAAGGGCAGTTATGGTGTGATCCCGGTGAGCTGTGAGATCTACTCGGACAGCACCACGCCCATTGAGGTGTTGAGGATATTAAAGAAGGTCAGCAGACATGTCTACCTTCTGGAGAGCGCGGAGGCGGACAACAAGTGGGGGCGCTATTCCTTTTTGGGCTATAATCCGATGTTGGAGATCACCTGCCGCGACGGAACAAGCACCGTCAAATCGCCCATGAACACAAGGACTGCCACGGAGGATGTACGGGAACTGATCCGCAATGTGCTGACGGAGAACAAGAGTCCCGTGATCCCGGGACTGCCGCCCTTCACCGGGGGATTGGTGGGATATTTTTCCTACGATTACATCAAGTACAGCGAGCCGACCCTGAAACTGGACGCGGCGGACGAGGAGGGGTTCGCGGACGTGAATCTGATGCTCTTCTCAAAAGTGATCGCCTTTGATCATTACAGGCAGAAGATCATCCTGATCGTCAACGCTCCCACGGATGATATGGAGATTCATTATAACAGGGCATTGGTGGAGTTGGAGAACATGCGACAACTCCTGTTGAAGGGGGAGAAGGAACCCCATGTGCCGCTGCGTGTGGAGACGGAGTTTAAGCCTCTCTTTGATGAGAGCGCCTACTGCAAAATGGTGGAGCGCTGCAAGGATTATATACGGGAGGGCGACGCTTTCCAGATCGTGCTGTCCAACCGTCTGGAGGCTAAGATGGAGGGAAGTCTGTTGGATGCCTACAGGGCGCTCCGCACCGTCAATCCCTCCCCGTATATGTTTTATTTCTCGGGGACGGACGGGGAGATCGCGGGCGCAAGTCCCGAGACATTGGTGAAACTGGCGGACGGAAAACTCAGCACTTTCCCCCTGGCGGGCACAAGACCCCGGGGCGCGACGGCGGCGGAGGATGAGGCGTTGGCGAAGGAGCTCCTTGCGGATGAAAAGGAGCGGGCGGAACACAATATGTTGGTGGATCTGGGAAGAAACGACATCGGCAGAGTCAGCGTGATCGGGACCGTGCAGGTGGAGAAGTATATGTCGGTGGAGCGCTATTCCCATGTGATGCACATCGGCTCCATGGTGAGCGGTCGGATCAGGGAGGATAAGGACGCGCTGGATGCCGTGGACGCCGTTTTGCCGGCGGGGACGCTGTCGGGCGCGCCCAAACTCAGAGCCTGTGAGATCATCAATGAACTGGAGCAGAATAAGCGGGGCATTTACGGTGGAGCCATCGGCTATCTGTCCTTTACCGGGGATCTGGACACCTGTATCGCCATCCGATTGGCTTTTTCCAAAAACGGCAAAGTGTTCATCCGCTCCGGAGCGGGGATCGTGGCGGACAGCATTCCCGAGAGCGAGTACAGGGAATGCATCAGAAAAGCGGCGGCGGTGACTAAGGCTATCGAACTGGCGCAGCAGGACAGACAGGAAGGAGAGGTGTAATATCATGATACTTTTGATCGATAACTATGACAGTTTTTCCTATAATGTATATCAACTGGTGGGTTCCGTGGATCCGGATATCCGGGTCATCCGGAATGACGAGTGTACGGTGGAGCAGATAAAGGAGCTTGCCCCGAACTATATCATCCTGTCCCCGGGGCCGGGAAGACCTGAGGACGCGGGGATCTGTGTGGATGTCATTCGGGCATTCGCGGGAGAGATTCCGATCCTCGGCATCTGTCTGGGACATCAGGCCATCTGTCAGGCCTTTGGGGCGACGATCACCTATGCGGGGGAGCTGATGCATGGCAAACAGTCCGTCATCATTCCCGACACGGAGAGCGTTTTGTTTCAGGGCATGAACCACAGGGTGACCGTTGCGAGATATCACTCGCTGGCGGCGGATCCCCAAACGATGCCGGAATGTCTGAAGGTCACGGCTGTCACCGCGGACGGGGAGATCATGGCGGTGGAACACAGAGAATATCCCGTCTATGGCGTACAGTTTCATCCGGAATCCGTGCTGACGCCGGAGGGCAGGAGCGTCATGGAGAACTTTTTGTTGGGACGCAGAATGACCGAAGGCGCCCGCCCGGACAATGCCAATATGGCGGCGGAGCCGAATTATATCAAGGAGGCCGTTCTGAAACTGAGCAGAAGAGAAGACATCGGATATGAGATGGCCAAGACGGTGATGAATGAGATCATGAGCGGGAAGGCATCGGATGTGCTCAAGAGCGCGTATCTCACGGCTCTCTCCATGAAAGGGGAGACCATAGCGGAGATCGGCGGCTCCGCGGAGGCCATGCGCTCCCACGCGCTGAAATTAAACGCGGATGTGGAGTCACTGGAGATCGTGGGTACGGGAGGAGACGGTTCCAACTCGTTCAATATTTCCACCACCGCGTCTTTGGTGATCGCCGCCGCGGGCGTACCCGTGTCCAAGCACGGCAATCGCGCGGCCAGCTCCAAAAGCGGCGCCGCGGACTGTCTGGAGGCATTGGGAGTGGACATCACCATCGGGCCGGAGAAGAGCAAAGAGGTGATCGAGAAGATCGGGATCTGTTTCCTCTTTGCCCAGAAGTATCACACGGCCATGAAATATGTGGGCCCCATCCGCAAGGAGTTGGGTATTCGGACCATCTTCAATATTCTGGGTCCCCTGACCAATCCCGCCTACCCCTCCTACATCGTGTTGGGAGTGTATGACGAGGCCCTCCTGGAGCCCATGGCAGAGGTACTGTCCGGCTTGGGGATAAAGAAGGGTCTGGTGGTGTTCGGACGGGAGAAACTGGATGAGATCTCCGCCGTGGGTCCCACCGCGGTGTGTGAGCTTGCGGACGGCAAGATCAGCAAATATGAGATCACTCCGGAGCAGATGGGACTGTCCCGCTGCGGCAAGGAAGATCTGGTGGGCGGAACACCCATGGAAAATGCCGAGATCACGAGGGCGATCCTGCGTGGCGAGAAAGGCCCCAAGAGGGACGCGGTGCTGTTGAATGCCGGCGCGGCGCTCTATGTGGCGGGCAGGGCCGCGAGCATAGCGGACGGCGTCAAACTGGCGGCGGAGACCATCGACAGTGGTAAAGCCATGGAGAAACTGGAGCAGTTTATACGGCTTACCAATGCCTGAGAAAGATTCAAAGGCCTGAAAAGCACGAGAAAGATTTAAAAGCCTGAGAAAGTTTCAGAAGGCTTGAGAAGGCTTGAAAAGGCTTGAAAAAGAGGGAATGGATATGATTCTGGATGAGATTGCGGATCGGACAAGAGAGCGCGTACGCGCGAGAAAAGTTGAGGAACCTTTAAAGGAGCTGCGCGCGCGGGTGCGGGAATTGCCGATACACCGGGAGGCGGATCGTCCGTTCCCCTTTGCGCGCGCGTTGGGCGGGGAGAAGATGAGCTTTATCTGTGAGGTCAAACAGGCCTCCCCCTCCAAGGGGGTGATCGCCCCGCATTTTCCCTATGAGGCGATCGCCGCGGAATATGAGGCAGCGGGAGCGGATGCCATATCCGTGCTGACGGAGCCCTATTATTTTAAGGGCAGCAACGACTATCTGAGAGCAATCCGCGGGAGGGTGCGTATCCCGCTGCTCAGGAAAGATTTTACGGTGGACGAATACATGATCTGGGAGGCCAAGGAGATCGGAGCGGACGCGGTGCTGCTCATCTGCGCGATCCTCTCTCCCGCGGAGCTTAAGGAGTATATGGGGATCGCAGAGGAACTGGGGCTCTCCGCTCTGGTGGAGGCTCACGATGAGCGGGAGGTGGAGATGGCATTGACAGCCGGCGCGCGGATCATCGGGGTGAACAACCGGAATCTGAAAGATTTCACCGTGGATATCGGCAATTCCGTCAGGCTCAGACGGATGGTGCCTCCGGAGATCCTCTTTGTGTCCGAGAGCGGTATGAAGACACGGGCGGATATCGCCGCGTTGGAGCAAAACGGCACAAATGCGGTGCTGATCGGAGAGACTCTGATGCGCAGTGAGGACAAGGCGGCCATGCTGCGGGAACTGGCGGGCGAAAAGAAATAGGACGAGACGGAAAGGAAGACAGTGATGGGAAGAGGACGTTATGGCATACACGGCGGACAATATATTTCGGAGACATTGATGAATGAGTTGTTCCGCTTGGAGGAGGCTTATGAGAGCGCCGTGAAAGACCCGGAATTTCAGAGGGAGCTGACAGAACTTTTGAATGAATACGCGGGGAGGCCCTCAAGGCTTTATTACGCGGAGAAGATGACAAGAGATCTGGGGGGCGCGAAGATTTATCTGAAACGGGAGGACTTAAATCACACCGGTTCCCACAAGATCAACAATGTGTTGGGACAGGCGCTTTTGGCCAAGAAGATGGGCAAGACCAGACTGATCGCGGAGACGGGAGCGGGACAGCACGGTGTGGCCACGGCCACGGCGGCAGCGCTTTTGGGCATGGAGTGCGAAGTCTTCATGGGCAAGGAGGACACGGACAGACAGGCGTTAAACGTCTATCGCATGGAACTGTTGGGGGCCAAGGTACACCCTGTCTTAAGCGGCACCATGACTCTGAAGGACGCGGTGAATGAGACCATGAGAGAGTGGAGCAACCGGGTACATGACACCCATTATTGTCTGGGATCGGTCATGGGCCCCCATCCCTTCCCCATGATCGTGAGGGATTTCCAGAGCGTCATCAGCAGAGAGGCGAGAGCGCAGATCCTGGAGGCGGAGGGGAAACTTCCCGCCGCGGTGGTGGCCTGTGTGGGCGGAGGCAGCAATGCCATGGGAGCCTTCTATCATTTTATTCCGGATGAGGGCGTGGAGCTCATCGGCTGTGAGGCGGCGGGAAAGGGTGTGGATACCGCGCTCACCGCGGCGACCATCGCCACCGGCAAATTGGGCGTGTTCCATGGGATGAAATCCTATTTTTGTCAGGATGAACACGGGCAGATCGCTCCCGTCTATTCCATATCGGCGGGATTGGACTACCCGGGCATCGGGCCGGAACATGCCAATCTGCATGACACCGGCAGGGCGCGGTATGTGCCCGTGACCGATGACGAGGCGGTGGATGCCTTTGAGTATCTCTCGAGGACGGAGGGGATCATTCCCGCCATTGAGAGCGCCCATGCGGTGGCATATGTGAAAAAGATTGCGCAAAATTACAGTCCTGACAGCAGTATCATAATCTGTATCTCGGGGCGGGGTGACAAGGATGTGGCCGCAATCGCAAGATATAGGGGGATAGAAATTCATGACTGAGTTGAGAGACGGCAAATTTGTAAACACGATAGACAAAGTGTTCCAAACACCTAATAAAAAGGCTTTTATCGGTTTCCTGACGGCGGGGGACCCGAACGCTGACAGTAGTGTCAGATATATTTTGGAGATGGAGAGGGCGGGGGCGGATCTGATCGAGATCGGCATTCCCTTCTCCGACCCGGTGGCGGAGGGCGAAGTGATACAGAACGCCAATATCCGTGCGCTCCAAAACGGCATGACCACGGAAGGAGTATTTGAGATCGTGAGGAAGGTCAGAGAGACTTCCCATGTTCCGCTGGCATTCATGACCTATTTAAATCCCGTGTTCTTTTACGGATATGACCGCTTTTTTGCGAGATGTGAGGAACTTAATGTGGATGCCGTGATCATTCCGGATCTTCCCTATGAGGAGAAAGCGGAGGCGGAGGAACCTGCGGCGGCGCATCATGTGCATCTGATCTCCATGATCGCGCCCACTTCTCATGAGCGGATCAGGAACATTGCGGCACAGGCACAGGGCTTTATCTATGTGGTGAGCTCCATGGGGGTCACAGGGGTCAGAAGTGAGATTCGGACGGATCTTGCGTCCATGGTGGAGAGCATCCGCAGCGTGACGGACACGCCCTGCGCCATCGGTTTTGGGATCAGCACGCCCGAGCAGGCGGAGAAGATGGCGGCCGTGTCGGACGGCGCCATCGTGGGCAGCGCCATTGTGAAGATCATCGCGAAGTACGGTGACGCGGCGGATCAATATATTTATGAATATGTGAAAAGCATGAAAGAGGCCGTGGCGAAGGTGTGAGGAAAGGGGCGGGTCTGTTTATTCCCAACCGGCTTGATTGCTGCCGGTTTCATAGCTCAAGGGAGAGGTGTGAGGATACTCATCAACCGGGTTTTCATGCTTTAACGCCCACGCCTTTTGTGGAACATAGAGTAACGATTCAAACTCCATGTTCCACACGCTTTTTTCCTGCCCCCGCCTGACCTTTTCATAATAAGCCGGTCCGTTTATCAGGGCAACGCATCTGGAATATAAAAATGAGTCGTCAGACATTAGCGGTTCAATCTTTTCGCATTGTTCCGCTAACTTTTTGGTATCCAAATGATATAACAGTTCTGTCATCAGATCGTCAAATTCGAAAATAATAGGGTCATCCTGCTCTGAGAGATATTGAACGACAGGTTTTAGCACCTTATCATCATCCCCCTCTTTATCCCAATCACATAACTCTATCGTATTCCAAAAGAAATCATATTTTCCGGGCATGGTTATTTTCCTCCTCAAATTCAAATTTACCGCTCTTAATTATAGCATGGCCGATTTTATGTTTCAATCCGGATCATATTTTTAATGATAAATACCAAAGCATGTGATATAATGTGTCCATACTCGTGGCAGGAAACGGCCGACCGGCCATAAATGCCATGAGCGGTCTGTGCTCATGGTATAATATGTCCATACTCGTGGCAGGAAACGGCCGACCGGCCATCCGACATAAATTGAGGAGGCGCAAGATGACGGATATAGAAAATGTATCAAAATTAGTCACTCCAATAGCGCAAAAATATGGCGCAGACAGAGTAGCCTTGTTTGGATCAAGAGCAAAAAATACAGCGACAGAAACGAGTGACTATGATTTTGTCATTTCGAAGGGGAAAATACAATCATTGTTTCAATTAGCTGCCTTTATTGACGAGCTTGAAATGGCATTTGGAAAAAATGTGGATGTGATCACGGATACATCAAATGATATCGGTTTTCTTGAACGGATAAAGAAAGATGAGGTTGTCGTTTATGCAGCAAAGCGATAGGGAGGGATATAAATATGTATTATTCTTATGTTATGGGAATAGGCGATGAAATCCTTGTTTTGAGGGATGGCGGCTTTATAATTGAAAAATTTGGACATAATTATGGTGTCGCGTTTCCGGAGGAAAAAGCTGATGAATGGGAACAGTTTATAAGTCAACACTTAAAGTTGGGATATTGGAATGAGTACCTTTCAGATGATGGTGTCGTCTTTTTATTCCATCTTGAGGATGGTATACAAAGATATGATGTAAAAGATTATAAGAATGATGAAGTATTGGCTTTGTGCGAAAAGCTTTGTGAGTGCAAATTCAGATCCATTAAGGATATGCTGAAGGAAAACCACTATTATAGTGATAAAATATAGCGATGAAACGATACCGCAGGTTTGCCCAAATTTGTTGTTGACAAACTTCCCCTCAATATGTATACTAAATTAGTGTGTGAAAATGCACGCGGTAGGAACATTGACACAGGAGTCGCTATGTTAGTGAATTTGTCGGATGTATTGACCACTGAGGGAAAAGTCGTGACAGGTGAATTTCCGTTGGAGATGACCGCCTTCGCGGACGGAGCGGGGAGTTTTGAGGTTGCGGAGAAATCTCCCGTGGCATTGACTTTGACCAATATCGGTGAGGGGAAGGCGCGCGTGGAAGGAGAATGTCATTTGTCCTTTACGGCGGTCTGCGACAGATGTCTGGCGGAGACGCCGGTCGCCATGGACCTTCTCATCGATCGGACGGTGTACGCGCCGGACGCGGTGGCTGAAGACGAGGAAACGGACGCGGATGACCTGAGGATCATGGAAGGTTATCAGTTGAATGTGGAGACTCTGGTGTATGATGAAATTATCGTAAACCGGCCTGTGAAGATTCTGTGCAGGGAGGACTGCAAGGGCGTGTGCCCGGTCTGTGGGCAGAATCTGAACGAGAGGGAATGTGGATGCGACACTTTCGTACCCGACCCCCGCATGGCGGCAATACAAGATATTTTCGATGCGAATAAGGAGGTGTAACGATGTCTATTTGTCCCAAGAATAAATCTTCCAAAGCCAGAAGAGACAAGAGAAGAGCAAATTGGAAAATGAGCGCTCCCACACTGGTGAGATGCAGCAAATGCGGTTCATATACCCTGCCTCACAGAGTATGCAAGAACTGCGGCTCTTACAACAAGAAACAAATCATTGAGGTGGACTGAGATTCCATGCTTTGACTTGGATAGGTGAGATGCGGAAAGGTTTTATCCGAGAGGGTAGAACCTTTTTCTTTTTTCTACTTGATTTTTATAAGGGGGTCTAGTATAGTAGAAAAGAGCGCAGGGTTCGGTTGCGGACATGCGCGGAAAGGGAGATAAAATGGCCGAGATGGTAAATGTTGCAGTGGATGCCATGGGGGGCGACAACGCGCCCGGCGAGATCGTCAAAGGGGCCGTGGAAGCCATAGCCGCGGACAAGCGTATCAAGGTGTTCCTCGTGGGAAGAGAACCCGCTGTGGCGGCGGAACTTCAAAAATACACTTACAATCCGGAGCAGGTGGAGATCGTTCACGCGGAGGAAGTGATCGACATGGCGGAACCTCCCGTGATGGCGATCCGCAAGAAGAAGAATTCCTCCATCGTGAAGGCCATGAATATGGTGAAGGACGGCAGTTGCGACGCGCTTGTGTCCGCCGGCAGCACCGGGGCGGTCCTCGTGGGCGGTCAGGTGATCGTGGGGCGTATCAAAGGCGTGGAGAGGCCGCCGCTTGCGCCGCTCATTCCAACGGCGGACGGCGTGGCACTTTTGATCGACTGCGGGGCCAATGTGGATGCCAGACCTTCTCATCTGGTACAATTCGCCAAGATGGGCAGCGTATATATGGAAAATGTCATGGGAATTAAAAATCCCAGAGTGGGCATTGTAAATATCGGAGCGGAGGAGGAGAAGGGCAATGCTCTGGTGAAGGAGACCTTTCCGCTGCTGAAGAACTGCCCGGAGATCAATTTTGTGGGCAGCGTGGAGGCGAGAGATATTCCCGCGGGAGCGGTGGACGTTGTGGTCTGCGAGGCCTTTGTGGGCAATGTCATCCTCAAGATGTACGAGGGCGTGGGCGGTGTGCTCATCAAGAAGGTCAAGAGCGGCATGATGACCTCCCTGCGCAGCAAGATCGGAGCGCTCCTGGTCAAGCCGGCGCTCAAGAAGACCCTGAAGAGTTTTGACACGGAGCAGTATGGCGGCGCGCCTCTGCTCGGCCTGAATGGTTTGGTGGTCAAGACCCACGGGAGCAGCAAGGCCGTGGAGATCAAGAATTCGATCCTCCAGTGCCTGACTTTCAAGGAACAGCATATCAACGATAAGATACGGGAGAGGATCGTCCCGCAGGACTGACGCGACGGGTGTTCATACCTCCGGCGGTCATTGCCGGGGTTAATACAACATAGATTGTATAAATTCATAAGAAGGAAGGAACGAAGATATGGAATTGGAAAAGCTGAAAAAAGTAATTGCAGAGGTCTTGAACGTGGATCCCGAGGAGATCACTCCGGAGACCACCTTTATGGATGATCTGGGGGCGGATTCGTTGGATGTCTTCCAGATCATAATGGGAATTGAGGAAGAGTTTGATATCGAGATTCCTGCGGAGAAGGCGGAGAAGATCACAACGGTTGAGGAAGCGGTGGAACTGATCAAGGCCGCTGTGAACTAAAGAATCAGATGGTTGCAGGTATTCCCGAATCCCGTATTTGGGAATACTTTTTTGTGTGGCATTTATGGGCGTATCTGCGCCGGAATCGAGGCAATATGCGGAACGGATACAATTTAAAGACATTGGAAGATCGGATCGGGTATCATTTTGGCGATATGGCGTTGCTGAAACAGGCGCTCACGCACAGTTCCTTCACCAACGAGCAGAAGATCAACAGGACACAGGATTATGAGAGACTGGAGTTTCTGGGGGACGCGGTGTTGGAACTGGTGTCCAGCGAGTATCTGTTCCATGCCCATGCGGAACTTCCGGAAGGGGAGCTGAGCAAACTCAGGGCCTCCTTGGTCTGTGAGCCGGCTCTCGCGTTCTGTGCCAGAGATATTGAGCTCGGCAGTTTCCTGCGTCTGGGCAGGGGAGAGGATCTCACGGGTGGAAGAGAGAGGGAGAGCATCACTTCCGATGCCATGGAGGCGGTGATCGGTGCCATCTATCTGGACGGCGGCATGGAGCCGGCCGCGGATTTCATCCACAGGTTTATTCTGTCCGATCTGGAGGACAAGCAGTTATTTTATGACAGCAAGAGTCATCTGCAGGAGTTGATCCAGGGTGTGCTGAAGAAGGAATTTCGCTATGAACAGGTGGGGGAGAGCGGCCCGGAGCACCACAAGACTTTTGAGGTGGAGGTCATCATGGAGGATGAATGTCTCGGGCGGGGCTCGGGAAGGACAAAGAAAGCGGCAGAGCAACAGGCGGCCTATGAGGCCTTGCTCTCTTTGAGGAAACAGGGATATGTATTTAAAAAGCATTGAAGTACACGGATTTAAGTCATTTGCCAACAAAATAGTGTTTCAGTTCCACAACGGCATCACGGGTATCGTGGGCCCTAACGGGAGCGGAAAGAGCAATGTGGCGGACGCCGTGCGCTGGGTGTTGGGAGAACAGCGGATCAAGCAGTTGCGCGGCTCCAACATGCAGGATGTCATTTTCTCGGGCACAGAGACCAGAAAGCCTTTGAGCTACGCCTATGTGGCGATCACTCTGGACAACTCCGACCATCAGCTCGCGGTGGATTATGACGAGGTGACGGTGGCGAGACGGATCTACCGTTCCGGAGAAAGTGAATATCTGTTGAACGGAACATTGTGTCGGTTGAAAGATGTGAATGAGCTCTTTTATGACACGGGTATCGGCAAGGAGGGCTACTCCATCATCGGGCAGGGACAGATCGACAAGATCCTGAGCGGCAAGCCGGAGGAGCGGAGGGAACTCTTTGACGAGGCGGCGGGCATTGTCAAATTCAAACGCCGCAAGATGGCGGCCCAGCAGAAACTGGAGAACGAGAAACAAAATCTGATACGAGTGTCAGATATTTTGGCGGAGTTGGATAAGCAGACCGGACCCTTGGAGAGACAGTCCGAGACCGCCAAGACATATCTGCGCAAAAGGGAAGAGCTGAAGACTTTGGATGTGAATGTGTTCCTGTTGGAGAACGGGCGCATCCGGGAACAGCTCGATGCCGTTGGAGAAAGGTGCGGTATCGCAGAGCGCGATCTGGAGGAGACCACGGAGAAATATGAGCGCGCAAAGGCGGAGTATGAGCGCGTTCAGGCCGAGATAGAGGAACTGGATGCCGCCATTGAGGCCGAGCGGGAGAGTCTGGCGGACACGGGACTTTTAAAGGGCAAACTGGAGGGTGAGATCAATGTCCTGAAGGAACAGATCAACTCGGCCAGAGGCAGTGAGGCCCATCTGAACAACCGAAAGAGCGCTCTGCAGGAGGAGATCGACGGACATGAGCGGGAGCGGCAGGCCATTCTGGAGGAGAAGGAGAGCATTGACGCCGGAGTGCGGGAACTCACCGAAACCGCGGACTCCGTGAAGGCGACGCTGCAGAAGGTACAGGCGGATATAGAGGCGCTGAACGACAAGATCGAGAACGGCAAGAACATCATCATCGGAGAGTTGAATCAGCGCGCCACCATCAAGTCCAAGATGGGGCGGTTTGACACGATGATGGAGCAGATCAACATCCGGAAAGCCGAACTCAATTCCAGACTGCTGCGGGTCAAGTCCGACGAGGCGGCCAGAGAGGAGCAGATCCGTCAGTTGGAGACGGAATTTGAGGAGATCACGGAGTCGCTGCGCCTGATGAACGGGCAGGAGGCAGCCGCCAACGGGGAATTGGGAGATATCCGCATACGGCTTACCAATCTGGACGCCAAACTGCGGGAGAATCAGGCGGCCTATCATATGGAGCAGTCCAAACTGGAGGCTCTCACCAATCTGACGGAGCGGTACGAGGGATACGGCGGCAGCGTCAAGAAAGTGATGGAGCAGAAGGACCGGGAGAAGGGGATCATCGGCGTGGTGGCGGACATCATCCGGGTGGACAAAAAGTACGAGACTGCCATAGAGATCGCTCTGGGGGGCAATATACAAAATATCGTCACCGACAATGAAAACACGGCCAAGAAGATGATCGAATACCTGAAACGCAATCGTCTGGGAAGAGCCACCTTCCTGCCACTGACCAGTATCACGCACCCGCAGGAGTTCAAGAATCCGGAGTCTCTGAAGGAGAAGGGTGTCATCGGCATGGCCGATGAACTGGTGGATATCGAACGAAAGTACCAAAATGTGGCCAAGGCCATGTTGGGACGGATCGTGGTGGTGGACAATGTGGACAATGCGGTGAAGATCGCCGCAAAGTACGATTACGGTATCCGCATGGTGACGTTGGACGGCGAACTCCTGGTGCCCGGCGGAGCCATCAGCGGCGGCGCTTTTAAAAACAACAGCAATCTCCTGAGCAGAAGGCGGGAGATAGAAGAACTTGAGCGGCATGTGAAAACTTTGGCCAAGGCCATAGATACCGCGAACCAAGAGATCGCGGATACCAAGGCCGGGAGAAATAAACTCCGCATGGAATTGGAGGCCCTAAAGGCGGATATTCAGCGCAAATCCATTGAGCAGAACACGGCGAGACTCAACATTGAGCAGACCAGAGAGCGCATGGAAGAAGAGCAGCAGGGCGCCCTGCTGCTCAAGCAGGAAGAGCAGGAGATCGGGGATAAGATATCCGAGATCGCTACAGGCAAAGAGAGCATCCGCAGGGAACTGCAGGACAGTGAGAATCTGGAAAAAGAGACGCAGGAACAGATCCTGCAATATCAGCAGGAAGTGGAGCAAAAACGTGTTCTGGAGGCGGAGGCCGCCGCGCAGGTCGCCGAATGGGATCTGAAAGTGGAGAAGATGCTGCAGACCCAGAGTTTCCAACAGGCCAATGTGGACCGCATCAACGGGGAGACGGAGCGTTTCAGGAGTGAGTTGGCCGAGATCCTTCAGGCTCTTGAGGACAATGCCAAGGCCGTGGAGGAGAAGGAGTCCAATATCCGGGAGATCGAGAAGACGATCATGGTCTCAAAGGATGTGCGGAATGAGTCGGAACAGAAATTGAAGGATGACATTGCGAAGAAGGAGGAACTGTCAGCCGGCCGGAAGAATTTCTTCAAGAACAGGGAGGAACTCTCCGAGCACATGACCTCTCTGGACAAGGAAGTATATCGTCTCAACGCGCAGAAAGAGAAGTTGGAGGAATCCATCACCGCGCAGATCAACTACATGTGGAACGAATATGAGATCACGCTGAGCGATGCCGCCTCCGTCAGGAATGAGGAACTGACCGATCTGACGGCCATGAAGAGGGATGTGGCCGCCCTGAAGGATCAGATCAAGCGTCTGGGAGATGTGAACGTGAACGCCATCGAGGACTATCGGAATCTGATGGAGCGCTATACTTTCATGAAGACACAGCACGATGACCTGGTGGAGGCCGAGAAGACCTTGGAGGGCATCATCGTGGAATTGGACACTGCGATGCGCAAACAGTTTACGGAGCGTTTCGCGGAGATCACGAAAGAGTTTGACAAGGTGTTCAAAGAGCTCTTCGGGGGCGGAAAGGGCACTCTGGAGCTCATGGAGGATGAGGATATTCTGGAGGCGGGCATACGGATCATCGCCCAACCGCCCGGCAAGAAACTGCAGAACATGATGCAGCTCTCCGGAGGAGAGAAGGCGCTCACGGCCATCGCGCTGTTGTTTGCCATCCAGAATCTGAAACCTTCGCCTTTCTGCCTGTTGGACGAGATCGAGGCGGCACTGGACGACTCCAATGTGGGGCGCTTTGCCAAATACCTACATAAGCTGACGAAGAATACGCAGTTCATCGTCATCACCCACAGAAGAGGCACCATGGAGCAGGTGGACCGGCTCTATGGCATCACCATGCAGGAGAAGGGGGTTTCCACCCTGGTGAGCGTAAATCTGATCGACAAGGAATTGGATGACTAGAGGTGCTGATATGAGTGAGGAAAAGAAAGGTTTTTTCAAACGGCTGAAGGAAGGCCTGACCAAGACCAGAGACAACATCGTCAGAGGCATGGATTCCGTGTTCAGCGGCTTTTCTTCCATTGACGAGGATTTCTACGAGGAGTTGGAAGAGATCCTCATCATGGGGGACATCGGTGTCAATGCCACTGCGGCCATCATAGACAGGCTGAAGAGACAGGTGCGGGAACAGCATATCAAGGAGCCCGCGGACTGCAGACAGATTTTGGTGGACAGCATCCGTGAACAGATGCAGGTGGACGAGCAGGCCTATGATTTTGAACACAGACAGTCGATCATCATGGTGATTGGCGTGAACGGTGTGGGCAAGACCACATCCGTGGGAAAGCTTGCCGGCAAACTGAAGAGTCAGGGCAGAAAAGTTTTGATCGCGGCGGCGGACACTTTCCGCGCGGCGGCCGGAGATCAGCTCGCCGAGTGGGCGGGGAGGGCGGATGTACCCATGATCGGCGGCACGGAGGGCGCGGATCCCGCCAGTGTGGTCTATGACGCGGTGAGCGCGGCCAAGGCCCGGGGCGTGGACGTGCTTTTGATCGACACGGCGGGGCGGCTTCACAACAAGAAGAATCTGATGGAGGAGCTGCGCAAGATGAACCGCATTATAGACCGGGAGTTCCCGGACGCGCACCGGGAGAATCTGATCGTGTTGGACGGCACCACGGGGCAGAACGCGCTGGTGCAGGCGCGGGAGTTTGGAGATGTGGCCAATCTCACCGGCATCATACTCACCAAGATGGACGGCACGGCCAAGGGCGGTATCGCCGTGGCGATCCAGTCCGAGCTGCATGTGCCGGTCAAGTATATCGGCGTGGGAGAGACCATTGAAGATCTGCAGAAATTTAATCCGGATGAATTTGTGAACGCGCTTTTTGATGTGGACATGGAGGGAGAATGACATGGAAGAACAAATGTTGACACTCGGCAAATTTGAGGAGGCATGTGAGGTTGTAAAACAGGTGGCCTCGGAGACCAAGTTGGTCTACAGTGACCATTTCAGCAGACAGACCGGCAACAAAGTCTATTTAAAGCCTGAAAACATGCAGTTTACGGGGGCATACAAGCTGCGAGGCGCCTACTACAAGATGAGCACCCTGACGGAGGAGGAGAGAGCCAAGGGACTGATCACCGCCTCCGCCGGCAATCACGCGCAGGGCGTTGCCTATGCGGCGCAGTGCTATGGGGCGAAGGCCACCATCGTGATGCCCACCACCACGCCGCTCATGAAAGTGAACCGCACGAAGAATTATGGCGCGGAGGTGGTGTTGCACGGAGACGTGTATGACGAGGCCTGTGCCAAGGCCTATGAATTGGCGGAGGAGCACGGCTATACTTTCATCCATCCCTTTGACGATCTGACGGTGGCCACCGGACAGGGTACCATCGCCATGGAGATCTTCAAGGAGTTGCCTCTGGTGGACTGCATTCTGGTTCCCATCGGTGGCGGCGGACTGGCGACGGGCGTCTCCACATTGGCCAAACTGTTGAATCCCAAGATCCGCGTGATCGGCGTGGAGCCCGCGGGAGCCAACTGTCTGCAGGAATCCCTCAAAAACGGCAAAGTCACCACACTGCCCGGCGTCAGCACCATCGCGGACGGCACGGCGGTGAAGACGCCCGGCGTGAAACTGTTCCCCTATCTGCAGGCCAATCTGGATGAGATCATCACCGTGGAGGACGAGGAACTGGTGGTGGCATTTTTGGATATGGTGGAGAACCACAAGATGGTGGTGGAAAATTCCGGACTGCTGACCGTGGCGGCCTTAAAACACTTAAACGTCACGGACAAGAAGGTGGTGTCCATCCTAAGCGGCGGCAATATGGACGTGATCACCATGTCCTCCGTGGTGCAGCAGGGTCTGATCATGCGCGACAGGATATTTACCGTGTCCGTTTTGCTCCCCGACAAGCCGGGTGAGCTGTGCAGGGTGTCCGGCATCATTGCGGGCGTAAACGGCAATGTGATCAAGCTCGAGCACAATCAGTTCGTCTCCATCAACCGCAACGCGGCCGTGGAACTGCGCATCACCTTGGAGGCATTCGGCACGGATCACAAGCAAAAGATCATGGCGGCCTTGGAGAAAGAAGGCTACAAGCCCAAACAGGTCCGCACCAATATCTGACGGGCGATTGAAGAGAAGAAATGAATTGAAAATGATCGGGATGAAACCGCCGCGGTATGCACAGACTAAAAAGACGAGAGATCCGTCAGAAATTATTCCGTGAAGGAGCAATGGCAGTGGACAGAGAAAAAGCGGCGCAAAAGCCCTATGTGAAGAAGAAAACACCGATGCGCAGGGCGTGGGATCTGCTGCGTATGACGGTTGCCTCCGTCATCTACGCGGCGGGGGTCAGCCTGTTTCTCGATCCCAACTCACTGGCTCCCGGCGGAGTGACGGGTATCTCCATCATTTTAAACCGTCTCACGGCGGTGGAGACGGGCACATGGATCCTGATCCTCAATATACCCATATTGGCCGTGGGCACATGGAAATTTGGATTTCGCTTTATCCTTTCCACCATCTACTGTACCCTTGTCACATCCGTCTCCACGAACGTGCTGTCCGGGTTGGAGCCTCTGACAGGCGATCTGTTTCTGGCCGCGCTGGTGGGCAGTTCGCTCATAGCGGTGGGCATGGGACTGGTGTTCAAGAGCGGCGCTACCACCGGAGGCATGGATATCGTGGTGAAACTTCTGCGGCGCAAAATGCCCTATATGAAGACCGGCTCGCTCTTTTTGACATTGGATGCCGTCGTGGTGGCAACTTCAGCGCTGGTATTTCGGGACATAGACCGCGCGCTGTACGCCGGATTGGCGGTGTTCATGACCTCCGTGGTGTTGGATCTGGTGCTGTACGGAAAGGATGGCGCGAAGATGATCTATATCATCAGTGACCATTATGAGAGTATCACGAGACGGATCCTGGAGGAGTTGGACATCGGAGTCACTTATATGAGCGGCAGCGGCGCTTACACGGGCAGGGAGAAGAATGTGATCCTGTGCGTGCTCCACAAAAATCTCGCGCCGAAGGCGGAGGAGATCGTGAAGGAGGAGGATCCGCAGGCGTTCATGATCATCACGAGCGCCACGGAGATCTACGGAGAGGGATACAAGAATATATTCAGTGAGAAGATATAGTTTCATTGATTGGTACGCGTGTTAAAGCACGCAGGGGTATAAGATGAAATATTATATTGCGGATACGCATTTTGGGCATAAAAATGTACTGAGATTTGATAACCGGCCCTTTTCCGATGTGGAAGAAATGGACCGGGAGATGATACATATTTGGAACAACACGGTGAGAGCGGAGGATGAGATCTATATAGTGGGGGATTTTGCGTATCGCAATGAGCGGTCGGAGGAATGGTATCTGTCGCGGCTGCACGGGCGGAAATACCTTGTGATCGGAAATCATGACGCGAAACTGCTGAATAATGAGAATGCCATGAAATATTTTGAAGGGGTGGATAAGATGATGCATGTGTCCGATGAGGGGTATCAGATCTGTGTCTGCCATTTCCCCTTGGCGGAGTGGAACGGGTTCTACAAGGGCACTCTGCATATTCATGGGCATATACACAACAGGCATGACGCGACATGGAAATTTATGAAGACCAGAGAGCGGGCATATAACGCGGGCTGTATGCTGCACGGCTACAGGCCGGTTACTTTAAAGGAACTGATAGCCGCAAAAGTACAGTAAATATGCCAAGGCGGGAGGCTGAAACAAAATGTTGACCCGGCAATGATGCGGCCTTATAATAAAGGAAATGGAAGGGAGGAAATAATAATGCCCGTACTTTATACAAAACCTGAGAATGAGAGCCAATATATTCCGTTGCAGATGTTGAGATGGCCTGATTTTGAAACCGTAGCGTGGGTTGACAATGACACATGGTTTCATCGATATAAGATATATAGTAAAGAATCCATAGAAACATTGGAACCGGAGCTGAGGGAATTTATATTGAGATGGCGCGAGAAAGCACAGTGGGAAAAAGAAACTTTCGTGCCACCGGATTGCCATGTAAAATTTGCGGGGGCTCGATTTGCCTATAAAGATATGCTTTATGAGATACCGGGGATGCCGGGAATCTCCAGTGATTTATTTGCAGAATTGTCATTGGACATGGAAGAGGAACTGAAACAAATGGGATGCAGGTGGGTTGAGCGCACAGGGTGTATTGATTGATAAATACTGATCTGCCTTATGCAAACAGGACGATAGTGTTCATGTACCTGCCTGCTGACTTAGGGAAATTGTATAAGAAAAAGTTAGTGTATAATTAAAGTTGGCAAAAAAGGAAGCAGAGAATAAATCCCTA